>CAVQYD010000032.1:0-195656 GCA_963718035.1 uncultured Alphaproteobacteria bacterium | reverse complement strand
CTTGAGATTGGCCGTGAGCGTCGTTCGGTCCATGGCAAGAAGGGACGCGACGCTGCCGAGCGTCGGCGGTTCAGGCCGGTTGAGCGACATCAGCAGGGAAAATTGACCGTTGGTGAGATCGAGCGGCCGCAGCACATCGTCGAAGCGGCGCGCCAATGCGCGCGCCGCCCGGTGAACATGCAGGCACAGGCAATTGTCGCGCACCAGGTGCGTGGCGGCGAGCGGCAGCTCATTATTTTTTGCGCCGGAGTTTGACACAAGGTCATTATGTTGATATCAACGTATTTGTCAATGTCCGGCAGGACCTCAATACCGTTGTCCCCCGGTTTCGGAAAAGGCCGCAAAATCGGCCACAAATGAGGAGGATCGAGTCATGCAAGTTCAGCCCTACCTGTTCTTTGACGGCCGCGCCGAAGAGGCGATCGAATTCTACAAGAAGGCTGTTAACGCCGAAGTTGGCATGCTGATGCGCTGGAAGGACAGTCCCGAAAAGTCGATGTGCACGCCGAACAACGAGAACAAGGTGATGCATGCTTCTCTCAAGATCGGGAATACGCAGGTCATGGCGTCCGATGGAGAAAATAAAGGCCATCCGGATTTCAAGGGTTTCGCACTTTCGCTCGATGCCAAGGACGAAGCCGACGCCGATCGTCTGTTCAACGCTCTGTCGTCGGGCGGAAAAGTCACGTTGCCGTTGACCAAGACGTTCTTCTCGCCGCGTTTCGGGATGCTCGCGGACAAATTCGGCGTGAACTGGATGATCATCGTCGAGTCGAAGTGAGTCCGTCAGAAGGGAACGACGTAATGGTCGAAGATTTCGTGATATGGCGCACGTTCGATGCGCCGCGCGACCTAGTCTGGAAGTGCTTCACCGATCCCGAACGCATGAAGGAGTGGTGGGGCCCGAAAGGCTTCAAAGTAATTGCGTCCAAAATGGATTTGCGGCCTGGCGGCAGCTATCACTACGGCCTGCAATCTCCCAATGGGCAACCCATGTGGGGCAAGCTCGCCTATCGCGAAATCGTCCCGCCGGAAAAGTTGGTGCTTATCAACTCGTTTTCGGACGAGAAGGGCGGCACGACGCGCCACCCAGGACACGAAAGCTGGCCCTTGCAGATGCTTTCGACATTCACCTTCGAGGATCTGCCTGGCGGCAAGACGAAGTTCACCGTCCGGTGGGCCCCCTACAACGCGACGGAGGCGGAGGTGAAGACCTTCGACTCAAACCGCAACAGCATGACGCAAGGCTGGAGCGGCACTTTCGAGCAGCTCGAAGCGTACCTGGCGAAAGCCACGTAGCGCGGCAAGGACAGAGGAGGGGATCAATGACCTATGTCGATGGTTTTGTTCTTCCAGTGAAGAAGAGGCAACTGGCGACATACCGCAGCATGGCCAAGCAGGCCGGCAAGATCTGGCGCCGGTACGGCGCCCTGGAATTCCACGAATGTGTTGCCGACGACGTTCCGCACGGAAAGCGCACGTCATTTCCGCGTAGCGTCAAGCTCAAGCGCGGCGAGATCGTTGTGTTCTCTTACATTGTCTACCGGTCACGCGCCGACCGCGATCGCGTCATGGCGAAGGTCATGAAAGACAAGCGCATCGACGCGATGATGAAATCCAAAAAAATCCCGTTCGACGGCAGGCGCATGATCGTGGGCGGCTTTAAGACGATGGTCAGCGCATAACCAGTAGGCGTACGAAAGGAAGCACGATGAAGCTCTCCGGCAATATCACACCGTGTCTGTGGTTCGACACGCAGGCTGAGGAAGCGGCAAATTTCTACTGCTCGGTTTTCGAGAACGCGAAGGTCGGCAAGATCAGCCGTTACCCCAAGGCCGGGCAGGAGGTCCACCGCAAGCCACCCGGATCGGTCATGGTCGTGGAATTCGAGATCAGCGGACAGACATTTACGGCGCTGAACGGCGGTCCGAACTTCAAATTCAACGAAGCGGTCTCTTTCCAGGTGCGGTGTGAGACCCAGGCTGAGGTCGACTACTACTGGAGCAAGCTCACCCAAGAGGGCGAAGAAGGTCCCTGCGGCTGGCTCAAGGACAAATATGGCCTCTCCTGGCAGATTGTCCCGGCGGCGATACCGAAGATGATGACGGATCCCGACCCCGCCAAGTCCGAGCGCGTCATGAATGCGTTCCTGAAGATGAAGAAGCTCGACATCGCCGCCATCGAGCGTGCCTACGCGGGGTAACTAAAATGACAGCAGCTGCAAAAACGGCATCGTTCGGACAGGGAAGTGTCACGCTGACCCGCATCTTCGATGCACCGCGATCCCTGGTGTGGAAAGCCTGGACCGACCCGAAAATGATGGCGCAGTGGTTCGGTCCGCGTGGTTTCACCAACCCGGTTTGCGAGCTCGATGTGCGCGTCGGCGGCAGCCTTCGCGTCGTGATGCGCGGGCCGGATGGCAACGAGTATCCAATGAAAGGCGAGTTTCGCGAGGTTACTCCGCCGGAGCGGCTTGTGTTCACGAATATCGCCACTGACCAAGACGGCAAGCATCTGCTCGAAGGCGAAACCACCGTCATTCTCAGCGAGAGCAACGGAAAAACGACGCTGACACTGCAGACTCACGCTATCGGTCTTGTTCCGATCGCTTCGCAAATGCTCGCCGGAATGGAAGCGGGATGGAATCAGAGCATCGACAAGCTGGCGGAGCTGTTCCTCAGATCAGCCGCCAGATAATGAAGGCCAGCAGGATCGCGATTACCCACAGTGCGAGCGCGGTCCAACGGTTACGGCGTGCTTCCGCAGCACCGATCGCCGACACGGTCTCGGGTGAAAGCACCAGGCCGTCACGCGTGATGTCGTCGAACTGATCGACCAAGGTTCCGGCGCGGGTCAATAAACCCGGGACTTCCCCGAAAAATCGGCCGATTTCGCCGGCGCCTTCGACCGCGTCTTCCAGCCGCCCGACCGGGCCGAGATTGCGCGCGATCCATTCGCGCACCACCGGCTCGGCGGTGCTCCACATGTCGAGCTTTGGATCGAGCGAACGAGCGACGCCTTCAACGACCACCATGGTCTTTTGCAATAACAACAGTTCCGGCCGCGTGCGCATGTCGAATAGGCCGGTCACTTCGAACAGCAGCATCAGGAGCTTGGCCATCGAGATGTCTTCGGCCGTGCGGTTGTGGATCGGCTCACCGATGGCGCGAATGGCTTGCGCAAAACTCTCGACAGAATGATGCCTTGGCACATACCCAGCATCAAAATGCACTTGGGCCGTACGATGGTAGTCGCGGGTGATGAAGCCGAGCAGGATTTCGGCAAGGAAACGGCGTTCCTTCGGCCCCAGCCGTCCCATGATGCCGAAATCAACGGCGACCAGTCTTCCGTCATCGTCCACGAACAAATTGCCTGGATGCATGTCGGCATGAAAGAAGCCGTCGCGCAACGCGTGGCGAAGAAAGCTCTGGATCACTTTGTGCCCAAGCTCCGGCAGATCGAAGCCCTTGGCTTCGAGCGCGCGGTGGTCGCTGAGGCGAATCCCGTCGATCCATTCCAGCGTAAGCACTTCACGCGCAGTGCGGTCCCAATCAACGGTGGGCACGCGAAAGTCGGCATCTTCGCGCGTGTTTGCCGCCATCTCGGACGCAGCCGCCGCCTCCAGACGGAAATCCATTTCGATAGCGACCGAGCGCGCCAAAGTAGACACAACCTCGATCAAGCGCAGGCGGCGCGCCTCCGCCGACAACGCCTCAGCGTTGCGCGCCGCAAAGAAGAATGCATCGAGATCCGACTTGAAGCGCCGCTCGATGCCGGGACGGAGGACTTTGACCGCAACCGTCTTGCGACCGCCGTTCGCCTCAATCTCTGCGCGGTGAACTTGTGCGATCGATGCGGCGGCGACGGCAGGTCCGAAGCTTGCGTAAAGTGCAGATAGCGGCTTATCGAACGCGGCAGCGACCGCCGCTTCGGCTTCGCCTTGCGGAAACGGCGCCATCTTGTCCTGGAGACTTTCGAGGTCGCGAGCGATCGCCGTGCCGACGACATCCGGCCGCGTGGCGAGAAACTGACCGAGCTTGACATAGGTCGGCCCGAGCCTGGTCAACGCAGCGGCGAGGCGATTTTCACCGCTTTTCGCAGACGGCCGCTCGATCAGGCGGGCAATCGCGACGGCGGTTTTGGCAGGTAGTGGCAGAGGCCGCGTATCGACCAGGGCAAAGACACCTTCGCGCGCGAATACGAAGCCGGCGCGCGCCAGACGGAGAAGGTGAGAAAAAGCGGCGATCACAATCGCCAGCCTGAATGGAGCGCCACGACGCCACCGGTCATCGGCCTAAACGATACACGGCGGAAGCCTGCGGCTTCGATCATCCGCGCAAATACTTTCGGCTTGGGAAATTTGCGGATCGATTCGACGAGATATTGATAGGCGTCGCGATCTCCGGTCACAACCTCGCCCACACGCGGGATCACCTGGAAGGAATAGAGTTCATACAAGGCATCGATCCCGGGCACGTCGACCGAGGAAAATTCGAGGCACAGAAACCGCCCGCCGATCTTCAGCACGCGATACGCCTCGTCAAGCGCCCGTTCAACGCGGGGAACATTGCGGATGCCGAAAGCGATTGTGACGCAGTCGAAGCTGCGGTCGGGATAGGCCAGCTCTTCGGCATTGCCTTGCTCGAACGTGACGACACCGTCGAGTCCACGCGCCGCGGCGCGTTCGCGCCCCACCTCGAGCATATCGGCGTTGATGTCGCAGACGGTTGCGCGAACGCCGTGGCCGCCCGCATCGACGATGCGAAAGGCAACATCACCGGTGCCGCCGGCAAGATCGAGCACATGGAAATTCCGCTCGCTTTTGGGCGGATTGACCGCCGTCACCAGCGCGTCTTTCCACGCGCGGTGCAGGCCGCCCGACATCAGGTCATTCATCAGGTCGTAGCGGCGGGCGACCGAATGAAAGACGTCGTCGACGCGCCCCTGCTTGTCCTCGAGTGGCACGCTCTGATAGCCGAAATGAGTCTGCTCGCCGCCCGTGGCCATAGCCGATAGTCCTTTGCGGGCAAGACCATAGCGCGCGCGCTCCGGGGGCGCTATGTGTCAGCGCGGGAGCGGTTAATCATGCCCGAATTACCAGAGGTCGAGACGGTTCGGCGTGGTTTGGCGCCCGCCATGGAAGGCGAGCGCTTCGACAAAGTCGAGGTGCGGCGCGGCGACCTCCGCTGGCCGCTGCCAAGGGCTTTGCGCAAAAGTTGCACGGCAAGCTCGTAGAGGGGTTGGGACGCCGCGCAAAATACCTGCTCGCCGATCTTTCGTCCGGCGACGTGCTGCTGATGCATCTCGGCATGTCGGGATCGTTCCGTGTCGGCAAGAACAGCACGCCTGGAAAGTATTATCACGAGCGCTCCAAAAGCACCGCGCACGATCACATTGTCTTTCATATGTCGAACGGTACGACGGTGACGTTCAACGATCCGCGGCGTTTCGGCTCGATGAAGCTTGTGCCGCGTGCCAGGCTTGAGCAGGAGCCGCTGCTGCGCGCGCTCGGGCCGGAGCCGTTGGGAAATGAATTCGATGCGGCGATGCTGGCGAAAGCCTGCGCCGGCAAGAAGACGTCGCTGAAGGCGGCGCTCAGCGATCAGCGCGTCGTGGCCGGACTCGGCAATATCTATGTCTGCGAAGCGCTTGTTCCGCGCGCGGCTTTCGCCCAAGCGTCAGGCCTCGACAATCGCCGACCGGAACGGCAGACCGAACGAGCGCGCCGAAAGGCTGGTCGAAGCCATCAAGGCCGTGCTCATGGATGCGATCGAGGCCGGCGGATCCTCGCTGCGCGATCATCGGCGCGCCGATGGCTCCCTCGGAGACTTCCAGCACAATTTCAGGGTTTATGACCGCGAGGGCGAGCCTTGCCCTCACTGCAAGGGCAAGATCAAACGTATCGTGCAGGTCGGGCGGTCGACCTTCTATTGCCCGAGTTGCCAGAAATAGCCCCTTCGGCTGTCATGTCCCGGATTGCCGGGCTGAGGCCGGCAATGACAGAGTGTGAACGCTGAAGCACCGGGGATAGCCATGCGAATATTCGCAGTCGCTTCCATTCTCTTCGCCGCCACGATGACCGTTGCGTCGGCTGCGGACTATCCGGACCATCCAGTCCGGTTGATCGTGCCGCAGGCACCCGGGAGCGCCACTGATAACGCGGCCCGGCTTCTCGGAGCAGTGCTGAGCCAGGAACTGGGACAACAGATCATCGTCGATAACCGTCCCGGCGGCGCGCTGACGATTGGGCTTGACCTAGTCGCCAAGTCTCCTCCTGACGGTTACACCATCGGCATGGGACCGATCGGCGCGCTCGCAATCACGCGCCACATGGTCTCGAAGTTGCCTTACGACATCGAGCGTGACTTTCAGCCCATTGCCCTCGTCACGCGCGGACAAATGTTGCTCGCGGTCTCGCCGAAGCTACCTGTGAGCTCGGTCAAGGAATTGATCGATTACGCCAGGCAGAACCCCGGGAAGCTTACCAATGCTTCATCCAGTAACGGCTCGCCGGGCCATGTCGGTGCCGAGCTTTTCAAGTCTATGACCGGAACGAAAATCGTTCATGTGCCCTACCGTGGCGGCTCGCTGGCGATCAACGATCTCATTGCGGGGCACGTCGACTTGATGTTTGAAAGTCTGCAATCCATTGCGCCATTTGGCCGTGACGGCAAGGTTCGTGCACTGGGGGTCACAGGCGACCACCGCTCGCCCTCATTTCCGGATTTGCCGACCGTCGCGGAAGCAGGTGTGCCCGGCTATGTCGCCGCCACCTGGACCGGCGTCATCGCGCCGGCCGGTGTGCCGCGCCCGATCGTCGACAAACTGAACGCGGCGATCAACAGGGCGCTCAAGTCGGAGGCCTTCCTCGATAAATTCTCCAAATTCGGCGATGAACCGGGTGGCGGCACTCCTGAGGAATTCGCAGCGACAATCAAGGCCGATTCCGCCAAATGGGCGGATGTGGTGAAACGCTCGGGCGCCAAGCTCGACTGAATCAGGATCAGCCATGACCTACGAGAACATCGTCGTTGAAACAAAGGGCCGCGTCGGAATTATCCGCCTCAACCGCCCGCAGGCCCGCAACGCGCTCAACAAGGCGCTGATTGCCGAGTTGACGCAGGCGATCGAGGCCCTCGATGGTGACGACAAGATCGGTTGCATGCTCATAACGGGTAGCGACAAGGCCTTCGCCGCTGGGGCCGACATCAAGGAAATGGCGGACAAGCCCTTCGTCGAGGCCTATCTCGGCAATTTCGTCTCGAACTGGAATGCCGCGGCAAAGGCGCGCAAGCCAATTGTCGCGGCGGTGGCGGGCTTTGCGCTTGGTGGCGGCTGCGAGCTCGCCATGCAGTGCGACGTCGTGATCGCCGCCGATAGCGCCAAGTTCGGCCAGCCGGAGATCAAGCTTGGAGTCATTCCCGGCATCGGCGGCACGCAGCGCCTGACGCATGCGGTTGGCAAAGCGAAAGCCATGGACCTAATCCTGACCGGACGCATGATGGATGCGGCTGAAGCGGAAAAATCGGGACTAGTGGCCAGGGTCGTGCCGGCAGCAAGTCTGATGGAGGAAGCGATGAAGGTCGCCGACACCATCGCGAACATGTCGCTGCCGTCGGTGCTGGCAGGCAAGGAGGCAGTCAATCGGGCCTTTGAGGGCGGCCTTTCGGAAGGCACGGCTTTCGAGCGCCGCATTTTCCACTCGCTGTTTGCGACGGAGGATCAGAAAGAAGGCATGAAAGCCTTCGTCGAAAAACGCGCGCCGAAGTGGAAAAACAAATAATTATTTGCGAACGCAAATAATTCGTACGACCGCCGACTTGGCGTCGCCGCCGGTCGAGACGGACGGCACGTTATGCGCGCTGAGAAACGTGCAAATCGTTTCCGCCGCGATCAACCGCACTGGCGGCGCGGCCGGCTCGGTGCTGGCGAGCACGAAATTCCGCATCTCCATCATCCCGAGGACCTGACCCTGTGCGTCTAGGGCAGCCGCACCTGAAAATCCGGCCATCGGCACCGGCTGTCGTAGCTCGATGGCGTTGTTCTCTGCAAGGCGCGCCTTGATTTCGGTAAGCCTTTTGGCGCCGTTCTGCTCTTTCGGATCGGGGATGCCGACCAGCGTCAGATCGCCTTTCCGGGCGGTATCCGCCGCAAGCGCAAGCGGGGACAGCTTGCGCGGGCCATAGACGCGCAAAAGCGCCAGACCATGGTCCCGATCCTCGGCCACGCGATCGGCATCGCCGAGACCGTCCGCGACAATAACCTGACATCCCGCCGCGAGCTTGCGGTCGGTAACAATGTGGCCGCGCGCGCTCACGACCAGGCCAGTCCCGTATTCGACCGATTTTGTCGGAGCCGCGAACGGCAGAGTGCGCTCGGGAAACGGCGAGAATGCGCTCACCATTGCTGCCGTCACCGGCGCAACAATCGTCTCCATCATCTGATCAAAAAGCACGGTAACGCCGCGGATCTCGCCATCGCGGGCATAGGCGCGCACGGAAAATTTCTTCAGGCCTTGCATACCGGTGATGACAAAACTGTCATCGCGCAGCGCGCTCTGTTCGATCCTGCGCGTCGAGGGTTCCTTCTTTTGCTGCTCGAACAAGGCGGCGAGCTTGAGTTCGACACTCTTGATGCGGAACGTTTCGACCTGCACTTCTCCGTGCTTCGCCGACCAGCGCGTTCCGCGCGGCGTATCGCGCGCCTGCGGCACCAATTTCATCGGCAGGCCGATGCGAACGCCGGTCGCCGGATCGACGACGACGGTCCATCCAAATTCGTCTTCATGCGACTGGGCGGCAGCAAGCAAATTCGTGCGCTCGACTGGCGACAGGACTCCGGTGATCCTGGACCGTGCACGCTTCTGGTAGTTCTTGATTGCAGAGATGAGCGGATCATCTCCGTTGGTCGAGCCGGTGTAGTCGCCAGACCACAGCAGCGCGGACTGGATCTTCAGGCGCTCGCTCGCGGAAAGTTCCGGATCGACAGATGATTCAAGTTTGATAGTTTCAGGCGTAACGGCGGCCGTTTTAGGTGCGACCGTCGCCGGCGCGGAAATTTTAGGCGCAACCGGTTTTGCAGGCTTGGCCGCGTGCCCGGATTTCGCTTTCACGTCCGGTTGCGCCGGTGCCGGCTGAATCCCTGGCGACTCTTGCGCCGCCGCAATTGCGACGCCGAGCAAAAGCGCAAAGGTGGCCGTCGGCCCAAACACGCGCATTGTAAACGCCGTCCCCACGGGGTTTTTGCCACCTTAGCCGATGGAGACCGGTACGCAAGACGGCATGGGGACTGCACTCAGTTGCGCAAAGCGGCAAGAGGGCTGGCCCAAAGCTTTGGGCCACCCTATACGATTAACCACAATGCTCGATGCCAGCGAACTCGAACGGTACGCCCGTCACATCGTGCTGCGCGAAGTGGGCGGACCTGGTCAAGCCAAGCTCAAAGCCGCGCGAGTTCTCGTCGTCGGCGCCGGCGGTCTTGGCGCGCCGGTCCTGCTTTATCTTGCCGCGGCCGGCGTGGGCACGCTCGGCGTCGTCGACGACGATACTGTGTCGCTCTCGAATCTGCAGCGGCAGGTGATCTTCGGAACGAAAGATGTCGGCAAACCAAAAGTTGAACGCGCTGCCAGTGCAGTGGCTGGTCTCAACCCGCACGTCAGCGTCAAGACACATAGCCTGCGGCTCGAGGCGGCGAATGCGCTCGATGTGATCAAAGACTACGACGTCATCGCCGATGGCTCCGATAATTTTGCGACGCGTTATCTCGTCTCCGACGCGTGCTACTTCGCGAAGAAGCCACTCGTCACCGCCGCCGTCGGAACATTTGATGGGTCTCTTACATCCATACGGGCACACGAGAAGTCCGCGACCGGCACGCCAAACCCCACTTATCGTTGTCTGTTTCCCGAGCCTCCGCCGCCCGGCACCGTGCCCGCCTGCGCCGAGGCTGGGATCCTCGGTGCGCTGCCGGGCGTGCTCGGCTCGCTGATGGCGCTGGAGGTAATCCGCGAAATCGTCGGCTTTGGCGAGGGTCTAGTTGGCCGCCTTCTTATGGTCGATGTTCGCTCGATGCGTTTCGAGACGCTGAGTTACGCGTGGGATCCAAACAATCCGCTCAACGGCAGCAAGCCGACAATCAAAGACCTGTCACAGCATCGAGGGTAGGACTCGATCCGCAAAAGGCCCGCGCATGCGCGGGCCGTCTTCATGCAAAACAAAGCCGCGGACTCCAACCTATAACATGGATGGCAGGACTCGATCCGGCGGCCTATGGCCGTCCATGAAAGTCCTGATGTTGATGATGACTTTTTCGCCCATGTCGATGCGGCCTTCGATCGTCGCTGATCCGGTATGCGGCAAGAGCACGACCTTTCCGGCGCGCGCGAGCTTTACCAGCTTCGGGTTCACCGCTGGCTCATGTTCGAACACGTCGAGTCCAGCACCTGCAATGTCGCCGGCCTCGATCAGTCGCGCGAGCGCGTTTTCGTCGATCACCTCGCCGCGCGACGTGTTCACGATATAAGCCTCCGGCCGCAGCATCTTCAGTCGGCGCGCCGAAAGCAGGTGATAAGTCGCCGGTGTATGTGGGCAATTGACCGACACGATATCCATGCGCGCCAGCATCTGGTCGAGGCTCTCCCAATAAGTCGCGTCTAGTTCCTGCTCGATCTTGGGCGGTACCCGCCGCCGGTTGTGATAATGAATTTGCAACCCGAACGCGCGAGCGCGCCGGGCGACGGCCTGACCGATCCGCCCCATACCGATGATGCCGAGGCGCTTGCCCCAGATGCGGTGCCCAAGCATCCAGGTCGGCGACCAACCGGTCCAGTCTTTGTCGGCCGTCAGGACGTGAGAGCCTTCCACCAGCCGGCGAGGAACCGCGAGGATCAGTGCCATCGTCATATCCGCGGTGTCCTCGGTGAGGACACCGGGTGTGTTCGTGACTGTTATTCCACGTTGAATGGCCGTCGCGACGTCGATGTTATCGACGCCGTTGCCGAAATTGGCGATAAGCTTGAGCTGCTCCCCCGACTTGCTGAGCACCGAGGCATCGATCCGGTCAGTGACCGTTGGTACCAGGACATCCGCGGTCTTCACCGCTTCGGCGAGCTGACTTTGGGTCATCGGTTTGTCGTCGGGATTGAGGCGGGTATCAAAAAGTTCCCGCATTCGCAGCTCGACAGAATCGGGCAGCTTGCGCGTCACGATAACCAGCGGCTTTTTCGTCTTCGCCATCGACTCTCAACTACAGAAATTAGGGGCGGTACCGCCGTGAAAGCGCCGATTTAGCCCTCTTTAACCGTGGTCGCCGACACTGCGTGCCAGGCGAAATCCGTGCTTTTTCCTACCAGATGGCCCTAACAAGACAAAGCTTCCGGACCACGCTGGGCGCCTGCGCATTGGCAGCCAGCATCGTGGCATTGCAGCCCCGCCTTGCCCAGTCGGCGGGCGAGGTCGCCACCGGCTCGGTTAGCGGCCTTCCAATCCCACGTTTCGTCAGCCTCAAATCCGACCGGGTCAATGTTCGCTCTGGTCCGAACAAGGACCAAGAGGTGCGGTGGGTCTATACCCATGCGGGCATGCCGGTCGAAATTACCGCCGAATTTGAAAACTGGCGGCGTATCCGCGATTGGGAAGGCGCCGAAGGCTGGGTCTATCATTCATTGTTATCTGGCAAGCGCACGGCAATGGTGCTCCCTAAGGCCAAGGACGAACTCGTGCCACTGTTCGAGAGCGCAGATATCGAATCGGCCGTCGCCGCCAGGCTGCAATCCGGCGTACTCGGAGCGCTCAAGTCCTGCAATGGTAGCTGGTGCCAATTCAGCGGGAAGGGCTTTGAAGGCTATATCCGGCAAGAACGCTTGTGGGGTGCCTATCCGAACGAGAAAGTGGACTAATTCGCGCGCGGAAGCATCACAACGAAAAGGCCGGGACAGGCCCGGCCATTCAAATGAAGTCCACGATTACTGGACGCCTTTTCAGCTTTTCCGGCGCAGCCGGACAACCACGTCAACGCGGGCGATCTCGTAGCCTTCCGGGGGAGACGGCGTCTTGCCGACGATTACCTCGGCGTCCGGAATGTCGAGCACCTGATCTTCGCCTTCAACGAAGAAATGATGGTGTGCCGTCGCGTTGGTATCGAAATAGGCTTTCGATCCATCGACCGCGACCTGTCGGAGCAGACCGACTTCGGTGAACTGGTGCAGCGTGTTGTAAATGGTTGCCAGCGACACCGGGACTTTCGCGCGTGTTGCTTCTTCGTAGAGCATCTCGGCGGTGAGGTGGCGGTCGCCCTTGCCAAAGAGAATCCAGCCAAGCGCCATTCGCTGACGGGTCGGACGTAAGCCGACCTCACGCAGCATTGTCTTCACATCGTGCCACGGACAGCCGGTAAGCGTCGACCGATCCGGTGACCGGCCCGCGTCAGCCACCGTCTTTGAGATTACCGAAGTACGCGTCGGGGTCATTTCCTATTACCTGAACGGCCGGCCGACATCGAAGCCAGCGAAAAACCTCTGCATTTACAACATATACGCAAAGCATCCCCCAGATGCAACCGCCTCGCAACTGATGGAAAAGCCATATTGATACGGGTTTCCGAGCGTATCCGCGATGGTCGTGACGCTTTCGCCATCTTTGCCCGCTAAGTTTGGTATGTTACCAACTCGGGCATGGGAATTCAGCCAAGCCCCAAACAAGGGCACGCGATCACGATGGAACCGCGGCGGCACAGCTTCGAATACGAAGATCTGCTGGCGTGCGGCCGCGGCGAACTTTTTGGCGCCGGCAACGCGCAGCTGCCATTGCCGCCGATGCTGATGTTCGATCGCATCGCGGAAATCAAGGAAGAGGGCGGCGAGCACGGCAAGGGCCTTATTCGTGCCGAGCTCGACGTAAAGGCTGACCTTTGGTTCTTCCTTTGCCACTTTAAAGGCGATCCGGTGATGCCCGGGTGCCTTGGTCTCGACGCACTGTGGCAGCTTGTCGGCTTTTTTCTTGGCTGGCTCGGCGCGCCAGGCAAGGGCAGGGCGCTTGGTCTCGGAGAGGTGAAGTTCTCCGGCCAGGTGCTGCCGACCGTGAAGAAGGTGATCTACGGCATCGATATCAAGCGTGTCATGCGCTCAAAGCTTGTATTGGGCATCGCCGATGGCTGGCTATCCGCAGACGGCAATATCATCTACCGCGCCAGCGATCTCAAAGTCGGTTTGTTCAAGCAGGACGAAACCTTACAGCCGAGCAGCGCCTGAGCCTGGAGGCCTTGCGGAATTGCCTCGGGCGGCCAATCTGTGGCCCAATCAACGATAAACCGCGGGGATTTTAAGGGTCATATCATCATGCGACGTGTCGTCGTCACCGGAATGGGCATTGTCTCGTCCATCGGCAACAATACGCAGGAAGTTCTGGCGAGCCTGCGCGAAGCCAAATCCGGCATCGTGCGTGCCGACAAATACGCTGAACTCGGCTTCCGCTGCCAGGTGCACGGTGCACCGCGGCTCGATCCGGAAGAAGTGGTCGATCGCCGCGCGATGCGCTTTCTTGGCGGCGGAGCCGCCTGGAACCACGTTGCGATGGAGCAAGCAATTCGCGACGCCGGTCTCGAGGAAGCAGAGATTTCGAACGAGCGCACCGGCATCGTAATGGGATCGGGCGGGCCGTCGTGCCGCGCGATCATCGAGGCCGCCGATACGGCGCGCAGCAAGGGGCCAAAGCGTGTCGGCCCGTTTGCCGTGCCGAAGGCGATGTCGTCGACGGCGTCCGCGACGCTTGCCACCTGGTTCAAGATCAAGGGCGTGAACTATTCGATCTCGTCGGCCTGCGCGACCTCGAACCACTGCATCGGAAACGCAGCCGAATTGATTCAATGGGGCAAGCAGGATCTTGTATTCGCCGGCGGCTGCGAGGAACTGGACTGGTCGCTCTCGGTGCTGTTCGACGCGATGGGCGCGATGTCGTCGAAGTTCAACGCCACCCCCGAAAAGGCATCGCGCGCCTACGACAAGGATCGCGACGGGTTCGTCATCGCCGGCGGCGCCGGTGTGCTGGTGCTGGAAGAGCTTGAGCACGCGAAGGCACGCGGCGCCAAGATCTATGCGGAAGTCGCGGGCTACGGCGCCACCTCCGATGGCTACGACATGGTTGCCCCGTCGGGCGAGGGCGCCGTGCGCTGCATGAATATGGCGCTTGAGAATGTAAAAGGGCCGGTCGACTACATTAACCCACACGCCACTTCGACGCCGATCGGCGACATCAAGGAAATCGAGGCCATCCGTGAGGTCTTCGGCTCCAAGTGCCCGCCGATCTCGGCCACGAAGTCGCTCACGGGCCACTCACTCGGCGCGACCGGCGTGCAGGAGGCGATTTATTCGCTGCTGATGATGCAGAGTGGTTTTATCTGCGAGAGCGCCAATATCGAGAATCTTGACCCTGCCTTCGCCGACATCCCGATCGTGCGCGAGCGCAAGGACAACGTCGCGCTTGGCTGCGTGCTATCGAACTCGTTTGGTTTTGGCGGCACCAACGCATCCGTTGTGTTCAAGCGGCTGGATGCGTAATCACCAGCAGGAAGATTAGGGCCGTCGCTCGTTCGAGGGTAACGGGACAGGAATTGCTATGCCGGGGCTGATGGAGGGCAAACGCGGGTTGATCATGGGGGTCGCCAACGACCACTCGATCGCCTGGGGAATTGCGAAAACGCTGGCACAACATGGCGCGAAGCTGGCTTTCACCTATCAAGGCGATGCCTTGGCGAAACGCGTAAAACCGCTTGCTGAGGAGGCCGGCTCGTCCTTCATCATGCCCTGCGACGTTGAAGACATCACGTCAGTCGACGCCGTATTCGCCGAAATCAAGAAACAGTGGGGCACGATGGATTTTCTCGTGCACGCCGTCGCCTTTTCCGACAAGAACGAATTGAAGGGCCGCTACGCGGATTCGACGCGCGAGAATTTCATCCGTACGCTGGTGATCTCTTGCTACGCTTTCACGGAAGCTGCAAAGCGCGCCGCAATGCTGATGCCGAATGGCGGCGCAATGGTGACGCTCACTTACAATGGCGGACTTCGCGCCATGCCGAACTACAATGTGATGGGCGTGGCAAAGGCCGCGCTCGAGGCCTCGGTGCGCTATCTCGCGGTCGATTTCGGAGCCCAGAAGATCCGCGTTAACGCGATTTCGGCGGGCCCGATCCGCACGCTCGCCGGTGCCGGCATTACGGACGCGCGCTATATGTTCGCGTTCCAGCAGAAATATTCCCCGCTGGGCCGTGGCGTAACGCTCGAGGAATTGGGTGGCGCCGGGCTCTATCTGCTGTCCGATCTTTCGACCGGAGTTACCGGCGACATTCATTTTGTCGACTCCGGTTACAACATCATCGCCATGCCGCATCCGCAGACGCTCAAGACCGCTGGCGGCAGCGTCGAGAACGGCGGGCAATAAGCCACTATCGCTGATAAAAGAGAACGGCCGGACAAATGCCCGGCCGTTTCATTTTTTACCATCGTGCGTTCTAGAAACCCTCGAAAACCTTTCCGTAGAGATCAGGCGAGATCGAACCGGTCCGCGTTCATCACCTTGGTCCACGCCGCCACGAAGTCCTTCACGAACTTCTCCTTCGCGTCCGAGGACGCATAGACCTCCGCGAAGGCACGCAGCTGCGAGTGCGAGCCGAAGATCAGGTCGACGCGGGTGCCGGTCCACTTGACCGCGTTCGTCTTCCGGTCGCGCCCCTCGTATGCGTTGTCGCCGGTCGGCGACCAAGTCGTGCTCATGTCGAGCAAGTTGATGAAGAAATCGTTCGTCAGCTTCCCGGGCTTCTTAGTGAAGACGCCATGCTTGGAGCCGCCGGCATTGGTGCCGAGCACGCGCAGGCCGCCGATGAGGACCGTCATCTCGGGCGCTGTCAACCGTAGCAATTGCGCCCGGTCCACCAACGCCTCCTCGGGCGCCATGAACTGCCGCTTGCCACTGATGTAGTTACGGAAGCCGTCGGCCCGTGGCTCGAGCGGTGCGAAAGACTCGACGTCGGTTTGCTCCTGCGTGGCGTCCATGCGCCCCGGCGTGAAGGGCACCTTTACTTTGTAACCTGCGTCTTTCGCGGCTTTCTCGATCGCTGCACATCCGCCGAGAACGATCAGGTCGGCAAGGGACACCTTCTTGGCGAACTTCTGCTGGATCGTTTCGAGTTTTTTCAGAACTGTCTTGAGCTGCGCGGGCTGGTTGACCTCCCAATCCTTCTGGGGGCTGAGGCGAATGCGCGCACCGTTCGCGCCGCCACGCTTGTCCGAGCCGCGGAAGGTCGACGCCGATGCCCAGGCGGTCGAGACCAGTTGCGACACTGACAGACCGCTCGCGAGGATCTTCTGCTTCAGAGCCGCGATGTCCTTGTCGTTGATCAGCTTCTTGCGATCGACGGCCGGAATCGGGTCCTGCCAGATCAGCGTTTCCTTCGGCACGAGCGGGCCGAGATAGCGCGCGCGCGGACCCATGTCGCGGTGCGTGAGCTTGAACCAGGCACGGGCAAACGCGTCCGCGAACTGATCCGGATGCTCGTAGAAGCGGCGCGAGATCTTCTCGTAGGCCGGGTCGAACCGCAGCGACAGGTCGGTGGTCAGCATGGTCGGCACATGCTTCTTCGACTTGTCGAAAGCATCCGGGATAGAGGCTTCCGCACCCTTCGCCTTCCACTGTTTTGCGCCAGCCGGGCTCTTCGTCAGCTCCCATTCGTTTTCGAACAGGTTCTTGAAGAAGAGGTTGCTCCACTTGGTCGGAGTCTGCGTCCAGGTGATTTCGGGACCGCCGGTGATGGCATCAGCGCCGATGCCGGTGCCGTGCTTGCTCGTCCAGCCGAGCCCCTGATCCTCGATGGCGCCGCTTTCCGGCGCCGGGCCGATCAGCGACGGATCGCCCGCGCCGTGGGTCTTGCCGAAGGTGTGGCCGCCGGCAATCAGCGCGACGGTCTCTTCGTCGTTCATCGCCATGCGGAAGAACGTTTCACGGATGTCCTTGGCCGCTGCGACCGGGTCCGGATTGCCGTTCGGCCCTTCCGGGTTCACGTAGATCAGGCCCATCTGCACAGCGCCGAGCGGCTCCGCGAGCTGGCGCTCGCCGCTGTAGCGTTCGTCGCCGAGCCACGTCCCTTCGGGACCCCAGTAGAGCTCTTCGGGCTCCCACACGTCCGCGCGGCCACCGGCGAAGCCGAACGTCTTGAAGCCCATCGACTCGAGCGCGACGTTGCCGGCGAGGATCATCAGGTCGGCCCAGGAGATTTTCCGGCCGTACTTCTGCTTGATCGGCCAGAGCAGCCGGCGCGCCTTGTCGAGGTTCGCGTTATCAGGCCAGGAGTTGAGCGGCGCGAAGCGTTGCTGGCCGGCGCCCGCGCCGCCGCGGCCGTCGGTGATGCGATAGGTGCCCGCGCTATGCCACGCCATGCGGATCATCAGCCCGCCGTAGTGACCGAAGTCGGCCGGCCACCAAGGCTGCGAGTCCGTCATCAGGGCCCGTAGATCCTTGATGACGGCCTTCAGGTCGAGGCTCTTGAACTCCTTGGCGTAGTCGAATGCCTCACCCATCGGATCGGACAACGTGGAGTTCCGATGGAGAACCGAAAGGTCCAGCGCGTTCGGCCACCAGTCGCGGTTGGTATGTCCGCGGATGCTCGTAAACGGGCACTTGCCCGCGCTCTTGTCATCAGTCTTTGCGTCCATGGTTCTCTCCGATCGTGTTCTGTAATTCTTCGAGTTGTTCCGTATGGAATTATTGTGACTTCTGGGAGACTGGCGCGCCGGCGCTGGTGGTGAGCGTGGGGCGTTTTGCCATGGCAAGTCTCCGCGTTGTGAGTGGCTGTTCTTGCCGGGGGTGGTCCTCCCTAGCGGAAGGCGCGTGGTTTCTAGTTGCTCTATGTCAACGATCAGGTCTAATCGTATTACTTGGCTTATTCGATAAGGCTAGCTTATCGTCGTGATCACCTTGCGGCAGTTGCGTTATTTGACCTCCCTCGCCCGCTACAAACATTTCGGACGGGCGGCCGAAGACTGTTCAGTCAGTCAGCCGGCCCTCTCGATGCAGGTGCGTGAGCTCGAGCGCGAGATCGGCACCGAACTGGTTGAGCGGCGGCCAAACGAGATCGCATTTACTGCCACTGGCGTGGAAGTGGCGGAGCGTGCAGAACATATCCTCGCCGCCACCCGCGATCTGGTCGAATTCGCCCGCCACCGCGACATCCTGACCGGAACCCTCAAGCTCGGCATCATCCCGACGCTCGCTCCTTACATATTGCCACGCGTATTGCCGAAGCTGCAGGCCATGTATCCACGGTTGCGGCTGGAGGTGCGCGAGACGCAAACCAAGATGCTGCTCCAGGAACTGGTGCGCGGCGAACTCGATAGCGTGATGTTGGCGCTTCCGGTGGAAGGCGCCGACATCGAAACACTGCGGTTGTTCGACGACCCATTCCTGCTGGCTGTGCCGGCTGCCGATGAGCGTCCGCTGCGCGGTCGTGTGGATATTGCCGACGTTGACCAGGGCCGATTGATTTTGCTGGAGGAGGGTCACTGCCTGCGCGATCAAGCGCTGACATTTTGCGCGACCCCGCGCCGCGATGCGCCGGCCGGTTTAGGCGCCACTTCGCTCGCGACTGTGATGCAGATGGTAGCCAACGGCTATGGCGTAACGCTGCTGCCAGAGGTTGCCGCTGAAACCGAGGTGCGCGATGACCGCGTGAAGCTGTTGCGCTTTTCCGAACCTCAGCCCGCGCGCACCATCGGTCTCGCATGGCGGCGCACCTCGCCGCGACGCAAGGACTTCGCAGCGGTTGGCGACATCGTCACGAAAGCGCTCGGCACCGCAAGTGCGTGGCACGCGCCCGCGCGCAAAATAAAAGGACGGTCGCTGTGACCGCCCTTTCGCATTCGTTGATAAAACTACTTACTCAGCGCCGCCTTGCGCGGCCTGCGGCTGCTCGCCGCCTTCGGGCCGCTGCTTGCCTTCGATGTCCTCGCCGGTGGCCTGATCGACCGCCTTCATAGACAGGCGGACCTTGCCGCGCTCGTCCACGCCTAGCAGCTTTACCTTCACCTTGTCGCCTTCCTTAACGACGTCGGTGACTTTGTTCACGCGCCGTGGCGCGAGCTGGCTGATATGGACGAGGCCATCCTTGGCGCCGAAGAAGTTCACGAAGGCGCCGAAGTCCATGACTTTCACGACGGTACCTTCGTAGATGTGGCCGACTTCCGGATCGGACGCGATCGACTTGATCCAGTTGATCGCCGCCTTGATTGAATCAGCATTGGCTGAGGCGACCTTCACCGAGCCGTCGTCCTCGATGTTGATCTTGGCGCCCGTCTTCTCGACGATTTCGCGGATCACCTTTCCACCCGTTCCGATGACTTCGCGGATCTTGTCGGTCGGAATCTTGAACATCTCGATGCGCGGGGCATGCTCGCCCAGTTCGGCGCGCGCTGCGGTGAGTGCCTTGGCCATCTCGCCGAGGATGTGCATACGGCCGTCCTTTGCCTGGGCAAGGGCAACTTTCATGATCTCCTCGGTGATGCCGGCGATCTTGATGTCCATCTGCAGCGAAGTGACGCCGTTTTCGGTGCCAGCCACCTTGAAATCCATGTCGCCGAGATGGTCCTCGTCGCCGAGGATGTCGGAGAGCACGGCGTAGCGTTTGTCTTCGAGAATGAGGCCCATGGCGATGCCGGCTGTCGGCCGCTTGAGCGGCACGCCCGCGTCCATCAACGCCAGCGAGGAGCCGCAGACGGATGCCATCGACGAGGAGCCGTTCGAACTCGGTGATTTCGGAAACGACGCGGATGGTATAGGGGAACTCGGCCGGCGCCGGCAGCATCGGATGGATCGCGCGCCAGGCGAGCTTGCCGTGGCCGATTTCGCGGCGACCGGGCGCGCCGACGCGTCCAGTTTCACCCACCGAATAAGGCGGGAAGTTGTAGTGCAGCAGGAATGTCTCTTTGTAGGTTCCCTGCAGCGCGTCGATAAACTGCTCGTCTTCGGCTGTGCCGAGCGTCGCCACCACCAGCGCCTGAGTCTCGCCGCGGGTGAATAGTGCTGAACCATGGGTACGTGGCAGCACGCCGACTTCCGCGACGATCGGGCGCACAGTTTTGAGGTCACGGCCGTCGATACGCTTGTTGGTGTCGAGGATGTTCCAACGCACGATCTTGGCTTCGAGCTCCTTGAACACGCCGGCAACCGCGAGCTTGTCATATTTTGGCTCGGCGCCTTCCGGGAAGAAATGTGCCATCACCTTTTCCTTCACGGCGGCAACGGCGTCCTGGCGGTCCTGCTTCTTCACGATCGAGTAGGCGGCGCGCAGGTCCTTTTCGGCGAGGCCGAGGATTTCCTGCTCCAGCGCTTTGTGGTCCGGAACGGCCAGTTCGCGCGGCTCCTTTGCAGCTTTTTCAGCGAGCTTGATGATGGCCTCGATCACCGGCTGAAAGTGCCGGTGGCCGAACATCACGGCACCGAGCATGATCTCTTCGGACAGCTCTTTGGCTTCCGATTCCACCATCATCACCGCGTCATTGGTGCCGGCGATGACGAGATCGAGCTGGCTTTCCGGCATCTCGTCGAGCGCCGGATTGAGCACATACTCGTTGTTGATGAAGCCGACGCGGGCGCCGCCAATCGGGCCCATAAACGGCGCGCCGGACAGTGTGAGCGCGGCGGAGGCCGCAACCATGGCGACGATGTCGGGATCGTTCTCCATGTCGTGCGAAAGCACGGTGACCGTGACTTGGGTATCGCAGCGCCAGCCTTCGGCGAACAGCGGACGGATCGGGCGGTCGATCAACCGCGACGTCAAAGTGTCTTTTTCAGTCGGGCCGCGTTCGCGTTTGAAGTAGCCGCCGGGAATGCGGCCGGCCGCGTAATATTTTTCGGTGTAGTTGACGGTGAGCGGAAGGAAATCGATTCCCTCCTTCGGCTGCTTGGCCGCCACTACGGCGGCGAGCACGGTCGTCTCGCCGTAGGTGGCGAGTACGGCACCGTCGGCCTGGCGCGCTACGCGGCCTGTCTCGAGGGTTAGCTTCCGGCCACCCCAATCGAGTTCAACGCGATGCATATCGAACATTTTGTCTTTCTTTCATGGTTTTCGGCGAGCCCCGAAAGCCATGAGCAAGACGGCGAGAAGCTGTCGCGCGTGACCGCGGTGCGGAAAGCAACAGCGTCTGGCGATCCTGCCATGGCGTTTCGAACCTTGCCTTGTCGCAAGAGCGATCCTTATCGGCTCTTGCCAAATCGCCGGCCACGCCCATCGCCGCCGGCTTGATCGAGCGATCGCGTCCTCGCGTCCGCTCTACGAAACGCGCCGGGCTCAAACGCCCCGCGCGGAACAAATCATCGACGAATACCGAGCTTCTCGATCAAATTCTTGTAGCTCGCTTCATTCGTGCGACGCAGATAATCGAGCAGCTGACGGCGCTGGCCGACCATCTTGAGCAACCCACGACGCGAGTGGTTGTCCTTGACGTGGGACTTGAAATGCTCAGTGAGATTATTGATGCGCTCGGACAGGATCGCCACTTGCACTTCGGGCGACCCGGTATCTCCGGGCTTCTTGGCATACGTCTTGATCACTTCGGCCTTGCGGCCGGCGGTTACCGACATCGGTCATCCTTTCTTGCGCACGGCTCTGCCCATCAGGCCGGCGAGATTGAACACGCGCTTGGGGACGATCTCGCCACGATCCAGTTCGGCAAGAGCCAGAAGTTGGCCCGATACCGTGACATAAACCGTGCCGCGGAAATTGGGTGCGTCCCGTCCGCGCAACAAGACGGCTTGGCCTCGCTGAAGCCTTGCCGCATCTGCCCAGCTGACGGCCAGCGCCGGGATGTCGTCCAGCGCGGTCTCAACGGGCATTAGAGCGTCGGCGAGGCTGCCCTCGCCGGACGCGGCTCTATGGCATAGAGCCTCCAGTTGTTCCAGCAAAATCATGGTTTCTCCGCCGAATGGCCCGACTGCTGCCCGGCGAAGGGCGCTGACATGGCCAAAACAGCCCAAAGCGCGGCCGAGATCGCGCGCCAGGGCGCGAACATACGTGCCCTTGCCGCATTCGGCTTCCAGCACAGCATGATCCGGGTCGGGAATGTTAACGAGCTCCAACCGGCCGATCTCGACCGGCCGAGGTGCAAGTTCCACCTGCTCTCCGTCCCGGGCGAGATCGTAAGCCCGCTCTCCCTCGATCTTGATCGCCGAGTAACGCGGCGGAATCTGCTGAATGAGGCCGGTGTAGGAAGGCAAAAGCGCGCGCACTGCCTCAGGCGAGGGCCGCTCCTTGCTTGTGGAAACGGTGCGTCCTTCGGCGTCGTCGGTATCGCGCTCTTCGCCCCAACGTATGGTGAAACGATAGAGCTTGCGACCGTCCATCACGAACGGAACGGTTTTGGTCGCTTCGCCGAGCGCGATCGGCAGCGCGCCGGAAGCAAGCGGGTCGAGCGTGCCGGCGTGACCACAGCGCTTTGCGCTGAACAGCCGCTTCACGACGCTGACTGCGTGCGTTGATGTCATGCCCACGGGCTTGTCGAGCACGACCCAACCGTGCACGTCGCGTTTGTCGCGCTTCTTCTGCTTCGGCCTCTCAGCGTCCGCCGGTACGGAGTGAGCGCGATCGACGTCATTCAGATCGTATTCGGTCACTCGCTGTCCTCGTCATGTTTCAGATCGCGCTGCACCTCCGGAGAGTGCAGCAGCTTGTCGATGCGCTCAGCCTCGGCAAAACGATCATCCACCCGAAAGCGGATGTCCGGTGCGAATTTCAGATTGATCCGGTGGGCGATTTCGGCGCGCAGAAATTTCTTGTGGCGCTCGAAGGCAGCAACGACTGTTTCTGCGTCACGACCGCCAAGCGGCATCACGTAGATTGTCGCCAGCCGCAGGTCAGCGGTGACACGCACTTCCGGAATTGTGATCATGTGTCGTTCAATCACGGGGTCGTGGACATCGCCGCGCGTGAGCATATCGGCCAGCGCGTGCCGCACCAGTTCGCCGACGCGCAGCTGCCGCTGCGAGCCACCCGGTGGAGAATCGCGATGTTGTTTCTGCCGTGCCATTGTTCAAAAACTTTCGATTGTCATGACCGGCGTGTCGCGGCCACCTCGTTTAGGAGGGCACGCTTTGTGCCATCCTTTTCGGGACGCCCGGGGACAAGCCCGGGCATGACGGTGGAAATTGGCGGAGAGAAAATCAGATCGCACGCCTGAGACTTGGACTCACAGCGAGCGTTGAATCTGCTCCACTCGGTAGCATTCGATTACATCGCCTTGCCGCATGTCCTGGTAGTTCTCAAAGGCCATGCCGCACTCCATGCCGGCGCCGACTTCGCGCGCGTCATCCTTGAACCGCTTGAGTTGCGACAATTTTCCTTCGTGGATCACCACGTTGTCGCGGATCAGCCGTACGTTTGCCCCGCGTTCGACGGTGCCGTCGGTGACCTTGCAGCCGGCGATCTTGCCGACTTTTGAAATGTTGAAGATCTCGAGGATCTGCGCGTTGCCGAGCATGGTTTCGCGCAGCGTCGGAGCGAGCAGGCCCGACATCGCCTTTTTAACGTCATCCACCAGGTCGTAGATGATGTTGTAGTAGCGGATTTCGATGCCGGCGCGTTCGGCCGCCTCGCGCGCTTCCTTGTTGGCGCGCACGTTGAACGCGATGATCGGAACGCCAGACGCTTCGGCCAAGGTGACGTCGGACTCAGAAATACCGCCGACACCTGAATGCAGTACGCGGGCGGCGACTTCGTCGGTTGCAAGCTTGTCCAATGCGCCAATGATGGCTTCGACCGAACCCTGCACATCGGCCTTGATCACCAGCGGGAATTCCTTGCGGCCGGACGTTTTGGCCTGCGCCATCATCTGCTCGAGCGAGCCGCGCATGCCGGTGGCACGTGCGGCCATCTTCTCGCGCTTCTGTCGTGCGCGGTAATCGGTGACTTCGCGCGCGCGGGCTTCGTTTTCTACCACTGCCAAGCGGTCGCCGGCATCCGGTGTACCCGAGAAGCCAAGCACCTCTACTGGTGTCGATGGTCCGGCACTGCCGATCGGATCGCCAGTGTCCGACATAAGGGCGCGCACCCGCCCCCATTCGGCCCCAGCGACCACGAGGTCGCCGACATGCAGCGTGCCACGCTGGACGAGCACGGTGGCAACCGGGCCACGGCCGCGGTCGAGTTTGGCTTCGATGACGGTACCTTCGGCCGCACGTGTCGGGCTGGCTTTCAGATCGAGGATTTCCGCCTGCAACCCGAGCATTTCGAGCAGCTTGTCGATATTTGTTTTCTTGGTAGCGGACACTTCAACGTCCACCACGTCACCACCCAAGGATTCAACCTGGATTTCATGCTGCAGCAAATCAGTGCGCACGCGATTCGGATTGGCGTCAGGTTTGTCGATCTTGTTGATGGCGACGATGATCGGAACCTTCGCCGCCTTGGCGTGGTGAATCGCCTCTACCGTCTGCGGCATCACCCCGTCGTCAGCTGCGACCACGAGCACGACGATGTCGGTGACCTTGGCGCCACGCGCTCGCATCGCCGTAAAAGCCGCGTGGCCCGGCGTGTCGATAAAGGTAATCTTGGCGCCCGACGGCGCGGTGACCTGATAGGCGCCGATATGCTGCGTGATGCCCCCGGCTTCGCCGGCAGCGACTTCCGACGAGCGGATGGCGTCGAGCAGCGACGTTTTTCCGTGATCGACATGGCCCATGACGGTGACGACGGGAGCGCGTGGCGCGAGCTGCGCCGGGTCGTCGGCTACGTCGAAAAGACCCTCCTCGACGTCGGCTTCCGCCACACGGCGCACGGTATGGCCCATTTCTTCGGCGATGAGTTGAGCGGTATCGGCGTCGATCACGTCATTGATCGTCGCCATCTGCCCCTGTTTCATGAGCAGGCGGATTACGTCGACCGCGCGCTCGGACATGCGGTTGGCGAGGTCCTGAATGGTGATCGCTTCGGGAATAGTGACCTCGCGCACGAGCTTTTCTTTCGGCTCCGCCGACGTGACGCCCTTGAGCCGCTGGGTACGGCGGCGAAATGAGGCGACCGAACGCTCGCGAACTTCACCGGCACTAAGCGCATTGATGACGGTAAGACGTCCGCGCTGTTTCTCGGCACCAACGCGAGGCGCCGCGCGCGGAGCGGTTGCCGGTCGGCCGGCGCCACGCCGGCTGCGCGGCGCTTCATCTTCGTCGGCTTCGAGTGTGAGACGGGCGCCCGGTCCGCTGCGCGGAGTTTCATCCACGCCGAATCGCTTCTTGGCGACTTCACCGGCCTTGCGCTTGGTTTCCTCGTCGTGTTTGCGACGCTCTTCTTCATCGCGTTTGCGTGCTTCCGCGGCCTCGCGTTCGGTACGATGAGTTGCTTCGCGGCTGGCACGGCGGCGGGCCTCTTCTTCGGCAATTTTACGCTCTTCGGCTTCACGCACGCGCGAGTTGGCGAGCGCATGGGCGCGGGCACTCCGCTCTTCCTCGGTCAGTGTGCGGAGCACGACGCCTGAAGGCTTTGGCTTGGGGGCTGTCTCGGCTTGCACCGCGGCGCGGCCGGCAGCCGGCGCTGCAGCTGCCTTGCCGGCAGGCCTCTTGGGTTCGGCTGCGGGCGGGGCTTCCGCCTTGGTTTCGCCCCCGACCGCGCGCCGTTTGACCTTCTCGACCACGACCTGCTTGCTGCGGCCATGGCTGAAACTTTGGCGCACCGTTCCCGTCTCGGAACGAGGCTTGAGCGTCAGCGTCTTGCCGGAGACGCTAAGTTTTTTCTCGCCGGGGTTCTTTGTCTCGCTCATTCCGTACTGTGTCCTTATGCGCCGTCCGTCGGCGCATGCGCGCTAACTGCATCGGGCGAAAAACCGGTCCGAAAACGCGTCAGACGCGCAACGCGCGCGAGAAATGTCTCGCTTCCGGGTCCGGCAAGCACGGCTGCATGTACCACATTTGGGCGGCTTAATGCCAAATCCAATTGGGCGCCGGTAAACGCATCGATGATGGCGATTTCACCCGGTTTGCCCCCAGTATTGCGCTGCAAAGCGGCGGCAAGCTTGCGTTTGCCATTGTCTGCCGCGTCGGCCGCGTGGATCAGGGCCAGGACGTCGTCGCGGCCGAGCGCCACCTCGACCTTGGCAAAGCCGCCGACGATTGCGCCGGCTTTGCCGGCGATTGCCAATGCGTCGAGCGCCGCGCGTTCGAGCAGCCTTTCAGTCTGCGCCGCCAGATCCCGGGGGACGTGTACCTCTCTGCGGAAGCCCCTGGTAAAAACGTTGCGCTCAGTAGCGTCCGCGATCGCAGCGCGGGTCGCAGTAACCCAGATGCCCCGGCCAGGCAATTTACGCTTGACGTCGGGAACAGCCTCTCCGGCGGGGCCTACAACAAACCGCATCAATTCAGAGATCGGCCTGACTTCGCGTGTCAACGCACAGGTGCGCTCGGTCGCGGCGGCGACACTCGTCGCTCCACGGTCGAGTTCTCCGTCCTGCGCGATTGCCAGCATCGTCGGGCCAACTCCGTCAGGCTTGGGGCTGTGCAGGCTCTTCGGCCGCCTCTTCAGCTGGAGGCGGAGCGAGCTCGGCTTCCGTGACCCAGCCAGCCTTCAGGCGGGCTTGCATGATCATGGCCTCGGCGTCCTCGCGTGAAATGCCGAGACCATCGAGAAAGCCTGGCTCGTGCTTGGTCTCGCCGTCCTTGCGCTCGGTCCAGCCGGTCAGATCGTCCGTGGCGCAGCCTGCCAGATCCTCTACGGTCTTGACGCCATTTTCACCAAGCGCCACCAGCATCTTGGTGGTCACACCGGGCACGTCCTTAAGCGCGTCTTCGACGCCCAACTCCTTACGCTTGTCGTCGAGCTCAGCTTCCTGCTGCGCCAGGTATTCCTTGGCGCGCTCCTGCAGCTCGCGGGCCGTATCGGCGTCGAAACCCTCGATGCCGGCGATTTCTTTCTCGTCGACAAGCGCAAGCTCTTCGATTGAGCCGAAGCCTTCCGAGGCAAGAAGCTGACCGACGACTTCGTCGAGGTTGAGCGCCTCCACGAAGATTTTGGTGCGGTTTTCGAACTCGGCCTGACGGCGTTCGGATTCTTCCTGCTCCGTCAGGATATCGATGTCCCAGCCGGTGAGTTGCGAGGCAAGGCGCACGTTTTGGCCTCGACGCCCGATCGCCAGCGACAGCTGTTGGTCCGGAACAACGACCTCGATACGCTCCTTGTCTTCATCCAGCACAACCTTTGCCACTTCGGCCGGTGCAAGCGCGTTCACGACGAACGTGGCGATATCGTGCGACCACGGAATGATGTCGATCTTCTCGCCTTGCAGCTCGTTCACCACTGCCTGCACGCGCGAGCCGCGCATGCCGACGCAGGCGCCGACGGGGTCGACTGAGGAATCGCGGGATATCACGGCGATTTTCGCGCGCGATCCTGGATCGCGGGCGACCGCCTTGACTTCAACGATGCCGTCGTAGATTTCGGGCACCTCCTGCGCAAACAATTTGGCAGTGAATTGCGGATGCGTGCGCGACAGGAAGATCTGCGGGCCGCGCGGTTCGCGCCGAACGTCGTAAATATAGGCGCGGATGCGGTCGCCATTCCGGAAGACTTCGCGCGGGAGCATTTCGTCACGCCGCACGATCGCCTCACCCCGGCCGAGATCGACAACGACGTTGCCGTATTCGACGCGCTTGACGATGCCGTTGACGATGTCGCCGATGCGATCCTTGTATTCAGCGTACTGCCGGTCGCGCTCCGCCTCGCGCACCTTCTGGACGATAACCTGCTTGGCCGATTGTGCGGCGATGCGGCCGTATTCGAGCGGCGGCAAAGGATCCGCGATCGTGTCGCCGACCTGCGCGGCTGGATGGCGCTTACGTGCCTCGTCCAGGGTGATCTGGTTGGACGGGTTCTCGACGGCTTCCACCACCAGCATATGGCGGGTCAACCGCAGATCGCCTGTCTTCGGCTCGATCTCAGCATGAACGTCGGTTTCCGCGCCGTATCGCGAGCGTGCAGCCTTGGCGATTGCGTCTTCCATCGCTGTGATCACGATGCCGCGGTCGATCGCTTTCTCGCGTGCGACCGCATCGGCAATCTGCAATAGTTCGAGCCTGTTGGCGCTGACAGCCATAGCTCATTCTCCTCCTTTAGCGGCAGGCCTCTGCGGCCGATGCCGTGAATGTCTTTCTTCGCGTCGTAATTCTCTCCGCGCCGCGCGCGCGTCGCGCTTGGCGGATTTTTCTCGTCGTAGCGCTTCGGTCACCAGATCATCGGTCAAAATGAGCTTGGCTTCGCTCATTTCCTCGATCGGAAGCAGGACTTCTGGCGGTTCGCCTTCCGCAACATCGTCGCGGCGGATGCGCACCGCTTCGCCTTCTGTTCCGGCGAGTACGCCGCGAAAGCGCTTGCGGCCTTCGAACGGGATAGCGGTTTCGATCTTGGCGAGATGTCCGGCATAGCGCTCGAAATCGGACTTGCGCACCAGCGGACGATCGATCCCAGGAGACGAAATCTCCAACCGATAGGTCCGGTCGATTGGATCCGCTACATCGAGGACCGGTGACAGTGCGCGCGACACCATCTCGCAGTCCTCGACCGTCATCGTGCCATCGGGCCGCTCCGCCATGACCTGCACGGTGCAGCCCTCGGTGCGCGATACGCGCACGCGCACCAGGCGGTAACCGAGTTGCTCAACTATAGGCTCCACTATCGCGGCGACGCGCGCGGGAAGACCCGGCTCGGTGATGAGCCGCGGTTCATCCGCTGCGGCGCTGGCCGCGAAACTCTGCAACGTGTCGCTTGGCGGCATCTGGTAACAAAAAAGAGCGGGCCCCGCAGGACCCACTCTCAAAACCCGTTCGGTTATGAGGGTGTCAGTAACGCCGGAAATATAGCGATTTCTTGCGCCCGCGCAAGGGTCGGGGCGCCGATTAACGAATAACCGTTCCTTCAGAATCTGCCCTTAAATTTGTGTAAAGCCTCCGGCACGAGCGATTTTTTAGCGTTTGCAGGTCTTTGTATGGGTGTTCCCGCCTCGCTGCTTCCGGAACTGGAAGACGTCGTCCAGCATGGTTCGGCTGAAAAGCGCGCGGAAACCCTCCGCCGTATCACCACCCTGTTCCTCGACGGTGTGCCGAACTTCAACGCCGAGCACGTCGCGCTGTTCGACGATGTCATCGGTTGCCTTATCGAAGAAATCGAAGCGAAGGCACTCGCTGAACTCGCCCGCCGCATTGCGCCCGTTCCAAATGCGCCGGGCGGCGTTGTGAGCACGCTCGCCAAGAATGACGACATTGAAGTGGCCGGCCCCATTCTGAGGCAGGCACGGATCAACGAGAGCGATCTGATGCATATCGCCGAAACAAAAAGCCAGGCGCATTTGCTCGCAATGTCGACACGGCTTGGAATTGGCGAGGCGCTATCCGACATCCTGGTTGAACGCGGCAATCGGGATGTCGCACGCTCGATTGCCAACAATCTTCATGCGCAGCTTTCGACAAATGCATTCACGGCGCTTGTGAAGCGCGCCGAGCAAGACGGCATTCTTGCGGAAAAAGTCGGGATGCGTACCGATATTCCGCCGCGTCTTTTTCGGCAACTTTTAATGCAGGCAAGCGAGGTCGTTCAGAAGCGACTATTGTCAAAAGCGAAACCGGAAACGCAGGCGGAAATCCGGCGCATCCTTGCGCAGGTCACCGACGAGGTTGCCGCAAAAGCCGCGCCGCGCAACTACACGGCGGCTCTTGCCGCAGTCCGCGCCCTGCACAAGGAACGCAAGCTCGGTGAGAGCGATGTTGCCGAATTTGCCAACGCGGGAAAATACGAGGAAACCATTGCCGCACTGGCAACGATGTGCGCAGTCCCCGTTGAGGTCGTGGACCGACTGATGAATGGCGACCGCGCCGATCCGGTCCTGATCCTCGCGCGTGCGGTCGGATTCGGGTGGCCGACTGTGAGAGCTGTTCTCAGAGCTCGCCCCGGCCCGAAACCCTCGCCGCAGTCGCTCGACGCGGCGCGCGAAAATTTTGAGCGGCTGACGGCGACGACGGCACAGCGTGTCGTCCGGTTTTGGCAGGTGCGTCAGGGCACCGGGGAATAGTCATCTGCGCTCAAATATGAAATAGGCTGGCTTGCGCCCTTCGCGCTTGGCTTTTGCCTCGTAACGCGTGCCGCAAAACCCGGCCCACGGCTTGCGCCAGTCATTCGCACATTCTGCCGTCCATTTGAAATCTTTCGAGCGCAAGACCCGGGCGAGCGCGTAAGCGGCGTAGTCGCCGATATCGGTGGTAAACCGCAGCTCGCCGCCATGCTTCAGGATACGCGCGAGCCGCGTCAAACTTTCATCCTGGATGAATTGCCGCTTCCAGTGGCGTCGCTTCGGCCAGGGATCTGGGTAGAGCAGGTCGATGCGCGACAATCCTTCGCCGGGCAGCCAGTCGATGAGCTCGCTTGCGTCGCCAAAATAAAGACGGATATTGGCCAAGGCGCTGTCGTTAATGGCAACCAATGCTTTGGCGATGGAATTCACGAAGGCATCTGTCCCGAGAAACCCGATCCGTGGATGTGCCTTTGCCTCCGAGATCAGATGCTCGGCGCCGCCAAATCCGATTTCGAGCCGCACGCTGTCGACTTCACTTGCAAACAGCTTGCGGAGATCGGGAGGCGCCGGGTTGCCGAGGTCAAGAGCGAGCTTCGGCAGCAACGTATCGAAAAGGGCCGCTTGCCGCGGCTTGAGCGCGTGACCCTTGCGGCGGCCGAAAAACGCGCGTGTTGGCTCTTTTCTGCCATCACCGTGCTGCTGCGAAGCGGCGTATCCTGATGATTCCGATTTGCGTGGCAATGCCGTGCGATCCTAAGCAACATCGCCGGGCCATAGGCTTGCCCCGGCGATGTCAGCTTAGTGCGAAGAGGCGATGTCGGAAACGGCGTCTATCTCACCGCGCTGCGGATTGCTGAGGCGAGGTCGGTCTTCTCCCAGGAGAAGCCGCCGTCCTTGTCAGGCGCGCGGCCGAAATGCCCGTAGGCTGCCGTGCGCTTGTAGATCGGTCGGTTGAGTTTGAGCGTGCGGCGGATGTTGGTCGGAGTGAGCCGGAACAGCTCGGGCAAAATTTTCTCGAGCTTTTTCTCCTCAACCTTGCCTGTACCGTGGGTATCGACCAGCACCGACATCGGGTCAGCGACGCCGATAGCATAGGCGACCTGGATCGTGCAGCGCTCGGCGACGCCGGCAGCGACAATATTCTTGGCAAGATAGCGCGCAGCATAGGCTGCCGAACGGTCAACCTTGGTCGGATCCTTTCCGGAGAACGCACCGCCACCGTGGGGCGCGTAGCCACCGTACGTGTCGACGATGATCTTGCGGCCGGTAAGACCACAATCGCCGTCAGGTCCGCCGATCACGAAGTTGCCGGTCGGGTTGACCAGGAAGTCGGATGGCTTCTTCGGCATCCATCCTTTCGGAAGCGCGGACTCCACGGCGTCGGAGATCATCTCCTTGATCAGGCCGGGCGTATATTTCTTGCCATTGCGGCTCTGCGCATTGTGCTGCGTCGATACTACGACCTTGGTACAGCCGATTGGTTTGCCGTCGACGTAACGAACGGTGACCTGGCTCTTCGAATCGGGCTGCAGGTCGTAGAGCTGGCCGGAACGGCGCTTTTCCGAAAGAACCTTGAGGATTTTGTGCGCGAAATAGATCGGCGCCGGCATGAATGAGTTCTTCTCGTAGACCTCGCTCTCGGTGCAGGCGAAGCCGAACATCATGCCCTGGTCGCCGGCACCTTCTTCCTCTCCGCCCTTCTTCTTCTTGGCATTCACGCCCATCGCGATGTCAGGCGACTGGCCATGCAGGAGCACCTCCACGTCCGCGCCGTAGTACGAAAAGCCGTCCTGGTCATAGCCGAGGTCCCTCACGACATCGCGTGCGATCTTGGTGATGAGTTCGCGATCGACCACGACTTTGTCGTCGTGCTTGCGGAACAACGGCGCCTGACCGCGCCCTTCGCCGGCGATGACGATCTTATTGGTCGTTGCGAGGGTCTCGCAGCCAAGCCGCGTGTTCACCAAGCTGTCGTCGGCGATGCCGAGCTTGATGTCGTTTTCCAGAAATGCGTCGAGCACCGCGTCAGAAATCTGATCGCAGACCTTGTCCGGATGACCTTCCGAAACCGACTCGCTGGTAAAAAGAAAATTCGTGTGAGCCACCGCTGCAACTCCTCCCGTGGCGCGGCTGCGTTGCCGCCTCATGCCATGTCGGGGGTGGTTCTTGCAGCGGCGGCGATGCAGGTCAAGATGCGGGCAGCGTTGGGCAGATGCCTCAAAACGATGGGATATGACCCTGGGTCAGTTGATACCGGCGATTTGTTCGACGAGGTCGACGATACGCCGCCGCAGCTTGCTGCTCTTTATGCGCATAAAGGCCTTGGTCAAGGACAGGCCATCGGACGTCGCAAGGAAGTCGGCGACGTAGGCCGGCGAGGGCGCTTCGCTCATGCCGCCGGCATGCCCCGACGAATGCGGCGCGCCTTCGAAGAAGAACGAAACCGGCACCTGGAGGATGTGCGCGATTTGCTGCAGCCGGCTGGCGCCAATGCGGTTAGTCCCCTTTTCGTATTTCTGCACTTGTTGGAAAGTGAGCCCAAGAGCATCACCAAGCTTTTCCTGACTCATGCTGAGCATCATTCGGCGCATACGGACGCGTGAACCGACATGTCTGTCGATCGGGTTCGGCGCCTTCTTAGCCATAGATTTCTCCTATGCCCCCATTTCGGGCATAGTTGTCACAAGTGAAGGCGCCAACGCAATGCGCGAGTCCTTGTAATCGGGAAACGCCACGTAAATTTAGTCATAGATGTCAGTGGAATTTGTATCACTACATTCCGGTGGTATTTTGTTTAGTGGCGATTTTGCTGCCTGATTTTCATGCAGCAACTTGCATAATGCTGTGAACAATTGCGCAATCTACGCGCGAAACCGCCGACGTCCTACGACAAGCAGGCTAAGTAACAAGGCGGAACCCAAGAGGTATTTGCCGTACTTCACGTACAGCGTCGGTTCAATCGCAGCCGGCAGCCGGGCGTCCAGCACGCCTTCGATTCCCAAGGGCAGTGAATTGATGATGCGTCCGACGGGGTCGACCACCGCCGAGATGCCGGTGTTGGCTGCGCGTACCAAGGGCAGCCCTTCGGCGATCGCAAGGACGCGCGCCTGCTGGAAATGCTGATACGGCCCGGAGCTGATTCCGAACCAGCCATCGTTCGTGACATTGACCATCCAGCCCGGCCGCTCGCCGGGCGGCACTGCGGCACCAGGAAAGATCGCCTCGTAACAGACCAACGGCAGCATTTTTGATGCGCCGAGAATATCCATCGGACGTCGGCGATCACCCGAAAGAAAGCCGCCGATTACTTTCGTCAATTGCATAAAGCCCAGCCGTTCGAGCACACGTTGGAACGGCAGGTATTCGCCGAACGGAACAAGATGCACCTTGTCGTAAATGCCGCGGATCGACCCATTGGGGTCGATCACATAAATCGAATTGTACGCGCGCTGGTCGCGCGGGTTGGCATCCGACGCCGCCCGCACTGCGCCCGTTATCAGTACTGTTGACGGCCTGATTAGGTCGGCGATTTGCGCAAGCGCGTCAGGCTCGCGCGTCAGAAAGAAAGGAAAAGCCGCTTCCGGCCAAATGAGATGCGTCACATCACGGATGCCGTTCGAACTTGGGCTTGTGGCGCGATCCGATAGACGCAAGTAACGGCCCATTACGTCCGCTTTTGCCGAGTAATTGAATTTGTCATCTTGCTGCAAATTGGGCTGCATGATGCGCAGGCGGATGCCGTTCACGTATTCCGTAGGGTGCGACCACAGCCTTGCGGTGCCATAGCAAGCGAGCCCCGCGAGGATAATCAGCCCGAAAACGAGAGGACGGTACGGATGTCGCGTGTCGGCCTTATCGTCGGCGATGACTGCGGGACTCGCGCAAATGGCGACGCAGAGAAATGTAAGGGTCCAAATTCCGGTCAACGAAACGCTTTGCGCGAGCACGAGCGGCTCAGTCAGCGCGTAGCCAAACGTATTCCAGGGAAACCCGCTGAGCAGGCGGCCGCGTAGCCATTCTGCGGCGGTCATCGCGGCGGCGAGCGCCAGGATTTGTTCGGGCCCGCGTACCCAAATCAGCCGGGCGATCGCAAGTCCAAGGCCCGTGTAAAGCGCCAAATAAGCGGGTAGTCCGGCAACGGCGACAGGCAAAAGCCAGCCGAAGGTCTTGGCGTCGACGAGAAAGGCGTATCCGACCCAATAAATTCCCGCGAGAAAATATCCGAAACCAAAACACCAGCCGGCCACCGCGGCGGTGATCGCGCCGCTCCAGCGTCCGGCGGTGGATCCGTCCGCGAGCCAGACCAGGATCGGAAATGTCACGAACAAGACAGGCCATGCATTGATGGGCGGCATGGCCAAAGCCGACGCGGCGCCGGCAACGAACGCAATGTTTGCGCGCCGCCAGCCAATAGCGAGCACGACGGCGTGGGCGAGGCGGGTCATGATCACGGCTGGCGCACGCCGGCCGGACCGGTGTCGTTGCGGGGTGACTTGTCATCGGGCGCCGCCGGCGAAGTCGTGACGCTTGAGAACATGCCATCGGCCTCGTTGCGCTTACGTGCCTCGCGCGGCCGCTCGCGTCTCTCTTTCAGCCGGGTTATCCGTACGCGCTTGACGCGGCGCGGATCGGCGTCGAGGACTTCGAACTCGAAAAGATCCGGGCCGGGCACGATCTCTCCGCGCACGGGCAGGCGCCCCGCGCGCGTCACCAGATACCCGCCGATGGTGTCGACGTCGTCTATAGCGTCGCCAACGTCGAAATCGTTGCCGACGGTCGCGATGACGTCTTCGATCTTGGCGCGCGCATCGGCAACAAATGAGCCATCTGGCAGTTGCGTGATTTCGGGCGTGGCGTCTTCGTCGTGTTCGTCGGCGATGTCGCCGACGATCTGCTCGACGATATCCTCGATGGAAGCGAGCCCGTCGGTGCCGCCATATTCGTCGACCACCAGCGACAAGTGAATTCGCGTCGCCTGCATGCGCGCCAGCAAATCGATGACACGCATCGATGGCGGCACGAACAGGATCTCGCGGACGATCTTCGTCGCCGAAAGCGGCGTGCCGAGATTGATTGACTTCAGGTCGAGGCCTGCGGGCAGCGGCTTTTTACGCTTGGCGTTTTTTTCCGGATTGGCCGTCGCGCGCGCGGTCATGAAGGCGATCAGGTCGCGGATGTGGACCATGCCGACCGGGTCGTCGAGGGTGTCGTTGTACACCACAAGCCGCGAATGGCCTGCACCCTCGAACACCCGCATCAATTCGCCGAGCTTGATGTCCTGCTGGACGGCGATGATGTCGGCACGCGGCACCATGACGTCGCCGACACGGCGCTCACGCAGGCCGAGGATGTTCCTGAGCATCCGGCTTTCTTCCGGAGTAAAACCGGAATTCGCCGAGGCCGATGGCATCGAGAACGTCCTGCAGATCGGCGCGCGCAATGTTTGGCTTCCACCCGAACAGCGCACGCAGCGCGCGGATGAACCAGTTCTCGCCGCCGTTGCGCGCCGGCGGCACCGGCACCGGCAGATTTCGCGGCTCGTATGACGGAGCGCCGGCGGGCCTTGAACTAGTGGATCGCTTTCAGACATGGCGGTCAGGCGTTGCCAAGATCGTGGGCGCGGTAGGGATCGGGCATGTTCAAACGCGTCATGATCTTGCTTTCGAGCCCTTCCATTGCTTCAGCCTGCGCGTCGGTCTGGTGATCGTAGCCATTGAGGTGGAGAAACCCATGCACCGCGAGGTGGGCGAGGTGATGAAGAAAGTCGCGGTTCTCATCAGCGCATTCCCGTTCGAGCGTCTCGAAAGCGATCACGATATCGCCGAGCAGCCGTGCGCCTTCGCCGGTGTCGGGACCCGAGGCGGGAAACGACAAAACGTTGGTCGGCTTGTCGATGCCGCGCCAGTCCCGGTTGAGCGAGCGGATCGCCGAATTGTCGGTGAGCACAATACTGACTTCACCGCCCGCTGTTGAGAGCGCTGCGGCCGCAGCAAGGACCGAGTTCCGCACGGTTTTTTCGGCCAGAGGCTGGCCGTCCCAGAGCGGTGACTCAATCCGAAGGTCGATGTGCAGCGGCGACGTGGGCCGCCCCGGCGGCGTCTTCATCCTTTTCCCTCGCGCGCGGGGACGCCGCGATCATAGGCCTCGACGATGCGGGCCACGAGCTCGTGGCGGATAACGTCTTCATGCGTGAACGCCACATGACCGACGCCTTCAATGCCTTTCAGCAGTTTGACGGCTTCCGCGAGGCCAGATGCCTGGCCGTGCGGCAGATCGACCTGGCTGGGATCGCCCGTGACGATCATGCGGCTGTTTTCGCCCAGCCGCGTGAGAAACATTTTCATCTGCATGGAGGTCGTATTCTGCGCCTCGTCCAGGATAACGGCGGCGTTCGAGAGAGTGCGGCCGCGCATGAAGGCAAGCGGCGCAATTTCAATTTCACCGCCCTGTAGCGCCCGTTCGACGATCCGCGCGTCCATCAAGTCGTACAGCGCGTCGTAGATCGGACGCAGATAAGGATCGACCTTTTCGCGCATGTCGCCCGGAAGAAAGCCGAGACGCTCGCCGGCCTCGACGGCAGGTCGCGACAAAATGATGCGGTCGACCTCTTTACGCTCGAACATCTGAATCGCGTGGGCAACGGCAAGCCAGGTCTTACCTGTGCCCGCAGGCCCAGTCCCGAAGACTAAAGCGTGGCGCTTGAGCGCGCGGATATAGGCATCCTGGGCGGCCGTGCGGGCCCGCACCGGCCGCTTGCGCAGGTTGATCTCCTCGAATGCCGGACGCGGAGCGGCAGGGTCGTAGTCAAAGAGCGAGCCCTGAGCGATGGCCTGGCGGATGGCGCCTTCGACATCGCCCTGGCTCAAGTCGCGGCCGCGCTTGAGCTGCTCATAAAGTCCCTCGAGAACGTGACGCGCCTGTTCGCAAGCGCCGCGCGAGCCTTCGATCGTAACGTGATTGCCCCGTTGCTCCGCGACCACGCCAAGACGACGCTCGATCAGCGCCAGATTTTGTCCGTATTGTCCGAACAGCATCGACGCGAGCTTGTTGTCTTCGAAAGCAAGCACGGTCTGGGTCGTGGCCGTCTCCTCGGAGGCGGCAGCGGGCGGGATCACCGGATCCTTTGTGCGCAAGGCTGCTTCAGGCTCCTGCTGCTGTGAGTTTCATTGTACGGCTTTCGCCCGCAAGGCTGCCGAAGAGGCTATTGCTGCCGACTTCGTCGATGGTCACACGGTGCACCGAACCGACGCATTCGGCCGGCGCCATGACCTGCACGGCCTGCAGATACGGCGATCGGCCGACAAGCTGCCCGGGCAGTTTGCCCGGCTTTTCGAGAAGCACGTCGATGGTACGTCCGGTAAAGCTGGCGTTGAACCGGCGTTGATGGCGTGTGATGGCGGCCTGCAACCTCTGCAGGCGCTCGGACTTCACGTCGGCGGGAATCTGCTCTTCCATTTCGGCAGCGGGCGTGCCGGGGCGCGGCGAATACATGAATGAAAATGCGCCGGCGTAACCGACCTCGTCCACCAGCGCGAGCGTTTCGCGGAAATCCGATTCGGTTTCACCGGGGAAGCCGACGATGAAATCGGACGTGAAAGCAAGGTCCGTGCGGCCCGCACGAAGACGCGCAATCACGTCGAGATAGTCCTTGCGCGTATGCTTGCGGTTCATCGCCGCAAGGATACGGTCGGAACCGGATTGCACCGGCAGGTGCACGTAGGGCATCAGCTCGGGCAAGTCGCGATGGGCCGCGACCAGATCGTCATCCATGTCGCGCGGGTGGCTCGTCGTGTAACGCAGACGAAGAATGCCGGGGACCTCGGCAAGGCGGCGAAGCAATCTGCCGAGGCTTGATGCCGCTCCGTCTGGTCCGGGCCCGTGATAGGCATTCACGTTCTGTCCGATCAGCGTCACTTCGCGCACGCCGCCGTCCGCCAGCCGTTCGACTTCGGTGACGATCTTCTCAACCGGGCGTGATACTTCCGCGCCACGCGTGTAGGGCACGACGCAGAACGTGCAGAACTTGTCGCAGCCTTCCTGTACGGTGACGAATGCCGAGATGCCGCGCTTGGCGATCGCATCGCGCTTCGGCGCCGCCAGGGCATCGAACTTGTCCTCGACCGGAAAATCGGTGTCGATAACTTTCTCGCCGCGTTGCGCGCGCGCGACCATCTCCGGCAGCCGATGGTAGTTCTGCGAGCCGACCACCAGGTCAACGGCGCCCGCGCGCCGGATGATTTCGCGGCCTTCCGCCTGGGCGACGCAGCCGGCGACCGCAATCAGCATGCGACGGCCGTCGCGCGCTGCTGCTTCCTTCATCTCCCGGATGCGGCCGATCTCGGAATAGACCTTTTCAGCCGCCTTTTCGCGGATGTGGCAGGTGTTGAGGATGACAAGGTCGGCGTCTTCGGGCGATGCCGTTTCGTTGTAGCCCTCGGGCGCCAAGGTGTCCGCCATACGATGGGAATCGTAGACGTTCATCTGGCAGCCGAATGATTTGACGTGGACCTTGCGCGCTTTGCTCATGCCATTTCGATGCGAAGCGTATCCAATCTACCCGCCGTGCTGGGATTTGTCCCGAGAGACCATATATTTGATTTTACAACGATTTTAAGACTTAGATGGCCCGCCCAGAAAATAAATCCTCAGCCGGAATGCGCGTTTTGCACGGTCAACGGCCGGCCGCGCAAGGCCGAGGCGAGCAGGCCGCGCACCGAGCTTTCGAGCCGCTTGGTCATGGCTTTGCGGTCGATCTCAACATCTGCTGGAACTGCTTCGCCATAGCTGACGACCGCATCGACCGCACCCTGCTCGATGAATGCCTTGATGTGCGGCAGGAAATCGAGATCGCCATACCACGCCACCAGCGGGCGGTGCTGGCGGCCCATGGGGATGCCGTGCAGCCCGGTGTAGCTGATCGACATCGGCTGAATAAGGATGTTGCCGGCATGTGCGGACGCCTCTTCCACCGCGCCAAGCAACGCGGAGCGGAATGGCAGAACGCGGTTGCCGTCGCTTGAGGTGCCTTCGGCAAACAGGACCACCGACACGCCATCCTTCAGCCGCTTGACGATGTCGGCTACGGCCTCACCGGTCTGATGGCGGCGCGTGCGGTCGACAAAGACCGTCCGCTGCACTTTCGCCGTGATGCCGACCAGCGGCCAGCTTGCCACTTCACGCTTGGCAATAAAGGCGACGGGTGCGAGCGAGCCGATGACGAGAATATCGGCCCACGAGACGTGATTGGAGACGTAGAGGACGGCACGGTCGGGCATCGGCGCGCCGTTCACGCGCACGCGTATGCGGAGCAGTGCGCACAGCACTCGATAGTAATTCGAAGCGATGAAGCCCCAACCGGGCAATCCAAGCTTGCCAAGCGTCCACTGGAGTGAGATCAGCAGCGGCGTCATCGTGAAGAAGAATGCCGCGATGAAAAGCGCGCGCGCCATCGGCATCTTGTTCCGGTGCCTAGCGCTTCTTGTCGTCGCTGAGCGGCACGGCGTAGAGCTCGAGCCGATGGTCGACAAGCTTGTAGCCCAGCTTGCGCGCGACTTCGGCCTGCAGGCGCTCGATTTCCTCGGATTGAAATTCGATCACTTCGCCGTTGCGCAGGTTGATCAGATGATCGTGGTGGGCATCGGGGCTGGTTTCATAGCGCGCCCGCCCATCGCGAAAATCGTGCCGCTCGATAATGCCGGCATCTTCAAAAAGCCGCATCGTGCGATAGACGGTCGAAATTGAAATATGCTCGTCGACCTTGGCACAGCGCCGGTAGAGTTCCTCAACGTCCGGATGATCGTCCGACTCCGCGAGCACGCGCGCGATCACCCGACGCTGCTCGGTCATGCGCATGCCCTTGGCGGCGCATAGCGCCTCGATGTTCTTCTTCTCGATGTTGCGCTTGTTCGCGGCGGTCACGTCGGCGTCTCTCTGGAGCCCAGGGTCCTTCACCCGACCCCCAATATCATATTGGCCGTGTCAGGCATGTGTCCACCGCACGCTCAGACCAAGTCGCGCCGCAGAATCAGCGCAGTGGCGGCCGTTGCGTCGGCCCCGGGATAATAACCGGGACGACGTGAAATTTCGTGGAATCCGGCGTGCTGATACAGCCGCAGCGCAGGCACATTGTGCTCGTCGACTTCAAGGAAAATGGTGCGTGCACCAAGGCCGACGAGGCGGCGCAGGTGAAGGTTCAGCAACGCGCGCGCAAGCCCGCGGCCGCGTTGCCGCTCGGCGACGGCGACGGAAAGGATTTCCGCCTCATCCTCCACAAGCCGTGACAGGATAAATCCGTTTAGCTTTGCGCCGCCGGTTGCCCGGTGTGCGATCACATGGCGGTCAAGAAGCAAACCTTCGACCTCCTGCTCGCTCCAGCCGCGGCGAAATGAGCTACCGTGAAGCGCCGCGATTGCGGATGCATCGCGCGTGCTCGCCTCGGTTATCCTTGGTTCGGCGCGGCCGAACAGGTTGCTGATGAAACCGATCATCGACGGGCCAATTGCACAGCATCCTGCGGGTGGGCGTCGGGCGGACGAAGATACAAGGGTTTGGGGGGTGTGCCGGTGTCTGCCGCTGCGGCGCCGAGGCGCGCGACCCAATTGATGTCGGGTGCGCTGCGCTGCTCGACCTTGGTCGGCGGGCGCTCGCCTGCAGGCCACAGAGCTGCCAGTTTTGCGGCGGCTGTGCCGGTGATGCGCGGTGCGCCGGTAGACGAAACACGCAAGGCCTCGCGCAGCGGCGCGACGCGCGGCGCAACAAGCGTGCGGCCGCCCGGACCGAAGACCTGGAGGTACACATGATCGTGCCGTGCATCGATCGCGACCACGACCGGGAGCGTATCGTCGGCCGCGATGAATGGTGCGGCAAAGGCGGCAAGTGTCGTCAGTCCGATCGCCGGCTTGCCCGAAGCAAGCGCGATGCCGCGCGCGGCCGCAATGCCGACCCGCAGACCGGTGAAACTCCCCGGCCCGGTGGTGACTGCGACACGGTCAAGAGCGGAGAAATCAAGCTTCACGCGGTCGAGTACGCGCGCGACCAGGGGCATCAACGCTTCGGCATGTCCGCGCTGCATCAGCAACGATTCATGAGCGCGCAAATCCGCGCGCTCGGTGTCCAGCACGGCGACCGAGCAGGCCTCGAGCGCGGTATCGATGGCAAGAACGCGCATGAATTGAGTTTACCACCGTCATGGCCGGGCTTGTCAGCGCGCCAGCCATGTCTTCACAACAACGCCAAAACGTCGATGCCCGGCGCATAGGCCGGGCATCGTCGAAATTGCTCAGATATTGGGCCTACATCGGCCTTACTTCGACAACATCGGGAACGAAGTGCCTGAGCAGGTTCTGGATGCCGTGCTTGAGGGTCGCCGTCGACGACGGGCAGCCCGAGCATGCACCCTTCATGTTGAGGTAGACGATGCCTTCCTTGTAGCCGCGGAAGGTGATGTCGCCGCCGTCACCCGCCACTGCCGGGCGCACACGCGTCTCGATCAGATCCTTGATGGTGGCGACGGTCTCGGCGTCCTTGGCGTCAAAGAATTCATCCGCTGCGGCATCGGCCGGGGTCGCGTCGCCGGCAAGCAGCGGAGCACCAGACATGTAGTGCTCCATGATGGCGCCCAGGATTGCAGGCTTGAGCTGTTGCCATTCACCGCCGGTCTTGGTCACCGCGATGAAATCGGATCCGAAGAACACGGCGCCGACATTGGCAACATCGAACAGCTTGGCGGCGAGCGGCGATTGCGCCGCGGCTTCCCTGGTCGGCATATCGAGGGTGCCAGTCTCGAGCACGGGTCGGCCGGGCAGAAACTTCAGCGTCGCCGGATTGGGCGTGGCCTCGGTCTGGATGAACATCGAAATCGCTCCTTGCCTCAACGGGTTCAAGGCCCGCGGGTGGTCAAATCATAGCGCATAAATGGCGCTTGCGGCCCTTCAGGTCAACCGGCCGGGAAATGGCCGCAAATCAGGAACTAGCGTCGATATCTTCGTCGCTCAGATGGCCCGGCACCAGCGCCACCGGGATTGGAAACGTTCCAGCGGTCTTGGCGAGGTTCGATACCAAGGGGCCCGGGCCTTCCTTGCCGGTGCCGGCGGCCAGAACCAAAATACCGATGTCGGCGTCTTCATCGATCAGCTTGATGATCTCTTCCGACGTGTTGCCTTCGCGAATGACGCGGTCGGGCGTGATCTTGGCGATCTTCTTTGCGCGCGCGGCAAATTTATCGAGCGCAGCGTTTGCAGCCTCGTGCGCCTCGGCCTTCATGAGGTCGGCAACGCCGAGCCATTGCTGATTGCGATCGCCGGGTTCGATCACGCGCAGCATCACGATCTGTGACTTCGTACGACCGGCGCGCTTCGCCGCCCAGTAGACGGCGCGGTCGCATTCCTCGGTGTCGTCGATGACCACCAGATATTTCCGCTTGTGGCCGGCCTCGTAGCTGCGGCGCTTGCTGCTCATGGTCGCGACGCTCCCGTCCGATCATATGCGCTGTGACGAATGCACAAGCGGGCAATGGTGGCATGCCGCCCGGCGCGACGACAAGGCGGATATCCCGCGCCGCAAACTAGCGGCGCACGAAGCCGACGATATCCTTGACGGCCTTCATGGTTTCGGCGGCGATCGCCTGCGCGCGCTGCGAGCCATCGGCCAGGATTGAGTTGATATAGACAGGATCCTGCACGAGTTTCTTCATTTCGGCGCCGATCGGCCCGAGTTTTGCGACGGCGAGATCGACAAGCGCGGTCTTGAAGGTTGAAAACTGGCCGCCGCCGAACTGGCCGAGCACTTCGGCTTTGCTCACGCCTTGCAGCGCCGCGTAGATGCCCACCAGGTTGTCGGCCTCAGGACGCGGCGCAAGGCCTTTCTCCTCACTCGGCAGAGGTTCCGGATCAGTCTTGGCCTTGCGGATCTTCTGCGCGATGGCATCCGCGTCATCGGTCAGATTGATGCGGGAGTAATCGGATGCCTCCGACTTCGACATTTTCTTCGAGCCGTCGCGCAGTGACATCACGCGCGTTGCCGGACCCTGGATGATCGGCTCCGGTTGCGGAAAGAAAGTTTCGCCGAAGCCGTGCGCCTGGATCGACGCCGAGAAGTCGTTGTTGAATTTCTGCGCGATGTCGCGCGACAGCTCGAGGTGCTGCTTCTGATCCTCGCCGACGGGAACGTGCGTTGCACGGTAAACGAGGATGTCGGCCGCCATCAGGTTCGGATAAACGTAGAGGCCGACCGACGCGTTCTCGCGATCCTTGCCGGCCTTTTCCTTGAACTGCGTCATTCGGTTGAGCCAGCCGACGCGCGCGACGCAGTTGAAGACCCAGGCGAGCTCGGCGTGCTCGGCCACCTGGCTTTGGTTGAAGATGATGTGCTTCTTCGGATCGATACCACAGGCCAGGAATGCGGCCGTCACCTCGCGCGTGGCACGCGGCAATTCGTTCGGATCCTGCCATGTGGTGATGGCGTGAAGATCGACGACACAATAGATGCAGTCATAGCGATCCTGCAGCGCCACAAACTTTGTGATAGCGCCGAGATAATTGCCGAGATGCAGGTTGCCGGTCGGCTGCACGCCGGAAAAAACGCGTTCCTTGAACGCCATCGCCCGTCCTCATTGTCTTGCGCCGGAGCCATGCCACGCCGGAGGCGCGCCGCGCAAGGCCTTTACGATCTTCGTTGCAGGGCGGCCAGCTCTTTGAGCGTTACGACGCCGAGCAATTGCAGTGCGGCGAAGTAGACGGCGATGCCGAGTGTCACCAGCGCGGCAAGAATCGCCAGTCGTGCGGCCGATGACGCAACGCCCGCACCAATCACATGATTGGCGTAACCGACCGCAGCGGCCATTGCGATCGTGGCGAGGCAGATGCGAGGCAGGCGGCGCCAGGCGTCGGCATCGATCCGCAGCCAGCGGCGGCGAAAAAGCAGTGTTCCGAGTAGCCCGGCCCCGACCCAGCCGGACACGGCAATTGCCGCCGCGACACCGACGTATCCAAGCCGCGGAAACAACAGTACGCCGCCGATGACGGCCGCGGCAAAACCGGCAAGGGCAGCAAGCATGGGGGTATGCGTGTCCTCGTGTGCGAATGACACCGCGCCGAATACCTTCTCGAGCACATGTCCTGGAAGCCCCGCGCAAATTGCCACCAGCGCCGCCGCAACCGCAGCCGTATCCTGGGTGCCGAATGCGCCGCGTTCGAACAGGCCGCGCGCGATAGGCTCTGCCAGGAGCGCGAAGCCGGTAGCCGCCGGCAAAGCAAATCCAATAGCGATTTCATAGGCGCGCGACTGAGCCGAGGCGAATTGGCTCTCGTTGCGGGCATGCATGCTGCCCGCAATGCGCGGCACAATCACGGCCGCTACGGCGATCGAAGCGACACCGAGCGGCAGTTCGTAGAGGCGATTGGCGTAGTAGAGCCACGATACGGCAGCGGGTGATGCCGAGACGATCGCGGTCGCGGCGATCAGCTTCAATTGAGGGATGCTGGTTGCGATCAGGCCCGGCAGTGCCCGTCCGAAGAACGCTCCAGCCTGATCGCGCGCAGGCGAGCGAGCTTGTTGCCACCGCTTTCCCGTCATCAACCAGACCGTAGCCGCGGCCAGAAGCTGGACCATGCCCGCGATGGTAACGGCAAGTGCGACCCAAAAGGTGACTTGATAGCGCTCGATCGGTTCGTCAGGCAGCAGCAGCAGCGCCAGCAGCATGGTCAAGTTAAACAAGACGGTTGTTACGGCGACGACGCCGACGCGGCCTTCGGCGCTGAGAGCGGCGGCGATCACCGCGACGAGTCCCGCAAGCAGGATATAGGGCGCGGTCATGAACAGCAGGAACGCTGCAAAAGATTGTTGCGCGTCATCGAAGCCCGGTGCGATACCGGCGATGACATAGCGTCCGAGATACACGGCGAGGAGGGCAATGCTGCCCGCCACACAGAACATCATGAGCAGGACGCGCCACGTGAAGCGGTTGGCATTGGTTGCGCCATCCGTGCTGCCGTGCAGCTTGGCCCAGATCGGCACGAAGGCGCTATTGAGCCCGCCCTCCGACAACAGGCGCCGAAAAAAATTGACCACCTGGAGAACAGCAAACAAGGTCTCTGAATAAGGCCCGGCACCCAACAGGGCCGCAATCCAGGCGTCGCGCGCATAAGCCAACAGCCGCGACACCAGTGTGCCGCCGCCGACGGTGGTGATATCGCGTGCGAGCGACATTTTGGTGATTCCCTTGCCGCTACTCTAGGCCTGTGGGCACAGGCCCGTCATCCACGCAGTGCGCATAAGCTTGCCGCCGCTCGATGCCCCGATATAGTGCGCGCGCCATTCAAGAGGACAACATATGACTGCTCTCCGCTATGACGTGCTCGGCATCGGCAACGCCATCGTCGATGTGATCGCGCGCGCCGAAGATGACTTCTTGGTGGCGCAAGGCATGCACAAGGGCACGATGGCGCTGATCGATGAAGCGCGCGCTGAACAGATCTACGCGGCGATGGGGCCGGCGGTGGAAAGCTCGGGGGGCTCGGCCGCAAATACCATAGTCGGCGTCGCCAGCTTCGGCGCGCGCGCGGCCTTCGTCGGCAAGGTCAATGACGACGAGCTCGGCCGCACCTTTGCCCACGACATCCGCTCCGCCGGCGTCGCCTACGACACGCCGCCGGCGTCGGAAGGTCCGTCCACCGCGCGTTGCTACATCATGGTGACACCGGACGGCGAGCGCACAATGAACACCTACCTCGGCGCTGCGCAGGACCTGCATCCCAACGACATCGATGAGGCGCAGGTGGCAAGCGCCGCGGTTACCTATCTCGAAGGCTACTTGTGGGACCCGCCGCATGCGAAGGAAGCATTCGTCAAGGCCGCGGGGATTGCTCACAAGGCTAGCCGCCGCGTCGCGCTTACTTTGTCGGATGCGTTCTGCGTTGATCGCTATCGCGCGGAATTCCTGGATCTGATCCGCAAGGGCATCGTCGACATCGTGTTCGCCAACGAACGCGAACTGCACAGCCTCTATGAGACCGCCGACTTCGACAGCGCCGTCAAAGTGCTGCGTGGCGAGGCAAAGCTCGCGGTCGTGACGCGCAGCGAAAAAGGCTGCGTCGTGGTATCAGCCAAAGCTGTGGAGGCTGTGGCGGCGGAGCCGGTCGAGCAGGTGGCCGACGTGACCGGCGCTGGCGATCTGTTTGCCGCCGGCTTTCTGGTCGGTCTCGCGCGCGGCAAGGATCATCGTACCGCCGCCCGCCTTGGCGGCCTCGCCGCGGCGGAAGTCATCCAGCACATCGGCGCGCGGCCGGCGGTGTCGCTCAAGGCGCGCGCGGCCGAAAACGGATTCGCGGTCTAGCTGCTACATTTTTGGATGGGAATTAAGCGTGAGATGCCAGCGATGCCGGCATCTCACGCGGGACCCAAGGACGCCCGGTGCGACGTTATCCGGGCGCGGTGCAAGGTCCTCTCGATTGATAGGAGGCGCGGCCGCTTGCCAGCAAGCCAATGGTAACCAGTTGGTAACCAAACATGGTTACCGATTGATGAACGCCCAATCGAGGATCAGTGCCATGGCCAAGCGCAAGCAAATCGAGAGTGCCGGCGGCGATCCGGTAGCGAATCCGGACAACGCACCGCAGCAAGGGCAGACCGAACTGCCATTGGTTGACTCACCTTCGCTCTCGCCGGCGGCATCGGACGTGGCCAGCGAACCTATCGCAGAGGTGCCAGCCGCCGTCGAAGCCGCGGCGGTCAACGAGACGAACATCGATAATAAAGAAGAGCCGACCGACATTGCCCAAGCAGCGCCGGCGCGTGCGCGATGGCCGCAGCTCCGCCTGCGTCCGCGCCACCGGCGCTACGCCATGCTTGCCGCTTCGGTTGCGATCGCCGCCGCCGTCGGCGTGCTGGCCGGCGCGACGATGACCGGCGGATTCTCCAAGCCCGCTTCGGTCGATGTTGCAGGTCTTGAAGAGAGCAAGGCGGCACAACAGTCGATCGCGCGTCTTTCCAAGGACGTCGCCAGCCTGAAGGCGAGCTTTGAGGCCGCAAACAAATCGGCGCACAGCCAATTCGCCAAGATCAGCGAGCGTCTGGCGCGCGACAGCGCGGAAATCACCGGTGCTATCACGCCGCCGCAAACGGTGCCGCCGACATCGCCGGCCGCGGCACCGTTGCCGCCGGCACGTCCGGCCCCCGCAGCGGAAGCGCCGCGGCGTCCGTCCGTCATCATCGACTGGACGATTCGCGAGACGCGCGACGGCTTTGTCTACGTGCAAGGTCACGGCGACGTTTATCAGGTCGTGCCGGGCGCGCCTTTGCCGGGCATTGGGCCGGTCGAGCAGATCAAGCGGCAGGACGGTCGCTGGGTCGTGGTCACGCCGAAGGGCATCATCGTCTCGATGCGCGACCGCCGCTATTTCGAGCAGTTCTAGACCGCTCAACGCGAACGACGTTCAGCGGCGCCTTCGGGCGCCGCTCTTCATTTGCGCGTGAGGTCGGTGGCGAGCACGGTCAAACCATGGCAGATTCCTGCACCTTCAATCGGCGCGGGTAGATGTCATGCATTGCGCTTCAGTCAAAATTCTTATGGCGACGGCATCTATCTTTGCGGCTGTGGTGCAGGCGCAAGCGCAAGGTGCCGCGCCTTCGCCCGCCAAACCTGAAATGATGGAGAGCTGCCCCGGTCTCGTCGCCTCGCGGCCGCCCTTCGTGACGCCCGCTGCCTTTCGTCTTGCCGCGCTTGAGCGCGGTCAGGCACGTCTGACTTATGTCGGCCACTCGACATTCCTGATCGAGAGCCCGCAGCTGGTGCGCATTGCGACCGACTACAATGATTACGTCAAGCCGACTGTGTTGCCCGACATTGCGACAATGAACCACGCGCACACGACGCACTACAGCCTGTCGCCCGATCCGGGGATCAAATATGTGCTGCGCGGCTGGTCCGAAGATCAGAAGCCGGCGCGCATCGACGTTCAGTACAAGGACGTCCGCGTGCGCAATGTGCCGACAAATATCCGCACCTATGACGGCGGCACCGAACGGCATGGCAATTCGATTTTCATCTTTGAGGTCGCGAACCTGTGCATCGCGCACCTCGGCCACCTGCACCACACACTCACGCAGCAGCAGCTCAATGAGATCGGCCGGGTCGACGTGGTGCTGGTGCCCGTCGACGGATCCTACACGCTTGATCTTGATGGCATGGTCGAGGTGCTGCATGCGATGAAAGCGCCACTGATGATCCCCATGCACTATTTCAGCGCCTATACGCTCGACCGGTTCCTGCAACGCGTGCGACAGGAGTGGGATGTCGAAGTCGCCGAGATACCATCGCTGGTGGTGTCGAAGGCGAGTCTCCCGGCAAAGCCGAAGGTGCTGGTGCTGCCCGGCCATTAACGGCGGCCATTAACCGCGCCAATTAGCGTAAATACGAGGAGCCTCGCCAAATTCCGGCCTAGATTGCCCGTTTATCAACAGGGCCAGTTGACCTGGCGGAACCAATGATTAGTTGTCGCGTTCCTGATGCGGCTTTTTTGAAGTGATACTGAGGTTATTTTCATGGTTCAGACTTGGAGCACTTGGAAGCGATTTCCCGACGCGCAAAGCGGCGATCATGTTGAAGCGCCAATCGGCCCCGGAGTCTACGAAGTGCGTCACACCATGACTGGCCGTGTCGTTGCCTTCGGCCACTCAGGCAACGTTGCGAATTCACTTGCCGACCTGAAGCTGAATGGCGGCGCTGGCACGCTCGCCCGTCTCTTTCGCAAACAGCCCCTGGTGTCGCGGGTCTCCGACCTTGAATATCGTACTTGCGCGGCGGCCAGCCGCGCGGAAGCAAAGACGGCCGCGAGCCGCCTGATGGGCCTGCGACAGACGGCGTGGCGCCGCCGCATGGATATGGGCTGGGCCGCGCGCCATTAGGGCTGGTTCTCTGCGGCGATTTGAAAAACGGCCGGCCTTGCGCCGGCCTTTTGCTTCTGGTCCGGCACGCTTCCGGTCCTTCCCGGAGTTCGTATAAAGTCGCCCCGTAACAGGGGATTGCACGTCCATGTTGAGTGCGGAGCAAAACGACTTCATCACCCGAACTGGCGCAGGAACGCCGGCAGGCGGCATTAATGCGGCGCTACTGGCAGCCCGCCGCGCTGGTTGACGAGCTTTCGGGCAATCGACCGGTGAAGCCCGTCCGGCTGTTCGGTGAAGACCTGGTGATTTTCAAGGATGACAAAGGCCGTTACGGCCTGATCGGCCGGCGCTGTCCGCACCGCGGCACCGATCTCGCATATGGCCGGCTTGAGAATGGCGGCCTGCGTTGCGCCTTCCACGGCTGGCTGTTCGACGTAAATGGCAAGTGTCTTGAGACGCCGGCCGAGCCCGACGACAGCAATCTCTGCGCCAACATCAAGCAGAAATCTTATCCGGTAGTGGAGAAGAGCGGCATCCTGTTCGCCTATCTCGGACCGGGCGAGCCGCCGGCATTTCCGCATTTCGACTGCTTCATCGCGCCCGACAGCCACACGTTCGCGTTCAAGGGTATGATCGACTGCAACTGGCTGCAGTCTCTCGAGGTCGGGATCGATCCCGTGCACACCTCGTTCCTGCACCGGTTTTTCAGCGACGAAGACCCGAGCCAGGCTACGGAAAAATGTTCCGCGACACCTCGCGCGATTCAGACATGCCGATGTCGCAAATCATGCGCGAGTTCACGCGCCCGCGCATTGAGGTCGAGCCGACCGAATTCGGATTCCGGCTGGTCACGCTGCGGCAGATCAGCGAGGCGAGCACGCATGTGCGCGTGACCAATCTGATGTTTCCGAACGCCTTCATCATTCCGATGAGCCGCGAGATGACGATCTCGCAATGGCATGTGCCGATCGACGACGAGAAGCACTATTGGTACGCGATCTTCACCAGCTTTGGCGCGCCCGTGAACAAGGATGAGATGCGCCGCCAGCGGCTCGAGCTCTATCAGTTGCCGGACTACATCCCGAACAAGAACAAGAGCAACGACTACGGTTTCGATCCGCATGAGCAGGAGCACGAGACCTATACCGGCATGGGCGCCGACATCAATGTGCACGACCAATGGGCCTGCGAGTCGATGGGCACGATTCAAGATCGCACCAACGAGCACCTCGGTACGTCCGACAAGGCGATCAGCGCATATCGCAAGCTTTTGCGTCAGGCGATCGAACAATCGGGCAAAGGCGAAAAACCGATCATGGTGCTTGATCCCGCAAAGGCGGCAAGTATCACCGGGCCGGCGGCGATCGACGGCATCGGGCCGGTCGACGATTGGCAGGGCTATTGGCAAAAGACCGAGGCAGTAAAACGCAAGACCGCAAGCTGGGCTAACGGGCATTAAGGCGAATGCCCCCGCGTTCGCGTAAGCCGGTCACTTTCGTCGAGCGCCACAGCCTGTGGAGCGACGCACAGGCAAAGGCCGCCGCGCAAGTCGAGCGCATTATCAAGAAAGAGAAACTTGAGGTCGTGCGCTTTTCATTCGCCGACCAGCACGGCGTGCTGCGCGGCAAGACCCTGCTCGCATCCGAGGCGGCGAGCGCGATGCGCAGCGGCGTTACCATGACGACCACGCTGCTCGCCAAGGACACCGCGCACCGGACGGTCTATCCGGTGTTCACGCCGGGTGGCGGCTTCGCGATGGAAGAGATGCAGGGCGGCGGCGACTTCGTCATGGTCGCCGATCCGGCGACGTTCCGCATTCTGCCCTGGGCGAACAAGACCGGCTGGCTCCTGTGTGACATCCATTTCACCAACGGCAAGCCGGTGCCTTTCTCCACGCGCGCCCGCTGCCGCGACGCGCTCAACACTTTGGCCAAAGCGGGCTTCGATTTCCTCGCCGGATTGGAGGTCGAATTCCACCTGTTCAAGATCGAGAATCCGCGCCTCGCGCCGGCCGACGCGACCTGGCCACCGGAAGCCCCTGAGGTGAGCCTGCTCACGCAGGGTTATCAGTATCTCACCGAGTTGCGGTACGACATGCTCGATTCGGCGCTCGAAATTCTCCGCCGCCGTATCGAGCAGCTCGGCCTGCCGCTGCGTTCCGTGGAATTGGAGCTCGGTCCGAGCCAGTGCGAATTCACCTTTCGCCCGCAAGCCGGCCTGGCCAGCGCCGACACCATGGTGCTCTTTCGCGCGGCTGCAAAGCAGATAGCCCGACGCCATGGGATGCTTGCGAGCTTCATGTGCCGTCCCGCGTTGCCGAATGTAATGTCGAGCGGCTGGCATCTGCACCAATCGCTGCTCGAAGCAAAATCGGGCCGAAACGCCTTTGCTTTCGATCACGCCGACGTGCTGTCCACTGTCGGCCGTTACTACCTCGGTGGCCTGCTGGCGCATGCGCGTGCAGCAGCGGCTTTCACGACGCCGACGATCAATGGCTACAAACGCTATCGCGCGTATTCGCTTGCGCCCGATCGCGCCATCTGGGGACACGACAACCGCGGCGTGATGATCCGCGTGCTCGGCCAGCCCGGCGATCCCGCGACCCGTCTTGAAAACCGAGTTGGCGAGCCGGCGGCAAATCCCTATCTCTACGTCGCTTCGCAGGTCTATTCCGGGCTCGACGGCATTGCGCGCAGGCTCGATCCCGGGCCCTCCGCGGACACGCCCTATGAGGCGGCAGCGGCATTGCTTCCGAAAAATCTCAGCGAGGCCCTGACCGCGCTGCGCGCTGACGAAACGTTTCGGGCCGGCTTTGGCGGCGGGTTCGTCGACTATTACACGCACATCAAGGCGGCCGAGATCGAACGCTTTCAAAAGGAAGCAACCGATCAGCCGGACGTCACGCCTTGGGAGCAGAAGGAATACCTGGACTTGTTCTGATGCCTTACGCAACGACGCCCGACAACGTGAAGCTTTACTACGAAGAAGTGGGGCAGGGCACACCGATCCTCTTCGTGCACGAGTTCGCCGGCGACCACCGCAGTTGGGAGCGTCAGCTGCGGGAATTCGGCAAGCGTTACCGCTGCATTGCGTATAACGCGCGCGGATACAGGCCATCCGATGTTCCGGTCGATTCCAAAGCCTACAGCTATATGCATGTGATGCGTGATGCGGTGGCGATGCTCGATCACCTGAAAATCGACAAGGCCCACCTAATCGGGCTGTCGATGGGCGGCTACACGGCGCTGCAGGTCGCGCTCAACCATCCGCAGCGCGTGCGCTCGCTGGTGCTCGCGGGTACGGGATCGGGCAGCGAGCGTTGGTACACCGGGGACTTCCACAAACGCTCGCGCGATCTCGCCGCGCAGTTCGAGCGCGAAGGCTCTGCGGCAGTGGCGCGGACGTACGGCCGCGGCCCGAGCCGCCTTCAATTGGAGTTCAAGGATCCGCGCGGCTTTGCCGAATTTTCGAGGCAGCTTTCCGAGCACGACCCGCAAGGATCAGCGCACATGTCGCGCGGATTCCAGGGCGAGCGTCCTTCGCTCTATGACTTCGAACGCGACATCCGGCGACTTACGACGCCGGCTTTGATCGTGGTCGGCGACGAAGATGAGCGTTGCATCGAGCCGGGGTTATTTCTTAAAGATGCCATCCCGGCGTCGGGTCTCATGATTTTTCCCAAGACCGGCCACGCCGTGAACCTGGAAGAGCCCGATCTGTTCAACCAGGTCGCCGATGACTTTCTTTCACGCGTTGATGGAGGAAGCTGGCTTCCGCGCGATCCGCGTACCCGCCCGCCCAGGCCGCCGGCCGCGTGATCGGCGCAAGGGCCCTGTATCAGTGACGGATTGTGAAATTCGCAGAAATTTAACCGCGTTCGCAAATAACGCCCGCCCGGAAAAAGGCCTTTTGGTTTTGACGGCTATGGTGCCAGGGAATCCGGTGGAGTGGGACTCATGCGAACGATCTTCGTACTTCTGGTAGCGGGTCTGATTGTGTTGCTCGGGGGCACGTCTTATGCCGCCGATCTCCGGCCCGACCATAAGCGTACACACGCACGCGGCGCTGGCACTTTCGATCAGCGCCTGCGTGTTGTCGAGCAGAAGCCCTATTGTGGTGATTGCGAAGCGCCCATTGGCCGGACCCATTCCGCCAACGTCGCGCGGTTGCGCTTCATCAACTGGCCGTTCTGGCAGGAGAGCTGCGCGGTGGGCGCCTGCGGGGTCTACTATCCGGTTATGCGGTCCTGTGCCTTTTGGGGCTTGGGCTGCACCTAGACCCGAACGCGCGGTCTCGTTTCAGACGTCCACGCTGGCGGCGAGTGCGTTCTGCTCGATGAAGAGCCGGCGTGGCTCCACCAACTCGCCCATCAATTCGGTGAAGATGTTGTCGGCATCCTCGCCTTCCTTCACCTGCAGCAGCGAGCGCGCGTTCACATCGAGCGTGGTCTCCCACAGCTGCTCGGGGTTCATTTCGCCGAGGCCTTTGTAGCGTTGCATTGTTACGCCCTTGCGCCCTGCACCGGTTACGGCCTCAAACAAACCGACCGGCCCGTGAATCGCCCAGGTTTCGTCCTTACGACGCAATGATCCGGGTTTTTCGTAGATCTTCTGCAAAGAGGCAGCATATTCGTCGAGCTTACGGGCATCTGCCGAGCCAAGCAGAGCATGATCGATAATGGAAACAGTCTTCACGCCACGCAAAGTTCGCGTAAAGGTGAAGCCCGCCTCTTCGCTGAACTCGCCTTCCCACCCGCGTTCAGTTTCCTCGGAGAGGGCATTAAGGCGTTTGGCGATGTAGGGTGCCGCCGCTTTGGCCTTCTTCGGATCACCGAAAATCTCGGAACTGAGCACGCCAAGGATGGCCGCTTGTTCGACGACCTGGCGGTTGTAACGGCTGTGAAGTGCATTGAGAAGGTTGCGGATGACGCGCGCTTGATCGACCACCTTGCGCAAGTCTTCGCCGGCGCGCTCCTCGCCGGAGGCAAGGCGCAGCACAGCTTCTTCGACGCCGGTCACGATCAAAAAGTCTTCCAGCGCGCGTTCATCTTTCAAATATTGCTCAGATTTTCCCCGTGCAACTTTGTAGAGTGGCGGCTGAGCAATGAAAATGTGACCGCGCTTGATCAACTCCTCCATCTGCCGGAAGAAGAACGTCAGCAGCAACGTACGGATGTGCGAGCCGTCGACATCCGCGTCGGTCATGATGATGATCTTGTGGTAGCGCAGTTTGTCGGGGTTGAACTCGTCGCGTCCGATGCCGGTGCCGAGCGCCGTGATCAGCGTTCCGATTTCCTGGCTCGACAGCATCTTGTCGAAACGCGCCCGTTCCACGTTGAGAATCTTGCCGCGCAGCGGCAGCACCGCCTGGAATTCGCGATTGCGGCCCTGCTTGGCGGAGCCGCCCGCGCTGTCGCCCTCGACGATGAAAAGCTCTGATTTCGCCGGATCGCGCTCCTGACAGTCGGCCAGCTTGCCCGGAAGCGATGAAACGTCGAGCGCGCCCTTGCGGCGGGTGAGTTCGCGCGCCTTGCGCGCAGCCTCGCGTGCGGCAGCCGCTTCCACCACCTTGCCGACGATGACCTTGGCTTCGGAGGGGTGAATTTCGAACCAGTCCTGCAGGGCCTGGTTGATCACGTTTTCGACCACCGGGCGGACTTCCGATGACACCAGTTTGTCCTTCGTCTGTGACGAGAACTTCGGGTCGGGCACCTTGCACGAAAGCACGGCGGTCAGGCCTTCGCGGCAGTCGTCGCCGGTGAGCGCGACCTTTTCCTTCTTCGACGTGCCAAGGGTATCGGCATATTGCGTGATCTGACGGGTGAGTGCGCCGCGGAAGCCGGCAAGATGGGTGCCGCCGTCGCGCTGTGGGATGTTGTTGGTGAAGCAGAGCACGCTCTCGTGATACCCGTCGTTCCACCACAGCGCGCATTCAACCGTGATGCCTTCGCGCTCGACCTTGATCATGATCGGGTTCGGAATGAGAGAGGTCTTGTTGCGGTCGATGAATTTCACGAAGGCCTCGACGCCGCCCTCGTATTTCATCTCCTCGCGCTTCTCGACCGCGTGGCGTTGATCGGCGAGCACAATGGCGACGCCCGAATTCAGAAATGCCAGCTCGCGCAGGCGGTGTTCCAGCGTTGCAAAGTCGAACTCGACCATTGTGAAAGTCTTCGGGCTCGGCAGAAAAGTCACTTCGGTGCCGCGTTTGTCTTTCGCGTCGCGGCTCGCTTTCAGCGGAGCCTTCGCGACGCCGTCGCGGAACTCCATGAAATACTCTTTGCCGTCGCGCCAGATGGTGAGCTTGAGCCAGGTCGAGAGCGCGTTCACCACGGAAACGCCGACGCCGTGCAGACCGCCGGAAACCTTGTAGGCGTTCTGGTCGAATTTTCCGCCCGCGTGCAGCTGGGTCATGATGACTTCGGCCGCCGAGACGCCTTCACCCTTGTGGATGTCGGTTGGGATGCCGCGCCCGTTGTCGCGCACCGTGCACGAGCCGTCGGGGTTGAGCGTTACAACCACCTCCGTGGCAAACCCGGCGAGCGCCTCGTCGATGGCGTTGTCCACCACCTCGTAGACCATGTGATGGAGGCCGGAACCGTCATCGGTGTCGCCGATATACATGCCCGGCCGCTTGCGGACCGCGTCGAGGCCCTTGAGGACCTTGATCGAACTCGGCGCCATAGTCGGACGGGTTCTTGCGGGCCGGTTCAGCCATTGACGGCACCCTTTGCGCGGTCAGAAAAATGAGTTGGAATTGACGATTTGTGTGACACGAAAATAAGGCCCCGTACAGGCCAAAGTCATTGGCCTTAATATGTTGATTTAGAAGCACTTTTTAAAGAGGTGAGGGTGCAAAAATCCCCACTTTTTTCGCCCATTTTTTGGCCCCGATTTACGATTCGAAGACGGTGAAAAACGTGCGTCCGAAAGGCAGTCAAACTGTCGTCCCAAGCGTTGGCTTGAAGCGCTTGCAAGGGAACGCGTCATGGAATTTAAGCCAGTGACGCAGCTCGCCCGCTTGAATTTGCTCCGGATGCATCTGTTCAGCCGCCCGCTCGAAGTGCCGCACCGACTGCGCGCGATCGTGCGCGCGCGTGAATCGAGCGTCATCGTGCTGGCGGTGGTTATCGGCGCCATCGCGGGCCTTGCCGTCGCCGCTATGGGCGAAACGGTCGGGTTTATGCATCAGCTTTTCTTCGGGCTCGATCCCGGTGAGCGGCTGTCGGGCCGGGTCGCGCTCGACCCGATTCGGGCCTTCGTCGTGCCGAGCCTTGGCGGACTGCTGTTTGGCCTGGTCACGGCCTTCATCACGCGGCGCCGCGGCACGGAAGTCGACCCGATCGAGGCGAACGCGCTGCACGGAGGCCGCATGTCCATGCGCGGCAGCCTGATCGTCGCTGCGCAGACGGTCTGGTCGAGCGGCATCGGCGCTTCGGTCGGGCTGGAGGCGGGATACACCCAGATCGCGAGCGGCATCGCCTCGGCGATCGGGCGTTCGTTCCGTCTGCGCCGAAGCGACATGCGCGTCCTAGTCGGCTGCGGCGCGGCGGCTGCGATTGCTGGCGCCTTCGGCGCGCCGCTCGGCGGCGCCTTTTACGGTTTCGAACTGATTATCGGCAGCTACTCGATCGCCTCGCTTGCGCCGGTCGGCATGGCATCGCTTGTCGGTTATCTGACTGCGCGCGTCTTTACGCCCGACCGTCTCGGCATTGAAACGGGCGCGGTGTCGAACCTTGCGGTTCATGACGTCGTGATCGCAGCGTTTGTCGGCGTGCTTGCGGCGGTCTTCGGCATCGTCCTCATGCGCGGCGTCGCTGCTTGCGAGAAGCTATTCACGCGGTTGAAGGTCAAACCGGCGCTGCGTCCGATGATTGGCGGCGCACTGGTCGGCCTGCTTGCGATCCTGTCGCCTCAGGTCATGTCGTCAGGTCACGGGGCCTTGCATCTCACCGGCATTTTCAAATTGCCGATCGCCACCATCGCATTGATCTTCGTGCTGAAGGCGATCGCATCGATGATTTCGCTCGGCGCCGGGTTCCGCGGCGGACTTTTCTTTGCTTCGCTGTTGCTAGGCGCGCTCGGCGGACAGCTGTTCGCCCTTGGTCTCGGCGCGATCTTGCCGGGCTTGCACGTCGATCCCGATTCTTACGCGATCATCGGCATGTGCGCGCTTTCGGTCTCGGTGATCGGCGGACCGCTGACAATGACGTTCATCGCGCTGGAGACCACCGGCGATCTGTGGCTCACCACGGCGGTTTTGATCTCCGCAATCATTGCGATGCAGATGACGCGCGAGTTCTTCGGCTATTCCTTCGCCACCTGGCGCTTCCATCTGCGCGGTGAATCGATCCGCGGCGCCGCCGATGTCGGCTGGATCCGCGATCTGACAGTGGGTCAGATGATGCGCGCCGATGTCCGCACCGCGCCGGCAGATCAACCTGTCGCGGCGTTTCGCGAGGCCTTTCCGCTGGGCTCAACCAACCAGGTCATCGCAGTGGACGAAGACGGCCGCTATGCCGGCATGGTCATCGTTGCGGAAGCTCATGCCGCCGAGCTTGGCGCGACCATTTCCGTGCGGAAAATTCTGCACCATGCCGACCACATGTTAGTCCCTCAGATGACGGCGCAGGAGGCCATCGCGGCCTTCGACCGCTACGAGGCCGAAGCGTTACCAGTGGTCAACTCGCTGGAGCGCCGGCAGGTCACCGGCCAGCTGAGTGAGGCGCATGCCTTGCGCCGCTACTCGGATGCCTCGGAGCGCCAGCGGCGCGAGCTGCTCGGGGAAATCTAGGTCCTCGGCTCGTCGGAGGATAGCTCGTGGACGGTCAGGTTCAGCTGTGGGAGATGCCGGAACGTCGGCTCATAACTTGGAATGGGCGTATTGAACGCAGCGAGACCCGCGGCCAGAAGCTCAATGCGGTCGAGTTCGGCGCGTGTGTTGTCGAAGGCGCGAAGGAGCTCCTTCTTGACCCGATCGATTGCTGCGTCCGTTCCCATTGCAGCCCTGTCCTATCCATGGGGTAAAAGCGATCGCCGAGCGATGGTTCCTATTTTCCAATAATTGATCGGATTTCGATTAACAAAACGTGAGTGGGCCAAGCGGGAACCGTCAGGCCTGTTCCACCACGCCGCTTCGAACGAGGAAGACTTGCGCGCGTCCGACGATGTCGCCGAACGCAGCGGGATCGGCACCGGTCATCCAGACCTGCGCGCCAAGCAAGGATAGCGCGTCGTAGAGCGCCGCGCGCCGCGACGGATCGAGATGGGCAACCACTTCATCCAGCAGAAGCAGCGGCGCGAAACCTGTCATCTGCTTGATCAATCCCGCGTGCGCCAGCACCAGGCGGATGAGCAGGGCCTTCTGCTCGCCGGTGGAGGCGTCGGCGGCCGGGATGTTCTTGCTGGCGTGCGTGACAACGAGGTCGGACAAATGCGGTCCATCGAGTGTGCGCCCGGCGGTGGCGTCGCGTGCGCGATTATCCTTCAGCAGCGAGCGATAGCGATCCTCGATTTCAATCGCGCTGTGGTCGGGCAACAACTGCTCCATCCACCCCTGCAGGGTGATTTGGGCCTGCGGAAATTCGCGCGCGGTGTCGCGCGATGCTTCGAGAGCCGCCGACAAGCGCTTGGCCGTTTCGGCGCGGCCCGCAGCAACAGCAACCGCGACCTCCGCCGTTTCGTGCTCGACCGCGTCGAGCCAATGAGAATCACCGGGCGAGTCTTCGAGCAGGCGATTGCGCGAACGCAAGCTGCGCTCGAGCGCGGCCACGCGGCTCGAATGCTGCGCGTCGACTGCGAGCACTAGCCGGTCGAGAAAGCGGCGGCGCTCCGACGCCGGCCCGTTGAAGAGGGGGTCCATGGCCGGCGTCAGCCAGACCACCCGCAAGTGATCTGCGAATGCAGTTGCCGAGCCGACGCTTTCGCGGTCGATACGGCATTTGCGCGTGGGGATGGATTCTTCTCCCGCGGGCGGGTCAATGCCGGTGCCGAGCGTTGCCAGCCCCAGCATACCCTCGATCTCGGCCGAGATTGCCCAGGCGCCGTCGCCTTCCGAGAAGGCTAGCTCTTCCATCGTTGCCCGCCGCAAGCCGCGGCCAGGCGCCAGAAGGGAGACCGCTTCGATCAGATTGGTCTTGCCGGTGCCATTCGCGCCCGTGAGCACAACCGGCCCGGCCCGATCAAGCTGGACCTGTACAGCATGATAGCTGCGGAAATTACTCAGGGTCAGGCGACGAATGAAGGCGGCGGTCATGTCAGAAACCAGTAGTCAGTATTCAGTAGTCAGAAAAGCACTGATTACTGATCACTGATTTCTAATCCCTGTTACACCCGCATCGGCATCAGCACGTAAAGCGCGCCCTTGGCGTCCTGATCCTGGATCAATGTGGGCGATCCGGGGTCGGCCAGCTTGAGAACGGCAACTTCGCCCTCGATCTGGGCGGCAATGTCGAGCAGGTAGCGTGAGTTGAAGCCGATATCGAGAGGATCGGCGGCGTACTCGACTTCAATTTCTTCCGTCGCGCTGCCCGAGTTGGGATTGGTGACCGACAGTACCAGCCGTCCGCCGGTGATCGAAAGCTTAACGGCGCGGCCACGTTCGCTCGAAACCGTCGAAACGCGATCGACTGCGGCCTCAAAGTCCTTCTTGTCGACGACAAGATTCTTGTCGTTATTGACGGGGATCACCCGCGCATAGTCAGGGAAGGTGCCGTCGATCAGCTTTGAGGTGAGCACGACGTTGCCGATCGTGAAACGGATTTTGCCGCTGGAGAGTTCGACGGTGACGTCGCCTTCGCCGGTTTCGATCAACCGCTGTACCTCGCCCACCGTCTTGCGCGGCACAATGATGCCTGGCATTCCGGCTGCGCCCTGCGGCAGCGGTAACTCGACCTGCGCAAGGCGGTGTCCGTCGGTCGCGACAGCGCGCAGCGTACCGCTTTTGGCGGTGCCCGCCACATGCAGATAAATGCCATTGAGGTAGTAGCGCGTTTCCTCCGTCGAGATCGCGAACTGGGTCTTGTCGATCAGCCGCTTGAGGTCGGCCGCCGCGAGCTTGAAGGAATGGCTCATCTCCCCCGCAGCGAGATCCGGGAAGTCGCTTTCCGGCAATGTTTGCAAGGTAAAGCGCGAACGTCCGGCCCGCAGCGCGAGCACGGCGCGGTCCCCGGAGCCTTCGAGCACGATCTGCGAGCCTTCGGGCAACTTGCGTACGATTTCGTAGAACATATGGGCGGGAACGGTGGTCGATCCGCCAGGAGAGACTTCCGCGGCAATCGAGTCAGTGACCTCGAGATCGAGGTCTGTGGCCTTCAGGCTGAGCTTGCCGCGGTCGGCCTTGACCAGCACATTCGCCAGAATGGGAATGGTATTGCGCCGCTCGACCACGCGATGCACGTGACCCAGCGACCTCAGAAGTTCTGCACGCTCGACTGTAACTTTCATCGAAAAATCCGCTTCGGCGCCCTTGAAAATACCCCCGAACCAGGCGCGACGGCCGGCCGGCGTAACGCGGAATGCGATGCCGGAGGGCAAAGGTGACGTGCCAGCGCAAAAATCGCAAGAGTGTAGGGGCTTAGCGCAGGCCTTTCCCCAGGCTCCACAATGCCAAGCACCCCGGCCTCCATGGCTGACGGGTCCCGTTGCCGCAAAGACGCCCATGCCCGGCACAGGCTTGTACCTGGCCGGGCATGACGTCGAGATCAAGTTGGCGATCGCTATTCCTGCAGCTGCCGCTTGAGGATCTCGATCTCCTCGGCCAGCGCCATGTCGTTGCCGACAAGGCCTTCGATCTTGCGCACGGCATGCAGAACCGTGGTGTGATCGCGGCCGCCGAAACGCCGGCCTATCTCAGGCAGCGAACGAAGGGTCAGGGTCTTGGCGAGATACATCGCCACCTGGCGCGGTCGCACCACGTTGGCAGTCCGCCGGGAGGACAGCAGGTCGGACCGGCTGACGTTGTACTGCCGCGCGACGACCCGCTGGATGTCCTCGATCTTGACCCGCTTGGGTTCCTGGGGGCGGATGAGGTCGCGCACTTCGCGCTCGGCCATCTCCAGCGTGACTGCATGCCCGGTCAGCTTGTTATGGGCGAGGAGGCGATTGAGCGCGCCTTCCAGGTCGCGACCGTTGTGGGTGACGGTTTTGGCGATATAGCCAAGCACCGGCAGCGGGACATCAAATGCCGGATGGTAGGCGCGCGCCGCCATCACCCGTGCTTTGAGGATTTCAAAGCGCAATTCCTCCCCGAGCGGGCCCATTTCCACCACCAGCCCGCCGGCGAGACGGGACCGAACGCGATCATCGAGGCTTTCCAGGTCCGATGGCGGGCGATCGGAGGCGATCACCACCTGCCGGCCCGCGTCGATCAGCGCGTTGAGCGTGTGGCAGAATTCGGCCTGCGTCGACTTGCCTTGCAGGAATTGCAGGTCGTCGATCACCAAAACGCCGATGCCACGGAGCGCTTCCTTGAAGGCGAGGGCGGTCTGCGTGCGAAGCGCGGATACAAAGCCGTACATGAACTTCTCGGCCGTGAGGTAGAGCACCTTGCGCTCGCCTGCTGCATTTCCCGCCCAGGTGACAGCCTGCAAAAGGTGCGTCTTGCCGAGGCCGACGCCGGAATGAATATACAGCGGATTGAACATCACGGCGTCGCCGCGCTTCGCGCTTGCGACCTGTTTTGCCGCGGCATGCGCGAGCGTATTAGAGCGTCCGATGACGAAAGTGTCGAAGGTCAGGCGCGGGTCAAGCGGTGAGCCGCCAAGGGCCTCGTGTACGCTGGGGTCACCGGCAGCAAGAGGTCGGCCATTGCCATTGATGTAACGACCGCCATTGTCGCCGGCAGCCTGATCCGTCTTTGCCTTGGGAAGAACGGCGGATTTAAGGACCGCCGAGCGCACGATCAGTTCGACGCGTGTGACTTTTTCTTCCTGTGCCTGCCAGCAGGCGAGCACCCGCTCGGCGTAGTGCGACTGGATCCAGCTTTTGAGAAACCGGGTCGGCACGGACAGGCGTACTGCTCCTTCTTCGATCGCCTCCAGATCCATGCGGGCAAACCAGCTCGAATAGACATCTTCACCCACTTCCGTCCGCAGGCGTTCTTTGACCCGCGACCAACTTTCTTGTTCCCCGGTAGACATTTTTCTTCTCGATCCGATTAAAGGTGGGACGGACTCGGTTGCCCGGCCTGGCGGAGGGACCGCCAACGCGCCGGAAACGGGACGCAACAGCACTCGTTCAATGATGTCGTCGTGGGATTTGAGGCCCGCCGGCTTGTTCTGTTCGGCGAACGACATCGATAGGAAATCGAGCTGTCGCGCCTTCAGCCCGCAGGTGGCGGGGTGGCGCCTCGGATTCCGATCGTGAAAATAGGGGCCGCACGCAAGGTGTGACGGCCAATATGGGTGCAATATGAATTCGGCAAGGATTGGCTCGCGGCACTGGCGATCGTAAAGTACGAACCCGCACCGGACAAAACGTGTCCAAGGTCATCAACCCTGATCACCGAGACTCTCCCTGCGCCTGTCATGACGTCACCCCTCGAATAAGCTGCGGCTTTCGCCCTGTGGTTTCGTTTTTTGCCGGCTCCTGGCCACCCTGCCATTTGAAATCCTGATCACGTTTCGCTCGGTCTCACTAAACTTGAAATCGTTTTGCTACCGGATGGCCTCGACGGTGAAGCGGTTGAATTTGACGCAAGCGGCAAACCAAAGCCGTTCTCATCCGTCGATGAGCGTGACGTGGAACCTTGTTTCTGATCGCGCGCGAAGAATTCCCGCGCGTTTTTTCAAGATACACAAGCGAAATGCGCGGGCAATGAAATTCAAGCGGACTGCAGCGACAGAGCAAGGGGCTACCGGCGCCGAGACACTTTCGAATTCAGAAATATTTTACCCAACGTGTTGATGAGTTGTATGGAATCTCGCCGCGTAAATTGGTTCTCGGTATCGAGGCGTCACGCGATTTTTTAAAACGCCTCGAACTTCAAAAATGCCTGTCACATATGCTTTTTTAAGGTCCCTGCTTCGCTTTCCTGTTAAGTCTTTATCGTCGCGCAAAAAAATCTGAGCGAATTTTGACGTAACTCCCGATGCGAAAAGCCAACTACCATCGCAACTGTTGCGTCGCCTGCGTGATCCGAACGGGCAAAATCGGGGCGAGCAAAATTTTCTGACGGCGCGATGACACTTTGAATACGTCGACGGGCCGAGTCCTTTTCGGAGCGGCCCGTTCGAACGTTTTTTAGCAGAAATTGAAACGAACTAAGTGCGCCAGCCGAGAAGGGTGCTACCGCCGACTTATTTGCCAAGCTTGGCGATACGATGGGCGAGCCGAGAGACTTTTCGGCTGGCGTTGTTCTTGTGCACGATACCTCGTTGCGCGGCCCGCATGATGACCGGCTCCGCTGCCTTGAAGGCCGCCAGGGCCGCCTTGCGATCGCCGCTCTGGATCGCTTCCTCGATCTTGCGCACCGAATTTCGCAGCACCGAGCGCCGTGCCTTATTGACTTCGGTCCGGCGCGCGATCACGCGCGTGGCTTTACGGGCGGACTTGGTATTGGCCATCAATCTCTCATTCGCGGCTGGCGCCTCGAGCGGACCGTCCGCCAAAGCGACTAGGTTTTACAAGAAGTTGCGACGGCGGTCGAAATCGCCGGCAAGGCTGAGGCTTATAGTTAGGCCGTACGCGGGCGTCAACGCCTGCAAAGGCCCGTTACGCGACACGTTTGGCTCTGACCGCGTCGTGCCCGGAGACCACCGCGGCACGATCCGCCGCCGAGAAAGGTACCAACGGCGGTCTCACGCGTGCCAGACCGGCGTCTCCGTGGATATGAGCGAGCAGCGCCTTTACCCCGGAGACCAAAGGCTTTCCGTCGAACAGTTTGCGGATCGTGACAGCGGCTTCCAGTGCGGCAGCGTCGCCCTTGCTCCAGGCGCGTGCGCACAGATCGGCGTTGAGGTTTGCGGTGGCCGAGATGCAGCCCGCGAAGGGACCCGACCGTGCCTCGATCAGGCAAGCTTCGGTCGAAGGGAAGACCGCAAAGTCCGAAGACACCGCCGCGGCGGATCGTGCGAAGGCCATGTCGCCGGAGGAATCCTTCAAGCCCACGATACGGGTCGGAAACGTTTCCAGCAGTCGCTTGATTAATGTGACGTGCCACGGCAGGCCCGACATCGCTGGAAAATGATAAAGGTAGATCGGAATCGGCCTTTGCGCGGTCGCCTTCACGAGCGCGTCGATATAGGCGACGAGGCCATCGTCGGGCACGCCCTTGTAGTAGAACGGCGGCAGCACCAGCGCGCCGGCAAACCCGAGGTCGGCAGCATGGCGCGTGAGCGCGACCGCATCCGAAACGGCGGCGGCGCCGGTGCCGACCATGAGCCGGTCCAGCGGCAGGCCGTTGCCCTTGTAAGCGTCCATGACTGCCTTGCGCTCGGCAAGCGAGAACGAGGTCGCTTCGCCCGTGGTGCCGAGGACGTTGAGGCCATCGCAGCCATTGTCGAGCAGGTAGCGCGCGAGCTTGACCGCACGCTTGAGGTCGGGTGCGCCGTCCTCGTCGATCGGGGTCGCAATCGCGGCGATCACACCGGAAAGGGTCTTGGTCAACGTCGTCTCCGTCTGTCTGTCAGGCTCCTAGCTAGCCACTCACGTTATAGGCGGCAAGCGCCGCCATATTGACCAGCTGGTTGTCCTTGGCGCCGAGCTGGACGATCTGGACCGGGCGGTCGAGCCCCACCAGCAGCGGTCCGATCACGGTGGCACCGCCGAGCTCCTGCAGCATCTTGGTCGAGATCGAGGCCGAGTGAAATGCCGGCATCACCAATACGTTGGCCGGCCCCGACAGGCGGCAGAACGGGTATGCCGACGCCAGCTCGGGATTGAGCGCCACGTCGGCAGCCATTTCGCCGTCGTATTCGAAATCGACCCGTTTGCCATCGAGAATCTTCACCGCTTCGATTACCCGCGCCGAACGCTCTCCGGGCGGATGCCCAAAGGTCGAGAATGCAAGCAAGGCCAGGCGCGGCTCATAGCCGAGCCGGCGCGCAACGCCGGCAGCCTCGACGGCGATGTCGGCGATTTCATGTGCCTCCGGCATCTCGGTCACCGCGGTATCGGCAACGAGCACGGTGCGTCCGCGCGCCACCACCACCGACACGCCGATCACGCGGTGGCCCGGCTTCGGGTCGATGACGTGGCGGATGTCTTCGAGCGCCACCGAAAAATTGCGCGTGACCCCGGTGACCATTGCGTCGGCATCGCCGAGCGCGACCATGCAGGCCGCGAAATGATTGCGATCCTGATTCACGAGTCGCTGGCAATCGCGCATAAGATAGCCGCGCCGCTGCAGACGTTCGTAAAGAAAATTCATGTAGGCGGAGTTGCGGGTCGACACCCGCGCGTTGACGATCTCGATACCCTCGCCGAGCTCGATGCCGCTCTCGCTCGCGGACTGGCGCACACGATCCTCGCGCCCGACCAGGAGCGCGGTACCCAAGCCTTGGTGCACGAAGCTGGCTGCGGCGCGGATAACCTGCTCTTCCTCGCCTTCGGCAAAGACGACTCGCTCGGGTTGCCGTCGCAAACGATTGAAAACCTGGACCAGTGTGCCGGCGATCGGATCGCGCCGTGCGTTCAATTGATGCCGATAGGCATCCATGTCGACGATCGGTTTGCGCGCGACGCCGGTGTCCATCGCCGCCTTGGCGACGGCGGGCGGCACGTGGGAAATCAGTCGCGGATCGAACGGCACGGGGATGATGTAGTCAGGTCCATATTTTGGCCGCGCGCCATAGGCGCTGGCGACTTCGTCGGGGACGTCTTCGCGCGCGAGCTCGGCGAGAGCGCGTGCCGCGGCGATCTTCATTTCCATGTTGATCGCGGAGGCCCGCACGTCGAGCGCGCCGCGGAAAATGTACGGGAAGCCGAGAACGTTGTTGATCTGGTTCGGGTAGTCGGAGCGTCCCGTCGCCATGATGGCGTCATCGCGCACGGCGGCGACTTCTTCGACGGTGATTTCAGGGTCGGGGTTGGCCATCGCGAAGATGATCGGCTTCGGCGCCATCTTCTTCACCATGTCCTGCGTCACCGCACCTTTGGCCGACAGCCCGAAGAAAACGTCGGCGCCTTCCAAAGCCTGCGCGAGAGTGCGCGCTGACGTCTTGACGGCGTAGCCCGACTTCCACTGGTTCATGCCGTCCTTGCGGCCTTGGTAGATCACGCCCTTGGTGTCACAGAGGATGAGATTGTCGGGCTTGAAGCCGATCGCCTTGAGCAATTCGAGGCAGGCGATTCCGGCCGCACCAGCGCCGTTGCAGACGAGCTTCGTCGTGGCGATCTCACGCCCTGTCAGATCGAGCGCATTCAGCAGGCCGGCGGCGGCGATAATGGCAGTGCCGTGCTGGTCGTCATGGAAGACCGGTATGTCGAGCAGTTCGCGCAGCTTCTGCTCGATGATGAAACACTCCGGCGCCTTGATGTCCTCGAGATTGATGCCGCCCCAGCCGGCGCCGAGATAGCGGACGCAGTTGATGAATTGCTCGGGGTCTTCGGTGGAGACTTCCAGATCGATCGAGTTGATGTCAGCGAACCGCTTGAACAGCACCGCCTTCCCTTCCATCACGGGCTTGGCCGCAAGCGCGCCGCGGTTGCCTAGCCCCAGGATGGCGGTGCCGTTGGTGATGACGGCGACGAAGTTGCCCTTGACGGTGTAGTCGTAGGCGCGGCTGGCGTCCTCGGCGATGGCCAGCACCGGCACCGCGACGCCAGGCGAATAAGCCAGCGACAGGTCGCGCTGGGTCGCCATCGGCTTGGTGGCTATGACTTCGAGCTTGCCCGGGCGGCCAACGCTGTGAAATTGCAGGGCTTCCTGGTCGGTAAAGGTCGGCCGGCTACGGCCGGCAGGGGGCTTGGCCATTGGTACTCCATCAACACAACCGGGACGCCGGCTTAATCGACGTTAGCGGATGCAACCGCGCGGACTCAAGGGAAGGTGGTACCACCCTTCCTACGGTTGAATGAAAGAAAGCCGCAGGGTAATCGGTGCCGGTAAGATCGATTCTTTCGTGGCAGCCATGATCCGTTTCCTACTCCGTTTCATCGGCCTGATCTGCCTGGCGGGCGGATTTATCCTGTTGATCTATGACGGCACCAAATCGATCGCCGGCAACAAGCTATTTTTGACCGACGTGCGGACGCTTTGGGAGCTCATCAATCCCGCCAGCCTGGCCAAGCTCAAGCCGCTGATCGAACCTTACGCAGGTGGTTTCCTCTGGGATCAGCTGATGGTCACGTTCCTGGCCGCGCCGAGCTGGAGCGTGCTTGGCGTCCTCGGCATCCTGTTTATTCTCCTAGGGCGCAAGAAGAAGCCACTGATCGGCTATGTAAGGCCGTAAACGCCGTCACCGTGCCGGAGACGTGATCTGCGGGGTCATTCCGGCAGCGCCGGTCTCGACATATATTGCGCTCAGCGACTGCAGGAGGATCCGCATGTTCGGCTTCAAAAAGGTTGCCATGCCCAAGTCCGGCGAAGCGCTGCCCGGCCGCGAACTGCCGATCCGCACCGCGACCGCACATTTCATCAATCACCGGGCGTTGAAGGGTCCCTATCCGGAAGGAACCGAAAAAGCGATGTTCGGTCTTGGCTGTTTCTGGGGAGCCGAGCGCAAGTTCTGGGAACTTGGCGAGGGGATCCACGTGACCGCCGTTGGCTATGCCGGCGGAATGACGCCCAATCCGACATATGAAGAAGTCTGCTCGGGCCGTACGGGGCACAATGAAGTTGTGCTCGTGATCTACGATCCGAAAAAGATCACCTACGATCAGTTGCTCAAGACATTCTGGGAAAATCACGACCCGACGCAGGGCATGCGCCAGGGCAACGATATCGGCACCCAGTACCGTTCGGGCATCTACACCTTTACGCCCGCGCAGAAAAAAGCGGCCGAGGCCTCGAAGGCGATGTACGAGCAGGAGCTGAAGAAGAAGCGCTATGGCGCCATCACCACCGAGATCGTCGATGCGCCGGAGTTCTATTTTGCCGAGGACTATCACCAGCAGTATCTCGCCAAGAATCCGTTTGGCTATTGCGGACTGGGCGGGACCGGGGTCGCCTGCCCGATCGGGACCGGCGCAAAACTGACGCAAGGCGCGACGGCTTGATTGGCCCTGCGCGGCAATGACCCGTGGCCAGCAGATACACCCGACGCCGCTCGACTATCCCGTGCGGCCGGGCGACACCATCCTCGTCAAGGAACCGCGGTTCTGAAATCGGTTAGTTGAGTTGTCATGGCCGGGCTTGTCCCGGCCATCTCGCTTAGGGAGGCACAGAATCGCCTTTCGGGATCACCGGGACACGGCGCGGAGCCTGTCATCGGCCGCGCTGCGCGCGGACCCGTTGGCGCCGGCCCGATGATGACGTCAAGAGGCGTCATTTCTTCATATGCTTTGACAGGAATTCCTGTGTGCGCTTCCAGGCGAGGTCGCCGGCTTCTTTGCGGTAGCTCGCGCGCTCGTCGCAATAGAAGCCGTGCGGCGCATCCGGATAGGTGTAGATCTCGGCCTGCGCCTGCTTCTTCTTGATGGACTCGATCACGTCCATCGGGATGCCGTCGTCTTTTTCGCCGAAATGCATCTGCATCGGGCACTTCGGCTTCTCGTCGGCGAACTTGCCGATCATGCCACCGTAGAAGGAAACCGCGGCTGAAAATCCCGGAATGCGGCAGGCAGCAAGAAATGCCGCGGTGCCGCCCATGCAGAAGCCGACGACACCAAGCGGCCCTGTGCCTTTGAGATCGCCCTGGGCGGCTGCGACATCGGCCATCATGTGATCCCAGTTGAGATTGCCGAGGTAGCTGCGCGCGTGCGCGATCTCATCGGGAGTGTAACCGCTTTCGAAATTGCGCACGAAGCGGTCGAACACTGCGGGCGCAACCGCGACGTAACCGAGCGCCGCAAGCCGGTCGCAGACCGCGCGGATGTGATGATTGACCCCGAAAATTTCCTGCACCACCACCATTCCGCCTTTGGGCGTGCCCGCGGGATCGGCGCGGTAGGCGCCGAGCGAGTGCTTGTCGGTCGTGGTCAAAGTGAACTGCTTACCCAACGTTGCCTCCCGTAATTTTTGTCGAACCAAAACCGTGGCGGTTTTACCGTTATTTGAATGCCTTCGCCAGCAGCTCATACGAGCGTTTCCGCGCCGCATGATCGAAGATCATCGTGGTCACCATCAGCTCGTCGGCTTTGGTGGCTTCGATCAGCGGCAGCAGCCGCGCCTTCACCGTGTCGGGCGAGCCGACCGAAAGGCGCGTACGGTTCTGCGCGATGCGCGCCTTGTCGACCGGCGTGTATTCATAGCGCGCGGCATCTTCGGGTGAAGCCAACGGCTGGTATTCGCCCTTGGCGCGGCGCACGAAATTGAGATCGACGGTTGCGGCAAGCCGCTCGGCCTCTTCGTCGGTGTCTGCGCAGACCACATGCGTTGCCAAAATCGCAAAGGGCTTTTCGTGCGAGACCGAAGGCTTGAAGTTGTCGCGATAAAGCCGCATCGCTTCGACCGCGTCGAAATTCGCAAAATGATGCGCGAATGAAAACGCCGCGCCGATGTGTCCTGCGAGTTGCGCACTGTAGTCCGACGAGCCGAGAAGATATATCGGCGGCAACGCCACGTCGGACGGCATTGCGCGCACATTGTGAAACGGATGGCCGGCTGGAAAGCCGCGCGTCTCAAGCAGCATCAGCTCATTGAAACGCTCGAGAAAGTCGTCTTCCTCGCTGATGCCCTGGCGCCGCCGCAGCGCGTAGGACGTCGCGGGGTCGGTACCGGGCGCGCGGCCAAGGCCGAGGTCGATGCGCCCGGGATAGAGAGCCTCAAGCACCTTGAAGCGCTCGGCCACCATCAGCGGTGCGTGATTGGGCAACATCACGCCGCCGGACCCGACGCGCATGCGTTTGGTCACCGCCGCGATCTGGCCGATCATGATGTCGGGCGCGGAGCTCGCAATCGCCGGCAAGTTGTGGTGTTCGGCCACCCAGTATCGAGCGAATCCGAGACTCATCGGCGAGCCGTGCAAGATCGAGCGAATTGCGCAGAGCCTGCGCGGCCGTGGAGCCGGCGGAAACGGGCGACAGATCGAGGATCGAGAGCGGGATCATGGGTCTTACGCTTCACACTAACATGTGAGTGCGGTCTTTTCGCCGGCATGATCCGGCGTATGATAGGAGGCAGACCCGAGGAGCATAGCGATGGCCTCGCTGATCGAATGGAAGGTGCCGCAGTCGGTGCAGCCGCGGGCAGAGGACTATTCCTACGATCTCGAGCGCGCGCTGTCTTCGGTGGTTGGCCTGCACTCGATTGTCCCGCCTGATGCTTTTACTGCCGACACGCTCGGTGTCGAGCGCGCCGGTAACGGCGTGCTGGTCGACGACGGTCTTGTTCTCACCATCGGCTATCTGATCACCGAAGCTGAAACTGTCTGGGTGCATCTCGGCGATGGGCGGGTCGTGCAGGGGCACGCGCTCGGTTTTGACCAGGAAACCGGGTTTGGTCTGGTGCAGACGCTCGGCAAGATCGACCTGCCGGTGCTCGAGAGGGGGTCTTCGAGCAGCGCGGATATCGGCGAACGGATCGTTGTCGGCGGAGCCGGCGGCCGCACGCGCTCGCTTGCCGGGCGCATCGCCGCAAAGCAGGAATTTGCCGGCTATTGGGAGTACGTGCTCGAGGAAGCGATCTTTACCTACCCGGCGCATCCAAACTGGGGCGGCACGGCGCTGATCTCCAGCGAGGGAAAGCTGATCGGCATAGGGTCATTGCAGCTCGAACGGGCGCGCAACGGCAAGAACGAGCATCTCAACATGATCGTGCCGATCGATCTGCTCCCGCCGGTGCTCGACGACCTGCGTAAGTTCGGCCGGGTGAACCGGCCCGCGCGGCCCTGGCTCGGGCTCTATTCGACCGAAATCGAAGACAAGATCGTCGTGGTGGGTATCGCCCCCAAGGGCCCGGCGGCGCGCGCCGAGATCAAAACCGGCGACGTTGTCGTGGCTGTGAAGGGCGAGACGCGTCTCGACCCTTGCCAGCTTTTATCGAAAGGTTTGGTCGCTCGGCCGCGCCGGCGTGGAGGTGCCGCTTACGCTTTATCGTGAAGGCGTGACCTTCGACGTGCGGGTGAATTCGTCCGACCGCTCGAAATTTCTCAAAGGCCCACGCTTGCACTGACGCAACGCGTCAGACTTCCTCGATCTTGTCCACGCGGTCCGGATAGAACGCGAGATATTCCTTGATCTCTGACATTGCGGGGTAAGGCTGCTCGTATGACCACACGGCATTTTCGGCGCTGCGGCCATCAACCGTAATCGTGAAATAGCTGGCGTCGCCTTTATACGGGCAATGGGTGTGGTGATCGGTGGACGCCAGCAGGCTCATGTCCGTGTCCGCGCGCGGAACATAGAGCGCGGGCTTGTAGCTCGCCTCTTTCAAACGTCAGCGCGGCCTCCGTGTCGGCAATGATACGGCCGGCGAACGTGACACGCACGCGCTTGCCATTGCGGGTGATGGTAATCGGGTGGTCCGGGCCAGGGAGTTTCATGACGTTCGTCTCAGCAATGAATGGATGACATTGCCGCACATTTGTGACGAATGACAGTCCACTGCAAGGGCCGCCAAAGGCGGCAGCCCGGTCCGAGCTGCCGCCAAATCATTCAGAGCGATTATTTAAGGCGCTGTATGCGCGCCGCCATGTCGGGTGCCAACCGAACTCTGTACGAGTTGTTCTCGCATCGAAGAACCCAAACCGATACGTCCGGGGCTGAATGTTTTTTATCCCTTGTTGCGCTGATCGGGTTGTCGCAAACCTGCCCCTGCGAGCGCACTTGAATCGCGAGCAATCCTTTTGCCGTCTCTTGCGCGAAAGCGCCATTTGCCGAGGTCAGGGTCGCGACCGCGGCCGTGGCAATCATGGAACAGATCGTGGGCAGACCGATGTTGCATGGGCGGTCGGATCTCATCGTCAACCTCCTACGATTGCGCGGAGCCTGAAAAATCAGGAGTCGCCGCTGTAACCGGCGGCTCAAACCTGAACTTAGTCCGGGATTGATGGCTGCAGGTATTGCCCTAAGGGGCATAATTGCGCGGCATCTTCCGGCGAGGCCAGCGGCACAAATCAAGTCCAGCTTTCATCCATACGGATGATCCCGCAGGGAACGTGTCCGGGAAAATGGCGAACAAACGGGAAAGCTGGCGCGCCCGAGACGATTCGAACGTCCGACCTTTGCCTTCGGAGGGCAACGCTCTATCCAGCTGAGCTACGGGCGCGCGTGTGTTTTTAATAGACGAAACGCCTGTAAGCGGCAACGGGCGCCGGGACTGGCATTTCCGGGCAAGTACTTGGCAGAATCCAACAAGACGTCCGCAGACATTCGCTCATAGAAGTTGCCGTCCCGGCCTTGCATCGCAACCGGCGGCTTTCTCCAACAACACATGAGCGAATGAATGAACACTCGGTCTCGCGTAGCGTTTTTTGCCGTCACTCTGCTCTCTGCGATTTCACTCTCGTCGCCACTTCTGGCATCGACCGAAACCGGAATTGCATCAACCTATAGCGACGAACGCACTGCGAATGGCGAATATGCCCATGCACACGCACTTACGGCAGCACATCGCACGCTGCCCTTCGGCACGAAGGTGAAGGTGACAAACATCGGTAACGGCCAATCCGTGATCGTTCGCATCAACGATCGCGGACCATACATCAAGGGCCGCATCATTGATCTCACGCCGGCCGGCGCCAAGGCGATTGGATTTTCCGGGCTCGCTCGCGTCCAGGTGGCGGTGGTTTCCGGCAGATCGGCCTGATCGAACCTGCTGGTTCCAAATGCCGTTTGCATGGTGGCATTGGACCTCGGTCCAACTCGAATTCGGTTTCCGGCTTTTGCACACTTGGCGTGAGCCTTCGGCATTGATCTGCCAGAGCGTTTTGCGCTTGGGGCCGGAGTTGGCGCACATGGAGATTCATAAAAGGCATCAGGCACAGGGCACGAAGCCTGTGGAGACGCCTGTGTTTCATGAGCCGGACTTTGTATTAGTGCAGGACCATCGGCCGCCGCCCCGCATCGAATTGGCGCGAGAGCGGATGCTCATGTGCCGCCTTTATCTTGGCCTTATCCGAAGCATGACCGAAGATTACGGTGCGGCGTTTGCCGCCCACAACGATAGCTCAACCTTCCGAACAATTGGCATCTATGTGTTTCTACGCACGGTGATGTGCTCGCCTGTGAGCGCGAGCAGAATAGCGCATGCTCTGAAGTTGCCACGCGTAATCGTTGTGCGGCGCCTGCAGGAAATGGTGAAGCACGGTTACGTGGAACGCGTCGGCAATGCCTATCGAGTCACCGACAAAGTGAATATTCCGGACCTTAAAAGCAAACTTCAGCGGCGAATGGATATGATCGTGGAGACGGCAAGAAAACTGTCCGAACTGAACAGTTCGGCTGACTTTGTGCCTATTGCGAACGAGGATGTTCAGGCGAGCCGGACAAGCGTCATCTAGGGCGTCTTGGGGGCAGTCTGGTGGCGGCAGGGCCCGTCGTCGACCGATACAGACTTTCTGCCTGGCGCTGGCGGGCTCTCGACAACGAATAGTGGCGATGACGCTTGCCGGAATGTGACCCCCCGGATGGCCGCACATCGGCGTTGGCTACACACCACCGTGCCGGTCTATAATGCAGCCAAAGAATTTCGAGGAGGCCTCATGTCGCAAGCGGCGGAGAAGCGCGGCGGGATACCCGCAATGCTCAAGGACACGGCATTCGTGTGGGAAGATCCGCTCGATCTGGAAAGCGAGCTGACCGAAGAGGAGCGCATGGTGCGCAACAGCGCCCGTGGCTTCGCCCAGAGCTATCTGATGCCGCGTGTCGTCGAAGCATTCCGCGACGAAAAATACGATCCCAACCTGTTGCCGGAGATGGGCAAGCTCGGCCTGCTCGGCCCGACCATTCCGGAAGAGTATGGCGGCGCGGGGCTTGGTTATGTTTCCTATGGCCTGATCACGCGCGAGCTGGAGCGCGTGGATTCCGGCTACCGCTCGTCGATGTCGGTGCAGTCGTCGCTGGTGATGTATCCGATCTATGCCTACGGGACCGAAGCGCAGCGCCGCAAATTTCTGCCCAGGCTTGCGACCGGCGAGATCATCGGCTGCTTCGGCCTGACCGAGCCCGATCACGGTTCCGACCCGGGCTCAATGGTCACGCGTGCGGAAAAAGTGTCCGGCGGCTACAAGCTCAACGGCGCAAAGACGTGGATCTCGAACGCGCCGGTTGCCGATGTGGCGGTGGTGTGGGCGAAGCTCGACAACGTCATCCGCGGCTTCCTGGTCGAGCGCGGGGCCAAGGGATTTTCGACACCGAAGATCGAGGGCAAGCTGTCGCTGCGCGCGTCGATCACCGGCGAGATCGTGCTGGAAGATTGCGTGGTGCCGGAAGACAGTCTGCTTCCGAACGTGAAGGGGCTCGCCGGCCCGTTCGGCTGTCTTAACAACGCCCGCTACGGCATCGCCTGGGGCGCGATGGGCGGCGCCGAATTCTGCTGGCATCGCGCGCGTCAATACGTGCTCGAGCGCAAGCAATTCGGCCGTCCGCTCGCCGCCAACCAGCTGGTGCAGAAGAAGCTCGCCGACATGCAGACCGAGATCGCGCTCGGCCTGCAGGGCGCGTTGCGGCTCGGCCGCATGCTGGAGGCGGGCAAGGCGACGCCGCCGTCGATCTCGCTGATGAAGCGCAACAATTGCGGCAAGGCGCTCGAAATTGCCCGGCTCGCCCGCGACATGCACGGCGGCAACGGCATTTCCGAGGAGTATCACGTGATGCGCGTGCTCGCGAACCTCGAGACCGTGAATACCTATGAGGGCACGCACGACATCCACGCGCTGATCCTTGGCCGCGCGCAAACCGGCATCCAGGCATTTTTCTGATCCCTCGGGATCATGGACGTCATCACCACCGCGTTTCTGGTCGGCACGGGCGTCGTGGCCGGGATTATCGCAGCCATGGTCGGCGGCGCGGCCGTGGTGATCTATCCGGCGCTGATCGCAACGGGCGTGTCGCCGCAGCTCGCGGCCGTTTCAAATCTTGCCTCGGTGATGCCGGCGACCATGCTTGCTGCCCTTTCCGATCGCTCGCAGCTGCCGCCATTCAACCGTGCGTTCATCAGCCTGATCATCGCATCGGTCATCGGGGCGGGCGCGGGAGCCGTGTTGCTGCTGCTCACGCCAGAGCGCATGTTCGCGCAAATCGTGCCGCTGTTGATCGGATTTGCGACGCTTCTTTTCGCATACGCCGAACGCATCACGCGCTGGCTGCGCGCGCGGGCCAAGGGCCGCGGCCATGACATCACATTCAATCTTGCAAGCCTGAAAGTCGTGCTGCCCGTGTCGTTTTACGGCGGTTATTTCGGCGCTGGAGTGGGTATCCTGATGCTTGGCGTGTTCTCGCTTGCGACCGGCGGCGATTACCGCGCGGCGAACGTCGCGAAAAATTTCGTCTCCAGCCTCAATGGCCTGGCGGCCACCCTGGTATTTGCCACGCATGACGCGATCCTGTGGCCCCAGACCTTGGCGCTTGCTGCCGGCACCATCGGGGGAGGATTGATCGGCGCCTATGCGGCCCGCGTGATCCCGCGCAATGTCGTGCGTTTTCTGATCGTCGCTGTGGGCGTGGTGCTGACCGCAGCACTCGCGCGGCGTTACTGGTTTTAGAGGGCGATCGATTTCACGCTGTACGCAAGTGCCGCGACGCGCGCGGTCATCGGGCTGCCTGGGTTGGCGAGTGGGTCGATGACCGTGAAATGGTTGGTCCCGGCGACCTCCTCGTAGCGCGTCAGCGCCATGCCCTGCTGCCAGGCTTCTGCAACCGTTTTGCTCTGGCGCAGGAACTCGCTCAATTCAAGCGCGCCGACGATGGCGTCGAGACTGCGACCCACGGGAACGTGCCAGAAGAGCGGCGATACGCGGCGCGCCTCCGCGTCGTCAAGTCTCAGGTCTTCGTTGATTGAAATGCGGGTCAGCGGCGCCAGGTCGAAGACACCGGATATTGCATAAGCCGCGGGAACAAGGTCGGCCGGTGCGTCGGAGGCAAAGACCTTCCAGTCGGTTGCCGCCATGCAGGCGGCAAGATGGCCGCCTGCGGAATGGCCGTAGACGAGAATGCGCTGGCGCCGCCTGCGCCACAGCGTCAAGCACGCCGCGCGCATCTGCTCGATGATGTCGGCGATCGATACCACCGGACAAAGATCGTAACCGACCACCGCAACGCTCACGCCGCGCGCGTTGGGGCCCGCCGCCATTTGCGAAAATGACGCCGGTTCAAGCGAGCGCCACCAGCCGCCGTGGATGAACATGGCAAGCGGCGCCTTGTCGTCGTCCTTGGCGGGAAAAAGATCGATCGTCCGCCGCGACGACGGGCCATAGGAAATCCCAAGTTTTGCGTTATGAGCCGCCGCACGATAGGCCGCGCCCTCGCGCTGCCAGCGTGCAAAAATTTCCGGATGCTCGGGGACGCGGGCGCGGTTGTTGTATTCGACTTCGTAGTCGACGGTCATGATAGGTCTCTTGGTAATCCTCTTGGCGATTCCCTAGGCAATTCTTTTGGTATTCTCTCGCGGCGGGCAAAAGCTCGGCTTTGCGCCGGGTCGAAACGGCGTTATGTCTTAGCCATGAAAATCGAACGCAAGCAAATGCGCAAGGTATCTCGATGGCACTGACCGCGGCTGTGCCCCTTGAACCGCCGGTCGACGGACGCCAGTCAGAAACTGCGTTGGCCGTTGCGCGGGGCACCGCGCGGCTTCTGCACGCGTACGGGCGCTGCGTGGTCAGCGAACTGCCGCTGCCGTCCGGGCGCCGCGCCGATCTGGTGGCGCTCGATCCGGGCGGCGAAATCTGGATCGTCGAGATCAAGTCCTCGATCGCGGACTTCCGCGCCGACCAGAAATGGCAGGATTATCGCGCCCATTGCGATCGGCTGTTCTTCGCCACCACGGTCGAGGTGCCGTGCGAGATCTTCCCGCCCGACACCGGTCTCATCGTGGCCGATGCCTTTAGCGCCGAATTCAGATGCGAGGCGCCCGTCCACAAACTTGCGGCTGCGACACGCAAATCGATGATGTTGCTGTTTGCGCGCGCCGCGGCACTGCGGCTGCAATCGCTCGCGGACCCGACCGGGCCTTATGGGGACGTGGGCTGAGGATCAGCGCGGCGCGCGCTTGGCCAGAATACGCTGCAACGTGCGCCGGTGCATGTTGAGCCGGCGTGCCGTTTCCGAAACGTTGCGGCCGCACAACTCATAGATCCGTTGGATGTGCTCCCAACGCACGCGATCGGCCGACATTGGATTTTCCGGTGGTTCGATCTTGGCATTGTCCAGCGCCAGCAGCGCGGCCACGACGTCGTCGGCATCGGCCGGCTTCGCCAGGTAATCCACCGCGCCGAGCTTAACGGCATTCACCGCGGTGGCGATATTCCCGTAACCGGTGAGAATGATGGCGCGCGCATCAGGCCGGCGATTCTTGAGCGCGGAAATCACGTCAAGACCGTTGCCGTCATCGAGCCGCATGTCGACCACGGCATAGGCCGGCGCGGCCTTCTCGACCTGCAGCAGACCGTCGGCGACCGAATCCGCGGTCGTAACGATGAAGCCGCGTTGCTCCAGCGCCTTGGCCAAACGTTGCGAAAACGACTGATCGTCCTCGACGATCAGCAGCGATCGCTCACCAGGGATTTTAATCTTGGCCGCCGGGTTGGCGGTCTCACTGATCAGGGCGTCCACGATGTTCCCTCGACAATCTACGTTTAGGCGTATCGTACCGCGCGGGGCCGTTCAATCACACCGCAAAAATTAGTGATCGGAGTGGAGATCTCAAGCCGTTGCGAACGTTAACGGCCGCTCGAAATCGCTGCGACTCCAATGGAGTCGGACGGTTGCGCCGCGGTCGGGCGCGGGCCGGTTTTCAAGCGAAAGGGTCGCCCCCGCGCGTTCCAATAGCGTCTTGGCGATGAAGAAGCCGAGTCCGAGGCCCGCCGGCTCGTCGCCGGTGTCGTGCGGGTGCCCGCGGCGGCTGGTGACGTAAGGTTCCCCAATCCGGCCCATGATTTCCGGCGCAAATCCGGGGCCGTCGTCACTGATAGTCACTTCCACGGCATCGTCGGTCCAGCGTGCGTCCACCAAAACGCGATCGTTGGCAAAGTCGACGGCATTTTCCAGAAGGTTGCCGAGACCATACAGGATTGCCGGATTGCGCGCGCCGACCGGTTCGGAGCCGAGATTGTCGGGCGCGTTCACCTCGATGACCACGCCGAAATCCCGATGTGGCGCTACCACTTCTTCGATCAATGCGGTGAGCCGCATGCGGTCGAAGGGCTCGCCGCCACCGCCCGCGGATAATTCGGTGATTTTTGCCAGAATGTCCCGGCACCGAGTCGCTTGCTCACGCAAGAGCCGCACGTCGTCACCGTGCGGTGCATTCGGCGCGATTGCGCGCTCGAGTTCCTTTGCGATCACCGAAATGGTCGAGAGCGGCGTGCCGAGCTCGTGCGCTGCGGCGGCCGCGAGACCGTCAAGCTGCGAAAGGTGCTGCTCGCGCGTCAGCACCAGTTCGGTCGCGGCCAGTGCGTCCGAAAGCTGACGCGACTCTTCAGTGATCTGCCAGGCATAGACGCCGATGAATCCGATCGCGAGCAGGATGCAGAGCCAGACGCCCATCATGTAGATCGGCGGTAGCTGCAGTGGGTCATCGATGTCCCAAGGCAGCGGGTAGTGCACGAAAACGAGAACCGTGGAGCAGACCACGGCAAACCCGCCGAGGATCAATGTGAAACGGGGCGGCAGCGCGGTCGCCGACAACAGTACCGGACCGAGAAAAAGAAATGCGAAGGGATTCTGCAGCCCTCCGGTCAGAAACAGCAGCACCGCCAGTTCGGCAATATCGAAGGCCAGCAGCCAAGCCGCCCGGTCGGGTTCGAGACGCTGTGTAATATGAAAGCGGAGCCGTAACGCGACGTTGAGCCATGCTGCCAGTGCGATCACGCTAAGGCAGGCGTAGACCGGCAGTTCGAACTCCAGACCGTAATAGACGACGAGCACGGCGGTCGTCTGGCCGATGATCGCGAGCCAGCGCAGCCGCACGAGCGTATCGAGACGCACGTTGCGGTGCGGGTGATGCTGGGCATATCCGAGCGCAGGCATGCAGCCAGTGTAAGGTCTGGGCTTGCTCTGTAGAAGTGCAGAGACAGCGCAGGAATCGGCCCTTGCGCTTTCTGCGGCGGGGCGTCACATCTTCACCGTCATGGACGTGCAGCAAACGCCCGCAATTGCCGTCGACCGTTTGGTCAAACGCTACAAGGCCGTGGGGGCCGTGGACGGCATATCGTTCAAGCTTGCGGCGGGCTCGGTGACCGGGCTGTTGGGCGGCAACGGCGCCGGCAAGACCACGACAATCGCGATGATCATGGGGCTTGTGACACCGACGTCCGGCACGGTCAGGGTGCTTGGCGCCGAGATGCCACGCGAACGCTATCGCGTGCTGCACCGAATGAATTTCGAAAGCCCGTATGTCGATATGCCGATGCGACTGACGGTGCGTCAGAATCTTTCGGTTTTTGCACAGCTCTACGCCGTGCCGGATATTAGCGAGCGCATCGCAAACCTTGCCGCCGAGCTGGATCTGACCGAGTTTCTCGATCGGCCAACCGGCAAGCTTTCCGCCGGACAGAAAACGCGCGTCTCGCTGGCGAAGTCACTCCTCAACAGGCCCGAGGTTCTGCTGCTGGACGAGCCGACCGCTTCACTCGATCCGGACACGGCGGATTGGGTGCGCACGCGCCTCGAGCAATACCAGGCCGAAAACCGCGCAACCGTTCTGCTCGCCTCGCACAACATGAATGAGGTGGAGCGCCTGTGCGAGCGCGTGATCATCATGAAAAAGGGCCGGATCGAGGACGACGATACGCCGGCGCATCTGCTTGCGCGCTACGGTCGCGAGAACCTGGAAGAGGTGTTTCTCGACGTGGCGCGCGGCCGCCGGCAGAGTGAGGCCGCGCAATGATGCGCACCGATACCGGAATGGACTTCTCGCTCAATCGTGTTGCTGCGATGGTGCGCCGCTATTGGTACCTGCTGCGCTCGTCGTGGCCACGTATCCTCGACCTCATCTACTGGCCGACCGTGCAGATGTTGATGTGGGGTTTTCTGCAGGTTTACATTTCACAGAATGCCGGCTTTTTCGCGCGGGCGGGCGGCGTATTCATCGGTTCGGTGCTGCTCTGGGACATCCTGTTCCGCGGCCAACTCGGTTTCTCGATTTCTTTCCTCGAGGAAATGTATGCGCGCAACCTGGGCAACCTCATGATGTCGCCGCTGCGGCCAGCGGAATTCCTGCTGGCGCTGATGATCATGAGCATCGTTCGCCTGTCGATCGGCATGATTCCCGTTTCGATCCTGGCCATCATCTTTTTCGGGTTCAATCTGTGGGCGCTCGGTCTGGCGCTTGCGGCTTTCTTTGCAAACCTGATTCTGACCAGCTGGTCGGTCGGCATTTTTGTCGCCGGATTGCTGTTGCGGAACGGTCTCGGTGCCGAGAGCATGGCGTGGACGATCATGTTTCTCTTTTTGCCGCTGACCTGCGTCTACTATCCGGTTGCCGTTCTTCCTGATTGGTTGCAGTACGTGGCCTGGGCGCTGCCGCCGACCTACGTTTTCGAAGGTATGCGTGCGCTGGTGATCGACCATGTGTTTCGCGCCGATCTGATGGCCGAGGCTTTTGCGTTTAATGTCGTCCTGTTCGCAGCTGCATCATTGGCCTTTTTCAAGCTTCTGCAGAGCGCGCGTATCCACGGCTCTCTTTTGCAGACCGGCGAGTAGCAAAAAAAGCCTGTGTTCTTTGGGACTTAACCGCTCCTTTCACGTTGTAAACCTGACGCGAACAACTTATCTCTATGTTGACGGTATGGATGAAAAACGACAGTCTGCTGCACCGCAGCGAGGGTCGGGGAACTCAATGGCAATAGGTGAATTCGGCGGAGCGGCAACGCTCCCCGCGGATGGTGGCGCGTTTCTCGCGACGCCGATGTACTGGTTCTACGAGCTGGGCCACGCCGCGCTCAATCCGTCGCGCGCGTTTGCGGACGCCACGCGTCTGTTTTTCAAGAATCCTGCCAATCCGCTCGCGCACACCGCTTACGGAAAATCGATCGCGGCGACGATGGAGCTGTTCGAGCGTTCAACCCGCCGCTACCGCAAGCCGGAATGGGGAATCGATTCGACCACCGTTGGCGGCGAGAGGGTGGCGGTCAACATCAAAAGCGTCTGGCAACGTCCGGTTTGCCGGTTGCTTCATTTTGAACGTGCGTTCGTGCGCCCGCCGCGCCGGCCACAGCCGAAGCTGCTGATCGTCGCGCCGATGTCGGGGCACTATCCGACATTGTTGCGTGGCACGGTGGAAACGTTCCTGCCCAACCATGACGTTTACATCACCGAGTGGGTCGATGCGCGCATGGTGCCGCTTGCCGATGGGCGCTTCGACCTTGATACATATATCGACTACATCATCTCGATGTTTCACGCGCTCGGCGGCGATGTTCATGTAATTGCCGTTTGCCAGCCGTCAGTCCCGGTCATGGCGGCGGTCGCGCTGATGGAGGCCGACAACGATCCGGACGTTCCGCACTCGATGGTGCTGATGGGCGGTCCAATCGACACGCGGATCAATCCAAACTCCGTGAACGATCTGGCCGAACGACGCGGACTCAACTGGTTCCGCAATCACGTCATCACCAAGGTGCCGTTCCCGCATCCGGGCATGATGCGCGACGTCTATCCCGGGTTCCTGCAGCTGCACGGCTTCATGACCATGAACCTCGACCGTCACATAGAAGCACATCACAATCTATTCCTGCATCTCGTCAAAGGCGACGGCGATTCCGCGCAGAAGCATCGCGAGTTCTACGACGAATATCTTGCCGTCATGGATCTTGCGGCCGAATTCTATCTGCAGACGGTCGACACGGTCTTTATCCGTCACGCGCTGCCAAAAGGGCAGATGATGCATCGCGATCGACGCGTCGATCCGACAGCCATCGAGCGCGTTGCGCTGATGACGATCGAAGGCGAAAACGACGATATTTCGAGTGTGGGCCAGACCGAGGCTGCGCACGCTTTGTGCGTCAATATTCCGGACGAGAACAAGGCGCACTACTTGCAGCCCAGCGTCGGTCACTACGGGGTTTTCAACGGCTCGCGCTTCCGCGCCGAGATCGCGCCACGCATCGCCGATTTCGTACTCTCGCACAACGGTGCCCGTGCATCGCGTGCCGCACCGGTAAAGGTCGCAGCCCAACGTTGATCTCGCGTCCGCGCGAGTGAATGTGGCACACTGCCGGCACCCTCTGATTCTGGGTGGAAGATGTCGATTCCGCTGCGCGCCCTGCTTTTTCGCCGCACCAGCGAGCCGAAAGCCATAACGGTCGCATTCGACGGAGAGATCTATCCGGTGCGCCTTCGCCGCCACAGCCAGGCGCGGCGCTATACGCTGCGCATCCACGCCGCCAGCCGCGACGTCGTGCTTACGATGCCGCCGCGCGGCAGCGTGAAGCAGGCGAGAGAATTTGCACAAAACAACGGTCCGTGGATTGCGGCACGGTTAGGGCGGCTGCCGGACGTCATGCCTTTTGCGCACGGAACACTCTTGCCATTGCGCGGCGTCAGCCATCGGATCGACCATCGCAAAGGTACCCGCGGCACGGTCTGGACCGAGTCGGGCGCCGACATGCCGCTCCTCTGCGTGGCCGGTGAGACCCCGCATCTGCCTCGCCGGATTCGCGACTTCCTCAAGCGCGAGGCCAAACGCGACTTGGAGACGGCAAGCCGGATGGCGGCGCAGGTGCTTGGTGTCACCATCAAGCGCGTTTCGGTGCGCGATCAATCAAGTCGGTGGGGCTCGTGTTCATCGACCGGCGTCCTTTCATATTCGTGGCGACTCATTCTCGCGCCGGCATTCGTGCTCGATTATCTCGTCGCGCACGAGGTCGCCCATCTCATCGAGATGAATCACTCGCAGCGCTTCTGGCGGCTGGTTGAAAAAACTTGCCCCGACATGGCGCGCGCAAAGGCTTGGCTCAACGCGCATGGTGCCGACCTGCATCAGTACGGCATGAACGAAAATTCCTGACTAAGAAATTTTGGGACCACCCCTCCATGCTGCGTCCAGGAACTTTCGCGCTCACGGCGTTGCTGGCTGGCCTGAGTGCGGTCGGTCCGCTGACGACCGACATGTATCTGCCGTCGCTGCCGGACATCGCGCGGCAGCTCGGCGCCTCGTCCGCGCAGGTGCAGCTTACGATTTCTGCCTACCTGATCGGCTTTGCGGCAGGCCAGATTATCTATGGCCCCGTGTCCGACCGGCACGGCCGCAAACCGGTGTTGATCGGAGCGATTGCGCTCTACTGCGCGGCGAGCCTTGCCTGCGCCCTGTCAACGTCGATCGAGATGCTGATCGTCGCGCGCGCGTTTCAGGCGCTCGGCGGCTCCGGCGGCATCGTGCTCACGCGTGCGATTGTGCGCGACATCTATTCGGGAGCGCATGCCGGGCGCGAATTGTCGGTGATCGGTTCGGTGATGGCGCTCGCGCCGGTGCTGGCGCCGATTCTTGGCGGTCTCATACAGACCGCCTTTGGCTGGCGCGTGACGTTTCTCGCCTTGGTCGGCGCTGGATTTGCCGGCGCCGCAGTCGTCTGGGCGCTCCTGCCTGAAACATTGAATAACGCGCGCCGCCGAACCGGTATCGCTTCCGTCAATGCTTCGGTCGTATCGAATCGTCGGGCGCAATCCGGCATACCTTGCTTATCTCTCCATTACATCGGCGAGCTATGCCGGTCTCTTCGCCTGGATTTCCGGGTCGGCGTTCGTGCTGCAGGATCTCTATGGCCTCGCGCCGTTTGATTTCGGTGTCGCCTTCGCGCTCGGTTCGGTCGGCTATATGACTGGCTCGGCGATCGCCGCCCGGCTGGTCATTCGCCTCGGACTGGATGGGGTCCTCGGATTAGGCGGTTACGCCTGCGCTGCCGGGGGGCTGGCGATGGTCGCCGCAGTTGCGTTCGGACTTGTGTCCTCCATGTCGCTGGTTCTTCCGATGGCGGTTTATCTTGCCGGCCTTGGCATGGTGCTGCCGCAGGGCATCGCCGGTGCGATGACGCCGTTTCCCGAACGGGCCGGGGCAGCATCGTCGCTGTTCGGATTTTTGCAGCAAACTGCGGCAGCGGTGTGCGGGGCGGCGGTCGGATGGTTCCTCGGACAAAGTGCCTGGCCGCTCGCGCTCGGCGTCGCCACGATGGGGTTTGCAACGCTTGGGCTCTGGCTGGCGACGCGCGGGCTTCGCGCCCATGCCGCAAAGCACTAGCGGCGGCCGAAGAGGCCGTTAAGCAGCCAGCTGTCGAGGCCGCCGGTTCCAGTCGTGGCCGCGCGCGTGGCGGCAACCGGTTGCACCGGCGCGGGCGGTACCGGGCGCGAGCCGTTGCCGAACAATCCCGAGAAGAGACTGCCGCCACCGGACGCGCCAGGCAGGCTTGCGACCGGCACGCCCTGATGGGCGCCGCGCATGAACCGGCTCCAGATCTCGACCGGCAAGCCGCCCCCGGTTACGTGCTTTGTTGACGTGCCATCGTCGTTGCCGAGCCAGACGCCGGTCACGAGATGCGCGGTATAGCCGATGAACCAGGCATCGCGGAAATCCTGCGACGTTCCGGTTTTCCCGGCCGCGGGCCAGCCTGGCAATGCCGCCTTGTGCGCGGTGCCGATTGTGAGCGTCTCGGCCATCATCTGGTTCATCATCGCCACGTAACGTGCCTCGACGATGCGGCCGAGTTGGCCCGTATTACGCGCATAGAGCACCTTGCCGTTCGCGGCGGTGATCTTCTGGACGACATGCGGGACCAGCGCGTAGCCGCCGTTGGCGAATGTCGCATAGGCACCGACAAGCTCCAGCATCGAGACTTCCGAGGTGCCAAGCGCAATCGAGGCATTGGGCTCGAGCTTTGAGGCGATGCCGAGGCGATAGGCGGTGCGGATCACTGCCAGCGGAGTGAATTCCAGTGTCAGCCGCACCGAAACGGTGTTGAGCGAAAGGGCGAGTGCCTTCGTCAGTGTCACTGGCCCGAAATATTCATGACTGTAGTTTTCCGGTTGCCAGCCTTTGACGTTGATCGGACGGTCCTCACGCACACTGTCGGGCGTGAGCCCGTGTTCGATCGCGGTCAGGTAAATGAACGGCTTGAAGGCGGAGCCGGGTTGGCGTTTCGCCGACACCGCACGGTTGAACTGGCTGTCGGCGTAATTGCGGCCGCCGACCAAGGCCCGAACCGAGCCATCCGGCGTCATCGCCACGAGCGCACCCTGTCCGACACTGTTCTTGTCGCCCTTCTGCGCAAGCTCGTCGGTTAGCGCTTTCTCCGCATTGGCCTGCAGGTTCGCATCGATCGTGGTTTGCACGACGATGTCCTCTTCGACGCGACCGAGCGTGTCGTTGAGCGCGTCCATGACCCAGTCTGCGACATAGTTGACGGAGCCGGTGTTCGCCTGCGCCACGATGCGCGGTGGGCGCGCCAAAGCGGTGCGCTCGGTCGAATGCGATATGAATTTGAGCTCCGCCATGGCGGCGAGCACGGCCTTCGCACGCTTTTCGGCACCGTCGAAGTTGCGTGTGGGGGCAAGACGCGACGGTGATTTCACGACCCCCGCCAACAGTGCAGCCTCGGCGACCGTGATCTGGCGCGCCGACTTTCCGAAATAATGCTGCGAAGCCTGTTCGATGCCGTAGGCGCCCGAGCCGAAGTAAACCCGGTTAAGATAGAGTTCGAGAATCTGCGTCTTGGAGAACTTGCGCTCGAGCCAGATCGCGAGAAGCGCCTCCTGCAGTTTGCGATTGATCGTGCGTTCCTGCGTGAGGAAAAGATTTTTTGCGAGCTGCTGCGTGATCGTCGAACCACCCTGGGCAACGCCGCGGTGGAGGACGTTGGCGATCAAGGCGCGGCCGATGCCCAAGGGATCGACGCCGCTATGCTCGTAGAAGCGCCGGTCCTCGATGGCGATGAAGGCTTTGGGAACGTAGGCCGGCAATTCCTTCAAAGGCAGCGGCGCGCCGGCAAGGTCGCCGCGACGGGCCAGCGCACGGCCCTGGAAGTCGACGATCTGGATCGACGGCGGGCGTTTGGGAATTTCCAGCGACTGGATCGGCGGCAGATGAGCGCCGACCCAGGCAACGAAACCGGCGCCGCCGATCGCAACCCAAAGGCCGACGACCAGCGTCCAATATGCAAGGCGGACGATGAGCGCCCGCTTACCGCGGGCCGGGCGTGACTTGCGCGCGCGCGTCTTGCGGCGCTTCGCCGGCGGTCTGCTTTTCGAAACGGGCCTTTCCTCGGTCGGCGCGGGTCGATCGTCGGCGGAAACGTGCAGCTCCGGACTCTTGTCGAACACCGGCTCCCGGCGCGCGCCTGCTTGTCCCCGTTTCGACGCCATCACGCGACCCGTTTCACGCCGGCGGACACAGGTCGCCGGCCCCCGGTGTCACGCTATGCGTGGCGATTTAAGGGGCCGTTAAGCCGGAAATCGCGTGGAAATCAGGCGCTTTGCGCTGCTCGGGGCGCTACCGTCTTTGCCTGCTTGTCTTCCTCGCCGGATGCAAAGAGGGCGACCAGGGCACGCTTGATCGCGGCTTGCCGGGTCGGGGAGGTGATCTGCGCGCCCATCAAATCCGTCACGTAGAACACGTCCACCACGCGTTCGCCGAACGTGGCGACATGTGCGGAGGCAATGTTGAGGTTAAGCTTGGACAGCGTTGCCGTCAGTTCATAGAGCAGGCCGGTGCGATCGAGGCCCGTGACCTCGACCATCGTGTAGCGGTGAGACCATTGGTTGTTGATGGTGACTGACGGCTCCACCGCGAAAGCGCGGATACGGCCTTTGGGTGGCGATCTTTTGGTGACCACATCATCCGGCAGCCTCAACTCGCCACGAAGGGCCTTTTCGATCGAGTTGGCGATGCGTTGCCCACGGCGTTCTTCGTCTTCGTCGCGGTCGAATTCACGCGACAACGAGATCGTATCGAGCGCGCGGCCATCGGTCGTGGTGTAGATCTGCGCGTCGACGATGTTGGCGCCGGCCAGAGCACAAGCGCCTGCGATGATCGACAGCAGCCAGGGATGGTCGGGCGCAAGCAGCGTGAGCTCCGTAACGGCACGCTCTGCATCGAACGCGATCGACGTTGCAAGGCGTTTGTCGGCATCTTCGGTGGCGTGCACGAAATTGGCGTGTTCAATCTTGTGTGGCAGATCGACCTTGAGCCAATAGGCCGGATAATGCTTGGCGATATAGGCTTCGAGCCGCTCCTGCGGCCAGCTCTTCATCGCCTCGCGGAATTCATTCTGCGCGATGGCGACGCGCTGGGCGCGGTTGACTTCGGAGAAGCCGCCGGTCAGCACAGGTTCGGTCTCATAGTATAGTGTGCGGATCAATTGAGCTTTCCAGCCGTTCCACACGCCGGGGCCGACCGCGCGGATATCCGCGGTCGTGAGAATCGTAAGTAACTTGAGTTGTTCGGCCGACTGAACGGTGGCGGCGAAGTTCTCGATCGTCTTGCGATCGGAGAGGTCGCGCGACTGCGCCACGCTCGACATCACGAGGTGATTCTCTATCAGCCAGGCCACGGTGTCTGTGTCGGCAGCTGAAAAGCCCACGCGCGGGCAGAACCTCCGGGCAACACGCGCGCCGGCGATCGAGTGGTCTTCCGGCCGGCCCTTGGCGATGTCGTGCAGAAACAGCGTGACATAGAGCAGCTCGCGATGCTCGGGCAAAATCTTGTGGATCAGCTCATTTGCGAGCGGCGATTTATTGCTGCTGCCCCGTTCGATTTCGGCAAGCACGCCGATACAGCGTAGGAGATGCTCGTCCACCGTGTAGTGGTGGTACATATTGAACTGCATCATCGCGACGATTTTCCCGAAGGCCGGCACGAAGCGGCCGAGCACGCCGGCCTCGTTCATCCGCCGCAGCACGGTCTCCGGATCGTTCTTGGATGTCAGGATCTCAAGAAAGAGCCGGTTGGCTTCCTTGTTTTCGCGCAGCTTGGCGTCGACCAATTTGAGCGAGCGGGTGATCGCGCGCATGGCATCAGGGTGGAAGGCCAGATTGTGCTTCTGCGCCAGCTGGAAAATACGGATCAGGTTGACCGGATCGCGCTTGAAGCCGTTCGGGTGTGCAAGCAGAATGCGGTTCTTGTCGACGATAAAGTCGTCGCTCTCAGCAAGCTTGCGGCGCTTAACCGGCCGAAAACGCTCCATGACGCGGCTGAGCACGGGAACGCTCTTGGCGTGACTGTCTTCCAGTTCGGCGCACAGGATGGCCGTCAGGTCGCCGACATCCTTGGCGATCAGGAAGTAATGTTTCATGAAGCGCTCAACGTCCTGTAGGCCGGGATGCTCGGTGTAGCCCAGCCGCACCGCGATCTCGCGCTGGATGTCGAACGACAGCCGCTCTTCGGCACGACCCATGAGAAAGTGCATGTGGCAGCGCACCGACCAGAGGAAGTCCTCGCAGCGTCGGAACAACTGGTATTCCTGCTTGTCGAAGACCCCGCTTTTGATCAGCTCGTCCGGCTCGCGCACGCGGTAAACGTATTTGGCGATCCAGAACAACGTGTGCAGGTCGCGCAATCCGCCCTTGCCGTCTTTCACGTTCGGCTCGACCAGGTAGCGTGACTGTCCGCTCCGGCGCACACGGTCTTCGCGCTCCGCAAGCTTGGCCGCGACAAATTGGGGGGCGGTATTGCGAACGATGTCCTTGTCGAAGCGGGTCACCAGCTCGTCGAACAATTTGCGGTCGCCGAGGAGGAAGCGCGCTTCGAGAATAGCGGTGCGGATGGTCATGTCCGCCTTGGCCTGGCGGATGCATTCGTCGACCGAGCGAGTAGCATGGCCGACCTTTAGCCCGAGATCCCACAGGCAATAGAGAATGGCCTCGGCGATCGACTCGCCCCATGCGGTCTGCTTGTAGGGCAACAGGAACAACAGATCGATGTCTGAGCCCGGCGCCTGCAGCCCGCGGCCGTAGCCGCCGGTCGCGACGACCGCCATGCGTTCGGCTTCGCTGGGGTTTTGCGACGGATAAAGGTGTCTACGCGCGAATTCGAACAGGATGCGGATGATCTCGTCTTCCATCCTGCAGAGGCGCTCGGCGCAGCGCCGCCCGTGACGGTCTTTGAGCAGCAGCTGCTCGGCCTTGGCGCGGCCATCGCTCAATGCAACCTTGAGTTTTTGCGCCACCAAGGAGCGCAGGTCGCGCTCGTTGCCGGTGTGAAGCTTGGCGAGCTTTTCGAGATCGGCAGCAATTGCGCGCACATCAATCAGTTCGACCGACCCACGCGAGGTTCGTTCGGCGGCTGGGCGTTGTTCCTGGTCGAGTGCAAGCGATGCCATGGGTCCATCGGATAGCGGAGGCGGGAAGGTAAGTCACCCGCCCAACGGAGATATTTCTTGCAATGCCCGATTTTGAGGCCTCCGCGGGGCTGGTGACGGCAGCCGCGGAGTGTGGTTCGGTGTCGTGACATCCAGCCATGCGGGGAGACTAAACACGATGCGCATGTTCCAGGTCTGCGTTTGCGGTCAGCCGTTGCAACTCAATGAGCAGCCCACGCCGGAGCCGAAAGGCACAGAAGTCCTGCTGAAGGTCCTGGCCGCAGGCGTCTGCCACAGCGATTTGCACCTCGCCGATGGGTGGTTCGATCTGGGCGGCGGCAAGCGGATGAGCCTTGCCGATCGCGGCATGAAGCTTCCGGTTACGCTTGGCCACGAAAACGTCGGCGAGGTCGTCGCCTTCGGCCCAGATGCCAAGGGCGTCAAGGTCGGTGACCGCCGACTCGCGCATCCGTGGATCGGCTGCGGCACCTGCGGTCCATGTCAGCGCGGCGAGGAAAATCTCTGCCGCGCGATGCGGAGCCTCGGCGTCTTTTCCAACGGCGGTTACGCCGATTACCTGATGGTCCCGCATCCGCGCTATCTGTTCGATATCGGCGACCTGCCGCCCGAACGCGCAGCGCCACTCGCATGTTCTGGCGTCACGACGTATGGCGCCCTGAAAAAAATTTCGACGCTGAAAAACGAGCCGACGGTGATCATCGGTGCCGGCGGTCTAGGACTTCATGTGCCTTGCCTTGCACAAGGCGATGGGAGGCCACAGCGCCATCGTGGTCGACATCGATCCGGTGAAGCGCGATGCCGCGAAGAAGGCGGGTGCCGCAAAAGTCGTCGATGGCGGCGCAGCCGATGCATCACAGCAAATTATCGACATGACCAATGGCGGCGCCTGGGGCGTGATCGATCTTGTAGGCTCCTCGCAAAGCGCGCGTGTCGGCTATGACAGCCTGATCAAAGGTGGCAAATACGTCGTCGTGGGACTTTATGGTGGCGATCTGACGGTGTCGTTGCCGCCGATTCCCATGCGCGCACTGACGATCCAGGGCTCCTATGTCGGCAGCCTGCCCGAGATGAAGGAAGTGATCGAGCTTGTTCGGCGTACCGGCATCCCGCCGGTCCCTGTTGCAACCCGTCCACTCGAAGATGTGAATGCGGTGATGGATCAGCTTCGTGCCGGCAAAGTGATCGGCCGCGTGGTGCTGACGCCGAATTGAGGGACGCACCATGGATGCAAATAGGCTCCGCGCGCTGCAGGCGCCGATCAAGGAGCGCTACAAAAACGACCCGAAAGCCGCCCACATAACGCTCAAGGCGAAGGGCAACCTTGACGACGCCAACATCGCTTGCAAGGTCGAAACGGGACGCACGCTCGCGATCGCGGGCCTGCACCCGGCGACGGGAGGTTCGGGCCTGGAACTTTGCTCCGGCGACATGCTGCTGGAAGCGCTGGTTGCCTGCGCCGGCGTCACCATGAAGGCGGTGGCGACGGCGCTCGATATTCCGCTCAAGTCAGCCAGTGTCTCGGCGGAAGGCGATCTCGATTTTCGCGGAACGCTCGGCGTGGCCAAGGATGCGCCGGTCGGCTTTGCGCAAATCCGTCTGCGCTTCGATCTCGACACCGACGCACCGCAGGACAAGCTCGATCAGCTGCTCAAGCTCACCGAGCGCTATTGCGTAGTCTATCAAACGATCAAGAACGGACCGCCGGTCGACATAAAGCTTTCGCGCGTCTAGCAGCAGACGATCTGCTATGCATGGTTGCAACTTGCGCCGCGTTTGATGGCGTGGTCATGTGCGCCGCCCCAGATGCCTCCCGACCTGTATTTTGCCCTCACGCTCATCGTCAAAATGGCCATCACCGCCGCTTTCGTGCTGGCGGCGACAATTACGGCCGAGCGTGCCGGCCCGCTGGTCGGCGGGCTGGTCGCGACGCTGCCGATCGGGGCGGGGCCGGTTTACGTATTTCTTGCGCTCGATCACGACGCACAATTCATCTCGCAAAGCGCGGTGGCGAGCCTTGCCGTCAATGCGGCGAATGTCATCTTCACGGTGGTCTATTGCGTACTGGCTCAGCGGCGATCGCTCGCCATCAGTTTGGGCGGAACCTATGTCGTGTGGATTGTGCTGACGGCGATCATAACCGCCAGCCATTGGTCGCTTGGTCCCGCGCTTATGATTAACGCAGCTGCGATTGTGGTGGGGATGTGGGTCGTTCGGCCGTTCCGCCACACGCGGATGCCGCGGCAGCAACCGCGCTGGTACGACTACGCTTTGCGTGCGGTGATGGTCGCAGTCCTGGTCGGCATCGTCGTTACATTCAGCTTCCGCATCGGATCATATGGCAGCGGGCTGCTGGCGGTGTTTCCGGTCGTGCTCACCAGTATCATCCTCATTCTGCATCGGCGCGCCGGCGGCAAGCCGACTGCAGCGGTGCTGGCCAATGCGCCGCTCGGCCTGCTCGGTTTTGGCATAGCCTGCATGGTGCTGCATCTGACCGCCGAGCCCCTCGGTGTCGTGGCGGGACTTTCGCTGGCGCTGGCGACATCGATCGGCTGGAGTCTTGCGGTCCTGGCGGCGCGCCGGCACGGAGTCGCGGTTTAGCTTATGTCGCTGTTTCTCTTCGGATTGCTGCTGAAAATTCTGATGACCGCCTCGATCGTGGTGGCGGCATCAATCATCGTGGAGCGCAGCGGTCCGTTCATTGGCTCGCTCGTCGCGGCGCTGCCGACCGCCGGCGGCGCGGCAATGATCATCCTCGCGCTTGAGCATCCGCCCGAATTCATCGCACAAAGTGCAGTAGGGAGCCTGATCGCGAACGCCGCCTGCGCGTTCTTTGCGCTGACTTATGCCGCGCTGGCGCAACGGCATTCACTGCAGCTCAGCCTCGGAGGCGCATTCCTCGTGTGGCTTGTCATCGTGTTCCTGTTGCGGCTGGTGGAGTGGAATGCAATCGGTGCGGTCTTGCTGAACGCTGTCATTTATCCGATCGCGATCGCTGCTGCGGGCCGCTTTCGAATCGCCGGCGCGGTGAAGCGTATCGAACTGAGCGGCACCGACCTTGCCTGGCGCGCCGGCGTGGTGACGCTCTGTGTCGTGCTGGTCACGGCGGCGAGCAGCTCGATCGGCTCCTATTTTTCAGGCACGTTCGCCTTTTTCCCGGTGGCCATGGGCTCGTTCTTCATCATCTTGCATCCGCGCATTGGCGGACCGGCAGCGGCAAGCGTCGCTGCGCACGTGCTGACGCCGCTGATCGGGCTGGGCCTCGGCCTGCTCACCGTGCATCTGCTGGCCGTGCCGATCGGCGTGTGGTGGTCCTATGCAATCGGACTGAGCATCGGCATCGGCTGGAACGCGCTGCTGTGGGTCCTGCGTCAGCGCAAACTATTGCCGTAACCCTTCTTCCAATGCCTTGATCTGCAATGCGAGGTAGCGCGAGAAAATACGGCACTGCGCGAGGCTTCCGGCCGTGAACCAGAGTCCGGGCTGCGCCGTGCGCCGCCACATGTTGCACAGCTCGCCGCCCTTGTCGAAGCCCCAGACCGGGCCGACGCGGTCGGCTATGGCATCGCCGAGGTAGCGGCGGACGGTTTCCTGCTGGTTCTTGTAGCCGGTGGCAAGAACCAGAAGTTCGGCCGGCACGATGCTCCCGTCGTGCAGCCGCACGCCCTCCGGTACGAATGTTTCAATATCGGCATACTGAAGGAGGCCGATGTCGCCGGAGATGATCAATTCCGAGCATCCCACGTTGAAGTAGTAGCCGCCGCCGCGGCGCAGATACATCATCTGGAAGCCGGTTTCGTCTTCGCCCAGCCAGGTTTTGAATCCGCGCTTCTCGAGCGCATTGATCAGATTGTTGTCTACCTTCCGGCCTTTTGCGGTGGAGAGCTGATACGAACGCCTCAGAACCGGATAGGGAAACGAGGTGGCGAGCAGGTCACAATCATCAAACGGAATGCCTTCCGAGTAGATCGCGTAAACGCTCTGTGCTTCCTTCAGACTCACCACATGGGTCTTGCTGCGCTGGATCATGGTGACTTTCGCGCCGTGCGCGTGCAGCTCCTGCGCGACGTCATGGCCGCTGGTGCCGGTCCCGAGCACCAGCGCCTTGCGGCCTTTCCATTGCTCGGCGTTCTTGAAATCGCCCGAGTGCACCTTGGTGCCGCCAAACGTATCAAGTCCGGGCAGACCAGGCGTGTAAGGAATGCTGCTTACGCCGGTCGCAAAGATGAGATGGCGCGGGCGCATGACGCGTTCCGTTCCGTCGCTCCGGCGCAGGGTCACGCGCCATTCCGCCTTCTTGTCATCATAAGTGCCTGCGACGAGTTCAGTGCCGGTCCAGAAATTGAGCTCCATCGTCTCGACATAGGATTCGAACCAGTTGGCGAGCTTGTCCTTCGGGATGTAGACGGGAAATGTCGGCGGAAATGGCAGGTAGGGCAGGTGGTTGACATGCACTTCATTGTGCAGCGTCAGCGAATGATAGCGCGTGCGCCAGTTGTCGCCGATGCGCCCATGCCGATCGATGATCAGCGTGTTGATGCCAAGCTGATGAAGGCGTGCCGCAATGGATAGTCCGGCTTGCCCGCCGCCAACGACAATCACAGCAGGGTCATTTTCGGAGAATGCGCGTTGTTTTCTCAGACGATCGGCCCAGTTCTCCGCGCCGAAGTCGCGCGTCGAATTCGGGCTCGCCGCGCCGCTTGAATTCGTCTTCGTAACCTCTGAGTTCTTGCAGGTTCGTATTCAGGGTCCAGGCGCGCAGCTTGCCCTGGCCATCGGGTCTCAGTCGCAGCACGCCCGCGCAGGGACCGAAGGCACTTTCGAATTCGAACAGCGCTTCGATATTTTCCTCGCCGGCGCGGGATATCCAGCGCGGCGGCGTTCGCTTGTCCGGAATATGAAAGTTTCTCGCCTGCGTGCGCGACAGCGTCTCACGCAGGGTCGGTTCGATCGCAGACCGGCCGGCCATCGTCTGGATGGTCCAGGTGAATGCCAGGACATCTCGCCAGAGGCCGTCATCCAGAAACAGTCCTGCTGCCGCGGCAGCGTCCCGTGCCGATAACGCAGCCTCAAAGCTTTCAAGCCAGCGTTGCGCCTCCGCCGGCGCGGTTGCCTGCTTTCTCTCGGCAATATTCATCATGGTGTCTAAGGTTTACGCGTACCCGTCAGCTTCGCTTTTAGCATATAAAGCGCTTCCATCGCCTCACGCGGCGACAGGTCGTCGGGGTTGATCGCAGCGAGGGCGGCACCAAGCAAATCCTCGGCCGATTCCGGCTTTTCCTGAGGGGCTTTTTGGGGAACCGCGAACAGCGGCAGATCCTCGAAGCCCTTCGGCGCGGCGCGGTCTTCCTGCTCCAGCTTGGCCAGCACCAGTTTGGCGCGCTCGATCACGCTTGGCGGCAGGCCGGCAAGCTTCGCGACCTGGATGCCATAGGAGCGGTCCGCGGCGCCTGCGACAACTTCGTGCAGGAAGACGACGTCGCCCTGCCATTCCTTCACGCGCACCGTTGCGTTGTGCAGCCGGTCGAGCCTGCCAGCGAGGGCAGTCAACTCGTGGAAATGTGTGGCGAACAGCGCGCGGCATTTGTTGACGTCGTGCAGGTGCTCGACCGTCGCCCATGCGATCGACAATCCGTCGAAGGTGGCGGTGCCACGGCCGATCTCGTCGAGGATCACCAGCGCGCGCTCGCCCGCCTGATTGAGGATGGCGGCGGTTTCCACCATCTCGACCATGAAGGTTGAACGCCCGCGGGCAAGATCGTCGGCGGCGCCGACGCGCGAGAACAGTTGATCGACAACGCCGATATGTGCCCGCTTGGCGGGAACGAAGCTGCCCATCTGCGCGAGGACTGCGATCAGCGCGTTCTGTCGCAGAAAGGTGGATTTGCCGGCCATGTTGGGACCGGTGAGAAGCCAGATGCGGCCGGCGCCGGTTTGCGGCGGTGGCGAGAGGTCGCAGTCATTGGCGATGAACGGCGTGCCGTCGCGCGACAGCGCCTGCTCCACGACCACATGACGGCCCCCATCGATAACGAATGTGTGGCTGTCGTCGACCTGCGGCCGTACGTAGTCGCGCTCGACGGCAAGGTGCGCGAGCGCGCTTGCGACGTCGAGCGCGGAAAGCGCTTCGGCGCATTCCTTGATGTTGACGCTCTGCGCCATCACGGCCGCGACCAGCCGCTCGAAAATCTCCAGCTCCAGGCCGAGGGCGCGCTCGGCGGCGCTGGCGATCTTCGCCTCGAGCTCGCCGAGTTCGGTGGTGGTGAAGCGCACCTGTCCGGCGAGCGTTTGCCGGTGAATGAATGTGCCGTTGAACGGTGCGCCCATCAGGCGTTCGCCGTGCTGCGCCGTTACTTCGACGAAATAGCCGAGCACGTTGTTGTGCTTGATCTTGAGAATGCGAATTCCGGTATCCTCGGCATACCGCGCCTGCAGCGCCGCGATCACGCGGCGCGATTCATCGCGGAGCGCGCGGATCTCGTCGAGTAGCCTTGTCATAGCCTTCGCGGACGAAGCCGCCGTCGCGCTTGAAGGCCGGCAGTTCGGCAGCGAGCGCGGCGGACAATTCGGCGGCCAGCATACCGTCCGGCTTGCGGCAGGCTTGCATTGCGGCGGCAATCTCGGCGGGCTTGTCCTTGAGCGAAGCAAGCGCGCGGGCAAGGTCGGCGGCCGCCAGCATGCCGTCGCGGATGGCGGCAAGATCGCGCGGCCCGCCACGGCCAACGGCCAATCGCGACAGCGAGCGGGCAAGATCCGGTGCGGCGTGCAGGCGCGAGCGGGTTTCTGCGCGCGCTGCCGCATCGCCGGCAAAACTTGCGACCGAGTCGAGCCGCCTGGCAATTTGTTCCGGATCGGTCAGCGGCGCCGACAGTCGCTGGGCGAGCAGCCGCGAGCCGGCCGCGGTCACCGTGCGGTCGATGGCATCGAGCAGGGAGCCGCGCCGGTCTCCGGACAGCGTGCGCATCAGTTCGAGATTGCCGCGGGTCGCCTGATCAATCGCCATGCTGGCCCCGGCGCTCTCGCGCAAAGGCGGCGACAACGGCGGCCGTTGGCCGATCTGCGTGCGTTCGACATAGGTCACGCACGCTGCGGCGGCCGTGATCTCAAGCCGCGTCAGCGCGCCGAAAGCCTCGCTGGTCGACACCGCGAAGAATGACGTCAGCCGCCGCTCGGCAGTGGCGCCGTCGAAAACGTCGCGCGCGAGCGGGGTCACCGCCGGCAGCGAGCGCCAGAACGTGGCGAGATCGGGCTCGCCGTAAAGCGCGTCCGAGACGATGATTTCACCGGGCTCGAGCCGCGCGATCTCGGCGGGCAGCGTTGCCCGGTCGCATTCGGAAACGCGGAATTCACCGGTCGAAATATCGATCCAGGCAAGCGCGAAGCGGCTGGCGTCGCCGGCCGAGGACAGGCGCGCGCGCGCGACCGCGAGCAGATAATTGTTCCGCTTCGCATCGAGCAGCGAATCTTCGGTGAGCGTGCCGGGCGTGACCAGACGCACAACGTCGCGCCGCACGACGCTTTTGGCGCCGCGTTTGCGCGCCTCGGCCGGATCTTCAAGTTGCTCGCACACGGCGACGCGGTGGCCCTGCGCGATCAGACGGTGCAGATATTCGTCGGCGCGTTCGATCGGCACGCCACACATCGGAATATCGGCGCCGAGATGCTTGCCGCGCTTGGTAAGCACGATGCCGAGCGCGCGCGAGGCAACCTCGGCATCCGCGAAGAACAACTCGTAGAAATCGCCCATCCGGTAGAACAGCAGGCAGTCCGGATGGGCGGCCTTGATGTCCTGATATTGCTCCATCATTGGAGTAACGCGACCGGCTTCGCCGTTCTGCGGCGGAATTCCGGATGCGTCAGGTTCGGGCTGGCCGATGGGTCGCGGGAGCGCCATGGGCGCGAAGGTTACCAGAAGGCGGCCGCGCGACGAGCCGAAAGCAGGGCGTCATGCCCGGCTTTGTGCCGGGCATCCACGACTTTCTTTCGCTAAAAAGCAGAAAAGCCGATGACGAGCCTCAGCTTTTGAACTTCACGCCCGTAATGCGTTCGAGATTGCCGTGCCAGATTTTTTCCTTGTCGGCTGCCGGCATATCAATGCCTTCGATAATGCGCAGCGTTTCGCGCGTGTACATGGTTCCCTTTTCGGGATCGAAGGGGCAGTCGGACGCAAACACGATCTTGTCGAGATCGTAGAACGCAAGACCAGCATGTGTTGCCGGCACGCCGCCGAACACGGCTGTGTCGGCATAAAACGAGTGCTTGAAGTAGTCGAGCGGCCGCTTCTTCAGGCGCTTCAAAATCACGCTCAGATCTTCGTCCGATGTGCGCGCGCCGAGTTGGTCCCAACCTGGGCCGATGCGGCCTTCCAGCATGGGTACGATGCCGCCGAAATGGTGCGTGATGATCTTCAGGTTCGGGTACTTGTCCATGATGCCCGAGAAGACGAGCCGGGCCATCGCCGCTGCGGTTTCGTAGGACCAGCCGAACGTCCACCAGATCTCGTACTTCGATTTCTTCTCGGTGAGATAGTCGGGGAAATTGGCGGCGCGCGCCGGATGCATCCAGACCGGCTTGCCGGACTTGTTCATCGCCTCGAAGAACGGCTCGAACGCCGGATCGTCGAGCGGCTTGCCGGCGATGTTGGTGTAGATCTGCACGCCGAGCGCGCCGTTCTTGAGCGCGCGTTCGGCCTCGCGCACGCCGCCATCGGGCGCAATCAGCGCCGCCTGTCCGACCCAGCCGGGAAACTGATCGGGATATTTCTGGCAGATCTCGGCGAAGCCGTCATTTACGAGCTTGGTGTATTCCTCCGTCAGTTTGCCGTCGCCCTTGGTCATGACCTCCAGCGGCGGCATCGGGTAGGAAAGGATCTGCGCATAGTCCTTGAATCCGTCGACGATCTTGCGGCGGATATCGAGATCATGAATGCACGGGATCTCGCGCACGCGCTTGCCAATGTCGGCATGGCCACTCTCCACGATCTTGTTGAAGAATTTTTCCGGGATGAAATGGGTATAGGCATCGATGCGCATGTGCTCGTTCTCCGTGACTTCGAACTTTCTGGATACTGAATCCGTTCAATAGGGGGTGATGACGTTGAGTATCGCCTGCCGCTTTTCATTGATGATGGCGTTGCGCGCGCGCGAAAGTGCCTCAGGCAGGTCGGCGGGCTTTTCCACGCGCTCGGCATGGGCGCCTTGTGCACGGGCCATTTCTTCGAACGGCGGTGAGGGATCGAGGTCGGCAAACGTGCGGCCATCGTTCTCGCCTGCCACGCCGTCCTTGAACATCGACAGCGTGGCGCGGCGAACGGCGCCGTAGCGGCTGTTGTTGAATACGATCGTCAGGATGGGTAGATTCTGGACGGCGGACACCCAATGTCCGACCATCGGATTGGCGAACATGTAGGAGCCGTCGCCAAGGGTCGCGACCACGAAATTGTCGGGCGCTGCGAGCTTTGCACCGAGCGCAGCGCCGAATCCCCATCCAAGTCCGCCTGCAGGCCCGAGCGCGAAGAACGTGCCCGGCTTTTCGCGCGCACAATGGTCCGGTCGCAGCGGATATTCGTTGATGATGACGGCGTCTTTGCCGACTGTTTCGCCGATGACGCGCGACAGATATTCCGGCGAGATCGTCGTGCCGGCGGCTGAATCCTTTGCCAATTGTGCGCGCCGTGTCCGCATACGTTCGGTCAGGCGCGCGCGGCGGGCCGCGATGCGCGCGTCCGCCATCTGCAGGCGCGGCTCGACGGCGCGCGCAAGCGCATCGAGCGCCTGCGCAGGGCCGGCCTGCAAAGCGAGATCGCTTGGGAAGCTCCGCATCGGATAGCGCACATAGAACGGATCTTCACCGACATGCGCAACGCGGCAGCCGCCAGGTGGATGTTGCAGATGCGGGATCCAGGGCACGTCAGACTCGAGCGCGATGACGAGGTCGGCATCGGCAAGCAGGGTGCCGGGCTCGAATCCGAAATGCATGGAATGGCTCGAAGGCAGGCACACCGAGCGCGGGTTGTGCGTGACGACCGGGATGGCGCAGCGTTCGGCCAGGCGCTCGAGTTGATGGACGGCCTCGGCGGGCAAGGTCGAAGTGACGATCAAAGGACGCTCTGCGGCCGCAATCCATTCGGCCAATGTTGCGATCGTGCGGGGATCGGGATAGGCCGCGGCCGCTTGCGGTCGTGGTTTCGTAGGCCCAACTGGCTCCGGCAACGAAGCCGCAAGCGGTTCGCGTGGCAGCACCAAATAAACCGGCCCGCGTGGATGAGCCATGGCGACTTCGACGCCGCGGGCCACGACATCGCCGATCTGTCCCGGCACGCGCAGTTCGTAATCCCACTTCACGAGCTCACGCACCATGCCGGCCTGATCGAACATTTCCTGCGCCCAGTGGATCGGACGTGAGCGCGAGCCGAATGTGCCTTTCTCGGTAATCGGCGTACGTCCGGCAGCCAGGATCAGGGGGACGCGGTCGCGCGACAAATTTGTCAGGTTGTTGATTGTGTTCGCGGTGCCGACATTCACGTGCACCATGACCGCCTGCGGGCGGCCCGTCATCATATAGGCGCCATGCGCCATCCCGACGGCAAGATTCTCGTGAGGTACCAGAATAGGTTTCGGGACCTTGGCGTTGGTTTTCTTGGCGCGGCTGAAAGCTTCGACGATCGGCGGAAAGTCGGTGCCCGGATTGACGAAAAAATAGTCCGTGCCGTGGTCGGCGAGTGCTCGCAGGAAAGCTTCGGCGGCGATCGTTGGCCGTTGTCCCGTCGGTGTCGCGGCCATTTCCGCCCCTCAAACGTCCGGTTCTCGCGGACGTGATTATCGTTTGTTTTGTGGGCCCGGTTTTACTCGACCGAGGATTGGCTGACAACGGAGGCGCGCGCACCTCAGCCTTGCAGACTACTCGGCCGCAATCCGCAGCGCCGGCTGCCCATCGATCTCGGCGAGGCACTTGGTCAGGCTTTCGCCGTCAGGGTCGACCAAGGCAGCGGTGCGTGCGCTCGCAACAGCGTCGGCTGCACGCGAAGCGGGGATCTGGCCCGCCAAAGCGGGGCGGATCACGCGCGCCTCGATGGCGCGATAGTTGGCGAGCCCGCGCGAATGCGTGTCGCCATAGCCCTTTATCAGCCGTGCGCACTCGGCGACTTCCAGTGCCAGCTCGGCGGAATGTTTCGCGGCCTCACGGATCAGCCGGAGCCAGTCGTCGATTTGTTGCTGTTCCTGCTTGTAGCGATGACCATAGGGCCGCAGGGCGCGGAGTTTGGCGAGCAGCCAGAAGCGCAGATAACCACTGATCGATGTGGAATTGATCTCCATCCCGAAATAAACCCGGCCAAGCCATCCTTTGCGCTCCGCCATTTGCAGGATGGGCCGCGCCAGGAACGACGGAAGCAATTGGCAAAGCTCTTCGATACCCGGGCTTGAGAAAGTCGTGAACGGAAAAGGGTTCGCCATTCGCGCGCAGCTCCTCGCGCGCAATGCGCTGCATGCGGGCCGGCGCGATCTTCGCCTGCGCAACACGGACGACATCCTCGTAGGACATGCGCACGGCGAGGTGGCGAGCGACTTCCTTCAGTAATCTGCCTTGCGCGCCAGTCGCCTGGTCGTCCGCGATGACGGGCCTCAGGCGATCGAGATAAAGCCGGCCGTAGGCGACATTCTGGTAATTGATAAGGCGCCTTATACCTTCGAGCCCGGTCGCCTGCGCGACGGCCGGAAAGGTACGTGCCACCTCATGCTCAACGAACGCCGGCGTTGCAGCGGCCTTGTTCTTTTTTTCGGAAAGCTTCGCAGGCTGAAGTTTTGCACGAGCGGCATCGTAACCGGCACGGAAGCCTTTAAGATTGCTGTCGACCGCCTTGCCATCCTCGCGAATGGCCGCCTCGAATTGTTCGCGCGCGAGCGGCAGCCGTCCGCAGCCGGCGATAGCGCCGAGCATCACTGCATTGATGATCGAGCCGCTTTGCTTTGCCAGGGCATCCATGTCGACGAGGAGAGCATCTTTCGCATGCTCGTTGATGATCTTGATGAGCTGGTCTTGATCGAAGCGTCCGTCACCCATCGCGATCTTTTCATCCATCGCGTAGAAGCGGCTCAGCGAGCTGATGACGTGCGTGCGGTCCGGCGTGACGAAGCCATTCGCGACCGTGCGGCCGGATTCCAGCAATTCGCTTGCCACTGCGATGTCGATATCGCCGACGCCGGGCGTCAGCGCGAGCACGGGGCGCTTGCCGTTGAGGTCTGCGATCTTGGTCGGAAGGATCTCAACGTAATAAGTCGTGGCGCCGGTCCGCTGTGCGACGCCCGGAATAGAGGTGCTCTGCACCGGGAAACCGGCTTGTGCCGCCGCCGATACGATCCACTGCGTCAGCACGCCGCCGCCTTCGCCGCCAAGGGCAGCGATCAGCATTGTTATCGGGCGCGCCGAAATCATGTCGCGCCCTCGCCGGCATAACCGCCGAACCAGCCGATCACCTTCTGCCGCAGCCGGTGCATGAACCGGTCGCGCCAGGTCGCATTGCGAATGATTTCGGCACGATAAAACGAGGGGCACAAAACGGCTGCGTGTGCGACTTCGCCGCACAATCCGCATCCGACACAGCTTTCGATCACCGTGGCCACTGGATCCGTCCGCAACGGATCGGGCGAGGGCTTCACCGTCAGCGACGGGCACCCGGACAAGCGTATGCACGAATGATCGCCCGTGCAGATCTCGTCGTCGACTCCATATCGCGTGCGCGTGACGCGCTCGCCGCGCTTGAGCTTCTCGGCATCTTCCGCGCGCACGCGGCGCTGGCGCGCGAGCTGGCATTCGCCGTCCGCAATAATGACTTTCAGGCCGCGTTCCGCGGTTTTCATTGCCTCTTTCAGCGTCTTCACCATTGTGCTGACGCTGTAAGTGCGCACCGTGCGCAGCCATTTTACGCCCATCGCACGCAAAGTCTGCTCGATGCCCATTCCGGGCGCCGGGCCTTCCTTGCTGGCCGCGCTCGACGGGATGTATTGCTGGCCGGTCGCCGACGCGTAGCCGTTCTGCATCACGATCAGAACGCCGTCGCCTTTGTTGAAAAGGTTGGAGGCCACGCCGGTGATCAGGCCGTTATGCCAGAAGCCGCCGTCGCCCATGATCGCGATCGGGCGCTTCTCCATGTTGGGGGTCACCGCTGCGGCACTGGCAAGCGACATGCCGTAGCCGAGGATGGAGTTGCCGAGCGAGAACGGCGCGAACGTCGCAAAGGAATGGCAGCCGATGTCGGCGCTGATATGCGTCGGGCCAAGCTCGCGCTGCATCAACTTGATGGCGGAGAACACTGGCCGCTCCGGACAACCGGTGCAGAAGGCGGGCGGGCGAGGGGGCAAAGGACCGAGCGCGGCCGCAGCGACCGCCTTGTGAGCGATCAGGCCGCGCGCGGTCTTCGCGATCGTGTCGGCATCGATGCCTTTCGGCCTTGTTTCCTGGAGAAATGCGGCAAGCCCTTCGAGCAGCACATCGGAGGCATATTCTCCCGCATTCGGCAGCAGCCCTTTGCCGAGCACGCGGGCATTGATGTCCGCCCGCCGCAGCTCGACGTTGACGGCCTGCTCGATATAGTCGGGATAACCTTCCTCGACGACCAGCACGGCGCTCTTGCCCGCGCAGAACGCCCGCAGCTCTTCCGGCACCAGCGGATAGACAACGTTGAGAACGAGCACCGGAATGCGGGAAGCGCCGAACACATCGGCGAGCTCCATGCGCTCGAGCGCGCGCAGCACGCTGTTGGTGAGCCCGCCCATGACGATGATGCCGACGTCGTTCAAGTCGCCGGTAATCGTCTCGTTGAGCTTGTGTTCGCGGATGAAGGCGCGTGCCGCCGGCAGCCGCTCGTCGACCTTCAGGCGCTCCTGCGTAAAGATCACCGGCGGATGCGCGAGCCGGCCATATTCGAACCGTGGCGGCCCTTGCAACTTGTCGAGGCCGGATACGACGCCCTTGCGATTGCTCTTCGCGGTAAATTCGCCGGTCGCATGGCAGGCACGGATGCGCAGCTCCAGCATCACCGGCGCATGGCTTGCCTCGGACAGCTCGAAGCCTTTCTCGACCGTGTGAACGATCGACGGAAGATCCGGACGCGGATCGAGCAGCCACATCGAGGACTTCAGCGCATACGCGTAAGAGCGTTCCTGGATGACGCTGGCGCCTTCGCCGTAGTCTTCGCCGAGGATGATCATGGCGCCGCCGATGACGCCGGGCGAAGCGAGATTGGACAGTGCGTCGGCGGCCACATTGGTGCCGACGATCGACTTCCATGTCACCGCACCGCGCAGCGGGTAATTGATGGAAGCGCCCAGCATCGCCGCGGCCGACGCCTCGTTCGAGCAGGTCTCCAGATGCACGCCGAGCTCGGACATGATGTCTTCCGCATCGACGAGAACGTCGAGCAGATGCGAGACCGGCGCGCCCTGATAGCCGCCGACATAGGAGACGCCGGACTGCAGCAACGCCTTGGTGACTGCGAGGATGCCTTCGCCGTGGAAGGTTTCCCCGTCACCGAGCTTGAGCGCCTGCACTTCCTTCTTGAACGAGCGTTCCATTCTCAGGCCTTGGCCAGATAGTTGGGACCCAAACTATATAGCACGGCTCACCTACATATGGGAGGGCAGCCACAGCGCAAGGATCGGGAAGGCGATCAGGATCGCCAGCCGCACCAGGTCGGTCAGGATAAACGGCAGAACGCCATAGAAAATTGTCGATATCTTTGCATCCTCCACGACGCTCTTGATTACGAAAATGTTCATGCCCACCGGCGGGTGGATCAAGCCGAGTTCGACCGTCATCACGATGATCACCCCGAACCAGATCGGGTCGAAGCCGAGCGCCTTGATCACCGGAAAGATGATCGGAACCGTCAGGATGATCATCGCCAGTGCATCCATCAGGCAGCCCAGCACGAGGTACATCACCATGATGATGGTGAGGATGCCGTAGCTGCCGAGCCCGAGCGAGCCGAGGAACTCGGTGACCTTCTGCGGCGTCTGTGTGATGGTCAGGAAATAGCCGAACAGCAGCGCGCCGATCAGCACGGTAAACACCGCCGCCGTGGTGCGGGTTGCCTCCAGCAGCGAGCGCAGGACATCGTTGAGCGACAAACGCCGTCGCAGAACGCCAATAATGAAGGCGCCGCCGGCGCCCATGCCAGCGGCCTCGGTAGCGGTGAACAGCCCGCCATAGATGCCGCCGATCACGAAGGCGAAAAGGAGTATGGTCGCCCAGATCTCCCTGATGCCGTCGAGCCGCTGCGCCCAGGTGCTACGCGGGCCGGTAGGCAAAAACCCCGGGCGGAGCGCGCCGATGATCGAGATCGTCGCAATATACATCAACACAGCGAGGATACCCGGGAGGATGCCGGCGACAAACAGCTTGCCGACGTCCTGCTCGGTGATGAGTCCGTAGACAGCGAATACCGTGGAAGGCGGGATCATGATCCCGAGCGTGCCGCCGGCCGCGATGACGCCGGTCGCAAAGCTCTGTGGGTAGCCATAGCGGCGCATTTCGGGATAGGCGACGCGCGAGAACGTCGCTGCGGTGGCAACGGAGGAACCGCAGATAGCGGCGAAGCCGCCGCAGGCCGCTATAGTGGCAATGCCAAGCCCGCCACGCAGATGGCCGACAAATGCGTTGGCGCCCCGGAATAGCTCCCGGCTCATGCCGGACGTCGTTGCCAACGATCCCATCAGCAGAAACAGCGGAATGACCGCGAAGTTGAAGTCGGTCACGGTCCGCATGGTGGTGTGGCCGACGATCTTGAGCGCCGGGCCGCCACCGGAGAGATAGGCAAAGCCGCTGACGCCGACAAGCCCCATCGCCATACCGATCGGCACACGCAGCAGCATCAGCGCGAACAGCACGATGAAGCCCGTTATCGCTACGCCGTCAGTGCTCATGCGGCAAAGCTCATTCGACCGGCTTAATAATGTTCTGGCTGGCGGCCATCAGATCAGGCCGGAAGATCAGCCGGTAGGTGCGCACTGTAATCAGCAGCACGGCGGCAACGTCGCCAATCCACGCCACCATGAAGAAGGGCCATACTGGTAAGCGCAGATCGAAGGTCAGCAGGTTGGCATCGCGCGTGCTCACGACCTTGTCGAACAGCGTATAGGTCTGCACCGTCACAACAAACAGCAGAACAAGCGTCGCAAACACGTCAATCCAGCGCTGATAGCGCGGGGCGACATTGGCCCAAACGAGATCGACGGTGATGTGAGTGCCGCGGTAGGACGTGGCGGCGATGCCCCAGAAGATCAAAATGCCGAGCAGGAGCTGCCCGAAGTCGTAGGCATCGGGAATGGCGATGCTGAAGAAATAGCGCAGCAGAACGGTGATGAACACGTCGACGGCGACGATGCCGATAAAAAGTGCGGCGATCCACTCGATCGAATCGATGAAACGATCCATGAGGTAGACGCGCTGGTCATGCCTCGCCGCGCGCCGGTTGTCCGGCCGCTTCTGCGCAAAATAGGGACGGCGGCGATGAACGCCGCCGTCATCTCAGTCGGATCAACCTGCCGGTACGAGCCAATCCATCAATAGGCCGCTTTGAACTTTCGCCAGCTCCGCCTTCAATTCCTTCATGATGGCGTCGGGATCGCCGCCCGCCTTCTTGACGTTGTCGGCCCAGGTCTTCGCCAGACGGCTCAGCCGCCTTCTTCCACTCGGCGACCTGCGCTGCGCTCGGCTCATAGACTTCATGGCCGGCCTCGGCCTTTGATTTTTGCGATGCCGGCATGCTCGAAATCGGCCCAAGGCGCCGCCACTTTCAGCGCCCATTGCTGGCGTGCAGTGGTTGTCGATCACTTTTTTCTGTGCCGCCGACATCTCATTGTATTTCGCCTTGTTGAACACGAAGGCGAAGGTCGTGACGTAAAGTGGCATGTCGAGGTGATACTTGGTCACCTTGTCGATTCCGAACAACGGCACCGAGCCCCAGGGGAATGTCACCGCATCGGCGACGCCTTTGTCGAGAATGTCGCGGACTTCCGGCGCGGCGGCCTGCACGTTGGTGCCGCCGAGCATTGTGACGAAGGTTGCCATGGTGGCGTGCGCCGGACGGATCTTCATGCCCTTGATGTCGCCGGGAACCAGGATCTTCTTCGCCCGCGAATGGAACGCGCCGGGATCATGCACGAAGGCGAGACAGAACTTGACGTCCTTCATCTCCTTGTCGGCGTATTTGCGATACCAGGCGTCGAGCGCCTGCGTGCCGCCCTTTGCGTTCGTCATCAGGAACGGCAACTCGCCGGCGCTGATGATCGGGAAGCGGCCCGGCTGATAGCCGGGATTGATGTAGGTGAGATCGGCGATGCCGTCGCGCGCCATGTCGTAATGGTCAAACGCCTTGCCGAGCTGCTGAGCCGGGTAAACCTTGTATTTGATGGTGCCGCCGGAATCCTTCTCGACCGAGGCGCCCCATTCTTCCAGCGCCTTCTGCAGCGGATGCGATGGCGGCACCCAATGCGACAACTTGAGTTCGAAAGTTTTGTCTTGCGCGAGCGCGCCGGTCGCGCCGCCAATCAGCAGGGCGGCAGCATAGACACATCCGGCGAAACGGAGTTTCATGGGTTCCTCCCTTGAGGGTTGGGTGTTGGTTAAGTCGCCAACTTTTTGCAATATTCAGCCGAATGCCAGCGACGTTGTAAAGCGTATAGTTTGACGCCCAACTAAATGCTGGCCGTTGAAAGGATCGACGCGGTGCACGGAACGAACGGCTCCAGCCGCACAAACGGCACAGGAGGGCGCCGGCGCGGCAGGAACGGCGAAGCCATTGGCTTATCGGTCAATTTTGGTCCGCTCGCGCACTGGGTCGGCTTCAATCTGCGCATGGCGCAGGAAGCTGCCTTTCAGGCGTTCTCCCACCTTTCGCAGGAGATCGGCGAAAGCCCAGGCCGGTTCGCCACTCTGACATTGATCGCGCGCAATCCCGGCATCAGCCAAACGGAGCTGTCGCTGGCCAATGGCCGCGACAAGTCCAGCCTTACGCCCGTGGTCGAGGATCTGGTGAAGCGCGGGCTGGTCGAGCGCAAGCGCATGGACAACGACCGGCGTACATACCGGCTCAATCTTACGCCCTCCGGAAAGAAGGTGCTCACGATGTTGACGCGCTGCGCACGGCGGCACGAGCGCAATCTCGACCGGGTCATCGGCGAACGGGACCGCAAGCGGTTTATTCAGATTCTGAAGAAAATTGCGGCGGAGCTCGGCTAGGTTTCGCCGGAGATCATCCCTGGAACTTGTCCAGCACGGCGGCTGGGACCGGATGCGACTTGAGCCGGCCGCTCCCATCGCGGATCACCCACACGCGCTTTTCCGAGCACTCGACGCAGGTTTCGCCGTTCAGGCTCAACTGGTGCTCCACGTCGAAGCTGGAATGGCCGAACGAAATGGTGCTCTTGACCGTCACGTCGTCCCCGAAGCGCGTCGGCCGCAGGAACCGCGCCCGTGTGCGCACGAGCGGGAAGCCGCCGAATTCGAGATCCTTGAGCATTTCGAATTTGGTCATTCCGAGCCTGCGCTCGAACAGCAGCGCGGTCGAGGCATCGAAGATCTCGAAGTAGCGCGGATAGAAGATGATTCCGGCGGGATCGCAATCGCCCCATTCGATCCGCACGGTGCGGGTATTGCTGGATGCCGTCACCGTGACCTCAACGTGGCGCCATGCGCAGTGCGCCGTCGAGGCGGATCACCTCGCCGTTAAGATAGGCATTATGGATGCAGTGGAGCACGAGCGCCGCGAACTCACGGGGTTCACCCAAACGCTTCGGGAACGGCACGGCGGCACCAAGTGAATCCTGCGCCTCCTGGGGAAGCGCGCGCAGCATCGGGGTGCCGAAGATTCCGGGCGCGATGGCGAGCACGCGAATACCGAATTGCGCGAACTCGCGCGCCGCCGGGAGCGTCAGTGCCGCAACGCCGCCTTTGGACGACGAATAGGCTGACTGGCCGATCTGCCCTTCGAAGGCCGCGACCGACGCCGTGGAGACGATGACGCCGCGCTCACCGCCCGGCAGCGGCTCCGTTGCCTGCATGGCAGCGGCGACAAGCCGCATCATGTTGAAAGTTCCGATCAGGTTGATGCGAATGACTCGCTCGTAGTCCGCGAGAGGCATCGGGCCATCGCGGCCGACGATGCGCTTTGCCGGCCCGACACCGGCACAGTTGACCAGGATGCGGGCCGGGCCGTGCGCGGCTGCAGCTTTCTTGACGGCCGCTTCGCCGCTGGCGCTATCGGCAACATCGCAGGCGACGGCAACGCCTTTGACGTCCGCAGCCATGTCCGCGGCCGCTTTTTCGTTGACGTCGACGATTGCAACTTTCGCGCCGGACGCGGCCAATGCCCGCGCAGTCGCGGCGCCTAACCCCGACGCACCGCCGGTCACGATTGCAGCCTGTCCCTTGATCTCCATCAGCGGCCTTCCTCAGTGGTGATCACGCGAGAGGATAGAGGCGACCCATAAAGCTCGTCCACCAGGGGTGCACGATTTCGCAAGACGGCACGCTGGTTGATCGATCCCTTGTCGGTCATCTCGCTCTTGTCCATGGATGGCAGATCGGCCATCAGGATCGCGCGTGCGATGCGCGTCGAGGATCCCTGGCTGAGAGCGGCCAGCTTTTTCAGCAGGTCGGCGAACTTCTGGCGGATGCCCGGCGCGCCGACGATGTCGGATACGGACGCCTCGGGACCCAGGCCGCCAAGTTTCCGGCAGGCCTCGATGTCGGGGAACACAAGTGCAGCGATGAAATCGCGATCGGCGCCGGCAAAGACCACGTCCCGCACGTAGGGTGCAAAATGATCGATGAAGCGCGCGCGCAGCGGTCCGACGCTGACCCATGTGCCCGTGGAAAGTTTGAAATCCTCGGCGATCCGGCCGTCGAACAGCAGTCCTTTTCCCGGATCGCTCGGGTCGACGAATTTCAGCGCGTCGCCGATCTTGTAGAAGCCCTCTTCATCGAACGCGTCGCGCGTCAAATCGTGCTGCCGCCAGTATCCGGGCGTGATGTGCGGACCGCGCAGCCGCGCCTCCAGCTTCCCTTCGTTTGGCACTAGCTTGAGCTCGACGCCCGGTGTCGGCACGCCGATGTTGCCGGGCCGGTCGAAATCCCACGAGCAGGCAAGCGCAAGAGGCGAGGTCTCCGTGGAGCCGAGCGAGGACAGAAAAATAATGCGCTCGCCGGTCGTCTCGACCGCGAGCTGCGTGAGCTCGTCCCAGGTCGTCTGGTTCAGGCCAGCGCCGGCGTAGAACAGCACCTTCAGCCGGCTGAAAAAATTGCGGCGCAGGGTTTCATCGGCACGGAAATGAGCGACCAGCGCCTCGTAGCCCTTCGGGACATTGAAATAGATGGTGGGAGCGATCTCGCGCAAATTGCGCACGGTCTTCGGCACGCCCGGTGGCGTCGGATTGCCTTCGTCGATGTAGAGGGAGCCGCCACATGTCAGCACCATATTGAAGTTGTGGTTGCTGCCGAAGGTGTGACTCCATGGGAGCCAGTCGACCACGACTGGCGGCTCGTCTGTGACGAAGGCGAAGCCGGAGGCGAGCATCGCCTGGTTCGAGCACAGCATGCGATGCGTGTTAATGACGGCCTTGGGGCTCCCGGTCGAGCCTGACGTGAACAGGAACTTGACGATCGTATCGGGCGTAACGGCGTCATGCGCCGCCGCAACAGCCGCGTCGTCCTGAGCGCCAAGGAGATCGGAGAACAAGTGTCGTCTTCCGGTCGCCCAACGCATTGCGCGCGACGACCAGTTCGATTTCGTCCGGAACCGTTGCATATAGTGCGCGCGCAAACGGTCCTCCGTCGTTCACGAAGATGAGCCCAGGCGTCAGCAATTCGATGATCATTCGCAACTTGCCGAAGTCGCTCGACATCAGCGAATAGGCGGGCGAGATCGGCGCGTAGGGGATACCGACATATGTGGCAGCGAGACCGAGCAGCGCGTGCTCAATATCGTTGCCGGACAGCACAACGATGGGTTTGTCAGGAGACAGTCCGCGCCGTAGCAGCGCGGCGCCAATCCGGCGTACGTCCGACAGAACCTGCGCATAGCTGAGCTTGCGCCAATTTCCCTGGACGTCGCGCTGCGCAAGGAATACGCGTTCGGGCGCAGTCTTGGCCCAATGTTCGAGCGCGTCACTGAGCTTGCGATGGTATTTGCCAAGCGGTTGCGCCGCGCGGATATGAATGACGCCACCAGCGCCCTTCTCAAGGACAACATCTGGCTTGCCGAGCCGGACCGGTCGCAATGGAGCGGCGGCGGAAGTTCGTGACCTCTGATACTGCGCTCGACATCGGCGTTTGTTACCCCAACTAGTTGCGCGTGGTCTTCGGCGCGCGTTTCTCAAGAAAATCCTTCAGGCGCGCTTTTGCCTCGGGATCCGCCTGTGCAATCGCCGCCATAAGCGCCTCCACCGCGTATCCGCTCTGAGGATTCATTTCGGCAATACGCGGCAGGCATGCATTATGGCAAAATTTGTCAGCGGCGCGTTGCCGGCAATGCGTTGCGCGAGCTCGAGGCCTTTTGCGAAACCTTCGCCTGGCTCCACCAGATAGGTCGTCAAGCCGATGCTTTGGCCCTCCTCGGCGGAATAGGTGCGGCCCGTGAGCATCATGTCCATCATTCGTGCGGTACCGATCAACCGCGGCAGTCGGACCGAGCCGCCACCGCCAACGTAGATTCCGCGGCTGCCTTCCGGCAGCGCGTAATAGGCTGACCGCTCGGCGACGCGCACGTGCGTCGCGGCGGCAAGCTCAAGACCGCCGCCGACCACCGCGCCGTGCAAAACAGCCACGGCCGGCACCTTGCCGAATTGAATTTTCTCGAACGCTCTATGCCAGAGGTTGGAATGCGCAATGCCTTGCGTGACGTCGCGCTCCTCCAATTCGGAGAGATCCAGGCCGGCAGAGAAATGCTCGCCCTCTCCGGCGATCAGCACGGCGCCAATGCCGTCCGGCAACGACGAGAAAAACTGCTCAATTCCGACAATGGCCTCATCGTTGAGCGCATTGCGCTTTTGCGGCCTGTTAAGCCGCAGAATGGCGACCGCGCCCTCACGCTCCGCAATGAGGGACGCCGGAAGCCTGACTGCAAGACGCTCCGCCATTATTCCACCTCGTAGACATCAAGGCGCACAGCGCGTGCTTCGCGCTGGCCGCGCGCCAGAGCCAGAATCCGGTTGAGCCAATCGACGTTCGGGTCGGAAGTCTCGAACCGCATTACGGTCCGGAAATAATAATGAGCAGGATCGACATTGTCGCCCCGCGCCAGCCGTTCCATTACTTCGGGCGGCCCGTGCCGAAGCCCCTCGCTGGTGACCATGATGCGTGCGCCGTCGTCGGTTTCGATGATGTACCGCGCTTTGATATCGGCAGCACCGTCTGTGCGGATGATCTGCCAATCGGCGCCGCCCGGAAGAATCCGCCCATTGAGCTTTGGCCCGCGCACGCTGCCACCGAGGATGCCGATCACACGCCGCTCGCCATAGGGTGTGCGGCCGAGACCGGTGATGCCCTCGAGCTCTGCGAAAATCGTGAAAATGGGTTGCTTTCCCAGCATGACGGCAATCCGTTGGAGCCCCAACTTCTAACAGGCGGCCATTTGACCCTGCCGGTGGCCAGCCGTAAATACGGGACGCAACCGGGATCCCATCTCTATGGCGCGTATTACCTCGCTCGCCGAAGCCATCAAGTCCGCCATCCACGATGGTGACACCATTGCTCTGGAAGGCTTTACGCACCTTATTCCTCACGCCGCCGGTCACGAGATCATTCGCCAGGGCCGCAAGAACCTGACGCTGATCCGAATGACGCCCGACCTCGTCTACGACCAGCTGATCGGGATGGGTTGCGTCGCCAAGCTCATCTTTTCTTGGGGTGGGAACCCCGGCGTCGGTTCGCTGCACCGGTTACGCGACGCGGTCGAGAACGGATGGCCGCACAAGCTCGAACTGGAAGAGCATTCGCATGCTGCGATGGCGAATGCCTATGAGGCCGGCGCGGCCGGGCTGCCGTGTGCGATTTTCCGCGGCTACATCGGCGGCGACTTGCCGAAGGTCAATTCCAAGATCAAGCGCGTGACGTGCCCGTTCACCGGCGAGGAGCTTGCCGCCGTGCCAGCGCATCGTCCGGACGTCGCCGTTATTCACGCGCAACGCGCCGACAAGGCGGGGAATGTCATGATTGAAGGCGTGCTCGGCGTGCAGAAGGAAGCCGTGCTTGCGTCCAAGCGTTCGGTGGTGACGGTCGAAGAAATTGTCGATGAACTCCCCGAGCGCAGCCTCAACGCTGTGGTTCTGCCGCACTGGACCGTCGGTCATATTGCCGAGGTGCCTGGTGGCGCCTATCCATCCTACGCGCAGGGCTACTATCCACGCACCAACAGCTTCTACAAGGAATGGGACGCGGTCTCCCGCGAGCGCGACTCGTTCCTTGCCTGGATGAAAGAAAACGTGCTGACCAAGGGACCCGAGGTCTTCGCACAACACGTGCGCAAGTTCCGGACGGCGGCGGAGTAAGCATCATGGCCGACTATACGCCGAACGAAATGATGACGATCGCTGCGGCCCGTGCGTTGAAGGATGACGACGTTTGTTTCGTCGGCATCGGCATGCCGTCGGCTGCGGCAAATCTCGCGCGCCTGACGCACGCGCCGAACATCACGCTCATTTATGAGTCGGGCACGCTTGCGACCAAGCCGAATATCCTGCCGCTCTCGATCGGCGACGGCGAACTGTGCGAGACTGCAATCACCACTGTTTCGGTGCCGGAAATGTTCCGGTACTGGCTGCAAGGCGGACGCATCAAGGTCGGCTTCCTCGGCGGCGCGCAGATCGACAAGTTCGCCAATCTCAACACGACGGTAGTCGGACCTTATGACAAACCGAAAGTCCGGTTGCCGGGTGGCGGCGGTGCGCCGGAAATCGCGACCTCATGCGGCGAGATCTTCATTATCATGGCGCAAGGCAAGCGCAGCTTCGTCGACAAGCTCGATTTCGTCACCTCGATCGGTCATGTGTCGGGGGGCGACAGCCGAAGCAAGCTCGGAGTGAAGACGAAAGGTCCGACCAGACTGATCACCGATCTCGCCATTCTCGAGCCCGATCCGACGACGAAGGAAATGACCGTTGTTTCGATTCATCCGGGCGTCACGCGTGAACAGATTCAGGACAATACCGGCTGGAAGGTCGCGTACGCGGCGAAGGTCGCGGAAACACCTACGCCCACGAAACGCGAGCTCGAGGTGCTGCGTGATTTGCAGGCGCGCACCAAGCGCGCGCAAGAGGCCGCGTAATGGCGCGTGACGTCTTTATTTGTGACGCCGTCCGTACCCCGATCGGTCGCTATGGCGGTGCGTTGGCCAAGGTTCGTACTGACGATCTTGCTGCCGTTCCGATCAGGGCGCTGATGGCGCGTAATCCAAAGGTCGATTGGGCAAAGCTCGAGGAAGTCTACTACGGGTGCGCCAACCAGGCCGGCGAGGACAATCGCAACGTTGCGCGCATGGCGCTTCTGCTTGCGGGGCTGCCCAACAGCGTACCTGGCGTGACTCTGAACCGCCTCTGCGCCTCCGGCCTTGAAGCCGTGGGTACCGCTGCGCGTTCGATTCGCGCCGGCGAAATGGATTTCGCGATTGCCGGCGGCGTTGAATCGATGACGCGCGCGCCCTTCGTGCAGGGAAAAGCACAGGAGCCGTTCTCCCGAACCGCCGAGATCTATGACACGACGATCGGCTGGCGCTTCGTCAATCCGCTGATGAAACAGCAATACGGTATCGATTCCATGCCGGAAACGGGCGAGAACGTTGCGGAAGAATTCCAGGTTACCCGTGCTGACCAGGACGCTTTTGCCCTGCGCTCTCAGCAGCGTGCTGGCAAAGCGATCGCCGCAGGCTATTTCGCCAAAGAGATCGTTGCGGTGGAAGTGCCCGGAGGCAAAGCGGGGCCGGTTAAAGTCGACAAGGATGAGCATCCGCGCCCCGAGACGACGCTTGAGCAACTTGCCAAGCTAAAGACCCCTTTCCGCAATCCCGGGACCGTCACCGCAGGCAATGCATCCGGTGTGAATGATGGTGCGGCCGCCATGATCGTCGCTTCGGAGGCGGCGGTTAAGGCGCATGGGCTCAAGCCGCGCGCGCGAATTCTGGGTATGGCTTCAGCGGCCGTGCCGCCACGCATCATGGGTATCGGGCCAGTGCCGGCCACGCAAAAACTGATGGCGCGGCTGCAGCAAAAAATTGGCGACTATGATTTGATCGAGATCAACGAAGCCTTCGCCTCACAGTCGCTAGCCTGTCTGAGGCAGCTTGGGCTTGCCGATGATGCGGCGCACGTCAATCCGCACGGAGGTGCGATTGCGCTCGGCCATCCGCTCGGCATGTCGGGCGCTCGTCTTGCGCTGACGGCGGCGCATGGACTGGAAGAGAATGGCGGGAAACTGGCGCTTGCCACGATGTGTGTCGGCGTCGGTCAAGGCGTGTCGCTGGCCCTCGAACGGGTCGGCTAAGGGGCAATAATAAAAGGGGCAATAAGAATGACGCTCGTTTTTCCGAAGGAAAGCTTGGCTGTATTTCCCAAGCATCTCAGTCCCGACTATCGCAGCACGGTCAAGCGGTCGCCGTCCAAGCCGCTGATCATCGTGCCGCACACGTTGTCGGAACTGACAGGCCCGGTCTATGGCCACAACGCGGTTCAGGAAGGCGATGCCGACCTCACCAAGCAGCACAAGGGTGAGCCGCTGGGCGAGCGCATCATCGTGCACGGCCATGTGCTCGACGAAGACAAGCGTCCAGTTCCCGACACGCTGGTGGAAATCTGGCAGGCGAATGCCTGTGGCCGTTACGTGCACAACGTTGACCAGCATCCCGCTCCGCTCGATCCGAACTTCACCGGAGCCGGACGGACCATCACCGACAAGAAAGGCTACTACCGCTTCATCACGGTGAAGCCCGGCGCCTATCCCTGGGGCAACCACCACAATGCCTGGCGGCCCAACCACATCCATTTCTCGGTTTTCGGACACTCGTTCCTGTCGCGGCTCGTGACCCAGATGTATTTCCCGGGCGACCCGCTGTTTCCGTTCGATCCGATCTTCAATTCGGTGACGGACGAGAAGGCGCGTCAGCGCATGATCTCGCAGTTCGATCTGGAGAACACGATTCCCGATTGGGCGCTCTGCTTCCGCTTCGATATCGTGCTGCGCGGCCGCGAAGCCACACCTCAGGACACGGACAAGCACTAGCGCATGATGCCGCTGGTCAAGATTCTGCGTAAAGGAAAACATTGATGTCGGAAATAACTCCCTCGCAAACCGTCGGCCCGTTTTTCGCGTATGGGCTCGCGCCGCACAGTCGTTGCGACTGGAAACCCAGCGACATTTATGACTGGAAGGAAACCGCCGGCGCCAACCTGGTGACCCCCGATACCTCGGGCACCAAGATCCGGATCGAGGGCTGCTGTGCTCGATGGCGACGGCATGCCGATCAATGACGCGATGATCGAGGTCTGGCAGGCCGATGCCCAGGGCCGTTATGCGCATGCGGCGCGACAACCGTGCGCGTCCGAACACCAAATTCATGGGCTTTGGCCGTTCGGCGACAGACAAGAATGGCGTCTACAGTTTCGACACCATCAAGCCGGGGTCGGTTCCCGGCCCCAACGGTAAGGCGCAGGCACCGCACATTGTGTTCTGCATTTTTTCGCGCGGCATGCTCCGGCAGATCTATACCCGCCTCTATTTTTCCGACGAGGCATCGAACGCGAACGATCCCATCCTGACGCTGGTCCCAGCCGACCGGCGCGGGACTCTCGTTGCCCACAAGGAGATGCGGGGCGATATGCCGGTCTACCGGTTCGACATTCGCGTCCAGGGCGAAAACGAGACGGTTTTCTTCGACATCTGACTGAGCGCCACCGGTTTTCTGTCGTTAGCGGCCATTTGCGGTCACCGATGGCCGCCCACCACAGCCCAACGCCTAAGCCTACAATGTGGGGAATGGCCCACTTCAGGCCGATCCCTCGCCCATGGCAGGTCGGAATTTCGCTTTTCATTACAATAATGGCTTAGTTTTGCGGGTGGGCGGCTTGCCCACCCACCTTGCCCATCTTTCCCAACTACCATATTTATAGTTGACGTTTGGGGCCGGAGTTGGTTCGCTCAGTTCCAACGGCCGTCGAGAGCCGCTGAGGAAACACAAGCCATGAACGAACAAATTCTCCAGGAGATCAGCGAATTCTGTCGCTCGCGCGGGCTCGCCGAGTCGACCTTTGGTCGCCGCGCCGTCAATGACGGCAAGCTTGCCAGCCGCCTGCGCAATGGCGGCCGCATCACGACCGATACGCTGGACCGCATTCGCGCGTTCATGGCGCGCAATTCGGACGGGGCTCCGGCGCGCCGCCGCGTTCTGTTCGAGCCAACGCCGCCTGGTGTTCTGCCAGTGGTGAAGCCGGCGGCGCCGCCGGTTGCTTCCGGCATGTCGGGTGAGGACCCGCAACGCAATTTCCGTTTCTTCGACAACCGGCAGAAGTACCTCCTGTTCGTGAACACCTGTTCGGAGAAATGGGAAGTCGCGTCACGCGTCGGACTTGAGCTTGCCAATATCCATCCACGCCCGCCCGCGGTGCGCGTGTTCGACGCCGGTGTCGGCGACGGTACCGTCCTCGCGCGCGTGATGCGCTCGATGCACGACCGCTTCCCGACCACGCCGTTCTATATCGTCGGCAAGGAGATCAGCCTCGAGGACATCCGCCTGACATTGCACAAGATGGCGGATCGCTTCATCGAGCATCCGTCGACAGTGCTGGTGCTCACCAATCTCGCCTATGCGGAAGCTCCCTGGCTTGCGGTCAAATCGCTGAGCGCCGCGACCAGCCTGGTGTGGAAAGAGCTGGCGATGGAGGGCAACACCGCGCACAGCTTCGAGAAGCAAATTACCGATCTCGAGCCGTTCCTTGCCGAGACCTGGAAGGCGCGGGTCAGCGCAAAAAGCGGCAACCCCGTCTACGAGCGTCCTGTCATTCTGGTAATCTACCGCAACGATCACCGCTTCCTGCTCGATCAGATCGTCCCGAAGCCGGGCGGGACCGTTGCAGACTACGATCTCGTCATCGCTTCGCAGCCTTACCGCGCGCGTGCGTCTCTCGAGTTCAAGGCCAAACGCGTGCTGGCGCCGCTCGCGCGCGCGCTCGGTCCGGGCGGCCGGATGATCGCGATCCATTCCTACGGTCAAGACCCGGGCATGGAAATCATTCAGAAAGTCTGGCCGAAAGACAATCCGTTCGTTCACAACCGTCACGACCTGCTCAAGGAAGTAAAACACGAGCTGGGCGCGGCCGGCCGCGATCTCAATTTCAATGCCTATTCCGATCAGCGGTCGCTGTTCCGCTACGACATGCATACATTGCCATCGGAGATCTCTTCATCGATCGGAACGTCGACGCTGCTGGCCGCCTGGAACGCGGCGATCTACGTGGCGCAAGTCGAAGACGACCGTTTGTCCGATGTGAACAGCGACCGCCGTTATATAGAAGCGACGCGCGATATTCTTCAGAAGCATGGCGGTCTGTGGTTCTACGACGAATCCTTCGTGATCTCGCGCCGGCGCGAATAGGCGCGATCGATGCCCGTCGCGGCCCCCGCGCCTGATGCTACCGGTTTCGCGCGGCAACTTTTCGCTCGAGGCAACACGGCCGACCGCCGCCGAGATCGCTGCGCTGGCCGATATTGTTCCGCCAGCGACGCCGATCTACTTCTCCGCCGTACCAACGATCACGCGCCAGGAGATTATCGCGGCGGCGGCCTCATTACGCAAAGCCGGACTCGAGCCCATCATTCACGTCGCGGCGCGGCGTCTTGCGAGTGCCGCGGATTTGCAGGAATTGCTGTCGGGCCTGCGCGGCAACGCCGACGTGCGGCAGCTGTTGGTGATCGGCGGCGATGTCGACGCGCCGGGAGCCTTCGCCGACGCCCTCGCGGTTATCCAGAAAGGCCGCCTGCGCGAGGCCGGCATCGAGGAGATCGGGATCGGCGCCTACCCGGAAGGCCATCCGCGTATTCCGGCTGGGCGTCTGGAATCCGCGCTCGACGAGAAAATTGCCGCTGCAACTGCGCAGGGCTTACGCGTCCATATTGTCAGCCAGTTCTCGTTCTCGCCCGAACGAATTCTAGCCTGGCTCAGACAGGTACGCGTCGGCGGTATCGGCAAGCCGATAAAAATCGGCATGGCAGGGCCGACCAGCGTGCCTGCGCTGCTGCGCTATGCCAAGCGCTGCGGCGTGGCCGCTTCCCTGCGCGGGCTGGTTTCGGGCGTCGCCAGCGGTCTCATCGGGCACGTCGGACCGGACCGCATCATTGAAACCCTTTCGGCAGCGGGCGACCTGGGTGAGGTCGCGCCGCACTATTTTTCATTTGGCGGGACGCTTGAAACCGCACGCTATGCATGCGAAGCCGCCGCAGGACGGCACGGCGCGAGCCGTGCTATGGCTCGAAGCAATTAAGACCCGCTGCACGGGCGGGCCAGTCGCGGAGGGAGTGATGACACAAAGGACTAAACCGCCATTTCGCGCCGATCACGTCGGCAGCATTCTGCGCACCGCGCCGGTCAAGGATGCCCGCGCCAAGCGCGAGAAAGGCGAGATCACCGCGGCGCAGCTCAAGGAAGTCGAGGACCGCGAGATCGAGAAGATCATCAAGAAGCAGGAAGAGATCGGGCTGAAGCTTGCGACCGACGGCGAATTCCGCCGCTCATGGTGGCACTTCGACTTCTACGGAATGCTCGACAATGTCGAGATCTACGAACTCGACCACGGCATCCAGTTTCAGGGCGTGCAGACCAAGCCGCGCTCAATCCGTGTCGCCGGCAAGATCGGCTTCTCCAACCATCCGATGCTGGAGCATTTCAAGTTTCTGAAGGCGCACACCAAGGTGACGCCGAAGATGTGCATCCCGGCTCCCTCCACCTTCCACTTCAGGCTAGAGCCCAACGCGGTGAACAAGAACGCCTATGCGAGCCGCGATGCCATCTTCGACGATCTTGCAGTCGCCTATCAGAAGGCGATCAAGGCGTTCTACGACGCCGGCTGCCGCTATCTGCAGTTCGACGATACCGCATGGGCTTATCTCTGCTCGCAAGCTGAATTGCAGAAGGCGCGCGACCGCGGCCTCGACGTCGATCATTTGCAGGAGAGCTATACCAAGTGCATCAATAAGGCGCTGCAAGCCAAGCCCGCCGACATGGCAATTACCACGCATGTCTGTCGCGGCAATTTCCGCTCGACCTTCATTTCGTCCGGCGGATACGAGCCTGTTGCAGAAAGCCTTTTGAGCAAGTGCAACTACGACGGCTATTTCCTCGAATACGATACGGATCGCGCCGGCGGTTTCGAGCCGCTGCGTTTCCTGCCCAAGGGCAACAAGATCGTGGTGCTCGGATTGATCACATCCAAATCGGGTCGGCTGGAGCCGCGGGCCGACATCAAAAAGCGTATCGAGGAGGCGACCAAATTTGTTGCGCTCGATCAGCTCTGCCTGTCGCCGCAATGCGGCTTCGCGTCGACCGAGGAAGGCAATGTGCTGGCCGAAGAAGAGCAGTGGGCAAAACTGCGCATGGTCGTCGAACTTTCCGAAGAGGTTTGGGGAAAATGAGCGCTCGCACCTCGCCGCCGTTTCGGGCCGATCACGTCGGCAGTCTGCTGCGCACGGCGCCACTGAAGGATGCGCGTGCCAAGCATGCCAAGGGCGAGATCGACGCCGCCACCCTCAAGTCGATCGAAGACCGCGAGATCGAGAAGATCGTCAAGAAGCAGGAAGACATCGGCCTCAAGCTTGCCACCGATGGCGAATTCCGCCGCACATGGTGGCACTTCGATTTCTTTCGCAGCCTGGAAGGCGTCACCCCGATCACGACCGATACGGGGATCAAGTTTCATGGCGTCGAGACCAAACATGAGGCGATCCGCATCGACGGCAAGGTCAAATTCAAGGGCCACCCGCATATCGAGCATTTCAAGTTTCTCAAGAGCAAATGCCGGGTGACGCCGAAGATGACAATTCCGGCGCCCAGTACGTTCCATTTTCGGCAAGGCCGCGCGATGGTGAGCAAGCAGGCCTATCCGGGCTATGACGAGTTTTTTGCCGACATCGCCGCCGCCTGGCGCGCGGCGATCAAGGCCTTTTACGACGCCGGTTGCCGCTACCTTCAGCTCGACGATACCGCTTGGGCGATGATGTGCGATCCGAAAGAGCGAGAAGCGTCGAAATCGCGCGGCGATGATCCCGATACGCTGCCCGCGATCTACGCGCGCGTCTCCCGTGCGGCGCTGGAAGGCAAGCCGGCCGACATGGCGATTACCATGCATTCCTGCCGCGGCAATTTCCGCTCCACGTGGATCGCAGAGGGCGGCTATGAATTCGTCGCCGAGCAGTTGCTCGGCAACACCAATCTCGACGGCTATTTCCTGGAATACGACAGCGACCGCGCCGGTGGTTTCGAGCCGTTGCGCCATTTCCCGAAGGGCAAAAAACAACTGGTGCTCGGCCTCGTCACCTCCAAGAGTGGGCGGCTGGAGCCGAAGGACGACATCAAGCGGCGTATCGACGAGGCGACAAAATATGTCGCGCTCGATCAGTTGTGCCTATCGCCGCAATGCGGCTTTGCCTCGACCGAGGAGGGCAACGTGCTGGCCGAGGACGAGCAATGGGCGAAACTGCGGATGATCGTGGAGTTGGCGGAAGAAGTGTGGGGCCGCTAGTCTTCGTTCATGTCGCTGCGTAGCAGTCCTCCGTTCCGTGCCGATCACGTTGGCAGCCTGCTGCGTACTGCGCCTCTGAAGGAGGCCCGTGCCAGGCGTGAAAAAGGCGAGATCTCCGCCGATGCGCTGAAGGCGATCGAAGACCGCGAAATCGCCGGCGTCATCAGGAAGCAGGAAGACATCGGCCTTAAGGCCGTCACCGACGGTGAATTCCGGCGTGCGTTCTGGAATTACGATTTCCTCGGCAAGCTCGATGGTGTCGAGGCCTATCTCGGCGAGCGCAAGATCAGGTTCCAGGGCGCCAATCCGAAGCCGATGATGCTGCGCGTCATCGGCAAGCTCGGCACGTTCTCCGGCCATCCGATGCTCGACCACTTCCGGTTCGTGAAAGAGCACACACGTGCGGTGCCGAAAATGACGATCCCGTCGCCGTCATCGCTGCATTTTCGTTATGGGCGCGACGCGGTGCCGGAATCGATCTATCCCGAAATGACTGATTTCTACAGCGATCTCGGTCAGAGCTACCGCAAGGCCGTGCGGGCTTTCGCGGATGCTGGCTGCCGCTATCTCCAGCTCGATGAAGTGAATTTCACTTATCTCTGCGACCCCAAGCTGCGCGCGCAGGTGGCGGACCGAGGGGACGATCCGGAAAAGCTGCCGTCGATCTATGCCGGCATGATCAATGCAGCCATCTCGGATATTCCGCCAGACATGACGATCGCGATGCATCTGTGCCGGGGCAATTTCCAGTCGACCTTTGTTGCTTCTGGCGGCTACGAGCCGGTGGCGGAGATTCTGTTCAACGCGATCAACGTGCACGCGTATTTCATGGAATACGATACGGATCGCGCCGGCGGTTTCGAGCCGTTGCGGTTTGTGCCAAAAGGAAAGACGGTCGTGCTCGGTCTGGTCACCTCGAAATCGGGCCGACTTGAATCGAAAGACGACATCAAGCGCCGCATCGAGCAGGCCGCCAAATTCGTTTCGCTGGGGCAGCTTTGCCTGTCGCCGCAATGCGGCTTTGCCTCGACGGAAGAAGGTAACATCTTGGCCGAGGACGAGCAGTGGGCGAAACTACGGATGATTGTGGAGCTTGCCGAAGAGATCTGGGGTCGATCATGAGCAAAAGAACAAAGCCGCCGTTTCGCGCCGATCACGTCGGCAGCTTGCTGCGCCCCGCCGCGCTGAAGAAGGCGCGGGAGCAACGCGCGAAGGGCGAAATCACACCCGCGCAGCTGAAAGAGATCGAGGACCGCGAAATCGAGCGCGTCATCAAGAAGCAGGAAGACGTCGGCCTTCAGTCGATTACTGACGGTGAGTTCCGCCGCTCCTGGTGGCATCTCGATTTTCTCTGGGGTCTCGACGGCATCGAAAAGCACATCATGGATACCGGCGTTACTTTCGCCGCCGTGACGACGCGCAATGAAGGGCTCAAGGTGACCGGAAAAGTTGGCTTTTCAGGCCATCCGATGATCGAGCACTTCAAGTTCGTCGCGGCCCATACCAAGCGCACACCGAAGATCACGATTCCCGCGCCGTCCGCTGCCTATGGCCGCCCGATGCGCACACCGATCGACCAGACGGCCTATCCAAAGCTCGACGTCTTCTTCGACGATCTCGGCCAGGCTTATAAAAAAGCCGTGCGCGCTTTCGCCGATGCTGGCTGCCGCTACCTGCAGCTCGACGAAGTCTTCATCGCAATGCTGTGCGATTCGAAATACCGCCAGGCGATGAAGGATCGCGGTGACGACCCAGAAAAGCTCGGCGAGCTTTACGGGGATCTTATCAATATCGCGATGTCGGATATTCCGTCCGACATGACCATCACGATGCACATGTGCCGCGGCAATTATAAATCGACCTTTATGGGCGCCGGTGGCTACGAGGCCGAGCAGGAGATCCTGTTCAACCGCATCAAGGTCCACGGTTACTTCATGGAATACGACACCGAGCGCGCCGGCGGTTTTGAGCCGCTCAAGCTCGTTCCGAAAGACCGCCATGTCGTGCTCGGGCTTGTCACCACCAAGACCGGCCGTCTTGAATCGAAGGACGAGATCAAGCGCCGCATCGACGACGCCTCCAGATACATTTCGCTCGATCAACTATGCCTGTCGCCGCAATGCGGCTTTGCTTCGACGGAAGAAGGCAACGTGCTTGCGGAAGACGAGCAGTGGGCGAAACTGCGGATGATCGTCGAGGTGGCAGACGAAGTGTGGGGGCGTTGATGGCTGGCGTCGTTGCCGGCAAGACCGCGATCGTAACAGGGGCAGGGCGCGGCATCGGGCGAGGCATCGCCATGCTGCTTGCGAAAGAGGGCGCGCGCGTCGTGGTCTGCGACATCGGCGCGAGCCTGCAAGGAGAAGGCCGCGATACCGGCCCGGCGCAGGAAACGGTCGATGCCATAAAAAAAGCCGGCGGAGAAGCGATCGCGTCGACGCTTTCGATTACCGAACCGAAAAACGCCGAAGCCATCGTGAAAATGGCGCTCGAAACCTTCGGCCGCATCGACATCCTCGTCAACAATGCTGGTATCCTGCGCGACGTGATTTTTCACAAGATGAGCTGGTCGGACTGGTCCGACGTGATCGCCGTGCATCTCAACGGCTCTTTCAACATGAGCCGCGCTGTCGCGCCGCTGTTCCGGGACCAGAATTCAGGCGCTTTCGTGCACATGACGTCGACGTCCGGCCTCGTCGGCAATTTCGGGCAAGCGAACTACATGGCGGCCAAGCTCGGCATCATGGGACTCTCGCGCGGTATCGCGCTCGACATGGCCCGGTTCAACGTGCGGTCGAACTGCATTGCACCGTTTGCCTTCACGCGCATGATCGAGTTGATCCCCGCTCAATCGGAGCAGGATAAACGTCGCATCGAGGCGTTCCAGCGCATGACGCCGGAAAAGATCGCGCCGCTTGCGGTGTTCCTTTGCTCCGATGCGGCCAGCGGCATCACCGGGCAGATTTTCTCGGTCCGTAACAACGAGATCTACCTCTTCAACCAGCCGAGGCCGGTGAAGACAATCCATCGTGCCGATGGATGGACGCCGCAACAGATTGCAGCCGAGCTAAATCCGGCGTTCGCATCATTGTTCACGCCGCTGGAGCGCTCGGAAGACGTGTTCAATTGGGACCCGATCTAGGCGCACTTGTCAGGCGCTCCCGGCTGCATAGAGTGGGACCATGAAGAAGCGCGCGGCCGAGCACGATGAGTTTGCCGACATTCGCACCGGCGTGCGCGCGCTCTGCGCGAAGTTTCCCGGCGAATACTGGCGCGGCCTCGATCGTGAGAGGGCCTATCCGACCGAATTTGTCGCCGCGCTCACCGAGGCCGGCTACCTGGCGGCGCTGATCCCCGAAGAATACGGCGGTAGCGGCCTCAACCTGGGTGCGGCCGCGGCAATTCTTGAGGAAGTGCACGCCTCCGGGGGCAACGGCGCCGCCTGTCATGCGCAGATGTACACGATGGGCACGATCCTGCGGCATGGCAGCGACGCGCAGAAAGAACGCTACCTGCCGTTGATCGCGAGCGGCGAGCTGCGTCTGCAGGCGTTCGGCGTTACCGAGCCGACGTCCGGCACCGACACGCTGTCCCTGCGCACGACGGCACGGCGCGAAGGAAACGATCACTACGTCATCAATGGGCAGAAGATCTGGACCTCGCGCGCCGAACATTCCGATCTGATGCTGCTGCTCGCGCGCACCACCCCGAAGGAGCAGGCAAAAAAGCGTACCGACGGCTTGTCGGTGTTTCTGGTCGACATGCGGCTCGCGCAAGGCGCGAGCATCTCCATCAATCCGATCCGCACCATGATGAACCACGCAACCACGCAGATTTTCTTCGACGATCTGCGCGTGCCGGCGGAAAACCTGATCGGCGAGGAAGGCCAGGGGTTCCGTTACATCCTCTCAGGCATGAACGCCGAGCGAATATTGATCGCTGCGGAATGCATCGGCGACGCCAAGTGGTTCATCGCCAAGGCGACGCAGTACGCCAAGGATCGTGCGCTGTTCGGCCGGCCGATCGGGCAAAATCAGGGCGTTCAGTTCCCAATTGCGCGCGCCTACGCGCAGATGCGCGCCGCCGAGCTGATGGTGCACGAGGCCGCGCGTAAATACGATGCCGGCGAGGATATCGGCGCGGAAGCCAACATGGCAAAATTGCTCGCGGCTGACGCGTCCTGGGCTGCCGCCGACATGTGCGTACAGACCCACGGCGGCTTCGGCTTTGCCGAGGAGTACGATATCGAGCGCAAATTCCGCGAAACGCGGCTCTATCAGGTGGCGCCGATCTCGACCAACATGATCCTCTCTTATCTGGCCGAGCATGTGCTAGGCCTGCCACGGTCGTACTGAGATGGCGTTGCCGCTCTCCGGCCTTCTTGTCGTTTCGGTCGAGCAGGCGGTGGCAGCGCCGCAATGCACGTGCCGCCTTGCCGACGCCGGTGCGCGCGTCATCAAGGTGGAGCGTCCCGAGGGCGATTTCGCCCGTGAGTACGACCACGTCGTGCATGGCGAGAGCGCCAATTTTGTCTGGCTCAATCGCGGCAAGCAGTCGGTGGTGCTCGACCTCGGCAAGGCCGAGGACAAGGCGCTTCTGGAAGCGATGCTCAAGAAAGCCGACGTGTTCGTGCAGAATTTGAAGCCCGGCGCCCTTGCCAAGCTCGGATTCCCGATGTCGCGCCTGCGCACGCAATATCCGCGGCTGATCTGCTGCTCGATTTCAGGTTACGGAGAGAGTGGCCCTTACGCCCAGCGTAAAGCCTACGACCTCCTGATCCAGGCTGAATCCGGCGTCTCTTCGGTGACCGGCGGGCCTGAAGGCCCGGCGCGGGTCGGCGTCTCCATCGTCGATGTGGCTGCCGGCCTCAACGCCTACGAGGCCATTCTCGAAGCTCTGATCGCGCGCTCCAGGACGAACGAAGGCGCCGAAATATCCGTCTCGATGTTCGACGCCATGGCGGAGTGGATGACCGTGCCGCTCCTGCACGGGGAGGGCGGCACGCCGTTCAAGCGAATCGGTCTCGCGCATGCGGCGATCGCGCCTTACGGCGTGTTCAAGAGTCGCGACGGTGCCGACATTCTGATTGCGATCCAGAACGATCGCGAGTGGCAGGTGCTGGCGGAGAAGGTCCTGGGCGAGCCGGCGCTCGGCAAAGACGTGAAATTTGCAACCAATCCGAAGCGCGTCGAGAACCGGGGGCAGACCGACGCGAAAGTTGCCGCAAGTTTTGCCCGGCACGATGTCGCCGAATTGATAAAAAAGCTCGAAGCCGCCGATATCGCCTTTGCGCGCGTCAACGACTGGGAGCTCCTGTCGAAGCATGCGCATCTGCGCCGGATCACGGTCGGCGCACCGAGCGGGCCGGTCAGCATGCCAGCGCCGGCACCGATGCGAGCGGGGCAGGAGCGGACCTACGGTCCGATTCCCGCGCTCGGCGAGCACACGGAAATCATCCGGAATGAATTTCTGTCTTGAGGGGGCCTGGCCATTACCGCCTGCTGCGTCCGGGGAGCTGCCAACTATGCCCGCCCATCGGCATAGGCCGTTGATCAGGCGAGCTACATCGATGATTTTAAAGGAAAATTCGCGCTTGGCTTGCGCGGGCATGCCGGATCAGCCCCTCGCGGATGACGCGCGCACCGGTGTTCGGGCAGAGTTGCGCTTTCGCACTTCACCTGACAGGAACTCACTTCATGGACATCGGATTTATCGGCCTCGGCAATATGGGACAGCCGATGGCACGCCGGCTCATCGAGGCCGGCCACAAGCTCGTCGTCTACGATACGCGCAATGACGCGGTCGCTCCCTTGGTCGCAATGGGAGCCCAGCTTGCGTCATCGCCCGCCGATGTCGCTGACCGTGTCGAGACTGTTATGGCGAGTCTCCCCTCGCTGCAGATCTCCGAAAAAGTTGCGACCGGCGAAGGTGGCGTCATTCACGGCAAGCGCATCAAGCGCTTCATCGATCTGTCGACCACCGGCTCGCGGGTTGCGGCAAAGATCGCGGCTGCGCTGGCGAAGAAAAACATCGTGCAGATCGACTCACCGGTCAGCGGCGGCGTCGGTGGTGCAACAAAGGGAACGCTGGCGGTCATGGTCTCGGGGCCGAAGGCCGAAATCGATCTGGTGAAGGATGTGCTCGCCGTTTTCGGGAGGGTCTTTGTCATCGGAGAGAAACCCGGCATGGCGCAGACGATGAAGCTTGCCAACAACTTCCTCTCGGCGACCGCGATGGCGGCAACGTCCGAGGCGGTGGCCATGGGCGTCAAGGCGGGGCTTGATCCCGCCGTGATGATCGATGTCATCAACGCCGGATCCGGCCGTACCACCGCATCGGACGGAAAATTTCCGCAGGCGATCCTGCCGCGCACGTTCAACTACGGATTTGCCACGGCGCTTGATGCTCAAGGACGTGCGCCTCTGCTTCGACGAGGCCAAGGCGCTGAACGTTCCCAGCGCGGTGATGAACGCGGTGCTCGATCAATGGGAAACGACGAACGCTGAATATGGCGGAGACAGCGATTTCACCGCCATCGTCAAGATGATCGAGAAGCGCGCCGGCGTGGTCGTGGGAACGGAGAAGAAGTAATGAGCGACGACATCCACGAAGTCTACGCTGTCTGCTATGCGACCCATGCCCGCAAGCGCTCGGAGAATTACATCTTTGGCGATCCGCACGACGAGATGACGTCGATCGCCTATTACGTCTGGGTCATCAAGGGCCCGCACGGCACTTTCGTTTGCGACACAGGCTTCGATGAGGCGGCGGCAAAGGAACGCGCGCGCAAGATCATCCATCCGGTCGGCGAAGGCTTGCAGGCGCTCGGCGTCGCGCCCGATAAGGTTGACCACGTGATCGCAACTCACATGCACTGGGATCACGCCGGCAACTACGACCTGTTTCCAAACGCGCGCTACCACATCCAGGACACCGAGATGGCCTACGCGACGGGGCGCTGCATGTGCCACCAGATGTTGCGCATTCCGTTCAGCGAAAGCGATGTGCTCGCGATGGTCCGGAAGGTCTTTGCCTATCGCGTGGAATTCCACGATGGCGTCGAGGAGCTGGCGCCTGGCATCACCGTGCACAAGATCGGCGGCCATTCGAAGGGATTACAGTGCGTGCGAGTAAAGACGAAGCGGGGCAACGTTGTGATCGCTTCCGACTGCATCCATCTTTATTCGCACATCGACGAAGGCCGCGTGTTTCCGATTACCTATAGTGTCGGCGATACGCTCGAGGGTTACCGCACGATTCAGAAGTTGGCGAGTTCGCGCCAGCACATCGTGCCAGGCCACGATCCGGAAGTGCTGAAGCTCTACCCGGCCATGAAAACGGGGCTCGAGAACTGGATCGTAAGGCTGGATGTGGACCCGAAGGTCTGATCGTCATCCGAAAGCGTCACACCAGCCCCAATCCGGCAAACGCGTCCTTGTGATGCTCCGCGCTGTCGGGTGAGAAACAGCAAAAGACGACCCGCGTCATGCCGAGAGGGCGCCCGGCGATCTCGGAGGCGACGGTTCCCACTGCAATGCGCGCGGCAAGGTCAGCCGGGAAGCGGTAGATGCCCGTTGAAATTGCGGGATAGGCGATCGATCGCAACTTGTTGGCAGCGGCAAGATCCAGCGCCGTGCGGTAACAGCCCGCCAGCAACCCTTCCTCGTCTTTGTCGCCTCCTCCCCAAACTGGGCCGACGGCATGAATCACGTGTCTGGCCTTGAGCCGATACCCACGCGTGATCTTGGCAGAGCCGGTTTCGCAGCCGCCGAGGGTGCGGCATTCGGCCAACAGATCCGGACCCGCAGCGCGGTGAATGGCGCCATCCACGCCGCCGCCGCCGAGCAGCGAGCGATTGGCGGCATTGACGATTGCATCGACATCCAGTGTCGTGATGTCGGCAACGACAATGTCGAGGACGGTCTGGCCGATTTCGGCGGAGAGCGCTGTCATACGCGCAAGCATATCACCCGCTGGCAGGTCCGGTCGTGGTCTTGAATTCCAGGCTGGAACGCACACCGATGTCATCGTAATGCGCATCAAGAAAACGGCGCGCGGCCCGGCGGCCGTTGGTGCGCAACATCTCGAAGAAGTCATAGTCGGTGTTCATCTGGCTCGCCGTGTCCAGCGCCTGCGCCGATCCGGTGAGGGCGATACGATGAAAATTGATCCTGCGATATTGTCCGCTGCCGGTCCCGCGCGGCAGCTTGCCCTCGTCGATCAGCTGGCCGACGAAAGTAATGCCGCGCAGCTCCGACATCAGCGAGGAGTTGAATGTGATTTCATTGATCCGCGCCATGATCTCGTCGCGCGTCTTCGGCACCTGCTTGCGTTGCAATGGATTGATCTGGACCAGCAAAAGATTTTCCGTCTCGGTTGCGCCGACCAGGGGATAGAGCGCCGGATTTCCGACATAGCCGCCGTCCCAATAAAACTCGCCATCGATCTCGACGGCGCGGAAAAGATGCGGCAGGCACGCCGACGCGACGATCATGTCAGCCGTCATTTCATCGCGTCTGAATACGCGCAGCTCTCCGGTCCTCACGTTGGTCGCAGACACAAACAGTTGCAAATCCTTGGCTGCCCGGACCGCCTCGAAATCGACGAACCGGCCAACCAGATCCTTCAATGGATTGATATTGAGCGGGTTGAAGTCATAGGGCGACAGATAGCGGGTCAGTGCCTGCATCCACAAACCGACCGGGGTATCTTCAATCGGCCAGAATGAAAACAGCCGGTCGACGGCGCGGCGCTGAAGGTCCGGCAGGTTGCCGCCGAAACTGGCCGCGCGCCAGAAATCTGCGAGACGCTTGCGCGCTTCTTCCGGTCCTCCGCGAGCGAGGCCGTCCGCCAAAATGACAGCGTTGACCGCGCCGGCCGATGCGCCGGAAATCCCCTCGATCGTCAGCCGGCCATCCTCGAGGAGATGGTCGAGCACGCCCCAGGTGAATGCGCCCAGCGCGCCGCCGCCCTGCAGTGCCAGATTGATGCGTTTGCCGGCTTTCGGCCTTTCTGATTTGCCGCCGCCGAATGCGCGCGCGAGAAGTTCGATCATTTTTTGCGTATCACTGCGCCACCCAGCCGCCGTCAATCGAGTAGGCGGAGCCGGTAATCGTCGCCGCGGCATCACTGCACAGGAAAACGGCAAGAGCCCCAATGCTCTCAGGCTTCGTGAACTGGAGCATCGGCTGCTTTTCCGACAGCAATGCGACTTCGGCCTCGCGCACGCTCTTTGCCAGATGCCTTTGCGCGTGTGTCAATCTGCTGCTGGATGAGCGGGGTGAGTACCCACCCCGGGCAGATAGCGTTGCAGGTTATGCCCGCTATTCGCGGCTTCCAACGCGACCACTTTTGTCAGTCCGACAAGCCCATGTTTGGCTGAGATGTAGGCCGCTTTTTGCACGCTGGCCACCAGTCCATGCGCGGATGCGATGTTGATGATGCGGCCCCATTTTCTCGTCTTCATGCCAGGCATGGCGGCACGAATAGTGTGAAACGACGACGAGAGGTTGACTGCAATGATCGCGTCCCATTTCTCGATCGGAAAATCCTCGATATTGGCGACATGCTGGATGCCGGCATTGTTCACCAGGACATCGAGTGCACCGAATTCTTTTTCGGTGGCGCGGACCATTTCGGCGATCTCGGCCGGCTTGGTCATGTCGGCAGGCGAGTAACCCGCCTTCACGCCGAAATCCTTTTCGATCCCCGTGCGGATTTTTTCGATCTGGGCTTTATCGCCGAAGCCGTTGAGCATGACATTGGCGCCGTCCTGCGCGAGCGCGCGCGCAGTGGCGAGGCCGATGCCCGAAGTCGAACCGGTAACCAGTGCTGTCTTGCCTTTGAGCATGCCGTCCTCGATTGGGTGGTGCCGCGGAAGCATCGGCAGCGGGCGTCAAAACGGATGCTATGGAACCTGCCTGTATTCTTGCTGCAGTGCAATATATATGCTCGGGACTTAGAATTTGCAGTTATTTGACGTTAGACTTGAGTAGGAAGGCGAAACACGCCAGTGACCCGAAAATCGTCAGCGCAGTCAGTATTCCCCAAGCCCGACCATGACCACAGGCGCTGCGCGAACGACGCGATCGCCCATGCCGAAGCGATCTGTGCCAGCCGCAAGGAACGGCTGACGCCGATGCGCCGGCGCGTGCTCGAGGCGCTGCTGGCAAGCCATCATCCGCTCGGGGCTTATGAGCTCATCGACCGTCTGGCGGGGCGGGGCGCGCGGCCGGCCCCGATCACGATTTATCGAGCACTCGATTTCCTGCGCGAGCAGGATCTGGTGCATCGAATCGAAAGCCGCAACGCCTTCATTGCCTGCGTGCACAATCACGACAGCAGCGATCCGGTCGTATTCCTGATCTGTGAAAAGTGCGGTGCGGTCGGCGAAGCGGCATCGGCCGCAGTCGCCGATACGATCAAAAGCGCTTCCCGTGCGGCAGGCTTCGTTCCCAAGACGCCGGTCATCGAAATTTCCGGAATTTGCGCGCACTGCAAGGCGGCGTAATTGAAATTAGTCACCGAGCCGCATTTGTCATCCACGCCCGCTTACACCTCAACCACACGCCCGCTTGACGCGCTCGCGGCCGGGATCGTTGTCGTGCTGTGTCTGTCCTGGGGTTTCAACCAGGTCGCGACCAAACTTGCGATCCATGACATTCCGCCGCTCATGCAGGCCGCGATCCGGTCCTTTGTGGCGGCTTTTCTGATCGCCGCCTGGTGCCGGTTGCGCGGTATCCCGCTTTTCGATCGCGACGGCACGCTGTGGTACGGACTGACCGCCGGTGCGCTATTCGCGATCGAGTTCATTCTGATCTATCAGGGCCTCCTCTACACGACAGCGACGCGCGCCGTGTTGTTCATCTACCTTGCGCCCTTCTTTGTCGTGATCGGCGCGCGCATCGTTCTTCCAGCCGATCGCTTCGGCGCGGCGCAATGGCTGGGTCTCGGCATGTCATTCGCCGGCATGCTGATCGCGTTCGGCTTGCCGACGCCGGCGCTCGATCCGCGCCAGCATATCGGCGATGCAATGATGGTGGGCGGCGCGCTGTTCTGGGCAGCGACCACGTTGACCATCAAGGCCAGTGCTTTGACGCGTGCGTCTGCCGAAAAAGTGATGCTCTATCAGCTCGTCGTCTCCGGGACCGATCATGGCGATCGCCGCATTCGTCAGTCGGCGAACGCATGACCGCCATGCCGTCGGCATTGGCGATCGGATCCATGGTCTATCAAACCGTGTGGGTCGTCAGCGTGACGTTCGTCATCTGGTTCGCACTGATTGCGCGTTATTCGGCGACCAGACTTTCGGCCTTTACATTTCTCACGCCATTGTTCGGCGTGGCCGCCGGACATCTGGTGCTGAACGAGCCCCTGACCCCGGCATTTGCCGCCGCGGTCGCGCTTGTTGCCATCGGCCTTGTGCTGGTGAACAGGGCGCGCTGAAGAGGGCGGCTACATCCAGCCGCCACCGTCGCGGCCGCGATTGGCGACCCCCGCTTCCTCAAGGTCAAGCTCATATTCGATGCGGCGGCGGGCCTCGTCGGTGATCTTTCCGTCACGCAGCAGCTGATAGATGAAATCGCGCTCGGCATCGATCAGCTCTTTCTTCAGCGCGGCGCTCTGGCGCATGTGATCGAGACCGTCGGCCATATTACCCGGCAGAATTTGTCTGCGGCTCTGATTGCGTGTGCGCAGGAGCGCAATAACCTCGTCCGGCAATTCGCGCTCTTTGATGAATTTTTCAAGCCGGCTTTCCACCTGCTCAAGCGCGGCCACGCGCGCCTCAAGTTCCGACTGAACTTCTCCCGAACGTTCTTCAAGGCCAAGACGTGTAATGCCAAGCCATTGTAGGACCCACGGCAACATCAGCCCTTGTCCGACGAGCGTGATTACGATCACGCCGAAAGTAACGAAGAGAATCAGGTCGCGATGCGGAAACGGTTGCCCGTTGTCGAGGGTAAAGGGAATCGCGAGCGCAGCGGCGAGGGAAACGACACCGCGCACGCCGACAAATCCGATCGTAAAAGGCCCTTGCCACGGAGGTGCTGGATCGCGCCTCGCGAGCGCGGGGCTGATCCAGCGCGGAATATAGGTTGCCGGGAAAATCCATATGAATTGCGCAGCAACAACGATCAGCGTGATCCATGCCGTCGCAATGATCAATTCCCCGACAGAAAAGCCCTGCACCCGGTCGAGCAATGCCCGCGCCTGCGAGCCAGTGAGAAGGAAAACGAGTCCTTCAACGAGATAGACCAGCAAATCCCAGAAAAAGATGCCCTGCAGGCGCGTAGCGGATGAGATCAGTCTCGGGCCGTTCCAACTCACGTAAAGACCGCACGCGACTGTCGCCAGAACTCCGGAGCCGCCGAGATGCTCCGGGACCCAAAACGCCAGATAGGGCGTCATCAATGACAGCGTGATCTCGACACGCGGCTCCCCGGCCCACTGCCGCAAACGCAAGCTCAGCCAGCCGACGACAATCCCGAACATGATCTCGCCGATCACGATGAGTGTGAACGTGCCGGCCGCCTGCGGCAGAGAAAATGTTCCGGTTACCGCGGCTGCTACCGCGAAGCGATAGAGGATAAGCGCGGTCGCATCGTTTGCCAGCCCTTCGCCTTCCAATACGACCAAAAGCCGCCGTGGCAGGGCCAGGCGGCGCGCGATCGCCAATGGAGCGACGACATCAGGCGGTGCAATGATGGCGCCGAGCAGGAATCCGATCGCCCAATCGAACTTCAGCAGGTAGTGCGTGGCAACCGCGACGGCGCAAGTCGTGAAAACGACGCAGCCGAACGCCAACAATGTGATTGGCCGCAAGTTGAAACGAAACTCCCGCCAGCTCATCGAAACGCCGGCGGAGTAGATCAGTGGCGGCAATATAACGAGCAGAACGATTTCCGGCGCAAGCTGGATTCTCGGCAGCCCCGGAATCAGGGCCATACCGATGCCGGCCATCACCAACAAGATTGAGGGCGCGATCTTCAGTCGCTGCGCTGCGACTGCCACGCCGGCCAAAACCGCCAGCATGAAAAGCAGCGTTTCGACGATTCCGGTCATATCAAGTTCGCCACCATGTTCACTGTCAGCGCCAGAACCACCAGATTGAAGAAAAATGACAGCACACCGTGAATGGAAGCCACGCGGCGAATGACTTTGCTGCTGATGCCGACGTCGGAGACTTGCGAGGTCATGCCGATGACGAGCGAGAAATAGAGGAAATCCCGATAGTCCGGCTTGTCATCATCGGGGAAATGCAATCCGCCGATTTGTCCGTCGCCGCGTTCACCGTAATATTCATGGGCATAGTGGAACGAAAAAATCGTATGCACGAAAGTCCACGACAGCAGGATCGTCGCTATCGCCAGCAGCACGTGTGATGTCGCACCGTATTGAGTGCCCTGCTTCGCACCGCCCAGTGCAAATACGACGGCAACGAGGCTGGCGAACGTGGCGACGATCGACAACAACAATATGAAAGTCGCGCCTTCATCCTGCTCCGCCGCACGCCGGCGGATACGCGCGACGTCCGCGCGCCACATCATGGAAAATGTCAGAATCAGATAGACGGCAATGCCGACATCCCATCCAGTCAGCACGCGCGCCGGCAGGTTGATATCAAACCGCGCCATTCCAGCGGCTACGGCAATGGTGATGATGATCGCAATTACGAGTTTGGCGTGCAGCCTGACAATGCGCACCGGAAGTGGCGAAAGCGGCCGCGTAGGCTTGCTTTTGGCCATGTCGCAATCCTTACGCGCGGTTCAGGCCTTCCGCTCCGCGATAAAGCGGGCGGTGGCTCGCAGCATATCGGATTTTTCACCGAAAGAGGCCAAGGCAGCGCTGGCCTCCTCGACCAATTCATTGAGACGGCCACGAGCTCTGTCGATGCCCAAGGTTGCGACTAGCGTTGCCTTGCCGGCCGCTGCATCCTTGCCGGCTGCTTTGCCTAGCGTCTTGGCATCACCTTCGACGTCGAGCAAATCGTCGGCGATCTGGAATGCCTGGCCAATCGCGGAACCGTATCGCGCAATGTTCGCGCGCGTCGCTGCATCCGCCTTTCCGAGAATTGCACCGGCGTTGCAGGCGAAGCGGATCAATGCGCCCGTCTTCATGGCCTGCAATGTGATGATCTCGTTTTCATTGAGCGCTCGCTTGTTATCAAACCGGCCTTCGGCCGCGAGATCGAGCATCTGGCCGCCCGCCATACCGCCAAGCCCTGATGCCCGCGCGAGTTCGAGCACGAGCGCGGTGCGCACGGCGGCATCGGGATGCACCTCGATGCGCGCCATGACGTCAAAGGCGAGAGTCAGCAGTGCGTCACCGGCAAGAATTGCGGTCGCATCATCGAATGCTTTATGCACTGTAGGCCTTCCGCGGCGCAGATCATCGTTGTCCATCGCCGGCAAATCGTCATGCACCAGCGAATAGCAATGGATGAGCTCAAGCGCGGCGCCGGCCATAAGTGCGCCAGCTCGATCTACATCGAATAGGGCCGCGGTCTCCACCACCAGGAAAGGGCGCAGGCGCTTTCCTCCATCCAGCGCCGCGTGACGCATGGCGGCGACCAGGCGCGGCGGCCGCGCCGTCTCGCTGCTCAGCGCCGCTGGACTCAGGAGCCGGTCGAGCAGCGTCTCAATGTCACGTGCAGTTGCGGCGAGACGATCGGTAAAGCGGGCAGTATCGTTTTTCATCGTGGCATTGATAGCGGCTACTCCCGCTCCCGCAAAGTGGGGTCAATCGCAGACCGAATAGGTTAGGCTGGGACGGATGGACGGGTCGGACAGAAGACCGGGTATGTGGAATCGGCCGCGGTTACGCCGCGGGCTGCGTGTCCTTATGATTGCGATTGTGGCACTCGTGCTGCTTCCCTATGCGCTCACCCCGATTTATGCGGTCGTCGACCCGCTCTCGACGACGATGTTGTGGCGCCGGATGAGCGGGGCGAGGGTCGAGCGCCATTCTGTTCCGCTCAGCCGTATTTCACCGGCATTGCCGCTTACGGTCATCATAGCCGAGGACGGGCGTTTTTGCAGCCATCACGGCGTGGACCTGACTGAGATCCGCGAAGCGATCGCCGAGGCCGACGACTTTGATGAAATGCGCGGCGGCTCGACCATCACGCAGCAATTGGCAAAGAACCTGTTTCTTTGGCAGGGCCGAAGCTACGTGCGCAAGGCGCTGGAATTTCCGCTGGCGCTCTGGATCGATCTGGTATTGCCGAAGCGGCGCATCATGGAGATTTACCTCAATGTCGCGCAGTGGGGTCCGAATGGTGAATTTGGCGTCGAGGCCGGCGCGCGGCGTGCATTCGGCAAGTCGGCAAATGACGTCTCTCGCTATCAGGCCGCACTTTTGGCGGCGATGTTGCCCAATCCCGCCGCAAGAAATGCGCGGCAGCCCGGACCCGGCTTGCGCCGGCTCGCCGGCCTTTATGTCGCCCGCGCCGAGCGTGCTCCGGGGGCCGCGTCATGTCTGCGGCAAAGACACTAGCCTTGGCGCGCGCCTTCCTCTATAAGCCCGGCTTCAAATCAAAAGATCGCGCTTTTTCAGGAGTTTCGTCCCATGGCTGTGCCGAAAAGAAAAACCTCGCCGTCGCGCCGCGGCATGCGCCGCTCCGCCGACGCGCTCAAGCGGCCGGCCTATGTCGAGGACAAGGATTCCGGCGAATTGCGGCGCCCGCACCACATCGACCTGAAGACCGGAATGTACAAAGGCCGCCAGGTCCTGAAGCCCAAGACCGAGGCATAACGCGAGGGCCGGGGCCGGAAGGGAAGCTGCGCCATGTTTATGCTCGGCTTTCCTCTGCTGCTGGTTCCGTTCGCCATCTACAACATCATCGCGTTTCTGATGCCGGGCGTCTCCTGGACCGGAACAGTGAGCACTGTTCACATGGTGTCCGGGGCCGATTGGACAATGTCGGCCGGGGACATGCTTCTCGTGCTGGCGATCCTGCTGCTGTTCGGCGAAATCATGAAGTCGACGCGCATCGGTATTCGCACCGTCGTTGATCACGCGCTGTCGCTGATCCTGTTTCTCGGCATGATCGTCGAGTTTATCCTCGTCAAGCAAGCTGCCACCGCGACCTTCTTCCTGCTGCTGGTCGTAAGCTTCATCGACGTGCTCGGCGGCTTCGCAATAACTTTGCGTTCGGCTCAACGAGACCTTACGGTCGAGGGCGTGGAGCGCGTGTCGTCCTGATCGTTCCTACCGTTCTGGTTTTCTCATGAGCCGCGATTTTCAGCTGCCCGGCCGCTCGCCCGTTATCGCCTGCGAAGGCATGGCCGCGACCTCACACCCGTTCGCGACGCTCGCTGCCATCGATACGCTGCGTGCGGGTGGAACGGCGGCGGATGCCGCGGTGGCGGCGGTCGCGGTGTTGTGCGTGGTCGAGCCGCACATGACCGGCATCGGCGGCGATTGTTTCTGCCTGATCTCGCAGCCCGGCAAGCCAGTGTGGGGATACAACGGTTCCGGACGTGCCAGCGCAAAGGCGTCCGACCAGATGTTGCGCGACAAAGGAATGACCGAGATCGGCAACTCGATTCATGCCGTGACCGTCCCAGGTGCCGTCGATGCCTGGGAAGCAATCGTGAAAACGCACGGACGCTTTGGCCTCGACCGCGCATTGGCGCAGGCGATCAAATATGCCGAAGGCGGATTTCCGGTGGCGCCCCGTGTCGCGTTTGACTGGAGGAAACATGTCGGCAAGCTCAAGGCCGATCCCGGCGCCTCCAAGCATTGTTTGTTTGATGGTGCAGCGCCCAATGAGGGCGATGTGATCCGTTTCCCGGCCCTTGCCGCAACGCTCAAAGCCATTGCGGCAAAAGGTGCACGCGCGTTCTACGAGGGGGATATCGCCGCGGACATGGCGAAAACGCTCGCCGCGCGCGGCTCCTTTCTCACGGCTGAAGACTTCTCGCGGCACCGGGGCGATGCAGTCGAGCCGATTTCAACCAACTATCGCGGGCTCGACGTGCTGGAAATTCCGCCGAACGGGCAGGGGCTCACCGCGCTTGTAATGCTCAATATTCTGGAAAACTTCGACGTGGCCTCGCTTGATCCTTTCGGTGCCGATCGGGTTCATCTTGTGCTCGAAGCGGCCCGGCTCGGCTACGCAATTCGGGACACTCACATCGCTGATGATGCGCATATGCGCATGCCTGTGGCGAGATTGCTCGATAAAGGCTTCAGCAAAAGACTTGCGTCGCTGATTGACATGAAAAAACGGTCAAAGCTGCCGAACGCACCGGCGCCGGGCAACGATACGGTTTATCTGACTGTCGTCGACCGCGACCGCAGGGCGGTCTCGTTCATCAACTCGCTCTACTCGAGCTTCGGTGTCGGCGTCTGCACGGAGCGGACGGGCATCATGCTGACCAATCGGGGGGCCTGTTTCACACTTGAGCCGGATCATCCCAATACATTTGGTCCGGACAAGCGCCCGATGCACACGATCATTCCTGCCCTTACAATGCGGGACGGTCGCTGTGACATGAGTTTCGGCGTGATGGGTGCGCACTATCAGCCCATGGGGCATGTCCAGATTATTCTCAACATGCTCGACTACGGGATGGATGTGCAGCAGGCTATCGACGCACCACGGTTCTTCTTCGAGGGTGAAAATACCGACGTTGAGCGGGGCACGCCGGCGGCAACAATCGAAGGATTGAGGGCGCGCGGCCATGATGTCGTCATGGCAACGTCGCCGTGGGGCGGCGCGCAGACGATCAAGATCGACTGGGATCGCGGCGTATTGATCGCCGGCTCGGAGCCGCGCAAAGACGGCTGCGCGCTCGGCTATTAGGCCGTCAAAGCAGCCGTTGCTCGATACGCAGCCAAGGCATCGCTCGGATCGGCGCGCCGGCGTTCACGCGTCTGTGGATGCTGATCTTTTGTGGCAACCAGCTGGGCGACGAATGGTGCGTAGCGATGGCTGGCCGTGTTTCCGGAACGGCCTTGCAATGGGTCAAGCGCGACGAGCGCACGGCTTTCCGATCCCGTGGGTTCGCTATCATTCTCCGGCGCGCTCATCGCAGGATGAGGTCGCCGAAATTGTGACCCGTTAACTTCACCAATAAGCATCTTGCCGTCTCAATTCAGGACACCTGAATCCATCCGGATTCGAAAGTGCAAACAGCATGCCGCGCGCGATTAACCGCGACGGCGCTTACGACTTCCCACCATTTCACAAGTTTGACGAATTGCGGTGTCGCGCTAAGAAACGCCTTCAGACGGTCCCGCGTTCCAAAACGGCACGGTAGCAGGCCACCGCCTTAGTCCTTGCCGCCGAGCTTGTCCAAACGCTTCTGCATTTCATCGAGCTGGCGTTTGAGATCGTCCATCTCGCTGCCCGACCCTTGCGTCTTGTCGGTGGGCTTCGCCTGGCCCCGTGCAAACGGCGCGAACATGGCGAATGTCTTCTCAAACATTTCCATGTTGCGGCGTACCTGATCCTCGAGGGGCCCGAAGGCGCCGACGCCAAAGGCCTGGGCCATCTGCTCGCGAAACTTTCCCTGCTCCTTCGACAGCGATTTAATCGAAGCTTCGAGGAAACGGGGAACGAGCATTTGCATGCTGTCGCCGTAAAAGCGGATCAGCTGCCGGAGAAATGTGATCGGAAGCAGGCTTTGTCCTTCTTTGTTTTCCTGCTCGAAGATGATTTGCGCGAGGACCGAGCGCGTTATGTCTTCGCCGGTCTTGGCGTCGTACACAATGAAATCCTCGCCATTTTTGACCATGGCGGCGAGGTCTTCGAGTGTCACGTAAGTGCTTGTTCCGGTATTGTAGAGCCGCCGGTTGGCATATTTTTTTATCGTGACCGGCTCTTTTTTATCCTCTGACATGTCGTTCACACGTTTTCCCTGCCCAGGCTTTGAGCATAGCCAATTTCGGCTTCGCTGGGCCACCGTTTTGTGGCACCGCGGCAGCGCCGGAACGGCTTCGGCATCTCTTGCGGAAAGGTCGAAAAAGCGCCAATTGTCGCGAATATCTGAGTGGCGGGTCGAGTTGACAGACAGGCTTGGCCTACCGAGGATGCGGCAGTGCCGAAAAACCGGTGAATGCCCCAGAGTTTGACTTAACAGGAGCTTCTGATGAAAGACGACATCGTCATCGTGAGCGCGACCCGTACCCCGGTCGGCGCTTTCAACGGGGCATTTGCAAATCTTCCGGCCCATGAGCTGGGAAAAGCCGCGATCAAGGCGGCGATGGACCGGGCGGGAGTTGAAGGCGCCCGCGTCAGTGAAGTGATCTTGGGGCAAATTCTTACTGCCGGGCAGGGACAGAATCCGGCGCGGCAGGCGTCAATTGCGGCGGCAATTCCGGTCGAGACCCCTGCCTGGGGCGTGAACCAGCTATGCGGTTCCGGCCTGCGCGCGGTTGCGCTTGGCTACCAAGCGATTCTCAACGGCGACTCTGAAATTGTCGTCGCTGGCGGCCAGGAGTTGATGAGCATGGCGCCGCACTGCCAGCATTTGCGCGCCGGCGTGAAAATGGGGTCGTTCGAGTTGATCGACACCATGATCAAGGATGGACTGTGGGATGCCTTCAACGGCTACCATATGGGAACCACCGCGGAGAACGTTGCCAAACAGTGGCAGATCACCCGCCAGCAGCAAGATGAATTTGCCGTCGCTTCGCAGAACAAGGCAGAGGCGGCGCAAAAGGCAGGAAAGTTCAAGGACGAGATCACGCCCGTCACGATCAAGTCGCGCAAGGGCGATGTCGTGGTCGATACTGACGAATATCCGAAATCCGGCGTAACGATCGACTCGATCGCCAAGTTGCGACCCGCCTTCGATAAGGAAGGCACCGTAACGGCGGCCAACGCGTCCGGCATCAACGATGGTGCGGCGGCAGTAGTGCTGATGAAGGCTTCCGAGGCAGCGAAGCTCGGTAAGACTCCGCTTGCGCGCATTGTTTCCTGGGCGCAGGCCGGCGTCGACCCTGCGATCATGGGAACCGGCCCGATCCCGGCGTCGCGGGCGGCGCTCAAGAAGGCGGGCTGGAAAAAGGAAGACCTCGATCTTGTCGAAGCAAATGAGGCATTTGCCGCCCAGGCCTGCGCAGTTAACAAGGATCTCGGCTGGGATACTTCGAAGGTCAACGTCAATGGCGGCGCCATCGCCATCGGACATCCGATCGGCGCCTCAGGCGCGCGCGTGCTGGTGACGCTGCTCTATGAAATGCAGAAGCGTAATGCCAAGAAGGGCTTGGCCACGCTTTGCATCGGCGGCGGCATGGGGATCGCGATGTGCGTCGAGCGATAGGCTCGTGCTTCCACGTTGATTTAGGTCATGGCCGGGCATAGCCGTCCGAAGGACGGCGTGCTTCGCACGCCTATGTCCCGGCCATGTTGTTTTAAGAAGATAGTTTAGAGGGGACGATGTCATGTCACGCGTTGCGTTGGTAACAGGTGGAACTCGAGGGATTGGGGCGGCAATCGCCAAGGCGCTCAAGGCCGCCGGATACAAGGTTGCGGCGAACTACGGCGGCAACGACGAGGCCGCGCAGAAATTCAAGGCAGATACCGGGATTCCGGTCTTCAAATGGGACGTCTCGTCCTATGAAGCCTGCGCTGAGGGTATCAAAAAGGTCGAGACCGACGTGGGCCCGATTGAAGTGCTCGTCAACAATGCCGGCATCACGCGCGACGCAATGTTTCATCGCATGAAGCCCGAGCAGTGGACGGCGGTAATCAACACAAATCTCGGATCGCTCTTCAATATGTGCCGGCCAGTCATTGAAGGCATGCGCGAGCGTAAGTTCGGTCGTATCGTCAACATCTCATCGATCAACGGTCAGAAGGGCCAGATGGGCCAAGCGAACTATTCCGCCGCCAAAGCCGGCGAACTCGGATTCACTAAGGCGCTGGCGCAGGAAGCTGCGCGCTCGGGCATCACCGTCAATGCGATCTGCCCGGGCTACATCAACACCGAGATGGTGCAGGCGGTGCCAAAGGATGTCCTGGAGAAATCCATCCTGCCGCAAATTCCGATTGGCCGCCTGGGCGAACCGGAGGAAATTGCGCGTTGCGTCGTGTTCCTCGCGTCGGACGAAGCGGGTCTCATCACCGGTTCGACGCTGACCGCTAACGGCGGCCAATATTTTATCTAAGCATTTCGGGCACAATGCCGGACGGGAATCGCACTGGGGCCGTTCTGATCGTTGGAGCGATTGTTTGCCTCTCAACCGCTCAGTTCGTGTTTGCGCAGGATGTCGATCCGCGCTGCAAGGATATTTACGACAAGGTTGCCTGCACGTGCGCCGTTCGCAATGGCGGACACGTCATCCCGCCGCCGGTTGGCGTCAAGCGCGAGGGGCTGAAGTTGCGTCCCAAGGAAGAGGCTGGCGGTACCCAAACGTTGGATGGCGGACGCGTCGCCTTTCCAAAGTACTACAGACGGGAAGGCCTGAAATTTCACCGCAGCCGCGCGCTCGAGGGCTACCTTGCGTGCATGCGTGCGGCTGGCCGCAAGTAACATCGCGCTCTCAGCGGCGACGTTTTTTTCTTTCTGGACGCAGACTTTTTTGGCGCGTGCTTGCGCACCTGGGGGCGGCCGCTGCCCTCGACTTTATCAAGTCGAGCATTCCAGTATTCCCATGCACGCATGACCGGGCCGGGGCGCAGATTGTATTCGCCGGCGAGGCGCGTCTCGGCCGGGTTGAGCGGCGACACAAGTCCGAGCATGTGTGCCTGAATCTGAAGCGCCGCGTTGCGCGCGGTGTAGATTGTACGAAACGTAAGCTCTTCCAGGCTGATGCCGGCGACGGTTGCGCCGTGCCGGCGCATCAGCACGATCCAGTTTTCGCCCAGTGCGCGCGCAAGCGACGCGCCTTCTTCCGGCTTGGCGACGATGAGATTCGTATCGCCGAAATCATCACGGGCGTCCCAGAACGGTACTTTCTCGCCAAGCGTCGCGCCGAGATGATAGACGGGCTTGAGATCCATGCCGGATATGCAGAAAGGCAGAATCGACGGCGCATGGTGGTGGCAGACAGCGGTTACGTCGGGCCGTGCTTGATAGATGCCGCCGTGTATGACGCGTTCGCCATAGAGCCGGACATCGGTTGGCTTAACCGGCTGTGAATCGAGCGTGAATTCCAGAATATCGTCCGGCTGCACCAGCTGGGGCGCGCGCGAGCGCGATAGGAGATAGCGGCCTGGATCGATCGGATGACGCATGCTGACGTGACCGAATGCGTCCAACACGCCCTCGTTCGCAATAATTCTGTTGGCGCGCGCAAGTACATCGCGCGCCTGGTCAAGTTGAATGGCCACGACAATCCTCCTCATCGTCCATTGATTGACGGGCTTCCAGCCCGCAGGCGCCAATTCGAACCCATCAAACGAAAAGCCGGGCGCAACAGTACAGCCGGTCAGCGTCCAGTCTCCAAGGCTTTCGGCGGCCTGCCAAGCGCGCGCCGGTACCGTCACTTGCGGCACCTCGCCGGCATGGATGTCAGCGCCAAGTCTGAAAATTTCTTCCTTGGATCCGTCGACAATCTCGAGCTTGAGTGGTGCGCCTCCGTAGTAGTGCCAGATCTCCACCGCGTCGATGCGATGCCAGTGCGATCGTTCGCCGCGTGCAAGCAGGAATAGGATCGCGGTCGATGCAGGCCGCCCATCCAGTTGACGCGAGTCGCGGAAGGTTTCGCGATAATGGCCGCCTTCCGGATGCGGCTTGAGCTTGAGCGCGCGGATCATGTCCGCCGCGGTTGGGTTAGGCATGGGCGCTAGAACTTGTTCTTGCGGGCGCGGATTTCCGCGAAAACCTCCGCGGCAGGTTTGCCCGCCATCCCGATGCCGGCGGCAACTTCCGGCACGTCGGCGCGCAGAAACGGGTTCGCCTGCTTCTCCTCGCCGATGGTCGCCGGGATGGTCGCTTCGTTCTGCGCAAGCTGCTTGTTTGCCTCGGCTTCACGGGCGGCAAGGGCCTTGTTGTTGGGTTCGATTGTGCGGGCGAACTTGATATTGGCGGCGGTGTATTCGTGCCCACAATAAAACTCGGTGTCGTTCGGCAAATCGCGCAGCTTGACCAGCGACCGCCACATCTGCTCGGGCGTGCCCTCAATTACGCGGCCGCAACCGATGGAGAACAATGTATCGCCTACGAAGGCAACCTTTTCGCCGTGAAACCAGTAGGCAATATGGCCGAGTGTATGACCCGGCGTTTCGATAACGTTGGCGGATAGCGTGCCGACCTTGACCTTGTCTCCTTCACGCACGGTCTCGTCGACCGCCGGAATCTTTGAGGCCTCGGCGGCGGGTGCCACGACCCGGCATTTGTATTTGTCCTTCAACGCGCGGATGCCATCCGTGTGATCGGCGTGGTGATGGGTGACCAGAATGTCCGTTAGCTTCCAGCCGCTCGCTTTCAGCGCGGCCTCGATCGGTGCAGCTTCGGGTGCATCGATCGCAGCGGTTGTCCCGCTTTCAGGGTCATGCAGCAATACGCCGTAGTTGTCGGATCGGCAGCGAAACAGGCGGATTTCCGCGGGCATGAGCTTGGTCCTTTTGGCACTCTGCAATGGGTTAACCGTATCACGCGGGTGAATGAAGTTGCACGCCCGCGTGTTCCCGTGTTGTTAGCGCTTTACTATTTCGTGGTAGTTTGCCGGCATGTCGATCGACGTCGTCGACCTGCGGAATTTTTACGGCCAGCGGCTGGGTGTCGTGGCTCGCCGCTTCATTGGACGCGGCATTCGCGCACTGTGGGGCGATACCGCCGGTCAGCGTGTGCTCGGTATCGGCTATGCGACGCCTTACCTCGGATTGTTTCGCGAGGAGGCCGAGCGCTGCCTTGCATTCATGCCGGCCGGGCAGGGCGTGGTGAAGTGGCCAACCGCACGCCCGGCGCTCTCCGCGCTCGTCTACGAAGGCGATCTGCCGCTCGCCGATTCCGCCGTCGATCGCGTGATGCTGGTGCACGCGCTGGAAATGACGAACGATCCAGGGGCACTACTGCGCGAAGTGTGGCGCGTGCTTGCGTCGGGCGGACGGTTGCTTGCGGTCGTCCCGAACCGGCGCGGCGTCTGGGCGCGAACGGATACAACGCCGTTCGGTCATGGGCGGCCATATTCGCGCAGCCAGATCAATCAGCTCCTGCGCGAGACATGGTTCACGCCAACCGGCTGGAGTGAAGCGCTCTACGTGCCACCGGTCGCGCGCGGCTGGTTCTTGCGGACTGCGGTCGCGTGGGAGCGCACGGGCGCAACGCTGTCGGCGCCGTTTGCCGGCGTGCATCTGGTGGAGGCGACCAAGCAGGTCTATCGCGCAATACCGGCGCGCCGCGAAAAACGGATACTGGTGCCGGCGCTGGAACCGGTGCTCGCGCCATCACCCGGCAGGTGAATGCGCCAGCGAGGTTTGCCGCTGCTGATTATTCGGGTTGCCGCGGCTCGTCGCCGGCGCTGCTGTCGTCCGGCATCGGCTGGGGCGCCACGTTTTGCTGATGTCCGCCACCGAAATCCTGACGGTCCGGACGATCCTGACGATCCGGTCGATATCCGCCACCACGGTGGCGTCGGCGCCGGCGATGTCCAAATCGATCCTGGCCGCGGTCACCCTGGTCGTAGCCATTCTGTCCGGAATTTTGCTGCGGCTGCCCGCCGCCCGTGATGAATGCCGGAAGACCGCCGACATCTTGTCCGCCTTCATGACCGCCCTGGTTGGGCTGCGGGTTGGGCTGCGGCTGATGCTGTTGATGCTGTTGATGATGCTGCGGGCGATTCTGGACCTGCTGATCACGCGGCGGAAACGGCTGAGCATCGCGCGGCAGATAAGGCTGCTGCTGCGGCTCTCGCGGTCCGTAGCTTGGCTCGTTCTGACCCATGAACGGCTGATTGTCTTCTTCGTCCCCATCGAAGGAGTCATCGCCGGCCTGCGGCTGGCCGCCGGGCGCGCCGCCCTGCTGATGCGGCTGCTGCTGGTTGTAGTACGGGTTCTGCTGACGAAACTGCTCCTGCGCCGCGGCGATCAGGCGGAAGTAGTGCTCGGCGTGCTGATAATAATTCTCGGCGGCCACCGGGTCGCCCGACCCTTGCGCGTCACGCGCGAGCTGGATGTATTTTTCCGCGATATGCGAAGCGGTGCCGCGGATTTTGACGTCGGGACCGTTCAATTCGTAAACGCGCGTGAGGGGATTCTGACTTTTGCGGTGGTTGCCTCGCCCCCGCATGCGCTTCTGACCGTTTCTCATGTTGTGCCTGTTCGTCGACCTTTCACCCTGTCGCGGCATTCGCGCCGAACACTCAACTCAACCTGCAAGTCCAAACAAATCTCATTGCGCGGCCGGACTTGCGTTATGTCCGCGCCAATGATCGAAATGTCGTGTCCTTTATCGCGTTAGTCGCAGCAACCCCATTGCCGCGGTCTCAGCCGCAGCGTTGCCAACCTCTCGTTACGCGCATCGTCCTAGGTTTCGAAAAATGATGCGCCCAACCGGTGAAGCATCCAGACCCGTCTCTGGCGATTTCGTCTGCCGTCTCTTCGCAGCCGGCTCTTCGTCATCCGCCTTGCGCCGCATCTCACAGAGCCGCTTCGCTCCGGAGTTCCTGGCGATGCAACCGTCACGGGTTAATTCCGTGACCGGAAGCTAGTCGTTTCCGAGCCATAATCCAAGTGCTTTTTTCGACGAATAATCCGGCTCTGCATTTTCACCCAGTGGGAATGCGTCGCGCTCATATCGAGCTCATGGCGCGAAACCGGCGCCAAGCACGCGCGGAATTCCGGCCAAATCCTTGCGCGGGATGCCCGGGCTCAGTCCGGCTTTGGTAAACAGCGCGCGAACCTGTTCATCCTGACCCGCGCCCAATTCCACGAACAGTCTGCCGCCCGGTGCCAGAATTCGTTTGGCGTCACCCGCGATGGAACGATATGCGTCGAGGCCATCCTGGCCGCCATCGAGTGCGACCTGCGGATCGTAGTCACGGACCTCCGGCGCGAGCGTCTCGATCTCGTCATGCGCGATGTAGGGCGGGTTCGACACGATCAGGTCGAAAGGACCTTCGACGCCGGTTGCGATGTCGCAGACGACAAAATTGCAACGGGAATCGAGCCGGCAGCGTGCTGCATTGGCACTTGCCACGTCCAGGGCCGCGGAACTCACGTCGGTGCCGGTTCCGATGGCATTCTTTAGCTCATTCAGCAGCGCCAGCAGCAGCGCGCCGGAGCCGGTGCCGATGTCGAGCACCCGCAGCTTCTCCAGACGCAGGCCACTGCGCATGACGAAATCGAGCGCGGCTTCGACGACGGTCTCTGTTTCCGGCCGTGGCACCAGCACGTCGGGCGTCACCGAAATCGGAAGGCTCCAGAATTCCTTCTGCCCGACAATGCGCGACACCGGCTCGTGCCGCAGGCGACGCGTTGCGAGCGCCGATATCACCGTGACTTCGCGCGCCTCCAGGATACGGTCCGATTGCGCGATCAGGCGGGCGCGGTCGAGATGCAGCGCGTGACCGACCAGCACGCGGGCATCGGCTTCGGCCTCTTCGACGCCGCCTGTGCGGAAAGATTGCGCCACGTGATGAAGCGCTTCGGACACCGAGACGCCTGACTTCAGGCCCGGCATGGCCCTCACGCTGCGCCTTCGGCCGCCAGCAATTCGGCCTGATGCTCGGTCACCAGCGCGTCGATGACCTCGTCCAGCGCCTCGCCCTCAATGATCTGCGGAAGCTTGTGCAGCGTGAGATTGATGCGGTGATCCGTGACGCGCCCTTGCGGGAAATTGTAGGTCCGGATGCGTTCGGAGCGATCGCCTGAACCGACCTGGCCGCGCCGCTCGGCCGCGCGTGCGGAATCACGTTTGGTCTTTTCGGCATCATAGAGTTTCGCTCGCAGCATCGTCAGCGCCTTCGCCTTGTTCTTGTGCTGCGAGCGTTCCTCCTGCACGAAGACGACGATGCCGCTCGGCATGTGCGTAATACGGATCGCCGATTCGGTCTTGTTGACGTGCTGGCCGCCGGCTCCCTGCGCACGCATCGTATCGATTTTCAGGTCGGCCTCGTTGATATGAATATCGACATCCTCGACTTCGGGCAGGACCGCGACCGTTGCCGCCGACGTGTGGATGCGGCCCGATGCCTCGGTATCAGGCACACGCTGCACGCGGTGCACGCCGGACTCGAATTTCAGCTTGGCGAACACGCCCCGGCCACTGACCTCGGCGACGATTTCCTTGAAGCCGCCCTTGGTGCCTTCGCTCAGCGACAGGACTTCCGTCTTCCAGCCCTGCTTGGCCGCATAGCGCTCGTACATGCGGAAGAGGTCGCCCGCAAACAGCGCGGCTTCATCGCCGCCGGTGCCGGCGCGGATTTCCAGGATCGCATTGTGGTCATCCATCGCGTCCTTCGGCAGCAACGCCACGCGGATCTGCTGGGCAAGCTTCTCTTTCCGCTCCTGCAATGCGTGACGTTCGGCGTCGGCCAGCTTGCGCATGTCCGCGTCGGTCGCGGAATCGTCGACCAGTGCCGCAAGGTCTGCGATCTCCTTCTCAGCATTGCGATAGGCCTTGATCGATTCGACCACCGGGCTGAGCTCGGCAAACTCGCGTGACAGCTTGACATAGGCCTCGGGGCTCAAGCCGCTGGCAAGCTCGCTCTCCACCAAGGAATGGCGGGCAAGCAGCGCATCCATTTTCTGTTGCGGCAAAGTTATCAAAGCTGAAGTCCCTCGGATGCGGCGAAGCCTTCGAGCTTGTGGCGAATGGAAACGCTGCCGACCGGCTCCTTCAGGCTCGGCAATAGAGCAGCCTCGCCCTTGCCGACAATCGAGCTCGAGCAGCAGCGCCTTCACGGGGCCCACTGCCGATGGCGTCAGCGACAGCGTCCGATAGCCGAGAAGGACGAGGGCGAGCGCGCCGATCGGCTGCGAGGCAAGTTCGCCGCACAAGGTGACTGGCTTGCCATGCTTCTTCGCCTTGTCGACGATTTCTTTCAGCGCGCGCAAGACCGGCGCCGACAACGGATCGAAACGTTCCGACACCCGCGGATTGCCGCGGTCGGCCGCATAGAGAAATTGCATCAGGTCGTTCGACCCGACGGAGAGAAAGTCGACGCGCTCCAGCAGTTCGTCGAGCTGGAACAGCAGTGACGGAACTTCGACCATGGTGCCGATATCGACCCGCTCCGGCAGCTCGTGGCCGTGCCGGCGCAGATGCGTCAGCTCAACCTCGACCAGCGCCTTGGCTTTGTCGAACTCATCCACGGCCGCGATCATGGGAAACATCAGGCGCAGTTCACGGCCACCCGCTGCGCGCAGCAGCGCCCGTACCTGGCTGCGCAGCAGGCCGGGACGATCGAGCCCGAGCCGGATGGCGCGCCAGCCCAGCGCCGGATTTTCCTCTTCGATATTGCGCAGGTAAGGCAGCACCTTGTCGCCGCCGATGTCGAGCGTGCGGAAGGTCACCGGTTTTTTTCCGGCGGCCTCGAGCACCGATCGGTAAAGCGAGAGCTGTTCGCCCGTCCGCGGCAGCGTGTCCGCAACCATGAACTGTAGTTCCGTGCGGAACAGGCCGATGCCGGCCGCGCCGGTATCCTCGATATGCGGCAGATCGATCGCGAGCCCCGCATTGATCATCAATTGGACCTTCTGGCCGTCTTTGGTTACGCACGGCCGATCGCGCAGCGCGCGGTATTGCGCCTGGCGCCGCGCGCGCAACTTGACGCGCTCGCCGTACGACGCCTGCACGTCTTGCGGCGGGCGCATGTGAATGTGCCCGGTCGAACCGTCGACGATGATGGCGTCGCCGGATTCGACAAGGCCGGTCGCGTTCTCGATCTCGCCGACGGTGGGAATGCCGAGCGCACGCGCGACGATCGAAACGTGCGATGTCGGGCCGCCTTCCTCCAGCACCAGCCCGCGCAACCGCTTGCGGTCATAGTCGAGCAGCGCCGCCGGGCCCATCGACCGTGCCACGACGATGGCGTTTTCCGGCATCTGCTCCTTGGTCGGCGCATGATCCTGGCCCATCAGAACGCGCATCAGCCGGTTGGCGAGGTCGTCGAGGTCGTGCAGGCGGTCGCGCAGATAGTGGTCCGAGGCGCGCAGCATCCGGGCGCGCGTATCCGACTGCACGCGCTCGACGCTCGCCTCGGCGGTAAGGCCGGTCATTACGGCCTCGCGGATCTTGTGCAGCCAGCCCTGGTCGTATGAAAACATGCGATAGGCTTCGAGCACGTCGCGGTGCTCGCCGCCGTCGGCAACGTCGCGGTGCTCGACCAGCCGGTCGAGGTCGGCGCGCAAGGTCGCAATGGCGGCGTCGAGCCGTTTGAGTTCGTGCGGCACGTCGTCGGCAATCACGCTGGTGATGACAACGCGCGGCTCGTGCAGCACGACGTGACCCAGCGCGATGCCGTCCGACAGCGACGTGCCAATGAAATGCATCGAGTGGCGGGCGGCGGGCTCGGCGCCGGGGCGGGCGAGGGACGACAGCTCGCCCGATGCGATCATTTCGGCGAGCACCATCGCCGTCGTCTGCAGCGCTTCTTCTTCTTCTTCGGTGTAGGTACGCCGCGCGCGGTTCTGCACGACCAGCACGCCGAGCGTATTGCCGGCGCGCAGGATCGGCACGCCGAGGAACGAATGATAGATTTCTTCGCCGGTTTCCGGGCGATAGGAGAAGGCCGGATGGGCCTGCGCGTCCGAGAGATTTATCGGGTTGGCTTCGCCGGCGACCAGGCCGACCAGGCCCTCGTCCGGCCTTCAGGACGGTCTGGTGGACGGCTTCGCGCTTGAGACCTTCGGTGGCGTATAGCTCAAGCGTTCCGTCTACGCGTAAAACGTAGACAGAGCAGACTTCCGCCACCATGTTGGCGGCGATCAGCACCACCACCTTGTCGAGACGGTCCTGCGCGCTGACCGGCTCCGCCATCACTTCGCGAAGCCTGCGCAACAGCACGCGCGGACCGCCCAGCGCGCCACGCATTATTGAGGTCCTTCAGCCGCGGCCTGGGCCGCAGCCTCGTCTACGGCCTAATCATGTACGAATAGCGACCGCCGGCTCCGGATTCCGCGGCCGCTTATGCGTCAGGCTATAGCCAATGGCCCATGCAAGGGGCAAGCCAAAGTCCCGCACAACCCGGGCTCGAAGGCGGCCCGAAAGGGGCCCGGTCACGGCCTATCAAGCCCGTAGAGCGTGTGCAGGGTGCGGACCGCAAGATCGGTCTGGGCGGCCTTGATCAGGACGGAGAATTTTATCTCCGAGGTGGTGATGGCGAGGATATTGATCTTCTGGCCGGACAGCGCCTTGAACGCCTTGGCGGCGACGCCGGCATGGCTGCGCATACCGATGCCGATGACGGAAACCTTGGCGACGTCGGTCGCCCCGTCCAGCCGCTCATAGCCGATCGCGCCCTTGGCCTTGTCGAGGGTGACGCGCGCACGCTCATAGTCCGCGGATGGAACCGTGAAGGTGAGGTCGGTGGTCGCGCCGTCTCCCGAGACGTTCTGCACGATCATATCCACGTTGATGTTGTTATCGGCGAGCGGGCCGAAGATCGCGGCCGCGACGCCGGGCTTGTCCTGCACCCGGCGGATCGAAATCTGCGCCTCGTCCTTGGAGAAGGCGATGCCGGTGACGACTTGCTGTTCCACGATGTCTCCTTCGTCGCAAATAAGTGTGCCGGCGGGCGGCTTCTTGGGATCGATGTCCTCGGGCTTATCGAAACTCGAGCGCACGAAGATGCGCACATTGTGCACCATGCCGAGCTCGACCGAGCGCACCTGCATGACCTTGGCGCCGAGGGAGGCGAGCTCGAGCATCTCTTCGTAGGCAATCTTGTCCATGCGGTGCGCCTGCGGCACCACGCGCGGATCCGTCGTGTAGACGCCGTCGACGTCCGTGTAGATGTCGCAGCGTTCGGCTCCGATCGCGGCAGCGATCGCGACCGCCGATGTGTCGGATCCGCCGCGGCCCAAGCGTCGTGACACGGCCCGTATCGCTATGCATGCCCTGGAAGCCGGCGATGACCGCGACCTGGCCGTGCTCCTTGAAGCGCTTGATCAGCTCGGCGCCGTTCACCTCCATGATGCGCGCGGAGGCATGCGCGTTGTCGGTCAAGATCGGCAGCTGCCAGCCTTGCCAGGACCGCGCATTGACGCCCATGCCTTCGAGGACAATGCGCGAGCAAGCCGGCGGTGACCTGCTCGCCGGTTGCGACCACCGCGTCGTACTCGCGCGCGTCGTGCAGCATGGCGGCCTTGCTGGCACCATTCGACCAGCTGATTGGTCACGCCGGCCATGGCGGAGACCACGACGGCCACATCGTAGCCGGCGTCGACCTCGCGCTTGACGTGGCGCGCCACATTGCGGATGCGGTCGAGATCGGCGACCGACGTTCCGCCGAATTTCATCACCAACCGAGCCATGACGTTCCCGGGCGCGCCGAAAGGCGCTAACAAGCGGCCGGCACGAAGCCCGCGCGCCGGCCTGAAAAGGCGCGTATACATACCGGCGGGGTCGCCGCGCTGCAACAACAGCCGACGGCCAAATAATGAGATCGTCTGCATGGTTACCAGAAAAGCCCGCATGTCCAGCGTCGATGCCGCAGAGGTCGAGCGGTTTTCGCGCCATGCCGCCGACTGGTGGAATCCGCGCGGGCCCATGGCGGCGTTGCACAAGTTCAACCCGGTCCGGCTCGCCTATATCCGGGATCAGGCAGCGGCCTGCTTCGGCCGCGATCCCAAAAAGCTCGACTGCCTGAAAGGCCTTCGGATGCTGGATATCGGCTGCGGCGGCGGCATCCTGTCGGAACCGCTCGCGCGGCTGGGTGCGGCGATGGTCGGCGCCGATCCTTCGGAAGACAACATTGCCGCGGCAAAGGTTCATGCAAGCGAGGCGGGTGTTGCGGTCGATTACCGTGCGACGACCGCGGAAGACCTGTCCGCCGCCAATGAGCGCTTCGATGTGGTGCTGGCTATGGAAGTCGTCGAGCACGTGGCCGACGTCGATGCTTTCGTTGGGGCCTGCGCGGCGATGGTAAAGCCCGGCGGCCTGATGATCGCCGCAACGCTCAACCGGACACTGAAGAGCTTTGCGCTCGCAATCGTCGGCGCCGAATACGTGCTGCGCTGGCTGCCGCGCGGCACGCATCAATGGGACAAGTTCGTCAAGCCCGAAGAGCTGGAGAGCGCGATTGAGCGCAATGATCTTCAGGTCATCGGCGAACGTGGCGTGATCTACAATCCGCTTGCCGACCGCTGGCAGCTGTCGTCGGACATGGATGTCAACTACATGCTGGTGGCACAGCGCCCGAAGCAAAATGGAGAAGCCGCATGATTCTCGAACTGGTCGAGTTCAATTCGCCGAAAGGCTGGAGCCGCCGGCAGGTCGCCGAAGAGGCACGCAACGTCATTCCGAAGTGGCGGGCGAACAAGGAATTGTTGCGCAAGCATTTTCTGCTCGAGCTCAACGGCAAGACCGGCGCCGGCGTTTATATCTGGCCGTCGGTTGAAGCGGCGCAGAAGGCGCATAATGAAGAGTGGCGGCAGTCGGTGATCAAGCGCACGGGCGGCGCACCGACGATCCGCTATTTCGATCTCTTCCTGCTGATCGACAATGAAAAGGGTGCGGTCACCGAATTTCCCGAGGCGGCAGAGATTCAATCGGCAGCGGCCTGACCGGAACAAAGACTTGATCTCCAAAAGATGCTTTGGGCCGTTTTTACCCTGATCGCCGCGGCCGCGCAGACCGCGCGCAACGCGATGCAGCGCGAGCTGACCGCCACGCTGGGCACGGTCGGCGCCACTCACGTGCGCTTCCTGTTCGGATTTCCTTTCGCGCTGCTTTTCCTGCTCGGTCTCCTGGCCGTCACCGGCGACCACCTGCCGACGGTGCCGCCCGTGTTCTGGCCGTGGGTGATCGGCGGGGCGCTCGGGCAAATCGCCGCGACCGCGCTGATGCTTTCCGCGATGGGCGAACGCTCCTTCGTTGTGGCCTATGCCTACATCAAGACGGAGCCGGTGCAGGTTGCGCTGTTCGGCCTGATTTTCCTCGGTGACAAGGTGACGCCACTGGCGGCGGCGGCAATCCTGATCGCGACCGTCGGCGTGATCGTGATTTCTCTCAAGCCGCGAACGGGCGCCGGCACGATGCGATCGACATTGATCGGACTTGCGGGCGGCACGATGTTCGCCCTGTCGGCGATCAGCTATCGCGGTGCGATTCTGTCGCTTGGTCTTCCTGATTTCGTGCTCGCCGCAACGTTCACCGTGACGGTCGGCCTGGTCATTCAGGCCGCGCTTTTGTCGGCTTTTCTGGCGTTGCGCGATCCCGAAGTCCTGCGTGCGATCGCGCGGGCCTGGAAACCCTCGCTGTTCGCCGGCTTCATGGGCGCATTCGCGTCGGAATTCTGGTTTCTCGCCTTCGCCATCACCACCGCCGCCAATGTGCGCACGCTCGCATTGGTCGAGGTGCTGTTCGCGCAGGGCGTGACGCGGTTCGTCTTCAAGCAGCCCACCACGCAGCGCGAAGGGATCGGCATCGTGCTGGTGGTGATCGGTGTCGCGCTGTTGGTATGGGCGTATTAGTTCCGCTCGTCCGGAAGCGACGGCAGCGGATGAAATTCGATGCCTTCCTCGGACAATTCTTTCGCTTCCTCAGGCGACGCCACGCCGTAGATCGAGCGATGCTCGATCTCGCCATAGTGCATCTTGCGCGCTTCCTCGGGGAATTTCGCGCCGACATTATCGGCATTCTTGGTGAGGTGATCGCGAAGTTCCTTCAGCTTGGCGCGGATTTCCTGCTCCTGCGGCGAAATCATCGCGACCGGCGCCGATGCAAGCGCTGGTGTCGGTGTTGTTTCGGGCGCTGTCTCGCGGGGCCTCGATAGGCTTGCTGCGCTTCTTTGCAGTTGCGGACAGCCGCGGCGCCATGATCGCCTTTTCGACCTTGGCCGAGCCGCAGTGCGGACAGCTCACGAGGCCGCGCTTGGCCTGTTTGTCGTAGGCGGCCGAATCCTGGAACCAGCTCTCGAACTGGTGGCCCTGCTGGCAGATGAGTGCGTAACGTATCATTCCGCCCCCCGCACAACGTGAAGGTGCGCCGGCTCCGCCAACGGTTCGACGATTTCAAATCGCCGGCCATGCTGCAAGCGACGGGACGCGCGCACGCGCATTGGCGACTTCTGCGGGATTGATCTCGGCCACGATGATCCCCGGCTCGGTGCCACCTTCGGCAATGATGCGCCCCCAAGGGTCAACGATCAATGAATGGCCGAACGTATCCCTGCCGTTCTCGTGCCTGCCGCCCTGGGCGGCCGCAAATACAAAGCAGCCGTTTTCGATGGCGCGGCTGCGGATGAGGACATGCCAATGCGCTTCGCCGGTCTGTTTTGTGAAGGCCGACGGAATTGCCAGCATGGTTGCGCCAGCTTCGGCGAGCGCGCGGTAAAGCGCAGGAAAGCGCAGGTCATAGCAAACGGTCAAACCGAGGCGGCCCCACGGCAGATCGGCCAGCACCGCCAGCTCGCCCGGACGGTAGTTGCGTGACTCGCGATAGCTCTCGCCGCCCGCCAGGTCGACGTCGAACATATGGATCTTGTCGTAGCGAGCGAGGATGTCGCCCTTCGGATCGATCAGGAAGGAACGATTGGCGGCGCGGTCGGGCGAGATCCTGATCGCAAGGGAACCGATGTGCACGTAGATGCCGACTTTGCGCGCTACCTCGCGCAACGTCGCCAGCGAGGCATCAGCCTCTTCTTCGACGGCCACTGCGAAAAGCTGCTCGCGATTGGCCGCCAGGATATTTGTCATTTCCGGCGTGAGCACGTATTCGGCGCCAGCCGATTTCGCGTCGCCGATGTAGCGCACGGCGGCATCGATATTGGGGCCGGGCTGCAGACCAGAGCGCATCTGGATCATGGCTGCTTTGAAACTACCGCCGTTCATGACGCGGCCTTACTGGCCAACAGCGGATCGAGCCTGCCGGCACGCTCAAGCGCGTGCAGCTCGTCGCTGCCACCCACGTGCGTGGTGCCGATAAAAATCTGCGGCACAGTCATGCGTCCGTTTGCGCGTTGAATCATTTCTTCCCGGCGTTCGAAGTCACTGCTGACGTCGATCTCGCTGTAGCTTACACCCTTTCGCTTCAGCAAGGCCTTGGCCGCGGAGCAATAGGGGCAGAAGCGGCTCGTGTAGATTTCAACGGGAGGCATGGCGTTTTCGGGCATTTGAGCCCTTTTATATGGGGGGACGCGCCGCCGCCACAACCCGCGCAAAGACCAGCACATCGACATGGCCGGCACCCGCCCGCGACAGGGCGCGGGCGCAAGCATCGACCGTGGCGCCCGAGGTGAGTACGTCGTCGATCAACACCAGCCGGCGCCCGGCAATATCCGATTCATGCTCCATAGCGACCCGGAAGGCGCCTTGCACATTATCGGCGCGCTCCGTTTTCGACTTGCCCACCTGTTGCGGCGTCGCCCGCACACGTTTGAGCCCGCCATGGACAACGGGCACGCCGGTCAATCCCGAGATGACGCCGGCGAGGGCCGCCGACTGATTGAAGCGCCGCGCCCATTGTCGCCGCCAATGTAGGGGCACCGGGACGAGTGCATCGGCATCGGAAAGCAATTCGCGGCCCGCACGCGCCATCCATTGGCCCATGGTCGGCGCGAGATCGAGCCGGTCGCCATATTTGAGGCTGTGGACGAGCGCGCGTGAAATATCATCGTAGCGCACGGCGGCACGCGCCCGGTCATAGGAGGGCGGGTTGGCAATCGCTTCCATCGACAGCAGGCCGGGGCCGGGATCGTAGGCGAACGGAATCCCGAGCCGCGCGCAATATGGCGGCTCGATGAGCGACAACCTCGACCAGCAATGCGCGCAGAGACCGTTGCCGTCGCCAAGCGGCTCGCGGCAGGACGGACAAAGCTGGGGCAGGGCGAAGTCGAGCGCGAGCCGCAGCGCCGATCGTAAACCCTTACGAAAGCGGGCAGCCGATAGCGCACCAGCCGGACTTGCCGAAACAAGCTCGTTCATGCTGCAACGGTAGCACGATCACCTGCGGACATGGCACGATCGCGCGTGACGCGATAGGACAAAGCAATGTCGTCAGGCTCCAATATCTTTGACCGGCGTTTGCTTCGCGTGCGCCAAAGACGCGCGCGACGATTGACGCCTGCGACATTTCTGCTGGATCGCGTTGCGACCGATTTGGGCGAGCGGCTTTCCGCGGTCCTGCGCAAGTTCGACGTGGCCGTTGATCTCGGCACGCCATCCGATGCCGTGCGTCGCGTGCTGGCGGCGAACAAAAATATCGGCACTGTCGTCGCGGCCGGACCGGATGGCGATGACGATGGCTTGCGCGTCACCTCCGATGAGGAAGCCTTGCCATTTGCCGCGGGCTCGCTTGATCTCGTGGTGTCTGCGCTGACACTGCAATTTGTCAACGACCTGCCCGGTGCGCTGGTCCAGATTCGCCGCGCTCTGAAGCCGGACGGGCTATTGCTAGCGGCATTGATCGGCGGAGACAGCCTGACCGAATTGCGCTCGGCATTTGCCGCCGCCGAAGTTGAAGTGGAGGGCGGTATCTCGCCGCGCGTCGCGCCTTTTGCCGACATCCGCGAGCTTGGCGGCCTTTTGCAGCGCGCCGGTTTTGCGTTGCCGGTCGTCGATAGCGAGCGAGTCGCGGTGCGCTACGATTCGGCTCTTGCGCTGATGCGCGATCTCCGGCGCATGGGCGCGACCAATATTTTGCACGAGCGGCAACGTCAACCGCTCAAGCGCGCGACGTTGGCACGCATGGCGGAAATCTATGCCGAACGTTTTTCCGACCCCGACGGACGCATACGTTCGACGTTCGAAATCATCTGGCTTTCGGGCTGGGTGCCTCATGAGAGCCAGCAGAAACCCCTCAAGCCCGGCTCGGCGGCGCAGCGCCTTGCCGACGCGCTCGGCACCACGGAACTGCCGGCCGGGGAAAAGCCGGAGCGGCTTCGCTAAAGCAATGTCATCAGGTGGGAAACGAGCGGCACGTCTGCCGGAGGCATTTCGTAATCGCGCAGCCGGTTCGGCTTCACCCACGCAAGCTGCTGGCCCTCAGTCGGAGTGACGGTCCCGTCCCAGCGACGGCAGACATAGAGCGGCATCAGCAGATGGAAGTCGGGATAGGTGTGGCTCGCAAAGGCAAGCGGCGCGAGACAAGCCTCGCTCACCGTTATCGCGAGCTCCTCGCGCAATTCCCGTATCAGGGTATCTTCCGGTCGCTCGCCATCCTCGACTTTGCCGCCGGGGAATTCCCAGAGACCGGCCATTGGCTTGCCTTGTGGTCTTTGCGCAATCAGCACGCGGCCGTCCGTATCGACGAGCGCGCAAGCCGCAACAAGGACGATCTTGAGCGCCAAGGCGCCGGCTCCGGATCTATGAGCGATAGTCGCCGTTGATGGCGACGTATTCTTTGGTGAGGTCGCAGGTCAGAACGCGGTCGCGGCCCTTGCCCAGCCCAAGTGCGACCTTCAGGCTGATTTCGGGTTTTTTCATCGCGGCACTGACGGTCGCTTCATCGTAGCCCGGATCGCGCGCGCCCTTATGCGCGACGCGGATGCCGCCAAACCAGATCGAAAGCTTGTCCCTGTCCGCCGGCTCGCCGGCCTTGCCGACGGCCATCACGACCCGGCCCCAGTTTGCATCTTCGCCGGCGATCGCGGTCTTCACCAGCGGGGAATTGGCAATGGACATCGCAATGCGCCGCGCCGAGACCTTGGATACCGCGCCTTCGACTACGATCTCGACCAGTTTGCGGGCGCCTTCGCCATCGCGCGCCACCTGTTCCGACAGGCTGGCCAGCACGGAATGCAGCGCTTTTTTGAACTCTTTCAGGCGTGGATCGGTCGCGCGCGCAATTCGCGGGGCACTGGCGGCCTTGCCGGTCGCGAACATCATCAGCGTGTCGGATGTCGATGTGTCACCGTCGATTGTCACGGCGTTGAAGGTGTCGGTGACGCCATCTTTCAGAAGCGCCTGCAGTGCAGATGCGGAAATCGCTGCGTCGGTGAATATGAAAGAGAGCATGGTAGCCATGTCGGGCGCGATCATGCCGGCACCCTTGGCGATACCGTTGATCGCCACGCGGGCCTTGCCGATTTTTGCCGTCGCGGTCGCCACCTTGGGAAACGTGTCGGTAGTCATGATCGCCTGCGCTGCGGCAAGGAATTCACCGGACTGTGCGCGCGCGACCAGGCCTCCCATGACGCCCTCGAAGGCCTGCGCCTTCAGCGGCTCGCCGATCACGCCAGTCGAGGCAAGAAACACATCGCCCGGCTTGCAGCCAGCCGCACGCGCGGCGATCTGCGCGGTGAACTTGCAGGCGTCGCGGCCGGTCTTGCCGGTGAACGCATTGGCGTTGCCGGAATTCACGACCAGCGCCCGTGTTTTGCTCTTCTTCAGATGCGCACGGCACCACTCCACGGGAGCCGATGGGCACTTCGAGCGCGTGAACACGCCCGCCGCGGTCGTGCCAGGATCGAACAGCGCCAGCAGGACATCAGTGCGCCCGGCGTAACGGATGCCGGCCTCGGCGGTCGCGAGACGCACGCCGGAAATTGGCGGCATGTCGGGAATAGTGGCAGGGGCAAGAGGGGAGACTGCGGTGGACATAACATTCTCCGTCGTCATGTCCGGCTTCGTGCCGGCATCCGCGGCTTCGGATGCATCGGCATAAAAGACGCCAATGGCCGGCACAAGGCCGGCCACGACGAATTCATTTGATGATTTGGATCGCTGCTACTTCTTTGCCGGCGCCGCGGGCTTTTCCTCAGGCTTGGCGGCCGGCTTGTCCATGCGCTCGATCTTGGCTTCGGCGCGCAGCTTGGTGACCAGTTCGGCCTGCGCCTTGCGCGCGACGTAGTTCTCGATCTGCGGCTTCACGTCTTCGAATTTCGGCGCCGGCTTGACGCGCTTTTCCTCGACCTTGATGACGTGCCAGCCAAACTGGGTCTTCACGGGATCCGAAATCTGTCCCTTGTCGAGCTTGAAAGCAGCTTCCGAAAATTCCGGCACCATCTGTTCCTTGGTGAAGTAGCCGAGATCGCCGCCATTGGCCTTGCCGGACGGATCTTCGGTGACTTCGCCGGCCACCTTGGCGAAATCTTCGCCCTTCTTCAGCCGGACGATCACCGCCTTGATCTTGTCCTCGGCTTCCTTGCCGGCCTTGTCATCGCCTGCCTGCGCGCGGAAGAGAATATGGCGTGCATGGACTTCCTTCTCTTCGCCGATCTGCTTCACGGCTTCGTCGTAGACCTTATGCATCGCTTCGTCGGTCAGAGCCTCTTTTCCGACCGATTGCAGCAGATTTTCCATGAGAAGCTTCTTGCGGGCGAATTCGACCTTGCGTTTGAAGTCGGGCCCATCGCCCAACTTCTTGTCTTCCGCAGCTTTAGACACGAGGATCATGTCCGCGACGAACTGCACCAGGTAGTCTTGCTTGGCTTCGGGCGACATCGGCGGAATTTGGCCGGCCTCATCCTCCGCGACGGCAAGGTCGCTCTGATGGATTTCAATACCGTTGACCTTGGCGACAACCGGGTCCTTGTCCTGGGCGCCCGCCGGCCCTGCCGCAATGACGAGCAGCGCCAGAAGTGCGGCGTAAAAGCCGGACTGCCGCGAACGGACCGGAGAACCAGCTGGAACTGGAATCGTCATAAGGCTTTCCTTGAATTGTCGGTGCCCGCCAGGCGGGCGTCGGGCGGACTATTCGCCCAACGACCATGTCTTTGCAATGGCAGAGTGGCACGCAACGCCTAACGTCCACGTGACCGGCCGGTCGTTAATGCGAGAACAGGCCCGCCAATTGACAACATTCCGACCCCCTCATATCTCTCGCGGAGTATTGGCTGTTCGTTGTCGCCGGCGCGTTCGCGTCGGATTTGCCCGAAAAGTGCCGTATTCCGGAGTGCCGGAGGCAAATCCGGCCGTAACGGCATGATATAAGCGCCCGGCTCACGTAAGGAGTTTCCAAGGATGATCGGCGCAGTCGCCCGCAAGCTGTTCGGTTCCGCCAACGATCGGCGGATCCGCAGCTATCAGCCGCGGGTGGGCGAGATCAACGCGCTCGAAAAAGAACTCGAGGCGCTGTCGGACGACGCGCTCAGGGCGCGCACCGAAGAATTCAAGAAGCAGGTGGCCGAAGGCGCCTCGCTCGACGACATCCTGGTACCTGCATTTGCCACCGTCCGGGAAGCCGCCAAGCGCACGCTCGGCCAGCGGCATTTCGACGTCCAGCTGATCGGCGGGATGATCCTCCACGAAGGCAAGATTTCCGAAATGAAGACCGGCGAAGGCAAGACGCTGGTCGCCACGCTTCCGGTCTATCTCAACGCGCTCTCCGGCCGCGGCGTACATGTCGTCACCGTCAACGACTACCTGGCAAAGCGCGACGCGGACTGGATGGGACAGATCTACAATTTCCTTGGCCTTACCGTCGGCGTCATCGTGCACGGGCTCGACGACGAGCAGCGCAAGAAAGCCTACGACTGCGACATCACCTACGGCACCAACAACGAGCTCGGATTCGACTATCTCCGCGACAACATGAAGTACCGCATGGAGGACATGGTCCAGCGCGGGCACATTTACGCGATCGTCGACGAAGTCGAACTCGATCCTGGTCGACGAAGCGCGCACGCCGCTGATCATTTCCGGCCCGCTCGACGACCGGTCCGAGTTCTACAACACGATCGACGGCTATATCCCGCAGCTCGACAAGACGGACTATGAAGTCGACGAGAAGCAGCGCACGGTCACGTTGACCGAGGCCGGCATGGAGAAGCTCGAGCAGCGGTTACGTACCGCCGGTCAGCTCAAGGGTGATTCACTCTACGACGTGGAGAATGTTTCCGTCGTCCACCACGTCAACCAGGCACTACGCGCGCACAAGCTGTTCCAGCGCGACAAGGACTACATTGTTCGTAACGGCGAGGTCGTCATCATCGACGAATTCACCGGCCGCATGATGCCGGGCCGCCGTTATTCGGAAGGCCTGCACCAGGCGCTCGAGGCGAAAGAGCATCAGCCGATCCAGCCGGAAAACCAGACGCTCGCTTCGATCACGTTCCAGAACTACTTCCGTATGTACGAGAAGCTCGCCGGCATGACCGGCACGGCGCTCACCGAAGCCGAAGAGTTCATGGATATCTACAACCTCGAAGTGCTCGAAGTGCCGACCAACATGCCGCTCGTGCGCCTCGACGACGACGACGAGGTCTATCGCACCGCGGCCGAGAAATACCGGGCAATCATCACTTTGATCGAGGACTGCAAACAGCGCGGACAGCCGGTGCTCGTCGGCACGACCTCGATCGAGAAGTCGGAACAGCTCGCCGAGATGTTGCGCAAGGCCGGATGGGAGCAACACGATTTCTCCGACCCCAACGCGTTTGCCGCGCTTTATTCCGGCGACGACGGCGCCACGAAGACCAAGGTATTTGCGATCCTCAACGCCCGCTACCACGAGCAGGAAGCCTATATCGTCTCGCAGGCGGGCGTGCCGGGGGCCATCACGATTGCAACCAATATGGCCGGCCGCGGCACCGACATTCAGCTCGGCGGCAATGCCGACATGCGGATTCGCCAGGAAATTACGGACATCACCGACCCGCGCGAGCGCGAGAAGAGCGCGCGCGCCGACGAGATCCGCGCCCAGGTTGCGCGGCTGAAGGAAAAAGCGCTTGGCGCAGGTGGGCTTTTCGTTCTCGGCACCGAGCGGCACGAAAGCCGCCGCATTGACAACCAGCTGCGCGGCCGCTCCGGCCGCCAGGGCGATCCCGGTCATTCCAAGTTCTTCCTGTCGCTCGAAGATGACCTCATGCGCATCTTCGGCTCGGATAAGCTTGACGGGATGCTGCAGAAGCTTGGCCTGAAGGAGAACGAGGCGATCGTTCATCCATGGATCAACAAGGCGCTCGAAAAAGCCCAGCAGAAAGTCGAAGCGCGCAACTTCGATATCCGCAAGAACCTGCTCAAGTTCGACAACGTGATGAACGACCAGCGCAAAGTGATTTTCGAGCAGCGGCTTGAGCTGATGCGCGATGAAACGGTCGATGAGACGATCACCGACATGCGCCATGCGATGATCGAGGACATGGTCGCCAAGTACGTTCCTGAAAATGCCTATCCGGAGCAGTGGAACGTCGCTGGCCTCGACCACGATCTGCGCGAGATTCTCACGCTCGCGCTGCCGGTGCAGGATTGGGCCAAGGAAGAGGGGATCACCGGCGATGACGTGCGCGAGCGCATCACGCGCCGGGCCGACGAATGGATGGCGGGGAAGGTGGCCAAATGGAGCCCCGACGTCATGCGCTATGTCGAGAAGTCAGTTCTGCTGCAGACGTTGGATCATCTCTGGCGCGAGCACCTCGTGATGCTCGAGCATCTGCGCCAGGTGATTGGCTTGCGCGGCTACGGCCAGCGCGATCCACTCAATGAGTATAAGGCCGAAGCCTTTTCGCTGTTCGAGGCGATGGTGGCTCATTTGCGTGAGGCAGTGACCGCGCAGCTGATGCGTGTCGAGGTCGTGCAGTCGCCGCCAGCCGAAGAAGCGGCGCAGCTTCCTTACATGGAGGCGCACAAGGTCGACCCGACGACTGGCGAGGACGAAATGGCGCCCGCCCTGGCGCCTGCGCTCGTCGGCAACGGGAACGGCGCGCAGGCCGAACGCAAAGCGAACGACCCTTCGACCTGGGGAAAGGTCGGCCGCAACGAGCCGTGCCCCTGCGGCTCCGGCAAGAAATTCAAGCACTGTCACGGCAAATTCGCTTAGAGCGCGGTTCAGCCGCCGAACTGCTTCATCGCCAGCTGCCGGCGGAATGCCCGGTCGCGTTTGAGGTGCCATTCGCGGCTCATGGCATGCCGCTTGCTCGCGCAGCGTTCGGAATAGAGTAGCACCCAGTTGCGGCCGCGCGTCGAGCGCGCACCCTTGCCGGCATTGTGCGTGACCAGCCGCCGTGCGACGTCATTGGTCCAGCCGACGTAAGTGAGATGGCGATTTTTTGCGATGGTGCCGAGCACATAGACGTAGCAGTCCATAGCGCTCGCTGCGACGGTCAGCGCATTCCCGACCAGCGGGTCTCGAACGAGCCGGTGGGGACCACCGGCTGGGCACCGGCGAGCAGGCCGTTGTTGCTCGCGGGCGGGGTCGTATAGGCGGTACGAATTTCCGGACGCGGCGTCTCGACTTTGGCCGGTTGTTGAACCGGAGCAGGCTTCGGTGCAGGCGCGGCCTCTGCGGTTGGTTTCGGCGCGGGTTCGCTCGGCCATGGCGACGACCCGGCCGATGCGGTGCGCACGGGCGTGGACGCCGTGTGCACTGGAGCAGCTTGCTTTGGTTTTGCAGCGAGATCAGTGCTACGCGCCGCGACCTGTTCCTTTTGCGGTGGCGGCGGAGCGGGCGCAGCTTCCGATTTCGACCCGCCGAACAGATTGCCGATCAGACCTGCGATCGACGTCGGCTTTTCCTGTTGGGCCGGCGTCTCGCCCTGCTTGGGCTGCGGCGCCGGATGCGGCATTGGAACGCTTGCCACGGTGGCAGGCCCGCTTGGCTGCTGCGGCGATTGCAATTTGGCCAGGGTCACCGCGCCGCGATTGGGCGTCTTCGGCAATGCGCCCGGTACATTCGCTGAGTCGACGGACGCAACGGTCGTGAGCTCGAAGAGGCGGCCGTTGTTGTCGCCGCTGCTGATAGGCAGCTTCGCCATGAACACCGGGTTCATGCCGCCGTCACCGACGCGGAATGGGACAGTCGACACGCCGCTGGCGATGTACTGCGCCATCTTAAGCTGCTCTTGCCGGCGTTCCTCGTGCACCGCGTCAGCAATCGTCTTGTCGAGCTGATAAACGGGGCAGGCGCCCTTCGCGTTGAAAGAGAGCGGCTTGGTTGAATCGTCCGGCGCGGCGGCGTCGAAGACATAGCGCTTCTCGCAAACCGCAACCTTTGGCTCCTGGTGCGATGCGTTGAAGTGGTCGTAGCCCTCCTTCAACATTTTCCAGAACGCGAAGTTCGGATTGTTGCGATGCTTGGCCATGTTCATCGCGGTCATGCGGAATGGGTAGGCCTGGAGTTGGAATGCCTTTTGTCCGCCGAAAAACGACTCCCGTGCGAGCGCGTAGATTTCCTGAATCTGCTCGTCGGTCATCGCGTAGCAGCCGCGCGAGGAGCAGTCGCCATGCACCATCAGATCGGAGCCGGTGTAGCCCCAGGCGCGATCATAGGCATTCGGAAAGCCGGTGTTGAACGCGAGATAGTAATTGGAATTCGGATTCATCTGCCCCGGCGTGATGGTGTAGAAGCCCTCGGGCGCCTGCCGGTCGCCTACCTTCTTCTTTGGACCGAGATCGCCCGACCATTTGCAGATTGGATAAGTCTTGAGGAGCGCGTAGTCGCCGTCGCGGTTCTTTTTCCAGACCTCCATCTCCGCCTCTTCCTTGAAGATGCGGGCGAGGATCGGAGAGTCCTTGTCCATATTTTTCGCCGTCATTTCGGCGAGTAGTTTTTCGGAAAGTGGCGCCTGCGCGCGCCCCGTGGGAGAAATGCTATCGGGGTCACAGCCGGCAAGGGCAACAGCGGCAATAACAGCCGCAGACGCCAGCAGCGCGCGAGCGAAAGGTCGTTTCAAAAGTGCCACTCCCCGAGGAGGCGGGCCCCTCATTGGCTAATCGTTATCCATAACATGTGGCATCTGCAAGGCGATCTGTGCCTTCTCGGGCTACCGCTAACCCTATGGTAAAGCAAAAGTAAACGGCCACCGTTCCTACACTGCGGCCCGGCCCATGGTGAGAAACTTGTCGCGCCGCTGTTTTCGCACTGCCTCACGGTCGAGTCCCTTCAGTTCCGACAAGGCACTGGCGATCGCCTCGCCGGTGACTGTGATGGCGGCCTGTGGATCGCGGTGGGCACCGCCGGAGGGCTCCGGGACGATGCTGTCGATGATCCCGAACCGCACCATGTCCTGGGCGGTGATCTTCATGCTGGTCGCCGCCTCCTGCGCCTTGGTCGTATCGCGCCAGAGGATTGACGCGGCACCCTCGGGCGAAATCACGCTGTAAATGGCGTGCTCCAGCATCAGCACGCGATTGGCGGTGGCGATGGCGATGGCACCGCCGGACCCACCTTCGCCCACGATCACCGCGACGTTCGGGACACCGAGCGACAGACATGCATCGGTCGAGCGCGCGATCGCTTCCGCCTGGCCACGTTCCTCCGCGCCAATGCCGGGATATGCGCCAGCGGTGTCGACCAGGGTGATGACAGGGAGCCCGAAGCGATCAGCCATCTCCATCAGACGTACGGCCTTTCGATACCCCTCCGGCCGCGCCATGCCAAAATTGTGCTTGATCCGGCTTTCGGTGTCGGCGCCTTTTTCATGGCCGATGACGCAGACGCTTTCGCCTCGGAAACGTCCGAAGCCGGCGACAATGGCGGAGTCCTCGCCGAACTTCCGGTCACCAGCGAAAGGGATGAAGCTGGTGATGAGCCCGTTGATGTAGTCGACGCAATGCGGGCGCTGAGGATGGCGGGCGACTTGCGTTTTCTGCCAGGGCGTGAGCTCGGAGTACAAGTCCTTCAAGGCGAGCGCGGCTTTTGCCTCAAGCCGGCTAATCTCTTCGCTGATGGCGACGGCATCGCCGCTCTCGCCCATCGCGCGCAGTTCCTCGACTTTGGCCTCCAGCTCGGCCACCGGCTTTTCGAAATCGAGATAGCTGCGCATTGGGTCCGGGCAAATGTGTTTTTCGGGGCGACCTGACGCGGTGAAAGCCTCTTAGTCAAGCAAGCGGGTTAATTTCGCTTTTAAGTCCGTTCTTGGCTAGCCGTCCGCCAAGGGATGGAGATCGCGCACCAGCGTTTTCAGGCGTTCTTCCAGCACATGCGTATAAATCTGCGTCGTCGAGATGTCGGCGTGCCCAAGGAGTGTTTGCACCACCCGCAGGTCGGCACCGTTATGAAGAAGGTGGCTGGCAAAGGCGTGGCGCAGGACATGGGGGCTAAGTCGTGACGAGTGAATTCCGCAGGCGGCTCCCAGCGTCTTGAGCTCGCGTGCGAAGTGCTGGCGCGTCAAGTGCCCTTGCTCGCCGAAAGACGGGAACAGCCACTTTGACGCCTTCTCGCGTTCAGCCTTGCCGCGCAATTCAAGGTATTCGGCCATTGCGCTTTTCGCCTGCTTGTTGAGCGGCACCAGACGTTCCTTTCCGCCTTTGCCACGCACCACCAGCATTCGCTGATCGCGGCGTGCAGCGGCGGCGGGAAGCGCCACCAGTTCCGACACGCGCAAGCCTGTCGCATAGACGACTTCGAGAAGGCAGAGCAGGCGCGTGGCGCGCAGGCGCTGAGGGAGCGGCTGTTCGGCGTTATCGCTGTTGGCGCGCGCTGTCTTGAGCAGCTTGTCGACGTCGGCGATCGAAAGCACCTTCGGCAGCGAACGCGCACGCTTCGGCCCTTCAAGTACGGCAGCGGGATCGTCGCCGCGCTTTCCTTCCGCATAAAGAAACCGATAAAGCTGACGCACCGACGAAAGCCGGCGCGCCAGCGATGACGATTTGAAGCCGCGCTCGGCGAGACTTGCCAGAAACTTGCGCAAGCTATCGGTGGTCGCGCTCGCGATCGTGCTGCGCGATGCACGCAGGTGGGCGGACAGGTCCTCGAGATCGTTGCGATACGCGGCGAGTGTGTTCTCTCCGGCGCCGCGCTCGGCGGCCAGCATGTCGAGAAACAGTTCGATCAGCGCTTCGTCGGATGCCCCTGGCCGGCGGCTCATCGCCTTGCCTCGTTTCCGGCGTCAGTGATTCTTGAGAAACTTGTCGGGGGGAATAGTCACGATGATCTCGCGTGGTTTGTATTTGACGAAAGTGGCGAGCGAGAACACGGCACCGTAAGCCAGGCCGCCGAGCAGGCCGAAAAGCACCAGAAATCTGAAAAGACTCGGCATGACCTTTCCGTCGAGGATGGACCGCGGCGATTTGCGGCGAGTTACGACCACGTTCCCGAACCGCTGGCAAGACCGGCCGCGCGGTAGCTGATATATGGAACCGAGGATTCGTTTCGGAAGCCTAGCATGGTTAACGGCGCCATCCAAAAACCCGCGGAAAGCGGCCCGGAATTGGCAGTGGTACGCGCACTCGGCGGCCGCTCGATTGTGCTCGTCGGCATGATGGGCGCCGGCAAATCGTCGATCGGCCGCAGGCTTGCTAGCCGGCTGGGAATTCCTTTCATTGACGCCGACACCGAGATCGAAAGTGCGGCGGGCATGACCATTCCCGAAATCTTCGAGAAACACGGCGAGCCTTACTTTCGCGCGGGCGAGGCGCGCGTCATCGCGCGTTTGCTCGACAACGGCCCGCAGGTGCTGGCGACCGGCGGAGGCTCCGTCATGGATCCGCAGACCCGTACGCTGATCGGCCAAAAAGGCATTTCGATCTGGCTCAAGGCGGACATCGATGTGTTGCTCAAGCGAACAAAGCGCCGCAACGACAGGCCGTTGGTGGAAAAGATCAAGGATCTGCTGCCCGTGCGCGAGCCGATTTACGCCCAGGCCGACATTATCATTCAGTCGCGCGACGAACCGCACGACACGATTATCGACGAGATCATGGGCGAGCTTCCGAAGCGTCTCGGCCTCCGCGCGGAGAAACCGTTATGACGGCGCCGCTACGTCAAGGCGAGCCCATCGTGGTGCCGGTCGCGCTCGGTGCGCGGGCCTATGATATCGTCATCGGCCGCGGGCTGCTTGCAAGCCTGGGCGAGCGCATCAAGACTCTGCGGCCGGGTGCGCGTGTAGCGATCGTGACGGATGAAACGGTTGCTGCGCATCATCTCGCTGCGGCCGAAGCTGCGCTTAAGGCGGCGGGCATCGACAGCGCGCGTATTCTGGTCCCGGCGGGCGAGGGCTCAAAGAACTACGCGACATTTGAAAAAGTTTGCGAGGCCATCATCGCAGCGCGCGTCGAACGCAACGATCTCGTCGTGGCGCTTGGCGGCGGTGTGATTGGCGATCTTGCAGGGTTTGCGGCTGCATGCGCGAGGCGCGGTCTCGACTTTGTGCAAGTGCCGACCACGCTGCTGGCGCAGGTCGATTCTTCTGTCGGCGGCAAGACCGGAATCAATTCGCGCCAGGGTAAGAATCTCGTCGGCGCGTTCCATCAGCCGGTTTTGGTCGTTGCGGATTCGGCATTGCTCGACACGCTGCCGAAACGGGAATTTCGCGCAGGTTATGCCGAAGTTGCAAAATACGGGTTGCTTGGCGACGCCGCATTCTTCGCCTGGCTGGAGAAGAACTGGCAGGATGTCTTCGCTGGCGGTCCGGCGCGCGAGCACGCCATTGCAGTCTGCTGCCGGGCCAAGGCCGGCATTGTTGCGCGCGACGAGCGCGAAACCGGCGAGCGCGCGCTGCTCAACCTCGGCCACACTTTCGGGCATGCGCTCGAAGCCGGCTGCGGCTTTTCCGACCGGCTGCTGCACGGCGAAGCGGTGGCGCTGGGAATGGCGCTGGCCTTCGAATTCTCCGCGAAAATGGGCCTCATCTCGGCGGCCGATGCCGCACGGGCATCCGCGCATCTTGCGGCGGTGGGTTTGCCGACCCACGTAAAGGATGTTCCCGGCGGTGTTCCGCCTGTCGACACATTGATGGACCTGATCTCGCAAGACAAAAAAGTTAAGCGTGGTGCGCTCACATTCATTCTGGTGCGCGGCATCGGCCAGGCCTTTATCGAGAACGATGTCGAGGCCGCCGAAGTGCGTGCTTTCCTCACGGACAAGTTGTCGCAATGAGTGCGGTGATGGTCGACACGATCCTTAATCTGCTGCTCGCCATATTCCTGCTCGCCGCCAACGCGTTTTACGTTGCTGCGGAGTTCGCTCTTGTGAAAAGCAGGGGCTTCCGCATCGATGCCATGGCGGCGCAGAATCGTTTCGGTGCGCGCCTGCTGCAAAAAATGATGGGCAACATCGAAGCCTATCTCGCGTGTTGCCAGCTTGGCATCACAATGGCCTCGCTTGGCCTTGGTTGGATCGGCGAACCGACCGTTTCGGCATTTCTGAAGCCGATTCTCGTTCCTCTCGGGATGCCGGAATCGGCCTTGCATTTTACGTCGTTCTTGCTCGGCTTTCTTGTGTTCTCCTCGCTGCACATCGTTGTCGGCGAGCAGGTGCCGAAGACGCTGGCGATTAGGGAGCCGGTGCCGGTGTCGCAATGGATCGCCTACCCGCTCCACCTATCCTTCCTTCTCTTCTATCCATTGAATTGGCTGCTCAATACAGCGTCGCGTTCTATCCTGCGTTTGCTTGGGGTGAGGGAACCTCCGCACCAGGACATCCTGAGCGACGTCGAGATTGAAGGGCTGGTCGAGGCGTCGGCCGAACACGGCAATCTGGAGGAGGGGCAGGCGGAGTACATTCAGAACGTCTTTCGCTTCGGCGAACTCGAGGTCTCCGATGTGATGATTCACCGAACAAACATGATCACATTGAATGCCGACGATAAGCCTGAGGACATTGTTAATGCGGTTATCGCGTCGCCGGTGACGCGGATTCCGCTCTGGCGCGGCAACCCGGAGAATATCGTCGGCATTTTGCATGTGAAGGATCTGCTGCGCGCACTGCATGCGGTCGATGGCGAGGCCTCGAAGGTTGACGTCGCGCCACTTATGGCGCCGGCCTGGTTTGTGCCCGAAACCCGGCCCGTATCTGAGCAGCTCAAGGCCTTCCGTCGCCGTAAGACGCCCTTCGCTCTGGTGGTTGACGAATACGGTGAAGTCCAGGGCCTTGTCACACTCGAGGACATTCTTGAGGAGATCGTCGGCGACATCACCGACGAGCACGATGTTGCTATGCCGGGCGTGCGGCGACAGTCGGACGGCTCTGTCAATGTGGACGGCGCGGTGCCGATCCGCGATCTGAATCGCGTGATGGATTGGAATTTGCCCGACGAAGAGGCGACGACCATCGCCGGACTGGTCATTCACGAGGCGCGCTCGATCCCCGAAGTCGGCCAGAGCTTCACGTTCCACGGATTCCGCTTCAGGGTCCTGCGCCGCGCGCGCAACCGCATTACCGCGCTGCGCATTCAGCCTTTGCCGCGAACACAGTCGGCGAAGGCCGGCTAATTTCCGCCACCTTCACCGGGTGCGGATGCGTGGATCGCGAGAGCGTGCACACCGCCGGCGAGTTCGGCTGCGAGCGACTGATTGATCATGCGGTGACGCTCGATGCGGGTCTTTCCCCTGAACGCGTCCGACACGATATAGACCCTGTAGTGAGTTTGCCCGCCCGGCCGGTGCCCGGCATGGCCCTCATGCTGGTGCGATTCATCAACCACTTTGAGGCTTTGCGGCGCGAAAGCCTCGGTCAACTTTTTTGTGATGAGATCGGCGGTTTGCATATTGCCCGCTTAGGAGAGCGCGGCCTGCCGGTCAATGGCCGCAAACAAGTCTTGAAGGCGTCACCTGCGAAAGCGCATAATGTTCGGTCATGAAATTCGACTCGCCTCTTTTTGATCGCATCCGCGTCAAGCCGGAAAAGGACCGCCGTCCAAAGACCGGCGGGCCTGGCTGCGAGTGGCACGGCTGCAAGGAAAAGGCGACCCACCGCGCGCCCAAGGGCCGCGGCCGCGAAAAGGATTATTGGCGTTTCTGTCTCGATCACGTGCGCGAATACAACCAGTCGTATAATTTCTTCGCAGGCATGAGCGACGCGGCCGTGATGGCGTACCAGAAGGACGCGCTCACCGGCCACCGCCCCACCTGGAAGATGGGAACCGGCAAGGGAACAATGCGGCCGGACATGCGCGCGTTCGGTTCGCATTCGGATCCGTTCGGCCTATTCGGTGAAGGCGTCCGTGCAGAACAGAAGGCACGCGCGGAAACGCGGCCGATTCGCAATGCGGAACGCAAGGCCCTCGACACGCTCGGTCTCGATATCGACGCGACCTCGCAGCAGGTGAAAATGCGTTTCAAGGAACTGGTAAAGCGCCACCATCCAGACGCCAATGGCGGCGATCGGTCCACCGAGGATCGTCTGGTCGAGATCATCCAAGCGTATAACTATCTAAAATCGGTGGGATTCGGCTGACCTGTCATCGACTGCGGGGCAACCCAGCCCTGCCTTTCAGACAAGGCTAACAGCACCTATCTTATTGAAATAATTGATGGTGCCATTCGGGGTGGCCGGGTTTTTTGCCGCCGTGGCCTCTGCTAAGTTGCCGCCCGCCATCAGCCGGACCGTACGAATCGGACCGCATCACGGGCTTCGGCGTTCCGAAGCCACGGAGGATCAATGAACGTCGCAATGCAAGAGACTGCCGGCCTGCCCGACATGAAAGTGTCGGTTCGGCAGGTTTTCGGAATCGATAGTGATTTGGAAGTGCCCGCCTATTCCAAGGCTGATGAGCACGTACCCGACCTCGACGGCGACTACCGCTTCGACCGCCCGACCACGCTCGCAATTCTCGCGGGCTTCTCGAAGAACCGCCGCGTCATGGTCACCGGGTATCACGGCACCGGCAAGTCGACGCATATCGAGCAGGTTGCGGCCCGGCTCAATTGGCCGTGCGTCCGCGTCAACCTCGACAGCCACATCAGCCGTATCGACCTGATCGGCAAGGATGCCATCGTGATCAAAGATGGCCAGCAGGTCACCGAATTCCGCGAGGGCATTCTGCCCTGGGCGCTGCAGAACAATGTCGCGCTTTGTTTCGACGAGTACGATGCAGGCCGGCCGGACGTGATGTTCGTCATTCAGCGCGTGCTGGAGGCATCGGGTCGGCTCACGCTGCTCGACCAGAGCAAGGTGATCAAGCCGCATCCATCATTCCGGCTGTTTGCAACCGCCAATACGGTCGGCCTGGGCGATACGTCGGGCCTCTATCACGGCACACAGCAGATCAACCAGGGCCAGATGGACCGCTGGTCGATCGTCACAACGCTCAACTATTTGCCGCACGACAATGAAGTGGAAATCGTGCTCGCCAAGGCCAAGCATTACCGCAACGAGCAGGGCCGCGACATCGTCAACAAGATGGTGCGCGTCGCGGACTTGACACGCAACGCTTTCATGAACGGCGACATCTCGACCGTGATGAGCCCGCGCACGGTGATCATCTGGGCGGAGAACGCCGAGATCTTCAACGACATCGGGTTCGCGTTCAGACTCACCTTCCTGAACAAGTGCGACGAACTCGAACGCCCGATTGTCGCCGAATTCTATCAGCGCTGCTTCGGTGTCGAATTGCCGGAATCGTCGGTGAACGTGGCGCTGAGCTGATCGCGGTCCGGGGCTGACGAATGGCCTCCAACATCAAGAGCAAGCCGACCTCGAAGGAGTCGCCGACCGAGCCGTTCAAGCGCGCGGTCACTGGCTGTATTCGCGCGCTCGCGCGCAAGCCGGATCTCGAGGTTGCATTCGCTGCCGAGCGTCCCGGGCTGATGGGCGGAAAAGTCCGTCTGCCGGAGCCGCCGCGCAAGCTCGGCAAGGCTGAAGCCGCGGTCGTCCGCGGCCATGCCGATTCCATTGCGCTACGTCTTGCCTGCCACGACCCGGCGATGCATCGCCGCCTGCAGCCGGCCGGCCAGCAGGCGCGTGCCGTGTTTGAGGCGGTAGAGCAGGCGCGCGTCGAGGCAATCGGTGCGCGGCGCATGGATGGCGTTGCGCAGAATCTGACTGCGATGCTCGACGAGCGCTTTCACCGCGGAAAGTTTGACGAGATTACCGACCGCGCCGACGCGCCGATCGAGGACGCGCTGGCGCTCATGGTGCGCGAACGCCTTACGGGCCTTGCGCCTCCGCCCGCCGCCAAACGGCTGGTCGATCTATGGCGTCCGCTGATCGAGGATCGCGCCGGCAGTGATCTCGATCGGCTTGAAAGCCTGGTCGAGAACCAGCGGCAGTACAGCGACGTCGTGCACGATCTGCTCGACGCGCTCGAGATGGGCGAGGATCGCAGCCACGATTCCGAGGACGAAGACGAGGGTGAGGAGGACCGCCGCAAGCAGGAATCCGGCGAGGACGGCGAAGCCGCCGATTCCGACGAAATGCAGCGCATGAGCATGGAGGACACGCAGGTGTCTTCCGAAGACATGCCCGACGCCGCCGCCGAAGCGGCTGAGGCGCCGACCGCCGACATGGCGGACGACACCGACATGGGCGACGCCGAGACGCCGGGCGAGCCGCAGCGCCCGCGCCATTTCGGCGCCAACGAGCCGCGCGGGCCCGACTATCGCGCGTTCACTGGCCAAATTTGACGAGACGATCGCAGCCGAGGATCTCTGCGAAGCGGAAGAGCTCGATCGTCTGCGCGGCTATCTCGACAAGCAGTTGTCGCATCTGCAGGGCGTGGTGGCGCGGCTCGCCAACCGGCTGCAGCGGCGGCTGATGGCGCAGCAGAACCGGTCGTGGGAGTTCGATCTCGAGGAAGGTCTGCTCGATCCGGCGCGCCTGTCGCGCGTGATCATCGACCCGCTGCATGCGCTTTCGTTCAAGGCGGAAAAAGACATGCAATTCCGCGATACTGTCGTGACGCTGCTGCTCGACAATTCCGGCTCGATGCGCGGCCGCCCGATCACGGTCGCCGCGACCTGTGCCGATATCCTTGCGCGCACGCTCGAGCGTTGCGGCGTCAAAGTTGAAATTCTTGGATTCACGACGCGGGCCTGGAAAGGCGGGCAGTCGCGCGAGCATTGGCTTACCGCCGGCAAGCCGGCCAATCCCGGCCGCCTCAACGATCTCCGGCACATCATCTACAAGTCGGCGGACGCGCCGTGGCGCCGTGCGCGCAAGAACCTCGGCCTGATGATGCGCGAAGGTCTGCTCAAGGAAAACATCGATGGCGAGGCGCTCGATTGGGCGCATAAGCGTCTGCTGGCGCGCACCGAGCAACGCAAGATTCTGATGATGATCTCGGACGGCGCGCCGGTCGACGATTCCACGCTGTCGGTCAATCCGGGCAATTATCTCGAGCGCCATCTGCGCTGGATCATCGAGGAAATCGAGACACGATCGCCGGTGGAACTGATCGCCATCGGCATCGGCCATGACGTTACACGCTACTATCGCCGCGCCGTCACCATTGTCGACGCCGAGGAACTCGGCGGTGCGATGACCGAGAAGCTTGCCGAACTGTTCGAGGAACATGCCGCCGCCGAGCGGCCAGGCCCCCGCGCGCGCAGACGCGTCGCTTGATGCTATCCCGCCGCCGCTGGCTCAATGTCGGAGCGCTATGCGCCGCGCTCGCGCTCATCGCCGGCACTCTCGCGCTGGGCGATGCGCTGCGCTATCCCGCGGCGCCGGTGCGTATCGAAATCATCGGCGACGCCGATCACATCCTTCGACAATCGCGATCCGACACGGACGCGGTTCGGCGACCTCGAGTTTCGTGGCGGCCTTGAGCTTTCGTCCAGGCACCCGGCTTTCGGAGGAATTTCCGCGATCCATGTCGAGCCGGACGGCAACCGCTTCATTGCCATCACCGATCGCGGCTCGTGGCTGCGTGGCCGCATCGTCTATCGCGACGGCAAACCGGCCGGCATCGCCGACGCCGAAATGGCGCCGATCCTCGGTGCGGACGGACGGCCGCTCGCCGCGCGCGGCTGGTACGATGTCGAGTCGCTCGCTGAGCGCGACGGCATCCTTTACATCGGCATAGAGCGCGCCGAGCAGATCGTGCGCTTCGACTATCGTCGCGACGGTCTGCGTGCACGCGGGCAGCCGATCGATGTGCCCGCCGATTTCAAGACGTTTACCTTCAACAAGAGTCTCGAATGCCTTGCGGCGCCACGGCAGGGCGCGCTCGCCGGAGGGTTGATCGTGGTGACCGAGCACAGCCTCGACAGTGCCGGTAATCTGCGCTCGTTCGTTCTGGGTGCGGATCAGGTGACGCGATTCGGCGTCAAGCGAACCGACGATTTCGATGTCAGCGACTGCACGCTCCTTTCGCAGGACGAACTGTTGCTGCTCGAGCGGCGCGTACTCGCCGGCCCGCGGCATCGCGATGCGCATCCGCCGCATTCCGCTGGCCAGATATAAAGGCGGATGCGGTTCTCGATGGCCGGTCGATGATCGAGGCCGATCTCGCGTATCAGATCGACAACATGGAAGGCATCGCCGTGCACCGCAATTCGGCCGGCGAAGCGATTGTCACGCTTGTGTCGGATGACAATTTCTCGATCATCCAGCGCAACCTGCTGCTGCAGTTTTCGGTGGTCGGGGAGTAGCTGTCGGCGCCCCGGAAACACCGATGCCCGGCACATAGGCCTGCGAAGCACGCCGTCCTTCGGACGGCTATGGCCGGGCATGACGAATAAGGCGCGTCGAAAGACAGCTCAGCCTGCCTTGGCTTCTCGCTTCTTCACGATCTGGCGCTTGAGCTCGAGCACGCGCGGCGCCAGCTCGTCGTCCTTCGCCTTGAGCAGGAACGCATCAAGCCCGCCACGATGATCGACCGTCTTGAGCGCGTTGGCCGACACGCGCAATTTGATCCTGCGGCCGAGCGTGTCCGAGATCAGCGTGACGTTGCGCAGGTTCGGCAGGAACCGCCGCTTGGTCTTGATGTTTGAGTGGCTCACCTTGTGGCCGACCAGTGGCCCCTTACCGGTCAGGTCGCAACGCCAGGACATGGCACATTCCTCGAAAAATAACGCGCGCCGACGCGCGGTTCAGGTCAATCGTCTGGGTAAAGACCGCGGACGTATAGAGAGCGGGGTTGCAGGCGTCAAGCCAAGCCAATCGCTAAAAACGGAGGTTTTTCAAGCATCGTGCGGACGAACACAGAATCGACCAAATCCGGACGGACGAGATGCCTGCGTAGCCGTTAACTCTGCGATCACCGTTCGATGCCCCGAGCGAATTGCAGGGCGGATGATATGATCGGCGGCCCGAGCGCGGACCATCCGCGGCCGCCAGCGCGCGGAAGGATCGAACTTTTGCATCAGAGCAAATATCGCCCGCTGCTCGCGTCATGCGTGCTGGCCTTTGCCGCATTCGGCCCGATCGGTGCGGCTTCCGCAGAGGGGCGCCTGGAAGCCCGCTATTCGGCGACGCTCGCCGGCATCCCGATCGGCAGCGGCAGCTGGACCATCGAGGCGGCTGAAACGCAATACACCGCGACCGTCAACGGTTCGACATCGGGACTTTTGCGCGCCTTCACGGGCGGGCAGGGCAATGCCACCGCCCGCAGCACGCTCAACGGCGGAAAGGTCGTGTCATCGATCTATGCTGCCACGATCACCACACGCAAATATACGGATTCCATTCGCATCACCATCAGCAACGGCAATGTAAAGGATTTCAGGATCGACCCGCCGCAGGATACGAACCCTGAGCGTGTGCCGATCACCGAAGCGCATCAGCACAACGTGCTCGATCCGATGACCGCGTCATTGGTGCGCGTGTTCGGCAATGGCGACGTCCTCTCGCCGGAGGCATGCGACCGCACGCTTGCCGTCTTCGATGGCCGGCTGCGCTATGATGTGCAATTCGCCTTCAAGCGGATGGACAATGTGAAGGCAAAAAAGGGCTATGCCGGCCCCGTGGTTGTATGTGCCGCCTATTTCTCGCCTGTTGCGGGCTTCATCCCGTCACGAGCGGCGATCAAGTACCTCTCCAAGCAGCGCGAGATGGAGGTCTGGCTGGCACCGATCGCCGGCACGCGCGTTCTGGTGCCATACCGCGCTCAGAGCCCGACGCCGATCGGCCAGGCGGTGCTCGAGGCGTCCGAATTCATCTCGGTGCCGCTTCCCGCCCGGGCCTCGGCCAACGGCGTGAAGACGCAATGACGGATAGCGCTTGACTCGTGGGCCGTCATCGAATCCAGGCTCGCGTTAACGTTTGAGGGGACCAAATCGCGCTTGAATCGGGCCTGCGCTACTCCATCTTGTGGCTGTACGCCCGGTGTTTGCCAGATGTCGCCGTGAACGAATCCATACAGGGCTCGAGTCAGTGATTCGGGCGCGGTTCGTTCCAAACTCGTTCTAAAGCTTAATCAGCCGGATGCTCGGCGTCGCATTGTGATACAGGAAAGAGGCGTGCTGGCGGCCGCCGCCGCCGCTGGCACCAGTTCGGACGCGTAATGGCCATCAGTTTTTCCCCGCAGCCTGCCCGAGCATCGCGAACCCGCGGTGCCGGTGTAACGGCAGTGCTGGGACCCACCAATACGGGCAAGACGCATCTCGCCATCGAGCGGATGCTCGCGCATTCCTCGGGCATGATCGGGCTGCCGCTGCGGCTGCTGGCGCGCGAGGTCTACAACAAGGTCGCCGAGCGGGCGGGCAAGGATGCCGTCGCGCTGATTACCGGCGAGGAGAAGATCAAGCCGGCGAACCCCCGCTACTGGGTCTCGACTGTCGAGGCCATGCCGCGCGATATCGACGTCGCCTTCATGGCAATCGACGAGGTGCAGCTGGGCGCCGACTTCGAGCGCGGTCACGTCTTCACCGACCGGATGCTCAACGCCCGCGCGCGCGACGAAACGTTGGTGCTCGGCGCGGCCACCGTGCGGCCCATGGTGGAGAAATTACTACCTGGCGCGCATGTCATCAGCCGGCCACGGCTGTCGACACTCACTTACGCCGGCGAGAAGAAGCTGACGCGCCTGCCGTCGCGATCGGCGATCGTCGCCTTCTCGGCGGAAGAGGTCTACGCCATCGCCGAATTGATCCGTCGGCAGCGGGGAGGGGCGGCGGTCGTGCTTGGCGCGCTTTCGCCGCGCACGCGCAACGCGCAGGTCGCCCTCTATCAATCGGGCGACGTCGACTACCTGGTGGCGACCGACGCCATTGGCATGGGCCTCAATCTCGACGTCGACCACGTCGCCTTTGCCTCCGACCGCAAGTTCGACGGCTATCAGTTCCGCAAGCTCAATCCGGCCGAGCTTGCGCAGATCGCCGGCCGCGCCGGCCGCGCGACGCGCGACGGAACGTTCGGTACCACCGGCCGCTGTGATCCGTTCGAGCCCGAACTGGTGCAGGCGCTGGAAAGCCACACCTTCGAGCCGATCCGGCTGCTGCAATGGCGCAACAATGACCTCGATTTTGCCTCGATCGGCGCCCTGCAGGCCTCGCTCGCAGCGCCGCCGAATGAACAGGGGCTCACGCGTGCACCGATCGGCGAGGATATTTTGGTCCTGGAACATGCCGCACGCGACGAGGACGTGCGCGCATTGGCAGCGAACCGGGCAGCAATCGCCCGTTTATGGGATGCCTGTCAGGTTCCTGACTATCGGAAAATCGCACCCGCCACGCATGCCGAACTGGCCGTGACCCTCTATGGATTCCTGATGCGAGAGGGTAACATCCCCACGGATTGGTTCGCTCGCCAGGTTGCCCTTGCCGACCGGACCGACGGCGACATCGACACTCTCTCCAACCGGATCGCGCATGTCAGGACCTGGACTTTCGTTGCCAACCGGCCGGATTGGCTTGGCGATCCGGACCATTGGCAAGGGGTCACGCGCGCCGTCGAAGACAAGCTGTCCGATGCGTTGCACGAACGTTTGGCCGAACGTTTCGTGGACCGCCGCACCAGTGTGTTAATGCGGCGGCTGCGTGAGAACACGATGTTGGAAACCGAAATCGGAAAGTCCGGGGAAGTTAAAGTCGAGGGGCACGTGATCGGCCGCCTCGACGGTTTCATGTTCGCGCCGGACGCTTCCGCTGCGGGGTCCGAAGCCAAGGCGCTCAACGCTGCCGCACAGAAAGCGCTTGCCGGCGAGATCGAGCTGCGCGCGACCAAGCTTTCGCAGGCCTCGAACGATCAGATTGTACTTGCCGCCGACGGCGCCTTGCGCTGGACCGGCGATCTTGTCGGCAAGCTCGCTGCCGGCGACGATACCTTGCGTCCGCGCGTACGTATCATAGCCGACGAGCATCTTACCGGTCCCGCGCGTGAATTGGTGCAGAACCGACTCGACCTCTGGCTCAAGACTCACATCGAGAAGCTGCTCGCACCGCTGTTCTCGCTCACCGCGGCCGAGGACGTCACCGGAATGGCGCGTGGCGTTGCTTTCCAACTCGTCGAAGCGCTCGGCGTGCTCGAACGACAGAAGGTAGCGGAAGAAGTCAAAGGCCTTGACCAGCCCGCGCGCGCAACCTTGCGCAAATATGGCGTACGCTTCGGCGCCTATCACATTTATTTGCCTGGGCTGCTCAAGCCAGCGCCGCGCGCGCTGGCGACCCAGCTGTGGGCGATCAAGCACGAGAGTCCGGATGCGAAGGGCGTGGGCGAATTGCTGCATCTCGCCGCCAGCGGCCGCACGTCGATCCCGGTCGATAAAGAAACGCCGAAAGCGCTCTATCGGACGGCCGGCTATCGCATCTGCGGCGAGCGCGCGGTGCGCGTCGATATTCTCGAGCGCCTCGCCGATCTCATCAGGCCCGCGCTGTCATGGCGCGAAGGCGCGCCCGGCCCGAAACCGGACGGTTTCTTCGACGGCCGCAGCTTCCTCGTCAGTGGTGCGATGACGTCCCTCACAGGTGCGTCCGGCGAGGACTTCGCATCGATTTTGCGTTCGCTTGGATATCGGATGGATCGCAAGCCGAAGCCAGTGGAGGCGCCGGCAGCACCCGAGGCAGCGGCCGCTGCCGCAGGACGCAACAGTGGAGACTGCGCCTGCGAGCGAGACGCCGGTCGAGCCGGCTCCGGTTGAAAGCGCGGCGGCTGCATCCGCGACCGATGTCTCATCGCGCTCGTTGTTGCCCGAGCCTGAGTTCGTTCCGGCGGAAGTCGCGCCGTCGGTGCAGGAGCCGGCGCAAGAAGCAGTTCAAGAATCTGCGCCGGCCGAACCCGCAGCGGCGGAAACGGCAGCAGCCTGTCGAAAGCGCACCAACGGAAGCGAAGCCTGCCGAGGAGCCGGCGTTCATCGAAGTGTGGCGCCCCGCCGGCCGCTCCGAGCGTCGTCCGCATCGTCCGCGTCGCCCGCATCGCCAACAGCAGACGCAAGTTGCTGCGGCGACCGATGGTGCACCCACGGCCCCTGCGGAAGGCGAGGCGGCCGCAGCGCCGTCGACCGATGCGGCCGCGCCGTCGCGCGGTCCGCGCCGCCCGCGACGCGAGCGCAGCGAGGGAGCCGACCGCGAAAAGCGCCAGGAGCGTTTCGAGCGGCAGCAGCGCGTGCAGAAGCAGGGGGAGCGCAGCGAGCGGCAGGACGGCAGGCCGCGCAGTGGCCGCCCGCGACGCGAACGCGGGGAAAGTGTCGATCGTGCCGAACGTGAGCGTTACTACGCCAAGCCCTTCGGCAATTCTGGCGGCCGCGACAAGCAGCCCGATCCGAATTCGCCTTTTGCCAAACTCGCCGCACTCAAACAGCAGCTTGAGCAGAGCGGCAAAGATCCGTCTTGAGCGCCGGACCGAAAGATCTCGACCGTCAGCGCATCGACAAATGGCTGTGGCATGCCCGCATGGTGCGCACGCGCACCGATGCCGCTGCGCTCACCACGGCGGGCTTCGTGCGGCTCAACGGCAAGCGCATGACCGCCGCCGCCCATCCGGTGCGGGTCGGCGATGTAGTCACGCTTGCCCTCGACCGCTCGGTGCGGGTGCTCCGGGTCGAGGGGATTTGCGGACGGCGGGGTGGCGCGCCCGCCGCCCGTGCGCTTTACCGGGATTTGACAACAAGTTCCGGGACCGGGGCCTGCACCGGGGCAGCTGAGGCCTCTAAGGTTTCGCGGCCCGGCCGGCCCTGACCATGGCGCGAATTGTGGCGCGCAGAGCGGTTGCGGCCTATCTGCCATTACGTTAGGCAGCGTCCGCTAGAAGTTGTCCGGAGTGGGGAATGACCTACGTCGTCGTCGAAAGCTGCATCAAGTGCAAATACATGGACTGCGTGGAGGTGTGTCCGGTGGACTGCTTCTACGAGGGCGAAAATATGCTCGTCATCCACCCTGACGAGTGCATCGACTGCGGCGTCTGCGAGCCGGAATGCCCGGTCGACGCGATCAAGCCGGACACCGAGCCGGGCCTCGAGAAGTGGCTGGAACTCAACGCCGAATACTCGAAAACCTGGGCCAATATCACGGTCAAGAAAGAGGCCCCTCCCGATGCCAAGGATTGGGAGGGCGTTCCGGACAAGTTCAAAAAGTTCTTCTCTCCGAACCCGGGAACCGGCGACTGAGACCCTGGCCCGGTATCCGGCTAGGGACTTCGGGGTGGCGGGCGGCCGGGTCCATCGAAGAGCGTTAACCGATTCGCGAAAATCGCCGGATTGTGTCCCCGGAATGGCGGGTTTGCGCCTCATAAGGCTTTGATTCTGCCGAAAAATGTGCTATATATGTAAAAAATGGACAGGAACGACGTCGCCACCGGTACGCTCCCCATTCGGGAGCCTTATTTTTCGGTGGCCGGGTTCCCCGGTTCCCAGATCAGAGGGCGTGCGATCCACGCGTGAGCAGTGGCAGGAAAATCGCGTCATAAATCGAAGAAAGGGTCAGCCGGCATGAGCCGGGGGCCGAAAAAGTCTGCCGTCACGCGGCGGACCCCGCATGCCTCGCGCGGCCCCGCCCGTGCCGGGGCTCCCGCAGCCAAGATGACCGGTGCCCGCAAAGGGGCCGGTGAAGGAGTCATGCCCGGAATGCCCAGCAATAAGAAGACTACCCAACGACAAGGTTTCAAGACCAACGAGTTCATCGTTTACCCGGCCCACGGCGTGGGTCAGATCGTGGCGATCGAGGAACAGGAGGTCGCGGGCGCGAAGCTCGAGCTGTTCGTCATCAATTTCATCAAGGACAAGATGACGCTGCGGGTTCCGACCGCCAAGATCGTGTCGGTGGGCATGCGCAAGCTGGCCGAAGGGCCGCTGGTCAAGCGCGCGCTCGAGACTCTCAAGGGCCGCGCGCGCATCAAGCGCACCATGTGGTCGCGCCGGGCGCAGGAATACGAAGCCAAGATCAATTCCGGCGACATCGTCGCCATCGCCGAGGTCGTGCGCGACCTCTATCGGTCGGAGACCCAGCCCGAGCAGTCTTACTCGGAGCGGCAGCTTTACGAAGCCGCGCTCGACCGGCTCTCGCGCGAGATCGCTGCCGTGCAGCGCGTGACCGAGACCGAGGCGATCAAAGAGATCGAGGCGGCGCTCGCCAAGGGTCCGCGCCGCGGGCCCAAGCCGGCCGAGGAGGGCACTCCGGAAGAGGGTGTCGAGGAAGAGGCGGCCTGACGTTCGCCGGGCAAAAGTTCAAAATGTGGAAGCCCGGCGCCACCGCCGGGCTTTTTCGTTGAGCGACTAAAAGATGGGCGGGCGCCAGTTGCTCGTACCGGCGCGGGGGCTAATATGCCCGGCAATCACCCCGGATATTTGATGGAGTAAGTAATGACCGCTATCCGCGGCTATGTCGCGCCGACCACTGAAGCCGATGCGCTCGGCGTGCATTCGCTCGACCAGTTCGTTCTCGCTGTTCCGGATGCGTCGGTCGCGCAGGATTTCTATGGCAATTTTGGTCTCGACGTGCGGCGCGACGGCAATGTGCTCGCCATCAAGACCTTCGGCCATGATCACCGCTGGGGCTCCGTCGTTGAAGGCGTCAAGACCAAGGCGCTGCATCATTTGTCGTTCGGCTGCTACGCCGATGATCTGCCGCGCCTGAAGGCGCGCATTGAGGATCAGGGGGTCAAGCTGATCGATCCCCCGCCCGGTTTCGAGAGCAACGGCTTCTGGTTCCGCGACCACGAAGGCGTGCTGATCGAGGTCAAGGTCGGGCCGAAAGTGTCGCCAGACAGGAAGTCCGAAAGCCAGTGGGTGTCCGTTCCCGCCGGCAAGCCCGGCGCCGGCACGCGCGCGGAAGCGCCGCCGGTGCAGCCGCGTCGCCTGTCGCATGTTCTCATCTTCACGCGCGACGTATCGGAGTTGATCAAGTTCTACGAGCGCACGCTTGGCTTGCGCTTGTCGGACCGCGCCTCCGATCTCGTCGCCTTCATGCACGGTATCCACGGCAGCGACCATCATCTGCTCGCGCTGGTGAAGTCGAGCGCGCCCGGCTTCCACCATTGCAGCTGGGACGTCGCCAGCCTCAACGACATCGGCCTCGGCGCCATGCGCATGCACGACAAAGGCTGGACCAAGGGCTGGGGCCTCGGCCGCCATGTGCTGGGCTCGAACTATTTCCACTACGTGCGTGATCCGTGGGGCAGCTTCTCGGAATATTCCTGCGACATCGACTACATTCCGAAGGACCAGCGCTGGCCGGCCGCCGACCACAAGCCGGAGGATTCGTTCTATCTCTGGGGTCCCGACGTTCCGCGCGAGTTCACGATCAACTACGAAGGCGGCGAGAACTGATTTCGGCTGCTGCGGTCACTCGACCGCCAGCTTCACCTTTTCGCCCGGTTTCACGCGGTCGTGCGCGCCCAATCCATTGAGCACGCGGAAGCGCTCGAGCGAATGGTCTGACGTGCCCATGCGGCGCGCGAGCTTCTCGACGGTGTCGTCGGGCGCGACGGTCACGATCTTCAGGTGCAGCGGCTTCACGTGCTCGCTCTCCTTCAGCGTCATGCGGCGGAAGGTCATCACCGATTCACGGAATGCGCGGTCGGCCTGCTCGGTCCTGTTTTTCGCCGCGAAGATGAAACGGTAGACGTCACTGCCGAAGCGTACGGCGAAGAGGCGGAACGCCCAGCCGGTGCCGCTCGCGGCCGCGGTCGCCGCAGGGAAGCCGTTGACGGTGAACTCCTCGACGCTGCCCGGATCGACATTTTCCATCCAGCCGGACTTGAGATAATCGGGCAACGACTGCTCCGCCGGCACGCTCACCACATCCAGCCGCAAAGCTTCATCGCCCCGGTCCTTGAGGCCGAGCACCGCCTGCGCTGTGTTGTCGAGCGTGAAGCCGGGTGGCGCCATGAAGCTGAAGCCGAGCTTGGGATGCAGGAAGTGCCGCCCGCGCGCGAAACCTTCGCTCGGGTCCTCGCCATAGACCAGGCCGTCGAGGTTGGCGAGATACTCGGTGTGGTCGCGCTCGCCACGGCCGGGGCCGCTGAACTGGCGCGCATTGGCGAGCGCGTTCTTCACGCGCTCGGGCGTCGCCGGATGGCTCGAGAGGAAATCGATGCCGCGCGGCCCGGCGCCGTCGCTTGCCTTGAGATCCGCGTTGCGCTGCATGTCGGACAGGAAGCGCGACGCGCCGTAGGGATCGAAACCGGCGCGCGCCGAGATTCCGACGCCGATGCCGTCGGCCTCAAACTCCTGCGCCCGCGAGAAGGCTGCGAGCGTCAGCTTCGACTTGGCGAGCGCCAGCGCGCCCACCTGCGGATCGCTGAGCACGTCGCTTACCACGTGGCCGATGATCGCGACCTGCCGCGCCTGTTCCTCGCGGATGGCTGCGTGGCGTGCGATCACATGCCCCATCTCATGTGCGAGCACGGACGCGAGCTCCGCCTTGTCGTTGGCGAGGGCTATCAGGCCGCGCGTGATGTAGAGGCGGCCATCCGGCAGCGCGAAAGCGTTGATCGCCGGCGAATTGAGGATCGTCACCTTGAATTTGAGGTCCGGCCGCTCGGACGCCGCCACCAGGCGGTCGACCGTTTTCTCGACCATCGCCTGCAGGCGCGCATTGTCATAGGTGCCGCCGTAAGAGGCGAGGATGCGCGCGTTCTCGCGCTGCGCCGCCGGCTCGCGCGGGGTCGGCGCAGTGGCTTTCGGCATCGGCAGCGAAACGAAGCGGTCGCCCGGCGAGCTGGTGCAGCCGGCCAGCAGGACGGCGAGCGCGGCCGCGATGCCGAGCGCACGGTTCACCTTGATTGTCGACTGTCCCCCCATGACCCACCGACGCTACGTTACCTGATGACCTCGATCTGCTCAGGAACCGACGCTTCCATTATGGGACCACGGCGCTGCTCCACCCAGCCTCGCACCCTGATCCTGCGGCCTTCCAGTTCCTTCGGGTCGATGTTCGCCGCCGCGAAATCTCGCCGATGACGCTTGAGGATGGTGACCGCGAAGTCCTGCGCCCACCGCCGCCCGAAATTAACATATATTGTGGCGCCGCTCTCCCGCACCGACAAGACCTTGCCCTCAACGAGGGCGAATTGACCCCGAACAGCCGTAATGCGGGTAATATCGTGTGACGGCAAAGGGGCGAAATTGGGGTCGGCCCAGAGGCCGCGCACGGCAGCGCGTGCCGCGCGCTCCGCCTGCAACAGGAGTTCCGCACAGGGCCGGTCGCCGACGCGGGCCGAAACGCGCGCCTGGCCTTGCGCGAGCATCACTTGCTGCAGCGACTGGCGCGCGTCATCCGTATAGACGATGGCGACAACGCGACCGTAGCGGTCCTGCTCAGGCCCAAGCTTTTCCAGCCGCAACATCTTGCCGGCGGCAAGCGTGTTCAGCGCAGCGCGGCTCGCATCATCTGCCTCGATCGCTGCTAGCCGCAGCTCGCGCCCGTCGGTGAGCAGCAGCGTGCGTCCGTCGCGCACGCCGGCGACGGTCGCTGTGCCGAGACCGGGAAGCTTGCAAGCTTCCTGTGCCATCGCGCCGGACGCGAACGCCGTCGCAGCGGTTGCGAGCACAAGGCGGAACACGACGGACGTCAGCACCATGGGAAACGGTCGGAATTGGCGCCTCGACAAAATGGGCGGCGTCATGAGAGGCTTATGAGAGGCTAGAATGTTTAAGGCGGCCATAACATCCTGCCGCTGGGGGAGGACAATCGATGACACCGCGCCGCGCTCTGCCGAACCGCCGTTCCGTGCTCGCCTCCATCGCCGCAGCCGGCGCCTTTGCCGCCACCGGCGCCCGCGCGCAATCCAATTGGCCCGATCACCCCGTGCGCATCATCGTGCCTTATCCGGCCGGCGGCTCGACCGACGTGCTCTCGCGCATTTTGGCGGAGCGCATGAAGGAGATGTTCGGCCAGCCCTTCGTGATCGAAAACCGGCCCGGCGCCGGCGGCAATATCGGCATCGCCGCTGTGACCGGCAGCCCGCCCGACGGCTACACGATCGGCGCGGCGACCATCGGCCACTTCGCGATCAATCAATATCTCTACAGCAAGATGCCCTACGACGCCGAGCGCGACATGGTGCCGGCGTCGCTGACCTGGGAGTTGCCCAACGTCTTCGTGGTCGCGAGCGATCATTGCCCGGCGAAAACGGTGTCCGAGTTCATCTCCTGGGCCAAGCAGAAGGGCCGCGTCAGCTACGGCAGCCCCGGCGTCGGCACGTCGCCGCATCTGTCGGGCGTGATGTTCGTGAAACGCACGGGGCTTGATGCCGTGCACGTGCCCTTCCGCGGCGCCGCGCAGACTATCCCGGCGATGCTCGCCGGCGACGTCAACTTCGCCATCGACAATCTCACCTCTTATCTTCCCGCGATCGACTCGGGGAAAATGCGCGCACTCGCCGTCACCGCGGCACAGCGCTGGCCGACGATGCCGGATGTGCCGACCATGGAGGAGGCCGGCATGAAGGATTTCGTCGTGACCTCCTGGGCGGCCTTCGTGTTTCCGGCCGGCACGCCGCGTCCGATCATCGACAAGATCGCGGGCGCGATGAAGCAGATCGCTGCCGACGCCGAGATCCAGAAACGGTTCCAGGTGGGCGGTGCACGCTTGCTCTCGAGCACGCCGGAAGGCGCACTGGCCTATGCGGCCAAGGAGCGCGCGCTGTGGAAGGACGTCGTCGCCGCGTCGGGAGCGAAAATCGACTGACCCGCGTCAGCGGCGTAACTTCGTGCCTTCGCCGTCGCCCGTCAGCGTATTCATGAAGACGACCAGGTCGTGCCGCTCCGCGTCGCTGAGCTGGATCGGGACAAGCAGCGGCGAACGGCTGGGCCGATCGATGCCGCCTTTCTCGTAGTGGCGCATAACGTCGTCGAGCGTCGCGAGCGATGCGTTGTGCATGTAGGGCGCGCGCAGCGCCACCGAGCGCAGCGTCGGGGTCTTGAAGGCGAAGTTCAGCGTCTCGTCCTTGGCCGCCTTGCCGCGGCCCTGATCGGTCGTCGTGGTGCCGATGTCGTGAAACTGGTCGTCGGTGAACCGCCAGCCGTTGTGGCAGGCGACGCAGGCGGCCTTGCCGTTGAACAGCGCAAAGCCGCGCTTGGCGGCGGCGCTGATCGCCGTCTCGTCACCGGCGACCCAGCGGTCGAACGGCGTTATTGCAGGCTCCAGCGTGCGTTCGAACGCCGCCAGCGCCGTCGCGATCGCATCGACATCGATGGGCCGGCCGGGCAGGGCGGCGTTGAATTTCGCGGCGTAGCCGGAATCCGATTTCACGCGCTCCTCGATGATCTCGACCTTCACCGGCGTGCTGGTTTCACGCATCGACATCGACCCGGTGGCAATCGAAGATTTCGCCTGCGCCTCGAGGGTCGCGCTGCGCCCGTCCCAGCCAACCAGCGCCTTGCCGGCGTGGCCGAGCCCGATCAGCGGCTGCGACTTGCGCGACGTTGGCTTGCCTGAATCGTTGATCGGATGCGCATCGGTCACCACGTAGCCGAGTTCGGGAAAATGGCAGCTCGCGCAGGACGTCTTGCCTGACGCAGAGATGCGGGTATCGAAGAAGAGATGGCGGCCGAGCTTGGCCAGCGCCTTGTTCTCGACCGGAAGCGCGGCGGGGCGGCGGTAGTCGGCTTTGATGGCGTTGAGGTCCTGCGCCGGCGCCGGTTGTGACAGCTGTGTCAGGGCAAGCACACCCGCGGCTGCAAGCAGGATTGCCGCCGCAACGATGAATGCGATGCCTTTTTGATAATGTGGTCTGATCATTGGCCGCCGGGCTCCGCCCGCCGCGCCTCTAGTCGGCCCGGCCAATCAAATCTTGGGCGTAAGCGTCATTCGCTGGGACTCTGGCGACAAAACGCTGGTAGGCTTGCCGCAATCCAAAATTGTTTATAGTTCAAACGGATGGTCCCGTAGCTCAGCAGGATAGAGCAGCGGTTTCCTAATTCGGTTGTTCGCGTTTCGGCCTGTTACAGTGCGTTCTGCACAGTGCTGTTTTGTTGGCGAATTCGGGGCGAGAGGCTCATCTCGTATCGCTCCGTATCGTCGTCTGCTACCGAGTTGGGTAGCAAAATGGTAGCAAGATGTTCGGGTTTCGTTCGATGATCAAATTGGATTTGGCGGGGTGCCGAGCCCGGGCGTGCGCCGCTGCACTGAGGGAACCCCGCCTGGTAGAACCTTCAATTGGGTAACGGCAAAAATATCATCGTCAACTGTTCGAGACTAATGTCGAATCCTGCGGCACCTGGGTGACCACCTCCGCCATAGAGTTTGGCGAATTCCCCACAATGGATGTCGCTCGGCCGTTCCCGCGATCGGACGGATACAGTCACATCGCCGTCCTTTCCTGCGCACCATATCGCAACCATCTTGTAGGCGTCAGCACCGGCACGCTGATAAACTACTTCGGCCAGGTCACTCGCCATGAAGTGGGGCGCGTTTACCAGTGCAACTTGATGGGCGACACTCGCTCCGTTGCGTGTCCAGTTGACTACACATTCAACGCAGTTCGCGGCTGCCTTACCAAGCTGCTGCTTCTGGTAGGCGACAATCGGCATCCCTTTGAGAATTGCGTCCTGGGGTTCGTCACAGAATTTGGCCCACGAATGAAAACTGAATGGCATCGTATCCAAGTACAAATGGAGTGCTTCGATCACATCGGCGTATTTTTTGTATGCGTCACGTCTCTTGTGCCACCAAAGGTCGCGCCACCCTAGATAGTTGATGAATTCGGGTCGAGAAATCTCGCGGTTTATTGTCTGGAAGGGTTGAAAAAAATGATCCCATGCCAGCTGGCAGCCAGCCCTATCCATGTCGAAATCGACCGAGACATTCCCAAGGTCCTCGATCTCCCGCTTAACGGCCCAAACGCTCGACCCGCGCTGTTCATCGATTTTACGTTCCTCCATCAATTCGTTTCGCGCAGTGTCGTGGTGGTCAAGGATGGTTATCTTTCTGAAGAGCTTGGCTAATCGACGAACTTGGGCGGTATTGAACGAAAAATCTAGCACATACAGCTCGGACAGCGGATGCTCCGCTGATTTGGCCATGTCATCAACGAATGAATCCTGTTCTGTGCCGTACGACACGGGGATGTAGCTGGCCTGGGCGCCGAACTTCTTCCAGGCGACAAGAGCGGCGCCAAAGCCGTCCATGCAGTCTTTGTGATACACGACAACGCTGCTCATCGTCTGCACGCGACTTTTCAATAGTACTCGCCCCCAACCACCTGGCCGCCGCCCGCACAGTCGAAGTAGCCGACAACCTTCAAGCCCTTCGCGACTGCCATCGGGATCCTCAGCACGGCGGCGGCGGAGCGTCGACCAGCTTGGGGTTGATCGCCTTCAGGCCGTCGCCCCAGGTCAATTTGCTGAAGTCGATCGGGCCATCGGTGGCTTTTTCGCCCTGTGCCCAGCGGCTCAGGCTGCAGAAATCGTCATAGTAGACCTTGTCGATCGCCATCGGCCGCGTGTTGGTGTCCCACTGATCCTTCGTGGCCTTTTCGCTCAAACTCAACTTGGCGGCCGCATAGGCCGCGACGGCTTGGAAGTCCTTTTCGGCGACGTCGCGGCCTTTCAGCGTCGCGCGCAGCCAGCGTGTTGCGATGTCCTTGCCTTGCGGGGTCGCGAGCCATTCGGGCCGCGCGCCGGCGACCAGATAGCCCTGGATGTAGCCGGTCGCGTCGCTGAGATAGTGCGCCTTGTCTGGGCAGATCTCGAGTGTGCGCGAGCCGACCGGCTGCCAGATGAAGAAGGCTGCGATTTCACCGCCGCACAGCGCCGCCGGCAGGACCTGGGTGTCGAGGTTCTTCACGGTGACGGTCTTCGGATCGACCTTGTTCTTGGTCAGGTATTCTGAAACGAACCAGGAGCCGGTCGATCCGACGCGCGTCGCGACGGTCTTGCCGGCAAGATCCTGCGGCGTCTTGATATCCTTGCCGGCAACGACGACGTAGCCTTTGGCGTCGCGCTCGATCACCGCGATGGTGCGATAGTCGCCTTTGACGCGGAAGAAATACTGCACGCTCGGCAGGTCGCCGGTCATGACGATGTCGCCTTGACCGGTCTGGAAAGCCTGGAAGGCGGTCGTTCCCGACGGGAAGAGACGGTATGTCACGTCGAGACCTTCCTGCTGATAGAAGCCCTTCTCGATCGCCATCCAGATTGCATCATTGTTAACCGAAGGCTGGCCGAACAGGGTCATTTTCAACGGAGCATTTTGCGCCTGTGCCGTCGCGAGGCCGAGCATTGACGCGGCTGCGACGGAGAGAACTTTCACGATGTTGTGCATGGCTCACTCTCTCGGGTTTACGTCTGCGATACGAACGACATGTAACGGGCAAGCACTCTGTCGACGAGGAAGCGGAAGATGCGATCGACGATGAAGCCGAGGACGCAGATCGTGAGCAGCGCCACGAAAATGCGGTTGGTCTGCAGCAGCATCGAAGATTTCTGGAGCAGGTAGCCGATGCCTGAATTGGCGGCGAGAATTTCGGCCGGAATGATGCTCATGAAGGAGGACGCCATCGCCACCCGCATTCCGGTCACGATGTAGGGGACGGCGGAGGGAATGACGACGAGCACGAAGATCTGCAGCTGGTTGGCGCCGAGGCACTCTGCCGCGCGCTGGCGCGCAATCGGCGCGCGCCACACCCCGGCGGTCGTATTGATGACGACAATGAAAAACGTGCCCCAGAAGATCAGGAAGTATTTCGAAAGCTCGCCGATGCCGAACCAGATGACCGCGATCGGGATCATGGCGGTCGGAGAGAGATAGCGAAGCAGCTCGATGATCGGGTCGAGCAAATCATGCAGGAACTGGATGCGGCCGAGCAGCACGCCGGTGATGATTCCGGCGAGCGATCCGGTCGCAAACCCAACCAACACACGGGTCATGCTGATCGCCACGTCGCCGAGGATTTCGCCGCTCATCAGCATCGGTATAGCCGTGCGGATGACCTCGAGTGGCGGCGGGATGAGGAAAGGATTGAACAAAACCGTCGATAAGAACTGCCAGATCAGGAATGCGAGTATCAGCGATCCGACGGCCAGCACGCCGTGCGGCAGGCTCGTGCCCAGGGAGCGCCGGGCGCGCACGGCAGCGCCTTCGGAAGGCTTGGCGACGGCCGGTGCGGTGTCCTGGATCTCTACCAAAGCCTCACCATTGATTTGCCCGCGGCTATTGTTCCGCCACCCGCGCCAGCTCCGGCGCCAGCAGGGCTTCGATTTCGTTGTAAAGGACGGCAACCTTCGGATTGGTGAGGTCGCGTGGCCGCGGCAGGTCGATGTCGATCAGCTTGGTGATCACCGACCGCGGTCCGAACGACATCACCCCAATACGGTCGCCAAGCGATATTGCCTCAGCAATGTCATGCGTGACGAAAACGATCGTCTTGCCCGTACGCTGCCAGATATCCAGCAAGATTGAATGCATGTGCCGGCGTGTCATTGCGTCGAGCGCGCCGAACGGTTCGTCCATCAGCAGTACTTTCGGCTCGACCGCGAGTGCGCGCGCAATCTGCAGGCGTTGGCGCATGCCGCCCGACAGTTCGGACGGAAACTTGGTGCGATGCGTGTCAAGCCCCGTCATGCGCAGATATTTATCGATGATCGGCTGCCAGTCTGCCTTCGGCATTTTCCGCACCCGCAACCCGAAGCGCACGTTTTCCTCGACAGTGAGCCATGGCAGCAGCGCCGATCCGGCGTCTTGGAAGAACATCACGCGCTCGCGTCCGGCGCCGGTAATCGGCGCATCGCCGGACATCACCGCGCCTGCGGTGGCGGGTTCAAAGCCGGCGAGAATATTGAGCAGCGTGGATTTGCCGCAACCCGAGGGACCGAGCAGGCAGAGAAACTCACCATCGGAGATTGTGAGGGATACGCCGTCCAACGCGATGTAGGTGCCGCGCGTTGACTTCGAACACCTTGCGAACGTTGCTGACGCGTAACAAAGCTGCCTCCGAAAAGCATGCGAGGCGCATCCCACGACCGCTTAACGTTATGGTTGGCCGGACTCCCTGTCAAACGCGGGCACGTTTGTCTCTATGACAATTGCGGCGTGCATGCGCGGTCTGCGGCGCATCGCCCGCTCTGGACACGCGAAATCGGCTTTGCAATGTTTGATTCGACAAAAATCGCGAATGATCGGGGAGGTTGTGCATGTCCGATGTGAAGCCGATTGCGCCCGTCCGTATCGGGCAGACCGACATTCTCTATGCGCAGGGTATTCGCGCCGGATCTTGGCTTTTCTTCACGGGACACGAAGCCACCGACTTCGAGCACGGCATAGCGGCTCCCGTGATAGGCAAGCCGGGACAGCCGCTCGGCGGCGCGCCGCGCTATCTGCGCGAAGGACGCTTCATCTTCGATCGTTTCGCCAAGCTGATCGCAGCGGAAGGCGGCGATCTTCGTCACATCGTGCGTGTCGACCAATATTATCCACGCGCCGAGTGCGTTAATCCCTATCAGCGTGCGCGCAAGACGCTGCTGAAGGATTACGTCCCGCCGAGCACCTCTGTGCTGATGGAGGAGTTGCTCGCCGTCGGCGCAAACATGAACGTCTCGCTGCTTGCGGTTCTGCCGGGCGAGGGACGTGAGCCGCATGCCGCCCGTGTCGAAGGCGTTCCGGTCCCGCAGCATTCCGGTTTCATCGCTTCGCTTGCGTGCGGCGACTATGTTTTCGTTGCCGGCCAGATGCCCAACAACGAGGCGATGACTGGCCTTGATCCCAAGGCCTATCGTCCGCCGAATGCTGTGTGGAACGGCACCGACATCCGGCTGCAGACCGAATTTCTGATCGCAGGGCGCCTCAAGCCCGGACTCGAGGCCGGCGGCAGCTCGCTCAAGAACGCGATCAAGGCACAGGTCTATCTCACCGACATCAACGACCTGCCCGAGTTCATGGACGTCTGGAACGGCCATTTCACCGACAGTCCTTGCGCGCTCACCGTCGTCGCAACCAAGGGGCTCGCGCTTCTCGAGTTGAAGATCGAAATCAACATTTTCGGCGTGCGCGATGCGGGAAAAATCAAGAAGCAGATCATCGAGCACAAAGCTTCGGCGCATATGCGCCTCGGGCCCGCGGCGGTGTGCGCCGGCGATCTGCTGTGCCTGTCGGCGCTCTATGCGGCCGATGCCGATGGTGCGCTGCCGGATGTGAGTGCGTCCGCTGGGCTACGCTATCTCGGCGTTCCCGCGCAGCGTCAGATGAAGGTTATCCTTGGCGCGGCCGGCGACATATGTCAGGCCGGCGGAACATCGCTCGCCAATGTCGTCCGGGCGCACCACTTTGTCGGAGACCTGAATTCGGTCTATCCGGCGTTGCGTATCTGGCAGGAGAAACTCGCCGGTGCGCCGATTCCGTTCGGCGCAGTCCGAACGTCGTCGCCGATGCCGATCCCCGGCTGCGACATCATTATGGATATGTGGGCCTATCGGCCCACGATCTGAGGTGCATTGGGATTTATCGTTGGCACCGTCTGGGATGTGCTTCCGTTCAGGAGAAAAAGCTTTGCTCAATTCCTGAAAATTTCGGATTTAATTGCTATAGCTAAATCAGGGTGCGCGCCGTTTTTGCTGCACATCGGCACTTTAAATTGCGGAATCAGAAGTAGATTGACCGACTACAGTGCGACGCGGAGCGCAACAATCACTACGATGATGAGGACCGCCGATAGCACGCGGACCCATTCCCTTTTGATGGCCAGTGCGGCAAGCGCAGTACCGAAGACAGTGAGGGCTGCGCCCGCAATCCAAAAAATTTCGGTAGTTGTTTGTGGTGGCGTCCTTGCAAAAAAAATAAAGCCTACAATGGCGAGCATATTCAAGAAAATCGAAGTACCTGAGATGTCTTCGTTCACAAGACGTCTATCCTGTCTCAGGGCGTACCCTGACCTATCCGACGTGGACAAAAGCTGGAGTCAGGACGCCAAGCAAATAGGTCAAAAAGTTAAAGCGACCAGTCTTGTACGGTGCAGGGCAAGGAATTTCGTTGTGGCCAGCGCGCCGCATTCGCGCTTTCAGACGAAATTGGCAGATCTCTTCATAAGTTTTTTCAATCCAAAAATTACCGGAATGACCAGCAGGAAGATCGGCGAATGTGCGGTTTACGTCTACGGTTCGAAAGAATATCGAAAACGGTATGGATTACCGAAAACCAAAGACGAACTGCAAAATCATAGATTTGTAAGTTATATTTCTGAGATGGTGACAATTGAATCAGTGCGCTGGCTAGAAGAGCTAGTGCCAAATCCAAATGTTGTCTTTGCTACAAACAGCATCATCTCGCAAACTAACGCGGCGACGTCCGGTATTGGGCTTGTTGTTTTACCCATCTTTGTTGGCAGCGAAGCGCGCGCTCTTTTCCAAGTTCTTCCGGATGTAGTCGTGATATACCGCCCAATTTGGCTTTCGGTTACTAAGGATCAAAGCGGAATTGCTTCGATCCGATCTGCCGTCGAAATCATCACCGAACTATTTTCAACCGATCAGTCCTATTTAATTGGCCGAAAATCGGAGGTGACCTGAGAGACTTTTGAAG
>CAVQYD010000031.1:0-34241 GCA_963718035.1 uncultured Alphaproteobacteria bacterium | reverse complement strand
GGAATTGGCGAAACGCGAAGCCGTTATCATTGCCCCGCCGAGGCCGTAGCCGCCCATCAGCATCTCGGCAACCACTGCGACGATCAACGACAGCGGCAATGCGACCTGCAGTCCGGTCATGATCTGCGGCGACGCCGCCGGCAGAATGATCTGATAGAGGAGCTCGCGGTTGTTCGCTCCCATATTTCTCGCCGACCAGATCAATTCTCTTTCGACGCCCTGGATTGCGATGACGGTCGCCGCAATGACCGGAAAGATGGCGTCGATGACGATGATGGTGATCTTGGAAACGTCATAGACCCCAAGCCAAAGGATGACGACCGGAAGGAATGCGATCTTGGGCATGGGAAAGCCGACAGAAACGATCGGGTCAAAAAACCAGTTGGCGATGACGTTGCGCGACATCGCCATCCCGATCAGGACGCCAAGAACCGCGCAGATCGCGAAGGCGACCAGCGCGCGATAAAGCGTGAGGCCAGTGTTGATCCAGAGATCGCCATAGGTTGCGTCGCTCCAGATACGTTCGAGCACGGCGCTCAAGGCCGGCAGCTGGAACGGTGTGAAGGTTCCGCTGCGCGCAAGGATTTCCCAGGTAGCCGCAAGGGCGAGGATTGAAAAGATGTGAGCAAAACCCCACAGCAGACGGTAAGCGAACCGTGCGGTCCTCTCCGGCAGGCCATCCGGCACCGCACCCGGCGTCGCTGGGACTAGTCGCGCCATGCCAGCGTCCGTTTCGTTATCAGCAAATAAAGCCGATCGGCCGCGAATCCAAGAAAGGCCACAGTGAGCACGACCGCATACATCGCATCATACGACCCGTTGGCGCCGAGAGAGCCGATCAAGTGGCCAAAGCCTTTTTGCGCGACGATAAGCTCGGATGACACCAACAAGATGAAGGAAAGCGCGAGCGCTGTACGAATTCCATTGAGCAATTCGGGCATCGCACTTGGCATTACGACGTCCCACAACATGCGCAGCCGGCTGGCGCCCATGCTGCGCGCCGACCAGACCAGCACCTGCTCGCTCGAACGCGCGCCGTTGAATGCGCCGATCGTCACCGGCAGCATGCAACCCAGAAATATCAGCAGGATTTTCGAGCCATCGCCGAAACCGAGCCAGATGACAGTGACGGGATCAGCGCGGATTTCGGGAGCGGGTAGAAGATTTCGACGATGCGGCGCAACCAGCACGTTCACCGGCTTCCACCAGGCCATGGCGATGCCGACCGTGCCGCCGATCAGGATTGCGAGCGCCAATCCGGCGCCGGCGCGATAGAGCGACGACGCACCGTTGCTGATGAGCTCGCCGTCCTTGACCATCGCGACCCCGGCCGAGATCACGTCGGACAAAGGTGGCAAGGCGGTCGTCGATACCAGTTCGAGACGCGCCACGACCTCCCAGGCGATCGCAAGCAGAAGCAAAGGGAGATAGCGGATCAGGGATTGCTTCATGACCGCTTGCCCTGCGCCTTGATCGCTTCTTCCTTCACCAGGTTCCAGATCTCGTCGACCTTCTCGACGAAGAACTTGTTCTTGAAGATATCGGGATCGTTCTTGTCGAACTTGGTGTCGACGATTGTCTTGATGCGGCCGGGCCGTGCCGACATCACCGCGACGCGGTCGGCAAGGTAGACGGCCTCCTGCACGTCGTGGGTGACGAAGATGACGGTCTTCGGCGTGCGCTGCCAAATGCGCAGCAGCTCGCTTTGCATCAAGCCGCGTGTTTGCGCGTCAAGCGCGCCGAACGGTTCATCCATCAACAGAATCTTCGGGTCGAAGGCGAGCGTGCGTGCGATCGCAGTGCGTTGTTTCATGCCGCCGGATAGTTGCGACGGATAGCTATCCTCGAAGCCGGCGAGTCCCACCAACTCGATGAAGTCCATGGCGCGTTTTTCACGCTCTTCCTTCGGCATGCCTTGCCGTTCGAGACCGTAGAGAATATTTCCTCGCACGGTCTTCCACGGAAAAAGCGCAAAATGCTGAAAGACGATGCCGCGGTCGGGCCCAGGGCCGGCGACGTTCTGGCCGTCGATCAGGATTGCGCCGGTCTCGACCGGTAAAAACCCGCCAATGAGATAGAGCAAGGTGGATTTACCGCAGCCGGATGGCCCGAGCAGCGCAACGAACTCGCGATTGGCGACCTCAAGCGAAACCTGGTCAAGCGCCAGCACTTCGCGCCCGCGCGGCGGACGATAGAGATGGTTGACCCGGTCGATGACAATCTGTGCTGCGGCAGCCATGGCGGATGGAAGCGTCCCTAACCGGCACAAACTGTCAAGCGCCGTTCGCTCTGGCTCGGTGCCGATGATGTCCTATAATGCGGGACCTCCAACTTTCAGCACTTTCAAGAGGAAATATCAGTGGCCAACACGCTTCTCGAAGCCCGCCGCGAGCTCGCGCTTGCAAACCGTATTGTCGCCAATGAGGGCGTGATCGACGCCTTCGGCCATGTCAGCATGCGGCATCCGGACAATCCGAGGCGCTATTTGCTGTCGCGCTCGCGCGCGCCCGAGCTGGTGACGCCGGACGACTTCATTGAATATGACCTGGACTCGCAGCCCCAGCGCGATCCCGGCGTCGGGCAATATTCCGAGCGGGTGATCCACGGCGAGATCTACAAGGCGCGGCCGGAGGTGAATTCGGTGTGTCACCACCACTGTCCGGCGTTCATGCCGCTGCTCGCGACCGGCACTGACTACATGCCGATTTTCCATCTCGGCTCGGTCGGCGGGATCAGGCCGCCGTTCTGGGATCAGCGGGACGAGTTCGGTGACACCAATATGCTGGTGATCAAGCCGGAGGAGGGCGCTTCGCTGGCGCGTGCCCTCGGCAAGCACTGGATGGTGCTGATGATGCGCCACGGGGTCACCGTCGCCGGCACCAGCGTGCGCGATTGCGTCTTCCGCTCGGTCTACTCGGCACGGAACGCCGCGTATCAGGTCATGGCGATGACGATCGGCTCTGACATCGCGACGCTTTCACCCGGCGAAACCATGCTGGCGGGGCAAATCAGCTCCAAGACCACGGGCCTCACGCGCTCATGGGAGTATTGGTCGATGCGCGTGACGAAGGCCGGCGGGCTTTCAGCCGCAACCGGCCGTAAATCGAGTGCAAAAAAGCGGTCCGCACCTGCGAAACGGCCGGGCCCAAAGCGAACCCGCAAAAAGCGGCGCTGATAGATTAAGCTTTTCTGCGGGCGCCCCCGGTGTTGAATGCCGCCCATTAGGGGGCGTACGCTAATAAACAAAAGCATCCAGGGAGGAGACGCATGAAAGCCTTCAAGATAATCGGCGGCGTGCTCGGGATTGCCGTCGCGCTGGCCGTCGGGCCGGCCTCGGCTGAGGATACGCTCAAGCTTGCGATCGGCCAGATCAACAATTGGGAAAATCAGGCGCCCACGCTCGGTCAGGATGCCGGCATCTTCAAAAAGCACGGGCTTGTGCTGGAGAATACTGGCACGCAAGGCGCGGGCGAAACCATTCAGGCGGTGATCTCGGGCTCCGCCGATATCGGCGCCGGCGTCGGCGTAGCCGGCGTGATGCGCGCATATTCGAAAGGGGCGCCGCTGCGCATCCTGGCGCCGATGTTCACCGGCACCGGTGACATCTACTGGTACGTGAAAGCGGATTCGAAAATCCAGAGCCTGAAGGACGCCACTGCCGATAACACGATTGCGTACTCGACCAGCGGATCAAGCTCGAACAACATTGTCGTTGCGTTCGTCAATGAGCTTGGCGCGAAGGCCAAGCCGACGGCGACCGGTGGTCCCGCCGGCGACGCTTCACCGCCGTCATGTCCGGTCAGGTCGACATCGGCTGGTCGGCGCCGCCGCTCGGGCTTCAGGAAATCAAGGAAGGGAAAATCCGCATCGTCGCGCGCGGCAGCGACGTGCCGTCGCTGCGGGGCCAGACGGTCCGCGCGCTGATCGTCAATGCGAACTCGCTGAAGACCAAGCATGACGCGATCATGCGCTTCATGGATGCGTATCGTGAGGCGGTTGACTGGATGTATTCCGATCCGAAAGCCGTCGAAATGTATTCGGTCAAGATTAATCGGCCCGTCGACCTCTTGAAAGAATTGATGGCCAAATTCCAGCCGAAGGAAACGATGCAAAGCGACAAAGTTTGCCGATCTCGACGGCGCCATCGCGGATGCGGTGAAGCTGAAATTCCTGGAAAAGCCGCTGACCAAGGAACAAATTGCGGAATTTCTGCAAATTCCGCCGCGCAAAAAATAAAATTTACAGCACGAAATGAAAACGGGCCGCTGCTTGAGCAGCGGCCCGTGCGTTTAGACTGAATTCCGTATTACGCCTTCTTCTTCTTTGCCTTTTTCTTGCCGCCGGCCGCCTTGGCCGCTTTGCATGCACCCGGCTTGGCAGCTTTCGCGCCATCTTTCGCGGCCCAGCAGGCGTTATGATAGGTGAACTGCTGGTCGCCCTTGGTCGCGCACACCGGAGCCGGTGGTCCCGCGCACACGACCTGCGGCGGCGGCGGCGGTGGCGGCGGCGCGGCTGCCGCCTTCTTCTTTGCCGCTTCGCTGGGCACGGCCGAGCCGATTACAAAAGCGACGGCAGCCGCCGCAACGAACGTGGCATATGCAAAATTCTTGAGTTTCATGGCATTCCTCCCCACCAGTTTTTGGACGAAACATAGTAGAAGGTGGCACGCCAGGATTACAAGAAATTTGCGCTGAAACGGCCGCTCACAAATCTGAACGCGCATTCATATGAGTCTGCGGTCAATGCCTGTCTTTTGGTGGCGGCATTTATCGCGCTAAGAATGGCCGCACGCCCGGATTTGAAGGCGGCACGTACCGTCTCAAGCTTGCCGATCGCGCCCATCTCACGCTGACGTGCGACGGTCGATTGCACCATCAGAGGGTCGAGCCCCAGCTCGCGCAGGGTCGCGGCGGACTCCTCCATTTCGGCTGCCCGCCGGGCGCCGTGGCTGGCCATGCGCTCGAGGTTGTAATCGGCGATCTGTCCCCAATCGAGCGTCGGATAGTTGTTCTTCAAGGACGTCGTCACTTCGTCCAAAACCCCGGCCCGCGCCGCGGCCAGGAAGCATTCCAGCGTCAGCGCCTCGATGCCTTTGATCATCACGCTGCGGATCATCTTGATGGCCGCCGCCGAGCCGGTTTCGGGACCAACCACCGACAGCTGCATCTCGAGCTCGCGCAACAAAGGCGAAATTTCCTCCGCATGCGGGCCGGCGATGAGGAGGGGCGTCCGGTGCCGGGCCGGGTGAATGGCGGCAACCACCGCAACGTCGACGTAGCGGGCCCGCTCGCCCAGGAGCCTGGCGGTTTCCTGCTTGTGGCCGGGAGAAACCGAATTGATATCGAGATAGTAGGGATTGCCGTTCAGGTGCGGGGCAACGGAGCGCGCGGCGTCCACGCTCGATGCGGCCGTGACGGCAGAGATGACGATGTCCGTCTCGCGCACGGCATCGGCGGCTGAGGCGGCCGCACGCACCCCGATCGCTTCGCCGGCGGCTTTGAGAGGTGCGCCGGCCTGTTCCGGAAACAGGATATCCCAGGCCGCGATGCGTTCAACGCCGGCATCCTTGAGGCCGGAGGCAATTGCCTGGCCTGCTTCACCGAAACCGATAAAGGAAATTCGCGGGGTGTTGCGGCGATTCATGACGCAAGCTCACTCAGGAGTCCGGAACGCCGGGAACGGGTGGCGTGCCCTTGGTGTGGAACGATTTGATCGTCTGCAGGCCCCAGGCCTGACCCTTCTTTCGTTCCGCTTCGGTCCAGGTGATCGGCTTCCAGTCGGGGGCGAGCACGAGCCGCGCGCCTGCGCATGAGACTTCGACCCGGTTGCCGCCCGGTTCATACACGTACAGGAAAAAGGTCTGCTGGATTGCATGCTTGTGCGGCCCGGTTTCGATGTAGACGCCATTCTCCAGGAAGATGTCGGCAGCACGCAGCACATCCTCGCGCGCATCCAGCGCGAACGTGACGTGGTGCAGGCGTCCTTTCGTGCCGGTGTGGTCGCGTGTGTAGGCGAAGTCGTAGCTTTTGTTCGTCGCCGTCATCCACATGCCGGCTTCCGTGCCGTCGTCGAGCACGATCTGCTCGGTCAACATAAAGCCGAGATAGTTCTGGAAGAATTCGCGGTTGGCCTTGATGTCCACTGCCAGGCCGTTGAAGTGGTCGATGCGCCGCACGTTGATGCCGCGAGCCGGAAACTTCTGCGCCTGATTCTTGAGCGCGGGCCGCAATTCGCGAGGTGGTTCGTACCATTCGGTGTCGTAGTAGATCTCGAATCTGTGGCCGTCCGGATCCTTGAAGACGAACGTCTTGCCGTGGCCGAGATCCCCATCCGTCCATCCGATGTCAAAGCCCGAACCCTTGAGCGCAGCAGCGCGGCGTTCGAGCGCTTGCGGTGAGCGGGTACGGAAGGCGGCATGGCCGAGACCGGACGTCTTCGAGTCCGTCAGCTTGAGCGAATAGCGCTCATAGTCGTCCCAGCCGCGCAGATAGACGCTGCCGTCTTTTTCTCCGCTTTGCGTCATCCCCATGATGTCGATGAAAAACCGGCGGCTCTCCTCGAATTTCGGCGTCAGCAACTCGACATGGCCGAGATGTGCAATGTCGTGGATCGGTTCAGGCTGCATGGTTGAGGTCTTCTTGTGTTGCCGTCGCTAAACTCAATTCTGCCCAAGCGCTCGCGCGAAGGCCAGCACCAGGTTATTGGCCGGCATCGGTGAAATCTCTGCCTCCGTCAAGCCGGCAGATTTGGCGAGTCCATTCAGGTCCGACACGTCGCGCACGCCCCATTCGGGATTCTCCGCCCGCAGGCTGGCATCGAATGCCGCGTTGCTTGGCGATGTATGCGCGCCATCCCGCCGGAATGGACCGTATACAAACAGGCGGCCATGCTTTCGCAGGAATTGGCCCGCTCCTGCAAACAGATTCTTTGACACGCGCCAGGGCGAGATGTGCAGGACGTTGATGCACAGCATCGCTGTGAGAAGCGCATTGCGGTCGGCGTCGCCGGTCCAACTCCAATCAGGATCGCTGAGATCGATGCGCTGGGGTGGACGCAGGTTTGCGGCGCCCGAATATGTGCGCCATGCGGCGATGCTCTTGAGGTGAGAGTCGTAGATGTCGCTGGGCCACCACGTAATTCCGGGTGCACGCGGAGCGAATGCGGCGGCGTGCTGGCCGGTACCGCTGCCGATTTCCAGAAGATCGCCGCTCTGCGTCGCGAGAAAGCCGCCGACAGCCGACCAAATTGGCTCGTGGTTGCGGTGAAAAGCGGGCGCATCCAGCCGGCCGTCCGCTTTGCGCCGGCTCGGTGGTTTTGCCGTATTCGCTGACGAATTGCGCCATGATCGCGACCGCTCATTATTCAGATAAGTGCCTTAACCCTTGCATTGGCCGTCGGTCAAAGGCTGCGCGATTCAGGCGGACTGAGCCCGAACTAAGGTGCCGAGCTTCGTTGTTTTTGCACTGACAATGGGGCAAAATCCCCCGCATTCACGAGCTATTCGCGCGCGAACGATAAAAAATTAAGGGAGGAGCAAAGATGCATAAATTCAAATCATCGCTGGCGGTACTGGCCGCTGCGATCATGCTGCCGGCTGCCGCACAGGCGCAGACGAAAATTACCATCGGCATACCGACGTCGCCGCCCAATATCGTCCATATGCCGACTATCGTCGCCAAAGAATTGGGCCTCTACAAAAAAGCCGGGCTTGACGTCGACATCGTGTCGCTTGGCGACGGCGTGAAAGTTTATCGCGCGCTGCTGGCGGGCAATATCGAGTTCGGGCTTACGCCCGGCGCGCCGACGATTATCGGCCGCTCGAACGGCGCGGCGGTGAAAGCGCTGTCCGCCAATCTGCCGAAATTTGAAGCGTCGATGGTTGTGCGCGCCGAGATCAAGACGATGGCCGATCTCAAGGGCAAGCGCATCGGCATCCAGGAGCCGGGCGGCTTCGCCGACCTCCTCAGCCGCAGCGTGCTGCGTGCGGCCAAGATCGATCCGAAGGAGGTCAACTTCGTCACCATCGCGAGCGAGGACGTTCCGGCGCTCGTGGCCAATCAGGTCGATACCGCCATCCTGCACGTCGAGCAGGAGATGTTCGCCAAGACCAAGGTTCCGGACCTGCACGCTATCGCGCGCATGTGGGAGCTGCAGCCGAAAACGCTCTATACATTCCTCTCCGCGACCGAAAAGACGATCAAGGATCATCCCGACGTCGTTCAAAAGGTTGTCACCGCCAATATCGAGGCCACCCGGATCATGTACTCGGATCGGGCCAAGATCATCCCGATTCTCGTCAAGCAGACGGGCTACCCGGAAAAGGTTCTGGCCGAAAGCTTCGACTTCCTGGTCAAGCAGTGCATCTGGGACGCCAATACCGGCTTGAGCCCGGAGCGCGTAAACTTCACCGCCGAATTGATGACCAAGGTTGGCAACATCAAAGAGGGCAAGACGCCGACATACGACGACGTGGTCGACACCACTTTTGCCAAAAAAGCCATTGAGCAGCTTGGCGAGTGGAAAGGGCCGGTTTGCCCGACCGCGGCGTTCTGAAGTAGACGCTTCACCGAAATGGCAGGCGCCGCGCCGAAGGCGGCGCCTGCCACACGAACCGCGCCGGATGGCGCGACGAAAGGATGACGATGACTGTTGCCCAGCAGGTCGACACCGGCGCAATCGCCGGCAGCGCGCAGGTGCCGGCTGTGGTCAAGACGCCTTGGTGGGAGCACGCCGCGCTCTACCGTTACGGCTTTGTCGTTGCCCTCCTGATCGTCTGGGAAATCACCGCACCCTTTATCAGCCCGATCTTTTTCACCTCGCCGAGTAACATCGCGATCGCCTTCTACGAGACGACCGTCTCCGGCGAATTGCCGTACTTTCTGGCGCAAAGCCTGGAGGTCATGGTCTACGGCCTGGTTACCGCCATCGTTGTCGGCATCCCGCTTGGCGTTGCGATGGCGCGAATTCGCTGGCTCGACTGGGCGCTCGACCTGCCGATCAATGCTCTTTATGCGACGCCGCTGGTTGCGGTTGTGCCGCTGCTCGTCCTGTGGTTCGGGATCTACCTGAAGGCCAAGATCATCGTCGTCTTCCTGTTCGCGGTATTCCCGATCCTGATCAACACCTATCAGGGCGTGCGCGAATGCGACAAAGGCATGATCGAAGTCGCGCAGTCTTTCCGCTCGAGCGAATGGAGAATGTGGCGCGACGTGCTGCTGCCGTTTGCGGTGCCCTACATCATCGCGGGCCTGCGCCTTGCCATTGGGCGCGGTCTGATCGGCATGATCATCGCGGAATTTTACACGACGATTTCCGGCCTGGGATTCATGATCACGAAATACGCAAACGTCTTCGCGATGGATAAGACGTTCGTACCGGTCATCGTTTTGATGGTCCTGGGCGTATCGCTGACCACATTGCTGAAATGGGTCGGCCGTCGTATCGCGCCCTGGAGCGCCGCCAACCGTTAGTGCCTCTCATCGTTCGTCCTATTGCTACGGTCATGTCCGTACGGGACAATGAGCGAATAGCTGCACGCCTTGGGGCGGAGGTGTCCGATGATTGCCGGGCTGTCGATTGAGAATTTCACCATTCTTCACACCGCTATCAGCCTGATCGCAATCGCCAGCGGCCTCATTGTGCTGGCTGGGATGCTTCGTGCCCGCCGGCTGTCCGGCTGGACAGCATTGTTTCTTGTCACCACCATTCTTACGAGCGTGACCGGGTTCATGTTTCCGATAAACGGCCTCACGCCGGCCATCGTCGTTGGCCTGATATCAATCGTGATATTGGCGATCGCGCTCATGGCGCTCTACGTGAAGCAGCTGAGCGGGGCGTGGCGATGGATCTACGTCACGACTGCGCTGACAGCTCTTTATTTCAACGTTTTTGTCCTGATCGTGCAGTCGTTCCAGAAGGTGCCGAGGCTGCAAGTGCTTGCACCGACGCAATCCGAGCCGCCCGTTCCTGATCGCTCAGGGCGCGACTCTGATCGTGTTTCTCATTCTCGGCACGATGGCTGCGCGGAGATTTCGCCCAGGCCCTTAGACGCGCAAGCTGCAGGCCAGGGCGCCCGGGAAACATCCGCCAAAAAGAAAGAAGCCGCCGTTGCCGGCGGCTCTAACCGCTGCAACATTGTACATGACCGCCGTCAATTGTCCTCCGGATGGTCGATGTAGACCAGACCGGCTTTCGCAAGCGGCTCGCGCATCTTGTACATGTCGAGGCTGAGTGTGCCGGCCTCGAGCTGCTTGCGTTTTCCGTCTTCGTCGTCCTTGCGCTTCTGCGCCTTCTGCGCGGTCTCGACAGCAACTTTCTTCGGAATCACGACGACGCCATCGTCGTCCGCAACCACGACATCACCGGGCTCAACGTTGACGCCGGCGCAAACGACCGGGACGTTGACCGCACCAAGCGTGGCTTTCACGGTGCCTTTTGCCGAAATGGCTTTCGACCAGACCGGAAAGCGCATTTCCGAGATCGGCCGGACGTCGCGGCAGCCGGCATCAATGACAAGTCCGGCGACGCCCCGCGCGCGCAATGCTGTCGCGAGCAATTCGCCGAACATTCCGTCGGAATTGTCCGCCGTGCAGCCGACAACCAGGACATCGCCTTTCTGGCACTGCTCGACCGCGACGTGGATCATCCAGTTGTCGCCGGGCTGCGCCAGCACGGTGACCGCAGGGCCGGCAATCTGCGCCCCGGCCCAGATCGGCCGCATATAGGGCTTCATCAATCCTGACCGGCCGAGTGCCTCGTGCGCCGTGGAGACGCCGACCGCGCCGAGTGTCCCAATGGCGTTGCTGTCGGCGCGTTTGATGTTGCGGACGACGACGGGCTTCATTTCAAAATCTCCTCAACGGTCGGGAACAGTCGCTGATACGCCTCGCCATAGGTCATCGGAACGCCGGTGTTGCGGCTGCCCTGGATGCCCCGATTGAGGGCGACCCGCTCATAATAGCCCCACAAGTGCTTTTGCGCGGCGAGGATCTGGAATGCCTTGTACTTCTGCTCCCAGACTTCGTCGATTTTCAGAATGAGATTGGGCTTGTAGTTGCACATTTCCGGCTGGTGCGGCTCGAACAGGAACACCGGTGGGGCCGCATATTTGTACTTGGCGTCGGGCTTGTGGCCCATCGCCTGAGCGACAACGCGCGTCTCCTGGGCGAAGTGAGCCGCATTGGGGTGGTCGAAATTGTACGGATCCTCGAGCGCGTGCGTCAGCACGAAGGACGGGTTGAGCTCGCGATAGATGTCGACCATGCGATCGAAATGGCTCTCGTTGAGCTTGAGCGGGTAGTCGCCGCAGTCGAAGAATTCGATCTCGGCGCCGAGCAGTTTCGCTGCGCGCTCGGCCTCGTCTTTGCGGCCGGCCTTTACTTTTTCCAATGTGGCGCCCGGTTCTTTCCAGGCAAACTGGCTTTCCCCGCGTTCGCCGTATGACATGCAGACGATTTTGACCCGATAGCCGCGCTTGGCATGCAAGGCGATCGCTCCACCCGCGCGCCAAACGAAATCACCGGGATGGGCAGTCACGACAAGCCCGGTCTTCTGATCCGCCATGCCACCACTCCTTTTACATATCGGCTTGTTAAACTAGGTTGAGTGGCGGGCGGTCAAGCCACCGGTAGCGGTCCAAGCGGAGGCATCTCACAATGGCAAATGGCGGCACAACATTGCGCGTCGCGCTCGGCGACTATCCGCATACGCTGCCGCTCAAGCGTGGTGAGATCACATCGCCCTGGCTGAAACTCGAATTTGTCGAGGTTAAGCCTTTGTACCAGGCCTTCAAGCCGATGGTCCGTGAGCACGCCTTCGATGCCAGCGAGATGGCGCTCGTGACGTATTTCCAGGCGAAAGATCACAACAAGGGGCTCACGCTGCTGCCGGCTGCGATGCTTGCGCGTTTTCAGCATGGCACAATGTTGTTCAATGCAGAGCGGGGAAAGCTTGCGCCGGCCGATCTTCCGGGCAAGCGCATCGGCGTGCGTTCGTACAGCCAGACCACGGGCGTTTGGATTCGCGGCATCCTCGAAAACGACTACGGCGTCGATCTCAGCGGCGTGCAATGGGTGACGTTCGAGGACGGGCATGTCGCCGAAGCCGGCGATCCGCCCGGCGTCATCCGCGCCCGCAAAGAGCAGGACATCACCGACATGCTGATTGCCGGTGAACTGGACGCAGCGGTTTATGGCGCCGCGCTGCCCAAGGATCCACGGCTGCAAAGCGTCATTCCTGATCCGGAGGCCGCCGCGCGCAGCTGGTACGGCAAGCACGGCCTTGTTCCCGTCAACCATATGGTCGTGGTGACCGACGAGCTTGTCCGGTCAAATCCGAAAGCTGTTGCCGAGCTCTACCGATTGCTGGAAGAGGGGCGGAAAGCCGCGCCGCCATCCGGGACGATCGACACCGCGCCGTTCGGCAAGGAAGCGAACCGGCCCTGCCTGGAGCTCCTCATGTCATATTGCGAGCAGCAGAAATTGATTTCGCGGCGGCTGAATTTCGACGAACTTTGGTGACAACTGACAGTCGGCAAACAGGAGTGAGCGATGAAAAAGACCTACACCGGCGGCTGCCAGTGCGGAAAGGTTCGCTACGAGGCGCAAGCCGACATTGGCGAAGTGATCACCTGCAACTGCTCGCGTTGCCGCAAGCTCGGCCCGTTGCTGTCCGCCGTCGCGATGTCCGACTTCAAGCTGCTGTCGGGCGAGAATGAAATGACCGACTATCAGTTCAACAAGCGCGCGATTCATCATCCATTCTGCAAGACGTGCGGCATCGAGTCCTACGCCTACGGCAAAGGGCCCGGGCGGCAGGGACATGGTGATGCTCAACGTGCGCTGCCTGGACGGCGTCGACGCCGAGCAATTCAAGGTGAAGAAATTCGACGGCGCGAGCCTGTGACCGGGGAGGGCACTCGCGAACGGGTCTCCTAAAAGCCATAACGGGCAGACCGTCGTCCACCCGTCACAAGCTCTCGGATCCATTCCTGGCGCGCAGGCCGAAACCCGCAGCGGAGGTACCAGTTACTGAGAGCCAGGGCCGGTAGTCATGAGCCACGAATACTGCAAGCAGCACCCACGTCCCATGTCCAGTCCGGTCATGGCGGCCATCCGTGTCCGGCAGAGCCGAAGATGGGCGACCTGTCGGGAAGCCTACCTCCACCATGCGGCGAGGCAAGGCCGAAGAATCGCTGTTGATAATTCTGAGGATTAAGTATGACCGGGCTTGTCAGCCCAAAATCGTACCTTTGCCGCGGCCATCCTTGCTCTGCTCGATCATGACCGTGTCATGCTTGAGCGCGAGTTGCTTGGTGAGCTCGGCGTTCATCAGCTGATCCTGCGTGAGCGCGTGCATGTCCGCGAACATTCCCTCAGTACCGGCCGGACTGTAGATCATCAACATGCGCACGCCTTCTTTCGACGTCACCTGATGCGGAACGCCGGGCGGGATGTGAACGCAGGATCCTTTCGTGGCGTGGAACAACTCGTCGCCGACCTGAAAGTCCGCGCTGCCGTCGAACAGGTAAAATGTCTCGTAGGCCTTGATGTGATAGTGCGCGCGCGACTGAAAGCCGGGTTTGCAGTTCTCCTCGACCACCTCGAAAGTTTGAGCGGTATCATTGCCCGTGATCTTCACGATGACCTCGTTGGCCTTGGCGTAGATGTTGCCTTTGCCCGGCGGTGAGTGCTTGCCCTTGGCGGTCATGGCGGCCTCTCTCGATCGTTTCCGGTCCAATTGATTGCACAGGCGTGCCCCGGCTGAACAGAGGCCGATGGTTGAGCAGTGGGCTGGACGGGACGCGAAAATGGCCCGACAGTTGCCCCCGGTACCGATCAGCAGAGGCAATCCCCATGGCACGGAATACCGCACGCGAACGGCTTGAGGCCGCGCTTGCCCGCATCGATGATCCAAAGGGGGAAGGGGCACGGACCTGCCTCACCGTCTATCGTGAGCAGGCGAAGGCCGCGGCCGATGCCGCCGATGCGCGCGCGAAGTCCGGAATCTCGCTCGGCCCGGTGGACGGCACGATTGTGAGCATCAAGGATCTTTTCGACGTCGCCGGCGAAGTTACGCGCGCAGGGTCGAGGATTTTCGCGGAGGAACGAAAACCAGCCACCGCCGATGCGCCGGTCGTGCGCAGGCTGCGCGCCGGCGGGGCGATCATCGTTGCCAAAACGAACATGAGCGAATTTGCCTACACCGGCATCGGCGCCAATCCACATTTCGGGACGCCGGGCAATCCGGCCGACCGCAAGCGCGTTCCGGGCGGCTCATCGTCAGGCGCCGTGGTCTCGGCCGCTGATGGCATGTGCGAGATTGCCATTGGCTCGGACACCGGCGGCTCATGCCGGATCCCGGCGGCGATCTGCGGGATCGTCGGCTACAAGCCGAGCCGGCAGCGCATCCCGACCGACGGCGCTTTCCCGTTGTCATACAGCATCGATTCAATCGGCCCGATTGCGCGCTCGGTGGAGGCCTGCGCCAGGGCCGATGCCGTCATGGCGGCTGAAGATTTCGCGCCGCTCGAGCCCGCGCAGCTCGCCGGCCTTCGCATCGGCATCGTGCAGGGGACTCCGCTGGAGAAACTCGACGAGACAGTGTCGAAGCGTTTCGCGGGAGCGGTCGATCAATTGCGCAAAGCCGGTGCGCATCTGTCTGAAGAAAAACTCGCATTGCTTGCCGACATGGCCGACGTCAACAGCAAGGGCGGCGTGCAGCCGGCGGAGGCATTCGCGATCCATCGGGAGCTGATGTCGCGGCGGGCCGACGACATTGACCCGAATGTGCGGGTACGGCTCGAGCGGGCACGCAACGTAAGCGCCGCCGACTACATCGAGATGGTGCGGCAGCGCGCCCGGCTCATCGGGCTGATGGATGCGAGGCTGGCCGACATCGATATTCTGGCATTGCCGACCACCCCGATTGTGGCGCCGACGATCCAGGAGGTGGCGCCGGCCGATGAATTCGCGCGCAGAAACGCGATGTTGCTGCGCAATACGCTTATTGTGAATTTCTTTGATCTCTGCGCCATCTCGGTGCCGATCCCGCGCGAAGGCGGCCTACCGGCCGGCTTGATGCTGGTTGCCCGCAATGGTCAGGACAATCGCCTGTTCCGCATAGCTATGGCGGTTGAACGACTATTTGGCGGGTAAGCGCCTAGAACGCCCGTAACGATTCAAGCAACAACCGGTGGCGTTCGGCGCCGAGCTTTTCTTTCAGCGCTGCTTCATGTTGTGCAGCCAGCATTTTGGCGCGCGCCAAAATCTTTTGGCCGTCCGCGGTAAGCCGCAGCGCATGACGACGACCATCGGCAGACGATGGCAGCCGCTGCGTCAGACCGCGTCTTTCCAGGCGGTGCAACAAGCGCACCAGTCGCGCCCGCTCAATGCCCAAGGTTGTCGCCAGCTCGGCCTGGGACAGCCCCGTATTGGCGCCAATGACCACCAGGACGGAGAATTCGGCCGGACTGATGTCGATCGATGACAGCCGGCGGATGAAGTCCTGAAACACCCAAAGCTGTGCCCGGCGGATGAAATAGCCGAGTCGTTCGTTGAGAACCCCGAGATCGATAACGGGCGCGCTCCTGCGCTTCTGCGGCGTTTTGCGCAGCGGCACGGCCCGTTTGGTCGCGTGTTTGGCGTCAGGCATGGGGGTAGCCTTGTCCCGGTCGTCACCTACGGTGTTGACGAAATTTGTTGTCCTAGTCAACAATATGGTCCGGTGAATATTGGGAATGGGCGAACGGTCCGCGCGAAGGTCGCTGCGGCCGAGGTTCGATCTTGTGAAGATTGGAAAAAATCCGGCATCATCCGGAACAAGGGCCGCGTGCTCGGCCAGGGAGGATATCCGATGAAGAAGAAATCTCAGTCGAAGGCGGCCGTGACCCGCCGAAGCTTCAGCGCCGGGCTCGGGGCGGCCGGCATCGTTGCGGGAACTGCGCCGTTCAACATTGTTCGCGCGCAAGGCGCCGCACTCAAAGTTGGCGTGCTGCTGCCACGCTCGGGCGTGCAGGCCGGCATCGGCCAAGATTGCCAGCGCGGTGTCGACATCACCGACGGCATCCTGAAAGAGCTCGGAATGCCAACGCTCGAGATCATCAACGCCGATACCGAAACCAAGGTAGAAGTCGCTCGCTCGCGTGCCGAGAAACTGATCAGTGATGGCGCCCAGTTGCTGGTCGGCGCCTTCGATTCAGGCCAGAGCACGGCAATTGCGCAGGTCGCCGAGCAGAAGGGTATTCCCTACGTCATCAATATTGCCGCCGCGCCTCCGATCACGGAGCAGGGCTACAAGTTCGTATTCCGCAATTTCCCGACCGCGCCCGATGATTCTTGGTGACGCCTTCGCTCAACCAGAAAGAGCTGTTCGAGATCAGCGGCTATACGCCGAAGTCGGCGGTATTTCTGCACGTCAACGACACCTTTGGTACGGCTATGGCCGGTGGCATCGATGCGGTGATGCCCGAAGTTCAACATGCCGTACAAGATTCGTGGAGACGATTTCGCCTACGATCCCGGCAGCGCGCGACCTATCGGTCGAAATCTCCAAAGGCCAAAGGCAACGGGCGCCGATGCCTTGCTCATGGTCAGCCGTCTCAACGACGCAATCCTGCTCACTCGCGAATTGGTCAAGCAGCGCTGGTCGCCCGATGGCGATTCTGAGCATGGGTCCCGGCTGGTATGAGGACCAGTATCTCAAGACGCTCGGCGAAGCTTTCCGATGGTCCGGTCAGCTTCGTGCCCTGGTACGATCCCGAACAAGCCGCTGAGCAAGAAGCTTGGAAGCCGCGCTCGCGAAGGCGCATCCGGCGTATCAATCTCAACACCAACCACGTTTATACGTTCGAGGCCCTGCTGGTCGCCGTCAGACGCCTACAAGCGCGCGGGCTCGGCTAGACCCGAAGGCGCTTGCCGACGCCATCCGCAAGACCAATATCACCAACAATGTCAGTCCCGGCCCGGGCATTCAGTTCGATGCCAAGGGCCAGAATGACAAGCTCAAGAACTCGGCGATCCAGAATCGCGGCGGCAAACTGGTCACTTTGGCTCCGAAAGCGGCGGCGAACGCCAAACCTGAACTGCCGATGAAGCCTTACGACAAGCGCGGCTAACCGGCCGCCGCATTTCGTCTGCTCCGGCCGCGCATGCGCGGCCGGAGCTTCACGCTACCGGGTCTTCGCGTGCAGCTGGACATTTTTCTCAACGTCGCGGTTGGCGGAATTCTGACCGGGCTGGTCTATGGCCTGATGGCGCTTGGCCTGTCGGTTATTTTCGGCGTGGTGCGGGTGGTCAATTTCGCGCACGGCGAGATGATGACCATGGCGATGTATGCCGCAATTACGCTGTTTGCGGCCTTTCATCTGGATCCGCTCGTCATGATGATCCCGATCGCGGCCGCGATGTTCGCTCTTGGGTATCTTCTGCAAGTCGGACTGATCAACAGTTTCATCACGCGGCCCGAGCACAGCCAATTCCTGCTGCTGATCGCCATCGCGATCATCATCGTCAACGCATTACTGATCGCGTTCGGGCCCGACGCGCAGAACGTCCAGGTGGCATACGCCTTCGACAGCTTCAAGATTGGTCCGCTGATCGTGGATGCCACCAAGGTCTACGCCGCCGCTGCGGCGATTGTCGTGGCGGCGGCCCTGTTTGCCTTTTTTCAGTATACCGCGGTTGGAACGGCAATTCGGGCCTGTGCCGACAACTATACCGGCGCGCTGGTGGTCGGGCTGGACGTTCACCGGCTGTACGCGCTCACGTTTGGATTGGGCTGCGCCTGCGTGGGTGCCGCCGGCTGCATGCTGCTGCTGCTCTTCGATGTCACGCCTGCGGTCGGCCCGGCCTACACGCTGCTGGCGTTCGTGATCGTCATCACCGGCGGCATGGGCTCGATGCCGGGCGCCCTGCTTGGCGGAATACTGGTTGGGTTGACCGAAGCACTTGCCGGCTTGCTGTTCACGCCCTCCGCAAAAAGCATGTTTGCCTTCGCTATTCTGGTCGTGATGCTGCTGTTCAGGCCGCAAGGCATCATGGGCAAGAGGACGACATGATTGCGCGCCTAACGGATGGTGTTCCGCGCCGTGCAATGATTCTGCTTCTCGCGCTGCTCCTCGTCTTCATGGCGCTGCCGATCTTTGTCGGCGATTATCTGCTCACCGTCCTCATCCTGATTTTGTACTTTGGCTACGCGGGGCTCGCTTGGAACGTCATGATGGGCTTTGTCGGGCAGCTGTCGCTCGGTCACGCACTCTATGTCGGGCTCGGTGCTTACACGGCAGCCGCACTCTACGTGCACTTCGGCATCAGTCCGTGGTTAGGCCTGCTGGCGGCAATCCTGATTGCGGCGCTAGCCGGCGCTTTTCTCGGGTTTCTCGCGTTCCGCTTCCGCATCGGCGGCGTCTACTTCGCGATCCTGACCATCGCGGTTGCCGAATTCGCGCGCGTCGGCTTTGACCACTTGAGCTGGACGAGCGGCTCCGCCGGATTGTTTCTGCCGGTGGCGCAATACGCTCACAACGATCTCTGGCATCTGCGCGGGCATCCGGTGATGTTCTACTACCTGCTGCTGGCTGCAATAGTGCTGGCATTCATTGGCTCGCGCCTGCTTCTGCAAAGCCGCGTCGGCTATTTCTGGCTGGCGATTTGCGAGGATGAAGAGGCGGCGCGCTCGGCCGGCATCGACACGTTTCACTACAAAATGCTTGCAGTGGTCATCTCCGCCGGCATGACGGCTTTTGCCGGCGTCATTTTCGCGTTCTACTACAACAACCTGTTTCCCGAGCAGGTGTTCAATATCTCCCAGTCGATTCTGATCATCCTCGGGCCGATCATTGGCGGCGTGGGCACGCTGTTCGGGCCGCTGCTCGGAGCCTTCTTGCTAGAGTTTGTAGCCGAGGGTGTGCGGACCGTGCTCGAGTGGCTCCACATCGATCTGCCGGGCAGCAACCAGATATTTTTTGGCATTGTGCTGCTGCTGGTTGTCATCGCGATGCCGGAAGGAGTGTGGCCCTGGCTTGCGCGGCGGTTCGGCCTTTCGGAGCGCAAACAATGAGCCCGCTCCTGACAGTGACCGACATCGGCAAGCGATTCCGCGGGCTTGTTGCAGTTGATCGCGTGAGCTTTGAGGTCGCCACCGGCGAGATTTTCGCCGTGATCGGCCCTAACGGTGCCGGAAAGACTACGCTGTTCAATATGATCGCCGGCGTGCTCGCACCGGATACCGGCACCATCACGTTTGCCGGCGAGCGGATTGATGGTCTCCCGTCCGACAAGATCTGCAGGCGTGGCATCGGCCGTACATTTCAGATCGTGCGGCCATTTCCCGCTCTCACCGTGGAGGACAACGTCATCATCGGCGCGCTGTTGCATCGCCATGACGTCGATGACGCACGCGAGCACGCCCGCGACGTGCTGCGTCGGCTTGATTTATACGTTAAGCGCAATCAGACGGCCTCCTCGCTGACACTGCCTGATCGGAAGAGGTTGGAGCTCGCGCGCGCGCTTGCCACCGACCCGAAGCTGCTCTTGCTCGACGAAGTGATGGCGGGCCTGCGGCCGATGGAAGTCGACGTGGTCGTCGCGACCCTGCGCGAGCTCAATCGGGAGACCGGGCTTACCATCCTGTTGATCGAACATGTCATGCGGGCCGTGATGGCGCTCGCCGCGCGGATCCTCGTACTTCATCACGGCGCGGCGATTGCGGAGGGCTCGCCGGACGCGGTGGTGCGGGACCCCGCTGTCATCGACTCTTATCTCGGCGCGGAGGCCGTCGGCTGATGCTCAGCGTCGAAAATCTCGATGTTTACTACGGAGACGCGCAGGCGCTCGACAATATCGGGCTCGAGATCGAGCAGGGTGCGATCGTTACGATCGTGGGTGCCAATGGTGCCGGCAAGAGCTCGCTCATCCGCACCATAGCCGGAATGCACAAACCTTCGCGCGGCCGCATCCTTTATCGAGGCACGGACATAACCGGATGGCCAAGCTACAAGGTCTGCAATCTCGGTATCGGCCAGGTTGCGGAGGGAAGGCAGGTATTCCCGACGCTCACTGTCACGGAAAATCTTGCGATGGGTGCTTTGGTGCCGCGCGCCCATGCCGGGCGCGAACGAAATCTCGACCGTGTCTATGCAATGTTTCCGGTCCTGGCCGAGCGCCGGCATCAGGCCGCCGGGACGCTCTCGGGCGGCGAGCAACAGATGCTCGCGATCGGGCGTTGCCTGATGAGTGATCCGGAGCTCATCATGTTCGACGAGCCATCGCTCGGGCTTGCGCCCGCCGTCGTGCAAAGCGTGCTCACCACTGTGCGCGATCTCAATCGCGACGGCCTCACCTGCGTGCTGGTCGAGCAGAACGTCGCAGTCTCGCTGAAGCTCGCGAGCCACGCCTATGTGCTGGAAAACGGCCGCATCACGCTCGCGGGATCGGGCGAGCAACTGCTCCGCGATGACCGCGTTCGTCAGGCCTATCTCGGGTTATAGCTGGACTATTTCAGCGGCTGTCCGATGGTGACGGAGAGCTTGCCGACGCCTTCGACCTCGCACTCGATCTTGTCGCCGGCAACCGTGGCCGCAACGCCGGAGGGCGTTCCGGTCATGATCACATCGCCGGCTTCAAGCGCAACCATTTCCGACAACTTCGAGATCGTCTCCGGCACGTTCCAGATCATCTGGTTGAGGTCGCCATCCTGACGCACCTTGCCGTTGACCTTGAGGACAATCTTGCCCTTGGCCGGATGGCCGATCTTGCTTGCCGGCATCAAAGGTCCGCACGGCGCCGAGCTGTCGAATGCCTTGCCGATCTCCCAGGGCCGCTTCACGTCGCGCGAGGCGATCTGCAGATCGCGGCGGGTGAGGTCGATGCCGACCGCGTAGCCGTAGATGCAGTCATTCGCTTTGGCGACGGGGATATTCCGGCCGCCGCTTTTCAGCGCGACCACCAGTTCGACTTCGTGGTGCATGTCCTTCGTGAGCGAGGGATAAGGGACGGTGCCCCCATCGGGAACGATCGCATCGGCAGGCTTCGCAAAGAAAAACGGCGGGGCGCGCTCGTCCTGGCCCATCTCGCGGATGTGCTCGATATAGTTACGCCCGACGCACCAGATGCGGCGAACCGGAAAGACTTTGTCGGTCCCCGCGACCGCGATCGTGGCCTGGGGCGGGGGCGAAATGACGTAGCGGCTATCGGACATGTCAATTGGCCGTTGGATTTTCTTGGTGATGGAGGATGCCCGGCCGCGCGAGACGGCTGCCGGGTGAAAGACGGCTGTGCGTATCAGGTGGAGTACGCCGCCGTCAACCGCGCCAGGTTATGATGACGCAACGGCGACGATCGGGTTGTCTGGTTCCTGCGCTTCGAGCTGCAGCGTGTAAAAGGATGCATAGCGGCCGCCCTTGCGGAGCAACTCGTCATGGCGGCCAGACTCGACTGTACGCCCGTCCTCCATGACATAGATCCTATCGGCATGCGAGACCGTGTGCAGCCGATGCGCGATCGCCAGTGTGGTTCGGCCCTCGCAGAGACGTTCCATGGCCTCGCGTACCTGCAGTTCGGATTCCGAGTTGAGCGCAGCAGTCGCCTCATCGAGCAGGATGATCGGCGCATTCTTGATGAGCGCACGTGCAATGGCGACCCGTTGCCTCTGTCCCCCGGACAGTTGCAGGCCGTGTTCGCCGACCGGGGTATCGTATCCGCGCGGAAATGACAGGATGAAATCGTGGGCATAGGCCGCCTTGGCGGCAGCGACGATTTCGTCCTCGCTGGCACCGGGTCTTCCGAAAGCAATATTTTCCCGGATCGTGCCGCGGAACAGGAACACCTCCTGGCCGACATATGCAATATGCTGGCGCAGCGAGCGGCGCGAAACCTTCGAAATGTCCTGACCGTCGATCGTGATCAGCCCGCGTTCGTTCTCGTAGAATCTCAACAGCAAATTGAACACGGTCGATTTCCCGCCCCCGGAGGGGCCCACCAGCGCCGTGAGCTTGCCGGGCTCGGCCACGAAGGACATGCCGCGCAGCACTGCCTCTTCGGCGCGATAGGCGAAATGCACGTCCTTGAATTCAAGCCGCGCGGTCGTGATCTGCAGGTCGGGTTTGTCGCCGTCGGGCGCCTCGCTCGGTGGGCTGTCAATGACCTCGAACAGGACGCGCACACCGACCAATGCGCTATTGAGCTCTATATTGAGCCGGGCAAGCCGCTTTGCCGGCTCATAGGCCAGCAAAAACGCTGTAATGAAGGAGAAAAACTGGCCCGGCGTGGCGCCAGTATCGATCACGCGATAGCCGCCATAGGTGATGGCAATCGCGATGGCGCATCCGCCGAGAGTTTCCATCAAAGGGCTGGCGCGATTGGACACGCGAGCCATCTTGTTGGCCTCGTGCTCGACCGCTGCGACATTCCGGTCGAAACGCTCGCGCATGGTGTCTTCGAGGGTGAAGGCTTTCACGATGCGGATTCCTTGCAGCGTCTCCTGCAAGGTTTCGATGATGCGTGTCCCGCCGTGAAACTGGGTGCGGGCGATCGAATAAATGCGCCGGATCAATTTGCGAAGAACGAAGAACGCGGGAGGAGCCACGACAAAGCTGAAGAACGACAGCAGTGGATCCTGCACCACCATCACCGTGACCAGTCCGATCAGCGAGAGCAGGTCGCGTCCAACCGAGGTAATGAGCAGATTGATGACTTGCGTTGCGGCCGCGGCGCCGGTCGAAAGACGGGCGATGAATTCGGTTGAATGGCGGTCCGAGAAGAAGCCGAGCCCTTCGTTGAGCAGCTTCGAAAAAACCGCGCGCTGATTGTCCGCGACAATTCGATTGCCGATGCGCGACAGCATCACGCTGTGGCCGTATGTGGCGAGGCCCTTCACCGAAAACAGGACGACAGTGATTGCGCCAAGAACAATGATTCCCGGCAGGTTCCGATTAACGTAAGCCTGGTTGATCACGTCGCCGATCAGGTAGGCGCTGAATGCGGTGCAGCCGGCCGACACTGCCATCAAGGTGAACGCGATCGCATACTTGCGCCAATGCACCAGTCCCTGTTCCGTGAGCAAACGCCGGATCAGGGGCAGGGCACGGTAGCGCTCTTCGGCCATGGGCAGGTTGCGTTCGTTCATCCGCCCTCTGTCGGGCTGTTAATAGGACGCGTCGGGCAGGGATGGGCGTTTCCTTGCCTGTCAGCAAAGAATTTTTCAAGCCAAAACTCGGTAAATGGGCGGAAAACGCCTGCGCGGGGCTTTAATCAGGCCACCGCACTCTTTCGCCGGGCCGCTAGCTGCTTTTCCCACGCGAGGGCATGGGCAACGATCGTATCGAGGTTCTGGAATTGCGGACGCCACGACAAGGCGGAGCGTATGCGATCCACGTTCGCCACAAGCGAGGGCGGATCGCCGGCACGGCGACCTGAAATCTCCACCGGAAAATCCAGGCCGCTCGCGCGTCGCACCGCCGCAATCACCTCGAGAACAGAAGAGCCGTGGCCGTATCCGCAATTGAACGTCGTGCTCGCGCCGCCGTTGCGCAAATAGTCAAGCGCCGCCGAATGCGCCTTGGCAAGATCGCTGACATGAATGTAGTCGCGGATGCAGGTGCCATCCGGTGTGGGATAGTCGGTCCCGAATAAGTTCATTTTCGGTCGCTTGCCGATTGCAGTCTCGCACGCGACTTTGATCAGATGCGTTGCAGCCGGCGTTGCCTGCCCGGTGCGTAATTTGGGGTCTGCACCAGCGACATTGAAATAGCGAAGCGCGACGAAACGAAGGCCATGCGCCTTGGCGGCGTCGTGAAGAATAATCTCGGACATCAGCTTCGACGTGCCGTAAGGCGAAATCGGAACTGTCGGAGCATCCTCGCGCACGGGCACGTCACCCGCATTGCCGTATACGGCGGCGGTCGACGAGAAGATGAATTCGCGGACACCGGCCTTGATGGCAACGTCCAGCAGGGCGCAGGTATTCATTGTGTTGTTGCTGTAGTACCCGAGAGGGTCGGTGACCGATTCCGGAACGACAATCGATGCGGCGAAATGGATGATCGCGCTGACGCGATGGTGAGCGATGACCTCGCCGACCAGCGGCCGATCGCCCGCGCTGCCTGCAACGAAGGGAACGGATGTCGGGATCAGGAACCGGAAACCGGTCGACAGATTGTCGAGCACCACGACGGGCTCGCCCGCGTCGGCGAGCTCGTGCACCATGTGGCTGCCGATGTAGCCGGCGCCTCCGGTCACCAGAATTGTCATTCCGTTGCCCCTTGCGCGTGCGGCAATGTGCCGGCCGACAGTAAAAACTGCGTCTTGATCGCGCCACTCGATGGCATGGTTATGGCGGCCATCCTTAATGACCGGTATATGAGTGCCACAAACGCACCATGCCCGACGTCCTTTTCATCAAGACATCTTCGCTCGGCGATGTAATTCATCATATGCCGGCCGTTATCGATGCCCGCAAGGCGCGTCCGGAGACGGCCTTTGCCTGGCTCGTCGAGGAAGCCTTCGCGCCGCTCGTGCGGCTCCACCCCGCGGTCAGCCACGTCATCCCGGTCGCATGGCGGCGCTGGCGAAAGTCACTGTATGCGCCGTCGATCATGAGCGAGATTGCCGCCAGCCTGCGCACCATCCGTGACCGGCATTTCGATGACATCGTCGATACGCAGGGGCTTTTGCGTTCCGCATTGATCGCGCGCGCGGCGCGGGGACGGCGTCACGGCTACGATTTGTCCAGCATCCGCGAGCCGCTGGCGTCGGCATTCTATGATGTGCGGTACCGTGTCAGCCGCGATTTGCACGCAGTCGAGCGCAACCGCGCTCTGAGCGGACTTGCCCTTGGTTATTCGCCGCAAGGCGCACCGGATTTTGGTCTCGACCGCGCGCGGTTTTCCCGGACAGGCTCACGTTATGGACTGTTGCTTCACGCCACGGCTCGGCCGGAGAAACTTTGGCCTGAGGAGCATTGGATCACCCTCGGGAAAAAGTTCGACCGAAATATCGAGCTGCGATTGCCGTGGGGCACCGATTTGGAGCGCGCACGCAGCGAGCGCATCGCCGCTGCGGTTCCCGGTGCGCGCGTCGAAGAGCGCAAACCGCTCGACCAGGTCGCAGCATTGATCGCCGGCGCGCAGTTTGTGGTCGGCGTGGATACAGGATTGTTACACCTTGCCGCGGCGCTGGGCGTTCCGCTGGTCGCGATCTTCACCGGCAGTCGGCCAGGCCTCACGGGGCCGGTCGGCAATGGACCCATCGCCATACTCGGTACTGACGGAGCTCCGCCGACGGTCGATGCCGTGATCGAGGCGATTGGGACGGTCGTCCGCTAACGGTGATTTTTATGCCGCGCCCGTGCGAAGGAGATCGTGCACGTGGATGATTCCGACCGGCTTTCCGGCCTCGACGGCGAACAGCGCGGTCACCTTCATTGAATTGAGGATATCCAGCGTCTCGCTCAGGAGCTGGTCGGGCCGCACCGACTTCGGGCTACGGGTCATGACGTCGTCTACATGCACATCGAGGAGATCGTTGCGCATGTGCCTCCGCAGGTCACCGTCGGTGATGATGCCGATCAGCAGCCCGCGCCCATCCACGATTCCGACACAGCCGAACCCCTTGGTGGTCATCTCCAGAATGGCGTCGGACATGCGGGTGCCGAGCGGCATAAGCGGCATCGTCGCGCCGGTGTGCATGATATCGCGCACGGTCTTGAGCAGCGTGCCGAGCTTGCCGCCGGGATGCAGGAGGCCGAAGTCGACCGCTGTGAAACCATGGCTTTCAAGAAGCGCGATCGCCAGCGCATCGCCAAGGGCAAGCTGCATGAGCGAGGACGTCGTCGGCGCGAGATTGTGCGGGCAGGCCTCGCGCGCCTGCGGCAACACAAGAACCACATCGGCGACTTTGGCGAGCGCGCTGTCGGCGATGGCCGTCATCGCAATGAGCTTGATGCCGTAGCGCCGGGAATAGTCGGTAATATTTTTCAGCTCCGCCGTCTCGCCCGACCATGACAGCGCAAGAACAACATCGTTGTTGGCGATCATCCCCAGGTCGCCGTGGCTCGCTTCGCTGGGGTGGACGAAAAACGCAGGGGTGCCGGTCGATGCCAAAGTCGACGCAATCTTGCGCGCGACGTGACCGGATTTGCCCATGCCTGTCACGATCACCCGGCCTTGCGCGCCGCGGATGGTATCGACGGCAACAGCGAGGCGTACGGCCAAGCCCGTCGCGCAACGCAGCTTTAAGGGCGTCGACGCCGCTACCCTCGGCTTCGAGCGTGCGCAAAGCCGATGCGATCGCATCCTGTGCGCGGTCAGTCGTTGTTTGGGCGGGCTTCGGTGTCGCCATATCGCTCTGATAGCATGGAAAGTACGTTTCGTCAGGTTTGCGGCGGCCAATTTCGTTAACGTGCATGCGATTGATGCACTATTTTACGCTGCTTTTCCCCGCGGCAAGGACCTGTTTCACGGTCGCGAGCACGTCGCCGACAGCAACGTCGTCGGTGCGCCGGTGACGGACTGCGTCATTACCCTCGATGCGCGCGCGCTGCCGCGCTTCATCGTCGCCCGGCGGTTCCAGAATTGCGGCAACCGGATTGAGCGGCTTCCAATGCCAGGGACTGGTCGGCCCGAAGATTGCCACCGTCGGGGTACCGACGGCGGCTGATACATGCATCAGCCCGGAATCGTTTGTCACCGAAATGTCGGCCGCGGCGAGCGCCAGAATTGCGTTGCGCAAGTCCGATCCGGTGAGGTCACGCACACGGTCCCCGGCCGCCGCGACGATTTTTTTCGCCAGCGGAGTCTCCGACGGTCCCCCGAGAATCCAGATCGATGCGCCGTCCATAGCGAGTGCCTTGGCCAATTCGGCGTAATGAGCAACCGGCCACGCTTTTCCTGCACCAACCGCACCCGGGGACAGCGCCACGATCGGCCGGCTTTCTCCTGCGAGCCGTTGCCGCGCGAGCCACGTTTGCACGTCGTGTGCCGGCACTTTCAGCTCGGGTAACGGCCACTCGGCCGGCAGCGGAACGTCTTTCGGCAGTGCCAGCGCGCCCATCTGGTCGATCATGCGCGGCAGCCTGCGTTCGCCGAAGCGAATGTCGTTGAGCAGGCCAAAGCGGAACTCTCCGGCGAAACCGGTCCGTACCGGGATTCCGGCGAGCCATGGCGCGAGCGCCGCCTTCCATTTGCGCGACATGACCAGCGCCTGTCCGTATTTTCCCTCGCGCAGCTGGTCTGCGAGTTGGCGCTGTCTTGCAACTCCAAGACGGCGGCGGGGCAGGTCAGCGACGATTGTCCTGCGAATTCCGGGCATGTAGTCGGCGAGCGGGGCGCACAGGGTGCTGCTGACGATATCGACGGCCCGATCGGGATTCTGCGCGCGCAGCAGCTTGACGACCGAATGGCAGCGAACGAAGTCGCCGATCCACACGAAAGGGATGATCACCACCGGAGCAGCGGCTTGATTGAACTCGTGACTCATGGCTCCCGCGCCGCACGTCCCCGTAGCGCCCCAATGCCGGGGCGGGCAAAGCAGGGCGTTACCCTGCGTACCAGCGACATGTCCAGTCGCGATTTTTACCCTGTTGTGAGCGTTTTGCAGGCCCAAACGGCATATGATTGCGCCCGGCCGCCGACTGGGGCAAAGGTTGCCGCAAAGTCCAATCGCCGGCGAGGGGTAGAATGTTTTTGGTGACCGGTGGGGCCGGATTCATTGGGTCGAACATCGTCGCCAGCCTCAATGAGGCGGGCTCGACCGACGTCGTGGTCAGCGATCTGCTTGGCCGCGACGACGCCAAATGGCGCAATCTTGCCAAGCATCAGGTCGTGGATCTTGTGCCGCCCGCCGAGCTCGCGCGATGGCTTGAAACGCGCAAGCTCGATGCCGTTATCCACATGGGCGCGATCTCCGACACCACCGCGACGGACGGCGATCTGGTGATGGAGAACAATTTCCGTCTCTCGCTCAGGCTCCTCGACTGGTGCACGCTGACGCGCACGCCGTTCATCTATGCGTCTTCAGCCGCGACCTACGGCGACGGCAGCCATGGCTTTGACGATGACTGGTCGCTTGAGGCGTTGCGGAACCTCAAGCCGATGAATCTTTACGGATGGAGCAAGCACCTGTTCGATCTTGCGGTGGTCGATCGCTGCATGAAGAAAGAAAAAATGCCGCCACATTGGGTCGGGCTGAAATTTTTCAACGTCTATGGCCCGAACGAATATCACAAGGGGCACATGGCGAGCGTTCTTGCCAAAGTCTTTGACCTGGCAAAGTCGGGCCAGCCGGTGAAGCTGTTCAAGTCGCACCGTGACGGTATCGCCGATGGTGACCAGCGCCGCGACTTCATTTATGTAGACGATGCGGTTTCCGTCCTGCGGTGGCTGCTGGAGGCAACAGGCATCAATGGCATTTTCAATGTCGGCACCGGAAAGGCGGAGAGTTTCCGCGATATGATCGGTGCCATGTTCAAGGCGCTGGGTAAGCCGGCGAATATCGAATACGTCGATATGCCTCCGGCGATCCGCGGACAATATCAATACTTCACCGAGGCTCGGGTCGAGCGGTTGCGCCGCGCCGGATATAATGCCGGTTTTACGCCGCTCGAAGCGGCCGTCGGCCAATACGTCACCGGCTATCTCGACCGTGACGACCGCTACCGGTAGGGCCATGTACGATTTCGATAAACATCTTTCGGCGCTCGCCAAGCAGACGGTTCTCTGCGTCGGCGACCTGATGCTGGACGAATTCGTCTATGGCGACGTATCGCGCATCTCGCCGGAAGCGCCGACACCGGTGATTGCGGTAAAACGCACCGAGCTGATGATCGGCGGCGCCGGCAATGTCGCGCGCAATCTCGTGGCGCTTGGCGCGCGCTGCATATTCGTCGGGAGCGGTCGGCGACGATGAGGCAGGCAGCGCCCTGACCAAGGCGCTGGGCACTCATCCATTGATCGAATTTCATCTGGTGATCGACGGCAAGCGGCAGACGACCCGAAAGGTCCGCTTCGTCTCCGAGCACCATTCGACACATCTTTTGCGCGCCGATTGGGAAACACCGTCCGCCGTCGATGCCGGCAGCGAGGATGCGCTCATCGGGCATGTCATCAAGGCGATGCCACGCGTGGGCGCGGTCATCTTGTCCGACTATGCCAAGGGGGCGCTGACGCCACGCGTCATTCGTGCGGTGATCGACGCGGCTAACGAGCGCGGCAAACCGGTGGTGGTCGATCCGAAGGGCCGCGATTACGGGATCTATCGCGGTGCGACCCTGATCACGCCAAACCGGCAGGAGCTTGCCGACGCGACACGCAGGGCAGCAGGCACCGATGATGAAATAGCGGCAGCCGCAAGCGAGCTGCGCGATGCTCTCGGAACGCGGGCCGTTCTCGTAACACGCAGCGAAGCCGGCATGAGCCTCGTGGGCGAAGGTGCGCCTGTGCACGTGCCTGCCTATCCGGTGCGCGTACGGGATGTTTCAGGCGCCGGCGATACGGTTGTGGCCGTCGTCTCGGCCATGCTGGCGATGCAGGCCGATTTCGAGGCGGCCATGCGTGCGGCCAATGCGGCCGCTGCCGTGGTTGTCGGGAAGCGCGGCACCGCGACGGCGTCAGTCGCCGAATTGCGGTCGCGGATTTTGCCTGCGGCGACACTCGCGCCCGAAGAAAAGATCGTGTTCGACTGGAACGTTCTCGACGACCACTTGTCCGACTGGCGCAAACAGGGCCTTCGGGTCGGCTTCACCAATGGCTGCTTCGATCTGTTGCACCCGGGCCACGTCAAATTGCTGGCGGGCGCGCGCGCGACCTGCGACCGGCTCGTCGTCGGCCTCAACGGCGACGGCTCGGTGACCAGACTTAAGGGCGCAGGCCGTCCGGTCCAGCCGGTGCAAGCGCGTGCGGAAGTACTGGCGGCGCTCGAAGCCGTCGATCTCGTCGCGGTGTTCGAGGAAGACACGCCGGAGAAGCTGATTGCGCGCGTCAAACCGACGGTACTCGTCAAGGGTGCGGACTATACGCGCGAACAGGTGGTTGGCCGCGAAATCGTCGAAGCGTTAGGCGGCGAGATCATCCTGATCGATCTGGTGCCCGGCCACTCGACCAGTTCCATGGTGGAGCGTACGCGCGCACCGAAATCGCGCTCGGGCTGAAAGTTTCGACCTTGGCGCGCTTTTCGTCCGACCAGGAAACGCGGCTGGTGGCCGCCTTCTTCGGAAATATCAAAGGCTATTACGTCGAAGTCGGCGCCAACGATCCGCGTGAGCGCTCGCAGACCTGGCATCTGGAGCAGCAGGGCTGGACTGGCGTGCTCATCGAGCCGCAGCCGGATCTGACGGCGACGCTGCGCGCCGAACGCAAGGGCAAAGTTTTCACCGCCGCCTGCTCGTCACCTGCGAAGGCCGGGCAGGAGCTGCCGTTGTACGTCGCCGGACCGCTATCGTCGCTCGACCGGCGCAGCATGGCACCGGGGGCGACCCCCGAAAAAGTTATCCGCGTGCCCGTCCGCACTCTCGACAGCATTCTTGAAGAGGCAGGCAGCCCCGCTGCGTTCGATTTCCTGTCGATCGATGTTGAAGGGCACGAGATCGAGGTGCTGCAAGGATTCGACCTTGCGCGGTGGCGTCCGCGCCTCATCATGATCGAGGACCATGTTGCGGACCTGTCAAAGCATCGATATCTGAATGCGGCCGGCTACCGCATTATTCGGCGGTACGAGAACAACGGCTGGTATGTGCCTCGCGATTCCGCGGTCGCCTGCCGTTGGACCGATCGCTGGGAAATCCTGCGCAAATATTATCTGGCGTTGCCGTTTCGAATGCTGCGCAATCTTTCGCGGCAGGTGCGCAAGCCTGTCAGGGACTAGTCTCGCGCCGGATCACCTGGCTTTCCGGAGGCTTCCAACCTTGCGCCTGCTCGTAGCGCTTCGCGTAGCGATAAAAAGTGCCCTCGAAATTCCCCAAGGCGATGACAAAGCCGGCCCAGCCGTCGATGAACCCGAGCTTGAATATATAGTGTTTCAGGAATGACCAGATGCCGTGCCCGAGGGCGCTTCCCATCGACACCCGTTTATGCGCGAGCTTCGGCACGCCGAGCGTCGAGTAGCGGTTCATCTTGTTGATGACTTCCTCGAGATTGCGGAACGGGAACTGCCAGACCGCATTTTTCAATCTGCCGACTGACCGGCCGCCGACGACTTCGTAGCCTTCGTGCACCGGCTCGAGCGTGTAGCGGATGCTGCCTTTACGAAAGAGCTGCGGTTGACGGAAATTCGGATACCAGCCCGACCCCTTGATCCAGCGGCCCATCATGTAGCTGCGCCGGGGCACCATATAAATGTCGTGCGGCGGCGAATCTGCCAGCAACGCCAGAATCTCATCGCGCACTGCTTCGGTGCAGCGCTCGTCGGCATCAAGACTGAAAATCCACTCGAACTGGCAGGCTTCGATCGCACGATTGCGCAAGTCTCCGAAGCCTCTGAACGGCACATCCACGACACGAGCGCCGAGCGAGCGCGCGATCTGGGCGGTGCGGTCGACGCTGAAGGAATCGACCACAACAACTTCGTCGGCCCACAATACGCTCGACACGGCCGCCTCGATCTTTTCCGCCTCGTTAAAAGTGAGGATATAGGCTGATATTTTTTGCATAATTGCTTGCCCGTAAAAGGCCCTGGAGTCGGCGACAAGTTAACATCGAGGCGCGCACCGGACCCTAGGGGTTTGTCGGCATGAGCGACTTCGGCTAAAGCCGGGAGGAGAGGGCGCCTGTGGCCGAACTGATTTCCGTCATCGTTACGACATTCAACCGCGAAGATGCGCTGGATGCGGTGTTGCGGTCGCTTGCGATCCAGGGCGACCGGGATTTCGAGGTCATCGTGGCTGACGATGGCTCGGGTGCAACCACCGCGAAGCTGATCGATGCCTGGAAGCCGAAATTTGCGCACCGCCTTGAGCATGTTTGGCACGCCGACGAAGGCTTCCGCGCGGCGGAGATCCGCAACCGCGCGATTCTCGCTGCGCGCGGCAGCTACTGCATTTTCCTGGACGGCGATTGCATCGTGCGGCCCGATTTTGTCGCGACGCATCGGCGGCTGGCTGAGCCTGGCTGGTTCGTGACCGGCAATCGCGTCTTGCTTTCACCGGCGCTGACGACGAGCGTGCTGCGGGAGAACAGGACCCCTGAAATCTGGGGCGCCGGCCGCTGGCTTGGCGAGCGCTCGCGCGGCGGCGTCAATCGGTTGTCGGCCCTTCTAACCCTGCCGCTTGGGCGTTCTTCGGCGAACTCCGGAAAAACGCCTGGCAAGGCGCCCGCTCCTGCAATCTCGCCATTTGGCGGTCCGATCTCGATCGTGTCGACGGCTTCGATGCCGACTACCGCGGCTGGGGAAAAGAAAACTCTGACATCATCGCCCGGCTTCTTCACGCCGGCGTCCGCCGGAAGGACGGCATATTTGCCACCGGTGTGATCCATCTCTGGCATCCCGAGGCGGAGCGCTCGCAGCTGGCGCGGAATGAAGACAAACTTGCCGATGTTCTGGCGGGCAATCGCGTGCGCGCGCTCCGCGGCCTATCGTCGTTGCAAGGCACCTCGACAACCTCCGTGCGAGCGACCTGAACCATGGCCGAGCTTTGGACTACGGAAATCCGAAAGAAGCTCGCAACAGTGGCGGACGTTCTGGCCGTTGCGATTGCGGTGTCGCTTCCATGGTCAACGTCGGCCACCGGCATTCTCGTAGGCCTCTGGTTCTTCACGCTGGTTCCGGTCCTTCGCTGGGACGAACTCCGCCGGGAAATTTTGACGCCCGCCGGCGGACTGCCGGTTTTGCTGGTGCTGCTGGGCGTTGCCGGGATGCTGTGGGCCGATGTGACATTGCTTGAGCGATGGAAAGGACTCGATTCGTTTCTCAAGCTGCTGGCGATACCGTTGCTGCTGGTGCAATTCCATCGATCCGAGCGCGGGAACTGGGTCTTCGCGGGCTATCTCTTCTCGTGCATTGCCCTCCTGGTCGTTACGAGCCATTGTCATCGCCGTACCGCCACTGGCGGCAACATTCCTGCATTTTGACAATGTCATTGTGAAGAATGCCGCGACCCAGAGCGGCGAGTTTGTCATCTGCATCTTCGGTCTGCTGTACCTGATGGTGGGCACCGGCGAACAGAAGCGCTGGCCGTGGGTGCTTGCCTGCGCGGCAATCGTCCTCGCCATGCTCGGCGAACATCTTTTACTTCTCGACCGGGCGCACCGCGCTTGTCACGATTTTCGTTCTGTTCGTCCTGCTTGCGCTCAAGATCCGTAATGTAAAGACGATTGCAGGGCTGCTCGCCGCGGCGATCTTGCTCGGGATCATTGCCTGGATGTCTTCGCCGTATTTGCGCGAGCGCACCGAGGCGGTCCAGACCGAAGCGCAGATGTACGAAAAGACAAACGAAAGAACGTCAACGGGCGAACGGCTGGAATTCTGGAAAAAATCGGCCGAGTTCATACGGCAGGCGCCGGTGATCGGTCACGGGACCGGCTCGATCCGTGCGCTGTTTGAAAAAGCCGCCGCCGGTCAAACCGGCGCGGCAGGCGTCGCCGCTGCCAATCCGCACAATCAGACGCTCGCCGTCGGAATACAGCTCGGCGTCCTCGGTATTGCGGTGCTGTGGGCCATGTGGATCGCCCATCTCCTGCTGTTTCGCGGCAAGACGGCCTTGCCGCGTGGGTTGGCCTTGTTATGGTCGTGCAGAATATTGTCGGCTCGCTATTCAACTCGCACCTCTTCGATTTCGCGCAGGGGTGGACTACGTCGTCGGCGTTGGGGTGGCGGGGGGAATGGCGCTAAGGGGCCACCGACTGAAAAAGGACGCGCCGTAACTCCCCCCGGCAAAGCGCTTATTTCGGAATTTTTCGAATATCGCTAAGCGGTACCGGGGGGCTCCTTCAACCCGCTTGTTTTCGCTTATTTTCGTGCGGGGAATTGGTTGATAGAAGCAATCGGAAAGACAGCTTCGGCAAAGGCTGAAATAACGGAATTTTTCGGTAGGCCTAATCGTCGACGAAGAACGCTAAAGAACTGGTTGGGACAACCGCAATTTACAACCTGGGTTCACCATTCATTAACTATTAAGATTCTCCCGCTTCACTGCAAATATGAGTAGAAATTGTTGCACATGTCAGCATCTCAAGCGCCCTGAGATCGACCGTCGGCTTGCCGCCGGCGAGCCGGTGGCACAGGTTGCGCACGACTATGATCTCAACCCGTCGAGCCTGC
>CAVQYD010000030.1:0-8821 GCA_963718035.1 uncultured Alphaproteobacteria bacterium | reverse complement strand
TTTGTAAAAAATCGTCTCAGACGGGCATTTTTTTGGACCGATAAGCCATTCGCCCGCCTGAGACCTCGCGTCCGTTATGCGCGAGGGCGATGATTACCCCACGCTGTTTTGCTGAGCAGGCGCGGATCAGCACGCACCCGCGAGATCGTCGAAATTTTCGAGATCTAGCGGGAAGCTACAGCAAGCTCACGATGGTGGTGCCGAAAGTCGCAAAGATCAAAGTCGCAAAGACCGCCGGAAAGAGGATCCAGTACGAAAGCCGCCAATCAAGTGCGGCCCTGATCCCCAAGGCGGCGAACGCTACCAGCACAATTGCAAGCGACAGCCACAGAAAGCCTTCGCGCGATGGCGTCATTGTTACGCTAACGAAACCAAATGAGGTCGCTTGCATTGAAGCAATCGCGGCGACAACCGACAGGAACAGCAAGACCGCTCGGCTCACGAGATAGATCAAGTGCGGGCGCATTCTGGCGCCGGGAATGCAAAGAAAGAAAACAACGCAAATGATGGACAGAATTGTGCCTGCAAGGACAGGGTTCTCGGGGAACGTATCGATAAGAAAGAATGCAACGGGCACCCAAATCTTTGCAGATAAAAGCGTGCCGACAATTGCCAAAGCGAGCAGGCCTGCGTTCCTGCCGATAAGCACGATGCGGCTATTTTCTGTCTGACGCGAACTCACTGCACGTCACGTTTTTCGGAAATGCTCATGCGCCTTCCAGAGCGAGGTCAGCATCCAGCCGCTCGAGATCCGACAAAGCCGCCGGCGATCACGTCGCTCACGAAATGATAATTGGCGCCGATAAGCCCGATGGCAACGGCAAGCACCGCGAGCACGTAAAGCCACCGCCACTTCGGATAATAGATCCACAACACCGAGATCACCGCGCAGGTAACGGCGGTGTGGCCCGACGGGAACGCTGCGTAGGCGTGGCCGCCGTGGAAGAAATTAAATCCATAGACGCCGTCGTGCAGGAATGACGGGTTGTTGTCTCTGAAAGTGTCGGGCCAGGTGCGCCCGAACACGAGCTTCAGCTGGATCTTGGTCAATTCCGCGACAATCAGGCTGAGGCTGCAGAGCAGGGCGCAATTCTCCAGGCGCGACAGCGCGCGGCCCGACAGGTTCATCAGCCCGAGGACGACGAAGACCGTCACGGCCAGCGGCACCATCGGGTCGGGTGCGTAGGTCAGCTTGGCGAAGGTCTCGGGCCGCGCGACGGTTTGGTGAAAAAACAGGGCGACGGGCCGGTCGAGCCATTGGTAAGAGACGGTGGCGGCGATCGCGGTTCCCGCCAGGCTCACGATCCATTTGTGCAGTCCGCTCATTCAGTGTCCGCTCCGGCTCATTTTTGTGATCACGATCACAGCGGCCCGAGCCTATATCCGGTTTGTCAGCGGGGCGACAGGTGTCGCGACCGCGCGGAGGCCTACGCGAAGGCGCAGCTGATCGGCGAGATGGAATTCAGGCGCCTATTCGGTGAGCTGCCGCCGCTGCCGGCACCGCTCGGTGAAAAAAGAGTCGCGCGGACGGCTGGCGCAAGAAGAACTGGCGTGCCGCTGGTTTAACGACTGACCGGCCCGCAACAGCAAACTGCAGGCCTCAGTCCACGTCTATTTTCTGAGTTTATAGTAAGTCGCGGCGGCCGTTGTGCCGAGCCAATCTCCCCAGCCGGCCCAGCCGTCACTTGCGTAAATGATCTCGGGAGCGTCCGGAATGTCTTCGGGCTTTGTGCCCGCGTCAACATAGATCTGCCAGTCGCGTACGGATTTCAACTTGAGACCGTGGGCGAATGCGCGCGCCTTCTTGAACGTCCGATATCCCCCCTTTGAGCGCCGGTCCAAACCGGAGCGGCGCTCACCCTCGAGGAATCTGTCGACTTCCGATCGGCGATCGAATCCGCATCGGCGGTCAGCATCGGCACGCCGCTCGTTGCCGGAGCGCCTGTCGCCGCTTTTTGTCCACTGTCTATCATCCAGCGCCGCATTTTCAGCGGCGTCTGGCGCAACATCTACAAGCGCGGAGGGGTGGACGAACCGAACTTTCTGTCCGCGCAGAAATTCCGCCACGTCCGGTTGCTCATAGCGGGGCCCAGACCGACGCTCGCGACCGGACCGGCGGTCACGCGCAAGTCGCTGGTCCTTATTTCCATCGCGGGGCTCTTCACCCATGGCAATAGCTCTCCATCGGTGGTTGCACCGTCGTACAATTTCGTGAATCAAGTCTAAAGTCGCCGCGGCAATCGAAAAACGGCTTGCGGATCAAGCATCAAGCGGCGCCGCCAAGCGTCCGCCAGGACGTAATGCCCCGTTCAGCGCTGATTGAGACCAGCGCGGCGTTCAACACGGCAAACTTTTCTGGTTCGTCTATTTTCGGCGATCGCCGCCGGCGCGTCGGTCGTTGCCGGAGCGCCGGTCGTTGCTGACGCTCTTCGTATTGCCCGACCGGCGATCGCGCTTGGATCGACGATCGCGTCCCAGTCGCCGATCCTTATGTCCGCTGGACTCACCCATGGCACTATCCCTCCAATGGTGAATGCACCGTCATACAAATTCGTGAATCGAGTCTGAACAGGCGTCATCCGGCGGCGGTCAGATTGCCGCGCGGTGTCGCCGTGCAAAAAATAATTTTTGCTGCGCGCCTTTGTCGCGCAGCGCTATTTCGCGTGCCCGCGCAATGGCTTCCGTGGATGGTAAATGAAACCTGAGTGAGCATGCCCCCGTTTTTGATCTAACTTTACTGTTTTTTTCGTCGGTCGGCTCATACGATCTTAAACCGCCAATCCAGAAAACAGATTGGAAACGCCTTGGCAGCGCCGATCAAGAACGATCGCCGCTATTGCCAGATAGGTGTGTCTCTTGGCTTCTCGAGTGTCCATTTCGCGGTTTGCGCAGCTTGTGCGAACAAGTGGCCGTTCGGTATTCGGAGCTGCAGCCGCATACCGTGCGGTGAGCTTTACTTTTCTGGCGTGGCTGGTGGCGCTCGAGGCGTACAGGTTTGCAAACAAGCTCTACAGTCCGAGCATTGATACAGACGATGCAACGAAAGGCCACGATGCCAACAAAGAAGGGTCGTCGGCCACGGACGCCCGGGATAACGACCAATCAATTGCGGGCACGCATGCAGACCGTCACGCCAAGGCCGATGATTCGACGCCCGGCAGGTCGGATGGCAATTCAAATCGTACAGTTCCGAGCACCATAATTGGGTCGTCGACTGATCCGCAGATCATCGCAAGCCTAGCTGCCTTCCGGCGCCATCGACTGATGCCGCGGTTGTTACAACGCCGCCTGTTTTCGGATTTGATCTCAAAAGTAATCCCGCAAGCGTCTTCCCGCCGGTAACGAACCTGAACGACTTTGCGCCCGTTGCGCAAGTCGACGCGATAGCCGCCCGGTCCAACCGCGTCGATGGTCTTGTCGGTCGTGGCATCTGGGAGCGGAATCGATGTGAACGGCAATGGCGATCTCAATGCAGGTCATGTCGTCACGCTGACTGTGACACTGAGCGAAGCCGTCACCGTTGCGGGCGGCACACCGACGTTGGTGTTGAACAGTGGTGGAACAGCAAGCTACGTCGGCGGCTCGGGAACCGATACGCTGACTTTCAGCTATACAGTCGTTGCCGGGCAAGACACCGGCGATCTTGCCGTTTCCTCTTTCAACCTCAACGGGGCGACGGTTCAGGGCGCCTCGGGCGACAACGCCGATTTGTCGGGCGTCGTGACCAATCCGCCCGGCACCCTGCAGATCGACACGACGGCGCCTTTGGCGCCAGCAATCGCCAGCATCGTGCCGGGCGGCAGCGGCGGCAATCATTGGGTCGTGACGGGAACGGCCGAGCCCAACAGCACCGTCACGATCTTCGACGGCGCTACGCAACTTGATACCGTGACGGCTTCGGCCTCCGGCACCTGGACTTACATCACGGTCGATCCGGTTACGGATTCCAGTGTCCATATCTTTACGGCAACTGCGACGGACGCGGCCGGAAACACCGGCGCCGCCTCGGCAGAATGGATCGAAGGCTCGTCGGGCAACGACGTATTCGGATTTGGGTCCGCGGCAGCGCTCACGGCGCCCGAGGCGATCAGCGGCAATGGTGGCGCCGACACAATATCGATGACGGCGGCGGTCACGCTCGGCGACGGTGATTTCGCCCATGTCAGCGGCGTTCAGTCCCTGCAGCTGACCGGCGCGAGCACCATTACCCTTGGCGCAGACGCGGCCAGCGCTGGTTTTGTGAATGTGACGACTGGCAGCGGAGCGACCAGCATCACAGACTCCAACGGCATCACGCTCAATGTCGATGCCACCGCGCTTTCCGACAATGTTGTCTTGAGCTTGTCGGGAACAGCGGGGTTCACGGTAACGGGGCTGCAGGGCGACCTTGCGGCGAGCGCTGTGAGCGGGGCGCTCAATGTAACGACGGCCGCGGTCGCCTCGGGCCTCTCGATTGCGACCGGCAGCGGCGCGAACACGATCACGGCAAGCGCGCTGACGGCGGGCCAGGCCCTCGACCTTGACGGGCAGCAGCGCGGCCACCGTGACGCTGAACGCCGGCAACCTGTCGGCCGGGGGCTATATCGGCAATCTCACGGTCACCGGCGGGGCGGGGGCCAATACGATCACGGTGGGCGATGGCACCAATACGATCACCGGCGGCGGCGGCGCCGACATCCTCACCGGGGGCAGCGGCAGCGACATCTTCAATTTCAGCTCGGCGGCCAATCTGGGCGCCGCCGCAACCATCGCCGGCGGGGCGGGCAGCGACACCATTGCGATGACGGCGGCGGCTACGCTGACCGACGCCAGCTTTCTGCATGCGGCGAGCACTGAAACGCTGCAGCTCACCGGCGCGAGCACCATTACCCTGGGCGCCAACGCCGCTAGCGCCGGCCTTGTGAATGTGACGACCGGCAGCGGGGCGACCAGCATCACGGACTCCAACGGCGTCACACTCAACGTCGATGCCACGGCGCTTGGTGAGAACGTGCGCTGACATTGGCTGGCTCTGCGGCGGAAATAGTCACCGGCCTGGTCGGGAATATCGCCGCTGAGCTCCTTGACCGGGGCACTCACCGTGACCACGGGGGATGCCGCCGACAATACGATTGCGATGACCGCCGGCTCGGCGGCGACCTCGATTACCGCAACTCGCAACCGATACCGTGACGATTAACGCAACCGCGTTGGCACAGAACATAAACCTGACATTGACGGGTTCAGCGGCAGAAACAGTGACCGGCCTGGTCGGCGATATCGCGGCCGGCTCCCTGACCGGGACGCTGACCGTGACCACGGGCAATGCCGGTGACAACGGCATCTCGATCGCGACCGGCTCGGGGGCAACCTCGATCACGGCGAGCGGGGCGAGCGACGTGGTCACGGTTAATGCCACGGCGCTGGCCGAGAACACGGCGCTGACGCTTGTCGGCTCGGCGGCAGAGACAGTGACCGGCCTGGTCGGCGATATAGCAGCCGGCTCGCTCACCGGCGCGCTGACCGTAACCACAGGGGATGCGGCTGATGATGGTATCTCGGTGACGACCGGCTCGGCGGCAACCTCGGTCACCGCAAATGGCGCAAGCGATACTGTGACGGTCGACGCCACCACGCTTGCCAATAATACGACGCTCACGCTGGTCGGCTCTGCGGCCGAGGTGGTTAGCGGGCTCATTGGCAACATCACGGCCAGCTCGCTCACCGGTGCGTTGACCGTGACCACGGGGGACGCAACCGACAATACGATCTCGATCACCACCGGCTCGGGGGCGACCTCGATCACCGACAACTTCGGCACCGATACCGTGACAGTGACCGCCACCGCGCTCGCCGAGAACACCACGATGACGCTGGCTGGGTCCGCGGCGGAGACAGTAACCGGCCTGGTTGGCGATATCGCCGCCGGCTCGTTCACTGGAGCGCTCACTGTGACCACGGGCAATGCGGTCGACAACGGGATCTCGGTCACGACTGGTTCGGGGGCAACTTCGATTACGGCGAGCGGGGCGAGCGACGTGGTAACTGTCAATGCTACGGCGCTGGCCGAGAACACTGCGCTGACGCTTGTCGGTTCGGCGGCCGAGACAGTAACCGGCCTAGTCGGGAATATCACGGCCAGTTCCTTGACTGGTGCGCTGACCGTGACCACCGGTGATGCCGCCGATGATGGCATTGCGATCACCACCGGCTCGGCCGCGACCTCGATCACCGACAACTTCGACACCGATACCGTGACGGTGACCGCTACTGTGCTGGCGCAGAATACGACGCTGACGCTGGCCGGTTCTGCGGCCGTGGCAGTGACCGGCCTGGTCGGGGATATTGCCGCGGGCTCGCTGACCGGTGCGCTGACCGTGACGACGGGTAATGCGGCGAACAACGGCATTGCGATCACCACGGGTTTGGGGGCGACCTCGATCACGGCGAGTGGGGGGAGCAACGTGATCGTCCGTGCAATGCCACACACTTGGTGAGAACGTTGCTCTGACATTGGCTGGCTCGGCTGCGGAAACGGTGACCGGCCTGGTTGGCGATATCGCCGCTGGCTCCTTGACCGGGGCGCTGACCGTGACGACAGGTGATGCGGCCGATGATGGCATCTCGATCATCACCGGTTCGGCGGCAGCCTCAGTCACTGCAAATTTCGCAAACGATACGGTGACGGTGACCGCCACGGCGCTGGCGCAGAACACGGCGCTGACACTGGCGGGATCAGCCGCTGAGGTCGTGACCGGCCTGGTCGGGAATATCGCGGCTGGCTCCCTGACCGGGGCGCTGACCGTGACCACCGGCAATGCCGGTGACAACGGCATCTCGATCACGACTGGTTCGGGGGCAACCTCGATCACGGCGAGCGGGGCAAGTGATGTGGTGACGGTCAATGCGGGTGCGCTCGCCGAGAACACGACGCTGACCCTGATCGGGTCGGCAGCCGAGACAGTGACCGGCCTGGTCGGGAATATCACGGCCAGTTCCTTGACTGGTGCGCTGACCGTGACGACAGGTGACGCGGTCGATGATGGCATCTCGATCACCACCGGCTCGGCGGCAACCTCCGTCACCGCGAATGGCGCAAGCGATACGGTGACAGTCGACGCAATCACGCTCGCCAACAATACGACGCTCACCTTGATCGGATCTGCAGCTGAGGTGGTGAGCGGTCTGATCGGCAATATCACCGCCAGTTCGCTCACCGGTGCGCTGATCGTGACCACGGGGGACGCAACCGACAACACGATTGCGATCACAACCGGTTCGGCCGCAACCTCGATCACCGACAACTTCGCTACCGATACCGTGACGGTGACCGCAACCGCGCTGCCACAGAACACGACGCTGACGCTGGCCGGTTCCGCGGCAGAGACAGTGACCGGCCTGGTTGGCGATATCGCTGCCGGCTCCTTGACCGGTGCGCTGACCGTGACCGCCGGCAACGCGGCGGATAACGGCATCTTGATCACCACCGGTTCGGCGGCAACCTCGATCACGGCGAGCGGGGCGAGCGACGTGGTGACGGTCAATGCTACGGCGCTGGCCGAGAACACGGCGCTGACGCTTGTGGGGTCTGCGGCAGAGACAGTGACCGGCCTGATCGGCAACATCACGGCCAGCTCGCTCACCGGTGCACTGACCGTGACCACGGGCGATGCCGCCGACAACACGATCGCGATCACCACCGGCTCGGCGGCGACCTCGGTCACCGCGAACGGGGCGAGTGATACCGTGACGGTTAACGCGACTGCATTGGCGCAGAACATAAACCTGACATTGGCGGGGTCAGCGGCACGAGGTCGTGACCGGCCTGGTCGGCAATATCGCAGCCGGCTCCCTGACCGGGGCGCTGACCGTGACGACGGGCAATGCCGGTGACAACGGCATCTCGATCACCACTGGCTCGGCCGCAACCTCGATCACCGCGAGCGGGGCAAGCGATGTGGTGACGGTCAGTGCCACGGCGCTGGCCGAGAACACGGCGCTGACGCTTGTGGGGTCTGCTGCTGAGACAGTGACCGGCTTGGTTGGCGATATTGCGGCTGGTTCCTTGACCGGCGCGCTGACCGTGACCACGGGGGACGCGGTCGACAACGACGTTGCGATCACCACTGGCTCGGCGGCGACCTCGGTCACCGCCAATGGTGCAAGCGACACGGTGACGGTCGACGCAACCACGCTTGCCAATAATACGGCACTGACGCTGGTGGGTTCTGCGGCCGAGGTGGTCAGCGGCCTGATCGGCAACGTCACGGCCAGCTCGCTCACCGGGGCGCTGACCGTGACCACAGGGACGCAACCGACAATACGATCACGATTACCACCGGCTCGGCGGCGACATCGATCACCGACAACTTCGGCACCGATACCGTGACGGTGACCGCCACGGCGCTCGCGGATAATGCGGCATTGACTTGTCGGGGCCGGCAGGGTTCACGGTGACGGGGCTGCAGGGCGACCTTACGGCGAGCGCCGTGAGCGGCGCGCTGAATGTGACGACGGCTGCGGTTGCCGGTCTGTCGATTGCCACCGGCAGCGGCGCAAACACGATTACCGCGAGCGCGCTGACGGCAGGACAGACCCTGACCTTGACCGGCAACAGCGCGGCCACCGTGACACTGAACGCCGGCAACCTGTCGGCCGGGAGCTATGCCGGCAATCTCACGGTCACCGGCGGCGCGGGGGCCAATACCATCACGGTGGGCGATGGCACCAATACGATCACCGGCGGCGGCGGCGCCGACGTGCTCACCGGGGGCAGCGGCAGCGACACCTTCAACTTCAGCTCGGCGGTCAATCTGGGCGCTGCGGCAACGATTGCCGGCGG
>CAVQYD010000029.1:0-6557 GCA_963718035.1 uncultured Alphaproteobacteria bacterium | reverse complement strand
CACGTCTGGCGCCAATGCAACCAGCTCCGCCGCATGCTTTCGGATGGATGCGGCCTCGCCGCCGGCCGAGCGATATTCAATCTGCAGGTCTCGACCGACCGTCCAGCCCCCAGCTGGCCAAGGCTTTCCTCGAAAATGACCCTTGACGTGCCTGCGCCTCCGGATCATTCGCCGTGAACGGCATCCAGCACGCCGACGCGCCGGACGCGCTCGGCCGGTTGCGCATACGCTGCGAGCGGCCATGCCGCTATACCACCGAAAAGCGTGAAGAATTCGCGCCGTCTCATGCCGGCCCCCAGGCGCAAAACTAAGACATCGTATCCCTTCGCTTTGCGCACTTGAAGAGGTGGAATCCACTTCATTGATTTATTCGATCACCTCGTCGGCGCGGCTGATGAGCCTTGGCGGCACGGTCAGACCGATTGCAGCCGCGGTCTTCAGATTGACTGCCATCTCGAATTTGGTCGGGAGCTGAACCGGAAGATCACCCGGACTGGCTCCCTTCAAAATACGGTCGATGTAACTGGCCGCGCGGCGATGCAGATCCGGCAGGTCGACACCGTAAGAAACCAGACCACCTTGGCTGACCCAGAAAGTAAACGGATATACGGCGGGCATGCGATAACGGCGAGACAGCGAAATGATGAGCTCGCGCTCGGCATTCGTATGGGGTGTCGGCACAACGATCAACCCGGTGTGAGGTCTTTCGCCGAAAGCAGTAATGGCTTGCTCCAGACTTTTTATGTTGTCCCAAGGCGCCAGCTGCGTCGTTATCCCATTTGATTTGCCGGCAGCTTCGATAGCACCTTGATAATAGGCCAGCTGCGACTTGGCCGTGGCGGAACTATAGAGAACGCCGACGTGCGAAAGTTGCGGCGCGACCTCTTTGAGGAGCTCTACCCACTTTCCACCAATCGACCCCTCCACATTCATGAATCCCGTAACGCTCCCACCCGGCCGGGCAAGGTTGGTGACAAAACCGGGACCGATTGGATCTGACACGGCGCTGAACACCACCGGGATACGCGTCTTTGTGGCAAGAACGGCGGCAACGGCCGGCGTGGTGGAAACGGCTATCAACGCGGGATCTGATGCCACCAGTTCTTTTGCGGCCGTTTCCATGCGGCCGGTATCGCTGCCGCCCCACCGCAAATCGATCTGAATGTTCTCACCCTGCTTCCATCCGAGTGCGTTTAAGGACTGCAGCAGGGCGTCAGCCCATTTCTGTCCTTCGGGATCGCTGGCTCCGAGCCCAATAAACACGCCGATGCGGCGCTGGCGCTCCTGCTGTTGCCCGCGCGCGGCGAGCGGCCACGCGGCCGCACCGCCAACAAGCATGATGAACGCGCGCCGCCTCATGTGCCCCCCGAGCGCAGCCCCCGCCTCTAGTCGACGTTCTGCGCGTCGCGGTACATGACCTTATGGCGGGTTTCCGCCACCCAGGCGTCGATCTGCGCGTCGGTCATGTAGTGGGAACGGTCAAAAGCGTTCCAGTTGGTGATTTCGTTCAAATTCTTTTTCCACCTCTTGTAAGGCGGCTTGGCCGGCGGGCCGAAGCACATGATGTCCAGCACCGACAATTCGTCGGGAATGCCGAGCAGCGGCTTCATGGCCTTTTGCGCTTTCTCCTGCCCGATCGCCGTCACCCACCACACATTGTAACCAAGCGCGGCCGCAGCGAGATGCGCCGACATCGTCGCCGCCGCCACGCTTTGCAGCAAAATCCGCTCGGCATTTTCCTTGTACATCTTGTCGAGCTCCGACCCGTCGTTGAGGACGGGAAAGGCTTTGACCCAGCGGAAATCGCTGGCAACGACAATAAACCCCGGCGCGGTGGCCAGCCCGCGATAGTCCGGCGTGGGAAACTTCATCTTCAGCTTGGCACGGACCATCTGCTCTTCGCGAAAGTACTCCATGATCTTGTCTTTGAGGCCCTGGTCGGTGACGACAATGAAATGCCACGGTTGCGCATTCGCTCCCGACGGCGCGTGCCGCGCCGCTTCGAGGATCATGTCGTAGTGTTCGCGCGGCACCACGCAATTCGGGTCGAACGCCCGTGTCGTGATCCTGTTTCTGATGACCTCCATGAGCGCATCGTATTTCGTGCGGTCACTGAAATCGTTCTTGGCTGCTGACGCGACTTGCGACATGGCTTCCTCCGCCCCGTGAACGCAACGACGCTATCACTTTCGTGAGATGTGAGGCACTGGCCCTGCAACCGGACCAGCCATCCTCCCGATTTTGTTCAGGCGCTATGCGCGTGGCGGGCGGCGGCGTTCGTGAAACCACGCACGGTATTGCGTCATCTTCCCGCGCTGTGCCGAGGGGGCGTGCCGCTTGCAGGTTGACGCCTCCTGGCTGCCCTCAGGCGCGCCCCATCGCAGCTCGACGCAATCGTTGACGTTGTAGGCCATCTCCAGCGCCGTCGCACGGTCCATCACGTCCTTGAGGGCCAGCGTCCATTGCGAACCGTCGGTGCGCGGATACGAAAACTTGCGCGATGCAAGCTCGGAGGCGAGGACACGCTCAAGCTCGGCCTTTACGCCTGCCGGACTCTTGCCAATTGGCATCGCATAACGCTCGGGCCGTCGCGCAACACGGTCCGGAAAATGGCGCACCACGTCCATTGCGATCAGCAATCGCAGATCGCGCGACGGCGTCGCGAAATCTTCCCAGGCGCCCGTCGTCTCGAAGATGGCCGGCCCGTCCGGCATCGACGCTTCGCCCTTCCCGCTGTTCTGGTATTTGCGGCCGTTTTCAACCGACGTCACGCGAGTCTTCACCTGCTCCTCGAGCGAGGTGATCGCCTCGGTCATGGCACGCAGGGGATCGAGCGGCGCCGGCGACATCACGTCGTCCATGTGATCGTAAAAGTCCTCGATCGAGAGGCGTGTCTGTTCGAGAGAGAAATCGCCGTACTCCGGATTTTTCGCGATCTCGGCGTTGGTGAGACGCCGCAGCGCGTGGTTCCTGTCGAGCATGATCGGACGGAAGCGCTTGAAGCCCGGGCTGCCGAGCGCAGGGTCCTGCGCGAACAGGAAGTTGCCGCGCCAGAAACGCTTGCGCGCGACGGTGCCGTCCGGCTGACCGTCCACCGCAAGGAAGACGCCCGCGCCATCGCTGGTCTGCGGCACACGTTTCACAAGCATCAGGATGTGCCCGTACGGGTCGGCGTAGACAGTGCCCGGGCGCAACGTGTCCTGCGTCAGGGAGACGGGATAATAGTCGGTGTTGTCGTCGCTCGCGCGCGTGCGGCCCGTGCCCGAATGCACGCCGTCCGCGACGACCCGCATGTAGTTGCCGAATGATGCGGCAAGGTTGCCGCCCTTCCCGGCTTCCGCACTCTGGATGCTCGTCCAGCCGAAGCACGCCGGCGGGTTGCCGCCGCCGCCGCGCGAGCATTTCGAATAGCCGAATGGCAATCCCATCTTGAAGGCGAAATAGGAGCGCAGGAAATACGGCAGGTCGGCGCAGTCGGGACGAAGCACGATCTTCATCTCGTCTTCGCCGAGGCCGAGGTGATTGAACAGGACATTGCGCGACTTGTCGCGCAGCACTTCATGCAGCGCCGGCCATGACGGCGCGGCGTCGAGCGGCGCGTCGAACAATTTCTCGACCCAGGCGGAGAACAGGTTCTCCATGCCGCGATCCCAGGCATTGCGCACCGGCCAGACGCTTCCTGCCGCAGCTTGCGGCCGTGGCGGCTGATCGGCTCGCACCGCAACTTCGCGGGCAACATTGCCGCAGTCCGGCGAGGCAAGACGCGCCTGCCATTTCCCGGCAGCGGGCGCGTTGACCTCGGCGAACCAGAAATAAGGCGGCCCGCCGAACCGCTTGCGCGATTTGGCGGCGACGCTTCCGTCCGGAGCTACCAGCGACAGCTCGCCGTCGAGCGGCTTTTCCGAGGTGAAGACCACGCGCAGGGGCGCGCCCTTCCACGGCGCAACCGGCGACGCCAGGACTGCGAGGTTCGACTCCTCGCAGGCTCCGGACCGGCCTTGCGCCTGGGCGAATGTGGCTGAGAGCACGGAAACGGAAAGCGCGGTTGCGACCAGCACCGCGGCCATCGCAGCAGGAGTCCGGCGTGGTGGCAGCAAGCGAGCCCCCTGTCCTGAATCGTCCCTGGGCCGCAAGTAAACAATATTGCGGCGTCCTTGGCCAACATACCACCGCCAGATTCCGGTGAAATTAGGGAGATACCGGCCGCGGTATCCGCGGAACCGGCAGCCGGCTCCGGCAGCCGCAAGAATTGGCTAACCATCCTGTTTCACGCGTTGCTTATACGGCCCGTCCTATCGTGTGCGGCCTTTTGTCGAAACGTTTTCAGCCCGCACGGCAGACCCAAGCCATGGCCCGCTCATCGTCGGATCCGATCCCGGTCGCGCGCAGCGAAAGGCTGGTCCTGGGACTTTTTACGGCGTCGGTATTCCTGAGCGCGCTGCTGCTGTTCGGCGTGCAGCCGATGTTCACGCGTATGGTGCTGCCGCAGCTCGGCGGCTCACCATCGGTCTGGTCGGTCGCGATGGTGTTCTTCCAGTCGATGCTGCTCGCCGGCTATGCCTACGCGCATTTGCTCGTGGGCAGCAATATCGTCGGCTGTCTGTGCCGTCCATCTGGCGCTGCTGGCCGGCGCGCGGATCGCTGCCGCTGGCGATCGCCGACTGGGGCGCGCCTCCGGCCTCCGGCACGGCCTTCTGGCTGCTTGGCCTGTTTACCGTCTCGATCGGTCTGCCATTCTTCGCGCTGGCGGCCAACAACCCACTTCTGCAGACCTGGTTTGTGCGTACCGGCCACCGCGACGGGCGCGACCCCTACTTTCTCTATGCCGCTTCCAACATCGGCAGTTTTCTCGCGCTTCTCTCCTACCCTCTGCTGCTCGAGCCTGCTTTCACTTTGCACACGCAAGGTTGGCTGTGGAGTGGCGGCTTCGCGCTGCTCGTCGCGCTGATCGCTGCTTGCGGCACGGTCATGCTGCGATCCGGTATGGATGCAGTTGTCTTCGATTAGCATAGTGCAATTTGCCGGAGCGAAACCGGCCTGGCTGCTGATCGGCCGCTGGGTTTTCCTCTCCACCGTGCCGTCGGGCCTGCTCGTCGCCATCACCGCGCATATTTCAACCGAGCTGACATCGGCGCCCCTTCTGTGGGTGATGCCGCTGTCGCTTTATCTTCTCACCTGGGTTCTGGTCTTCCAGCGCAAGCCGGCGCTTTCGCACGTGCTTGTCTTAAGCCTGCAGCCCTTCGCGGTCGCCGGGATCGTCGCATTGCTCTACCTCGGCCACCGCGTGCCAATGGTGCCAAGCCTGATCGGGCACCTGCTTGCATTCTTCATCATTGCCATGGGCTGTCATGGCGAGCTCGCGCGCACGCGCCCAGTGCCTGCATATCTGTCGTCGTTCTACGTCTCGCTGTCGTTCGGTGGCATGCTCGGCGGCCTCTTTGCCGGTCTGCTGGCGCCGTCACATTTTCTCCTGGATCGCGAGGGGACCCCAATTCTCGCTGCACTGGCGGTGCTCTGCCGCCCCTGGACGCCACGGCAACAAACGACATCTGGTTCTGGGTTGCAGCGCTCGGCGCCGGCGCTTTGGTCGTATTCGCGTTTTTGCCGGTCAACGGCACAGGGGCAACGGTGCGCCAGCTCGACATGGCGGTGCTTTCCCTCGCCGCGCTGTCAGTCTTGTTCATGCGCGACGCGCGCAAGTCGGCGGTGATCGCCGTGCTGGCGCTGATCGTCGCGCATACACAGCACACACCGACCAGACATCGATCCGGAGTTTTTTCGGCGTCAATGTTGTCTTCGACACCTATGACAAGCGCTTCCGCATCCTGCAGCACGGCTCGACCATTCACGGAGCCGAGGAACTCGTCGACGGCAAGCCGGTGCCCGGGCGGCCGAAACCGCTGACCTACTACCATGATGGCGGACCGATCACGAAAGCGATCGAGGCGGTGCGGGCCCGCAAGGCCGGACCGCTGCGCGTCGCCGTTATCGGTCTCGGAGCCGGCGCACTCGCCTGCCGCATCGTGCCGAACGAAACCTGGCAGTTCTTCGAGATCGATCCGACCGTGATCGACATCGCACGCGATCCGAAATATTTCACTTTCGTGAGCACGTGTGCGCCCGGCCTGCCGGTCGTGCTGGGCGATGCGCGGCTGACGATGGCCGCCGAACCGGCGGGCTTCTACGACGTGATCGTCGTCGACGCCTATTCATCCGACGCGGTCCCGGTCCATCTCGCGACCCGGGAAGCCATGGCGATCTACAAGTCGCGGCTTGCACCGCATGGCGTCGTCGTCATGCACATATCAAACCGTCATCTCGAGCTGGAAAGCGTCGCGACCGGCATTGCAGCCGCGAACGGGATGCAAACCTGGCTCTGGAACGATCCCAGGTTCGGGACGAACATCGCCGAGCTGACGTCGCCGTCGCACGTCGCCGTGGCCGCCGAGAGCGCGGAAGACGTGGGGACGATTGCGGCGTCTGAGCGCTGGACCTTGACCGCGCCCGACCCCGGGCAACGCGTCTGGACCGACGACTACTCGAACATCGCAGGCGCG
>CAVQYD010000028.1:0-119586 GCA_963718035.1 uncultured Alphaproteobacteria bacterium | reverse complement strand
CAAAAGCGGACATTGAGTGCGTATGGTCGGCCTGGGATTCGGGTTCACTCGGTAACCCGGCCTTGGCAAAGCCGTCTTTGATGCGGTCGGCGTCAGCGGGATTACTGAACGGCAGCCGCGCAAGGTGCCCGGCGAATGAGTACTTCGGATTTATCTTCTTCAACTCAGCCCAGATGCGCCGGGCCTCGTCGACCTCGCCGAGGTGGCCGAGTGCGGAAACCAGCAAGCCCCGCGATAGATCGGTCTCTGGCGCAAGTCGGATGCGCTCGCGGAAAGAATCCGCTGCCATCTCGTACTTGCCGGCGACAAGGTAGGACGAGCCAACGAAGTGCAAATATTGCTGGGCATAAGCTGGATCGAGATTTATTGCCCGCTCGTAAAACGGGATCGCCGCAAACGGATGACCCCAGTAGAGCTCGGCGTTGCCGCGTGTACCGTATGCAAGGGCGTAGTTCGGGTTAAGCGCCAGGGCAGCCTCGGTCTCCCGCTTGCCCCGTTCAAGGTCCTTTTTCCAGATCGCCACAGTTCCGGCAATCCAGTGCGCAATAGGCACCGTGGGACCTTTCTCGATCGCGAGTGTTGCGAAATGCTCTGCGACATCGATTGCATCTGGAGAGCCGGTCAAGCGATTATGGAAATCGTTATTGTGCGCCATGCCGAGGCCGGCATATGGCTCCGCGTAGTTAGGATCGAGCTCGATCGCTCGCGTCATGAGCGAGACAACCTTTATCGAATATCTCGCGATTCCATCTCCCGACCAAACATTAACTCTCGCCCGCGCAGGAATAGGTCGTGAGCCTCAATGCTGTTTGTTTGGGATGTTAGCAACGCGGGCCGCCTCACCCGGGGTGAGCTTGATCTTGAGTGCATCAACAATACTGCGGGTGACATCGTCCTGGACGGCGAAGATGTCAGTCAGGTCGCGGTCGTACCGCTCCGCCCACAGGTGTGCACCATTTTCAGCATTGACCAGCTGCGCGGTGATTTGGACCCGGTTACTAGCTCGACGGACCGAGCCCTCCAGAACCGACCGTACGCCGAGTTCGCGTCCGATGGTGCGGATGTCCGCGTTTTTGCCCTTGTAGGTGAAACTCGAGTTGCGCGCGATAACCAGCAGTCCGGCAATCTTGGAGAGATCGGTGATAATGTCCTCCGTGATGCCGTCGGCAAAGTATTCCTGCTCGGGGTCGCCAGACATATTGGTGAAGGGTAGAACCGCAATCGAGGGCTTATCCGGCAGCCGGGGCGCCGTAACCCTCGGGCTGGAAGGCATTGTGTGGGTGGCGCCGTCTCCGGTTGGCGAGCTTTTATCGTCGCGGACTTCACCAACGAAACGGATGCCCTTGCGGGCGATAGTACGGATTAGCCGTTGGTGATCGCCGTTGTCACCGATAGCATGACGGGCGGCGGTAATCCGGCTGGTGAGCGTGGAATCTGATACGATGCGGCCATGCCAGACGTGCTCAATTAGATCGTCTTTGCTGACCACCCGCTCCCGATGACGGATTAAGTATTGCAGAAGGTCGAGAACCTGCGGTTCAACGTCGACCAATTCTGCCCCGTGCCGCAATTCCTGGCGGTCAACATCGAGGGAATAGTCTGCAAACTGGTAGATCAAATGGATTCCCTCGAGAACGGGTCTCGCAGCGCATTCTAAGGGAAAAATCAGGGCAAATTCAGCGCTAATTCAGTTAGCTGGCAAGGACCAGCCGCCCGCAATGGCATGGATAGGCCTGCTTCAAGGAGGTCACCATGACCGCGCACATTCGCATATCGACTTATTTCGCCGTTCCCGCCCGAACCTTTCAGTGGCGCTACGAGATAATCACGTTAAAGGCATTCCGTCAGTGCGTTACTGAATGGTGCCGCCGTATCCGCGAACGAAACGAACTCAGAAAACTCAGCGACCGCGATCTGGCTGACTTTACGTGCAGCAAGGCTGATGCTTGCGCCGAAACAAGTAAATGGTTTTGGGAGGCCTAGGCCAATGTCCGCTTTGGATCAAAAGCGGCATTTGCGATGCACACGCCGATGTCCGCTTTGCCATAAAACGGACATGATTCTCGGACTGCGACATTCGCTCTTCCACGAAGTGTGGAACTGGTCAGCGCCTAAACGCGGCTTTTCGGGCCCGGCAATTGAGACGCATCTAGGCCGGTTCCTCGCAGGCGCGGCGCACGATCCGGGGATCAAGTGATTGGCGCGGGCCTTCAGCGGATTCCGAGTGCTCCGCCCCTCGCGATGCACTGTAATTTCGCCGTGGCCCTCGTGTCCCCGTGGGTGCTCGCCAGCATCATCTGACTCCCGTGCTTGACCAACCATGTTCGGAATGTTGCGATTTCCACTGCCCGCTCCTGTTTGCTTACACCGGGCCGCCTGACCCCCAAAAGCGGAATACTTTCAAACATCCGCTATTGGTACTTCGTCGATCTTATGGCCGTGCACGCATCGACGATGGTGACGAACCATCCGCCCAATCCCATCCGGCATGACCGCGCCGTGTTTGAGGCTACGTGCCAGCGTTACCGCATCCTCGCGAGCGGCAGCATTGCCTGAGAGATCAATGCCTTTGTGATTATTCAGAACTTGTCTTCCGTCGGTGAGGTGGAAGTAGTAACGCGGCATTGCGAAATTATCCCTATTTACGTCGCAAACCAAGAACGGCCCCAGCCGTTGGCGAAGCTGAGGGGCGTCGTTGAGCTAGGGCCGCCCTGAGGCGCGGGCCGAGAATGCCCGCGCGGCCGGTCTATGTAGCAAATTGGACAGCACTGGTTTTGATTTAGCGCAACGATGGAAGCGCCTACTAGACGCGACAATCCGAGCCATCATTGCTCAATTTTTTGCGCGCATCCAACTCATAGAGCGCCAACGCCACTATCAGCGCACCTACCTGCGGCACCCGCTCCCGCAACAGGCAAGGTTGCCAATCGGTTGTGCAATCTTGTCCACCGTTGCCGTGCGGGCATAGGAGCGATGGCGAGCGAACCCTATTGTCGACCTATGCCTGACCGACCTTCCGATCAGGACGTTGGCCGTCAAATCCTCGGCGTTTTCATGCGTCATCGGATCCTGCGACCGGCACGCTGCAACGCAATTATTTTTTTGAGGTGCGCGACGGTGATTTCCAACGCGGGATCAACAAGGTGGTCGCTAACATTGGATCACCATTGATTTGCGAAACCGCTACCGCTATCAACTCATGACAACGGGATACGGATCGAAGTTCCGCAATTTGGCCCGATCGCCAATCATTAAAAGCGGAAATCCGCTGCCGCCCTGCGGGCCTGAATTCATCCTGTTGCTTAGCAAGTCGATGGCCGCTATCCCCGCAATAGCCAATTGCCACCGGATTGCCACCGCTCGCTTCCTAATTTGTTCCCAGGCTATTTTCAGGGCGTGTTCTCGCCGGCCAGCACCTTCCCGATTGCCCGCTAACAATCACATCAGCAACGCAGTCAACCGTTATTTGCCGAACAGGTGGCCGTAGACGCCCATCGTATCTGATTATTCGCTATGGACAATGCTGCAAAGAGTTTTGACACCATTCCCCCGATTAGAGAAGCGGACATTCGGCCTCGGCCGTCCGCGTTCGCTATCGTCCGCCGGGGGGCCAGATGCTGGAGCGTGGAAGCGAGTTTGATCCATCGCAAAGACGCGCTTCGAAGCGCCAAGCCACGGCTGAGACCGTCGGCGGAACGATCGATTTACTCCTTACGCTTTGCTCAAGCTTCGATCGTGATGCCCTCGGTCGGGACTATAGGGCGGCGCGAGCATGTCATGCTGCAGACACAGAGAGCTGAATTAATTAGCGGTGTTTTTGAGTCCCCCTGGCATGTTCTATAATGGCGCTCAGCGAGACGCTTGTGAGATACTCGCAGAGGTCGTGCGCTTGCGTGACCGCACTGCTCAGCAAGGCCGCGCTATCTTTCACCGCTGGTCGGCGCGTATCGATCGACCGACCTTTCGCGTCGGTGCCCTGAACTTCGCTCACTATCTAGCTTTCCGACGTCAAGACCTTCGACCATTACAGCGCCGCTTGATGGCGCTCGGCCTCTCGTCCCTGGGGCGAGCCGAGAGTCGCGTACTTGCATCGCTGGATACCGTAATTCTTGCGCTCTGCGGGATCGCGGGCAGCGCCGCTCCCGAAGGAATTCGCTGGCCATCACAACGACAGTTTTTTCGTGGCGAGCGGTATCTCGCCCAGAACTGCCAAGAGATATTTGGTGAACCGCAAGTCGGCCGTGTGGGAAGAATTCTGGTGACTTTGGGTACTGACGCCGCACAAAACTCGGAGGTGATCGCTAATTTAGCGGCCAGCGGAGCTGATGCAGTTCGTATTAATTGCGCACACGACGATGCTGAGATCTGGAGCAAAATGATCGCTTATGTGCGGGCGGCGGAGGCAAAGGTTGGCCGGCGCATTCCGGTACTAATGGATATTGGGGGACCGAAAGTAAGAACCGATAACGTGACTGTACCTTCTGGCCAAGATCGGCTGCATGTGGGCGATGAACTACTCCTCACAAATGATGAAATGACGGGGCGAGATTGCTTCAGCACCGGCTGTACACTACCGCAGGTCTTTGCGCGTCTCGATGTTGGGCACCCAATTTCAATTGATGACGGGAAATTGCGCGGCCACATTTTGCGCCGCACAGCGAATGGGCTGATTGCGCGAATCGAGGAAGGCCGCGCCAAGGGCATCAAACTTAAGGCGGAAAAAGGCTTGAACTTTCCCGGTGTCGATCTCGGTCTCGATCCGTTGACCCAACGCGATACCACCGATCTCGACTTCATCGCGCGACACGCCGACATGGTGGGCTATTCATTTGTGGAGACGGCGGCGCACGTAACCACGCTGCAAAAGGAACTCGCGGCACGTCGTGAGGACTGGCGTTCTTTAGCGCTGGTAGCGAAGATCGAAACTCCACGCGCGGTGCATAATCTTCCTGAGATTATCGTTCATGCGGCGGGCCGTCAGCCGCTGGCAATTATGATCGCGCGCGGCGATCTTGCTATCGAACTAGGATTTGAAAGGCTCGCGGAGATGCAGGAGGAAATTTTGTGGCTCTGTGAAGCCGCCCATGTGCCCGCAATCTGGGCGACCCAAGTGCTTGAAGGACTGGTGACCAAAGGCCTGCCGTCTCGCGGCGAAATGACAGATGCCGCTATGTCAGCGCGAGCCGAATGCATCATGTTAAACAAGGGACCCAATGCCGCTGCCGGAGTGTCTGCGCTGGCCCGCCTCTTGCACCGCATGGGCGAACATCAACACAAAAAGACGCCTACCTTGCGTGCGTTGCGTTCGTGGGTGGATTGATCAGATGCAAAAAGGAACTTGCCCGTACGGATGTCGGCTTCGGGTCAAAAGCAAACATTTGCAGTGCACCAAGTCATGTCTGCTTTACCCCTGAAAGCGGACATGTGCGGTGCAGTATGTCCCAAGGTGCCATTAGCGGTCAAAAGGGCGCATCGTCGCGAATGTTGCGATGGGCCATGTGTGGACGGCCCGGGTTGGCAACGAGCCACATGCCCGCAGCCTGTGCAGGTGCCTACTCTTTTCGGGATTGCGCATAGATTGCCGTGATCATCCCATCGTCGATTTCGAGGGTGGTCGTCGGAGTTCGCCATCGGCTTCTCGGGTCACGAAGCCCGGCAGGCCGTTGATCAAGGCAGTCCGCACACAGAACTTCTAGCTCAAATAGGTCGATTTGACCTCGAAGTCCCCTTTTCAGAGACGCATCCTGTCCTATAGTGTTTTGCTTGGTTACCCGCTTAACGGCACTCCCCCGAGGTCTCCTTTTGTTTAAAGAGCAGCGATAATGCCCTTGGTAGGCATTGGTAATGCGTCATGGATGGTAGGGCAAAGGAAATTGAACTAAAGCTTCGGGTTGCCCCCGAAGATATCGCCGTGCTGAAAAATCATCCGAGTTTTGCGGACGCTTTTCATGATCCTACCCACGAAACGCTGGATTCGATCTATTTCGATTCCGACGATCAGTTCCTACGCGATCACGGACTGACCTTGCGGGTGCGCCACATCGGCGACAAGCGCCTCCAGACCATAAAGAGCGTTAATAAAGGCTCCGATTGGTTCGAGCGATTGGAGTGGGAGCAGTCTATCGAAGGTGATCAACCGGATTTTACCCGCGTGATGGATACTGCACTCGGCCCAATTCTCACCGACGATGTTCGCAATGCTTTGAAGCCGATCTTCGAGACCCGGATTGAGCGGACGGCCTACCATCTGAACGGCAATAACACCGCCATCGCCGTGGCGGTCGACGAGGGGCAAATTGTTGCGACCGATTCGTCATGCCCGGTTTCCGAGATTGAACTTGAGCTTGAGCACGGCAACCCTGCCGATCTTTTCAAGATCGCGCGCGCCATAAACGATGCCGTGCCCGCTCAGCTCGACGTCAAAAGTAAGTCCGAGCGCGGCTATGAACTAGTTGAGAAGACACCGGTCGCCGCTGAAAAGGCATGCGATCCGGAGTTAAGGCCAGGGATGAGTACGGGCCAAGCCTTCACATTGATTGGCAGGTCTTGCTTACGCCATTTGATCGCGAACATATCGGCAACTAAGAATGGACAATTTGAGGCGCTGCATCAGATGCGCGTCGCGCTGCGCAGACTTCGCGCAGCCATGTCGCTCTTTTCCGATATCGTGAGCGACGATCGAATCAACTGGGTCAAGAATGAGTTGAGATGGCTTGCACGAGAATTTGGCCCGGCGCGCGACTTGGACACGCTTCTTATTGAGGTTATCACGCCGCTGCGGAAGCAACACGTAAATGAACGGGGGCTTCTGAGTATCAGGAAGATGTTCGCGCGCCAGCGCTTAAAGAGCTATAGACGCGTGCAGGAGGCAGTTCAGTCGGCTCGATTCCGCATGCTCGTCCTCGACACCGCAGAATGGGTCGAGGTCGGGCCCTGGAGCATGTCGGAAGATCCGCTAATCCGCAGCCGCCGTGAAATGCCGATCGAGAGTCATGCTGCTGAGCAGCTTTCGCGGCGTTGCAAGAGGATCAGGCGACGTGGCGCAAAGATCGGCGACTTGAATCCGGAGCAACTGCACAGGCTACGCATTCAGGTCAAAAAAGCTCGGTATGCGGTCGAATTCTTTTCCAATCGTGTATCAGGGCAAGAAGGCCGTGAAGCGGTGCAAAAAAGTTCTGTCATCCCTGATGCAATTGCAGAATCGCCTCGGCGGGATCAATGATATCGTGACGCGCAAGGCGTTATTCGCGGAAATAATCGCGAATCCGCGGCGCGGTTTAACCGCAGAGCAAAATCGCCAGCGCGCATTTGCCGCGGGTCTCATTATCGGCAACCAGCAGGCGCAAATTCATCAATTGCTTGATCGCGCGCGCAAAGCGCATTCCCGCTTTAAACGCGAAAAGACATTCTGGAAATTACCACACCGGCGCAGCGCTGTCGCGCAGCCTCAATTGCCGTCAGCCGGAAATAAAAATGTAAGCGTTGCTGGCTGAAAGAAAAAGATACGCGTTCGTATAGCTGAGGCACGTCGCCTCGGATTTCTATCAAACTGAGGAAGTGAGCTGGTGGCAGTCTATAGCCTCGCTCATCGTGCGAGACGCCCGATCGCCCGTTGCAGCATTGTCTGGCGGGCGCGCGCGGCTGTCCTCGATGCGGTTATTTTGGCATTGGCTGCACGCGTTTTGCCAGGCAAGCGCCGCCGCCTTACCTTGGCGGCATGCGCGCGCACCTTGGGCCGCGGGCGACGCTTGCTGCGCAAAATCACATGGCGACCAACGTTGTTCAGGAACAATTTCTCTAGCGGATAGCTCAGTTGCCGGATCGCCATAGCGAGCGGCAACCATTCGACCGCCATGATGTCCTTCGTTAGATCGCGGCTCGGCCGTACACTCGCATTCATAAGCCAGAACTGCACTACTTTTGGTCGGCCGCGCACCCGGTAGGCAATTGCGCCAAGAAATTGGCGCACACGCACCCGATGGCCCGTCTCTTCCGCCACTTCACGCCGGGCGCCATTAATGACCTGTTCGTTACGCTTTAATTTGCCGCGCGGCAGTATCCATCGTTCGTCTTTTCTTCGCTGAACGACGGCGACGCGCGGGCGCGCGCCACCACGTACCACGATGCCTCCCGCCGCGTAATTGGTCTTCCCTGCCATGCTTGCCTGATTTCGCTCAGCTATCTCGTCCTAGCAAAAATAGCCCGGCGCACGGAGCAAAAATCTGCACGGCACGCGAGCTTGTGGAAACTTGTCCACCGATGTCCGCTTTGGGTCAAAAGCAGACATTTTGCGATGCGGAAGCGATAGCGGACATCAAACCCAGCGTGCGCTCCTGACGTTTACGCCTGGTCCTCCCAATCCTGCCAGTCCACATCCTTGTTGGTTTCCAGGTAGCGGGAAACGGCTGCGCCAAGGGTCGGGAAAAACTGATTCTCGCCAAGCTGCGCGAACAATCCAAATCGCTTCAACTTGTCCTTTACGGGATCCTTGAGTTCGGCAAAACAAAACTCGATACCCTGCGCGTGCAACACCTCGTCCAGTTCGGCGATCGTATCGCCGGCGGTGACGTCTACGCTGGTGACCGGCTCCGCTGCAACGACCAGCCAGCGCACGGGCGTCGGCGATGTTGCCACGGCGCCGAGAACGCGCTCCTTGAAAAATTCAGCGTTGGCGAAAAACAGCGGCGCATCCCACCGAAAAAGGACCAGTCCGGGGATCCGGCGCGCGTCCGGATATCTCGTGATGTCATGATAACCTTTGACGCCGTAGGCGCGAGCCAACACTGCGGAGTGCGGGCGCCAGCCGTCCCATAAAAACTCGATAATGGCGATTGCGATCGCAAGACCTATTCCCGGGATCACTCCGAGCACGGCCACCCCGACAAAGCAGACGATCGATAGCCAGAACTCCCACTGTTGGATGCGATAGATTCGTTTGAGGTCGGCGACCTCAATCAAACCGATGGTGGAAGCGATCACGACAGCGGCCAGTGCAGCAGTCGGCAAATGCTGGAGGAGGTTAGGCGCCACCAGCAGAAGCACGGCGATGGCAAGCGCGGCAACGACGCTTGTCAATTGCGTGCGGGCGCCGGCCGCTTCCGCAACGGGAGTCCGCGAGCTGCTGCTGCTGATCGAAAATCCCTGAAAAAAGCCGGTTGCCAGATTGGCGGCGCCAAGTCCGATCATTTCCTGGTTGGGATCGACATGGGTCCCCAACCGCGCACCGTAGGCACGCGAAAGCACGCTGGTGTCGGCAAATGATACGAGCGCGATGGCGCAGCCGCCAATCAGCACCGGGACGATGTCGTCATAGCCGATCCAGGGAATGGTGAAACCCGGCAACCCCTGGGGAAGGGAACCCAGGGTCGCCACCCCATAACGGGCCCCAAGATCCAATGCACTGACGACCGCAGTCGCTCCGACAACGGCAATCAGAATACCGGGCACTCGTTTGCTGTTCTGCAGCAGCAGGATCGTCAGCAAGGTGCCAAGGCCGATCGCGAACGCTGCCCAGTTTATCTTTCCTCCAAGGATCGCGCCGGCGATCGCCCACAGGCTCCGCAGGGGTCCTTCACTCTCGATGGAAAAGCCGAAGAGCTTTGGCAGTTGACTGATCAATACGGTCAATGCAATTCCGTTCATGTAGCCGTAGCGTATTGGCTTGGAAAGAAGCTCGGTCACAAAACCCAGCCGCGCGATGCCCGCCAGAATGCAGACCGTCCCTGAAACGATTGCCATCATGCCGGCCAAAGTGACGGCGCGGGCGGGATCGCCACCCGACAATGGAAGAACGACGCCAAGGATGACGCCGGCCAGAGCCGAGTCCGGTCCCAGGACGAGAATGCGGCTTGGCCCGAACAACGCGTAGGCCAACAGCGGGACGATCGTTGCGTAAAGACCGTAGATGCCCGGTAAGCCCGATGCCGTCGCGTAGGCAATTCCAACCGGGACCAGCATCGTCGCCAGGACAAGCCCGGCGAAGATATCGTGCGGGACCCATGCCGCCTCATATCGACGGAGGGTTTCGAGCCCTGGCAGCCAGCTGATCCAGTGCTTCATTTGACGGTCATCCCAATCCGGTCGCAGCCAGTTGCCTGTGACGGCATTGGCTGCGATCGGTGCAACGGAAAAACTTGTCTAGGTTATTACACTCCCGGCAATCGGAATAACCGATCGGGGCCATGTCCGCTTTGGGTCAAAAGCGGACATTGCGGTGCAAAACGTCATGTCCGCTTTACCCCCGAAAGCGGACATTGAAATCGCTGCCGTTGACACGACCTGCAGACGCGGTAACTGTGAACTCGCATCCTGAGAGGACCTGACGGTCCCGCCAACCAGCCGCAGACCGGCAACGGTGGCACGACGATGTGGCCCGCAAGGGCAACAGTAGGTCGCCAGCCCTCCAGATGCGTGTGAAATCTTGGAGGGTTTTCTCATGCTGCAATCACGACGTGGATTTCTAATTGGCGCAGGAAGCCTGCTGACGGCAGCGTTCGTCAGCGATGCGCGCTCCTTCATTCGCAAGACGAGCCAGCCCCTGCTGGCATCGCCTGCGGAGGTTGCTCAAACCATGTACTGGTATGAGCTCGACGGCGAAGACGGCTACACCTACCAGCTTTCACTCGGCGAGTGGACGATGGAGCCGCCGCCCGCGCCGACGTGGCGCAAGTTCTTCATCGACCAAGCCATTCCGCACAAGACCGAGAAAGAGATTGAGAGGATTTGCGACTCCCACGAGATTGGGTCGGGGGACTTCGACAAGCCCATGTGTAAAAGCTACTGGTCGGAACACTGGGAGTGTGAGGACCAACCGAGCGCCAAAGCGTTTTGGCTCCTCAGCAAGACCGATCTCGGGCCAAAACTTGGCTCTGCCCGTGGGCCGCTCCTGGAATTTCATGAGGGCGACAACCATCCCGGCAGCAACGACCGTTGGGTCAACGCAAAGGACAAACTCTCGCTGTCTCTGCTGCAGGCGCGCCTGATCGACCTCAGGATGCCGATCAAGATCGTGAAGGGCACTTAACGAGCGATGGCGCATCGCGATTGATACCTCTAAAGCCCCATCAAATAGGCAGAATTTGTCCAGTTATGAGCTGCGGCCATAAACCGGTTTTTTACCTTGGGCGATTAAGGTCCTGTTAACCAAAACAGGAGGCGTCGATGTCGTATCCGCGTTCGTTTGAAACTGAACTAAACTGGACCCTCACCCAATTGCTGAACCGTATCGCTGCTGCGCTGCTTGCGAGAAACGCAGGCGACCTTGCCGGTGCCCTTGAAGAGAATGTTCTCGTGCACCAGTTGCTGCGGCGCCTGATCATCGAGGCTCACAACAGACCGAAGCGGCTGATCTCGTTAGCAGCGCAGAAGATGGCGGTTGGTGTGGATGATGGCGATGATGCAAAGCCAAACTAGCAGCCGCTGCGAAAACAAACCCCGGCTCGCGCTGGGGTTTTCTTTGGTTTTGGGGTTGCGGTTGTGGAGCCACAAATTTTGTTGGGCAGTGTTTGCGACCGTTCTCGCTCCCGCGTTCGGGGATGGCAGTGGCGGGTGCGGCGTATTCACGCACGCAACGGGGGCGCGGTGCTGTCAGGGTGCTGTCAAATGAATTCGCCGTAAGCGTTGGTCGCGCTAACCCACTGATTTCATGGTGGGCGCTGTAGGGATTGAACCTACGACCTCTCCCGTGTGAAGGGTAGAGCACTTCTGCTGCGCCCGGTACCTTCAAACGTCGACCTGCTCCGCAATCGCGAGCGCATCGTCCACATCAATGCCGAGATACCGCACAGTGCTCTCTATCTTGGTGTGACCAAGCAAAAGCTGGACGGCGCGCAGATTCCCTGTGCGGCGGTAGATCAGTTTCGCCTTGAGGAGCATGCGTCCTGTAAGGCGATGTCGGCTTTTACGGTCGCAATCAGGTGTAAAGCGGACATATCGAGTTGCACTGCACATGTCTGCTTTTGACCCAAAGCGGACATAGCAGGACTGTCGGAACTTACGTAAAATTGAATTGTCGTGACCGCCCAGAGGGTGACATGGGACGGCGTAGTAGAGTACGTGTCCGCAAGCCGAAACAACGGCGCCGCACTGCTGGGCCCAAGCTCCGCAAAGTGGCCGCCGGCGTTGCCGACCTGCGCGAACAGCTCGACCGCCGCACCCGTGACCTCGACGATGCGCTTCAGCAACAGACGGCCACGAGTGAAGTGCTACGCATCATCCGGCAGTCACCGGCTGACGCCCAACCCGTGTTTGATGCGATTGTCCAGAGCGTGTCGCGTTTATGCGGGGCAATGTTTGGTGTTGTCTATCTGTACGAAAATGATCGTTTGCGAATTGTAGCCACCAATAACTTCACACCCGCCGCGACGGGTACCTAAACGAGCTGCAGCAGTTAAAACGACCCGAGCGCTCACACCTTGGCGGCCGCGCCATCTTGGACCACAAAATCGTTCACGTTCCTGACGTGCTCGAGGACCCGGAGTATTCGCACGAATTAGCACTAGCTGGGGGATGGCGGGCCGTGCTTGCAGTTCCGCTTCTGCGCGAGGGAATACCCGTTGGCGCGCTTACAGCCGCCAAAGCTGAAGCCGCACCGTTTTCCGACCGACAGATCCAATTGTTGAAGACCTTTGCCGACCAAGCAGTAATTGCAATTGAGAATGTGCGCCTGTTCGAAGCCGAACAGCAGCGCACGCGCGAGCTTTCCGAATCGTTACAACAACAGACCGCCACTGCCGACGTGCTCAAGGTCATCAGCCGTTCGACATTCGACCTGTCGGCTGTGTTGAACACACTCGTGGAATCGGCTGTCCGCCTCTGTGACGGATCGATTTCGTGATCCTGTTGCGCGACGGTGAATTGCTCGTCTTCGGGGCCCATCACGGGCCGATCCCGATGGATTTCGACAAATGGCCGCTCACAAGAAAATGGACCGCCGGTCGCGCCGTCATTGATGCAAAACCTGTTCATATCCACAACCTTACTGCAGCTGGTGACGAGTTTCCTGACGGGCACGCGATGGCGGTGCGGTTGGGGCATCGGACGATCCTCTCAGTCCCACTATTGCGAGAGAACGAGGCCATCGGTTCCCTGACCGTGCGTCGGAGCGAAGTGCGCCCGTTCACCGACAAACAGATTGAACTGGTGGGTACTTCGCAGACCAAGCGGTGATCGCCATCGAGAACGCACGGCTGCTCAACGAGCTGCGGGAATCCTTGCAGCAACAGACCGCCACTGCCGATGTGCTCAAAGTCATCAGCAGCTCGCCCGGCGATCTGGAGCCGGTGTTCAATGCAATGCTCGCAACGCGACGCGGCTCTGTGACGCCCAGTTTGGTACGCTTAATTTGAACGATGGAGACGTTTCCGCATTGTTGCGCGTCACAACGTGCCGCCTGCATTTGCCGAAGCTCGCTGCACGCGTTGATCGCCCCCATCCAAGTGGTGGTCATGCTCAGGTGGTCAGGACGAAGGACGTGGTTCAAATTGAAGACATTCGCAAAGGGCAGGCGTATCGACGGCGATCCAGCCGTTGTTGCGGTTTCCGATCTCGGCGGCGCTCGTACAATCGTTCTCGTGCCAATGCTCAAAGATGATGTGCTGGTCGGAACGATTGCTATTTATCGTCAGGAGGTGCAGCCGTTCACCGACAAGCAGATCGAGCTGGTCAAGAACTTCGCCGCACAGGCCGTCATCGCCATCGAGAATGCGCGCCTGCTCAGCGAGCTGCGCGAATCGCTTGCAGCAACAGACCGCTACTGCCGACGTGCTCAAGGTCATCAGCCGGTCGACGTTCGACCTGCAGACCGTGCTCGATACGCTGACCGAGTCAGCGGCGCGTCTGTGCGAGGCCGACATCGCGAACATCTGGCTCCCGGGCGACCCTGGTTTTCGGCTGGCTGCGTCTTACCAGCATTCGCAGTCGAAACCAGGCGGAATATTTGCAGCAAAATCCCGCTTGGGCCAAGCCGGGGTTCATGTGTCGGCCGCACGCTGCTGGAAGGCAGAACCGTCCACATCCATGACATTCGCGATGATCCCGAATATGAACTGGAGACTGCCAAACTCGATGGCTATCGGACAATGCTGGGTGTTCCGCTTCTGCGGGAAGGAACACCCGTTGGGGTGATTGCGCTTGTCCGCTCGGTTCGTCGGCCTTTCACGCCGCAACAGATCGAGCTGGTCGAACACTTTTGCAGACCAGGCCGTCATCGCCATCGAGAACACGCGCACTGCTCAGCGAACTGCGGGAATCGCTCCAGCAACAGACCGCCACCGCCGACGTGCTCAAGGTCATCAGCCGCTCGACCTTCGATCTGCAGACAGTGCTGCAAACCCTTGTTGAATTCGGCCGCCCGACTCTGCGATGCCGAGAAAGCCACAATTATCTCGTAACAAGAGGATGATGTTTATCGCTCGGAGTCCGGACAGCGGTTCTCTTCCGAATTTATGAATTATCAGAAATATCCGGTCAAACCCGATCGAGGCACGGCGGCCGGACGTGCATTGCTAGAACGCAAGGCCGTTCATATACCTGACGTTCAAGCTGATCCTGAATACAATTTCGAAGGGCGGCGATCGGGTCCTATCGCACGATCCTTGGTGTCCCGATGTTGCGCGAAGGCGCTCCAATCGGAGTTTTGAGCTGACACGTCCGAAGTCAGGCCATTCACTGACAAGCAAATTGAGCTGGTTGCAACATTTTGCCGACCAAGCGGCGATTGCGATTGAGAATGTTCGTCTGTTCGAAAATGTTGAGACCCGCACGCGCGAACTGGCCGCCTCGCTCGAGGAACTGCGCACAACCCAAGATCGTCTCGTGCAGACACAGAAACTTGCCTTGCTTGGTCAGCTCACTGCCGGTATCGCGCACGAGATCAAGAATCCGCTCAATTTCGTCAACAATTTTTCAGGTATCTCTGCCGAACTGATCGGTGAATTGCAGGACACCCTAAAGGGCATGCCACTCGACGATAAAGCCCGAACTGAAATTAATGAACTGACCGACACGCTGAAAAGCAATTTCGAAAAGGTCGTGCATCATGGCAGACGCGCGGATGCCATCGTCAAGAATATGCTGCAGCACTCGCGCGAAGGGTCAGGTGAGCATCGGGTGATTGATATCAATGCTCTCGTTGAGGAAAGCCTTAATCTAGCATGGCACGGAGCGCGGGCCGAGACGCAGGGTTTTGAGGTCAAGCTCAAGCAATCCTTTGATCCGTCTGCCGGTGGGGCAGACGTTTTCCCGCAGGACATCCGGCGGGCTCTTCTTAATCTGATTGCAAACGGCTTCTATGCTGCGACCAGGCGCAGAGCAGAGACTAATGGTGGCGACTACGAGCCGACTCTCACGGCCTCGACCAAAAACCTTGGCGATCGTGTGGAAGTCAGAATTCGCGACAACGGCACCGGTATGACGCCTGACGTAAAAGAAAAGATGTTCAACCCGTTTTTCACGACCAAACCGACCGGAGAAGGCACTGGTCTTGGCCTCTCCATCAGCCACGACATTATTGTGAAGCAACATGCGGGCTCAATCGAGGTCGATACACAGCTGGGCGAGTTCACCGAAATCAGGATTATATTGCCCCGCACTGCTGTGTTCGTCTGAATTCAAGGGAGCTTCCTAACAGGCCCTGAATGTCCGCTTCTCTAATCGGCCGATTGGGGTCAAGCGTTTTCAGACTGTCCACGACCACAGTGTCGATGTCACTCACGGGCTCGTGCTTCTCTTCGGAATCGGCACCAAGGCCCTTCCATCATGGGATTCGAGAACGAGGTGGAACAATCTATTGGGCGGCCTTGCCGTCAGACGAACGGCAGGTCCAGCGGACATTGCGAACTCACCTCATCCATCGTCCCGTGAGGGACATCATGCCACCGCGAGGTGGAACTCGTGTTTCTCCTATCCGGTTTGATTATGTACAGCGCTCACGCTGCAACAGCGTTCTTGCTCCAGCGGAATTCGGTGCCATCAACCCAGATGCGGTGCATGATGACGGCCAAGCGACGCGCCAGCGCGACGATTGCCTTCTTCATGCCGCGGCGCCTGGCGATCTGCATCGCCCAGGCCTTGAGCCAGGACCATTTGGCTGAGCGTACCAGCATGCTCTGGGCCGCTTCGTAGAGCATCACTCGCATCATCTCGTCCCCGCATTTTGATATCGCGCCGGTTCGATTGATCTCGCCCGATTGATACCTGGACGGGGTCAGACCCAATACCGCCCCGACTGCCTTGGAGTTTCGAAAGCGCGCGGGCACATCGACGGTGGCGCGGAATGTCAGCGCCACCACCGGACCAACACCCGGGGTCGTCATCAGGCGCCGGCACACCGCATCGTCCTGCACGATGGCCAGCACGCGGCGGTGCAGCACGGCGGTCTGCTCGCGCAGCACTCTGCGAACGGCGAGCAGCGGCTCGACCAGGATGGCCAGATCGGGGAGATTCTCGACCAGTTCCTTGATGCGCGCCTCGAACTTCAGCTTGCCAACGATCCCGACCTTGAGGCCGAAGTTACGCAAGGTTCCGCGCAGGTCATTCTCGACGGCGATGGCCTTCGACTGCAGCAGCTTGCGATGGGTCAGCAGCATGCGCAGCTTCTGGCTGCGCAACGTCTTCACATGCACCGGACGATAAAGTCCCGCCCGCATCATCTGCGCCATACCGCGGGCATCGTTACGGTCGGTCTTGTTGATCTGCGCCTGCAACACCGCTCGCATGTGCCGCGTCTCGACGCAGATCACCGGCAAGCCCGACTCAGCGAGAGCGCTGTAAAGCCACTGCGACAGTGGCCCGGCTTCCAGTCCAATCCGCTTGAAGTGATAGGCATTGTTCTTCAGCACCTGCAGCAGAGCTCCGGGTTCGCTCGCAACCTTGGCTTCGCGCACGATCCTGCCCGTGTCATCCACAATGCAGATGCTCGTTTCCTTGACTGAGACGTCCAGTCCGGCAAAATGCTCCATGCTGCGCTTCTCCTTCTGATGCTTGAGGCCGTAAACCACGGACCTCGTTTCACCATCAGCCTGAAGCGCAGCACCCAAAATCTTCAGCTATCCACAAAGATCGCCCGGCCGATTACCCCATCTATTGGCACTTAGCGGACATGGGCTATGTGCACCGCACATGTCCGCTTTCGGGGGTAAAGCGGACATGGCGGTTGGACTGCGAAATGTCCGAGCAGATCGCCGGCAAAACCTCCCGAGGCAGCGGTCTCCCAACGTAAAAGTCTTCCTGGAATTCTTGGCCGCCAAGGTCACGTCACAGAATATCTGCTTCGGGCGAAAAACAGTCCATACAGTCCACGGCCTTACCCTCCGCAAGGAAAAGGTCATGTGTTCAGATCCCCGTGGCTTAGCTGGAGCAAGCCAGCTCTATTTGATTGACAGCACCCTGACAGCACCGTGGAGGCGATGTCCGCGAAAAGCGATCCAGCCCAGAACGTGATAGCGAGAACGGTCGCAATACCCCAGACAAAATTCTGAAAGCGGACATTCGTCGGTACACCAGCGTCTTTAAGTAGGAGCTCACGCGGTCCGCGAGCACAAGGCCGATCATCGGTGGCTATCCGGGCGGTTGAGGGAAACCGACCACTGACGATGCGCGAACCAGAAGCCGTGGTTCTCGTTGAATTGCGCACGCGCCCGGTGGCAACCGGCCGCAACAGGGCAGACGGACGCAGCTGATTTTTGCCGGTTTCTGGCTGCGGCACCAAATGCGGTCCGCAAGCACACCGTTGTGGGACGCCATTGCACCAAAGCGGCCAAGAAAAAGCGGACATCGCTGAGATGTCCGCTTTTGACGAGACGTGTCGGATTTATTCGACGCGTCACACCGATTCCAGCCAGGCGTCGACGTCTTTCCTGACTTGATCCTTCGCGATCCCGTACCGCTCCTGGATTATTCCTTCCAGCTGATCGCGATGACCCTCGATTTTGTCCAGGTCGTCGTCAGTGAGATCGCCCCACTTCTGTTTGACCTGGCCTTTGAACTGTTTCCAGTTACCTTCCACGCGATTCCAGTCCATGACTGATGCTCCTGTGTCTTTTGGTGCAGGTAAGACTTGGCTTTGGCCGTACTGACAACGAGTCGCGGCCTGCCTCGTTCCTTCGGAACAAATGGACACTTCGACGCTTGTCCGGTGATCACATGGATCGCCGCTCATGCTCACAACTTCGGCTGCAAGGAAAGAACGAAATCGCGTCGATTTATCCAGCAAGGATCTCGCGCGTCATTGGTGCAAGCGTCTCAAAAAATCGAGAGCCGAGATTGAAGCCGCGATTGCCAAGGTCGGCGACAACGCCGAAACGGTCATGAAAGAGCTCGGGTCAGCGAAGCGGTAACCGGCTGTTTTATGTGATCGGTTTTCTTGCTCGCCGATTGCGCATTAGCGAGACCCTTCAGGTCATTCCTCTGAAAGATCAATTAAGCCCACGGGTGTATGAAACGGAATCCGTGGTTTGGCGTTGAATTGCGCACGCGCCCGGTGGCAACCGGCCGCAACAGGGAAGACGGACGCAGCTGATTTTGCCGGTTTCTGGCTGCGGCACCAACGCATCGGTACGCGTAGCGTCTAACCTGTTCTGGGCGCGTGCACCGACCCATCCGCGATGACAAGGCGGAGCGGCGCCGGTATGAATGGGTGATTCGTTGAGCCCGCGATGCATCCATTCAAGGCCATCGGCCTGAAACTGATTTCAGCTCTGCTTTTTGCCGCCATGTCGGCTTTGGTGCGCAAGCTCGGCGACGTCGCACCGATCGGGCAGATGGTGTTTTTCCGCAGCGCCTTCGCCATCCTGCCGGTCGTGCTCGTCTATGCCATCCGCGGCGAGCTCGCGACCGCGGTGCGCACGAGCCGGCCGCTCGGCCAGCTCGGCCGCGGCCTGCTCAGCGTTGGCGGCATGTTCACCAACTTCTCCGCGCTCACCCGGCTTCCGCTGGCCGATGCGACCGCGATCTCGTTTGCGTCGCCGCTTATCACCGTGGCGCTCGCCGCCATCATCCTGAAGGAGCGGGTGCGCATCTACCGCTGGTCGGCGGTGCTGATCGGATTTGCCGGCGTCATCGTGATGCTGATCCCGCACCTCGACATCGGCCGCTATGCGGCGATCGGCGGCACAGCCGCAGCGGCCGGGTCAATGTTTGCCGTCATCTCGGCCTTCTGCAATGCGGGAACGGTTATCCAGACCCGGCGGCTGACACAGAGCGAGACGACATCATCGATCGTGTTCTACTTCTCGCTTGTCTGCGCAATTGCCGGCGCGCTGACCCTTCCGTTCGCCTGGCATTCGCCCACGTCGCGCGAGCTTGCCGCGCTGATTGCGCTCGGCGTCCTCGGCGGCTTTGCGCACATTCTGTTGACCGAGAGCTATCGTTACGCCGCGGCTTCCGTGGTTGCGCCCTTCGATTACACGTCGATGCTCTGGGCGCTGCTGCTCGGCTACTGGTTGTTTGGCGAGCTACCCGACACGCTCGTTTATGTCGGCGCCGGCATCGTGGCCGGCGCCGGGCTTTACGTCATATGGCGAGAGCGCCAGCTCGGCCTCCAGCGCGCCCGCGAGGCCGAAGGCCCGCCGCAGGCGGCGTGACGAGCACTACAAGCCGCGCAGCGAACGATCGCTACTGCAGGGATATGGTTACTCCGCTGACACTGAGGTTCGCCTGAAAGCCAACCTGCCTTCCCTCTAGCCTCAGCACGACGCCGTTCGCATTCTGAAGGGTTGCGGCCTTTCCACCGCCCGCCACGGCAATTCCGGCAGAAGCGGCCGAGTAAGTCCCCGCGATGTCTGCGGCGGTGCGCAGATTGGAGGCCGTGCCGACCAGGTCCGTCCCTGACACGCCGATCGTACCGGCGCTGACGCCGCTGACGCGCAGGGGGTATGTCTTGCCTCTGAAGGTCAAGGTGCCGGAGCCGCCGCCGATACCGACGATGAACCCGACATTGCTGACTTTCAGGCGCACCGCGCCCGTTTCCGCGTATGACGGCGACGCAACGGTGGTCAAAAAGAACGTTGCCGCGAGAAGACCTGCGCAAAGCTTTGCCGCATTGACGAGACCAGCCATTTCAACCTCCCGGTCATATTTTCCAAAATCGATACGTGTACGATGCATTTGACGCCTTGATCGCGATCAAAATCAAGTACCGCGAAGGGCGATCTTGCCACGCAACCGGAGGTCGCCCGGTAGCGGAGTATCCGACCATTCGCCGTCAGCCGACGGCGCGGCGCGCAGCGCTGTCGTCAAGTGCGCCTCTTTCCTCGATGAATCGGACGATGTCGTCGAGGCCCTGTCCGATCTTCAGATTGCTCATGATGAAGGGCCGCGTGCCGCGCATGCGCTTGGCGTCGCGCTTCATCACAGCGAGCGAGGCGCCGACATAGGGCGCGAGATCGACTTTGTTGATGACCAGCAGGTCAGAGCGCGTGATGCCGGGGCCGCCTTTTGACGGAATTTTCTCGCCGGCTGCGACGTCGATGACATAGATCGTCAGGTCGGCAAGCTCCGGAGAAAAAGTCGCCGCCAGGTTGTCGCCGCCCGAACTCGATCAGCACGAGGTCGAGATCGGGGAAGCGCTGGCGCATCTCGGCAATCGCCGCGAGATTAGCCGACGCATCTTCGCGGATTGCCGTGTGCGGGCATCCGCCGGTTTCGACGCCGGCGATCCGTTCGGGCACGAGCGCACCCGACCGCACCAGATATTCGGCGTCCCATTTGGTGTAGATGTCGTTGGTGATGGCGGCGATGTCGTAGCGGTCGCGCATGCGCTTGCACGCACGCGCAATCGGGCCCGGTCCCGGCGCCGCAAACACGTATTCGCAAGGCGCGTGCCAACGCGTCATTCTTCTGGAAGCGACGGATTTGTTTGGGTTATTTGGCGCGTCCCGCCGGGCTGACGAGGGCCGGCTGCAAAACCGCCGAATTGCCGCGCAGCCTGCTCATCTCTTAAGCGCAATTCATTCTATTATTTAGGCAGATTGCCTCTTCGGAGGCAGCCCCGCGAAAGGCCCTTTTTGCGCGCTTATTTGATACGTACGATGCCCGGCAGGGGCGTAAGGTAATGAAGCGGCGCAAGATCGGTGGCAAGGCTCCAAAAGCGCGGCGCGTGAAGGCATCGAGGCGCGGTGCGCCGAAACCCGCACGCCTTCGCAAAGCCGTTGCCGAGAACACGAATATCGCGCGGCTTGCGCGCGAGCGTGACGAAGCGCTGCATCAGCAGGCTGCGACTGCTGAAATTCTCAGGATGATCAGCGCATCGCCGGCCGACACGCAGCCCGTGTTCGAGGCGATCGTGCAGAGCGGGCTCAAGCTCTTTCCCGGCGCTGCCATTTTTATCGCGCTCCCCGACGGAGATAAATTGCGGGCCGCCGCATTTGCCGAAGCGGATCCCGTTCGGGCAAAAGCGTGGCGGGGCCGGTGGCCGATCCCGCTCACGCGCGAATACATACACGGCGCTGCGTTTCTTGATCGAAAGATTCTGGACATTCCTGACGGCCGGGAAGCGCCGCCCGAACTTGCCGTTGGAGCGAAAAACTTTCTGCCCAGCGGCTACCGGGCGGTGACAGTCATGCCGCTGATGCGTGGCCACACCGCCATTGGCACACTCAGCGTCGTGCGGCTGGCGCCCGGCAAGCTCTCCGACAGGCAGACTGCGGCACTGAAGACCTATGCCGCGCAGGCCGTCATCGCCATCGAGAATACGCGGCTGCTCAACGAGCTGCGCCAGCGCACGGACGAACTTTCCGAGTCGCTGGAACAGCAGACTGCAACGTCAGAAGTGCTGAAGGTCATCTCAAGTTCGCCCGGGGAACTTGAGCCGGTCTTCAATTCTATATTGGCAAATGCAACCCACCTCTGTGAGGCAACGTTCGGCAACCTGTTCCTGCGCGAGGGGTTAGTCTTCCGCGCCGTCGCCGTCCACGGTAAGGAAAGTTACGTCGACTATTGGCGACGTGATCCCGTAGTTGACCTGCGTGAGGATCCGGGCGTTCCGCTGGATCGGGCCGTCAAGTCCAAACAAGTTGTGCACGTTCCCGATCTCCGAATCGATCCGTCGTACACAGAAAGAAACGCCCGCATCGTTGCTCTAGTCGAAATTGCGGGGGCCCGAAGTTTTGTAATGGTGCCGATGCTCAAGGAGGGTGAGATCATCGGAACGGTTGCCATGTATCGCCAGGAGGTCCGGCCATTCACCGAGAAGCAGATCGAGCTGTTAAAGAACTTCGGCGAGCAGGCCGTCATCGCCATCGAGAACACGCGACTGCTCAACGAACTGCGTGAATCCCTGCAGCAGCAGACCGCCACCGCCGATGTGCTCAAGGTGATTAGCCGCTCGACTTTCGATTTGCAGACCGTCCTCGACACGCTGGTCCAATCTGCGGCGCGGCTTTGCGACGCAGACATGGCGTCGGTGACGCGTCAGAGAGAGACCGATGCCGCGTACTATCACGTCGCGAGCTTTGGATTCACGTCTGAATGGTTCGAATATATGCAAATCCACCCGCTCCGGCCGGAGCGGGGCACGTTAATTGGACGCACTTTGCTTGAGGGTCGGGTTGTTCATATTCCCGATGTCTTGACCGACCCGGAGTATGACGCCGCCAAAGCACAGCAGTTAGGTCAATTCCGCGCGGTCCTTGGTGTGCCGCTGCTGCGCGAGGGGACTACGCTCGGCGTCTTCTTTATTGCACGGCGCACGCCGCGACCTTTCACTGACAAACAGATCGAATTGGCAACCACCTTTGCCGACCAGGCGGTGATAGCAATCGAGAACGTTCGCCTGTTCGACGAGGTTCAGAAGCGCACGGAGGAGCTGTCGGTATCGCTCGAGCAACAGACGGCGACCTCCGAGGTGCTGGGTGTCATTTCCAGTTCGGTGACGGACGCCCAGCCTGTCTTCGACATGATCGCCGACAGCGCGGCGAAACTGTGCGAGGCCCAATTCTGCTTTGTCTATCGTTTTGATGGCCAGCTTCTGCATTTCGTTGCGCACCGCAGCGTTACCCCTGAGGTGCTGGAGCTCAACCGCCGCGCCTATCCCGCGCCGCCAACCCGGAACAGCGTGGCGTCGCGCGCAATCCTCGAGCGAAGGATTGTGCAAGTCCCTGATGTCAGCGCGGACCCCGAATACGGCCTCGCCGACATGGCGGCGGTCGCCGGTTATCGCAGTGCCGTGGCCGTTCCGATAATGCGCGACGGCGTTCCCGTGGGGTGTATTGCGGTCACGCGCGCCCAGGTGGGCCTGCTCCCGGATCGGCAGATCGACCTTTTGAAGACCTTTGCCGACCAGGCGGTGATCGCAATCGAAAACACGCGGCTGTTCGAAGCCGAACAGCATCGTGCCGCCGAGCTTTCCGAGGCGCTGGAGCAGCAGACCGCGACCGCCGACGTGCTGAAGGTGATCAGTTCGTCGACTGGCGAGCTCGAACCGGTGTTTGAGGCAATGCTGGCCAACGCGGTGCGGATCTGCGGCGCAAAATTCGGCAATCTTTGGCTACGCGAGGGAGACGCATTCCGCATTGGCGCAACGCATGGCGCGCCTTCAGCCTATGTGGAGTATCTGCGCAACGAACAGGTATTCCAACCCAAGCCAGAGTTGGGGCTGGGGCAACTGATAAAGACAAAAGAATTCTTCCAAGTGACCGATACAGCAACGGCCCCAACGCATGGGGACAAGCTGCGCCAAGCCACCGTCGATCTCGCCGGCGCGCGAACTCTGATCGTGGTTCCGATGCTGAAGGACAATGAGGTGGTCGGCGCTATCGCCATCTATCGCCAAGAGGTAAAGCAGTTTACCGACAAACAGATTGAGCTGGTGAAAAACTTTGCCGCGCAGGCTGTGATCGCCATTGAGAACGCGCGCCTGCTCAATGAATTGCGCCAGCGCACCGATGACCTGTCCGAGTCGCTGGAGCAGCAGACCGCGACGTCGGAAGTGCTGAAGGTCATTTCGAGTTCGACCGGCGAACTGCAGCCGGTATTTCAGGCCATGCTGGAGAATGCTGTACGAATCTGCGAAGCGAAGTTTGGCATTTTGTTTCGTCACGAAGACGGCAAATTTCGGCAAGCGGCAATGCTCAATGTGTCGACGGCGCATGCCAATTCCCTTCGGCAGCGTGACCGGTTCGTGCCAGAACCCGGCGTCCCGCTCGACCGCTTGCTGAAGACAAAAAAATTAATCCACACGCTTGATGAAGCGGCGTCGGCAAACCCGGCCCCTTCGGCCAGACTTGGTGGTGCGCGATCTCATATTGCGGTCCCCATGGTCAAGGACGACGAGTTGGTCGGCGCTATCGTTATTTATCGTCAGGAGGTCCGACCGTTCACCGACAAGCAGATCGAGCTGGTCAAGAACTTCGCCGCGCAGGCCGTCATCGCCATCGAGAACACACGGCTGCTCAACGAGCTGCGTGAATCGCTGCAGCAACAGACCGCAACGGCCGACGTGCTCAAGGTGATCAGCTCGTCGCCAGGTAAACTTGAATCAGTCTTCAACGCAATTTTGGCAAACGCGACCCACATATGCGGAGCCAAATTCGGCACGCTCTATTTGCGCAAGGACGATGCATTTTTCGCGGCAGCATTTCACAACGCACCCCCTGCGTTCATCGAAGCGCGCAAGGACAAGCCGCTTCACCCCGCTCCCGAAACCACGCTTGTCCGTGCCGCAACGACCAAGCAGGCCGTTCAGACTCTCGATGCCACGCAGCGCGAGGCGTACCGCCAGGGTGATCCCTTTGTGGTCGCCGGCACGGACCTTGGCGGCTACCGGACAATCGTTTCGGTGCCGATGCTTAAGGATGACGAGCTGATCGGGGTCATCAGCATCTACCGGCAGGAGGTCCTGTCGTTCACCGACAAGCAGATCGACCTCGTCAAGAACTTCGCCGACCAGGCCGTCATAGCGATAGAAAATGCGCGGCTGCTCAGCGAGCTGCGCGAATCTCTCCAGCAGCAGACCGCCACCGCCGACGTGCTCAAGGTGATCTCCAGCTCGCCTGGCACGCTTGATCCGGTATTCAGCACCATGCTGGCGAAGGCGAGCGAGCTCTGCGAGGCCAGCTATGGCACGCTTTGGCTGCACGAGGGCGACGGCTTCCGTACGGTTGCGATGCATGGCGACCTGCCCCCGGCCTGGATCGAGCAGTGGCGCAGCGGAGCGATATACCGCCCCGGTCCGGACCGGCCGATGGCGCGCGCTACCGAGGAGCGTCGCCCGATCCAGGTTGCAGATATGCGCGCCGACCCGTCGTACCTGCAAGGCGACCCGCTGCCGGTCGCCGGCGTCGAAATCGCCGGCATTCGTACTTTGCTTATCGTTCCGATGTTCAAGGAAAGCGAACCTGTCGGCGCGATCGCCATTTACCGTAAGGAGGTGCTCCCGTTTACTGAGAAGCAGATCGAGCTGGTGCAGAATTTCGCCGCGCAGGCCGTCATCGCCATCGAGAATACCCGCCTGCTCAACGAGCTGCGCGAATCGCTGCAGCAACAGACGGCCGCCGCTGATGTGCTCAAGGTGATCGCGGGCTCAAGCGGCGATCTCGCGCCGGTATTCAAGGCCATGCTGGAAAACGCCATTCGTATTTGCGGGGCCAAGTTCGGTCACATGTTTCTCAGCGAAGGTGAGGCCTTTCGTGTGGTCGCGATAGAAAGCGACACGCTTCCTTATCCTAAGTGGTTGAAACAGGATTCGAAACTTGAGCTTCGCGGAAATCCGCAAGGTCCACTCGCTCGGATCGCTGCAACGAAGAAAATTGTTCACATTGCCGACCTGACCGCCGAGACGCCATATATTGAACGCAACCCGCGCATGGTTGCCCTGGTCGAAGACCAGCGCGCGCGGACGTTTCTGGGCGTACCTATGTTTAAAGGCGACACTCTGATAGGCGCCATAAGCATCTATCGTCAGGAAGTCCGCCCGTTTACCGACAAGCAAATCGAGCTTGTCAGCAATTTCGCTGCCCAGGCCGTCATCGCCATCGAGAACGCGCGGCTGCTCAACGAACTGCGCGAATTGCTGCAGCAGCAGACCGCGACCTCTGACGTCCTCAAGGTCATCAGCCGCTCGACCTTCGACCTGCAGGCCGTGCTCGATACGCTCGTCGAATTCTGCGGCCCGCGTTTGCGAGGCGGACACCGGGATCATCCGGCGCCGCGAGGGCGATATTTATCCGCTGGCTTCGACCTTCGGACTTACCGCAGAGCAACGCGATCTCTTTGCACGGTATCCGGCGAGGCCCGATCGAGGATCGGTCTTCGGGCGCGCAATTATCGAAGGGCGTACAATTCATGTTCCGGACCTGCTATCCGATCCGGATCTCGACCAACGCCGCCTTCGGGATTACGCCGGTGTCGCCAACATGCGCAGCGGGCTGGGCGTGCCGCTGATGAGGGAAGGAGCGATCGTCGGGGTGTTCACGCTGCAACGCCGGGAACCGCGCCCGTTCACCGACAAGCAGATCGAGTTGGTCACAACGTTTGCAGACCAGGCGGTGATCGCGATCGAGAATGTGCGGTTGTTCGATGAGGTGCAGGCCCGCACGCGCGAACTGGCCGCTTCGCTGGAGGATCTGCGCACCACCCAGGATCGCCTGGTGCAGACCCAGAAGCTCGCCTCGCTCGGCCAGCTCACCGCCGGCATCGCGCACGAGATCAAGAACCCGCTCAATTTCGTCAACAATTTCTCGGTCGTTTCGAGCGAATTGATCGATGAACTTCAGGATACGTTGAAAGGCATCTCGTGCGATGACAAGGTGCGCGCCGAGATCGACGAACTGACGAAGACTTTGCGGAGCAATCTCGAAAAAGTCGTGCAGCACGGCAAGCGTGCCGATGGCATCGTCAAGAACATGCTGCTGCACTCGCGCGAAGGCTCCGGCGAGCACCGGATCGTCGACATCAATGCCCTCGTCGAGGAGAGCCTTAATCTCGCCTATCACGGGGCGCGGGCCGAGAAGCAGGGTTTCAACATTACGCTCGAGAGGTCATTCGATGCCGGCGCGGGCACGGCCGATCTGTTTCCGCAGGAGATCACGCGCGTGCTGCTCAACCTGATCGTCAACGGTTTCTACGCAGCGACCAAACGCAAAGCCGAGGCAGGCGGAAATGGTTACGAGCCGACGCTTACGGCTGCGACGAAAAGCCTTGGCGACAGCGTCGAGATCCGCATTCGCGACAACGGCACCGGCATTCCGCCCGATGTGAAGGAAAAGATTTTCAATCCGTTTTTCACGACCAAGCCTGCCGGTGAGGGGACAGGGCTTGGGCTTTCCCTCAGTCACGACATTGTCGTGAAGCAGCACGGCGGATCGATCGAGGTCGACACCAGGCCCGGCGAGTTCACCGAATTTCGGGTCATTCTTCCGCGCACCGGCGCGGCGCTCGCGAAGGCGGAATGATCGCGCGGAAATAACCGCAAACACGGTTAACGGCGTCGCTTGCCGACGTCTGTTTCCGGCGAAAACAGAACATCTCCATTCGGCCGCACCGGAAAAACGCAAGTTGTGTGACTTCCGTCACATGCAAATTGACGGTTTAATCCTAGCTTGTGAAACAGCTCCACGGCGGAGCCGCAAAAAGGGATAGACCATGACCAAGATTGAGCTCGAACAGATCGACGACAGCATCCTGAACTTCAACGTTTCCGACGAGGCACTCGAGTCCGCGGGCGATAACGCCGTCGCGGCCAATTATACGCTCGGTGCCTGCACCGGCCTGTCCGTCTGCCCGGGCTGATCGACGTCCGTTCCGCTGCGAGGACCGCAGCAACTGGTTTTGATCCGACATTGCGTACCCGCGCCATTACCGGCGCGGGTACAAAACAAGATAAAGTTTAGTGCCGCGGTGCGCCCAGTATCGCCCGCATATGGTGAAGCCTCTGCAGGCGCCGGCTCAGGGATTCTTTGCGGGGCCGCAACTCAGGACGCGTAGCGCGCACAAGCGGCCGCCCATCGGTTTCCACCACCACATTCGCCAACCAAAAATGCCGCCAGGCAATGTCGTCGGCGGGTTGAGCGGTATCAGCAGCACCCATGTCCGTTTTGGTCATGGCACGCCTCCCATTGGCCCAATAATCTTTGGAACGCAAATAAGTTCCCGGGCAGCCTAAGCCAATGATTTAACTCCACCTTTGATGCGTGGCACGAAGGCCAGGCTGGTTTTAAATCGGCGTGATAGGGTCATCCTCTATTCGAAGGGGAGGGCGCATGTCGAAGTTGAATTGCCGCGGATTACTGCTCGGTGCCACCGGTGCCGTCGCTGCCGGTCTTGCTGGTTCACGGCGAGCATGGGCGCAAGGCTCGGACTGGCCGACCAGGCCCATCCGGTTCATCGTCCCGCTGGCTCCGGGCGGCGCAATCGATTTCATCGCGCGCGCGGTCGGCGAACGCATGTCGTTGACGATCGGGCAGCAGGTGCTGGTCGAAAACCGCACTGGCGCCGGCGGCACCATCGGCATGGATGCCGCGATGAAGAGCTCGCCCGATGGCTACACGGTGCTGATCACCAATGACAACGCGGCAAGTGCGCCACATATCATGAAGCTCAGCTATGACTACACAAAAGAATTGGTCCCGGTCTGCTATCTCGGCCGGCACGGCCAGATTCTCGCCGCGCACAGCTCGATCGGGGTGAGTACGGTCAAGGAGCTGGTCGAATACGCGAAAGCCAATCCGGGCCTCGGCATTGCGACCTCGGGAGTTGGCTCAAACCAGCACGTGCTGTGTGAATGGCTCAAGAAGGAGACGGGCGCCAAGTTTGATCACGTGCCCTATCGCGGGGCGGGGCAGGCGATCAATGATTTCATCGCCGCGCACGTCAAGGTCGCGATCCTTGGGCCGACGTCCATGATGCAGCACGCGCAGGCAGGCACGATCAAGATGCTCGCATCCTCGGCAGCCAAGCGAAGCCGTTTGCTGCCGGACGTTCCGACCATTGAGGAAGCGGGCTACAAGGGCGTCGTGCTTGAAGCCTGGTATGGCGCTTTCGTTCCGGCCGGCACGCCCGCGCCGATTGTCGCGCGCCTGAACGAAGAGATGAACAAGGCGCTTAAAGATCCGAAATTGATGGGCACGTTTGACAAAGGCGCTATCGAGCCGGTCGGGGGCGGAAGCGAGGAACTCGGCAAGTTGGCGAAATCCGACTTGGAAAAATATGCGCGCCTTGTGAAGGAGATCAATCTGGTCACGAACTGATTGATCGGTCCGGCGGGCGTTTTGCCCGGCGAAACGATTAGTGGGCTTGGCGGTAGGCCCACTCCTGGCTGAGCTTGCGCCAGAACGCGCCCGCGATGTTCGATTCTCTCCAACCGTTCCCGGTCGGCGCGGTCAAGGTCCACGCTCAGACGCCGCAATCGTCCCCACGTCTTCCGCGCTCTCGCGGCCACGGCGACGTCGACGGCGACGTCAGCTCGGCGATGTTCGTCCCGAACCTGGATCGTTCCAGAGCCAGGTTTGCATCCCGTTCGCGGCTGCAATGCCGGTCGCGACGCTTTCCAGCTCGAGATGACGGTTTGAATGTGCATGACGACGACGCCATGCGGCGCGAGCCGCGATTTGTAGATTGCCATGGCTTCACGGGTCGCGAGATGGACCGGGACCGCGTCGGATGAATAGGCGTCGACACGATCACGTCGTAGAAGCCCGCCGGCTCGGCGGCCATCGTCAACCGGCATCGCCCAGTACGACCGGAAGGCCGGGCGCGCATGCGCTCAGGAAGGTGAAGTATTTCGGATCGCGCGCGATGTCGATCACGGTTGGATCGATCTCGAAGAACCGCCAGGTTTCGTTCGGCATGATGCGGCAGGCGAGCGCGCCGGCTCCGAGACCGATGACGCCGACGCGCAGCGGTCCGGCCTTGCGGGCCCGCACGGCCTCGATCGCCTTCGTGATCGGCCCGCCATCATGGTAGTACGTCAGTGGTTTCGGCCGCCCCGGCACCGGCTTGCCGTCAACAAGCTCCTCGGCCCCGTGGATGGTCGAGCCGTGCTGCAGGATGCGGAAGCGCTTGTCATAGGTGTCGAAGACGATATTGACGCCGAAAAAGCTCCGGATCGATGTCTGGCCGGTGGCTGCGTGTGCGCGACGATCAGCGCCAGCACGACGATCACCGCGGACTTGCGGGCGTCGCGCATGAACAAGATTGACAGCGCGGCGAGGGCGAGCACCGCCATGTCGAGCTGGCGTACCGTCGCTCCCGTGCCGTTGACCGGCAAAAACGCGACTATGACAAAAGTGCCGGCGCCGAGCGCTGCAACCCAGAACCAGATGTCGTTTCGTTGCCGTGGTATCCAAGGGCGGCAGAGCACCGCCAGTGCCACGAGAATTGGGTACTCCGCGATCCAGGAAAAAATATACGGCGCCAGCAGGCCGGCGAAGAGGCCGCCGAGCATTCCGCCGAACGACAGCGAGACATAGAACGAAGACAGGTAGGCAGGCGCCGGGCGCGTGCGCGCGAGCTCGCCGTGACAGCCCATGGCAATGATGAAGAATGCAAACAGGTGTCCGATCAGGCTCGGCACCATCGGCACGCGGTGACCGAGGTAGAGCAGTGCGACAATCCCGGCGACCGCGAAGGCTGCAAACTTAAGACAAGCTCATGCGAAAGCGCCGGCTTGCGCTGGAAGACCAGAACCCAGGTGAGAAGATAGAGCGACAGCGGCATCACCCACAGAAGCGGCGCCGATGTCAGCTCGGTTGAAATATGCGCGGTGACGGCGACCAGCAGGCCCGACGGCACGGTGGAGAGGAAAACCCAGCGGCCGATCAGCAGCCAGGACGGTTTCGCTCCGGCGGCGCTGAGCTAGCCGCCGCGCGCGGCATCTGCACCGGATCGGAGCATGACCGCTCCGCAGCCGGCGATCAGCGCGACGAGCAGCGCGAAGCCGCCGCTCCACAGCCAGCCTTGCGTGTGCAAAGTGAAAGCAGGCTCAAGCAGCAGAGGGTAGGAGAGAAGCGCGAGAAAGCTGCCGATGTTGGAGGCGGCATAGAGAAAATAAGGATCGTGGGCTTCGCGGTGCCCCGTGCGCACGAACCACGTTTGCAGAAGCGGGTTGTTCGCCGCGAGCGCGAAGAACAGCAGCCCGATCGAAACTGCGAACAAGCCCAGCAGCCAGAAAGCCGTACCCGAATGCCGGAGGCGCACCCCAGTCGGCAATCGACAACAGCAGCATGAAGAGCGCGCCGGTCAGCAGCACAAGATGCACGGCGACAGCCAGCCAGCGATTTTGCGTACCCATGAGGAAATGCGCATAAGCATAGCCGGCCAGCAGCATCGACTGAAAACACCATCGCACGACCAACCAACGGAGCCGCCGAGCTGCGGCAGAACCATGCGGCTGAACATCGGCTGCACGCCGAACAGCAACAGCGCACTCAGAAAACCGCCGCGGTAAAAAGTCCCAAAACCAACCTTCGCTGCGCGCGACCAAGATCGACTCCGACGATGAGCGAACCATAGCTGAGTCTGCCGTGCAGGCTGAAAACGTCACAAAACCGCACACGAAAACGAGCCGTATAAGCAACGCAAACAGTATACTTAGCCAATTCTCCTGCCGGGCCGGCGCCGGTTCCGCGGAAATTGCGGCGGTATCTCCCTAATTTCACCGGAATTGGGCGGTGTGTATGTTTGGCCAAGGGGCCGCAATATTGTTTACTTGCGGCCCAGGGACGATTCAGGACAGGGGGCTCGCTTGCTGCCACCACGCCGGACTCCTGCTGCGACGGCTCCGTTGCTGGTCGCAACCGCGCTTTCCGTTTCCGTGCTCTCAGCCACCTTCGCCCAGGCGCAAGGCCGGTCCGGCGCCTGCGAGGAGTTCGAACCTCGCGGTCCTGGCCTCGCCGGTTGCGCCATGGAAGGGCGCGCCCTTGCGGGTCGTCTTCACATCGGAAAAGCCGCTCGACGGCGAGCTGTCCTTGGTCGCGCCCGATGGAAGCGTCGCCGCGAAGTCGCGCAAGCGGTTCGGCGGGCCGCCCTATTTCTGGTTCGCCGAAGTCAACGCGCCTGCCGCCGGAAAATGGCGGGCAAACCTTGCGTCGTCGGACTGCGGCAACGTTGCCCGCGAGATTGCCGTGCGTGCCGATCAGCCGCCGCGGCCGCAGGCTGCGGCAGGAAGCGTCTGGCCGGTGCGCAATGCCTGGGATCGCGGCATGGAGAACCTGTTCTCGGCCTGGGTCGAGAAGCTGTTCGACGCGCCGCTCGACGCCGCGCCGTCATGGCCGGCGCTGCATGAAGTGCTGCGCGACAAGTCGCGCAATGTCCTGTTCAATCATCTCGGCCTCGGCGAAGACGAGATGAAGATCGTGCTTCGTCCCGACTGCGCCGACCTTCCATATTTCCTGCGCTCCTATTTCGCATTCAAGATGGGATTGCCATTCGGCTATTCGAAATGCTCGCGCGGCGGCGGCGGCAACCCGCCGGCGTGCTTCGGCTGGACGAGCATCCAGAACGCCGAGGCCGGGAAGGGCGGCAACCTTGCCGCATCGTTCGGCAACTATATGCGGGTCGTAGCGGACGGCGTGCATTCGGGCACCGGCCGCACGCGCGCGAGCGACGACAACACCGACTATTATCCCGTCTCCCTGACGCAGGATACGTTGCGCCCGGGCACCGTCTACGCCGATCCGTACGGGCACATCCTGATGCTTGTGAAACGTGTGCCGCAGACCAGCGATGGCGCGGGCGTCTTTCTTGCGGTGGACGGTCAGCCGGACGGCACCGTCGCGCGCAAACGTTTCTGGCGCGGCAACTTCCTGTTCGCGCAGGACCCTGCGCTCGGCAGCCCGGGCTTCAAGCGCTTCCGTCCGATCATGCCCGACAGGAACCACGCGCTGCGGCGTCTCACCAACGCCGAGATCGCGAAAAATCCGGAGTACGGCGATTTCTCGATCGAACAGACACGCCTCTCGATCGAGGACTTTTACGATCACATGGACGACGTGATGTCGCCGGCGCCGCTCGATCCCCTGCGTGCCATGACCGAGGCGATCACCTCGCTCGAGGAGCAGGTGAAGACGCGCGTGACGTCGGTTGAAAACGGCCGCAAGTATCAGAGCAGCGGGAAGGGCGAAGCGTCGATGCCGGACGGACCGGCAATCTTCGAGACGACGGGCGCCTGGGAAGATTTCGCGACGCCGTCGCGCGATCTGCGATTGCTGATCGCAATGGACGTGGTGCGCCATTTTCCGGACCGGGTTGCACGGCGGCCCGAACGTTATGCGATGCCGATCGGAAAGAGTCCGTCGGGCGTCAAGGCCGAGCTTGAACGAACCCTCGCGTCGGAGCTTGCGTCGCGCAAGTTTTCGTATCCGCGCAGCGACGGCTCGCAATGGACGCTGGCGCTCAAGGACGTGATGGACCGTGCGACGGCCCTGGAGATGGCCTACAACGTCAACGACTGCGTCGAGTTGCGGTGGGGCGCGCCTGAGGGCAGCCAGGAGGCGTCAACCTGCAAGCGACACGCGCCTTCTGCCCAACGCGCGAAGATGTCGCAATATCGCGCCTGGTTTCACGAGCGCCGACGCCCGCCGCGCGCTTAGCGCCTGAACAAAATCAGGTGGATGGCGGTCTTCGGTTGCAGTGGCCTGCCTCAAATCTCCCGAAAATGATAGCGTGATTGCGTGCCGGGCGGAGGAAGCCATGTCGCAAGTCGCGTCAGCAGCCAAGAACGATTTCAGTGACCGCACGAAATACGATGCGCTCATGGAGGTCATCAGAAAGAGGATTACAACACGGGCGTTCGACCCGAATTGCGTGGTGCCGCGTGAACACTACGACATGATCCTCGAAGCAGCGCGGCACGCGCCTTCGGGCGCAAACGCACAGCCTTGGCATTTCATTGTCATCACGGATCAGAACCTCAAAAACAAGATCATGGAATATTTCCGCGAAGAGCAGGTGTCCGCGCCAAGCTGAAAATGAAGTTTCCTACGCCCGACTATCGCGGGCTCGCAACCGCGCCGGGATTCATTGTCGTTGCCAGCGATTTCCGCTGGGTCAAAGCCTTTCCGGTCCTCAACGACGGGTCGGAGCTTGACAAGATGTACAAGGAGAACGCCGAGCGCATCTTGCTGCAAAGCGTGGCGGCGGCGACGATGTCGGCGCATCTCGCGGCGGCTGCGCTTGGTTACAATGTCTGGTGGGTGACCGCGATCGGGCAGGAGAAAGCGCAAAAGGCCATGAAGCCTCTGCTTGGCATTCCCGACGAATTATCGGTGCTGGACATCATGTGCTTCGGCCCGCCGGCCAAGCCGCCGTACAAAAGGTGGAAAAAGAATCTGAACGAGATCACCAACTGGAACGCTTTTGACCGTTCTCACTACATGACCGACGCCCAGATCGACGCCTGGGTGGCGGAAACACGCCACAAGGTCATGTACCGCGACGCGCAGAACGTCGACTAGAGGCGGGGGCTGCGCTCGGGGGAGACATGAGGCGGCGTCAATTCATCATGCTTATTGGCGGTGCGGCTGCATGGCCGCTCGCCGCGCGCGCGCAGCAGGAGAAGCGCCAGCGCCGCATCGGCGTGCTTATTGGGCTCGGCGCCAGCGATCCCGAAGGTCGGAAATGGGCTGACGCCCTGCTCAAGTCGTTAAACGCACTCGGATGGAAGCAGGGCGAGAACATCCAGATCGATTTGCGGTGGGGCGGCAGCGATGCGGGCCGCATGGAAGCGGCGGCAAAAGAACTGGTGGCATCAAATCCTGAACTGATAGCCGTTTCGACCACGCCGGCCGTTGCCGCAGTTCTTGCCACAAAGACGCGTATCCCGGTGGTGTTCAGCGCCGTTTCAGATCCAATCGGTCCCGGTTTTGTCACCAACCTTGCCCGGCCGGGTGGCAACGTCACGGGATTCATGAATGTGGAGGGGTCGATCGGTGGAAAGTGGGTAGAGCTCCTCAAAGAGGTCGCGCCGCAACTTTCGCACGTCGGCGTTCTCTACAGTTCCGCCACGGCCAAGTCGCAGCTGGCCTATTATCAAGGTGCTATCGAGGCTGCCGGCAAATCAAATGGTATAACGACGCAGTTGGCTCCGTGGGACGACATAAAAAGTCTGGAGCAAGCCATTATTGCTTTCGGCCAGAGACCTGACACCGGGTTGATCGTTGTGCCGACACCCCACACGAATGCCGAGCGCGAGCTCATCATTTTGCTTTCTCGCCGCTATCGCATGCCCGCCGTGTATCCGTTTACGTTCTGGGTCAGCCAGGGCGGTCTGGTTTCTTATGGTGTCGACCTGCTGGATCTGCATCGCCGCGCGGCCAGTTACATCGACCGTATTTTGAAAGGTGCCAGTCCGGGTGATCTTCCAGTTCAGCTCCCGACCAAATTCGAGATGGCAGTCAATCTGAAGACCGCGACTGCAGTCGGTCTGACCGTGCCGCCGAGGCTTATCAGCCGCGCCGACGAGGTGATCGAATAAAGGATAAATGTCTGCTGCGCGGGCTGTATTGACGGCGGACTTATGTCATACGTGTGCCGACAATATCGAAGGGATACGATGTCTCGTTTGCGAGCCTCGGGGGCCGGCATGAGACGGCGCGAATTCATCACGCTTATCGGTTATGGCGGCATGGCCGTTCGCTGCGCATGCGCAACCGGCCGAGCGCGTCCGGCGCATCGGCGTGCTGATGCCGTTTACGGCGAATGATCCGGAGGCGCAAGCACGGAGGGCGATTTTCGAGAAAAGTCTTGGCCAGCTGGGGCTGGACGGTCGGTCGTGACCTGCAGATCAATTATCACTCGGCCGGTGGCGATGCCACATCGATCCGCCGGCACGCAGCGGAACTGGTTGCGCTGGCGCCAGACGTCGTCATGACCGTAGGCAGCGCCACGATAGCGCCAGTGCAACAGGCAGGTGGCACTATCCCGATCGTTTTCGTGAACCTGGCCGATCCGGTCGGCGCCGGTTTTGTCCAAAGCTTGGCGCGGCCCGGAGGCAACGCCACTGGCTTTACCAATTTTGAATACAGCATGAGCGGGAAATGGGTCGAATTGCTCAAGCAAATTGCGCCGCAAATGATCCGCATGGCGGTTCTTCGCGATCCAGCGACGGCAGCCGGGATCGGCCAGTTCAGTGCAATCCAATCAGTGGCGCAATCTCTTGGCATTGAGCTTACGCCTCTCAACACGCGCGACGTCGCAGAAATTGAGCGCGGTGTTGCGGCGTTCGCGCGTCTGGGCAAGGGTGGACTGATCATTACAGCAAGCGGCACAGCATTTCGCCGCGATCTGTTCATCGGGCTTGCCTCGCGCCACAAACTGCCTGCGATCTATCCTTTCCGCTATTACGCGGAAGATGGCGGCCTGATCACTTATGGGCCCGATCCACACGATCTGATGCGGCGGGCTGCGTCTTACGTTGATCGCATTCTCAAAGGCGAGAAGCCGGCTGACATGCCGGTGCAGACGCCGACCAAGTACGACTTGGTCATCAACCTGAAAACGGCGAAGGCACTGGGCCTTACGATGCCGCCCTCGCTGCTTGCCCGCGCCGACGAGGTGATCGAGTGAGGCCAACGCGGGGCCCTTCCGGGCAATGTATGGCGATGCGCGCGATCTTCGATCATAGAGTTATTGCCGGGCTCGGCAGTAATGGCCTGGCCGTTCGCTGCACGCGCGCAGCAGCCGGCGATGCCGGTCGTCGGTTTCCTCAACGCCGCTTCGGCTGACGGCTACACGAAATTTGTCGGCGAATTCCGACGAGGCCTGAACTCGATGGGCTTCGTCGAGGGACAGAATGTCGTGGTCGAGTACCGCTGGGCGGAGGGCCACTATGACCGGCTGCCCGACCTGGCGGCCGATCTCATCCGCCGTCAGGTTGCAGTCATTGCGGCCACCAGCACGCCGGCAGCGCTTGCGGCAAAAAAAGCGACGGCGACGATTCCTGTTGTCTTCACGACCGGCGGCGATCCGGTGGAAATGGGCCTTGTCACCAATATCGCGCGGCCCGGCGGCAACGTGACTGGTGCAACTCAAATCACGATGGAGGTCGGTCAAAAACGACTGGAGCTGTTGCATCAGCTCATACCGAAGGCGACGGTGCTCGCCATCGCTGTCAATCCCAGCAACCCTGCTGTCGCCGAGGTGCAGATCCGGGACGCGCAAGATGGGATGCGTGCCCTCGGGCTGAAACTTGAGATCGTGCAAGCCCGTAACGAGGAAGAATTCGACAAGGCCATCGCCGACCTGCCGCAACGGGCTGGCGGGCTTGTGATCGCCGGCGGCGATTCCTATTTTCTGAGCGAGAGCGCGAAGCTCGCTGAAATCGCCGTTCGCCACAAGGTGCCGGCAATCTTTCACGGCCGCGAGTTTGCGGCGGCCGGTGGACTGCTAAGCTACGGTGCCAGTGTCGCTGCGTCTTATCTCCTGGCCGGCGTCTATACTGGCCGAATTCTGCGGGGGGAAAAGCCAGGCGACCTTCCGGTGCAGCGGTCGTCGAAACTCGAAATCTACATCAACCTGAAGACCGCCAAAGCGCTGGGCGTCACGATCCCGCAAGGCCTCATGATCGCCGCCGATGAGGTGTTCGAATAAGCACTCGCTGCGGGCGCGCGGCAGCCCGCGATGCCAGTCGTCGCAGCTTTTGGGCAGAAGCCCACATCAGGCTGATTACAGCCAACCTCTTCCAGAGCGTCGGCGTGAATTGCTAGTCTGCAGAAACAAACCGATCACACGATGAGGTGTTCGAACAGAAGCGACGTCACATTAGAGGGGGCCGACGATGAATAAGCTGACGCGAGTACTTCCACTGCTGGGCGTCGCCGCCGCGAGCCTATCCGGCGCGTCGATACCGGCACAGGCGCAGGAACTCAAGATCGGATTCCTGGCGCCGCGCACGGGCATCATCACCCAGCTCGGCACCGACATGGTCAACGGCTTCCAGATGTATCTGGACGAGCACAACGGCATGCTCGGCGGCGCCAAAGTCACCTTCATCGTCGAGGACGACAAAGGCACCGTCGACGGCGACGTGTCCATGGCCAAGAAGCTTATTCTGCAGGACAAGGTGGACATGCTGGTCGGCGCGGTGCTTGGCCCAGCTTCCTATGCACTGGCGCCGATTTCGAACCAGGAAAAGACGCTCTTCATCGGTACCATCACCACCGGGGACGACATTGCCCAGCGTCAATCCGACAAATTTCCTTACACGGTATTGTCCACGTGGGTCTCGTCGCAGCCGACCCATGCGCTCGGGCAATGGGCTTGCGAGCAAGGCTATAAGCGCGTCTCCGCGATCGGCACCGATTACGCCTTCGGGTACGAGCAGGTTGGCGGATTCCAGAAGGCCTTCGAGGATTGCGGCGGCAAGGTCGTGCAGAAAATGTGGGTGCCTTTCGGCACCAAGGACTTCGGGCCGTACATTCCGGGCATCAAATCCGACATCGACGCGATCTTCGCGTTGATGGTCGGACCGATGGCCCTGCAATTCCCCAAGCAGCTGCGCGCGTCCGGCAACAAGACGATCATTCTCGGCGGCAGCACCAATTATGACGAGTTCGCCCTGCCCTTCATGGGCGACGAGGTCATCGCCGACGTTTCGGCGCATATCTATAGCGCAGCACTCCAGACGCCGGCGAACGAGGCCTTCGTCAAGAAGTACCGCGCCAAATACGGCAAGGTGCCGTCGTATTATTCGGAAGCCAATTACGCCACCGCCATGTGGATCGACCAGACGTTGGCCAAGTTCAACGGCAAGTATCCTGGCCCGTCGGAATTCATCAAGGCGATGGCTACCATCAAGCTCGACCCGCCGCGCGGCCCCGTGCAGCTCGACCTCGCCACCAAGAGCCCGATCCAGAACATCTACATCAAGAAGGTCGAGAAGAAGAAGATGTTCGGCTACGACAAGGACGAGCTCTGGAACACGGTGGTCAAGACTTACAGCGACGTCAGCACATATTGGAAATACGACCCGGCGAAATTCAGAGCGCAGCCGGTCTACAGCCGCGATTTCCCGCCCTGTAAGTTCTGCGAATAGCCGAAGATTGTTGAGCGTCCGTCTGGAAGCACTGGCTATTGCTGCCGTGCTGAAGCGCGGTAAAACGTGTCTATGTCGGGAGCCGACAGGTTGAGCGCGGGACTTCTCCCCATTCCTGTTGTCGATGTGCGGAACGGTGGTCCCTTCCGTCACGCCACCGAAAGCCGCGCGCGCGCACGGGCGCTGCGTGACGAGTGCATTTGCTGGTTACCGCGCGTCGCAGCCGGGCTGCTGCCGGCAATCGACTCGGTAACGCGACGCTGGCTCCTGCAATCGCGCTCGTCTTATGCGGACGAGGTCAAGGCCATAGCGGCCGAGCTCGACTTTTCAGGCATCTGGTTTCTTAACGGCTGCTACCAGTGGGGCTGCACCGCGCTCTCCCGCGAACAGGACGGCGCAGCCTGGATCGCTCGAACGCTTGATTGGCCGTTTCCGGGCCTCGGTCGTCATGTGGAAATTGCGCATATGCAAGGCCCCGCCGGCGAGTTCTACAACGTGACGTGGCCCGGCTATGTCGGGGCCCTGACAGCGTCAGCGCCGGGACGGTTTGCGGCCTGCATCAACCAGGCTCCGATGTTGCGGCGAACCTCGCGCCCTTGGCTACGGCCCTATGACATGGTCTTGAACGCGCGCCACACGTGGGGGATCCGACACGTTCCGCCCGACCATCTGCTGCGCGACGTATTCGAGACATGCACGACATTTGGGGAGGCGAAGCATCGGCTGGAAACGACGCCGATCGCGCGTCCGGTCATCTACACATTGGCCGGCTGTCATCCCGGTGAGCGGTGCGTGATCGAGCGGACGCAAGATGACTTCTTCAGCCGTAGCCATGACACCTGCGCCGCAAACGATTGGTTGCTCAACATGCCCCGTTGGGAGCCGCGCGTAGCTGCCGAAGCGTTTTTCACACGCACCGGCGAAGAGGCAGCCGAGAACAGCCGCACGCGACGCGACCAGCTTGCGGTCTGGCCCGGAGTCTTCGGGACAGAATTTGATTGGGTGACGCCGCCGGTGCTCAATTCGCAGACCCGGATAGCGGTGGAAATGTGCCCAGCAAACGGGGTACTTCGGGTCATGGGTTACGAACAGCCTGAAGCACTGGAACTGCCCGCGCCGGTGACATTGAGCGAGGTGTCGGCGCGGGCAAATTGATGTGTGACCTAAGGGCCACGCCGACCGTCAGTTCGACCTGCCCAAACTTTGCTTCCACAGTTTGATCACTCCGGGCGGAAATTCACGCGTTCCGACGCCAGTGCGACGGCAGGCTTCCGGCCACATTTCGAGCAGCGAGTGGTCTTCGCAGAACAGATCGTCTTGCGAAACCTGGCCAGTTTCAGAATACGGTCTTCGCTCGGCTGCCATTTTCAGGAGTTCCAGGAGCGGAGCGATATCGTTCACGGTGTTCATGACAACCCCCTTCGTATTGGGCAGGAGGTTACAGATCCCAACGGATAACGCTGTGTCGGCCGTCACGAAATGGCACATTTTGGACCAGGCCGGTATCGCACTACCCCGGCGCGATTCAAAATCCGCTGTATGAGGGTGCGGGGTAGGGGGTTTACGGGGGCCCTCATGAAATCCTCGGTCATTAAGCGTTCTATCGTGATCGATGGGCACAAGACCAGCGTCAGCCTTGAAGATGCCTTCTGGGATGACCTGAAGAAAATCGCGCATGCCCGACATGTCACGCTGTCGGAATTGGTTACCAAGATCGACCTGACGCGTGAACAGGGCAATCTGTCCTCGGCGATCCGGTTGTTCGTGCTTCAGCGCTTCCTCAATGAAGACAAGCAAACGGAGGAAGCGTAAGCGCATCGCGCATCTGCGAGTGGTTAACGAACGCAAGTGAGCCGGCGCTAGCCGCGCCTCACCTTTTCATGCGCTCCCTTCTACTTCTTGCTGCCTGCCGTCTCTTTCGCCTTAAGCTGCGCCAGCTCGCTCGTCAATTTAGCGACCGTTGACTTGAGCGCCGCGATCTCCGCGCGGTCTGCCGCCGCATCGCGGGCGGCGCTTATGAGCTTCTCCCTCGTTTCACGCTGAAGTTTTGTCATCGCCTGATGGAGAAATTCGACATTGGCTTGCAGGCATCCGGTGCGGCGATCCATCTGCGTCTCCGCCGTGCACTTCTCCAGGCCGCGGATGTCCTGCGCTGCTGCAGGCGACAAAAGTGCTGACAGCACGGCACCAACTGACATCGCCGGTGCAGGCTGCCAATTCCTCGAAATTCACGTGTCATGTCAGCCCCTCGTTCTGCTGATCAGCCTCGTACGGTCCTGTCCCTGCGCTCGCCCGAACCCGGCTGTCGATTGCTCAGGGCTCTTTGAATTTTCTTCGGTTGTCATGCAATTTTTCTCTTGCGTTTGTGTGCAATCATACAAAAGATCATACAAGATTTCTTGTATTGAGTGGCGTCGAATGGCGAACGGCCAAAGGCATCCGCGGCAGGCAACCGAGCCAAGCGCGTTCGGAATTTCGCTATCGAAAGGCAATGGCCGCCCGCTTTTCGTGCAACTGCACGAGCAGATCATCGACCGCATCTCCGCCGGCGAATTGACGGCCGGTGCACGGCTGCCGCCGGTGCGGCGGCTCGCCGAGCAGCTCGGCATCAACCACATGACGGTCGCGAAGGCCTACAAGGATCTCGCCAAGGCGGGCTTCGTCGAAGGCCGCGCCGGCGGCGGGACGCATGTCCGTGCGCCATATGGAACGAAGCGGGCCCGCGGAGCAGAGCCCGCCGTTGCGGGGCCGCTATTGTCCGAGCGCCTTTATGAGCTCGCGCATGCGCCCGGCGTCATCGCGTTCACGACCAACCATCCCGAGCCGGATTCCGAATGCACGAAGGAATTCGAGACCTGCCTGCAATCGGTCATAGCGGACGGCCTATCGCCGTATTTCATCAACGACTCGTCGAACGGGCGTGTCAGCTTCCGCCGCGCGATCGTCGAATACCTTGCCCAGCAGGGCCTGGTGACGACACCGGAACATGTGATCGTGACATCGGGGGCGCAGCAGGCAATCGAGCTTGTCATCCGGCTGCTGGTGCCGCACGGATCGCCGGTGATCGTCGAACGCCCGACGTACTACGGTGTCGTCAACGCGTTGCGCAGTGCCGGCGCTCGCATTCTCGAAGTGCCGCTCGAATCCGATGGCATGGACATTGATAAGCTTGAGGCGCTTTTGTCGCGGCACAGGCCGCGCCTGATCTACACGAATCCGACCTTTCAGAACCCGACCGGCGTGACGACAAGCATCGAAAAGCGCCGCAGCATCCTTGCGCTGGCGCGCAAACATGGCGTGTCTATTCTGGAAGACGACCAGAATCCGGAGCTGCGCTTTGCCGGCGCGCCGATCTCTTCGATCTGCGCGCTGTCGGAGCCGGACGACGACGTTTTTTACGTGCGCGGATTTGGAAAGGTGTTCTTACCCGGCACGCGCCTCGGTTTTGTGGTGACCCCTGCGCGCGCGCGCCGCGCTTTGCTCGGCCTCAAGGCGCAAAGCGACCTGCACACAAACGGCATCATGCAGGAAGCGATGGCTCGCTTTCTCGTCCGCAAAAACTATCCGAAGATTCTGGAACGTATGAAAAGGGTCTACGCCACCAAGCAGCGCAAGCTGATCGCCAGCCTGTCGGACGGCATGCCGCCCGGCACTTTGATTGGGCAGCCCGAGGGCGGCCTCAACCTATGGCTGACCCTGCCGGAAGGCACCGAGGTTTCCGAGCTTTATTATCGTGCCGTTCGCCGCGGCGTCGCTTTCGTCGCGGGAGAGGGCTTCTATGCCTCCCATGTCAATCCGCGGACGTTGCGCGTGAGCTTCGGGTTGCTGCGGGACGAGCTGCTCGAGGAGGGTGTGACCAGGCTCTGCTCCGTGGCAAAGGATCTGATGCCGCCGCGCAGTGCACCGAGCCCGATATTCACGTAGGTGGTTCGTGCCCGAAGCAGTTGAGGTCCACGGGCGGCAACTATGAACATACACTTGGGCTGGCTCGAGAAAATTCAGGAGAAGGCACATGAGTTCAGTTGTACCGGGCCGAATGAGATTGATCGTATTATCGGCCGGAATGTGCCTTGCGCTCGGTCTGTCCGGCCCTGCGACTGCCGCTCCTTATAAATCGAAGCAGATCCGCATCGAATACGATCTGCCGAAGAATCCGGCACACCAGCCCATCTATGAGCGGCTCAAGCAGGTCCGTGCCCTTGAACGGTTGCAGACGCTGCTAAGCCCGCTCCGGCTCCCGCGCCCGTTGCTTCTCAAGGTTTCCGGGTGCGACGGTGAATCGAACGCTTGGTACGAGGAGGGCTTCGTCACCGTCTGCTACGAATTCCTGGCAGACCTCCTGAAAAATGCGCTGGATCAAACTCTGCCCAGCATCATCACACAAGACGATGCCATACTTGGACCCTTCATGGACGTGTTCCTGCATGAGACCGGGCATGCGGTTTTCGATCAATTGAACGTGCCGGTGCTTGGCCGTGAGGAGGACGCGGCGGATTTGTTTTCCGCCTACATTATGCTGCAGCTCGGCAAGGAGGATGCGCGCAGGCTGATCCTGGGTAATGCCTACCAATACAAAGAAGACGTTGTGAACCCGCAGGTGCCCCTGACGAAGTACGCCGACGAACACGGGATTCCGGCGCAGCGATTTTTTAACGTGTTGTGCCTTGCCTATGGCGCCGACCAAAAATTATTCGCTGATGTTGTGGAGAAAGGATACCTGCCAAAACGACGGGCGGAGGGCTGCGATCTCGAATATGAGCAGGCTACTTTCGCGTTCAAAACGCTGATAGGTCCTTATATCGATCGGAAGCTTGCGAAAAAGGTGCTCGCTACGTGGATGCGGGACGTAAGTTCCCGGCCGAAAAGTCACCCGGCACGGTAAAGGGGTGTGCCAAAACTCGGCGCTTATCCTTTGACATGCATCAAAATCGAGTTCGGACTTTCGAGTAACTCTAGTCGTTAACAGCCCGAAAAGGGCAGGAGGCTGAGATGAGTGAAAGCATCAAATTTGAACTGATTTCTCGTCGAGGAGCATTTTCGCTTTTGGGCCTGGCGGCTGCTGCAAGCGTTGTAGTACCGGCAACGATGCTGATCGCGACAGATGCCGATGCGCAGACGCAAGGGATGGAGCGGCGTGACGAGCGGCGTGGCGACCGCCAGGAACGACGCACCGAGCGGCGCAGCAAAAAGAAAAAGAAAAAGGAAACCAGTAGCTCGGCAACCGAGAAAAAATAACACACACCGCATTTCAGAGGGCCGCCGAAGGGTGGCCCTTTGATGTCGCGTGTCCGTGCGTAAGTTCCGCTATTGGCACTTTACAGACATAGGAGCGACCGCTGCGAATGAGACTTTGATGCCTGGGGTTGTGGCACTGGGAGTGATTTTGATGCGTGGCTTTGCTGGCTTGCTCGCTTACCTTGCCGGAGTCTCGGTAATCTTTGGCATCGGTATCGTTGGCCTGATGGCGCTGCAGTCACCTGCTGGACGAACTCCCTCTTCTGCCACCCGTTGCGGCCGCATCGCATACAGAGTCTCTCGCCAAGCCGGTCAAGCGACCGGTAGACGATAAAAAGACGGCGCATCGCAATCAGAAGCACAAGAAGGAGCATGCAGCGCGTAAGCCGCACGAAGCGCCCTCCATAGACGCAGGCCGAAATGCATACGGATACGCAGAAGAACCGCGCCGAATCGATTCGAATCGGTTTCTCTTTTTCGGCCGCTAGATCCTAACTCTGCGGCATCTAGAAGGATGAGCAAAATGAAGCTTCGATTGATTAGTACGGCGTTTGCAATCTCGCTTTTTTCGGGGGCTGCAAATGCGCAAGTCACAATCGATATGGCTGCGTTTACATGCGGCCAATATCTAGCAATGTCGCCGGCAATGTCTCGTGACTTTTCGGCCTGGATGAGCGGCTGGTTCAGTTATCAGACCCGCAAGACTTATCTGGATTTGGCTGCGCACGAGAGCAATATCGCGAAGTTGAAATCATGGTGCCAGTTCCGTCCGCAATCAAGCGTGATGAATGCCTTGCAGAGCGCGATTGGCCCGCAGTGATATTTTTTTGACCTCCCGGAGAAAAGCCATGAGGTGGACTGTTGTTTTCGTAGCAGCGACATTGTTGGCGGCCGCTTCGCAGCCAAGTGTGGCTCAGATTAGCGTCGATATGAATCGGATCACTTGCGGTGGCTGGCTCGGATACAGTCCGGAGATCCGGGATTTCGTCCGCTTTTGGATGAGCGGTTATTACAATGCCGCCGCTAATAGCAACGTTTTGAACTACGACCGCTTCCAAGGGAATTCCGCAAAGATCGCGGCCTACTGCAAGAAGAACAGGTCAAAAACGTTGCCGACCGCGATCAAGAACGTCGGCCTTTGGCAGTGACGCGATTTATTTCCCGACAAAGCTAATCCAAGGCCCACGCGATGTCCGCTATTGGCACTTAGCGGACATGGGCTGGTGCACTGCAAGTGTCCGCTTTCGGGGGTAAAGCGGACACTGCATCACGCAATGTCCGCTGACCGGTAGAAGAGTAGACCGAGTCCGGTCGGATTATTTCGTTCCAGTCCTTCTTTCGCGCGGCTTTTTTGTTCGTGCTTTCAGCAAGAATTGGCGAGCTTTTTCGTGCGCGACCGTTAAGTCGTGCCCGGTTATCTTTTCTGAACCGGTGCGATAATTCACACGCCAGATAAAAGGTAGGTTCTCGTTCATCGTCGTGCTCTAAACGTTACAGGCTGTCCCGCCACGATCTGTGTGCGTCATCGGCACCGGCACCGCTGTGTTGGTCGTCACAAAAATGCGGAATGTCGATGGGCTCGACGGCATCTCCGCCATGGCCAATTGCACTGCGAAATGTCCGCTAATGACCCAAAGCGGACATTGTTGTCCCAAAGGCCAATTGCCAGACAATCGTCTTCGGCAGCAAGCTTCCAAAATATCCGGCTCCGGGGAGGCGTACCAGGAGGTCGTGATGTCGAAAGTCGTAGCTGTCGGAGCGACAGCACTCTTCACTTGCATTTTGTGCGCAACTCCCCTGTCGGTTCGCTTGTCGCCCCAGGGAACTGTGGCGTTGTTCACGGACGGCGCCTCAGCGGAGATTGGTCGTCCCCTCACTGCAGGGAGCGTAGCGGGTGTTCATCGCAGGGCGCATCGCCGCGCGTACCGGCGCGGGTACTACGCGTCCGACTATGGAACGTACCAGCCATACGGGACATACCAGTATGGATATGCGTATCAGCCCCAGTATGGATACGCGTATCAGCCCCAGTATGGATACGCGTATCAGCCGGGGTGGCGATTTGATCGCAATCGCTATTACCAGCAGCCCTATTCTGGGTATGGTTACAGGCACTGGTCAGAGTTCTGATCGAGCGCGATCCCAATGGGCCGCTCACATCGTTAGCGGGCGGCCCTTTCAATGAGTTAATGGGCACCGCTGGTTGGATGGGAGCGAGTCGCAGGCGCGATGTCCGCTTTTGACCCATCAGCGACATTCTGAATGGATATTCACCGCCAAGAAAGCTCGGCATCTGTTGACATGCATCAAAATTGACAGCGGTCCTTTCGGCTAGCTTTTAAAATCAACCCGGAGGTTGTGATGAGTGAAAAGATCAAATCGGAAATGATGATTTCTCGTCGAGGAGCGTTTTCGCTTTTGGGCTTGGCGGCTGCTGCAAGCGTTGTAGTACCGGCAACGACGCTGATCGCGACAGATGCCGAGGCGCGCGTTGGCAATCCAGCCTCAGCCGTGAGCGTTGCCGGCGCGAATCGGCGTGATCGACGTGATGACCGGCGCTCCAAGAAGAAAAAGAAGAAACCAACTGAGGAGACAGTAGAAAAAAAATAAAAGACAGTGCGTTTGAGGGGCTACCGAAGGGTGGCCCCTTCCGCATTGAGGGAGGGCTGCATTTGGCCAACCTTGGAAGCGCAGCCCCTCATCTGCGTCAGTGTGTCGGTGACTGCGCGGCCTAGCTGCCCGATCGCTTCATCGGTGAGGATCGTTCTCGTATTTGCGAGGCGGTCGACGCTCACATTGAGAGTCGTCAGCGCCTCTTTCAGTCGCGCAATCTCGATTTGAACGACTGGATTTTCTCCCACCTTGATTTCCCTGAGGGTGTTGCCAAGCGTGCGGACTTCCTCCGTCAGGTTTCGGAGATTCGCCAGCACATTCTTTGATGGCAGATCGATCTTTGACAGCACGGCTTCAGTCATTGTCGTAACTACGCGTCCGGCAAGATTATCGATACGCACCATCACCACGAGCGCAAGAATCGCAGCGACGATCACCAGGATCGCTGTCGCATTAATCAGCGCGAGCAGAAAATCTACCGGCAGCCTGCGCAGCCGTGCAGAGATCTCGTTTCGATGGGGTTTGGACAAGAATGCCTCCTGTCGCGTGCCGACGCGCCGGCCTACTGACCCTTAATAGAAAATCTGTCGACCAATTGGTTCGTTTGGTAGTGGTTCTGCCGGTGGCCGGTGGGCTGCGTGACGCGATTATTTTTGGGTGGCGCTTCAGCCCGCGCCGCGCGCGCTGCGGGCCCGATTTTGTCCAGAATGTCAGGCTCCGGCTTGGGCTGAGCAGCACGTACCGCCGGCGATGTCATGTCGGGCGCGGGTGCTGGCGCGGTGCTGAGCGTTTGTATCGTGTCGGAATGCCATCGCTCTGGCAGACCAATGCGGTCGCTGGTGACTATTACAGGCGAACTGCGCTCCAGCGTTGCATCCGCAGCGAACAAGAGTGCCACCAGTACAAAACCTACAACTCCAAGATAGGCGAGAACTGGCATTGCCGCTCTCCGCCGTAGTCGGCTCCGGGCGAGACAGGGAACCATCTCGCCCGGGGCTCACATGGCTTAGCTCCTGCCGGCAGCGGCTCGTACCATGACATCCTTGCAAGGTGCGCTGAAGTCAGTGAGGTGAGACTGTATACAAGCCTCAATTCTACGGCCGCCCGGTTTTACATCGGCGCAGATCGTCCTGACCTCGCCGCGGCATGCTTTGCCAACCCGTGCAGCCCTGACCAAAATGGCCTGGCACGGCGGGGTGAGGTCCTTTAAATGCGAGTTAAGGCAGGCCCTGATGCGGCCGTCACCCGGCTGCACGCCTCCACACGCCGCCCTGACATCGGCGGCACAGTCCCTTACGACTCCTCGTTGTTGCGCCATTGCGCTTGTTGCCGAGAGCAACACAATGGCGCCAATTACAAAAATATTCCTCAGCATAGTCTGTCCTCCAGTTTTTGCACGCCGGACATGCATGGCTTAACACCCGGCAACCAAGTCGGATTTTGTCCGACTACGTTCCAATTACTTTGTGCCAGTGGTCCCGGTGCCAGTGGCGCCGGTGCCAGTGGTCTCTTTGCCGCCTCCGCGTCGCTCATCACGCCGTTCATGACGTCCCGTGCGCCGCTCATCACGCCGTTCGTGGCGTCCTGTGCGCCGCTCATGACGCCGCTCCATCCCGCTCGTCTGGGCCTCAACATCCGACACTGTCAGCACCGTGGCTGGCACTGCGAAGCCAAACGCGGCCGTTACCCCCAAAAGGGAAAAAGCCGTTCGGCGCGAAATCAATTCCGATTTGAGTTTTTCAGTCATGTGTTCAACCTCACTTGCCGTTACTTTTGTTTGTGCCTCGGCGATTAGCACTCGCGAACGTGAGACAGCACCAACTCCGCCTTCGAGGGTGAAGCGGGCGTTTCCAGCGCGACCAATTCGGTCTCTTCCTCGGGAGAGGTGGCGAGCGAGCGCCTCTTGTCGCTCCATTCGCCATCCTGTGCGAGGAGGCTAATTGTTTAGGCCTTCAGCTTGCGGATCAATTGGACCATGGGCCAACGTGCGACCGTGTTGATGCCTCGGTCGCGAATGGCTGCTTTCGGAGGCAAAGCGACATCGCGCTGGCTTGTCGGAATGTCCGCTAGTGACCCAAAGCGGACATCAGTTCCCGACGCTTGCGCCGATCTCAACGACCGAGCCTACGAAGCGCTCGCGAATTTGATCGATGTCAATTCATGCTCGCCAAATTGTTGTTTGCTGGCTGCGTAACACGAGGAGGCTCAGCGATGTATGTGCTCATCATAGTAATCGGAGTGCTCTCCCAGGGAGCATCAATTGTGCCTGTCGGTGTAACTTCTCAAGTTGTTGGAAAATTCAAAAACTTGGATGAGTGCAAGGCGGCTGCGAAGCAGCCCCACGCCGCTGGTGCTATTGCGGATATCACTCTTGTAACAACCTGGGGAGCAACTTGGTATTGCACATATAGCGGTCCGAATTGATCCGACGGCCTACATGTGCGCTGTTGGCATTTAACGGACATCACGCCGCGCGAAATGTCTGCGCCGGTGTCTGACGTGCGGCCTCGCGCGCATAGGCTGCGCACTTTTCAGGATTTCGCTTGGGCCATAGCATTGTCTGGCGCGACGGCAGGAGCGAAAGCGGCAGCAATGACGACAGCCAACTTCGCGAAACCTCCAAACGCTGATTCAGCCTAAGTCCTCGGAAACATGATCGAGGAATTCATTCCGCTGTGTCAGAAAGCGGTATATATTGCAGCCTCAATGCACATATCCGGTACTATGGTACTGATCTTGTTGCATTTTCGGCACAGAGCGGCGGGAAGTTGTGCAAACGACCTGATTTTATGAAGCCTTTTTAAGCGTCCGCGGTTAAAAATGGCGCAATGGGTCGTCCCGACCGCACTGGCACTGAGTAAATAAGGGGATCGGAATCATGAGAAAATCGTCATTGACGCTGCTTGCTGCCGTCATTGGTCTGGCTGCAAGTCAGGCATCGGCAGCCGACCTGCCGCGGAAGGCGCCACCTGCGCCGCCGCCACCGCCTCCGTTGACCTGGACCGGATGCTACATCGGCGCCAACGCTGGCGGGGCATGGGGCCGCTTCACGCTGGAGGGTCCGTTTGGTGGTACAGCCGATCGGAGTACTAATAACGCCTCCTTTGTCGGCGGCGGCCAGATCGGGTGCGATTATCAATTTGCCGGCGGCTGGGTGATCGGCTTCCGCAACATGTTCGATGGGACAACCAACAGCAGAGACCGGACATTCAACGTCGTAGACGCAGCTGGAGCCGTAGTCGCATCTGGAACGTCCGAATTGAGTATGCGATGGTTCGATGCCCTGACGGGTCGGATCGGCTATTCGTGGCAACCCAACTCGCTGCTCTACTTTCAGGGCGGCGCAGTCTGGAGTCGTGTCGAGGCAGACGTAATTGTGACCGCGGCCGCCGGCACATTTGCAGGCTCGGCTTCCACTACCAAAACCGGCTGGACGATCGGGGGTGGCTGGGAATATAAATTCTCGCCGCAGTGGTCGGTGTTTATTGAAGGCAATTACTACGACTTCGGCTCGCGTGATCGAACTATATTTACCCCCGGACTCCCCGCCTGTGTGGCTGGCTGTACTTTCAGCGCCAAGGCGACTGCGGCCACTGCCCTGGTCGGCGTGAACTACAAATTCGGGGGATTCGGGGCAGGGTTATAAACTCTCTAACTCAATCAGCGCTAACCAAGACCCCGAGCATCATCAGCTCGGGGTCTTTTAATTTAGTGCTCCATTAAAAAACCATACGCGGTGCTGAATGCCCGCTATTGGCACAGAGCAGACATTCGTTTGACGTCAGCCAATGTCTGCCTTCGCGGATAAAGCGGACACGCCTCGGACGCCGCAGTAACGCCCTCTTTGTTGCTTTTTACAAAGAATGGTCAACCCGCTCTGACTGCGGTAAAATAGTCTTTGGGATCTTTGGCGTCGATATAAATCAATATAAGAGCGCAGCAGTCGCGCGAAAAATATAGGTGCTGTCATGGGCAAAGTTCTTCTTCCGGCATTGCTTGCGGTACTTATTTCCGCTTGTGCGGCGAACGCCATCGAATTGCGGTCTTCCAATGATCCGACGGACCATCCATTCGGCATGGGGGAATTTGCGGCGCCCGAGGGCGTGACCAAGGATAAATGGCGAAAAATCAAGGCCGATATTTTGGCCGAGTTGCCAAAATTAACGAAATGCCAGACGAACCTCGACGAATGCACATCGTCTAGTCGGAAATTTGAAGACATCGTCAAGGAAGCCGAAAGTCATGGACGCTCTTGCGAAAATCGCATTCATCAACGCGGTCATCAATGCCCTGATCGATTATGAACCCGACAGGAGCCAATGGGGCGTTGCCGATCAGTGGACCGCGCCCTTCGTCAACAAAAAAGGTGCTTTTGAAACCGGTCACGGCGACTGCGAGGATTACGCCCTCGCCAAATACGTGGCCCTCCGGCAAGCCGGGGTGCGTTCCGAAGACGTGCGCGTGGCGCTCGTCCATGACTATGCCGTCCGCGTCGATCATGCCATTCTCGCCGTCCGGCATGACAAGCGCTGGCTGATCCTCGACAATCGTTGGGACAAACTGGTCGAGGATAAAGAACTCACACAATTCAAGCCGCTTGCCGTCGTCGACGCCGGTGGCGTGACAGTGCTGGCCAAACAGTTCACCTTGAGCAGCAAGCTCGCGCCTGCGGCGGGCCAAAAGCAACCGGTGACGGCCAGAACCGCATCGTCTCGGCCGCCACCCACTCAGATGTGCAGGGCATGCGTGTTGGATCTCAGTGCGTGTCTTCGCTGCGCCGAACAAAATAAATCTACTTCTGACGGGCTAAAGTGCGTCAATGCGTGCAACGACAAGAATAGATGTGTCAGAGGCGTTACTTGTAAGCCCGAGAGTTCATGAAGGTTTGAATTTATTGTCAATCTCAAATCAGCCAGGTCACTTGCAATAAACATCCCGATGTCGCTGCTCGGCCGCGGCATGTCCGCTTATGGCACAAAGCAAACATTCGATTGACACCGACTAGTGTCCGCTATCGTGTCAACCGCATAGGTGGACATGGCCGACCCCGAGCAAATCAACGCCGATCAGCTTGCCTTCTGGAACGGGCAGGGCGGCCACACTTGGGTGGCGCGACAGGCGCACACCGACACCACCTTGACGCCGGTGACGAAGGCCTTACTCGCCTTTGCCGCGCCGCGCGCCGGCGAACGGGTGCTGGATGTCGGCTGCGGCTGCGGCGCGTCCACGCTGGACTTTGCGCGCGCCGTCGGCCCCGCCGGCCGCGTGGCGGCGCTGGACATCTCCGGGCCGATGCTGGCTGAGGGACAGGCGCGCGCCAAGGCCGCCGGCATCGCCAATGTCGATTGGCGGCAGGCCGATCCCGCCACGGCCGTGCTGGACGGATACGATTTGCTGACCTCGGCCTTCGGCGTGATGTTCTTCGGCGACGCAGTGGGCGCCTTCGCCCATATGCGGCGCGCCGCCAACCCCGGTGCGCGAATGGCGTTCGTGTGCTGGCGGCCGCTTGCCGAAAACCCGTGGATGGAGGTGCCGATGAATGCGGTTGCGCGCCATCTGCCGCCGCGGCCGAAACCGGCCCCGCACGCCCCCGGAATGTTCGCCTTCGCCGATCCGGAGCGCGTCTCTGAGGTCCTCACCGCATCCGGCTGGGCGCCGCCGCGTTTCGAGAAGCTCGACGTCGATCTGGACATCGCCGCCGGCCGCGGGCTGGAGGAGGCTGTGATTCAGTCGACGCAGATCGGCGCCGTCAACAGTTGGCTGCGCAACCAGCCGGCGGAGGTCGTGTCAGCCGCCATCGCGTCCCTCCGCGAGGCGCTGGCGCCGCATGTGGACGGCGCAAGCGTGCGCCTGCCCGGCGCGATGTGGTTGGTAAGCAGCGCGCCCGCCTGAGCGCGCGCCGCCCCTAACTGACTTTGTTTGAGTCCGCTATTGGCACTTGGCGGACATGGGCAAGTGAAATGTCCGCTTTCGGGGGTAAAGCGGACATTGCGCAAAGACCTCCTCAGCGGCACGTTAAAAGAGGGTCAACGCGAAGACCAAAAGCACAATTGACGCCGCGACGAATAGCGTTAGTTGACTCGCTTCGAAGTCAGAATGGTGATCACTTCGTGTTGTCATGGGTGGCCCCCAATCGAACAACGTATGCCATCCTATCCCTTCACTATGACGGTGCTGCTTCACATTTTTGTATAGCTGCACTGCGCACGGCCACCTGACGGCAGCAGCTCGCGTTGATTTAGATCAAAATCTGAGCCGTCCAAGGGCCTTAATTATTAGTGGGCGGGACTTCCCTAGGAGCGGTTCATGCTGTCACGCGCAGAGGAATATCGGCAGAGAGCGAGAGACTGCGAGGAAGCGGCGGAAGCGGCATCCACTGTGGGGCTGCAAAGCCTTTTTCAAGTTCTGAGGGAGCAATGGCTGCATTTAGCCAATGACGTTGAATTGCTTGATCGTAACCGAAATGAACCTAGCGAGCCGACTGATGGGGACGAAGATCAGGCTGAACCATTGCTTCCGCTTGGAATGCCGGTAGCCGCTGAATAGCGATCCGACCTCGTTAAGCCTTCAGTCCAAAATGAACAAACCTTATTATTGCGACTATGGCGGCGTGCCGACAATCGTCGGTGAGACCCGCGCTTGGTCGTTTGTGGACGGCGCGTGGAAAGAAATTAATCACACGGAGGCCTACGCCAAGGCGCGACTTATCGGCGAGCATGAATTCCGACAGCTTTTTGGTAAACTGCCGCCACTGCCCGCGCCGAGGAATGTCCGTTTTAGGGGGTAAAGCGGACATGCCGTTTTGCACTGCAAATGTCCTCTAATGACCCAAAGCGGACATTGGCCCCAAGGCCAATTGGCAGACAATCGTCTTCGGGAGCAACCTCCGCATTCGGGTAAATCAGGTCACCAACAAACAGCCCAACGGGCAAGAGGTCGCCATGAGTGAAAGATATAATTTGGAACTTATCTCGCGTCGAAGGGCCTTTTCCTTTCTGGGCTCGGCGGCGGCTGCGTTGAGTGTTGCAGTGCCGGCGACGGTGCTCATCGCAACGGATGCCGAGGCCCGCGTTGGTAATCCAGCCTCAGCCGTGAGCGTTGCTGGCGCGAATCGGCGTGATCGACGTCAGGACCGGCGCTATAAGAAGACACCAACCACGACGACACCAACCACGACGGGACAAGGAGAAAAAAAATAAGGGCGTTTGAGGGGCTACCGAAGGGTGGCCCCTTCCGCATTGAGTGTCGCTGCGCAATGTCCGCTCTTGGCACTTAGCGGACATGCGTATTGCTTGCGCCGACGAATGTCCGCTTTCGGGGGCAAAGCGGACATGCCTTTTTGCGCTGCAAATGTCTGCTTATGACCCAAAGCGGACATTAGCTTGCGCTAAGAAAACCCGGCTCGCCGGGAGCCGGGTCAAGGTCACATGGGAGGAAGCGTAAGAGCCAACCCATTGTTGGGGCTGAATCCGCTATAAGCAACAGTGGAAGAGATGTTGTGACTGAATTGCCACAGCGCGACTAAAATCTTTTCCACATGGTACCGGGGCAATGAATAGCTGCGGCAATTCCTGATACGACTCGCTTCGACTTGAGCAGTCTTTGGGGGTCCTCATGAGGAAGATTTCATCCTTTATCGCAGCCGCAGGATTTGCTGTTGGGCTCAGTCAGGCAGCATCGGCAGCTGATCTGCCGCGGAAGGCGCCACCTGCGCCGCCGCCACCGCCTCCATTGACCTGGACCGGATGCTACATCGGCGCCAACGTTGGCGGGGCATGGGGCCGCTTCACGCTGGAGGGTCCGTTTGGTGGTACAACCGATCGGAGTACTAATAACGCCTCCTTTGTCGGCGGCGGCCAGATCGGGTGCGATTATCAATTTGCCGGCGGCTGGGTGATCGGCTTCCGCAACATGTTCGATGGGACAACCAACAGCAGAGACCTGGCATTCAACGTCGTAGACGCTGGTGGAGTCCTAGTCGGAACTGGATCGGCCGAATTGCGTATGCGATGGTTCGATGCCCTGACGGGTCGGATTGGCTATTCGTGGCAACCCAACTCGCTGCTCTACTTTCAGGGCGGCGCAGTCTGGAGTCGTGTCGAGGTAGACGTAGTTGGGACCGCGGCCGTGCCAGCGGCCGCGCCATTGGCCGTGCCATTTGCAGGCTCGGCTTCCACTACCAAAACCGGCTGGACGATCGGGGGTGGCTGGGAATATAAATTCTCGCCGCAGTGGTCGGTGTTTATCGAAGGCAATTACTACGACTTCGGCTCGCGTGAACGAACTATATTTACCGTCGCCCCCGTCTGTGCGGCTGGCTGTGTTTTCGGCGCCAAGGCGACTGCAGCTACGGCCCTGATCGGTGTGAACTACAAATTCGGGGGATTCGGGGCAGGGTTATAAACTCTCTGACTCAATCAGAGCTAACCAAGACCCCGAGCATCATCAGCTCGGGGTTTTCTAATTTTGCGCTGATGGAATGAAAAGGTCCGCTTCCATCCGAGCGAACGCGTGGCTCATGTCCGCTTATGGCACAAAGCAGACATGAGCTAGTGCACTGCACATGTCCGCTTTCGGGGGTAAAGCGGCACCGCTTTTCCCGCCCCAAACTGGTCGCATTTTTGAGTGCATGAGAAGGATCTTAAGACTGCGTTCAATCGAGCCTGAGATTGATCCGGCCTTGGGTTGCCAACCGGCGCGAGACAAAGGCAGGCGTGCGAGTTCGGATGCGTTTCGTTGGATTTTTCTTTCTGTTCATTTCCCTGGCTGTGACCGGCGGATCTGCCTGGGCGTCACCGGACGCGTGCCCAGGGAATCCAAATGCGCTGGGTACGAGTCGCGTACTCACGATCAGCCCAAGCGAATTCAGGGGAATCGGCAGTATGCAATACAGGCAAACTCTGCCGCTCAACGATCATGAGGTTGTCATCACTTTCGATGACGGACCTTTACCGCCCTACAGCAACATCATTCTGGATACGCTAGCGTCGCAATGCGTTAAGGCCACCTATTTCCTGATTGGGCGGATGGCACACGAATATCCGTCTATTGTCCGGCGCATCTATAATGCTGGCCATACCGTCGGCACTCATACCGAAAATCATCCTCTCGCTTTGCAGCGGTTGCCATTGCAGCGGGTCAGCTCCGAGGTCGAGGGCGGTATCGCTTCGGTCGATGCCGCATTGGGAGATCCGAAGGCGCTTTCGCCGTTTTTCCGAATTCCGGGTTTAGCCAGGACTAACGCGATCGATAATTACCTGACGTCCAAGGCGCTGGTGACCTGGAGTGCGGATGTGGTCGCCGATGACTGGTTCAGGCACATCACCGCAAAGACCATTGTGCAAAGGGCCATCCAGCGACTGGAAGCAAAAGGCCGAGGCATCCTACTGCTGCATGACATCCATCCAGCTACTGCCATGGCGTTGCCAACGTTGCTCCAGGAACTCAAGACGCGCGGTTTCCATGTGGTGCAGGTGGTGGCAGCTGGGGATCGGCCAAAATTTGTGCCTGAGCTGTTAGCGTCGCCCGCCGCTGAGAAAGCCGCATGGCCGACCGTGCTCAGAACACGACGATTCTAAACCCGATAGTCAAATTTTGCGCAGCACCGCGGAGACGTCACTTACACGAATCTATGTCCGCTTTCGGGGGCAAATCGGACATTGTTGCCCCTAAGGCCAATTGCCGACGAACAACTAAACGATTTGATTTAGCTCAATGCTAGCGGCTTGGTTGCCGGTAGAGAAAAAATATGGGCTACATAACTAAGGTTCTGCGGCCAGACGAGAAGCTTCTTGCAACTGGCAAGTTGCATTGGATAGTTTATCGGCTTGCAATAATCTCGATACTTGTAGCTGTTATTTTATGGTTCGTTATAGGCGAGGCCGCACCAATTTTAAGGATGACCGCGTTTGTTCTGTTCGCCGGTTTTGCTGTCCTCACCGCAATCAAAGAATGGCTTGAACAGTGGATAACAGAAATAGCCGTTACCGATCGCCGTGTAATCTATAAAACTGGGCTTATACGCAGGCAGACGGCTGAAATGAACATGGATAAGATTGAGTCAGTTAAAGTGGATCAGTCCTTGCTTGGCAGACTATTGAACTATGGTTCGATACATATCCGCGGGACCGGCGAGGGATTGGAGCATTTGGACTACATTAGCTCCCCGATCTCGCTGCGAAATTCGATAACAACTAAATAAATGCCAAATACTTTGTGCACGCGTCTCTGCACCGGCCCTTTTTCGACGTAAGTCTTAGGCTATTTCAAATTCAACGGTTGCCTGCTGTTCAGTATGTGGGGCGACGGCGCTGCAGCACTTTTCTATTGGCCTCCATGATGCGGCGCTCCGCTTCGCATGTGCTCATCTGGTTAGCTGCGATGCAGTTTTCATAATCTGCAACCGAGCGATCATACTCGCGGCGCGCAGTGTCACTCTTTTCTGTGGCACAGGCGGAAAGCACGCCTGCACCGGCCACTATGGCAGCGGTGACCGTAAAGCGACTTCTCATCGTGGCACCTGATCCTCAGGGGTAAAGCGAACGAGTGCATTGCGCAATGTCCGCTATGACCCAATGGCTTATCCCACCGCGAAATGGGGTTCATCGAGACCATTATCGAGCACGAGGCAGTATCAAAGAGGTGACTCCGACCTTTGGCCTTCAACAATCACGGCGCTTTGACGATCTGCTTGCATGCGGGCGGCAAACTGGCCAGCGTCAACGCCGGTTTCGGTTTTCGTGGCGGCGGATGCAGCGTCAATTCCTTGAACCAGAAGTCGAGCTCGTGGCCGCAGCCGTCTCTTGGGGGCGGCGCGGACTGCGGCTTGCATTCCGCGCTGTTCGCCGGACAGGCGATTTGGACATGAAAGTGCTCGGCGTGACCATACCAGGGACGCACCTTGGACAGCCAGGCGCGATCAGCTCCGGCCTCGCGGCACAGCGCCTTCTTGATCGCGGCATTGACTAAGATGCGGATGACCGCCGGATCCTGCGCAGCGGTGTGGATGAGCTCAGTATGCCTAGGGGTCCACACTTCGGGATCGACGTCGAGCAGATTGAGCGCGACCACATCGGTGGGCGAGCCGAATTCGCGCTCCTCGCGGCTTTGCACGTGGTCCGGCATCGGCAAAAACCAAATATCGACGTCGAGGCCGACTTGATGGCTGGTGTGGTCGGAGAGCATCGGCCCACCGCGCGGCTGCGACATGTCGCCAACCAAAAGACCGTTCCAGCCAACCTTTTTCGCGTTCTTGGCAAATCGTTCGATGAAGCGAACGAGTTGCGGATTGCCCCAGTTGCGGTTGCGCGACGGCCGCATGATTTGCCAGGCAGGTCCGGTCATCGGCAGCGGCACAGCGCCGGCGAGGCAGCCGTCGAAATAGCCGCCGATCGAGCGCGGCGGCCCGGGAAACGGCGTCGATTTGCGCGCAAACAGTTCCTTGGCTGGCGTCGACGGCGCGTCCGGATTTTGCAGCGGCGGCAGAGGCTTGGGATTGAGGGAGCCGGGGGGCGTCGGGTCAATCAAGTGCTTTTCCTGCGCGACGGCAGAACCCGTTGCGGCGAGGATGAGGACGACGAGCAGGCGAGCGGCAGCGCGCATCAGCAACTATTCTTCTTATCAATCTGTGTCGCATTGGTGGCGCGCTAGGCGACTGGGCATTTCCGATTATTGGCACTTAGCGACGTGCGTCCGAAGTCGGTCGTGTGTCATTTCTTACTCGCAAATTTTTCGGGCCACCAATGGCACTTTAACACCGCCTGATGGTTCGATCTGGCCACGGCTCGAGCTTCTTCAGTCGTGAACTCCTGCAGAACGTCATCGTGTAGCCTGAACTTGATTTCGACACTTTTTTCTTGCGTGTGATGAGGAAAATCTGGAGACTTTAAATCAAGCGGCTTGGGGACGGGGTGGCAGCTTGCTCACACAATGGATCGCCAAATATGGCTATGTGCCAGTTGTTCTGATTGGCATGGCCGGTCTTGCGTATGACATTGGCACTGGCGAATGGACCAGCGGCATCACCATTGTAGCCAAGGCTCCTGTTGTGGCCGAGGCTCCTGTCGACCGTGGGCCGCCCACGCTGGAAACCCGGGCCGAGCCTAAACCTAGGACGCAGCTGGCAGCACTCGACCTGGATGTTCGATTGCTGGATGACCCCGATCAGCCGGCCTACGAGGGTTACATCATGTACGTCAACTCACCGACGCATTGGACGCCGGTGCCGTTGCCAGACGAGATCAGCTCCGTCCGCGCCCCGCACACCGACAACATACGCGCCGAGATCGAGCAGGCAGCAATGTTGTTCGATGTCGACATGCGGATGATGAAGGCATTTGCCAAGATCAAGTCTGGCTACAATCCGAAAGCCAGAACCGGCAAATACAAGTGCCTGTTCCAGCTTTCCGACTGGGAGTTTGCCAAATACTGGCAGGGCGACATCTACGACATTCGTGACTGCTCAATCGCGGCGGCCAGAAAGTTTGCGACTGAGGCCGCGCAGTTCGAGAAGGACGTCGGTCGAAGGGCCACGGCGGCAGAAATCTACTGCATCCACCAGCAGGGGTATCAAGGCTGTGCGTTTCATTACGCCGCCCCGCACCAGCTGGCATGGAAGAACATGTACCTGACTGGTGAGGGTCAGGAGAAGGGCGAGGCATGGGCGCGCAAGGCCATCTGGGGCAACGTCCCGTCGGACCTCAAAAACAAGATCAAGGGCGGACTTGAAGCGCTGACCAGCGGCGAGTTCATCGCGCTATGGACCGAACGCGTTGACCGCTTCATGGCGCACAAGGTGGAGGCGCCGGAGCACTACGTGGAGTACGCCAGCAAGGCCAAGAAGTCGACGCAGCTAGCCGCGAAGGGCAAGAATAAAACGAAGGTCGCTGCACCCGACAAGAAGAAAAAGAAGATCAAAGTAGCGTCGCATGAGTAGGTAGGCATGTCCGCTTTTGGCACTAAGCGGACATTCGAGAGGTGCCGGCGAATGTCCGCTTTTGGGGATATATTGTACGGAATGCTCCCCCGAGCTCGTTACGAACGCCTTGCTTTGAAGCGCAGCACATCTGATGAGATTGCTATGACCAAAGGATGGCTTCAACGCCTGCAAAACTATCTACGACATTTATCTCATTGGCATCAGATATCGACAGCGCCGTACAATCAAGAACTCGAATTGCGCATTACTGAAAATGGAGAGACTGTAACTCTTGAATTCCCGTGTCTGCGTACGAACGAAGAGGCTTGGATTAACGTAGACCTCGGCAGCGAGATCAAAGTTCAGCCGGTCGAATGGCGCATCTGGCAGGGCGGAAAATCGCCGGAACCCCATCACTCAAAGATTAGGCTCGCCGCTAGACGGGTGCTAACCCACCTTTATCTCCGGCGTGCCAAGCCGCGTGATACCGGCGACGAAGAAGCGCCATGATGCCAAATACGGCTTGCTGCCGACAACGCGGGTGACAAAAAAAGCGTGCGAGCAAGCACTTGCTGACGCGCGACGCGCGTTGGGTCCCTAGATGCGGCCTTAAATGGTGGGACGTGACGATGTCCGCTATTGGCACTTAGCGGACATTCCAATCGCGCCGCCAATACACCGCGAGGCCTACTTATTCGCCCTCGGGCGGGCTGTTCGAATGTCCGCCTAACCCTTGGGAGTCTCCAACCCGCGCCAATGCGAGCTCTTCTGCATAGCGGAATAGCCTTTGAGCCTCGCTGTCGAGCAAGCTCAGTTGCTTCTCCAACTCCGGAAGACGGTGGCTCGGCAAAGTCTCTTTCAGATTTTCAATCATCGCTCGCAGGCGTCGCACGATTTGCAAATTACTTGCACCGTACGCGCGAATTTCGCTGAATGTCAGATTTACGAAGTCATCCCAATTTGGCGTCCTGAAGATTACACGCAACTGACCAGCCTCCACGATCTCGTCAGTACGCAAATGTCTCTTTCCAACTAACCGCAGCAGCCGGTGAAGCTGGTCAATCGCAAGGACAGCGGTCGTCGGGTCGTTTATCGCCGGGGAGAGTGCCTTTAGCGCGATGTCTATTATAATTCGAAAGGCAAATGTCGGATCCTGTTCCAATGTGCGCTCGGATCCGAAATCTATGGCCGAATGAAGTGCATCGATATCGATCGAGCGCGCGCCACCGTAAAGCTTAAACAGCGGCTCATCGACTGCAACGAAATCGCCGACTTGCGGCACGAATTCGATGACACCGCCGGTGGATTTGGCGAGATCGACAAGGGTGCTGATATCGACGCTCAGGACTATGCTCGATGTTCCTCGATGCTGAATAACTCGATCCGGCGAGCTTAGTTTTTGGCGTTGGTTCTCCGCAATATCCGGGCCAAGACTCGGCTCTGGGTAGACGTCCTTGATGACCGCAATCCCGCTATTTCCTACATTGGTCAAAATCGTAATTGGACGGAGCAATTTCGACGCGGAATCGATTAAATAAAGAAATGCGGCGAAACAAGCCACTGCAAGCGCGGACGCGACAAACAACGGAAGCTGGTGCACCTTTGCATCGATCCGGCCCTGGACGCTCACGGCGAAGAGGAGCGTGAACATGAACAGTCCGACTGTGTATCGCACGACGTCATTTCGCAGCAACGTCGTGGCGATAATTCGCGGCGTCAGTTGTCCGCTCGCGACCTGAATCGCCACGAGCAAAGAGGCAAACGTAAACACCAAGAATGAGAGGGCTGCGGTCACGGCCGCCTGGAGCATTGTTTGCGCGCCCGGCACTCCGATCCCAAAAGAGTCCACTCCGTTTTGGCGTCAAGCCAATGCAGCACCCTTGTCGCTATCATCGCGAAAGGAATCGCAAGTATTGGAACGGCCCAGAGTGAGGTGCTGAAGCATACTTTTCAGCTGCTTCCAACCGATCAGCTGCATAACATCCCCCCAACTGCAAAATATCTTGATGCGCACGCGCTGCCGTTGACCTAATTCAATTGCAGGGTCGTCACGGCGGAAATCAAGCGTAGCATTTGCGCCGAAGGATGTCCGCTCCTCGCGCTGGCGGACATCTGCGAGCACCTGGCGAACAAACTCGGATGTCCTGGACGGCGGTGGGCGACAGGAGTGCAATGACAGCCAGCGCCGTCAAGCAGGTTCGAGAAATCCGCTGCTACTCACGCGCCATGTCGAGCATCAGACCTTGAACGCCTTGAAGGTGATGATGGTGTGCGTGTCCTTGATGCCGGGGATGCACTGCACCTTCTCGTTGACGAAATGGCCGATGTCGGTGCCGGCGTCGACATAGAACTTCACGAGCAGGTCATAATCGCCGGCGGTCGAATAGATCTCGGAGGCGATCTCGGCTTCGGCGAGCGCGTTGGCCACCTGGTAGGATTTGCCGAGCTCGCATTTGATCTGCACGAAGAAGGGGGTCATTGAGCGCCTCCGAAGGCCGAAATCATGGTCTCACGGTCGGCTCATTCCCGCGCACGCGGGAATTCAAAGTCGTAGCCGCAAACTCCGAAAATTCGCGCGCTGGGTCCCCACTTTCGCGGGGAGGAACGGATAGGGCCGGTTCCGCAAAACTCATGACGCAATCCAGCAAAAACGGGGGTGGCTGGCAAGGGACGGCGCCGAACCCGAATTTTGACCGAAATCAATGCGGCAGGCTCGCTGGTTGAAACAATAATAATGTTATCGAAGCGAGATTGGCAATTTCAATGGGAAGGGCTGCCAGACGCACAGTGAAGGAATTCGATTTTGCCGCGCAACGCCGTAGCATGGTCGAGCATCATATTGCTGGGCGCGGCGTTCGATCGAAATCCGTCTTGCGCGCGATGGGTGCCGTTCGGCGCGAGGAATTTCTGCCACCCGATCTGTATGAATTTGCCTACGAGGATTCACCTCTGCCGATCGCCGGCGGCCAGACCATTTCTCAGCCGTACATCGTTGCGTTCATGATGGAATCGCTGCTGCTCGAAGGCGGCGAGAAGGTTCTCGAAATAGGCACGGGCTCAGGCTATGCGGCGGCCATTCTCGCCGAGATAGCGAAGGATGTTTATTCGGTCGAGCGAATTGGGCAATTGGCGGAAAAAGCCGCCACCACGCTGGCCGAGCAGGGCTACCACAATGTGCACGTCCTCCACGGCGACGGGACGCGCGGTTGGCCCGAGCACGCGCCCTACGACGCGATCGTGGTCGCGGCGGGCGGCCCCAAGGTTCCAGAAGCGCTGAAAATGCAGCTCAAGGTCGGCGGGCGCCTGGTGATACCGATCGGCAGCAGCACGCGCGCGCAGGAATTGGTGCGTGTGACGAGAGTTTCCCAGACCGAATTTCGAAGAGAAGATCTCGCCGATGTGCGTTTCGTGCCGCTCCTTGGCAAGGAGGGGTGGGAGGCCGATGGAGAGGTTTCGGCACCGCCGCAGCTTCGCCCTGGGCCCAAAGTCGAGCGGTCATTGGCGAGAATGATTGCAAAAAACGCCGAGCCGTTTGGGTCGATTGACGATGTCGAACTCGGGCCGTTGCTCGCCAGAATTGGCGATGCGCGTGTGGTCCTTATCGGCGAGGCCTCACATGGAACATCGGAGTTTTATCGCATGCGCGAGAGAATTTCGCGCGCGCTGATCGAAAAAAAGCAACTTCGCCTTTATCGCGATTGAAGGTGACTGGCCCGACGCCGCCCGCATCGACCATTATGTTCGGCACCGCGAATACCGGCCCTCCGAATGGGTCGCGTTCGCCCGGTTTCCGACCTGGATGTGGCGCAACAACGAAGTACGTGACTTTGTCGATTGGCTTCGCGGCTACAATGCATCAATGCGGCCCGAGCGTCGCGTGGCATTTCATGGACTCGATCTGTACAGCATGTACAACTCCATCAGATTCGTTCTGCACTACCTTGATGATGTCGACCCCGAATCCGCCAGGGTCGCGCGCGAGCGATATGGTTGTCTGACACCCTTGGCAATCTGATCCTGCCACTTACGGTCATGCAGCGCTCACCGGCAAATATCCAATCTGCGAGAGAGACGTAGTGCGGGCCCTCAAGGACCTGCTCGAAAAGCGCAGCGCCTATGCTGCGCGCGATGGCGAACGTTTTCTTGATGCTATGCAGAACGCCCGGCTGGTGGCAAACGCGGAACGTTATTATCGCACGATGTACTATGGCTCACGTGCTTCCTGGAACCTGCGTGACGATCACATGTTCACCACGCTCAAGATTTTGTTCAATCACCATGGCGAGCAAAGCAAGGGGATCGTCTGGGCGCACAATTCCCATATTGGGAATGCGGCAGCGACGGAAATGTCGGCGCGGGGAGAGCACAACATCGGCGAGCTTTGCCGCAAGGAGTTTGGTGAGAGTTGCTATGCCATCGGCTTCGGCACCGATCATGGCGCTGTCGCGGCAGCATCCGATTGGGGTGGCCCCATGGAGGTCAAGGTTGTGCAGCCGTCACACAAAACAAGCTACGAATGGGTCTGTCACGACAGCGAGACGCCGCATTTCATGCTCGATCTTCGTGATCAGAAGGCCGCACATACTCAGGAGCTGATGAAACCCCGGCTCGAGCGCGCAATAGGCGTCATTTACCGGCCGGAGAGCGAGCTCGCCAGCCACTATTTCGAGGCCGTCCTGCCAATGCAATTCGACGAGTACATCTGGTTCGATGAGACCCGTCCCGTCACTCCATTCAAGACGCACGAACTCGAAGGCTTCCCCGAGACCTATCCGTTCGGAGTCTGAACACGCGTAACCTGCTGAAACGTCAAGCCTCGCGGGCGGCTTGAGCCAAATCAATGAAATGAGGGCAGTACCGCGCGATCTTTTGCCCAGTTCAGCAGCGGGGTGACAAACCATGGAAACGCCCGAGATCGCTTTTCAAGGCATGGCCGCCAATACCGGCGTGCGTGACAGCATCATCAAACATGTCAGCCAGCTGGAAGAGCGGTTTGGCCGGATCACCGCCGGCCGCGTGGTGCTCAAGGCCCCCGGGGGACATCACCAGAAGGGCGGCCTGTACGAAATCAACATCCGGCTCACACTGCCTGAAGGGCGGGAGGTCGTCATTGGCCATACCGCGCAGAATGACGAACGCTATTCCGATCTGAATTTTTCCATCAATGACACCTTCAAGCGCGCACGCAGGCAGCTACAGGATCAGGTCCGTAAATTGCAGGGGCAGGTGAAACGCCACGAAGGGACGCCTGTTGGGACCGTGGCTGAACTCGATCCGCTCGGCGAATTCGGTCTCATCGAAACTGAAGATGGTCGGGAGATTTATTTCCACCGCAACAGCGTGCTCGGCGGAGAGTTTCCCCGTCTGAAGGTCAATTCACGGGTGACCTACGCGGAAGAGATCGGCGAGAAGGGCCCGCAGGCGAGCACCGTCAAACTGATCGAAAAACATAAATTGCGAATATGAGCGAAGCGCGTGTCGCGCCCTTCGGGCAAGCCTATCGACATAGCTGCCCGACTGATGTCGGAATTTGCGGCGCGAACCGGGCTTGTTCGGGCGATTGAGCATCCGCGGCGGTATCTTTGGACCGACGCGTTCGCCGTTTGCAATTTTCTCGAACTGTCAGCGCGCACAGGCGAGCAGAAGTACCGGGACTACGCGATCCGGCTGATCGATCAGGTCCATCGGGTGCTCGGCAGATACCGCGACGACGATGCGCGTAGTGGCTGGATCAGTGGGCTTGACGAAGAGAAGGGACGCCTCCATCCGACAGCGGGTGGGCTGAGAATTGGCAAGCCTCTCAGGGAGCGCGGAGATGCCGAGCCATTCGACGAGCGTCTGGAGTGGGATCGGGACGGCCAGTACTTCCACTATCTGACCAAGTGGATGCACGCGCTCTGTCGAGCGGCCCTCATCGAAGGCAATCCGGCCTATGCGCGCTGGGCAGGTGACCTGGCATCCGCCGCATTTCAGGGATTTGGCGCGGCGTCCGCATCGGACGGTGGTCTCATGGGCATCTACTGGAAAATGAGCACCGATCTCTCACGGCCGCTGGTTTTTGCAATGGGCTCACATGACGTGCTGGACGGTTTCATCACGTTCAGGGAAGTGCAGAACGCGATGACGACCATGTCTGCCGCCGGCGGAATGAATATTGCGGAGGCAATCGATTCCCTGGCTGCTCTCACTCAGGACAGGGATTGGGCGACCGATGATCCGCTCGGACTGGGCGGGTTGCTTTTCGACGCTTGCCGTCTCTGCCGGTTATCGGAGAATAGCCATACCGATGCTGAACTGCTGGAAGCCTTGCTGGATGGTTGCAGCCGCGGACTTGCCAGCTTCCTGCGTGCCCGCCCGCTGGCCAGACCGGCTTCACACCGCTTGGCGTTTCGAGAGCTCGGCCTGGCGATAGGTTTGAAGGCAGTGGCGGCCATTGCTTATGAAATCAAACAACGCAGTTTCGACAATAGAGTCGCGTTACGCAGGGCGACTGATTGGCTTTTGCGGCATGAGTCGCTCGGTGCCGAGATCATCGATGATTGGCTCTCACCTGCACGCCAGCAGGATGAATCCTGGCGCGCTCACCAGGACATCAACGACGTGATGCTTGCAACAGCATTGATACCAGACACATTTTTGTCGATTGGCCGTCCGGTCAGGTGATCTAATTCGCGACCTTGGCCGGCAAAACAAGGCCGCCAAGGCAGGCTTGCCTTGGGCGTGCGTGCGGACTACCTATTGAACAGCAATCTCGTGGGGTGTCCGGCTTTGCCGGGCTGAGAGGCCTCGAGCCAACCCAACGAACCTGATCCGGGTCATGCCGGCGGAGGGACCAGAGATGCATCACCCGCAAGCAGCATCGCGCAACGGCGCGGCGCAATGCCGCGCCCGATATTCTCGCGCGGCTGCGGGCGCGCGCTCCCCGGATTCACTGCATCACCAACGCGGTTGCGCAGAATTTCACGGCCAATGTGCTGCTCGCGGCCGGCTGCATCCCGTCCATGACGCTGTCGCCGGAAGAAATCGGCGCCTTCGTCGCCGGCGCGCAGGGTCTGCTGGTCAATCTCGGCACCTTCGATGCGGAGCGGCGCGAGGCGACAGAAATCGCGGTGGGAACGGCGACGCAAAAAAAACTGCCCTGGGTGCTTGACCCCGTATTCATCGAACGGGCGCCACCGCGTACCGCTTTTGCGCGCGAGCTCATCGGCCGCGGCCCGGCGGCTGTGCGTCTCAATCATGCGGAGTTTTCCGCGCTCGGCGGCGGCACGATGACGCGCGAAAACGCAATAGGTTATGCGCGGGCCAAACGCACGGTCGTGGCGCTATCGGGCGAAACCGACCTCATCACCGACGGCGAGCGCGTTGCCGCAGTCGCGAATGGCCATGCGCTGATGGCCAAGGTCACCGCCATGGGCTGCGCCGGCTCGGCAATCCTCTCGGCCTGTCTCGCGGTCGAGCCCGACGCATTCCGCGCGGCCGTCGCCGCCCTGGTCATCATGGGCGTCGCCGGCGAGCTCGCAGGCGAAAAGTCCGAGGGGCCGGGCAGCTTCGCGGTCGCGATCATCGACGCGCTCCACAACCTCGATGGGCCGGCGCTCGTCGCCCGCGCAAAGGTGGGCTGATGGTCGTCGATCTCAGGCTTTATGCGCTCGTCGATCCCGCGGTTGCCGGCGGCCGCACGCTGGTCGATCTCGCGCGGCGTCTTACGGCGAGCGCGACGCTGGTGCAGTTGCGCGACAAGCATGGCTCAACGCGGGTGATGATCGAGGAGGCCCGCGACCTGCGCGCAGTGCTGGAGCCGGAGGGCATCCCGCTGCTGGTCAATGATCGCGTCGACGTTGCGCTCGCCGCCGAGGCCGATGGCGTGCACATCGGCCAGGATGACATGCCGGTGCCCGATGCGCGGCTGCTGCTCGGCCGCGGCGCGATCATCGGCTTGAGCGTCAAGACGGTGGAGCAGGCCAAGGCGGCGCCGCTCGAGCTGCTCGACTATGTCGCGATCGGCGGCGTTTACGGCACCACCTCGAAGGAGAATACCACAGCCGCCGATCGGCACCGACGGCCTGCGCACGATCGTCGACACGGTCCGCGCGCGAAAGGCGAACTTTCCGATCTGCGCCATTGCAGGGATTAACGCAGCCAATGCGGCCGATGTGATCGCGGCGGGCGCCGATGGCGTCGCCGTCATTTCGGCCCTGTCGCTTGCGCCCGACCCCGCCAAGGCCGCGCAGGACCTGCGCGCGGTGGTCGATGGCGCGCTGGCGACGGCGAGGCACCGACGGTCATGACCGCGATCGCCGTCACCATCGCCGGCTCGGATTCGGAGCGGCGGCGCAGGCATTCCAGGCCGATCTGAAGACCTTTGGGCGCGCTCGGTGTGTACGGCGCGTCGGTCTATTGTCGCCCTCACGGCGCAGAACACGCAGGGCGTGACCGGCATTCACGACGTGCCGGCCGACTTCATCAGGGCGCAGATGGATGCGGTCTTCTCCGACCTCGATGTCGATGCGGTGAAAATCGGCATGCTGTCGCAGGCGGCCAGCATCGAGGCCGTGGCGAAAGGCCTGGCCGACCACCGCGCCAAAAACATCGTGCTCGACCCGGTGATGGTCGCGACCTCCGGCGACCGCCTGCTGGCTGCGGACGCGGTCGATGCCTTGCGCAAGCTGCTTATTCCGCGCGCGCTCGTCATCACGCCCAATCTGCCGGAGGCGGCCGCTCTCGTCGGGGCGTCACCGGCGCGCAACGAGAAGGAAATGGAAATCCAGGCGCGCGAGCTGCTGGCGCTCGGCGCGCGTAACGTGCTGATCAAGGGCGGCCATGGCACGAGCGACGACAGTGTCGATCTTCTGATCGGGCAGGGCGACGTCGTCCGCCTTTCGGCCAAGCGCATCGAAACCAAAAATCTGCACGGCACCGGCTGCACGTTGTCATCGGCCATCGCGGCGGGATTGGCCAAGGGACTCGACCTCAAGGAGGCGAGCCGCCAGGCCAAAGCCTACGTCACCGGCGCGATCGCGGCCGCCGACACGCTCAAGATCGGCCACGGCCACGGGCCGCTGCATCATTTCTATCAGTCAGGGAGAGACGCATGACCACCCGACGCAATTTCACCATCGGCGCCGGCCTTGCCGCCGGCGCACTCGCCGCGCCCGGGATCGCGCGCGCGCAGACGCAGAAATGGCGCATGGTCACCTCCTGGCCGAAACGGCTGCCGGGGCCGGGCATGTCGGCCGAGCGCATCGCCGAGCGCATTCGCGCGCTCTCGGGCGGCAGGCTCGACATCACCGTTCACGCCGCCGGTGAAATCGTGCCGGCGTTCGAGGTGCTGGGCGCGGTCGGCAACGGCGTCGCCGATATCGGCCACACGGCGTCTTTCTACTGGCAGGGCAAGATGCCGGCGGCGGCCTTCTTCACCACCGTCCCGTTCGGCCTGACGCCGAACGAGCACGTCGCCTGGGTCGATGCCGGCGGCGGGCAGGCGCTGTGGGACGAGCTCTACGCGCCCTTCGGCGTGAAGCCTTTCATGGGCGGCAATACCGGCGTCTGCATGGGCGGCTGGTTCCGGCGCGAGATCAAAAGCCTCGCCGACGTGCGCGGCCTGAAGCTGCGCACGCTCGGGCTCGGCGGCGAGGTCTACCGCCGGCTTGGCGTGACGCCGCAGACCACGCCGCCCGCGGAAATCCTGGTGAGCCTGCAATCGGGCGTGATCGACGGCGCCGAGTTCGTCGGCCCCGGCACCGACATCGCGCTCGGCCTCTATCGTGTCGCGTCCTCTTACTACTACCCCGGCTTCAACAAGCCGAACGGCACCGGCGAGTGCATCGTGGCCCTGAAATCCTGGAACGCGCTCTCCGACGAGCTCAAGGCCATCGTCGCGCATGCCTGCGCGACCGAGGCCAATTACGCGCTCGCCGAGATGGAGCGGCTCAACGCGCAGGCGCTCGGCGTGCTGGTGAGCGAGCACAAGGTGAAGCTCGCGGCGTTCCCCGAGGACCTCATTGATGCCGCGCGCAAGCAGGCGAACGACGTGCTCGGCGAGCTCGCGGGCAAGAGCGCGATCACCGGCAAGGTGCATGCATCCTACGCTGCGTTCCGCGAGCGCACGGCGCCCTGGTCGCGCGTGTCGATCGAGTCGGTATTGAGCGCGCGGGGTGCGTAGTCATTCGCTCGCCCCGCAGCGGAGTCCGCACGAATGGACGAAAGCCGATCTGCTTGCCATAGCGCGTGGCAAGTCCGTAGCTGACGAGAAGTAGTCGTCGGAGCCCTTCGCATGGATGCCAAGCTCGAAGAGCTGTCCTTCACGTATTTCCCTGAAAACTACCGCTGGTCGCACGGGCTGCTGATCGGCCTCAACATGGCGCCGTGGGGCGGCGCCGAGATCGGCGAGGTCAACCGCATCGGCCTGCGCCTGAAGAACCGCGTCGGCGACGACGATGCATGGTTCCGGGAATGGGCGCGCGAGGCGCGCACGGTCGAAGACCGCGGCCGCGAGCGCATCGCCGAAGGCTTCACCACGAGCGGCGCGCAATATCTGCACCGCGCCAGCGCCTATTACCATGTTGGCGAGCGTTTCCTGCAGCCGAAGAGCAAAGAGGGGCTCGACGCCTATATGCGCGGCGTTGCGTGCTTCCGGGACGCGGCCAAATACATCAAGCGGCCGCGCATGGAGCATGTCGAAATTCCCTACGAGCGGCACCAGCCTGCCGGCGGTCTATGTCCATGCCGAGCCGGCAAATGCGTCAGGCAAAGTGCCGGCGGTGGTGTTTTTCGACGGGCTCGATGTCACCAAGGAGATTCAGTATTTCAAGGGCGTGGCCGATCTGGTCGCGCGCGGCATCGCCTGCCTGATCGTCGACGGGCCCGGCAACGGCGAGAGCATCCGCTTCCGCAATCTCTATCTGCGTCCAGACACCGAGCACTACGCGACGCCGGTCTTTGACTATCTTGCAGCGCGGCCGGAGGTCGATGCCAAGCGCATCGGCGTGATGGCGATCAGCCTCGGCGGCTACTACGCGCCGCGCGCGGCGGCGTTCGAGAAGCGCTACGCGTGCTGCCTCGCCTGGGGCGCGCAGTGGGACTACCAGAAAATCTGGCGCGACCGCTTCGAGCGGCTGGCGCGCGCGGACACGCCGTCGCTCTCGGTCGCGCACCAGCACATCGCCTGGGTGCTCAACGTGAAATCGCAGGACGAGGTGCTCAAGCGCCTCGAGCCGTTCAAGCTCGACGGCGTCGTGCAGAAAATCAGCTGCCCGTTCCTGATGCTGCACGGCGACGGCGACGAGCAGATTCCGTTGAGCGAAGCGCAGAAATGCTTCGACGCCGTCGGCTCGAAGCAGAAGACGATGAAAGTCTTCACGCGCGAGGAAGGCGGCTACCACCACTGCCAGATCGACAACCAGAGCATCTGCTCGGCCTATATGTGGGACTGGCTCGAGCAGGTGCTGCAGCCGGGGAAGTAGAGTTGCCTACTGCGTCATCTGGATATTGTTGTTGCGGATGACCTGGCCCCAGCGCGCAATCTCGCTCTTCATCATCGCGTTTGCCGCGGCGACCGAGCGTTGCTCCTTCGGGTAGGGCGCGAAGCCCTGTTTCGCCCAGGTCTTGAGGATGGCCGGATCGGAGACGACCTCCTGGATGGCGCATTGAGCGTGTTGATCACGCTTCAGGCGTTCCGCCCGGCGCAAACATGCCTGCCAGTAGACGATTTCGAATTTCGGCCCAAGCACATCGACGAAGCTTTCGGCAGTCGGGAGTTTCGGTGACTTGTCCTTCGCTGTGATGCCATAGGCCTTCATCTTGTCCGGCCGTGACCTGCGGCACGACCGACTGCGGCGTCGCGAAGAACAGGTCGACGTGGTCGCCCAGGATATCCTGCATCGCCGGCGCGGCGCCGCGATACGGGATGTAGTCGATCTGCACCTTGGCTTCCTGCGCGAGCAGCGTGGTGGCGAGATGCCCCGTGGCGCCGTAGCCCGGGATGGCTCGCGCTTCAGACGCTGCTGTCTTCATCAACGCGATCAGCTCGTTCAGATTGTTTGCCGGCAGTCTTGCGCCCGACCAGCACCAGCGGGTTGCTTGTTGATGAATATGACCGCGGTCGAGGTCCTTCTCCGTGTCGAAGGGCAGGTTTTTGTACAGCGTGACGTTGGCGGAAATCTGCAGGTTATGCAGGAGCAGCGTGTAGCCGTCCGGCGCAGCCTGCGCGACCCGGCCGGTCGCGATGATCGTGCCGCCGCCGCTGACGTTCTCGACGATGAAATTCTGCTTGAGTTTCTTGCTGCAGCGCATTTGCGACGACGCGCGCCGCCTGGTCGGTCGGCCCACCGGCCGGGTAGGGCACGATGATGGTGACGGTCCGGCTCGGATAGTGTCCGCGCGGAGCCCGGCATCGGCGAAACGCAAACGAGCCGAATACGGCCAGCGCGATTGCGACGATGCGCCTCAGCATACCTCTCCTCCCCTTGGTTTATATTTTGGCCGAAGCTTACGCCGCGGGAATGACCGGCAACAAGAGGTATGGCTGCCTGCCCGGCGGCGAAATGCAATGTGTTCCGGCAATCGAATATCGCCGGCGGCCGGTCGTCCTTGTCGACGTGCAGGAACGGCCCGACGCCCTTCATGGGATAGGGCGCGTTCGGCAAGGCGATATCGCGGCCGTCGACCTCGTAGTCCTTGCCGCGCACCGTGAGCGCGAGCCGGTAGCCTTGCGGCACCACGATCGAGGTCGGCCAGATCTCGACATCGAGCTCGACCGGCTCGCCCGGCTTGAGCGGCTGTTCCTCGTCATGCGTGTGCCAGGGCCGGTAGGGTTTCGACAGCTTCGGATCGAGCTTGCGGTGCGACGCCCGCAACCAGCCGAGCCCGACCGGCATGCGCGGATCGTTGGAGCCGATGAAGGTGACTTCCTTGCCGGCGGGATCGAACACGCGCAGCACCAGAAACAAGTCGGCGTCGGTCGTTTCCGACGAAACCCAGAGCTTGGCGGCGACCGGGCCGGTGATCTCGAGGCTCTTTGTCAGTCGGCGGCGTCGAGAAGGTGAGCCCGTCGCCCGTCGTTTCATAGGCGAGCGTCGTTGCCTGCGATGGCGTGTCCGGGCTCAAGGTTTTTCCGTCCGGCTGCAGGAAATATTTTGTCCATTGCGTGCGCGCGAGCGGCCATTCGTTCTCCGCCCGCAGCACGAATTTCTCGCCGGGATGACGGATGTTAAGCGACACGCGCGGCTGCTTGTCCCAGCCGGTATTTTCGCCTTTCAGGAAATGGCCGAAGAATTTTTTCTGCAGAGCCTCGCCGTAGCGGCTGTAGAAATGCGTGAAGTGCGTGTCGCCGTGCACCTCGAGCCATTTCTGCTTCGAGCCGGCACGCAGCCAACCTTCGAAATTGCCGCGCGTGTGCAGGCCCATGCCGCCCCAGTTGCCGGCGGACAGCAGCGGCGCCTCGATCTCCTCGAATTTCGCGATGCGCTCGCTGTAGTAATCGTCATACAGCCGGCGGCGCTTCGGCTCGCCTGGCGTGTCGGCAACATTTTTGGCGAGTTCCTCTTTCGGCAGCGTTTCGGGCCCCGCCACGTATTCTCCCGTCACGACGCTTTTTTTGCCGCGCGTGCCGACGCCGTACTGCACGCTCGCCACCTGGCGCGGGTGCCAGCTGTTGAGGAAGTCGCTGAGGATGCCGCCGTGGCGGCAAAGCTCGCGATAGTAGTCGGACGAGCCTTCCCAGATGCACAACGCGGTGAGGTGAGGGGGCCGCAGGGCGCCGACGTGTCCACTGGTTCATCGCGTAATAGGAAATGCCGTTGATGCCGACCTTGCCGCTGCTCCAGGGCTGCGTGCCGGCCCATTCGACGCATTGGTAGAGGTCCTGCGTCTCGCGCTCGGACCAGACGTCGAGGTAGCCCGGCGAGTGGCCGGCGCCGCGCGAGTCGATGCGCAGGCAGGCATAGCCGTCCGGCACCCATTTCTCCGGGTCGACGAGCTCCCAGTTCTGGTACTTGTTGCTCGAGCCTTCCAGCACCTCCGGCGCGGCTTTCACCAGCCTGTCCCAGTAGCCCTTGTAGCCTTCCTGGAATGCAAGGCCCTTGGCATAGGGGCCGTAGCTCAGGATCACCGGATACGGCCTTCCGCCGTCGGCCGGAAAATATCGGCGCGAAGAACGACACCGTCATCCATGGGGATCGGCAACATCCCAATCGATGCGCATTCCGTCGCGGATCTCTCTTTTTGCTTCCATTGGCGTTTCCCGTATGGTCGTCAGGCCGATGCCGGGCGGTGCCGCTTGACCGCATCGGGATTGGTGGAATCGACGCCCATGTAGATGCCGCGCTCCCACTTTCGCTTCAGCGGATCGGACACCTTGAGCGTCATTTTGCCGATCTTCTGAATCTCGATCTCGACGGTTTCGCCGTCCTGCAGCGCGCCAAGCCCTTCATGGTTGGTGCCGCAGGCAATGAGGTCGCCCGAGTTCATGGTCATCACGGTCGTGGCAAATTCGATGAGCTGCCGGAACGCGATGCTCCATGTCGTCGGTGTTGTAATTGTGGCGCAGCTGGCCGTCGTTCCAGAACCGCACGATCAGATCGTTCGGATCCTTGATCTCGTCGGCGGTGGTGATGCAGGGGCCGATCGGCGCAAAGGTGTCGAAGGATTTGCCGAGCCAGCTGGTCAGCGGCGTCGCCGGCCAGGTGCGGCGGCCCTGTTCGCGCGCCGAGACGTCGATCATCGTGGTGTAGCCGAAGACCGCGCTCTTCCAGTCCTTCGCCTTCACCATCTTTGCCGGGCCCTTGATCACGAGCGCCAGCTCCGCCTCGTGCATGAAAATCCACGGCACGGTGAATTCCGGCAGCACGATGGTGTCGCCCGGCCCGATGACCGCGTCGGGGTTCTTCATGAACATGTTGAGCGGACGCGGCTCGCGCTGCGCGTGCTCCCAGTAATTGGCGATGCAGGCGAGGATTTTTCCCGGCCGCGGCAACGGCGGCCGCAGGCGAACTTTTTCAAGCGGGATAGCGGTGCCGTCTGCGGCGAGTTTTTCGAGCGCCGGGCGCAGATTTTTCGAAATCGTCGATGATGCCCTGCATCGTCAGTTGCGGCGTGTAGCTCTTGCGGGCCGCAGACGAGATGTCGACGACACCGCGTTCCGTGATCACGCCGGGCAGAATCTCAGCTGCTGCCGGCGTCTGGAAAAGAACAAGCCGCACGTAAGTCCCCTGACACGCTCACCATTTTGGCGGCCATTCTCTACCGGTGTGCGCGTCTTTGCCACAGCCGTTGTGCGCGCCCTTTGTCATCATAGGCCCGCTATATTGACGGCATTCAGAAGGAATTTGGCCATGGGAAAAAAGCGGACATTCATCCTCGTTGAAAAGTGGTCGGTTGGACATCGCCGCTCAACGGGCGAAACCGCCCTGGTCTTTGAATTCACGAAGGGAGCGCCAATCAATCTTCTGATCCCGCAGAAATACGCGATGGACATCGCAAACGGAATTCTGGAGCAATACCGCGACCAGCCACCGAGACCAGCGCGGCCGGGTTAACAGCTTCATCGGGCTAAGGGTGCTGTCGCCGACCAGTGCCTGCAACCAGTTTGTTGGGAAAATAATCCTTGACAGCGTGACGCTCCCCGGTTACCGCTCGGCAGGTTCGCAGAGCTGCGCCGCGCGCGCCCTGCGGACCTATCCCAACATCAAACCAATTGGAGCTTCGCCATGGCGAAACGAACGCGCGCGCCCGCGCGCCAGTCGAAAACGAGAAAATCCCCATCAACCAAGGTTCGCAGATCGAACGTCGAGCGGACCAAGAAAGCGGTCGAGGCACGGCGGTGCAAGTTCTCGCCGGAGCTCGAAGCCCGCGGGCGGTATCTCTTCGAGGAGACTGATGCTTGATGGCCGACATTGCCTTCGAGCTCGGTATTCACAAGGGGACCGTTCCCGTTGTCGCCAAGCGGAGAAGCTGGAAACGATACGTGCCGCCGCCTCGTGATGTTTCACCGGCGACGCGGATTCTGGTGGAGGCAGAGGGCCTCGAACGCCGCCGTGAAGCCGCGCAATCCGGCCCTGACGTGGAGCGTGCATTGCCGCGCAGCCGGATGGCGCCAGCGGCGAACTCCGGAGACGCGATCTTGTCGCCCGCCTGCGGCGTGCGGTGCTCAACGAGCTCACCGTGGTCGAAGTCGTTGCGGGACCGCTTGAAGAACGAACCGCAGAGTCGGGTCGCCGCCGAACGTACGGCCCGCACTTTGTCCACGCTCACCGACACGCTGCAAAAGCTGCAGCGCCTGCAATGCGCCGTTCCCGCCAATGGATCAGACTATGACATGCCAGCCGATATCGATGAATTCCGTAACGAACTTGCGCGCCGCATTGATGCATTCGTCGAGAGCCGGATTGGACGAAGGCGATGCTGAGCGAGCCGTCGCTCCTCAACTGTGATCCGGCTCGATAGCGACTTCATCACGTCTCGCCCATCGGCATCAGGATCCGCCGCGTTTGCGGCAATAGCGGACGGCCATGGACAACGTGGCTGATGCTCGGCGGGCGCGGCGCCGGCAAGACGAGGCTGGGCGCGGAATGGGTGCGCGGCGGCGGTCCATGGCACGCGCCCTACGCCGACCAATGCTGCCTTAACATTGCGCTCGTCGGAGAGACCGAGCATGACGTGCGCGAGGTCATGATCGAGGGCCCGGCCGGCATTTTACGCGTGTCTCCACGTCATGAGCGCCCGCAATGGACGCCGACGCGCCGCCGGCTCGAATGGCCGAATGGTGCCGTCGGGCTGGCATTTTCGGCGGAAGACCCCGAGCAATTGCGCGGGCCGCAATTCGATGCCGCGTGGTGCGACGAGCTTGCCAAATGGCGCCATGTCGATGCGACGTTCGACATGCTGCAGTTCGGGCTGCGGCTCGGCGTGCGGCCGCGGCAGCTTATCACCACCACGCCGCGGCCGATCGCGCTGATCAAGCGGCTGCTCGCCGATCCGCGCACGGCCGTCACGCGGGCGTCGACGCACGCCAATGCCGCGCATTTGTCGCCTGCATTTCTCGATGAGGTGCTGGCCCGTTACGCCGGCACGCGGCTCGGACGGCAAGAGATCGACGGCGAGATCATCGAGGACCGTGCCGATGCCTTATGGACGCGGGACCTCATCGAGACCGTGCGCGTGCCAAAGGCGCCGCCGCTGTTGCGCCTGGTGATCGGCGTCGATCCACCGGGCTCGGCGCGGCCGGGCTCGGACGCCTGCGGCATCGTGGCGGCCGGCATCGCCGACAACGGCACGATCTACGTGCTGGCGGATGCCACGGTTCAACAACTCGCGCCGCATGGCTGGGCGAGCGCCGTGGTGGCGCTGTTCAGCCGGTTGAGAGCCGACCTGGTGGTCGCCGAAGGCAACCAGGGCGGCGACATGGTCCGCGCCGTGCTGCAGCAGATCGATCCCGCAATACCGGTCCGCACGGTGCATGCGACGCGCGGAAAATGGCTGCGCGCCGAGCCGGTGGCGATGCGTTACCAGCAAGGGAAGGTCAAGCACGTCGATCCGCCGCTGCGCGAGCTGGAGGATCAGATGTGCGACTTCGGCATCAACGGGCTTTCATCGGGGGCATCGCCCGATCGTCTCGACGCGCTGGTATGGGCCGTCACCGACCTCATGAAGCACGGCACCGGCCCGCGGATCACGGTTTTGTAGGTTTTGCTACAATTTTTCGCGGGCTTTGTTGAATGGGTGCTCGGGATTATAGCCGTGCGCCGCACGGTAGCCGTCGTAACGCAGCCCCTTGTATTCGAGTACGATGCACAACACGAGCGCGACAAGCGCGATGGCGATAACGAATCCTGCCAGCTCTGGCATCGGATATTGCATCAGGCCGGTGGCAACAGCACCAACCGCGAAGAAGTAGACGAAATAGCCCGCGGTCTTGTGATAGGCCTCGAACTTCCGCCGTCGCGGGGTCATATCGTAATGATCGCCACGCCAGGTTGAGGGATCGCTTGGATCGGCCGTGTAATAATTCTTTCCGCCGTGCTTGCCTCGAACCCAGCCCGAGACAACCTGCAGGCATCCTAGCGCAACCGTTGAAATCCCGAAGAATGAATGAAGCGAGCCGCTAAAGCCGCCGCTGACCATCAGGGCCATTGCAGCACCACCGAGCGCCAACCCGACAGCAAGCATCAGACCGTATTTATGAACGCTGAACCACCACCAGACCAGGTTCCTGAGTGCCACTTTTTCGCGGATGCCATTGAGCGTCGGTTTCGGTTTGCCGAACCTGATCGTGATGATGCAGATCGGAACCAGCACGAACCAGACAGCGACCATCAGAATGGCGTGGTAGCTCCAGTGAACCGTGATCGTTCGTCCGAGAAAGTCGATATAAACTTCGGTCGGAATGTGCGGCTGCATCACCAAATATCCCAAACACCAGGTGCAGTCATTTCTGCGAATTCGTCAGTTTCTGATGTGACCGAAATCGAGGCGGGCCCATTTGATTCAGCTTAATACGATTTTGCAGCGTGTGAAATTCTAGAATTTCTCTACCCAAGGTCGCATTTCCAATTCCGACGTCCAGGCACTGCGCGGTTGGCTCAACACGCTCCAGTAGTTGGCGGCAATCGCATCCGGATCGAGCATGGAATCAGGCTTGTCCGGCGGCTCGGTCCGCACTGCGCTGCGGATGCCGCCGTCGATCACGAAGTGCGCAACGTGGATACCGAGCGGCGACAACTCGCGCGCCATGCTTTGCGCAAGGCCGCGCAAAGCGAACTTTCCCATCGCGAAGGCTGCAGACAGGGGGTATCCCTTCACGCTCGCCGAAGCGCCGGTGAAAAGAATGGCGCCATGACCGTTGGGGAGCATCCGGCGTGCCGCTTCTTGTGCCACAAGAAAGCCGCCAAAGGCGCTGACGGCGACGGCTTTCGAGACATCGGCAGGGTCCAGATCCACAAATGCGCCACGCACGCGTGCACTCGCATTGTAAACGACCACGTCAGGCGCGCCGTAATCGCGCTCGACCTCGGTAAATAGCCGCGCCACGTCGTCCACATTGGTTGCGTCGCATGCATAGGCCGCAGCACCGGTTTCTTTGCAAAGCGCGGCAAGCTTGTCAGTCTGACGGGCTGCCAGTGCGACGCGCATCCCTTTGCTTGTAAAGAGCCTTGTCAGCGCCGCGCTCAGGCCCGTGCCGGCACCAACGATAAGCGCGGTCTTATATCCAATGGGCTGCATAAAGAATTTCCTTTGGTGAACGATTTCCGGGACCTGGTGGGCGAGAGAGGTGTTTCATTTTAGCTTTGAACGCGACCGGTGAGTGCCAGCCCGGCGTGTCAGTTTGCGCGTCTTTTTGGCAAGTTTTGCCCGCTATGTCCCTGAAAGGGGCAAGACGGCAGCTCGATTTGATCAAAATCAACTCTGCCGACGGGTTTGGGCCCTAGAATTTTTTGGCGTTGAACATGGAGCACATCATGAAAACGGTTGCATCTCATGGGCGGCTCAGCATCAGCGGCTTGGGTTGGAGCTGCAGCGCCACTTTTGTCGTGTTGTTTGTCCTCTGCATGTTAGCGGCGTTGTTCGTGCCGCTTCGACTGGCCCACGGTTGGATCAGTCTCTGGTCGGACGCGCCAATTGACTCATCGCGCGTGTGGATCGACGGGCTAGTCTGGAGCGTGGTGGTCGGTTGGCTGGTCGCGCTCATTTTCGGCACGATCTACAACAGCATTGTTGCACGCCGCGCCCTGCACGAGATCACTTGATCTACAGGATATGGCGATGGTCAATCCACTCAAGGCAGGCGTGACCTTTGGCGCGCTGCTCGGCGGCTATCATTTTTGCTGGTCTTTATTGGTTGCGCTTGGGTGGGCGCAGCCCTTGATCGATTTCGTATTCTGGATGCACCTTATTCAGCCGGTTTTCGTGATCCGGCCATTCAGTCTGCCGGCGGCCGCCGCTCTCATCGTCTTTACATCGATAGCCGGGTTCGTCACCGCGTTTCTCTTCGCCGTGGTATGGAACAAGCTGCACCGCTATCAGGGGCTCGAGTAGAACTGTGCTATTCCCGGCGCGGTTGCGGGTGGACAGTCACTCGACGACCAAATTCGGCAGAAATTCTTCCGCCAATTCGTCCTTGGACGGTTGCGGCTCAACAAAGTGGTCTGTGGTCTCGAATTCATATCCGCACGTCATGCAACGCCAAAAATGCGTTGTTTCGTTTGCACGCATGCTTTCCGACCAATCAGGCAATGTCTGAATTGTTTCGCAATGCGGGCATTTCGGCGGACGTGCTGCGGTTGCTGACATGGGGCCCTCCGTTTTGCCGAATGCATTGCAAAACAATCCGGCTGAACCTGCCTTGATATGGGTCAAATTGAAGAGCGCCTTGGCGGTAGCGGTAGCTTGCCAATAGCTGCTGGCTGGGCCTCGTTGAATTAGGAGTCCAATCGACCAATTGCACCCTGCTTCTCGACCGCTCCGTACCAGAGTTTGTATAGCGCCAAGGCTGCGACAAGCGCTCCGACGATAACGAAATTGATTTTCGCCGATGAGCTCTGAACGTGAAGCAGCCATGGGGCGGCGATCAGCCAGCCGCCAACACATACGTTGATCCACTCTTCCCACAGGCGAAATGGCGATATCGTGAACATCTCTGTGCATATAAGAACGATCCCCGTCAGGACGGCGACATATGTTGCCGTGATGTCGTCACCGAATTTCAAGGGACCCGGCGAGATGCACAGCCAGATCGCGAGCAGCCAGCCGCACCAATTTTCCCATTGTAACGGTGGATTAAAGCGCACTTTGGCCACGTGAGCCTCCTGTCATCGTATAAGTGTTGCCGTCCATTGCACGAGCTGGGTGGCGCATTTGCCGAACGCCTCGTTCAGCGCATCAACCGTTCCAGCGGCATTCACGGATTTCGGGGCCGAGTTGCATTCAAAGATACGCGTGCCAAGCAGACGGCCATTCGCCGAAACAATCTTGGCCCCGAATTCGACCTCGGCAGAGGGCGCGGCAGACGCCGATAGTTGGAACTTTCTCAGGTCGAGAAAGAGTTGATTGTCAGCCGTCACGTTTTCCGAGGACCGGGCAACCGCAAGTCCGGCATTTTCGAAACTCTGGATTATTTTTGTCTGCACGAGCTTGGGCGTGCTGTCGCTCCATTCGGCCCCTGCAAAGGTCGGATCTTCGTTGCCGCCGGGCCGCACCAGAATCTTGCGAGTCTCGAACATGAGAAGCGATGCAGGATCCGCGACGATCAGCGGGCTCCGCGGCTTGTCCAAAGAGGGAAAAGTCTTGGGCGCGGCCAAATCGTAGACGACGCGTGGTGCGTTGGCGGCGCTGCCGCCGGTGAGCCGATCGAGGCCGCTGACGATGCTGTCAAGCTTGTCGGAGTTGCGCGCCAGAGCCGCCGAAAACGTATTCAAGTTTGCAATGGTGGTGCGGAGCGGCTCCGCATTATCGGCCAGGATAACGTCAAGCCGCCGCAAGGCGTCGCGTGCTGCAGTGGTCATGCTTTGACCGGCGAGCGGATCGGCGGTCAGCGTGGGCGGTTGCCCAGGGGTCGCGCTTAGCGGCTTGCTGCCGCCCTGCAGAGCGACCACGGGGACGCCGGTCAGACCCTGAAAATCCAGGCCGACTTTGGTGTCGGCGCGCACCGGCGTGCTTGCGGCCACGGCAATCGTCGCCGTCACGTGATTGGGATTGCTGGCGTCGAGCTCCAGAGCGGTGACTTCGCCGACGCGAATTCCGTTGAAAAGAACCGCCGCGCCGGTCAACAAGCCCGATACCGTGTTTTCGAAGTGAATCCGGTAGGTCGTCCGCTCGGTCAAGCTGCCGGCATTGTGCAGCCAGTACACAAAGCCAAAGCCTGCAGCAATCACAGCCAGGACGAACGCGCCGATCAGAATATAGGGTGCCCGGATTTCCATGGGTCCTCAGTGGCTTGGTGTCGCGCGGGTCCGTGCGCGGGCGTTGTGAAAATAGGATCTGACCCAGGGGTGTTGCGAGCCGATGAGCTGCTCGATCGGTCCCACCTCGACGATTTTCCCGTCGGAGAGGGCGGCGACGCGATCACAGACCGTGTTCAGGCTGTCCAGATCATGGGTCACCATAAAGACGGTGAGGCCGAGCGTCTGTTGCAGTGTTGAAATCAGCGCGTCGAAATCGCTGGCCGAGATCGGGTCAAGCCCGGACGTCGGTTCATCGAGAAACACGATCTCGGGATCGAGCGCGAGAGCACGCGCCAAAGCCGCGCGTTTTGTCATTCCGCCCGACAGCTCCGAGGGAAACTTGTTTCCATCATCCGGCGAGAGTCCGACCATTTCAAGCTTTGCGGTTGCGAGCTCATCGAGCAAGGTCTGCGAAATTTCCAGATTCTCACGCATCGGAAATTGCACATTTTGCTGGACGGTGAGCGAGGAAAACAGCGCGCCCTGCTGAAACAGGATACCCCAATGCCGGCCGATATCCTGCATGGCGGCGGGGTCGCCGTAGTCGGTTTCCGCGCCCATGATCGCGATGCGGCCCTCGCGCGGTGGAATCAAACCAATGATGGCTCGCAGCAGGACCGATTTGCCGCCGCCCGATGCACCGACCAAACCGAGGATCTCTCCGCGACGGACGTCGAGCGAAAGGCCATCGAGCACCGTTTTTGTCCCGAATCCAACGGTCAGGTCGCGCACCGAAATTGCCGGGGTTTGAGATGTTTCCTGCATCGCACTCACATCCCGATCGAGGCGAAAAAGACCGCAAACAGGCCGTCAAGAACAATGACCAGAAAAATCGACTTCACGACCGATGTCGTTGTCTGCAATCCCAACGATTCGGCGCTGCCTTTGACGCGAAAGCCCTCGCTGCATGCGACCGTGCCGATGACAAGCGCCATGAATGGCGCCTTGATGATTCCGACTTCAAAGTGAGTCACCGATACCGCCTCACGGAGACGGGCTATAAAGATGTCGGGGCTCATGCCACCGTAGATCCACGCGACCAGTCCGCCCCCATAGAGCGCCGCCATCGACCCCAGAAAGGTCAGGATCGGCAAGGCGCACACCAAGGCAATCACTCTCGGAAGCACCAATATGCTGACCGGATCGCGGCCCATGGTACGCAGGGCATCGATTTCTTCCCGCATTTTCATGGAGCCGAGCTCGGCCGTGTAGGCGCTGCCGGACCGGCCGGCAACCATGATCGATACGATCAGCACGCCGATTTCGCGCAAGACGAGGATGCCGACCATGTCGACGACGTAGGCATCCGCTCCAAATTTCCGGAAGTGGAAAATTCCCTGTTGGGCAATGATGCCTCCGATCAGAAATGTGATCAGCACGACGATTGGAACGGCCTGCCAGCCGACGCGATACAGGTGATAGACGGTGGACGTCGCGCGCAGCGAGCGGGGCCGTAACACCGCGCCGCCCAAAGATGCGCCAATAGCGCCAAGCATCGCGAGGAAGTACCCGAAATCCGTGTAGAGACCAGCGGTGGCGCGACCGATGCGCTCAAGCCCGACCGCCAACCTGTTTCGTTCGGGTTGCGGAACGGGAGGACGCCGATTGACGTCATGTATCTTCTCGAGGAGACCGCGAAACCGCTCCGGCACTCCGACCAGCGTCGGTTTCAGGTCCTGGAGCTGGTAGCGCCGGAGGACTCGTTCCAACAACCAGGCGCCGAGCGTGTCGAGATGTTCGACGCCGGAAAGGTCGATGACCACATTTTTTTTCTGTGCATCGATCGTCGGAAGAGCTGCCGCGAGGCGCTCAAGCGAGACCGATTGTGCGGCGGTCCAGGGACCGCTTGCAATCAGGCTTGCCGGCGCCCCGCCACGGGTAAGTGTTGGATCGCTCATCGCTCGCCATCCGTATTTGGTTGTTATGTGCGCCTACAAAAGAACAAATGTTTTGAGGCAGATCAACGCAAAATAGCCGCAGGAAATAGCGTGCGGCAGGGTTGAAACAGAGGCAAGGGCCGGTGAAATCGAGCCGTTATGTGATTCAAAATGCAAAGCGAAAGGTGCGCTGCCTAGGCAGCGCACCTTTTAAATAAGCGATGTCACGCAGCCGACTTTACCTCGATCTTTTTGGCCTGCGCGGGCGCCGGTTTTGGAATCGTCACCTTCAGCACGCCCTTCGCTATATTCGCCTTGATGGCGTCAGGGCTGACGCCCTCCGGCAACTCAAGCGTACGTTCAAATGAACCGTAGCTCCGCTCGACAAGCCGATAGTTCTTGTCCTTCTGCTCCTTTTCGGCCTTTTTCTCACCGCGGATCGTGAGCAAATTGTCGGATAGGTTGATCTGCACGTCCTTCTCTTCGAGTCCCGGCAGTTCAGCGGTAATCTCGATCTCCTTGTCGGTTTCGCTGACATCCATGCTTGGCATCAACGCGGTAGCGCCGTTGCCGGAAAAAGTCGGAAACCCTCGGGTGAAATCCTCGAAGAGCCGATCAATCTCCCGCTGCAGGGACACAAAGGGACTGGTAGCAACCGGATGGCCACGTCCGATAGGTATAAGTGACTTCAGGTTCATATGTGCCTCCATCATTCTCTCTGCGAACATGCTGCTTTCGCAGCAACTGATCTAATTGCGGGTGTCTGAATCCCGCGCCTTGAGACAGGTCAAAAATTCATCTTGTCCTAGCTTCATCCCTCGGCTCGATGACCATGCCGGAGGTCGGTTCAATCCAGACCAGGTGATCTTTCACGGCCTTGACACCGGGGATGTTTTCCGCGGCGACTTTCAACGCCTCGCGTTGGCGGTCGTCGATAATTACGCCCCACAGTTCGACAACTCCGTCGCGGACAACGGCATTGACCATCGCCACGGGTGCCCAGCTCTCTTTTTGCATTTCTGCCGACAGCATTTCGCGGATGCTCGCATCGTCCTTTGCCGATTTTGGTTCAGCGCGGGCAAGGCTGACCATCGCATGCATGAGATTGGAGCGCGTTACCATTCCAACGACCTTCTTCCCGCGCATGACGGGCACACGCTTGATGCGACGGCGCTCCATCAATTCGACGATGTCTTCGAGGCTCGTGTCCTCCGTGACCGTATGAACATCCGTCGTCATGACTTCGGCAACCTTGCTGCCATGCGAATGGGAGTACTCGACAGCAAGCCTGCCGGGACCCATGAGGAATTCGAGCCAGCGTGAATGTCTGCGCTCGGTACCGGTTTCCCGGCGGCGGAGAAAATCACCTTCGGACAGAATGCCGACAAGCTCTCCGCCCTGGTCGATCACGGGCAGACCGCTGATGTGACGCTGAAGCATTTGCCGCGCTGCCTGAAGGATCGTGGCATTCGGCTCCACCGAGATGACGGTGCTGGTCATTACATCTTTGGCTTTCATGGCAGGCCTCCAATTAAGTTCAAAAATACGACCAAACGGCCCGCACCATGTTGACCCAGATCAAACGTCGATTTTGCGTTCCGCGGTACAGGTGCAGCGCTATATTGGAGGTCAGCATGACCAACAAACGACGGTCGCAGCGCAGGGCGAAGCCGGGCAGCCGCAGCACCGGCCGCTACTTTCATATCGAGGTCCGGCCTGCGCGCGAGTTTGTCCGTTTCCGCGTTCAAGATGTTGGCCAGCGCGGTGGTATCCAGCGCCTTGCGGGGCAGCGTGGGAATGGCACGTGGGATACGCAAAAGTGGCTGATCGAAAAGACCGACGCCCATATCGAAAATGACCAACTGGTCCCGGACAGCGCCGAGGCAAGAAAAGTGCTCGCGAGTCTCGGTTCAAATGCAATTCATGTCAGCGGAGATCGCTTCAAGGCCAAGCCGCGTCGCAACATTCCGGACGCTGAAAAGCCCACGCCGGCCATGCGCCGGGCCCAGATGAAAAATATCAGGAAGGCACAAGCTGCTGTCAGAGGACGCAAAGGCGCGCGTTCGAGAAAAGCGGGGACGGTCAAATGAGGATACCGCTCATGTTCGGCATAATAGCCGGCACTCTCGCGAAATAGGACACTCAGTCGCAACACCGGGCTCACGATGCGTAATACGCCGCGATCCGTCTTTGCGCTCGACGCCACAAAAGATCTGGGCTTGAAAATTGCGGCGGCCCTGGGTGAGCCGCCAGCACGCCATGAGGAGCGCGAATTCGAGGACGGCGAACATAAAGCGCGGCCGCTTGATGATGTGAGCGACGCTGATGTCTACGTTGTGCAGAGTTTGCACAGCGGTCCGCAGCAAAGCGCGAACGATAAGCTTTGCCGTTTGTTGTTCTTCATTGGGGCACTAAAAGATGCCGGCGCTTTGCGGGTAACAGCGTTAATTCCTTACCTTTGCTATGCTCGAAAAGACCGCCGTACCAAACCAAATGATCCGGTTACGACACGTTATGTTGGTACGATGTTTGACGCGCTGGGCGCAGATTGTGTCGTCACGCTCGAGGTCCACAACCCCGCCGCATTCGAAAATGCTTTTCGTTGTCGAACTGTCGCTCTGACCGGCACGCCGTTGTTTGTAGACCACGTCAAGAGCACGTTGTCAGACGCCAAGTTGGCAATCATTTCTCCGGATGCCGGAGGCATGAAGCGAGCAGAATTGCTGCGGGAAAATCTGGAACATGCTCTCGGCCGTCCCGTCGGCAAAGGTCTCGCGGAGAAACACCGCAGCGCAGGGGTTGTGTCGGGCGATTTGTTCGCTGGCGATGTGGCGGGCGCTACGGCGCTGATCATCGACGATTTGATCAGTACCGGCGGGACCTTGCTGCGTACGGCCCGTTCGGCCCGCAGCGCCGGCGCCAAAAGCGTAATCGCGCTTGTTACCCACGGTTTGTTCATGGCCGGCTCAAGCGACGTTCTGGCGGATCCCGCGATTGACCAAATCGTCATTACCGACGCGGTGCCGCCTTTTCGGCTGAATAATCCCGCGCTGAACAAAAAGCTGGTTATCTTACCGGTCGCTTCCGTGTTCGCCGAGACGATCCGCCGCTTGCACGAAGGCCGTGGTCTCGCTGACCTGAGTGTATTCTGAGACAGAGCGCGAGCTTGCGAGCGCTTCTTTCAGCCAGGTCGAGATAAACGGCACAAAGCCGCGGCCATTTCTCGGGCGTGCGAGGATGTTCTTCCAGTAAGTGTGCGATGGCGAGCCGAGCGCGAAGCGTGGCGCGGTGACAGTAATAGAATGTAAAAAGTTCATCGGCCGGTCCGTCGCGGAGCAGGTATTTCAGCCGTCGCCAGAGATAGCATCCAGCCCAGGGCACCTTGAGCCGATCGCATTCGAGGGCAAGAAATGCGATTTCATCGAACGGATCAACCACGCGGAGCCGGGAATTGAATTCGAGGCAGTCGATGATCCTGACCTTGTCGTTCAACCAGATATGCTCCGGTCTCAGATCGCCGTGGCCGTCTACGATCCGGCGATGGCGCAATCGCGCGATAATTTGTTGACCGCGCGACTTCAAAAAACGGCGTTGAACCGTGTCGATCTGGCACACCAGGCCGCCGGGAATTCGAAATCGCGGATCAAGCAGGACACGCTTGTTGTAGTCGAAACTTCTTGTCCAATCGGCCAAATGGATAGAGGGCGGCAAATTAACCGGAGTTGCCGAGCGATAAAAAAGGGCCAAAGTTTCGACCAGGCGATCAAGTTGGACACGGTCCGAGGCGCCCGGTTTCTATCATGTGGTCGAGCATGAAGCGTTCGTCCAGCCGCTTCATCTGCACGAGCCAATCGACGGGTGCGCCATCACCGCCGATCGACAATTGGTCGCCTCGCTTCGTAAGCGGCACGACTCCGAGATACACATCGGGCGCCAGCCTCCGATTGAGCTGTAACTCCGCGCGGCAAGCCGCTTCGCGTTTCGCAAGCGTAGAAAAGTCGAGATAGGGAAAGCGAACGGGCTTTTTGAGCTTGTAGACCTGATCGCCGGCGAGGAACACCCAGGACATGTGGGTTTCCCGGCGCACGACACCGGCCGGCCTCGGATCGTAAACGTCCGGCCGGCTGAGAAAATCCACCTTTGCTGCAAGCGCCAGCTCGGCGCCTTGTACCTGGACCCCGTGCACGGCCCGCTCCAGCGAGTGGTTGAAATCTAACGCGTTTCTTCCTCTCTCAATTGATACTGGTCAAATCGCCTATCGTCGCTCGCGGGCATACTATTCCAAAGATTTTGCGGGTATCGACATGCCTTCTGCGGTCGTCAGCCGCCGTCAACGGACGGAAGAAATCCGGCGCGAGGTCGCGATCGGGCCGCTGCGCCTGGCCGGCGATCTGCGAGTGCCGGCTGGCGCCAGCGCGCTCGTCGTTTTCGCCCATGGCAGCGGCTCGAGCCGCTTGAGCCCGCGCAATACCGCCGTCGCCAGGACCTTAAATGGGCAAGGCATCGCGACCCTGCTTTTTGACCTGCTCACGGCTGACGAGGAGCTTGACCGCGCCAATGTCTTCGACATTCCGCTTCTTGCCGAACGGCTGATCGATGTCGTTGGCTGGATTGATGAGCAGCCGGGACTTGCCGGACTGCGTCTGGGATTTTTCGGAGCCAGCACCGGCGCGGCCGCGGCCTTGGTTGCAGCGGCAACGCTGGGTGCGCGGGTCGGCGCCGTCGTATCACGCGGCGGCCGGCCCGATCTTGCCGATATGGCATTGGACAATGTCACCGCGCCAACTTTGCTCATCGTTGGTGGCCGTGACGCTGGCGTGATCGAGCTCAACGAGAGCGCCTACGCAAGGCTGAGATGCCGGAAATCAATCGAGATCGTGCCCGGCGCCACCCACCTCTTTCCTGAACCTGGCGCGATGGAAGCCGTGATCGCGCTGGCTGGGCACTGGTTCAAGACCTACCTCGTGCAGCCCTCAGAAAAGCCCCAGTAGGAGCAAGGCAAATGCCATTCATCGATCGCGACGATGCTGGCCGGCAGCTCGCCAAAGCGCTTGCGCGCTACAAAGATCGCAAACCGATCGTGTTGGCACTGCCACGCGGCGGCGTCCCGGTAGCGGCGAAAGTTGCCGAAGCACTGCATGCACCGCTCGATCTGCTGTTGGTGCGCAAGATCGGCGTTCCGTTCCAGCCCGAGCTCGCTATGGGTGCGGTGGTCGATGGCGCTTCGCCGCTGACCGTACGCAACGAAGAGGTCATCAGCCTCGCCGGAATCAGCGAGCACGAATTTTCCACAGTGCGCGATCAACAGCTCGCGGAAATCGAGCGGCGTCGAAAAATGTATGTTGGCGATCGCCCCCATCCCGAGCTTGCCGCGCACACGGTCATCGTTGTCGATGACGGCATTGCGACGGGAGCCACGACCCGTGCCGCTTTGGAGGCGGTGCGTCTGCGCAAGCCGAGCAAGCTTGTTTTGGCAGTCCCCGTGGCACCGACAGACACGTTGAAAAAACTGGCCGGCGAGGCTGACGAGATCGTCTGCCTGGAAGACTACGAAGAGTTCGGTGCCATCGGGTTCTTCTATTCGGACTTCCGGCAAGTCTCCGACGATGAAGTGATCGAGCTCTTGGCCAGTCACCCGGTCGAGGACAAAACATCGTTCGAGAAAACCGACTCATGAGCCAGCAACCGTCGACTCGCAGGAGATGACCATGGATAAACCGAATTCCGGCGGCAAGGCAGCGACGAATGCCGATGTCACGGGCATCCTGGGACCCATCGACTCCGACAAGCTTGTGCAAATTCTGTCTCTGCACCCGACCGTTTCCGAGGTCGAGGAGGCGGCGATGTGGCTGTCTGGCGATACCGACGTGTTCGGCGCCAATCCGCCGGTCAAAGGCAACGTCTCGCACATCGTCACGATCCTGACTGTCGAGGAAGAGGAAGAGCAGCGCTAGTTGTTTTGCTGCAGGCCGGGGCTCGAGCGACATGGATCCTTCAAGCAGCCCTCTGCTCACAGATCTCTATCAAATGAACATGATCCAGGCCTACCTGGATCATGCCGAGACGAAGACCGCCGTCTTCGAGTTTTTTGTGCGCAAGCTGCCGCAGCGTCGGGGATTTCTCATGGCTGCGGGCCTCGAACAAGCGCTTCAGTTTCTTGAAAACCTCCATTTCTCCGCCGAAGAAATTGAATGGCTCGCAAGCACGCGACGTTTCGAGAAGTCGCTGCTCGACCGCCTATCGGATTTCCGCTTCACCGGCGATGTTCACGCCGTCCCGGAAGGCCGCATCTTCTTCGCGAATGAGCCGATCCTGCGCATCACCGCGCCGATGCCGCAGGCCCAGCTCGTGGAGACCCGGCTGATCAATCTCTTGCACTTCCAGACGCTCATCGCATCGAAGGCGGCACGCATGGTGCTCGCCGCGCCCGGCAAGCTCATGGTCGATTTCGGCTTGCGCCGCGCGCACGGGGCGGAAGCGGGGCTGCTGGCGGCGCGTGCAAGTTACATAGCCGGCTTTGCCGGTACTGCGACCATGCTGGCCGAACAGGCCTTCGGCATTCCGACCTACGGGACGATGGCGCACTCATTTGTTGAAGCCTACGACAGCGAAATCGCCGCATTCGAAAGCTTCGCCCAGTCCCGGCCAAAGAATCTCACGCTGCTCATTGACACTTACGATACCGAGGCAGCCGCGCGAAAAGTCGTTGTACTGGCGCCGCGGCTTGCCGCCAGAGGGATCACCATCGCAGCAGTACGGCTCGATAGCGGTGACCTGATCCCTCTTGCGCGCAGCGTGCGCCGCATTCTTGATGACGGAGGCCTTTCACGTGTTTCCATCTTCGCAAGCGGCGGGCTCGATGAGGACTATGTCGCCGAAATCGTTCGAGCCGGCGCTCCGATCGACGGATTCGGAATAGGTACCAGCCTGACGACGTCCTCAGATGTGCCCGCGCTTGACTGTGCCTACAAGCTCCAGGAATACGCCGGTCAGGCGCGGCGCAAGCGCTCTGCCGGCAAGGCGACGTGGCCTGGACGCAAGCAGGTGTGGCGCCGATACGGATCGGATGGCCGTTTTGCCGGCGATACGCTGTCGCTAGAATTAGATCAGCATCCCGGCGAGCCGCTGATCGAGCCCGTCATGAAGAACGGCCGCCGCCTCCGTCCAGCTCCAACGCTGGCGGAAATCCGGGCGCAGGCGAAACGCGACCTGGAGCGCCTGCCCGAGCCGCTGCGCGAACTTGAACCGGATACCGCCTATCCCGTTGACGTCGCGGAGGCCTTGGTCAAACTCGCCGCCGACGTCGATCGTCAACTCGCGGAAAGCGAAAGGATTTCCGTTTGAAAGAAAACCTGACCATCGGCGAGCGAGACGTACTACTCGTTGTCGACATTCAGAACGACTTCTGTCCCGGCGGTGGCCTCGCCGTGCCGCGCGGCGATGAGGTTGTGCCTTTGATCAATTCTCTGGCAGCCAAATTTCCGCACGTCGTGCTCACACAGGACTGGCATCCGCGCGGGCATCTGTCATTTGCGTCGTCGCATGCCGGCAAGCAGCCCTTCGAGACGATCGACGTCGCCTATGGCAGGCAGATCCTCTGGCCGGATCACTGCGTGCAGGGAACCTCCGGCGCCGCTTTTCACGTCGACCTGAGCATCGCCCATGCCGAGCTGGTCCTGCGCAAGGGCTATCACCGCAACATCGATTCCTACTCGGCCTTCTATGAAAACGATCGCAGGACCAAAACGGGACTCGCCAGTTACCTGCGCGAGCGTGGTTTCAGGCGGGTGTTTCTGGCCGGGCTCGCCTTTGACTTCTGCGTTCGCTATTCGGCCGAGGATGCGCGCCGCGAAGGCTTCGAGGTTGTTGTATTCGAGGATGCCTGCCGCAGCATCGACGTCGATGGCTCCGCTGCCGCGACACGCAAGCAGTTTGAATCGCTTGGCATCCGCTGCATTTCGGCGGGCGCGTTCACTTAAGCAAGGCTGTTGGCCGGACCCGATCTTGGTCGAAAGAGCACTAAGACGATTGCCACAACTGCGACCAGGCAGCTGAAGGCAAAGGCGGAGGCAGAACCGACGACTGTCCACAGCCCGCCTGCCGAAACGCTCGCGACAAAGGCCGCAGCACCGACAGTCATATCGTAAATCCCGAAAGCTGTGCCCCTTAGTTGTTCGGGAGCCGCATCGGCAACTGAAGCTGCGAGCAAACCCTGCGTCACAGCCAATTGAAGGCCCCAAAACCCAGCCCCGACCAAGACCAACCAGGGGGCTGCTGCGCTCGCCAGCACTATGTCAGCGACAAGGAGAACGGCTCCTCCTATCGCGAGCTGCCGCCGCCGGTCCATTTGGTCGGCGAGCATGCCGAACGGGTATGCCGCGATCGCGTAGACGAGGTGCATGACGATTAGGACTATCGGTACAAACGCTACCTCTATTCCGACGCTTTGAGCCTTCAAGACGAGAAAGGCCGGGCTGAACCGCGCCAGCGACAGAAGGCCTGCGACCGCGATCGCCCACCAGAAAGAGGGTGTAAACAGCGAGAGGTCTCCTCGGCCCAGCCGCAAAGGTCCGCGCGGAAATTGCTTCGCTGCGGTCTCCCTGATCCCAAAAAACAGGATGAGCATCGCTGCGACTGCAGGGATAACTGCAATCCAGAAAACCAGACGAAAATTATTTCCGCTTGCTGCCATCAGCGCCATCGCCGCAGCGGGTCCGATAACATATCCGACGGTGTAGAAAGAAAGCCGCAGCCCGAAGCCGGAGCCGCGGATTTTGGCCGGCGTGACATCAGTCATGTAGGCATCGCGTGGTGCGTCTCGTAGACCCTTGCCGACGCGATCGATGACGCGCGCGGCGAGAACGACAGATACGGTACCTGCCAGTGGAAACATCACCTTATTGAGCGCGGACACTCCATAGCCGAGCAGAACAAGCGGTTTGCGGCGGCCGACCAAGTCGCTCACGCGCCCGGATGCGATTTTAGCCAACGACATCAAGCCTTCGGCGACCCCCTCGATGAAGCCAACGGCAATGATGGTGGCCCCGAGAACTTGAACCAAAAAAAGCGGGAGAAGCCCATAAACCATCGCCGAGGACATCGCCGTAAGAAGGCTGACCGTCCCGAGAACAAAAACCTGGGACGGCAAACGGTGCAATGTTGCCTCGCGCTCTGATGATTCCGGTGTCATTGGCGCAGCCCAAGCATGACCTGCAATGAGCGTTTTTGACGTGTTAACGCTCGTCAGGAGGACGCCACTCTACCGCACTTCCGATTGGCACCTGTTTGACCGGCATCAACTGGCGCTGTGGTCCCAAGCAGCGGTAGCACCACCGTTCGCGCACCGACCGTGCTGCGGAGCGAGGGCAACGCTATACTTCGGGCTTCACCAATTCAGCAATGTCCGGCTCGCCACAATGCGCGAGAATGACATTACGCACATGGTCTCTCAACTTGAGTAACGACGGAAAATCCGTGCCGCATGGACTGACCGCCTCTTCGATCCGCACGCTTACCGGGCTCCAGCGCGGAAACCACTGATTACTGCGGAGTATCGTGCGGGTACCACGGATGATACCGGGCAGAATTGAAAGATCAGCCTCGGCCGCGACTTTGAAAGCGCCGAGATAGAAGGCGGAAAGGCCAGGCCTGCGCGTGAATGTGCCTTCCGGGAAAAAGATCACGTTGCGTCCCTCGCGCGCGCCTGCAATCACTGCTTCGGTATCGGCAAGCCTGCCGCTCATGTCATACCGCTCGACGAACAAGGCGCCCAGCCGGCGCAGAAAAGGCCCGGCAAAAAACTGACCGGCCAATTCTCTCTTCGCGACATACAGCGGTTCGCCCGGCAAGACCGCTGCAAGCACGATCAAGTCTGCGTAACTGGAATGGTTGAAGACCAGCATGGCATTCCCCGCGGGGATGTGCTCGAGGCCCGTATCCGAGATTGGGATGCCGGTCGTGGCAAGTCCTGCTCGCGCTATCGTTCGTACAATCCTCCATCGCCAGGAGAGCCGTGGAACCAACATCACGGCCAACCCGGCGAAAAAGAAGCAGGCCCCGACCACCGCCCACCACCAAACCGCGTAAACGACGTCACCGGATCTGGCAATTATCCGTTTGATTTGCGGACCAACCCCGGCCAGCGAGAGGCGCAGGACCTGAAGCCAGAGGGCACGCTGCGATGGGCCGATGTGCCCACTTTCGTAAAGTTCTTTGGCCGCGCTGCGGCAAATCTTGCCGCTCGATGTTTTTGGCACAGTGCGGGGTGGCGCAAGCACGACTTCATCGGGTGGCGTACCAGCAACATCCGTTGTCACCTCATGAGCGCGCGCTTGCAACGCCGCACGCGCGGTTTCATCAACCTCGCGGGTCTCGGCAAGCACAATCACACGCTCGGTCCCGGAACGCGGATCGCTCACGCTGAATACGGCCACGCCTCCTTTGCGAATTCCTGGAATTTCCGCCACCGCCTCTTCGATTTCCTGCGGATAGAGATGCCGGCCCGCGCGAATGATGATGTCCTTCACGCGCCCGGTTATGTAGACATCGCCTCCCGCCACATAGGCGCGGTCGCCACTGTCCAACCAACCGTTCCTGAAGAGCTCGCGGGTTTTGGTTTCGTTTCGGAAATAGCCGCTGGTCGTTGATGGCCCACGGAACTCGAGTCTCCCCTCATGGCGATCGCCACATTCATGACCCGCTTCGTCGACAATGCGAATCTCGTGCCCGGGCAGCGGCTGACCGGAAGCGACAATCTCAAACGGCCGGTGGTCGTCCGGCCGCGCCGGTATGGCGATGCCATTGCGGCTGAGCTGATCATGGTTCACGCGATCGATGAGCGGCGGACGCCCGGGCGGCGGAAAGGCCAAACCCACGGCACATTCCGCCAAGCCGTAGACCGGCCCCATCGCGCTTGCAGGAAAGCCGTAACGGCCAAATCGCTCGATAAAACGCCGTACAGTGTTTGCACTGACCGGTTCGGCGCCATTTGCAATCATGCGCAACGAGCTGAGGTCCAGGCCTTTAAGATCTTCTTCCGCGATCTTGTTAATGCACAGTTCGAAGCCAAAGTTCGGCGATGCGGAAAAGGTTGCACGGAAGCGATGCATCGCCCGAAGCCAACTTTCGGGCCGGATTAAAAAGCTCAACGGCGACATCACATATAACGGTGCTGCAAAGTGCAGACAGCCGAGCCAGGCTCCAATCAGGCCCATGTCGTGATAGAGCGGCAGCCAGCTGACAAATACATCGCTCGATCTGGCATCCATTGCCTGTCCCATCGCCCGGATATTGGCGAGCAGATTTGCATGGGTGAGGACAACGCCCTTGGGATCGCCGGTGCTCCCGGACGTGTATTGAATGAGGGCAGTACTGTCCGCACCGCCGGGCCGGGGCAGCTCGACATTCGCTGCAGAGCCCTCAAGATCGGTCGCACTCGCGACAAGTTTCAATGTCTCCACTTGCGCTCGCAGCAAACCAGCGAGTCGTCGTCCTTCCGGCATCGTGACGAGAAGAGAAGCACCAGCGTTGTTCAGGATGCCAACCTGACGGCGCAGGTGATCCTCAAGCTGCGAGATCCGCATGGGCGGGTAGATCGGCACGGGAACAGCGCCCGCATAGAGTATGCCAAAGAAGATGGTGAAAAATTCAATGCCCGTCGGCAACATCAACGCAACGCGGTCACCCGGCGCTACGTTGCGCGCCACTAACCCGCACGCCAGGGCGCGCGCTTTTTCAGCAAGCGCAGCATAGGTAAGACTCCCAAGTGCGGTTGCCTCATCCTGCAATACAGTCAGGTGCAGCCTGTCAGGGTGTCGCGCGGAATGCCACTCCAGAACCTCAATGAGAGTGCGCGCGTCGCTGGCCGCCGGTACAGACGGCAGGGTCGCAGCAAGCGGCAATTTCGCAATGCCGCCGACGGTCGCCGGACGAGCCTGTTCCAGCGCGCGAACCAGATCCAGAACGGTTTCGGATTCACCGATCGTTTGAGCGGGAAGCCGCACACGGAATGCGCGTTCGATCCGCAGGATCAATTCCGTCCGGCCCAGACTATCGATTCCGAGATCGCGTTCGATTCGGCTGGCCAGGGTGATGTCGATGAACCGGATACGCTGTGGATGCAGTTCTCGAACAAGATCCGTAACCACCGCGATCAGCTGGCGCTGGCGGATTTCACCTTCGGCGTTCCCTGGCGGCCGGTCCGGTCGATCAAGGACTTGCTGCATTAAAAAAGAATAGGTTCTTCGCCACGCCAGGTAATTGACGCTGATCAACTCGTTCGCTGCCAGAAAACATTAGAAAACTCACTGTGGTACCGACAGACGCGGAACCGCTAAAGCTGGTCATTGCGATGGAGCACGCGGCAGGCAAGCGAGATCACCAAGCTGTCAATGGCGACGATATCATCGCTGCCTCCCAGGCAGTCACACTGTGGGGACTTTTTTGCGAGCGCGTTAGACGCAGTCCGGATGCCGTTGCCTACCGCGACTATGATCACACGAAACGAACTTGGCGCGGCTACAGTTGGCGCAATATTTCGGAACGCGTCGACCAATTTCGCACTGCGCTCGCCCTGGCGGATTTAAGTCCCGGCGACCGCTTAGCGATATTGCTGCCAAATGGAATTAACTGGGCGTGCCTCGATATGGCAGCGCATGCCTTGGGGTTGGTCGTCGTCGGTCTTTACCCTCACGACACTGTTGCCAGCAACGCCTATCTGCTCGGCCATTCCGATGCCCGTCTCGTTTTGCTGGACAGTGAGGCCCGATGGACCGCGCTGTCCGTAAAACGTTCTGAATTTCCGTCGCTCGAGACCGTGTGGATTGGCGAACTTGGGCGCGGATGGCCGTCTCGCACAGGTGGCCCAGTTGTCCGGGGACTCCCCGAAGTTCTGGCCAACACCGCGGAGCCACCTGCAGCGCATCCCGTCAAGCCGGGCGATCTTGCAACGCTGATCTACACTTCCGGAACTACGGGTCGTCCTAAGGGTGTGATGCTTTCGCATTTTGCTTTGCTGTGGAACGCAGAGGCGTCGGGTGCACTTATTCCGCCACTCCGAAACGATGTGTTCTTGTCGATTCTCCCGCTGGCGCATGCTTTCGAACGGACGGTCGGCCATTACCTTCCCATGATGGGCGGCTCAACGGTTGCCTATGGGCGATCTCCGAAGGATTTGCCCGACGACCTCATTGCGATCCGACCCACTGCGATACTTGGCGTACCGCTTCTTTTCGAGCGTGTATGCCTTTCGATCCGCGCCAAAGTTGCGGACAACGTCATAAAGGGGAAACTGTTGCACTTTACCAGTGTTGTCGGTTGGCGGCGTTTTATAGCCATGCAACAGGGCCACCGCGCAGGACCGGCCGTGCGATTGGCCTGGCTCCTGTTGGAGCGGCTAGTGGCAGGGCCAGTGCTCGCTGCCTTTGGCGGCCGGCTGCGGGCCGCAGTGAGTGGCGGAGCGCCCTTGGACCAGGCCGTCGCGCGCATGTTGATCGGGTTGGGCGTGCCGGTCGTGGAAGGCTACGGACTCACCGAGGCTGCACCTGTCGTTGCGGCGAACCGTCTCGATGACAACTTGCCCGGCTCCGTCGGCCGTCCTCTTAAGGGCATTGAAGTAAAGCTCAGCCCGCAAAACGAACTCCTGGTCCGATCGCCATCGATCATGATGGGATACTGGAAGGATCAGGAACGGACGCAGCGAACACTCGATCCTTCGGGCTGGCTATCGACGGGCGACATTGCCGAAGTTCAAGAGGGCGGCCGCATTGTCATTCGCGGCCGCCTTACAGAGCTGCTTGTTTTGTCGATTGGCGAGAAAATCAATCCCACAGTCGTTGAGAGTCAGCTGACCCGCGATCCGCTCTTCGAACAGGCCATGGTCGTTGGCGATCGCCGACCTTTTCTCACGGCAGTCATCGTGCTGAATGCCAAAGCCTGGAAAGTCTTTGCAGCCGAGCGAGGCCTGGATCCAGGTCAACCCAATCATGAGGCCAGCAAGGCCGAACTGCTCGCCAAGATCACGCCGATTTTGGCGGGGATGCCGCGTTATGCGCAAATCCGCGCTGCTCATCTGACATTGCAGCCATGGACAATCGAATCTGGCCTGCTGACGCCAACCCTCAAGATAAAGCGCGAATTGATTGCTCCTCTTTTTGCCAAGGAAATTGATGATTTGTACCTGAAAAGACAGATTTAGTTGCAGACGCTAATCAGGTCTCAGCAAGCGATGCCGGGCGAGGTCATCTCGCGTCCACAGCGCCGCTCCGGCCCGCTCATCAACGGTATCGATCGCAATCACAGCATCAGGATCGGTGAAGGACAATTTGCCTGGGTCTCCCAGCTTCGTAGTCGCATCAAGAATAATGTCGTTCAATAAATGCTCAGTCTGTTGAGAGCCCAGATCGTATTTTGGCCCGCGACGATGCAGTCGCACATGAAAAGATCGCCCGGCGAATTGTGGAGACCACTCAACTAAAAGGTTTTTTGCCTTTACCAAAAATTCGTCTGCCGATTTGAAGTCAAAGTTGTGGCTGGCCGGTGAAACTCTGGAGATTGCGTCATATAGCGCGGTACTTTCTTGTGTCTTCAATTCGATTGCCCCGAGCGCTTCCATGGGGTCGTCAACCTTCATCGTCAGGACATTGTGGTACATGGTCCGTTCAATCGGTCCAAGGACACGCAATGCCCGCATCGCGCGTCGGAAGCCGTCCTGGAAAATCGTGATGACCAGATTCCAATCCTTCATGGACGTTCCGCCTCAAATTCCCTTCCGCCCGCAAATGCGGCTAAAACCTCATTCATCATGCGATCTTCCTGTCCGCTGTAGCGGGGCGAAAAGTGGAATGGTTCGACCCGACGCACGCCGGCGGCGCGCGCCAGGCTTCCGGCGGCATCCGTTGTCAGATGCGCACGTTCGGCGGCAAGCTGTGCATCTGCCTTGGCAAAGGCGGCTTCGATAAAAAGCAAGTCGGCGTTGTGCGCCAGCGCAACGATGGCAGTGCGGTTCGCAGGCGTATCCGCAGCATCGGTCACATAGGCGACCTTCTGTCCCGGTGTCACGGTGACCGCCTGGCGCAGAATGCTGAGAGGCATCTCATGAGTTTTCGGTGACGCACCAACCTCGATCAGTTCGTCATCTGATCTCTTTTCCAGCACCGCGCGCTTCAATTCTCGGAGCCAAGACCCAACTGGAAGCCCGAGCTCTTTGAGGCGGTTCTTCCAAATGTTGACGTGTGCCGGTTCTTCGATTGTGAAAGCCAGGCACGGCGTGCGGTGTTCAAGCACCGCGGTCACGACACGAAAGGTTGGATTATGACAAAGAACTGCATTGGCGAGTTGCACGGAGCCGAAGTCTTCGAGGGCAAAAGCCCTTTTCAAGCGAAACCGGGCTTTCTGAGCTTCAAGCGAAGCCGACACCTCCGTGACGTCGAGCACCAAATCACTAAGATAATGATCTACAAGGTTCCAACGATACGCCTGAAGCTTGTGGTGGACTTGTTGAATGAAGCCACTCGGTCCATAGAGCTTGAGCGTCTTTTCTCGCCCAACGAACACTCTCAACAAGCGATCGAATCCGATGAAGTGATCGATGTGTGTGTGCGATACAAAAACATGCTCCACCCGCTGAAGCTTGCGGGCCGGCAAGTTTGCAAGGTCGCCCAAGTCGAAAAGAACGGCGCGCCTTTCGAACAGAGTTTCGATGTACAGGGCCGGATCACCGGTTCGCCCGTTCACGAGGCTTGGGTGTAAAAGTGGCCGCATTTTTAATTAGTTAGCTTCAATTAGCGGAGACTACTTTGCGACAGATCATTTTCCGCACCGCTTACAATCAGCTGTAAAGTGGATGTTTTTGACCCGTATCAATCCGCGCGACCGCCTCTGGAGTTAAGTCTGCGCTCACCCAGTCGGGAGTGCGCCATGGAAATTCAATCAACTGCCTTTTCCGATCGCTCGCCAATACCGGTCCAGTACACTTGTGATGGCAAAGAAATTTCTCCACCTCTCCGCTGGACAGATCCCCCACCTGCGACCCGCAGCTTCGTAATTCTCTGCGACGACCCCGATGCACCGGGCGGAACCTGGCATCATTGGGCGGTTTACGACATGCCCGCACAGGAACGGTCTCTGGTCGAAGGCGCATCCCGCCATCCGAAATATTTCAAACAGGCCGTCAACGATTTCAAAAAATCGGGTTACGGGGGGCCGTGTCCGCCCCACGAGCATGGTTTACACCACTATCATTTCCGGCTGCTTGCACTTTCTGTCGAACATTTGGTTTTGCGAAAAAATCCGACGTGCCTCGATGTCGAGCGCGAGGCTCGCAAGAACATGATCGCCGAAGCAAATCTGGTTGCTGTCTACGAAAGGTAAGATTCGTTCAACAATACTTCGGTTTTGAACGAGATAAGCCGTTTGGAGATTCACATGTATGGGAAGGGTCGAGAACTCGAGATTGGAAACGCAACCAGCGCAATCGTTATTTCGTTATTGCGCACGCTTGTCGACAAAGGCGTGTTATCGAACAGCGAGGCTCGTGCGGTTTTGACCAAAGCCGCGGCGGCGTTGGGACCTCACGACTATACCGCCCCGATCAAGGGCGCGATTGGAATTATCCTCGACGATGTCCTGCCGAAATTCCCCGAGAATGGAGGCGACTAACCAACGTCGGATAATTGAAGACTTTCAGCATTGACGATGCAGCCTACAATAAAACTTTTCCTTTGCGGGGACGTGATGCTCGGACGAGGCATAGATCAAATATTGCCCGAACCTTGCAACCCGGCACTTCATGAAGATTACGTCCAGTCGGCGCTGGATTATGTGCAGTTGGCGGAGGCCGCCAATGGCCCGGTAAACCGGCCTGTAGCTCCGGCTTACATCTGGGGCGCCGCGCTGGGCGAACTGGAACGGGCCCGTCCCGACGCGCGCATCATCAATCTCGAGACAAGCATTACGCGCAGCGAAGACTATGACCCGAAGGGTATTAACTACCGCATAAGCCCGGAAAATGCCGATACGCTTTTGGCTGCGCACATTGATTGTTGCGTTCTCGCCAACAATCACATCCTCGACTGGGGACAGGCCGGATTGGCCGACACTTTGACAACCTTGAAACGTCTTGGAATCCACTACGCCGGAGCGGGCCATACACTTGAGGAAGCGCGCGCGGCTGCGATCCTGCCGATTCACGGCAAGGGTCGGGCGCTGGTGTATTCCTTTGCGGCGACAAGCAGCGGCACTCCTCGAAAAAGGGCGGCTACATCTGATGTACCAGGCATCAACCTTCTCTTCGAACTGTCTGCCGAGACCATCGAACGCACAACCAATCGGATCAACGGAGAGCGGCAGCCTGGTGACGTAATCGTTGTCTCAATCCATTGGGGCCCGAATTGGGGCTACGAAGTGTCTGACGCTCAGAGACATTTCGCGCATGCCCTTATCGAGGTTGCCGGCGTGTCTGTCATTCACGGTCATTCGTCCCATCACGCGAAGGCGCTCGAAGTCTACCGCGACCGGCTAATCCTTTACGGTTGCGGCGACTTCCTGAACGACTATGAGGGAATCCGCGGCTATGAAGATTACCGTGACGACCTCGCCCTGATGTATTTCGTTGCCATCGCGGTCATTGACGGATCCGTCAGGGGAATCGAAATCATCCCATTATCCATCAAACAGATGCGGCTCGTGCGGGCATCGACTGCTGATGTCGAATGGATAAGAGACACGCTTGACGCTGAAAGCCGCAAGTTTGGTACGACTGTAACCACGGCTAGCCCAGGCCGCTTAACGGTCGGCCCGAAAGCGAAAGCCTAAGTGCCGAGTCACGGCGATTAGCCGATCGATTTGCACCGCCTTAGGACAAGACGTTTAGCGGGTTGTGCCGGGCAGCGCGAAATACGAGCACCGGAATTGTACTGTGGGTCAGAACTCTGACAGTCTCACTGCCAAGCACAATCGCGGAAACTCCGCGCCGGCCATGCGAAGCCATTACAATCAAATCACACGACTTTCGCAACGCCGTATCAATAATGGCTAAGTAAGGTTGGTCGTGCTCAATGTGCAGCACCTCGCATGCTACGCCCGCAGCTAACCCCAATTCTTTTGCCGACTCGAGATATTTGTCGGATTGCCGCCTCATCTGTCTTTCGTATTCCTCGAGAATATCCGTCGTCAAAGGCGGTTCAATTCCCCAGGTGTAGAAAGGGGCCGACACGGTGACGACCGTAACCTTGGCGTTGACCGATTTTGCCAATGCCACGCCATATTCGATCGCCTTCTGCGACAGCTCAGAGCCATCTGTGGGTATCAAAATGTGCTTATGCATAGACGTTACTTTAGCCCAGCTGCCTGCATTCCTTGTTTGACCCAAATCAAGCAGGAATCTCACAATGACAATTATCTTCGTCGCCTGAATTAGCGCGGGCTGGTCATGGAATTGGAGCGTATCCGAAAGAGTCCTGAAGACTGCGCCGGCGCTAATCTGCGCGACTATGACGAATATGCTCGCACGTTCTCGTGGACCGAGGCACGGGCGCTGCTCGACGGCCTCCCCGGTGGTGGTCTCAACATCGCTTACGAGGCGGTTGACCGGCATGTGAAAGCCGGTCGCGGCAACAAACTTGCCTTACGCTGGATCGGCCGCGACGATAGTAGCCGCGATTTCACCTATGCAGCGCTTGGCGCGGCAGCAAATCGTTTCGCCAATGTCCTGATGCAACGTGGGATAACGAAGGGCGATCGGGTATTCTCCCTGCTTGGCCGCATGCCCGAGCTTTATATTGCCGCGCTCGGCACATTGAAGAACGGCAGCGTCTTCTCGCCGCTTTTTTCGGCTTTCGGCCCCGAGCCCATAAAAGCCCGCATGACGATTGGTGATGCCAAAGCGATCATCACCACGGAAGTGTTCTATCGTCGCAAGATCGAGCCTTGGCGAAAAGAACTCGCAAGTCTGAAACACATTTTTTTGACGGAATGCTCGGGCAGCCCTCCGCCGGACACGATCGATCTTGCCGCGGTTTTGGCGCAAGCGTCCGATTCTTTCGAAACTGTGCGGACAATGCCCGAAGATATGGCGCTGCTCCACTTCACCAGCGGCACGACCGGAAAGCCCAAGGGCGCCGTACACGTGCACGAGGCCGTTGTTGCGCATAACGTCACCGGCAAGCTCGCGCTCGACTTCCGTCCCGACGATATATTCTGGTGCACCGCCGATCCGGGCTGGATCACCGGCACGTCCTACGGAATTATCTCGCCGCTGACCAATGGCGTAACGATGGTGATCGACCAGGCCGAGTTTGACGCCGAACGCTGGTATCGCATCCTGCAGGATCAGAAAGTCACGGTCTGGTACACAGCGCCGACCGCCATCCGAATGCTGATGAAAGCCGGGGCCAACTTCGCCAAACGGTTTGACCTGTCAAAACTGCGGCTGATGGCGAGCGTCGGCGAGCCGCTCAATCCGGAAGCCGTGCTGTGGGCCGTTGAAGCTTTCGGCAAGCCGTTCCACGATAATTGGTGGCAGACCGAGACCGGCGGGATCATGATCACGAATTTTCTCTCGATGGACGTCAAGCCAGGGTCGATGGGCCGCCCATTGCCGGGTATCGAGGCCGGTATCGTCGAACATCTTGAAGACGGCAACGTACGCGAGGTCACCAAGCCGATGGCCATGGGAGAACTCGCGCTGCGTCCGGGCTGGCCATCAATGATGCGCGGATATCTCAACGAGGAAGCCCGTTACAAGAAGTGCTTCGTGGGCGGCTGGTACCTGACCGGCGATCTCGCGATGCGCGACGGCGATGGCTATTATTGGTTCGTCGGGCGCAGCGACGACGTCATCAAGAGCTCCGGCCACCTTATCGGTCCGTTCGAAGTAGAAAGCGCTTTGATGGAGCACAAAGCTGTTGCCGAGGCCGGTGTGATCGGCATTCCCGATCCAACCGCCGGTGAAGTCGTCAAGGCTTATGTTGCGCTCAAAAGCGGCTTCGAGCCGAGCGAAGCGTTGCGCAAGGAATTGCTCGGCCATTCGCGGCAACGGCTTGGGCCGGCGGTGGCACCGAAAGACATCGCGTTCCGACAGAACTTGCCGAAAACGCGCAGCGGCAAGATCATGCGCCGCCTGCTCAAGGCTCGCGAGCTCGGCCTTCCTGAAGGCGATATTTCCACTCTGGAAAGCGAGGAGCGATGACTGCGCCAACTGACAAGCCGCATCTATCGCGCGAGCATATGCTTGATCTCTTGAAGCAGATGATCCGCATCCGTCGCTTCGAAGAGAAGTGCGTTGAGCTTTACACGCAAGAAAAGATCCGCGGCTTCCTGCATGTCTATGATGGCGAGGAAGCAATCGCGGTCGGTGTCATCCCGGTCCTGGAAAAGCACGACCGTATTGTCGCGACCTATCGCGAGCACGCGCATGCGCTGGTCCGCGGCGTCCCAATGACCGCTGTCATGGCCGAAATGTACGGCAAGCGGGAAGGGTGCAGCCGTGGACGCGGCGGCTCCATGCACTTGTTTGACCGCGCCGCCAATTTCCATGGCGGCAACGCTATCGTTGGCGGGGGCTTGCCCCTTGCCGTTGGTCTCGCGCTTGCTGACCACATGCAGGACAACAACCTCGTCATTGCCTGCTTTTTTGGCGAAGGCGCTGTTGCCGAGGGTGAATTTCACGAAAGCCTAAATCTGGCGGCTTTGTGGGGGCTGCCAGTGCTGTTCGTCTGCGAAAACAATCTCTATGCCATGGGAACTGCTTTGGCGATCTCGGAATCCGAAATGGATATTCAGCGTAAAGCAGCCTGTTACCGGATTGCGTCGGAGGCGGTCGACGGAATGGATGTTGTGGCTGTTGAGGCCGCTGCACGACGAGCAATTCACACAGTGCGCGAGAGCCACAAACCGTATTTCCTGGAATGTCGAACATACCGGCTGCGGGCGCACTCGATGTTCGATCCCCAGCTTTATCGCGACAAGAGCGAAGTTGAGGTCTGGCGCCATAAAGAACCGATCGCGCGTTTCCAGGAATGGTTGCGGACCAATCACATGGTTCATCAGGACGACGTGTCCCGCATTGAAGCCGAAATCGACGCTGAAATCGCCCAGGCGGTCGCCTTTGCCGAAGCAGCGGCGTGGGAGCCTATTGAGCAACTCACGCGCTTCACATACGCGGATCGTGCCGTGCCCACTGGTCGGTGACATTCATGCAACAGGAAGCTGTCCGCTCCGAAACTAAAGAGATGACCTATCGCGAAGCGGTGCGAGAGGCCCTTCGTGACGCGATGAAGCGCGATGAGCGCGTTTTTTTAATGGGTGAGGATGTCGGGCGATATGGCGGCTGTTACGCGGTGAGCCACGGGCTGCTCGCCGAATTCGGCCCTGACCGTATTCGCGATACACCACTTTCCGAGTCCGGATTTACTGGCGCCGGCATTGGGGCGGCGATGGCAGGTATGCGTCCTATCGTGGAGCTGATGACGGTGAACTTCAGCCTGCTCGCGCTCGACCAAATTCTCAATACGGCGGCGACGGTCCGCCACATGTCGGGAAACCAGTTCGGTGTCCCATTGGTGATTCGCATGGCAACCGGCGCTGGGCGCCAACTTGCGGCCCAGCATTCGCACAGCCTCGAAGGTTGGTACGCGCATATTCCCGGCATCAAAGTGCTCGCGCCGGCAACCTTGGAGGATGCCCGCGGCATGCTTTGGACGGCCCTGCAGGATCCAGACCCGGTTCTGATTTTTGAAAACGTCATGCTGTACAACATGGCCGGTAAACTTGCGCTGAATGCAGGCCCGGTTGATATCGACAAAGCCGTCATTCGACGTCCGGGCCGAGACATTTCGCTCATCACCTATGGCGGCTCCCTATGGAAGACGCTCGAGGCGGCGACAGCGCTCGCTGCCGAGGGCATCGAAGCCGAGGTAATCGATTTGCGCAGCCTGCGACCCCTCGATGACGCCACCATCATGGTTTCGGTCGCGAAAACGCGACGAGCAGTCATTGTTGACGAAGGCTGGCGTAGCGGAAGTCTTGCAGCTGAAGTCTGCACGCGTATCGTTGAACAGGCATTCTGGTCGCTCGATTCTCCGGTCGGCCGCGTTTGCAGCGAAGAGGTGCCAATCCCATACCCGCGCCATTTAGAAAATGCCGCACTTCCGCAGACGCCCAAGATCGTCGCTGCGGCGAAGACGGCTTTGGCTCGGTCGTGAGGCCGCACCGTGGTCGATTTCCTCATGCCTTCGCTTGGTGCCGACATGGAGGCGGGCACGCTCGTGGAATGGCTGATCAAGCCTGGCGATTGGGTCAAGCGCGGCGATGTTGTGGCAGTGGTGGAAACGCAGAAAGGCGCGATAGAAATCGAAACGTTTCAGGCGGGCTTAGTCGAAAAGATTCTCACAGGCCTCAATACCAAGGTGCCGGTCGGCACGCCGCTTGCGCAGATCAGAACTGAGGCCGCAGCGGCGCCCCCGCCTGTTCCACCCGTGGCACCGCCGGTAACACCGGTCGTTCCTCCAACCGTTATCGTTCCGCCCGTTTCTCCCCCAAAGCCGCCTCGTCCGCCGGTCACCGTCGTAAAAGCATCTCCAGCCGCGCGGCGGCTTGCGCAAGAGCGCGGCATCGATCTTTCGATGATCAGCGGCAGTGGCCCGGAAGGTGCGATTACCTATTCCGATGTGGAGCAGCGGCTCGCTGTGGCTGCCGTCCGGCCGGCTGTACTGGAGGAGAAGAGACGCGCAATCGGACTGGACCTCGAAGCGATGAGAGTTGCTATAGCCGCCGCCATGGCGCGATCGAAGCGTGAGATTCCGCATTACTATCTGGAGCATCGGATCGACGTCACCGCCTGCGAGCAATGGCTGGCGCGAAGGAATGAAACGCGACCTCCCGAAAGCCGGCTGCTGATGGCCGCGCTCACCATCAAGGCAGTCGCGCTGGCTGTGCACCGCTTTCCCGCCTTCAACGGCTTCTATCGCGACAACAAATTTGAGTCATCCAAAGGCGTGCACGTCGGCACGGCGATCGCCATTCGCGGCGGCGGATTGGCGGCACCGGCCTTGCACGATGCCGACCAGTTGCCTCTCGACGAGCTGATGAGCCGCATGCGCGACCTTATCCAGCGCACGCGCGCCGGTCGTATCCGCAGCTCCGAGATATCCGATTTAACGATCACCGTCTCCAACCTCGGCGAACGCGGCGTCGAAGCGCTCTATGGTGTTATCTATCCGCCACAGGTAGCGATCGTTGGCTTCGGTAAGACGGTGACGCGGCCTTGGGTCGTCGATGACGCCATAGGCCCGCGCTCGGTGGTTGCCATTACGCTCTCCGCCGACCATCGTGTAAGCGATGGACATGCAGGCGCTTTGTTTTTGGCCGAGATCGGCAAGCTTTTGATGGAACCGGACAAGCTATGAGCGTCATCGATATACGCCAGGTGGTTCAGGAAGAACTCAACAACATCGCGCCTGAAGCCGATATCGCAAGCGTCGCCCCGACCGCCGATCTGCGCGAAGCGATCGACATCGATTCAATGGATTTCCTGAACTTCGTCATCGCTATTCATCGTCGGCTTGGCATTGATATCCCCGAAATCGATTATCCGAAACTCGTCACGCTCGACGGGGCCTTCGCCTATATCAATGCAAAACTACAAGCGCAGATAAGACAATAATATCGCCCCGTGCGCGAGAAAAAGCGGGCATTCAATGTATGCTAAGGGCCAAAGCAGGCACTTGCGAGCGATGTAGCCACATAAAGTTATTATCCAAACTTGAGTCAGCCAATCGCGGAACAGAATTGACCAAAACCCGCACATTGCCTCAGGCAGGAGGTATATCTGATGAGTAAGCAAATCGGTGTTCTAGTCGACAAGATTGCTGCACTCGAGGCGGAGCTTGAAGCCGAGCTTGCCATACGCCGCGCCGAACTCCGCGTCGGCCTGGAGAAAGGTAGAGCAGTTTTTGAGGAGGAAATTTTGCGCCGCCATCGCGAGTTGCGCATAAAGCTGTGGCGTTACATTTTGAATGCGCGCCCGCTAGTAGTCTTTACCGCGCCAGTAATCTATTCACTCATCGTCCCACTCGTGCTGCTTGACATTTTTAGTTCATAATTCGTCCTCGAGCCGAGCATAAAACCGTTCTAAGTCCGGCCCCTCCCAAAATATGTCGGGCTTCTGTAACTGGAACGAGACCGGAGTACGCCGAGCTGGGCGATTGCGGCGTACTATCTGGTTCCCGCTCGACGCTTTGAGGTTGATCAACACCCATGCCTCGTCGTTAGATTATGTTTTTTATGCCGCCGCGCGGAGGAGACCATGACCGGCCGACGTCGGAAGGTACCGTCAGCCCCGAAAAAGCCGCGAGCTTCACAGAAGAATAAGAAGCACCTCAACAAGCTTCTTGATGAAGCTCTTGAAGAGACATTTCCCGCCAGCGACGTGCCCGAGATGCTTGAGCCGGCACCCGATTTTCCGCAAACGAACCATGACAGGAAAAAATAGCGTCAGCAGCTCGAAGCGACAGACGGCATACCGACGGGAATATCAGTAGGGAGGAGCGAAGTACCAGGCCAGTCTGGTTGGTGAAAACGACCTGGATCTAGGATGAGATTGAGGCGGGCGAACAATGGGAGTGAACGCCGTTACGCCCTACGGGGCGGTTCGTGGGCTGGAGAGAAGCACTAGATGCCGTACCAATTAAACAATGATCTGCCGCCGAGTGTTCGTAATCATCTTCCTGATCATGCTCAGGACATTTATCGCGAAGCTTTCAACCACGCTTATGAGGCTCACGCCGGAGAACTAGACCAGGAAAAGCGTGCCCATATGATCGCGTGGAGTGCGGTAAAGCGGTCTTACGTCAAGGTAGCGGACAAGTGGATGCCGCGTTAAGGACCCTACCGCCAATTTCTACGCCAAACGCATTGATCGGAGTGTGATCCAGCCCGATGCGAAACGCTCGACGCCCGCCCGCATGTACATGGAAATAATATCGCCCGTGCGCGAGCATTCCGTGAGTTGACCTGCATCAAAGTCACAGCCCGCCCAGCTTGCTATTTATTGACCGCCTTTCTTTACGATTTTCAAAGAGGCGGTCGAATGGCTCACAAGCAGATTTTGTTCCGCTCCGCCGCGCGCGAGAAAATTCTTCGCGGCGCGACCCAGCTCACCGATGCGATCCGTGTGACCTTGGGTCCTCGTTCAAAATCGGTGCTGATCGAGAAAAAATGGGGTGCGCCGATCGTTTGCAATGACGGCGTGACGATTGCCAAGGAATTTGACCTGAAGGACCCGGAAGAAAATCTCGGCGCGCGAATGCTGCGCCAGGCAGCAGAAAAAACCGGCGAGATGGTCGGCGACGGAACGAGCACCGCCACCATTCTCGCCCAGACGATATTTTCCGACGGGGTTCGAAACGTCGTCGCGGGCGCCAGCGCCATCGATATCAAGCGCGGCCTCGACCGTGCTGCCAAACGGGCGGTCGAAGAATTGCGGGCGCTGTCCCGCCCGGTGAAGACCCGTCTGGAGAAGGCGCAGGTCGGAACGATTTCCGCACACAACGATCAACATATCGGAGAGCTCGTCGCCGATGCCATGGACAAGGTCGGCAACGAAGGCGTGATCACTGTCGAGGAATCCAAAACGACCGAAACCACCCTTGAGGTTGTGGAAGGGATGCAATTCGATCGCGGATTCCTTTCGCCTTATTTCATTACCAACCCCGAGAAAATGGAAGCCGTCCTCGAGGACCCGCTTGTTCTGGTCTCGGATCGCAAGATCGGCTCGCTGCAGGATCTGTTGCCTCTCCTCGAGCAGGTCGCCAAGTCCGCACGCCCGATGCTGGTGATCGCGGAAGATGTCGAGGGCGAGGCGCTTGCAACTTTGATCGTCAACCAAATTCGCGGCGTGCTTAAAAGCTGCGCCGTCAAGGCCCCCGGCTTCGGAGACCGCCGCAAGGCCATGATGCAAGACATCGCGGTGCTGACGGGCGGCCAGGTTATTTCCGAGGAGCTCGGCATCAAGCTTGACCACGTGAGCCTGCAACAGCTGGGCAAAGCCAAGCGTGTCGTGGTCGACAAGGACAACACCACAATCATTGGCGGAGGCGGCGATCGCAAACAGATCGACGGCCGTATCGATCAGATCCGCCGCGAAATCGAAAAGACGACCAGTGATTACGATCGTGAAAAGCTGCAGGAGCGCCTCGCAAAGCTCTCCGGCGGCGTTGCTGTCATCCGCGTCGGTGCACCGGCGGAATCGGAAATGAAGGCAAAGAAAGAGGCGCTGGATGATGCGATCAGCGCGACCAAGGCGGCGGTTGCCGAAGGCATCGTGCCGGGTGGCGGCTTGGCGCTGCTGCGCTGCGTCAACGCTCTCGCCGAGGAGGAGAGTAAGTGCGAGGGAGACGAAAAGACCGGTGTTCAGATTCTCAGGCGGGCGCTTGAGGCTCCGACGCGGCAGATCGCAGAAAATTCCGCGGCCGACGGAGGGGTCGTTGTCGCCCGCATGCTCAGTGGCAAGGGCAATGAAGGCTTTGATGCCGGGCGCAAACAATATGTCGATCTGATCGAGGCGGGGATCATCGATCCTACGAAGGTCGTTCGCGTCGCTCTCGAAAACGCGGTGTCGGTTGCGAGCGTATTGTTGCTGACCGAGGCCACGATGACGGAAATCCCGGAGGAGCCGAAACACCGCGTCCCCGAGTCGGAAATGGCGATGTAATCTTTCAACGCCGGAGATACGTATGAAGATCAGATTGCAAGTCGCGAAGGATGGTACTTCGCTTTATGCGGGCGCGTACGAAGTCGAGGATGCGCAGAGCTTCGGCGAGGCTTGCTCGGACGCCTGGCAACAAATGCAGCAGGCGCAGCTGAACCGGGAAACCAGCATTGGCGCGGTGATGGAGCACGTGAACGACAGCGTGCTCGACCAATTGGACGGCTCGACGATCACCATAGCGCGAGTCTGAAAAGGAGACCTAGGCCGCAAGCAACTCGATGGCCGGCACGTAGGCCAGGCGCAGGGCGTCCGCCACTGCACGACATGTGATTTTTCCCTCGTGCACGTTGAGGCCTCTCAGCAGGTGCTCATTTTCAATCAGCGCGCGCGGAAACCCCTTGTTTGCCAATTCCAGCGTGAATGGATGCGTCGCGCTGCTGAGCGCAAATGTGGACGTGCGCGGCACGGCCCCCGGCATGTTTGCGACGCAATAGTGCAAGACGCGGTCGATGACGAAAGTCGGCTGACTATGCGTTGTCGGATGTGACGTTTCCGCACAACCGCCTTGATCGATTGAAACATCGACAATCACCGCCCCGGGCTTCATGCGTTTGACCGTTTCAGCGGAAATGAGCTTGGGTGCGGAGCCACCAGGCACGAGCGCTGCTCCGATGACAACGTCGGCAGCAATGCATAGCTCCGCAATCGATTCGCTCGCCGTCGTGACAACACGTGCGCGGCCTCCGAATTGCTGCGCTAACTCGTTGACCACCGCAGGATTGCGAACAACGACACAGACATCAGCGCCCATGCCGAGTGCAATCCGCGCAGCATTGGAACCGACGATCCCACCACCAAGAACAAGAACTTGAGCCGCAGGAATACGGTCCACTTTGCCGAGGAGAATGCCGCGGCCACCTTGGGGCGTTCAAGGAAATGCCCCGCAACTTGAGGCGCCATTTGGCCCGCAATTCTGGACATCGGTGAGAGCAAAGGCAGCTTTCCCGCGGTATCGGTGACGGTTTCATAGGCGATGGCCGTTGCGCCGGAAGTCATCAGATCCCGCGCCAGTTCGGGATCGGCCGCCAGGTGAAGATACGTGAAGATAATCTGTCCACGCCGCAGCCATTGGCGCTCAGGCCCGAGCGGCTCCTTCACTTTTACGATGAGTTCAGCATTTGCGAAGATGGGCTCTGCGCCGGGGAGGATTTCCGCGCCGGCCGCCGCGTATTCTTCATCGCTGATACCGGCACCCTCGCCGGAGTGGGTTTGAACCAAAACCTTGTGGCCTTGCGCAGCCAAGGCCCGGATGGTCGCCGGGACCAACCCAACCCGATATTCATCGATTTTGATTTCTTTCGGAGTGCCAATCAACATGCGGGCGGCTTCATCCCTTGATGCAGATGAGCGGACGCAATCGCGCAACGCGGCGGGCAAGTCCCGCATGCTCGGCCGCGGCAACAACCGCACCGACATCCTTGTAAGCGCCGGGTGCCTCCTCGGCGATACCGCGCGTTGACGGGCTCCGAATAAAAATACCCTGCGCCCGCAGATCATCCTGGATTTTGCGCCCGCTCCATTGCTTGAGGGCCGCGTGACGCGACATCGCGCGCCCGGCGCCATGGCAGGCGGACGAGAATGCTTTCAGCTCGGCCGTAGCCTCGCCCGCCAGAATATATGAACCCGTACCCATGCTGCCACCGATCAGGACCGGCTGGCCGGATGAACGCAGGGCAGCCGGCAGGCTTTCGTGCCCGGGGCCGAAGGCGCGCGTCGCGCCCTTGCGGTGAACAAACAGCTCCCTGCGTTTGCCGTCGACAATGTGTGGTTCGACCTTGCAAGTATTGTGCGACACGTCGAACAGCAGGCTCAGGTTTCGGCCCGGGAAAAAATGCGCAAAAACTCGCCGCGAGAAGTGACCGAGAATTTCGCGATTGGCGAGCGCGCAATTGATGGCGGCCCGCATGGCGCCAAGATAGCGTTGGCCGACATCCGATTTGATCGGCGCGCATGCGAGCTCCCGGTCGGGCAGCGTGATGCCGGACGCCGAAGCAGCGACCAGCATGTCGCGCAGATATTCCGTCCCGATCTGATGGCCGAGACCGCGCGAGCCGCAATGAATGGTGACTACGACATCGTCCTCGGCGAGGCCGTAAGACTTCGCCACATTCGTATCGAAGATCTCGGCCACGGCCTGCACTTCAAGATAGTGATTGCCTGAACCCAGCGTGCCCATTTCGCGCCGCTGCCGCTCACGCGCGCGTTCCGAGACGTTCTCGGGCATGGCGCCGGCCATCGTGCCGTTCTCTTCGATGCGATCGAGGTCGGAAGCCTCGCCCCAGCCGCGATCAACGGCCCAGCGCGCGCCACCGGAGAGCATCGCGTCCATCTCGATGGTATCGAGGGTAATCGCCCCGGTGCTGCCTACGCCGGCGGGGATTTGCCGATAGAGCGAATCGGTCAGCGATTGCTGGACAGGCAGAATTTCCGGCACTTTAAGGCCTGTAAGCATCGTGCGCACGCCGCAGGAAATATCGAACCCGACACCGCCGGCCGAGACAACGCCACCGTGCTCTGCATCGAAGGCGGCGACGCCGCCGATCGGAAATCCGTATCCCCAATGCGCATCTGGCATTGCATATGAAGCCTGCACGATGCCCGGAAGCATCGCGACGTTCACCGCCTGGTCGTAAACCTTGTCGTCCATGTCGCGCATTAGTTTTTCATCGGCATAAATGATGGCCGGTACGCGCATCGCGCCATGCGGCTCAATGCGCCAAGTCGTTTCGTCGACACGGGTAAAGCGGCTGAGATCCATGGCCGTTCTCCCTAAACGTCCACCACGCAGGCCGCGCTCCAGAGGTCGTTCTCCTCTTTGGCGACCTTCAGCGCGGTGTAGGTTGCGCCCTTTGGCTCGCAGGCTGGGGCATGGTGCGCGACATCCACCGGCTCGCCCCACAGCGTCCCTTCAAGCCGCGTGCCATCAATCTTCACCGCGAAACGCGAGAATAGCATCTTGCGAACCGCCATCTCGTAGATGATTGCATTGAGCCATTCGACGAACAGAAGTTCGATGTCCGGCGCTTCGCACTGGACCCTAACAGGAACCGTCGGCCGGATTTCAGCGGCCGTAACCACCGCGGTTAGCGCCAAAGCGCCTTGTTCGAAGGCTTCCGCGGCCGTCTTGCCGAACCCGCGCACCCCGACATCGGCGGCATGCGGGAAGTGCTCCCATCCCGGCTTGCCCGGGCTCGCGACGAGCGCTTGGCTCATATCCGCAATTTATGCTTTCCGATCAGCTTGACGGTACTCGCCTGCGGGCCTTTTTCGCCCATTTCTTCAGCATAAGTTACGCGCGAATTGACAGCGAGATGAGGAAACTCGCCGCCGAGCACGCTGTTGCGGTGGAAATAGATCTCCCGACCATCGTCCGTTTCGATGAAACCAAATTCGCCAAGTGGATCGAGTTTAACCACGGTACCGACCGGCGCGCCCTCGTGGTGTTTTACTTGCCCATCCAGCTTGCGAACCTGATCCTGCAACTGTCGGCGCGCGCGCTTGAAGGTGTCGTTGATCGAAAAGTTCAAATCGGAATAGCGTTCGTCATTCTGCGCGGTGTGATCAACGATGACCTCGCGCCCTTCGGGCAGCGCGAGCCGGATGTTGATTTCGTACAAGCCACCCTTGCGGTGATGGCCGCCGGGCGCCTTGACCACCACGCGGCCGGCCGTGATGCGGCCAAACCGCTCTTCGAGCTGGTTGACGTGTTTGACGATGCTGTCGCGCACGCTGGTATTCGCGGCCATGCCTTGAAAATCGATCTGGACGGGTGTTTCCATGGTTCGTCATCCGGTTATGTCTGAACTAAGCAAAAGTTTGCGCGGCGATGTCCTCATTTCATTGATATGGCTCAAGCCGCCTGCAAGGCCTGACGTTTCAGCACCTTACGCAAGCCCGCGAGCGGCTGTGTATTGATGACGTCATCCGCAGTCAGCCAGCCGCGCCTTGCCTGGTCGATGCCGAAGCGAATGTAGCGGAATGCATTCACCGAATGCGCATCGGTCGAGACGGCGACCTTGACGCCTTTGCTCTTGGCCATATGGGCATGCACATCGTTCAGGTCGAGACGATCGGGTTCGGCGTTGATCTCGAGGCAGCAATTGAGCTCGCGGGCGGCCGAGGTCACCTGATCCATGTCGATCTCGTAAGGTTCGCGCTCGCCAATCAGGCGTCCGGTCGGATGGCCGATGATGGAGACGCAAGGGTTTCGCATCGCGCGGATGACGCGGTCGGTCTGCGCCTCGCGCGGAAGGTCGAAGAACGAGTGCACCGAGGCCACGACTGTATCCAGCTGCGCCAGGGTCGAATTGGGCAGATCGAGGCGGCCATCTTTCAGAATGTCGACTTCGATGCCTTTCAGGATCGTGAACCCTTTGAGCTTGGTGTTGAGCTTGTCCACCTCGCGGATCTGGCGCGCGACCCTGGCCGGATCGAGGCCATGCGCCATCGCGACCCGGCGGCTATGGTCGGTCAGCGCCATGTATTCGTAGCCGCAGGCTTGCGCCGCCTTGGCCATCTCTTCGATGGTCGCCGTGCCATCGGTCCAGTCGGAGTGGGCGTGCAGATCTCCGCGAATATCCTCGACGGTTACCAGCCGTGGCAGCTTTCCGGCCTGGGCGAGTGCGATCTCGCCACGATCCTCGCGCATTTCCGGTGGAATGTAGGCCAAACCGAGCTTTTCATAGACCTCTTCCTCGCTGGCTCCGGCGATGCGGCGCTTGCCCGAAAAAGTCCGTATTCGTTCAGCTTCCATTTGTGCTTGTTGGCGATGGCACGCAACGCGATGTTGTGTGACTTGGAGCCGGTAAAATACAGAAGTGCAGCGCCGTAGCTCTGCTCCGGCACAGCCCGCACGTCCACCTGGAGTCCGGAGCGCAACACCACCGTCGTGCGGGTCGGGCCGTGCGCCAGGACTTCGGCGACGTTCTCATATGCAACCAGTTTGTCGCCGACGGCTGCACCGTGCCTGGCGGTAACAAGCACATCGAGATCGCCCACCGTGTCGCGACGCCGGCGATAGCTGCCGGCCACGATGACCCGGCCGCCGTCGCGCAAATACGCAACCAGTGCCTCGGCTTCGGCTTCGGCAGTGGCAAGCCTGAACCGTTTCACAGCCGCGGGCTTTTTGAGCGCGGCCGCCAGTTTCGTTTCGATCACTTCGCCGAAGCCACGCAGCTTGTGAATGCGGCCGGTTTCAATCGCTCGGCGCAGGTCGTCCAGGGTGCGGACCCGGAGCTTGTCGTAAAGCAGCTTGATCCGCTTCGGACCAAGTCCGGGCAGCGCGGCCATTTCGCCGAGCTCGCCCGGCAGCTTCTTTTTCAGTTCGTCCAGAAGCGCGAACCGGCCGGTCTTGACGATGTCGGCGATCTTGCCGGCAAGATCTTTGCCGATGCCGGGAAGCTCCGAAAGATCGGCTTCCGCCGCCAGCATGCTGCGCACGCTTTGCGGCAGGCCTTCGATCGTGCGCGCGGCGCGGCGATAGGCGCGAACCCGAAACTGGTTTTCCCCTTTTATTTCCAGCAGGTCGGCCGTCTGATCGAAGATCGCCGCGATTTCGGCATTCTGCACGGGCATCGTTCGCCGCACCCCCTTGAGTTACAATGAAAAATTGATACGCCCGTCGCGATCGTCCTTCCTTGATCCAGATCATGCGCTGAAGCCACCCAAGCTTGAAAAACCGGCCTCGCGCAGCAGGCCGCATCGAAATTGATCTGGCGCAAGGTTGGCCGCCCCCACCCATGCGAGCCTGTTTTCGTCAAATTTCTCGGGAACGAAAACCGTGCCGAAAAAAGCAAAAAAAGCTGCGCCGAAAAAAGCGCAAGGCGTCAGAGAAGACCAACCTTCCGTGCTCACGATCTCGCCGGAAAAGGTCTTCTTCGTCATCGTCAAGGCACGCGAATTCGACGCGAAGGATGTCGTGACCGACCCAAGTCCCGGATCAAATCCGTCCGACGACAACGACAGAGCAATTCTCGAAGATCACACAGACGATCCGGTCGTCGAGGAGCTGACATCGCTCATCAATTCACTCTCGGAAGACGAGCAGATCGATCTCGTCGCTCTCGCGTGGCTCGGTCGCGACGACTATACCGCCGACGACTGGGACGACGTACGAAAGGAAGCCTCACGCGCGCACAATGAACGGACCGCCGGCTATCTCCTCGGCATGCCACTCCTTGGCGACTTCCTGGAGGAAGGCCTTTCGCTCCTCGGCTATTCGGTAAAGGAATTTGAATTTAATCGTCTCTAGCGCGACGACCAGCAAATTGAATGCTGCAGAACACCCCGAAATGATCCGACACGAAGTCGAGTCCGCGGCTGTTGTCAAAAACCACTGAGCAGTTTTTGGCCTTAAGCCCTCCTGTCAAAAAAATATAATCGATGCGCTGAACTTCGGTCCAACATGGATCGACGTAAGGATTCCGCGGCGGCGAATAGGTATACCCGCGACTGCGCGGATGACATTCGCGAAAGGCGTCGCGGAATCCGAGCTCGTCGTTCAGAACGAGGCGAATGGCGGGAGAGCCCGCGACATCATTGAAATCTCCGCAGAGCACTTTCGGACAATCTCCCGGCTTCGGGTAGTGCCGCCTGATCGCCGTCAGAGCTGCCTGCGCCTGCTTCCTTCGCCCTTCGACCATCTTCGGCCGATAGGCCAGGTGCGTATTGGCGACCAGCAGACGTCGAGCTTCCACCACAAATTCCGCCAACAGAACTTCCCTTGGCGGATCATCCGGCATTTGCGGCAATGGCTCGATCACCGAACGGACCGCCGGCTGCGAACTGATGATTGAGAGGCCGTTTTCCCCCACGCGATGATTAAGGCGGCACATCTCGGCAACGAGCTCGGCCTGACTGCGGCCCGATTTCGGATCGCGATCGACTTCCTGCAGGCAGACAATCTCGGGACGCAGCTTTTTGAGACCCGCTGCGAGCGCGTGATACCGCGGCTCCAAAGGCTCGCTGATATTCCACAGGTTTAAGGTCAACAGGCGAAAGGTCACATCGCACCGCAATATCGACGGCCGAATAACATGTATTCCCGTTGCGTCAGGCCGGCAAACTCATGCGAGCATATCGCTACTTGACGATACGAGATAACCCGGCCTTCTTTGGCGGCTATGCCACGCAGAGCCAACTCAATGCACCGTATCATTGTCGCCACCGACGGCTCCACTACGGCGAACCGCGCCATCGATGCCGGCGCATCCCTGGCGAAGGCGACCGGCGCCGATCTCGTCCTGCTGACGATTGGCGGAAGCGTCACGGGAGCCGAGCTCAGGGATTTGGCCAGTACGGCAGGCGATCTCAGCGACACGATGCAGTCGGCCGCCGACAAGATTTTCGAAACAGGCGCAAAGACGCGCCCAGCGCCTGGGCGTTCGCTCCGTGACATTGCAAACCGGCTGGGGCGATCCCGGCGACGCGATTATCGAGGTGGTGCAACGGTCAAAAGCCGATTTGCTGGTTGTCGGACGGCGCGGCCAAAGTCGGCTGTCCGCCCTTCTTCTCGGCAGCGTATCGCAAAAACTGGCAAGCTTTGCGCCATGCGCCGTTATGGTCGTTCCATAACGTACAGCACTTGTGCGGCACTGGTGTCCGCTTAGTATTCGCGCAGCGGTACAGAGGACATGCGCCCGTTTAAGCAGATTTCTCTCATCCTCGACGAGCGGCAGCTCCTGACCCGTTTCTGGCAGGCCGCCTCTGTCTTTTGGCGAGTGCAGACCGGCCGGACCGCGATGCTCGCCATGTTTCTGATCGCGGTCGTGCTGCTCCAGCTGCTGGTGCAGGTTGCCCTCAATTTGTGGAACCGGCACTTCTTCGACGCGCTCGAGCGGAAGGATGCCGCTACTGTTTGGTTGCAGGCGCAATTGTTTGTTCCACTCGCCGCGGGGAGCATTTTGCTGGCGGCGGCGTCAGTGTGGGGCCGCATGACCGCCCAGCGCAATTGGCGCGAGGCGCTGACGCGCCACGTGATAGAGAAGTGGATGGAAAAGGACCGTTTTCGTCACCTCAACCATCTCGCCAGGGGCTCGGAAAATCCGGAATATCGAATTTCAGTCGATGTGCGGATCGCGACCGACGCGCCGATCGATCTGTCGCTTGCCTTTCTTTCATCGATCCTCACCGCGCTCACCTTCTTTGGCGTGCTGTGGACGATCGGCGGCAGCATCGATGCCACCGCCTTCGGCCGACCGGTGACGATACCCGGTTACCTGGTGTTCGGCGTGATCCTTTACTCCGGAATGGTCACGTCTCTCATGATCATTTTTGGCCACCACCTCACCAGCGTCATCGAGCGCAGCAACCAGGCCGAAGCAGAATTCCGTGCAGCGGCCGACACGTTCCGCCAGGAACCTGCAGCGCAGAACAGCCACCAGGTCGATCGGCGTGAAACATTGCAGCTCAAGCTGCAGGCCGTCCTGCTTTGGTGGCGCGAATTCTGCTGGCAGCTGGTTCGTACGACCCTCGTGTCGCACGGAAATTTTCTGTTTGCGCCGGTGGTGGCTTGGATGTTGTGCGCCCCGAAATATCTCAGCGGCACAATGTCGCTCGGCGAATTCACTTAGGCAGCGGCGGCTTTCGTTGTTGTCCAGGGAGCCTTCAACTGGTTTGTCGACAATTATCAGCGCCTGGCGGATTGGCGCTCGTCCGCCCACCGCGTTGCAACCTTGTTGATTGCACTTGACGAGCTTGAGGCAAAAGAGCGCAACGAAAAAAATACGACATCCTTACTCAAAAAGACGTGATGGTGACCTCACTCGCCAGACGGTAGGCGTCAGCGGGTGAGCAAAGTCCGGTTCCCTCCTGGATGAGGGCCGCTGAGCCGGCAGCCACGCCAAGCCGGAACGCGTCGGTCAGGGCGTCGCCTTTGGCCAGGCTGTAGATGATCGCACCGAAAAAACTATCGCCAGCCCCGACAGTGCTGATCGGCTTGATGGGCGGGGGCAGGGCTCGCAGCGCGCGATCCCGGGTAATGAGCATTGCGCCGAGGTGACCGAGAGACAATGCAACTGTCTCGACCTTTCCGGATTCGATGTACCTGCGCGCGGCGGCTATCCAGTCGGCTTCCGAGGACAGCGATCGTCCCGCCAATTCCCGCATTTCCCGCAAGTTTGGCTTGATCATGTCGACGCCGTGCTCGATCGCGGCGGCAAGGGGTGCGCCCGACGTGTCCAGGAAGAACTTCGCGCCCAGTCTGTGCGCGATGGCGGCGGCTTGCGCATAGAAATTATCAGGTACACCGGGCGGCAGGCTGCCGCTTCCTACGACATAGCCTGGTTTGC
>CAVQYD010000027.1:0-7407 GCA_963718035.1 uncultured Alphaproteobacteria bacterium | reverse complement strand
GATCGAACCGCCAACACCTTCCGCGATTGCCACCGCAATGTCGTTTGCGGATTTCACCATCAACATCTTCAGCGCGTTGTCGACAGTAACGGTGGCGCCAACCTTGAAGCCCATCTTTGTCGGCTGCTGCGCGGCGGCATTGCGCGATATCGGGAGCAGGGTATTGAACGCGAGGCGGCCTTCCTTGACTGCGCGCAGGGTGGTGTAGGCGGTCATCAGCTTCGTGACCGAAGCGGGATACCACGGATAAGTGGCATTCTCGGCGTGCAGCACCTTGCCTGTCGAAGCCTCGATCAGCAGCTGCGCCTCTGCGTTCGCGCGATCAGTCGCGGCGAGCGCAAGCACACCCACGGCGAGGCTGAGGATCGCAACGCGACAGCGGTGGCTTGAGCGGGCAGTCATCGTTCGCGGTTCAGGGTTCTAAGGCCTCAGAAACGGGAAAGTTCCATAGACGGCCGTGCTAGGCTATCTAAGCTTCGAATGCTAGGCAAAGCGCGTGAACCACAGCTGAATATATAGTGAGAACCAGCAGAGCCTGATGAAAACGACTAAAGTTCGGCAAAGGAGGCGTTAATGACGGCTTGTATCGTCGGTTGGGCACACAGTCCGTTCGGCAAACTTGCTGGCGAAACGCTCGAAAGCCTGATCGTGAAAGTTGCCGGCGAGGCGCTGGCCGACGCCGGAATTGCCGCAAAAGACGTCGACGAGATCGTGCTCGGGCATTTTAACGCCGGGTTTTCCGCCCAGGATTTTACCGCTTCTTTAGTCCTGCAGGCCTCTAACGACCTGCGCTTCAAGCGCGCTCTGCGGGTCGAGAACGCGTGCGCCACCGGCTCCGCCGCCGTCCATCAGGGAATCAAGACGATCGAGGCGCGCGCCGCGCGCATCGTGCTCGTCGTCGGCGCCGAGCAGATGACGGCAACGCCTGCGTCGGAGATCGGACGCAATCTGTTGAAGGCGTCGTACGTGCGCGAAGAGGCCGACATCGATGGAGGCTTCGCCGGGATTTTCGGCAAAATCGCGGGTCTCTATTTTCAAAAATGGGGCGACCAGTCCGACGCGCTGGCGATGATCGCCGCCAAGAATCACAAGAACGGCGTGGGCAATCCCTACGCGCAGATGCGCAAGGATCTGGGCTACGACTTCTGCCGCACCGAAAGCGAGAAAATCCGTTTGTAGCCGGCCCGTTGAAGCGTACCGACTGCTCGCTGGTTTCGGATGGCGCCGCGGCGGTCGTGCTTGCCGATGTGGAGACCGCGCTCAAATTCAAGAAGGCAGTCGCGTTCCGTGCCGCCGAGCACGTGCAGGATTTTCTGCCGATGTCGAAGCGCGACATTCTGAAGTTCGAAGGCTGTTCACAGGCCTGGCAGCGCGCGCTTGCGCGATCCGGACTTCAACTGAGCGATTTGTCGTTTGTCGAAACCCATGACTGCTTCACCATCGCGGAACTGATCGAATATGAAGCGATGGGTTTGACCGCCGAAGGGCAGGGGGCGCGCGCGATCAAGGAAGGCTGGACTCAAAAAGACGGCAAGCTGCCGGTGAATCCGTCCGGCGGACTAAAGGCGAAAGGCCACCCAATCGGGGCGACGGGTGTTTCCATGCACGCACTTGCAGCGATGCAACTGACCGGTGCCGCCGGTGACCTGCAGGTGAAGAATGCCAAGCTCGGTGGCATCTTCAATATGGGCGGGACGTCGGTCGCGAACTACGTGAGCGTGCTCGAGCGGATCAAGTAGCTAGTTGAACTTGCGCTCCTTCAGCGTCGGCAGAAACGACGAATCGAAAACGTCGTCCAGTTTCGGCTTCGCGGCCTTGAACTTGTAAGCCATCGCAATCTGGTCGATGGCGCGCTCAAAGCGCTGTTCGTCGATGGTGCCATAGCCATTCGCTTTGACCTCTGGCGTGACGATATTCTCGCGAATGGCCATAGTCAGGCGCTCGAGCTCGACGTTTTTCCTGGCGTCAGGGTTACGCCGCAAAACGGAATCAATTGCCGACGCCGGGTTCCTTACGGTCTCCCTGAGACCGCGCATGAACGCATTGAGGAAGCCTCTCACCGCGTCCGGATGCTCAGCGGCGAATTTCGAGTTCACAATGATGGCGTTGCCGTAAAGCTCGACGCCGTAGTCCGCCATCAGCAGCACGGAGATGTCGCTCACCGGGACGCCCTTGTCCTTGAGATCGACAAAGGTCGTAAATGAGTAGCCGGTTATTGCGTCGATCTGCCCCGCCGCCAGCATGGGCTCGCGCACTGGGAAGCTTACGTTCTCGACCTTTACTTTTGACGGATCGATGCCGTTCACCTGTACGAAAATCGGCCACTGGGCGAAAGCACCGTCGGACGCCGGTGCGCCGAGCGTCTTTCCTTCCAGGTCTTTCGGCACGACGATACCGCGGCTCTTTCTGCCGATCACCGCGAACGGAGGCCGGTTATAGAGCATGAACACAGCCTTCACCGGCGCGCCCGGTTTGGCATCGCGGTGCTTGATCAGGGTATTAATGTCGCCGAAGCCGATGTCGTACTCACCCGATGCCACGCGCTCGATCGGCTCGATCGAGTTGGAGGCGGGATTTATCGTGACATTGAGGCCTTCCGATTTGAAATAGCCTTTGTCGAGCGGGTGCAGGAAGAGCGCGGCCGGCCCTTCAAATCCGTAGTCGAGCGAGAATTTAACGATTGTTTCCCCGGCTGCGGCGCGGGTCGTCAACGTCGCGGCAATCAGCAGTGGCATCCATGCCCACCAGCGGGTGTGGTGAGCCTTCATCGTGCGCATCCTTCTTCAGCGGTCCGTCGCGCTTGTTCCCGCCACACAGCAAAGGACACGTCGCTGCAAAGGGCAATACGCATAAACATGGATGGCAGCCAATTTGCGACGTTATGACTAACGCCGCCGGTTACGGTCCGCCCGCAGAGGTAAATCTTGAGCACGATAAAGGCGGCTTTGAGATAGAATTGCGAGACGCTTCGGAGGTTCGGGCAATGGCGCCAGCAATCGCCAAAAAGCTTGCGCGCGACATTCCGCCGCTTCGGGCGCCTTACGCTCCGCCTGATGAGGCTATTGCGGCCGAATTATTGGCGTCGGCCGGCCGCGGGAGCGATGCGGAAGCGCGTATCGACGCGCGCGCCACGCGTCTCGTCGAGGCAATCCGGGCCCGTACCGGCGGTCTCGGCGGGGTCGAGGACTTTCTCCACGCCTATGCGCTGTCCACCAGGGAAGGCCTGGCGCTGATGGTGTTGGCCGAAGCGCTGCTGCGTGTGCCCGATGCGGAAACCGCCGACCGCCTGATCGAGGACAAGTTACAGGCGGGCGACTGGGCGCGTCATGGCTCACGTTCGGCGCCTCTCCTGGTATCGGCCTCAGCCTGGACGCTCGGTCTCACTGTCAAAGTCATTCAGCCCGGCGAGACCCCTGAAGGCATTGTCGATGCCCTGATCAAGCGACTTGGATTGCCGGCGGTGCGGGCGGCGACCCGCCAGGCTATGCGGTTGCTCGGTTCACATTTCGTCCTGGGGCAGACGATCGAAGAGGCGCTTGGGCGCGCCGGCTCGCATCGCGAATTTCTTTATTCTTTCGACATGCTGGGTGAGGGGGCTCGCACAAGCACCGACGCCAGGCACTACCTCGATTTGTATGCACGTGCGATCGAAGCCATCGGCAAGACCGCAGGCAACGACCCGCTCCCGCGTCGTCCCGGAATTTCCGTCAAGCTTTCGGCGCTGCATCCACGCTTCGAGCCATTGTCGCGCGATCGCGTGCTTGCCGAACTCGTGCCGAATTTGCTCGAGCTGGCACAGATCGCAAAACGTCACGAGCTCAATTTCACGATCGACGCTGAAGAGGCGGATCGGCTGGAGCTGTCGCTCGATGTCATCACCGCGACATTGCGCGATGCCTCGCTGGCCGGATGGGATGGTTTCGGACTTGCGGTGCAGGCCTATCAAAAGCGCGCTGGGCCGCTGATTGACTGGATTGGCGCCGCCGCGGAAAGCCTGAACCGGCGGCTGATGATCCGTCTCGTCAAGGGCGCCTATTGGGACACCGAGGTGAAGCGCGCGCAGGAGCGCGGTCTTCCCGACTACCCGGTGTTTACACGCAAGGCGATGACCGACCTTTGCTACCTCGACTGCGTGCGCAAATTGCTTGTGGCGCGGCCACGGCTTTATCCGCAATTTGCGACCCACAATGCGTTGACCGTTGCCTGCGTGATCGAGGATGCCGGCGGCAGCGGCGGTTATGAATTCCAGCGGCTGCACGGCATGGGTGAAGCGCTCTACGAAGCCCTCCTCGCGGAATTGTCGGATCTGAACTGTCGTGTCTACGCGCCCGTGGGCGGCCACGCCGATCTGCTCGCCTATCTGGTGCGCCGGCTGCTGGAAAACGGAGCCAATTCTTCGTTTGTGTCCGTCGCGGCCGATCCTTCAGTACCGGTTGAAACCATCTTGCGGCGGCCGCAAGGCTGGATCGGTGACGCGTCGCATGCGCGACATTCGCATATTCCGTTGCCGCGCGATCTGTTCGGCGCTTCGCGGCGGAATTCATCCGGTGTCGAATTTGGCGACAGCGCTGCGCTTGAAGCATTGGTTGCCGAAATCCGTTCGGCCCCGAAAATTGCCGACGCAAAACCATTGATCGACGGTTCGGCGGTAGCCGGACGTGAGCGTGCGGTCAGCTCTCCCATTGACGGTGCTGTCATCGGCGCCGTGCAGGAAGGCGATGAGTCTCTGGTAGTCGCTGCGATGGCATCTGCACAGGCCGCTTTCCCGGCGTGGAGTGCGACGCCTGTGCCGTGCGCGCCGCAGCACTCGAACGTGCCGGCGACCTGCTTGAGCAGAATCGTGGCCGCTTGATCGCGCTGCTGCAAAGCGAGGCAGGCAAGACGATCGACGATTGTGTTTCCGAGGTGCGCGAGGCGGTCGATTATTGTCGGTTCTATGCGCAAGACGCGCGCCGAATGCTTGCGCCGCAGGCCCTGCCGGGTCCGACCGGCGAATCCAACGAGCTGCGCATGCGGGGCCGCGGTGTGTTCGTCTGCATCAGCCCGTGGAATTTTCCGTTGGCAATTTTCACCGGGCAGGTCGTCGCAGCGCTCGCTGCCGGCAACGCCGTCGTGGCGAAGCCAGCCGAGCAGACGCCGCTTGTGGCCTTCGAGGCCACCAGACTGCTGCATCGCGCCGGTGTCCCAGCCGGCGTGCTCAACCTCGTTCCGGGCGACGGGAAAACCGGCGCGCTTCTCGTTGCCGATCACCGCGTGGCGGGGGTTGCCTTCACGGGTTCGACCGAGGTGGCCCGCGGCATCAACCGCGCATTAGCGGCCAAGAATGGGCCTATTGCGGCACTGATCGCCGAGACCGGGGGCGTCAACGCCATGATCGTTGATGCGACGGCACTGCCCGAACAAGTCACGGACGATGTGATCGCCTCGGCATTCCGCTCGGCCGGTCAGCGCTGCTCTGCATTGCGGTTGCTGTGCGTGCAGGAAGATGTCGCCGATCGCGTGCTCGACATGATCGTCGGTGCTACGCGCGAACTCAGCCTCGGAGATCCGCGCGAACTTGCGACGCATGTCGGGCCTGTCATCGACGGTGAGACCAAGAGCAAGCTCGACCGCTGGATTGCCATGATGGACTCGCGTGGCGCGGTTTTGTTTCGTCTGGAAGCAAACCCTCCGGCCGGCGGCACCTACGTCACCCCGGCGATCATCGAGCTCGACAACGCGCGCGAGCTTAAGGAGGAAGTCTTCGGACCAGTTCTTCATGTTGTCCGCTGGCGGTCAGGCGAACTCGACCGGCTGCTGGACGATATTGCCGCCAACAACACCGCGCTGACTCTCGGCATCCATTCTCGCATCGAGACGGTCGTCACGCACGTTGCTGCGCGCATGCCGCACGGCAACATCTATGTGAATCGAAACATGATCGGGGCGGTGGTCGGCTCCCAGCCATTCGGCGGGAGTCATTTGTCCGGGACTGGGCCGAAAGCCGGGGGCCCGAACTATCTGCGACGGTTTGCTCTCGAACAGGTCGTTACGGTGAACACGGCGGCGTCAGGGGGCAATGCGACGCTCCTGTCGGAGGAAGAATAATTATAAGGTCAGGCATGCCGGGCCGTGTGAATGGCCCGTTCAAGGTAAAATTGCCTCCCTTTGGACCCATTTCCCCGCTTAATCCTTCGATTACCGTGGCGGAAGGCCAGGCCGCAACCAGCGGCGGCTGTCACATGCGTTAACCGGTTTCGCGTGCGGTTCGGGTATTCTGGCGTGTATGACTGATTCGATTGCCAGGCTTTATGACGCCGTGATCGCGGCGCGCGGCGCGGACCCGGCGAAATCGCGGACCGCTCGGCTGCTGCGCGCGGGTCGCGCGAAGATGGCGAAGAAGCTCGCCGAAGAGGCGGTCGAGGTCGTCATTGACGCCATGCACGGACAGCCGGAAGCCGTGGTCATGGAAAGCGCGGATCTGGTCTACAATCTCGTGGTGCTTTGGGTCCATGCCGGTGTACGTCCAGAGGATGTCTGGGCCGAAATGCGCCGCCGCGAGTTGATGTTCGGCATTGCAGAAAAAGTGCCAAAAGATTTGGTTCGGGCGGCGTCGCGGCGTAAAGTCGTCTCGTTGGAGACCAGGCGCGTCCGCAAGCGCCGTTGATCCGTCACAATTCTCCCTACGAGTGGGCTGATGACTGTTGAGGCCGCCGAGCCGCGATCCCTGCTGCGCCGTCTTTATGACTGGTGCCTGGCAGCGGCCCATAAACCGCATGCGATGTGGCTTATGGGCGCGGTTTCTTTTGCCGAAAGCTCATTCTTCCCGGTTCCGCCTGACGTGATGCTTATACCGATGGCTTTGGCGCGACCCGAGCGCGCCTATGTAATGGCGATTTGGTGCACGATAACGTCGGTGGCCGGTGGCATTCTCGGCTACGCCATCGGCGCGTCGCTTTATGATTCCGTCGGGCTTTGGCTGATCCAGCTCTACGGCTATGGCGACAAAGTCGAAGCCTTTCGCGAAGCTTATGCGCAGTGGGGTGCCTGGATCATTCTTTTGAAAGGTCTGACCCCGATCCCCTACAAGATTGTCACCATCACGTCCGGATTTGCCGGTTACAACTTCGGGCTATTCATCCTTTTTTCGATTATTACGCGGGGCGCGCGCTTCTTCGTGCTGGCGTTTCTGCTCCACCGCTACGGCGAGAGTGCGCGCCACATCATTGAAAAACGCTTGGGCCTATGGGTGCTGCTCGGTGCCATAGTTATCGTCATCGGCCTTGTAGGCGCGCTATACTTGTTTTGACGGCACCGGGTTCCTCATTTTCGCCACCGAAAGTGGGTAATCGATTGCCGGTGGGCTGATTGATCTCCGGTTTTGCCGGCCATGGGCACCAAGCAGGCTTTGAAATTTCGTCGAACTGG
>CAVQYD010000026.1:0-6596 GCA_963718035.1 uncultured Alphaproteobacteria bacterium | reverse complement strand
GCCACAAGGGCAGGGCGTTGTTGGACAATCGTACGGGACCGAGATCCCGCACGCAGTTGTTCTGGCTAGGCTCTGGCGGTGGCGGCCTCTTTCCAGATGCTGATCTGCCGGGTCTCCGGCATCAGCATCAGCGCCGAGCACGAAGCATACCGCCGGCACCGCGATCGGATAGATCAGGGCTTGCCCGATGCTGCCGCTTGCGGCGAAGGCCGCCGTCGTGATGAACGGCACCAGACCGCCGCCCCAGCCGTTGCCGATGTGGTAGGGCACCGACACCGACGTGTAACGAATCCTGGCCGGGAAGTATTCGGCGAGGAAAGCGCCGATCGGCCCATACACCATGCCGACGTAGCACACCATGATCGCGATTATCAGGACCGCGATCGGGTAGTTGATGTTGCCGGGTTGGGTCACCTGCTTCAGCCACATGAACAGCGGATAGTAGGTCAGCGCCGCGAGCAGGAAGCCGCCCAGGATCACCGGCTTGCGGCCGATATTGTCGGAGAGCCAGCCGAAGAAGATCAGCGACGGCGTTCCGATCAGCAGCGCGGCGCCGACGATGTAGGCGGAGGTGAGTGGATCCACCTTGGACACGGTGCCAAGGAAGAAGAGCGGCCAGAACTGGCCCGAGTACCAGACCACGCCTTCGCCGATCACGATGATGGTGGCGATCACCACGAACTTGAAGTTCGCGGTGAGGAAGGCTTCCTTCCATGGGTTCTTGGTCATCTGTCCCTTGGCCTGGATCTCGCGGAAGATCGGGGTCTCCTGCAACTGCAACCGGATCCAGATCGCGATCGCGACCAGCAGGAACGAGATCAGGAACGGCACGCGCCAGCCATAAACATCAAAATCGGCACCGAAGTACTTGCGGCATGCGATGATCACGGCGAGCGACACGACGATGCCGAGCGTCGGCGAGGTCTGCAGCCAGCCGGTATAGTAGCCGCGCCGCTCGTCGGAGACGTGCTCGGCGACATAGGTGATCGCGCCGCCATATTCGCCGCCGAGGCACAGGCCCTGAATCATGCGCAGGCCGAACAGGGTGAACGCTGCAGCGAGACCGATCGACTCATAGGTCGGGATCAGGCCGATCGCGCCGGTGCCGATGCCCATGCCGGTCAGAGTCACGAGGAACGTATATTTACGGCCGATGCGGTCGCCCATCCAACCGAACAGGAATGCGCCCAGCGGACGGATCAGGAACCCGGCGGTGAACAGCGCGATCGTGCTCAGCAGCGCGGCGACCGGATGTGATTTTTCGAAGAACTTGACCGACAACACGGCGGCCAAGCTGCCGAAGATATAGAAGTCGTACCACTCGATGACGTTGCCGACCGCCGCGGCGATGATCACACGCCGGAAGTCTTTTGGAACTTGTGCAGCCATTGTCACTCTCCTGCTAGCTCAGGGCTTCGTCGCTTCGCAGGGTGCTTGCTTCGTTCGTCGCCCCCATCGAAACGCCCCCCAATTGTTGATGTGCACGACGCCGCAAATTGACGTCGCAATTTTGATTGCGCGGTTCTTCTGTGCCCGCTTTGAAGCAAAAACTCTACATCGCGAGCTATCGGCGACTTAGTCGACTTTCGGCGTAAGATGATCGTATAAGGCCTTGGCCGGTGGTTGAAATTCGCTAGGCCCATCAAGCATGGAGCCGCTGTTCGCGGCCGCGAAGTTGCGGCCAGCGGCGAAAATAACTTTAGTCTTATCGTGTCTTATTTGCCCGCTATCGCGAACAGACAGCGCCATCGCCCACATTGCAATGGCTCGCGGCAGTCGCGAGTCAAAAGATTTGCAAAAGCAAAAGTTGGCCTGTCGTCCAAAACTAGAGTCCAAGAAACGCGCGCAGCTTTTTTACTGTTGCCGCGGCGTCCTTGGCTTCCTCGGTGGTTAGAACGGTGATCTCGCCAGAACGCCTATGCAAGACGCTATGATGGATCATCGCACCTGAAAGCCCATCCTTGTCCGATTTCACCGCGATGTCGTCGATATCGGCGAGTGCAAACTCGATGGGCTTTTTGCTCCACAACAGTACTTTTTGCTGCAGCGTTGCCTTGCCGGAATCCTTATCGAGGGTCAGGACCGTCGAACCTTCCTTCAAGACAAGCTTGCGCGGCGTGTCTTCGATTTTCGCCATGGCAAGTCCCCCACCGGTAGCGAGTTAGGTCATAATACTAAAGTGTGGAGAGGCCGTCCAAGGGGCCGGATTTGCTAAAGCTTGCCTGCTATTTGCCCAGAATAGAAAAGACCAATGCCAGCACCCACATCGCAATCGCAATCGCGGCGGTCCACCGTGCAAAGGTGAGATAGGTTTCGTGCAGCACGGTTGAGCTCGCCCACTGGGCATGTTCTTCCGCAGGCCTTTGTTCTTTCGGCAGATAGAGCCACAGTTCTGTCTTGCGGTAATTTTTTGTCCGAGCCTCGTGAGCCTTGAGGATCAGGATTGCCGACATCAAGGTTGTCAGAAACCCACCGGCCTTAAATGCCAGTGTCGGCTCGAAAGACATGCCGATCATCACGCAAAAGATCGCCAGCGAGCCGAAGCCGCATGCACGCAGAACAATTTCGTAAGCGATGCGGCGCATGTTTTCCATGCCGGAATATTCCCGCAGTGTCTGAACGATCCGGGAGGTCACCCTCCGGATGCAGTCAATTTAGCGGAAAATCCGCACGCTGTGCTCACAATTGCGTACGAGGAGCAATGCCGGCCCGTCAGAGGCCTATTTTGAGGAAATTGCCGATCGCCGGAAGCGTCAGAATCCCAGTCCCGGCAAGCCAAATCCACATCGAAGCCACAGTCGAATTATCCTTGGCGCCGATCGAGCGCTCATAGATGGCGGCCGGAATACCTGCCAGGATGATCGTGGCGGTCGAGACCATCAGCGAGGAAAACATCAACGTGAGCGATGTACTGCCGAACAGGAGCGAAGGCGCCAGCACCTGCATGTGGATCAAGGCAAACAGCAGCGCGGTCTGATTGAAAATGCCATTGATCATCCCGAAGAAGGCGATGGCGATATAGTAGGCGTTGCGATTCATGACGTGCTTCAACCGGTTCGGGGAACGGCGCCCATCAGCAGGAATACGTACAGCAGACCTACTCGAAGCCAGAACAACCAGACGACGCCGAACAGCCAGATTACGACCGGCGCAGCGGCTTTCGGCGTGACCAGCGCAATCGCGGCAACGACCGGATCGGTCAGACGGCAGAAAAATCGCCAAATGTAATTTGGCGAATCTGCCTCCACGAACAGCCCGAGCAAAACTCGCGCGAGCAAAGTGTACATCACCACCGCCAGAACGAAGTTCGGCAAGTGAAAGTACCAGTAGGTGATCAGCGATCGGCTATCCACGGACGGATTGGGCTCCAGCAACCGTTGGCATGCTAGCGAATTGTACGCCGCGCTCCCATAAAAAAGCGGGACCCGAAGGCCCCGCTTCTTCGTTTGTTGCAGCTTCGCGGTCGTCAGGAGGCCTTTTCCTCGAGCACCGTTCTGCCACGCGGCTTGCGGATCTCGTCGACATAGGCCTGCATTTCCTTCGACGGCTCCTTGCCCATCAGGCTGACGACGTAGATCACCAGGAAGCCGAACGGCATCCCCAGCAGGCCGCAGGCGATGTTGTTGAGGTCGAACCAGCCAACCTTGTTGGCCATCGGGTGGGCAAGCGTCGGGAAGCTCTCCATGGCATTTGGCAGCGCCATGGCCTTGGCGATGTCGACCAGCGGCGCGCCGGTGACCGGGTTGAGCAGCGAGGTCATGCCGAAATACTTCACGCCGAAGCCGGGGAAGTACCTGGTCGACGACGAGGTAGAACAGGCAGAGGCCGAAGCCGGCGATCATGCCGCAGACAGCGCCCGTCGCCGTGGTCCGCTTCCACCAGACGCCCATGACGAGCGCCGGGAAGTTGCCGGCCATGGCGAGCGAGAACGCCCAGCCGACCATGGCCAGGATGTCTGCCGGTTTGGTTGCGGCCGTCGCGGCCGCGACCACGGCGACGAAGAACAAGAGCACGCGCGCCACCGTGAGCCGACGAATGGTCGGCGCGTTCGGGTCGAGCATCTTGTAGTAGACGTCGTGGACTAGCGCGTTGGCGATGGCGAGCAGCAGACCGTCGGCGGTGGACAGCGCCGCGGCCAGACCGCCGGCGGCGACCAGACCCGAGATCACATAAGGAAGGCCCGCGATCTCCGGGGTGGAGAGCACGATCACGTCCGTATTGATCACGAAGTCCTGCAGCCGCACCACGCCGGGATGACCGGCGATCGCTTTACAGGCTGCCACGATTGCGTCGATGCTGGCGGCGTTCTTGCCGCAGATCTGGATCAGCCCGAGTTCGCCCCAGTTGAACAGCCAGGGGCGGACGGCGGTCGAGATCTCTGCCGATGATGTTGGTGTAGACCTCCAGCTTCGAGAACGCCGCGTAGGCCGGCGCCGAGAAGTACAGCAGGAAGATGAAGAGCAGCGACCAAGCCACCGACTGACGCGCCTCACGCACCGACGGGGTGGTGAAGTAGCGCATCAGGATGTGCGGCAACGACGCCGTGCCGACCATCATGCAGAAGATGATCGCGAAGAAGTTCAGCGGGCTGTAGTTGATGAACGGCTGGATGTGCGGCTTGAGCGCCGCCGCCGTCGCAAGACCGGTCGCCAGCATCTGCTGCTCGCGCGCCGTGATTTCCGCGATCGCCTGCTCCGTAAGTCAGTTCCGGGATCGGAATGCCGTAGTGCTTGGTGGACAGGATCACGATCGGCGTGAGGTAGGCGATGATCAGCACGATGTACTGGGCGATCTGCGTCCAGGTCACCGCCCGCATGCCGCCCAGCATCGCGCAGAGCAGGATGCCGACGAGGCCCGCGAACACCGCGATCTCGAACTGCATGCCGAGGAAGCGCGAGGCGATGAGGCCGGTGCCGTAGATCTGCGCCGTCACGTAGGTGAAGGAGCAGCACACCAGCACGATCACAGCGATAGCGCGGGCGAAATTGCCGCCGAACCGGAACGACATGAAGTCGGGCACGGTATAGGCGCCGAACTTGCGCAGATACGGACCGATCAGGATCGACACCAGCACGAAGCCGCCGGTCCATCCGAGCACCCAGGCCAGGCCGTCGTAGCCGAGCAGGAACAGTGTGCCGGCCATGCCGACGAAGGAGGCCGCCGACATCCAGTCGGCGCCGGTCGCCATGCCGTTGTAGAAGGCCGGCACGCGCCGGCCGGCGACATAATATTCGGACACCTGCGCGGTTCGCGTCATGACGCCGATGACGGCGTAGACCGCCAGCGTGAAGAACACGAACAGATAGCCGAGAATTTTGTTCGGGACGCCGACCTGCTCGAGAATGGCGAGCAGGATAATGAATCGCGATGAACCCGCCGGTATAGGTGCCGTACATCCGTCCCAGATTTTTGATGAAGTCCGAGCTGCCGGCGAGTTTGAGTTGCCATGGTTCTCCCTCCCTCAATCGTCTTCGGCAATGCCGAATTCGCGGTCGATCTTGTCCTGCTGCTTCGCGAACACGAACAGCATGACCACGAACACGATCAGCGAGCCCTGCGCGGCCATGTAGAAGCCGAGCGGGAAGCCGAGAATTGGAATGTTGATCGTGTTGAGCGGTCCACGAACATGTGGATGACGTAAGCCGAAGAAGAACCAGACGCCGAGATGCGTGAACATCAGGCTGCGTGTCTTCCTCCAGTGTTCTTCGGTTTCGCTTGACTGGATTTAGCCATGGGTAGCAATCCTCCCTGAATAGTCGCCGTGCCCCGCGCGGCTCGGAAGTGATCAGTGAGGGGGAAGCCGATGTTGGAAGATAGCGACGTCCCCCCGAACTGCCGCGGTCGCGTCCGGTCTTGCTTCTGGCCGGATCGCGCCAAGGACGTCAGCCTAGCATCGAGGTTCCGTAGCGCTTATACGACTTTTGGCTAAGTGATGTCAAAAGCATCTGATTTTCAATACGAATTCAGTTCTGATCAACAGCCATTTTTCCTGGCATTCATGCTGCACCGCATTGTTCGGCTGGACGCAAATAATCGCGAATGGGTAGCGTTCGTTGGGGTGATATTATATGAGATAGGGTGCGGCGCAGGCCGACCCGTGAGCCTAAGGATTGCTCCGATTGAATGAAATTATGCAGTACCGGCTTGTGATCGCCGACGACCACCCGCTATTCCGCGGCGCACTGCGCGAAGCGGCAGCCGGTTTGCTGGAGCGGGTGGATATCGCCGAAGCGGGGACCTTCGACGAAGTCGTCGAGCTACTTGAACGCAGCGGCGACGTCGATTGCGTGCTACTGGACTTGGCGATGCCGGGGGCGCGCGGTTTTTCCGGGCTGATGTATATGCGCGCGCAATATCCGGGCGTGCCGGTGATTGTGGTCTCGGCCAATGACGATCCGCAACGATTCGGCGCTGCATGGAGTTCGGCGCTTCCGGATTCATACCCAAGACGCTCGGCGCCGATGCGATGCGCGCGGCGATCTCGCGCATTCTAGGCGGCGGCGTGTGGACGCCGCCCGATATCGACCTTTCGACCGGCTCAGACACCGAAGCTGCTGAATTAATGACGCGAATGGCGACATTGACGCCACAGCAGG
>CAVQYD010000025.1:0-5295 GCA_963718035.1 uncultured Alphaproteobacteria bacterium | reverse complement strand
TTTTCCAGTTGCGGATCAAGGCCGGTAATCGGCGACGCCGTGTAATCACGCTGTGACGTCTCTTCGAATTCCTTTGGTGTCGATTTGCGCCCTTGTGCGCCTCGGAGAAATCGCGGCGCCGGTCCCACGAATTGTCCGGTGGGGGCTGCAATCCTGTGCCCGACCCCATGCCCGCCGTGCCACGGCCAATGCCTGGGTTGAGCAGGTTCGCGAGCGCATCCGGTGTGGGCTTGTCATCCGGGCGCGCGGCCTTGGCGCGTGTCGGTTTTGCCGGATCTTTTGGTTTTTTCGGCGGGGATTTGGACATTACCCCGAATATGGGGCAAGTCCGCGATTGAGGGAAGGTGGGCAGAAAATGAACTTCCCGAGCGTCCAATGCGAAGCGAGCGCCGTTGCGCGATGCCGAGCGCATAGTAACATCGTTGTCCGCCGGGCTTTGTTCAGGCGGTATGGGGGAGACAATGTCGAACTGGTCGCGCCGCTTGGCGCAGTATCTCGCGATCCTCGCTGCAACATTTATCGTGACAGGACCGGCGCAGGCCCAGACCAAGCTCAAATGGGCGCATGTGTATGAAGTGGCCGAGCCCTACCATGCCAACGCGCTGTGGGCCGCGGACGAGATCAAGAAGCGGACCGACGGCCGCTACGAGATCGGCGTGTTTCCGGCCTCGCAGCTCGGCAACGAGAACCAGATCAACGAGGGCCTTGGGCTCGGCACCGTCGACATCATTTACACCGGCGCATCATTTGCGGGCTCGATCCACAAGCCGCTCGCGATCACTGGCGCGCCATTCATTTTGCGCGATTTCGACCATTGGAAGGCTTATCGCGACAGCCAACTCTTCCGCGATCTCGCCAAGGGCTACGAGGACAAGACCAAGCATAAGGTCGTCGCGATCCTCTACTACGGCCAGCGCATGCTGACCGCAAACAAGGAAATCAAGAAGCCCGAAGACATGAAGGGCATGAAGCTGCGCGTTCCGCCGGCGCCCCTGTTCCTGATGTTCACAAAATCGGTCGGCGCCAACGCCACGCCGATCGCTTTCGCCGAGGTCTACCTTGCGCTTCAGCAGGGCACGGTCGACGGCCAGGAAAATCCGCTGCCGACGATCATGGCGAAGAAGTTCTACGAAGTTCAGTCGCACATCATGCTGACCGGCCACATCACCGAATCCCTTGTCACCATTGTCGGCGGCCATGTCTGGTCCAAGCTTTCCGATGCCGACAAGAAGGTGTTCGACGAGGTGCTGAAGGAAGCCAGCGCCCGGTCGACCGATCAGATCCGCGCATCCGAGCTCAAGCTCGCCGACGAATTCCGCAAGCTCGGCAAGACCGTGGTGGAGGTCGACCGCGAGGCGTTCCGCAAGGCAGCGGTGCCGCTGCACAACGATGCAAGCGCCGGCGCCGGCTGGTCAAAGGCCGAATACGACGCGTTGCAGGCCTTGAAGTAACGGTACCGAGCAAGTATCGCGCCGCGCCCGCGCGCGCGGCGCGCATGGACCACGGTCGACGGCGCGGGGGATCATGAGCAAGCAAGCGGCGCCTGACGGCGAGAAGCGTCTCATTGAGGTCGAAGATGCCGAGGTGACGATCGAGCATTACCCGGAAGACTGGATTGCCTTCGTCATCTTCTGGTCGCTTGCCTTCATCGTCTTCCTGCAGTTCTTCACGCGCTATGTCCTCAATGACAGTCTGTCCTGGACCGAAGAGATCGCGCGTTATGGCCTGATGTGGATCGTGTTCATCGGCGGCGCGATGGTGACGCGCCGCAACACGCATATCGCAGTCGAGCTGCTTTCGAACGTGATGAAGCCGGGCCCGGCACGCGCGACGGTTCTGGCGCTTGTCGATTTCATCAAGCTCGCCTTTCTCGGCCTGCTCGCCTTAGTTCTCGTGGACGATCACCGAGCGCATGCACTATCAGCGGATGACCGTGTTCGATCTGCCGATGAGCTATGTTTATGGCGGCGTGGCCTTCGGGTGCTTCCTGATGCTCATCCGCCAGGCGATCAACGTGTGGCGCAACGCGCGCACCGGCTGGAGCCGGCCGGACGACGTGACGCATCAGATCACGGCCGACTAAGGCAGGTCCCATGATCATCATGGCGCTTCTGTTCATCGCGGTGCTGCTCGTCGGCGTGCCGGTGTTCATCGCGCTTGCCGGGTCGTCTCTTCATCTACACGCATTTTATCGCCGGTCTGCCGGATTTCGTCATTTTGCACCGGATGGCCGGCGGCATCGATCGTTTCCGCTGCTCGCGGTGCCGTTCTTTATTCTGGCCGGCAACCTGATGAATTCGGCCGGCATCACCAATCGCATCTACGATTTTGCGGTCGCGCTCGCGGGCTGGATGCGCGGCGGGCTGGCGCATGTGAACATCATCGGCTCGGTCATCTTCGCCGGCATGTCGGGCACCGCGATTGCCGACGCGGCGGGCCTCGGCACGATCGAGATCAAGGCGATGCAGGACCACGGCTATGACACGGAATTTTCAGTCGGCGTCACCGCTGCATCGTCGACGCTCGGCCCGATCATCCCGCCGTCCTTGCCGTTCGTGATCTACGGCATGATGGGCAATGTCTCGATCGGCGCGCTCTTTCTCGGCGGCGTCATACCCGGCGCTGGTGATGACGCTCTTCATGATGGGCTATGTCTACTATTGCGCGCGCCGCTACGGCATGGGTCGCGACCAGGCCTTCAGCTGGCGCACGCTCGCCCTGACCTTCATCGCGGCGTTTCCGGCGCTGCTGACGCCGGCGATCATCATCGGCGGCATGACGTTCGGCTGGTTCACGCCGACCGAAGCGGCGATCGCGGCCTGCGCCTGGGCCATCGTGCTCGGGATTTTCCTCTATCGCACGCTGACGCCGAAGCAATTCTACAAGGTCTCGATGGAGACAATCGAGACGACGGCCGGGGTGCTGCTGATCGTCGGCGCCGCCTCGCTCTTCGGCTGGGTGCTGACCACGACCCGCGTCACCGAATATACCACCGAGGCGCTGCTGGCCCTGACCGACAATCGTTATGTCATTTTGCTGCTGACCAACGTCCTGCTTCTGGTCATCGGCTGCTTCCTCGAGCCGATCGCATCGATCAGCATCCTGGTGCCGGTCCTGATGCCGGTCATCGTGAAGGTTGGCATCGACCCGGTGCATTTCGGCGTCATGATGACGCTCAACCTGATGATCGGACTGCTGCATCCGCCGCTCGGCATGGTGCTCTTCGTGCTGTCCCGGGTTGCCAAGCTGTCGATCGAGCGGACGACAATGGCGATCCTGCCCTGGCTGATCCCCCTGTTATTGTCGCTGATAGCAATTACGATGATCCCGGAATTGACCCTGTGGCTGCCCAGGGTTGTCGGGATGATCAAATAGAGGGGGAACTGATGTCAGCAGCAGCACTTACGCGACGCACGATCCTGGCGGGGATGGCCGCAGACTCCATTCGTGCGCACGGCCGGCGCGCAGGCGGCCTGGCCGAACCGGCCGGTGCGCGTGATCGTACCCTATCCGCCGGCCGGCGGCGCCGACACCACGGCGCGCATCGTCTTCGGCAAGCTCGGTGAAATGTTCGGTCAGCAATTCGTCATCGAAAATCGTGGCGGGGCGGGCGGGACGATCGCCGAAGGGGTGGCCGCGAAAGCGGATCCGGACGGTTACACCGTGCTGCATGATGCCACGGCGTTCTCCGTCAACGCGTCGCTCTATTCGAATCTGCCTTTCGATTACAAAAAGGACTTCGACCCTGTCGCGCTCGTGTCGCTGGTGCCGAACATCCTGGTAGTGACGCCGTCGGTGCCGGTGAAGACCGTTGCCGACATCATTGCGTTGGCGAAGGCAGCGCCCGACGGAATCGACATGGCGTCGTCCGGCAATGGCACGTTGCAGCATCTGTCGCTCGAGATGTTCCGCCATCAGACCGGCGTCAAGATCAGCCACGTGCCCTATCGGGGCGGCGGGCTTGCGCTCAACGACGTGATTTCCGGACAGGTGAAATTTTTCTTCGCCAATGGCTCCTCGGTCGTCGGGCTGATCCAGGGCGGCAAGGTGAAAGCGATCGCGCATACCGGAAAAGGCAAGCTCAACAGCCTGCCGGATATCCCGCCCGTGTCCGCGACGCTTCCCGGCTTCGAGGCCTATGAGTGGAACGGCGTCTTCGTGCCGCACGGCACGCCGGCGCCGATCGTCCAGAAGCTCAATTCCGGCATCAACGCTGCGCTGCGCGACCCGAATGTCGTGGCGCGCTTCGAGCAACTGAACATCGAGACCCGTCCGACCACGCCACAGGAATTCGGCAGCTTCGTCGACGAGCAGATGGCGCGGTGGAGCAAGGTCGTGAAGGACGCCAATATCCGGCTGGGCTAGACCGTGCCCATGGACGCAGGTCGAGAGCCGCCGCGCATCGCCGGCCCCGTCGCGCAGCCGAAAAAGCCGCGCGTGATGCCGCCGCCCGGCGCATGGGATTCGCACGCGCATGTCTTTGGCCCGGCGGACAAATTCCCTTATGCGCCCGGCCGCGGCTATACGCCGCCTGATGCACCGGTGGAAAAATATCTGGCGCTGCTCGACCGGCTCGGCTGCGCGCACGGGCTCGTGGTGCAGGGCAACGCGCATGGCTACGACAACCGCGTGGTGCTTGATGCCATCACGCGCTTTCCGCAGCGCCTGCGTGGCGTTGCCATCACCGATGCGCGCGTGAAACCGGAGATGCTGCGCGAGTGGCACAGGCTCGGCATGCGCGGATTGCGCTTTCACCTGTTGCCCGAAGATCCAGGTTACGTGCGCGGCGTCGGCCTCAATGTGTTCGAGGTGTTCCGCAAGACGATGGCCGAGCTCGGCTGGGTGATGCAGCTGTTCTGCGATCACCGCGTGATGCAGGACGTCGCGCCGACATTGCGCGCGGTGTCGCGCGAGATGCCGGTGATCGTCGACCACATGCTGATGGTGCCGGCAGGCAAAGGCGTGAACGAGCCGAATTTCCAGGCGCTGCTGAAGCTGGTCGGCGAGGGCCACGCGCATGTGAAAGTTTCGGCCGCCTACCGGCTTTCCGACCAATTTCCCGACTATCCCGACGCTAAGCCGTTCCATGACGCGCTGCTGCGGGCCAATCCCGAGAGGCTGATGTGGGGCACCGACTGGCCACATCCCGTGGGTCTCCGCCGAGGCGATGCCGGACGAAGGCCATTTGCTGGACTTGTTCATGGACTGGACACCCGACGAAACGGCGCGGCGGATGATTTTGGTGGAGACGCCGACCAGACTGTTCGGAAACTAAGCCGCCTTGGCCCATAACTG
>CAVQYD010000024.1:0-9476 GCA_963718035.1 uncultured Alphaproteobacteria bacterium | reverse complement strand
TTGCGCGACAAGTCAGTCGCGGCAACATCACCGCCAATTTCACCGGCGGCTTGAATGCAAATCTTGACGCCAGAGCCGATCTCTACTTTGCGATTCCCGGCTACACATTTGCAACCCCCGTGCTAGGCGGGCAGGCCAACGTGCTTCTCATCGTCCCATACGGACGAAACCGCGTTTCCGTCGACGCCACGCTCGCCGGCGCGCTCGGTCCATTCCCCTTTACCGTTTCAGGCGGCAGAACCGATGAGGTCACCGGCTTCGGCGATCTGGTGCCGCAGTTCAATCTTCGCTGGAATTAAGGCGTCAACAATTTCCTGGTCTATGCCACGGGCAACCTGACGACCGGGCGCTACGATCCGAGCCGACTCGCCAATCTCGGCATCGGCCACAATGCGATCGATGTCGGCGGCGCCTATACTTATTTCAATCCGCAAACCGGATACGAATTCTCGGCTGCGCTCGGCTTCACCTACAATTTCGAGAACGTGCACACCGATTACCAGAACGGCATCGACATGCACCTGGACCTGGGCGCTTCGAGGTTCGTCACCAAGCAGCTTCAGCTCGGGCTCGTCGGTTACTGGTACAACCAGCTGTCCTGCGACAGCGGCGCCGGCGATCGTGTCGGCTGCTTTGAATCGCGGGTTTTCGGCATCGGGCCGCAGATCGGCTATGTGATACCGATAAGCAAGGACGTGCAGGGCTATCTCAACCTGAAAGGCTACAAGGAATTCGCGGCGGAAAACCGCCCGGATGGATGGAACGTATGGCTGACTTTCGCGATCTCGCCGGCGGCCCGTCAGGAAGCTGCGGCAAAAAGGCCTATGATCACGAAATAGACGGTGCGGGCGCGTATCGGGGCGCGTAGCAGTATGCCTCAGAAGAGTTTCTGCACTCCGGGTGCACGTCACGGACTGCGCACCGGCATCCGCGTGCTCGCCAGCCTGCTTGCGGCTGTCGCCATTTCAGGTTGCGCGACGCTCGAGCGTCTTCCGGCTGTCACCTATGCGGAGGCGCGGCAGATCGACATTCTCGATACTCCGGACGCGCGCTTTTACGTGAGCGACACCAACCGGATCTACGATGTCGCAATAAAGGCCTATCAGCGCAGCAACCGCGCGCGGCCAGCACACACCCGCAATTTCCTCGCGCTTTCCGGCGGCGGCGACGATGGCGCATTCGGAGCCGGGCTTCTGGTCGGATGGAGCGCGCGCGGCGACCGCCCTGAGTTCGACATGGTGACCGGCGTCAGCACCGGGGCCCTTTCGGCGCCTTTCGCCTTTCTGGCCGCGCTTACGACCAAAGCCTTGCCGCGATGTATACCGAAACGAACGCGGGCGACATCTTCGAGAAGCGTGCGACGTTGATCGCTGCCGTTACCTCCGATTCCCTCGTCGACAACGCGCCGCTGCGCAGATTGATCGAGAGCATGTCGATGCGACCATGGTCCAGAAGATTGCCGAGGAATACGGCAAGGGCCGGCTGTTGTTCGTTCTGACGACGAACCTCGACCAGAGTCGCCCCGTCATCTGGAATATCGGGGCGATTGCAGCAACCAACAATCCGAAGGCCCGCGATCTCATCGTCGACGTGCTGCTGGCGTCGGCTTCAATCCCCGCCGTGTTTCCGCCAGTCATGCTGGATGTCACGGTCGATGGCCAGAAGCGCCAGGAAATGCATGTCGACGGCGGTACCATTGCACAGGTGTTTTTCTACCCGCCGTCGTTCTCGATCAGAGGCGCTGCCAAGCGGCTTGGTGTCGATGACAAGGCGTTGCGGGCGCGCAAGCGTGTCGCCTACGTGATCCGCAACGGCCGGTTCTTCCGCCAGGACGAAAGCGTGCAGCTGCGAACCATAGCAATTGCCAAGGAAGCGTTGGCGACGATGACCATGTCCAGTGGTGTTAACGACACCTACCGCATGTATACACTTGCCAGACGCGACGGCGTCGATTTCAATCTTGCTTCGATCGGCGAAGATTTCACCGTGCCTTACAAGGGGCCGTTTGATCCAGGCTACATGCAAGCGCTTTTCGCCTATGGATACGAAAAAGGCCGAGCCGGCTATCCATGGAAAAAAGTGCCGCCGGGCTATACAAACTGAGATCCAGGTCAGGATGCTTTTCTCAAATCGATTCGATGTCTTTATCGATGCAACAACCAGGGAGGCAATGATGATTGGTTTTACGCGTACAATTAAGTGTGCCGCAGCGGCGTTCGTGGCGGCGGCTATGTTGATTGTGGCGACGCTGCCGTCGCAGGCGGACACCGGCGCGGTGCGGTTCCGCGTCGGCAGCGCTGGCTTCATCGTCGGCGTCGGCGGCGGCTCGGGTACCTTGACCTTTCATGGCAAGACTTACCCGCTGCGTATTGGCGGCGTCAGCATCGGCATGATCGGCGTGAGCAGTGCCGACCTTGTGGGCCGTGCGCGAAATCTGCGCAGGGCCAGCGATATCGCAGGCACATACACGGCGGTGGGCGCGGGCCTTGCCATTGCAGGCGGCGCGGCGACTGCCCGGCTGCGGAATGCGAATGGCGTCGTGCTCGAGGTGCAAGGCACCCAGGTCGGATTTTCGGCGTCGCTCGACCTCAGCGGATTGCAGATATCGATGCAATAGACCGGCGGCGCTCGTCGCCGACGGAACGGGAATCCATTGGCGGCGTTACATTTTGGCCCCGGCAACGACTATGCCGGGGCCGACATCACCACCCGCGCTCGCATCCAATCCGGTATCGTTTGCCTCCCCTCGCCTGCATGAAATGACTATTGCGTGAACTGACATAGTCAGAGGCCGGGAGCGTGCTAGGCTGCGACGGTCGGGGTGGAAGTTGGAGTTGTCGTATGCGTCTCCATCGTATTGCGCTCCCCTTCGCGGCCATCATTGCAGTGGTCACATTGGCTCAGGCCGCGCATGCCAATGTCATGATCATCATCGACAAGTCGGCGCAGAAGATGACGGTCACCGTCAACGGCGAGGACCGTTACACCTGGCCGGTGTCGACGGGCCGCGACGGCTATGACACCCCTTCAGGCGATCACCAGCCGTTCCGCATGGAGAAGGACCATTTCTCCCGCGAGTGGGACGATGCCCCGATGCCGAACTCGATTTTCTTCACGAAGATCGGCCACGCCATCCACGGCACATACGAGGTTCGCAATCTCGGCAGACCGGCGTCGCATGGCTGCGTGCGCCTGGCGCCGCAGAACGCCGCGACTCTCTATGCCCTGGTCAAGGACGAAGGCGTCTTCAACACGCGCGTGAGGCTCGTCGGCGAAATTCCGAAATCCAGCGATCTCGTCGCAAGCCGCGATCGCGGCACCACGCGCGAGTCAACCCGCAGCTCCGACTACAACCAGCCGCGCAACCCCTATGGGCGGAATTACGGCACGGACGACGTCGATACCGATGATGCGCCGCCGCCGCGGAACTACCAGACCCGCGGCCCGCGCGAAACGCAATACAGCTCGCGTTCCTACTATTACCAGCGCCCCTATCCGTATCCGTATTACGAGCGGCGTTACTACAACGGCCGTGGTCTCTTCGGCCCGTCCGGCTGGTGACGGCGTGATCCGCAAGCTCGCGGGCGGAAAATACAGATTGTATTCGCGCAAGAAGGATCCGCGCACCGGCAAGCGCCGCAACCTCGGCACTTTCAGCTCAAAACGTGCGGCACTGAAGCACGAGCGCGAGATCCAGTACTTCAAGCGGCACTGATTGTCAGGCGGACCTGGGGTCTGCTCCAGTCTACGTGCGCGCTACACACTCAGCCCGTCATGGCCGGACTTGTTCCGGCCATCCACGTCTTTGAAATAGCCGTGCCGTTAAGACGTGGATGCCCGCGACTTAGGCCCGCGAAAGCACGCCGTCCTTCGGACGGTTATGCGCGGGAATAAGCGGGTGAGGTTCTGCGTAAAACTGATCTAAGCTTATTCGCTCGACGTCCTCGTAGACTTCGGCATCGGCAGCCCCGGGAAACATCGCACGCCAGGCCTGCAGGAAATTCTGCATTGCCGGGTCGCTCGCCATCTTCTGCCGGCTGCGCTCGACGGCTTCATCGGCCTGAAACTCGATGATCTGAAGAAACTGGGTCTGGTCATCTGAATTGCGCAGAAGCCGGACCTTCGCGTCACCGAAAGATTTGTACATCGCAGCGGTATTCTGCATCATTGAGCCGAGCATCTTCGCTGCATCGGCTGTCGGCGCTTTCAACCGGAGCAGAAGTGTGCGTCTCACCTTTGCCGACTGGTCAGCCATGGTGGTCTCTCCTTAACCGCCGTGATGTGCAACACCCAGCGCCGCCTCGCTGCGGTCGAGAATCAGCGGCACGATCAGATCTTCCTCATCGTCGAGATGACGAGCGAGTCCTTTAAGCAAGGCCGCGCTTGCGTCGGCGTAGTCATCGCCACACCGGCGCATCGTATCGCCACCACCTTGCAACGAGCGTAACAGCGCGTTCGCGGTCTCGGCGGTGCGCGCCATGTCGGCATGGATGTGGTGGTGGTCGCCCTCCAGTACATCGAATCCTCGCGCCAGCCGGTCATCGGCCGCGCGGAAGATCGGGAAATAATGGAGATCCTCGATCTGATGGTGGACGTTGAGCTGGTCGAGCATGAACTGCAGCCGCGGCACGAACTGGCGCGCAAATTCCTGCGGCGGAAGCTTGCCGGCGCGGAAATGCGCGGCGATCTGCTCGATCGCGGCGGATAACTCGCGAAACATGGCGTGGCGCGACAGCCAGAACCGCGCCATTTCACCGAGGTTTGGATGGGCATCCCACTGCTCGCGCGGATAACGCGCTACCAGGACGCGCAGGTCCTCGGGCCAGCCGCTGCGGCGGGCAAGAGCGAGGGCATCCAGATCGGCGGAATTGGGGATTTCGATGGTCACAACTGCCTAGATAGTCGTTGCGCGCCGGATTGCGAAGGGCAAACTTGTTCCACATGAATTCGCCCACCACGGTCGCAAGACTCGCCTGCGACGAACAGACCGCACGCCGGCTGGCGGCATATCTCGGGGAAAGCCTCGACGGCGAGGATACGGCCTGCGCGGCCTTCGAGGATGGGGCCGGCCGCTGGCAGGTCGCCGTCCATTTTCGGCAACCGCCCGAGGAGGCAAGCCTGCGCAGCCTTGTCGCTGTCGCCGCGGGCGAGGCTGCGTCGCGGTTGCTGATCATCGAGCCGGTGGCGGCGGCGGATTGGGTTGCGCAAAGCCTCGCCGATCTCAAGCCGGTGCGCGTCGGCCGCTTTCTCGTTCACGGCGCGCACGACCGCGCAAAATTACGCGCCAACGACATCGGCATCGAGATCGAGGCCGCGCTCGCCTTCGGCACCGGCCACCATGGCACGACGCGCGGGTGCCTTCAGGTGTTCGCCGATCTTGCAAAGCGCCGGCGTGTCCACCGCGCGCTTGATGTCGGCACCGGCAGCGGGGTCCTGGCGATTGCCGCGGCAAGACTTCTTCATGCCCGCATCACGGCAAGCGATATCGATGCGCGCGCAATCGAGACGGCGCGCGGAAATGCGCGCATCAATCGGGTGGCGTCCCTGGTCACGTTCATACGCGCATCCGGCACGGCCGCGCGCGCGATCACATCCGCCGCGCCCTATCAGCTGATCTTCTCGAATATTCTGCTGAGCGCACTGACGCGACTGGCCGTGCCACTTTGCAGGTTGACCGCGCCGGGCGCACGGATCGTCCTGTCCGGCCTGTTGCCGAGCCATGCGAATGCCGCGCTGGCGATCTACCGCGCGCGAGGTCTCGTACTCAGAAACGCATTGCGCTCGACGGCTGGGTCACACTGGTGATGCATCGAAAAACAAAACCGCCCCGGGCGGGGAAGCCGGGGCGGTTTCGCCGGTGAAAGCGGCTGCTATTACCAGCCGCCGATCGCGGGTTTGGCCTTCAGCAAATCTTTGTACTCATCACTGTGCTCGAGCAGATGCGCGTGCCGGACGATTTCTTTGTGCGCCTGGCGCAGCCGTGCTTCCATTATCGCGGTCACGAAACGGGTGACGAAATTCTTGCGCGTGCCGGAGGCTCGCTCTCCAGCGTTTTTCGGGGCGGTAACGCGGGCAACGCCATAAGTGACAGCAACCATCGAAAATCTCCTTCCAGAACCATCGTCAGACGAAACGCCTTTAAATTTGGCCCTGACTATTGCACTGCAACATAAACGGTTCTGTCGGTATTTGTAGCTCCGCGGGTGCATGGAAGCCCCGTAATTCCAACATGAATTCACGAATAGTTGAGAACTGATCGGTCGCATCACGCAGATGAATTGATGCATTGCACAAAGTCCGGCCAATGCCCTTCGGTGTGCCGTTTTCGGCATCACTTAACCAGTCGTCAGGCACCGTTATGTGGCGATGCGCCTCCTGCGCTGCCGGCATGCCTGCATTGCCCGGTTTGCGTAGGGGCTAGAGTGCGGACATTCCATGTTTGAAGCCCGCTTCCAGACCTTCGAGGATGCGAGCGCGCGTGCCCAGAGCGCTGCGCGTGTCGCTGCGCTGCGCGCCGAACTGCAGCGGCGCGGCCTTGATGGATTTGTCATCCGCGTGCCGACCGGCAGCAGAACGAGTACCTGCCGGCGAGCGAGGAGCGCCTGGCCTGGCTGACCGGCTTCACCGGCTCGGCGGGTGCAGCGGTGGTGTTGCGCGATGCCGCCGCCGTCTTCGTCGACGGCCGCAGGTTCTGCGTAAAACTGATCTAAGCTTATTCGCCGACGTCCTCGTAGACTTCGGCATCGGCCGAGCAGGGAACATCGAGCGCCAGCCCTGCAGGAAATTCTGCATTGCCGGATCGCTCGCCATCTTCTGCCGGCTGCGCTCGACCGCCTCATCAGCCTGAAACTCAATGATCTGAAGAAACTGGGTCTGGTCGTCCGCGTTGCGCAGGCCGTACCTTTGCATCACCAAGTTTGTACATTGCGGCGGTGTTCTGCATCATCGATCCGAGCATCTTCGCTGCATCGGCTGTCGGCGCTTTCAACCGCAGAAGCGTCCGTCTCACCTTCACCGACTTGTCAGCCATGGTGGTCTCTCCTCACCCCGTGATTTGCGCACCCAGCGCCCCTCGCTGCGATCGAGGATCACGGCACGATCATCTTCCTCGTCGTCGAGGTGACGGACGAGTCCTTTAAGCAAGGCCCCACTCGCATCGGCATGTCACCGCCACACCGGACCATCGCATCACCGCCGCCCTGCAATGCGCGCAGCAGCCCGTTCGCGGTTTCGGCGGCGCGCGCCATGCCGGCATGGACAGTGGTGGTCGCCCTCCAGCACATCGAATCCCCGCGCAAGCCGCTCGTAGCCGCGCGGAAATCGGGAAATAATGGAGGTCCTCGATCTGATGGTGGACGTTGAGCTGGTCACATGAACTGCAGCCGCGGCACGAGCTGGCGCGCAAATTCCTGCGGCGGATCTTGCCGGCGCGGGGGGCGGCGATCTGCTCGATCGCGGCCGACAGCTCGCGAAATATGGCGTGGCGCGACGCCAGAACCGCGCCATTTCACCGAGGTTCGGATGGGATCCCACTGCTCGCGCGGATAACGCGCTACCAGGACGCGCAGGTCCTCGGGCCAGCCGCTGCGGCGGACAAGAGCAAGGGCTTCCAGGTCGGAAATCCAGGATTTCGATGGTCACACCACCTAAATAGTTGTTGCGCGCCGGATTGCGAAGGGCAAACTTGTTGTAATGGTTCGCCCACCACGGTCGCAAGGCTCGCCTGCGACGAACAGACCGCACGCCGGCTGGCGGCATATCTCGGCGAAAGCCTCGACGGCGAGGATACGGCCTGCGCGGCCTTCGAGGATGGGGCCGGCCGCTGGCAGGTTGCCATCCATTTTCGCCAACCGCCCGAGGAGGCAAATCTGCGCAGTCTGGTCGCGATCGCGGCGGGCGAGGCTGCGTCGCGGTTGCTGACCATCGAGCCGGTCGCGGCGGCGGATTGGGTCGCGCAAAGCCTCGCCGATCTCAAGCCGGTGCGCGTCGGCCGCTTTCTCGTTCATGGCGCGCACGACCGCGCAAAATTGCGCGCCAACGACATCGGCATCGAGATCGAGGCGGCGCTCGCCTTCGGCACCGGTCACCATGGCACGTCGCGTGGGTGCCTGCGGGCGCTCGCCGATCTTGCAAAGCGTCGGCAGGTCCACCGTGTGCTCGATGTCGGCACCGGCAGCGGGATTCTGGCGATTGCGGCGGCAAGACTTCTTCATGCCCGCATCACGGCAAGCGATATCGATGCGCGCGCGATCGAGGCGGCGCGCGGAAATGCGCGCATCAATCGCGCGGCGCCGCTGGTCACGTTCATGCGCGCATCCGGCACGGCGGCGCGCGCGATAACTTCTACATCCGCTGCGCCTTATCAGCTGATCTTTGCCAATATTCTGCTGGGCGCGCTGACGCGGCTGGCCGTGCCACTTTGCAGGTTGACCGCGCCGGGCGCACGGATCGTCCTGTCCGGCCTGTTGCCCAGCCATGCGAATGCCGACGCTCGCGATCTATCGCGCGCGAGGTCTCGTGCTCGAGAAACGCATCACGCTCGATGGCTGGGTCACACTGGTGATGCATCGAAAAACAAAATCGCCCCGGGCGGGGAAGCCGGGGCGGTTTCGCCGGTGAAAGCGGCTGCTATTACCAGCCGCCGATCGCGGGTTTGGCCTTCAACAAATCTTTGTGCTCATCACTGTTCCGGAGCAGATGCGCATGCCGGACAATTTTTTTGTGCGCCTCGCGCAGCCGTGCTTCCATCATCGCGGTCACGAAACGAGTCACGATATTCTTGCGCGGGCCGGAGGCTCGCTCTCCAGCGTTTTTCGGGGCGGCAACGCGGGCAACGCCATAAGTGACAGCAACCATCGAAAATCTCCTTCCAGAACCGTCGTCAGACAAAACCCCTTTAAATTTGGCCCTGACTACTGCACTGCAACATAAACAATTCTGTCGGTATTTGTATCTCCAGGCGCGCATGGAAGCCCTGTAATTCCGACATGAATTCACAAATTGTTGAGAACCGATCGGTCGCATCACCCAGACGAATTGATGCGCTGCACAAATGCCGCCAAATGCCCCTCGGCGTGCCGTTTTCGGCATCACTTAACCAGTCGTCGGGCACCATTGATGTGGCGATGCGCCTCCCGCGCTGCCGGCATGCCTGCATTGCCCGGTTTGCGTGGGGCGCTAGAGTGCGGACATTCCATGTTTGAAGCCCGCTTCCAGACCTTCGAGGATGCGAGTGCGCGCGCCCAGAGCGCAGCGCGCGTCGCGGCTTTGCGGGCCGAGTTGCAACGGCGCGGCCTTGACGGATTCGTCGTGCCGCGCGCCGATCGCCAGCAGAACGAATACCTGCCGGCGAGCGAAGAGCGCCTGGCCTGGCTGACCGGCTTCACCGGCTCGGCGGGTGCGGCGGTGGTGCTGCGCGACGCTGCCGCCGTCTTCGTCGACGGCCGCTACACGCTGCAAGCCGACGCGCAGGTCGA
>CAVQYD010000023.1:0-19300 GCA_963718035.1 uncultured Alphaproteobacteria bacterium | reverse complement strand
AATCGAGGGTTCGGGGCTGAACGGACGGAAAAAAGTCATTAGGAAATTAAGTCGCGGTTTCACTCGCAGCCGGCACTGGAATTACGAATGAATGAAGTTCGCGGCCGATAGCTGCGTGTGGACGTCAATCCCGGTCACTTCGATGACGTTCCCGTTACCCAGATCGAGTTGGTCGCCCGTCGATGCGGCAATGAGGGCATTCAGCTCCAGATCGGTGATGGGGGCGCCGCCGTTCATGATCGGATATCGATCAAATCTCCTTCCCCTGAATTGAACGTACCGCTCCCTTGATTGAAGTCGGTGATCGTCAAAAAGTTGCTGCGGAAGACAAACGTATCCGCGCCACCCAGGCCGGTCAGTTGATCGCCGCCGTTGCTGCCACCGCCATCAAGAATGTTTGCATTGCTGTTGCCCGTGATGTGATCACTGAAGTTCGAGCCGCGTACATTGTTGATGGACGTGAAAGTGTCACCGAGCGCCTCTCCGGTATTCAGGCCCGGGGTGGCAAGATTGACTGTGACACCCGACGAAGCGTGCTCGTAGCTGGCCACGTCGGAACTACCGAATGCGATGATATGATCGGCGCCAGGCCCGCCTTCTATCACGCTGTTGCCATTTCCGGTCAGCGTGTCGTCGAAGTTCGAGCCGCGCAGAATTTCAAAACCGGACAACGTGTCAGTCCCAGCCTGGAAAGTATTCTGCGGCCCGGAAATGGAGAGATCTACGGTCACGCCGACATTCCCTGGCCCGCCCGGCGCGCGCTGATAGCTGACGGTGTCGATGCCGCCGCCGCCGTCAAGCGTGTCGTTGCCGCCAAGACCTTCAATGACGTTGTTGTTGCCGTCGCCGGTAATATTGTCGGCGAAGTTCGAGCCGATGACGCGGCTGACACTGCTGAACGTATCATGACCGACCGAGCCGTCACCGAAGGCGTTACCCGTCAGTAAGTTGACCGTCACCCCGCCCGATGCGCTCACAAACGAAATGCGGGTATTGCCATTGCCTGTAATCCAGTCGTCACCGGCCATTCCCTCGAACTCGTTGAATGTCGTCCCCAATGGGAGATCGTCGGAGGCGCCGTTGAAGCCCACGGCATTGTAGTTATCGGCAAAATTGGTGCCGCGGATCGATTCGATAGAGCTCAGGCTATCGGTGCCAATCGAGGCATCGCCGACCACGGTGCCAGCGGCCATATTGACAATAATGCCAGAGGCCGTTCCGACATCTGCGTTATATACCGCCATGTCGAAGCCGCCGCGGCCAATAATGATGTCGTTTCCGGCAGCGCCATCGAATGTCTCGGAGGTGAACGAGGTAAAGTTGCTGATGCCATAGAGCGTATCGGAAAAATTCGAGCCGATGATGGAGTTGACTCCGCCGGTGATCGTATCATGGCCGACCGAGGCATCCCCCGTCGCCGTTCCGAATGCGAGATCAACCGTCACGCCCGACGTCGCATTGATGTAGGAAATCCGGGTGTTGCCGTTGCCGATGATGGTGTCATCGCCTCCCAAGCCATCGAACTCGTTGAGCGCCGCGCCCGTATTGTCAACGCCGGCACTGCCGGCATTCGTGCTCGACGCCGTAAATCCGGTCGCGTCAAAGATATCGGCGAAGCTGGTGCCGCGCGCCGCTTCGATTGACCGCAGCGTATCGGTACCGATCGAGGAATCGCCGGTAACGGTCCCTGCCGCAAGGTTGATGATCACGCCGGAGGTTGTCACGTCGTCCAGGCGGAATTCGTAGATCACGCGATCAAATCCGCCGAGACCGTTGATAAAGTCATTGCCGCCGCGACCCTCGAAGACTTCGGGTCCGGTGAAATTGTTGCTGCCCTCGATCGCATCATCGAATGAGGAGCCGCGGACAAACTGCACGCCGCCGAAAAACGTATCGGTGCCAACATTCGCGATATCGCCCGGATCTGTTCCATGCGCCTGTCCCGTCGAGCCAGGGAGGGTTGTCAAACTCAGGTCAACCGTCACGCGGGCGGCCGCATTGACATACGAGACTACGGTGTTGCCATTGCCGGTGATGCTGTCGTCGCCTCCCATTCCCTCGAATTCATTGAAATTCGGCGGGGTGCTGCCGATGGCACTCGCTCCCGCGTATCCGACAGCATTAAAGCTATCCCCGAAGGCACTGCCGCGGATCAATTCGACGGACGACAACGTGTCATTGCCGATCCCCGCGCCGGTCACACTATTGGTGGCCGCCGCCATGTTGACCGTGATCGGCCCGGTGGCGTCAGTGTAGATCGCCCGGTCTATGCCGCCACCACCCGTCAGCGAGTCATCGCCCAATCCGCCTTGCATAACGTCATTGCCACCGCGGCCATCGATAATATTGTTTCCCGCATCCGGTCCGATGATGTCGTCGAAATTCGAACCACGGACGCCGCTCACGCCGGAGAACGTGTCTGTGCCGACGTTGGCCACATCACCGGGTTCGGTGCCATGCGAGTGTCCGGCTCCAAGCCCCAGGTCGAAGGCTACGGTCACGCCTGCGGTCGCATTGTCGAAAGAGATCTGGGTGTTGCCGTTGCCCGTGATGGTGTCGTTGGCGCCCCGGCCCTCGAAGCGATTGAATGCCTGACCGGAACCATTGACGCCCGCGCTGCCAAAATTGGGGCCATTGATGTTCGTCGTCGTGAACCCAGTGGCATTGAAAACATCGACAAAATCGGTGGCGGAAATCCATTCAATCGATCGCAAAGTGTCTGTCTGGGTAGCGGGCCCGACAACCGCAGTTCCGGCCGCAAGCTGAATATTTACGCCGGCGGTTTCATTGCCGTAGATCGCAGCGTCCAGGCCGCCTCCGCCATCAATAAAGTCGTCACCGCCGCGACCTTCAAAAAACTCTGCGGTCCCGCCCGGGTTGTTGCTCCCCGTGAAGTTGTCAGCAAAGTTGGAGCCGCGCACCCTATTGACGCCGCTAACGAAGGTATCATTGCCGATTCCGGCGATGTCCCCCGGAACAGTACTGTGCGCGGTTCCCACTCCGAAGCTGGAGAAGCTCACGGTCACACCGGCCAGCGCGTTAAGATAGACAACTCTCGTATTGCCATTGCCTGTGACGACGTCGTCTCCGCCGAGCCCTTCGAATTCGGCCAATGTGCCGTCCGAGGCACCGCCGACGCCAATGCTACCGGCGTTGATTGAGCTGGGGCCAAAACCGGTCGCATCGAATTCGTCATTAAAGTTTGTTGCTACGATGCGCTCGATCGAGCGCAAAGTATCGACGCTGTCGATAGTCGTTTTTGTCAGATCGGTGTAGGTCGTGACTGTTCCGGCCGCGAGCTGGACCTTGATCGGCCCGATCACATTGGCGTCGCCCTCAGTGGGATGGAAATAGATCGCCAGGTCCTGGCCGCCACCGCCGTCGAGCTGATCGGCGCCGACGCCGCCGCCCAGCGTATCGTTGCCGTTCCCGCCCGACAGGGAGTCACTGCCCGCGCTACCCAACAGAAAATCGTCGCCATCGCCGCCGCTCGCGGTGTCATTCTGGTTTCCGCCAACAAAATTGTCTGGTCCTACTCCGCCGACGAAATTGAAGGCCCAGGAGCCGGTCAATGCGTCGAACAAGGGGTTGGGCCCGCCCGGCCCGTTTGTAGCCGCCTCGACCACAGCGGCGTGCCACGCAACCGCTTCGACGCCCACACCGCTGAAATTAATCAACGGCACAGGCGTAATGTCGTTCGTATATTCGTGAATGGCAGTGATGAGGCCGCTGGTTGGCGCGTGAGTGGCGTCAGGAGCAAAGGTGAAGCCATAGCCCTCGAAGACAAATTTACGATTGGCGCCAGCATTGATGATCGTGAATTGCGCTGATGTCCCGCCTGGCTGGACTGCCCCTGATCCCATTTGATCTATGGGTTCATCGTTAGGCGCAAACATCCCATTGGGCGTCAGCACTTGCATTGTGAGGGTCGGCTGGTCGGTGATGCCCACCAACGTCAGCACGACGTCCTGTGTCGTCACCCCGCCATGACCGTCATTGATCTCAACAGTATAGGTCTGCAGAACGCGTTGGCCGCTGTTGAGCAAGGCCAGCGCGCCGTTGTCGAGCGTGAAGGACCATGACAGCTGACCGAAAGGATCGGCATCACCGGTATTTTCCACGATCGTGGGTGTGAAGGTGCCAAGTCCGCCAGGCACAACGAAATTCGCCGGCGCTCCGCCGCTCAACGAAACATTGACGCTGGTGACGGTCGCGGTGTGGGCGTCGGTCAGTTCCACATCCGAAAACGCAAAGCTGCCGTGCGTGGTCAACGTACCGGCCGGTGTGACGCTGGAATCCTCGGTCACCTGGCCGGCGGTGCCGCCGGAGCGATCGAGCACGAAAACATCGGACGCCGAATTGTTATCGCCTGGCACCAAATTCGACGCCGCGCTGCCGAAGGCGATGAAGGTGCCCACCCCGCCCCCGCTGACCGATGACGCGAGAGAACTGTCTCCGTTACCTTGCGTGCCATCCACGGCGACCGAGACGCGCTCGATCGCGCCGGTTTGCAAGTCTTTCACGAAGGTGTCGGGCTGGCCGTTGGTATCTCCCGGAACGAGGTTTGTAGCATTGCTCGCAAAGGTGACGAAACGGCCGTCGGGGCTGATGCTTGGCCGGACGCTGTCATCGTTTGCCAAGGTGCCGACGGAATCGGTGGAAACACGCTGGGTCGTGTGAGCGACCGTGTCATAGACATAAATGTCGATCTTGCCGTTGGTGTCACTGCCAACGAGGCTCTGATCACTTTGAAACACAATGAAATGGCCATCGCGACTGAGCGAGCCTGCCCAAAGGTCATCGCCAGCGGTCGTCGTGCCGACAACAGTGGCCGAGTTCGTCTGACGGTCGAACAAGAAGAGCGTGGCGAGGCCCGCGGGCTGGAAATCGATACCCTGTTCATAGGCCCAGAACGTGACATAGCGGCCGTCATTGCTGATCGACATAGTCTGGAACTGGGTCAAGTTATCCGGAATGGCCGGGTGAGCCGTTGTAATATCTGTGAGCAAGACCCCATTGCGGCTATAGACGGATGCGTGCGCACCGGTCATGTCGTAACGCAACACCGCGATGAGCGACCCGTTGCCGTTGATTTGTGCTTCGCTATCTGAATTGACCGGCGCGTGGGTAACCGAATCGGTAAGCAAAGTGATCTGGTCAGCAGCGCGATCATAAACGTACACTTTGTTTACGCGGTGAGATCCGAATTGATCGCTTACCGAATACTCGCCGTTGATTACCGCGAAATACCCATCGCCACTGATGGCAAAACCGCTGAACCGCTCGCCGCTCTCGCGCAGGCCGACTGGGATGTGCGCAGCATCGGTCAGGATCTTCGTTTCGCCCGTCAGGCGATCGTAGAGGAAGACATCGCCGCTGGTGACGTCATTATTGTCGCCCTGGGTCGGCACGGCCTCGGTGCTGAAAAACACGACATAGCGGCCCTCGCCGTTGATGTCCGGAGCGATCGCATGTATGGCGAGCGGATCGGTGCCGGGAACTGTGCCGGTGATAACGTTATCCGGCACCGAGACACGCGTCAGCGTGTCGACGACCTGCACGACCGGCGCGTCGTTCACCGGCGTCACCGTCAGGGTGAAGGTGTCGGTATCCGGCAAGACGCCATTTTCCCCACCGTCAGCCAGCGAGACGTTGAAGCCCGCGCTCGTCGTCTCCGAACCGTCGTGCTGGAACACAACAATGCCGTCGATCACGTTCTGCGCCGTGAACGTGTTCTGCGTCACGCCGCCAACCTTGATGACGCCGTTCGACAAAGCGCTCACCGTGTAGGTCAGACCGGTGCCAGAATCGTCCGGATCGGCCTCGCCCAGGTCCGCCGTCGTCAGCTGATAACTGCCGCCTTCCGCAACCGTCGCCGTCAGATCGCCCGTAATCACCGGCGCGTCGTTCACCGGCGTCACCGTCAGGGTGAAGGTGTCGGTATCCGGCAAGACGCCATTTTCCCCACCGTCAGCCAGCGAGACGTTGAAGCCCGCGCTCGTCGTCTCCGAACCGTCGTGCTGGAACACAACAATGCCGTCGATCACGTTCTGCGCCGTGAACGTGTTCTGCGTCACGCCGCCAACCTTGATGACGCCGTTCGACAAAGCGCTCACCGTGTAGGTCAGACCGGTGCCAAAATTGTCCGGATCGGCCTCGCCCAGGTCCGCCGTCGTCAGCTGATAACTGCCGCCTTCCGCAACCGTCGCCGTCAGATCGCCCGTAATCACCGGCGCGTCGTTCACCGGCGTCACCGTCAGGGTGAAGGTGTCGGTATCCGGCAAGACGCCATTTTCCCCACCGTCAGCCAGCGAGACGTTGAAGCCCGCGCTCGTCGTCTCCGAACCGTCGTGCTGGAACACAACAATGCCGTCGATCACGTTCTGCGCCGTGAACGTGTTCTGCGTCACGCCGCCAACCTTGATGACGCCGTTCGACAAAGCGCTCACCGTGTAGGTCAGACCGGTGCCAAATCGTCCGGATCGGCCTCGCCCAGGTCCGCCGTCGTCAGCTGATAACTGCCGCCTTCCGCAACCGTCGCCGTCAGATCGCCCGTAATCACCGGCGCGTCGTTCACCGGCGTCACCGTCAGGGTGAAGGTGTCGGTATCCGGCAAGACGCCATTTTCCCCACCGTCAGCCAGCGAGACGTTGAAGCCCGCGCTCGTCGTCTCCGAACCGTCGTGCTGGAACACAACAATGCCGTCGATCACGTTCTGCGCCGTGAACGTGTTCTGCGTCACGCCGCCAACCTTGATGACGCCGTTCGACAAAGCGCTCACCGTGTAGGTCAGACCGGTGCCAAGAATCGTCCGGATCGGCCTCGCCCAGGTCCGCCGTCGTCAGCTGATAACTGCCGCCTTCCGCAACCGTCGCCGTCAGATCGCCCGTAATCACCGGCGCGTCGTTCACCGGCGTGACGTTGATGGCGACAGAAGCGGTTGCCGGGGCCTGGCCATCGGTAACCGAGATATCGAGCGTGTCCGAGCCGTTGTAATTGGCCGCAGGCGCATAGGTCACCCCGGCCTGGATCGCAGCCGTGATCGCGCTCTGTGAGCCGCTCACCGACAGGCTGCCGTCGCTGCCGTCGCCGTCGATTCCCGTCAGCGTGTGGGCCGCGATCGCATCCAGGATCGCCTGGCTTGCCGTGAGCGTCCCGTGCGACACGCTCACCGTCATCGTCAGCGTATCGCCGTCGGCATCCGTCACCAGCGCCGATGGCGCCTGCAACAGCACCGAAGCATCTTCGGCAACCGGAACTGTGCCGCCGACGTTCTGGATGACCGGCGCATCATTGGTGTCGCCGACCACGATATTGAAGGTGTCCGATACCGAGATACTGCTGCCGTCGGTCGCTGTCACCTTTACGGCGATGGTGCCGACATCGCCAGACCCTGGCGTGCCCGAGAACGTCCGCGTCGCCGCATTGAACGATAGCCAGGCCGGCAGCGGGGCATTGGTGTCGAGCGTCGCCGTATAGGCCAGCGTGTCGCCCACATCCACGTCATTGAACGTGTTCGCCGCAAACGCAAACGAGAACAGGCTCCCTTGCGTCGCATTCTTGTCCGCTATCGCGTTCGCTACCGTCGGCGCATCATTGACCGGGTTGACTGTGATCGAGGCGGTTGCCGGGGTTGCGTCCTCCGCCCCGTTATTGTCGACGGCGGCGTAGGTGAAGCTGTCGGATCCGTTGGAGTTGAGGTTGGGCTTGAAATAGACGGTTACGGCATTGCCGGTCGCCGTAACGGTCTCGCCCACCAGCAGCGTGTCGGTAAGGCCGGCATCGGCATAGAGCGTGCCGCTGACAGGCAGGCTGGTGATCTTGAACGAGGCAACAGAACCGTCGATGTCGGAGCCCGACAGCGACACCGCAATGGTGGTGTCTTCGTTGCCGCTGCCGGAGCCTGCCGCGGTGTCCGGCGCATCGTTCACCGGTGTAATGTCCAGGCTTGCGGTCGTTGCCACCGGCGCCGCAACCCCGTCCGTCACGCTGTAGCTGAACGTCACCGACGTGTCGTCATTGGGTACAGGGTGATAGGTCCAGGTGCCGTTGCCGTTGTCGTCGAGCGTCCCGCCCCCGGAACTGACCTGCAGATTGACAGCCGTCAGCGGCGGACCGTCGACATCGCTCGTATCGGCCAATAACTCAGCCTGCGTGATCAGACGCGGCCCGCTGTCCTCCGCGATCGAAGCCAGCGTCACAGGCGTCGTCACCGGCGCGTCATTCACCGGCGTAATATTGATCGCAAGAGAAGCGTTAGTAGTGGCCTGACCATCGGTAATCGCCACATCAAGCGCGTCCAAGCCGTTGACGTTGGCATTCGGCGCATAGGTGATTCCGGCCTGGATCGCCGCCGTGATCGCCGCCGCCGAGCCCCTCACCTGCAGACTACCGTCGAGGCCGTCGACGTCGAGGCCCGTCAACGTGCCGGCGGCGATCGCATCCAAAATCGCCTGGCTCGGCGTCAAACTGCCGCCACTCACGCCAAGGGTCATCGTCAGCGTGTCGCCATCGGCATCCGTCACCAGCGCCGATGCCGCCTGCAGCAGCACCGAAGCATCCTCCGCAACGGGGACCGTGCCACCAACGCCCTGGATGACCGGCGCATCGTTGGTGTTGCCGACCGCAATATTGAAGATATCGGACACCGATAGAGTACCGTCGCTCGCCGTCACCTTCACCGCGACCGTGCCGACATCAGCGTTCGTCGGCGTGCCCGAGAATGTGCGGGTGCTGCCGTCAAAGTGCAGCCAGGCCGGCAAAGGCTGGTCGGTGTCGAGTGACGCCGTGTAAAGCAGCGGGTCGCCATCCACGTCGCTGAACGTGTTGGTCGCAAACGAGAACGTGAACTGGCTGCCCTGCGTCGCATTCTGATCCGCAATCGCATGCGCAACCACCGGCGCATCGCTCGCCGGCGTGATGTCCAGGTTCGCCGTCGTCGCAACCGGCGCAACCCCATCCGTCACGCTGTAGCTGAACGTCACCGAGGTGTCGTCGTTAAGCGCCGGGTGATAGGTCCAGGTGCCGTTGCCGTTGTCGTCCAGCGACCCGCCCCCGGAGCTAACCTGCAGATTGACCGCCATCAGCGACGGTCCATCGACATCGCTCGCGTTGGCCAGCAGCTCGCCCTGCGTGATCAGTCGAGGCCCACTGTCCTCCGCAATCGCCGCAAGTGTCACAGGCGTCGTGGTCGGCACAACATTCACGATTTCGTCAATGATTACCGAATCTGCGCTGTACGGCGTTGACCCTCCGACCCCGCTTGCAGCCAAATCGACGGACGTGCCGTTCGTGACGCTACCTGACGAGTCGTCAATCAGCCGCCCGAGCAGTGCTGGCGCGTCGCCATTGAAACCTGTGGACGGGACAAAACGAATCCTCGTCGATGCGTCGAGGACGAGCGCATTGCTGTCGGACAGATCGGTGGCGATAAGATGCCAGGTCGTGCCGTCGCTGGACCACTCCCACACACCGGCTGGATTCGCGGGATTGGAATAGATCGCGACACCTGCCAGCGTGTTAGCGTGCGATCCGCCGGGCACTTCATCCACTGCGTCGGAAAAATGACCGGTCAGCAACGCAGCGAACGTTGCGCCGCCAGGATTGACGTTGTTTTCATTGATTGTTGCGAGGGACGCATGGTCGCCATTCACGACAACCGGCGCGTCGTTCACCGGAACGACATCCAATGTGAAAAGGTTTGCGGCAGCCGAATTTCCGTCGCTGGCTACGACCTTCAGCTGCACCGAACCATTCGCATCCGGCGGTAGCGTCCCGCTGAACGTGGCAGTCGTAGCATCGAATGTCATCCAATTTGGCAAGGGCGAGCCGTCAGCCATTGACGCCGCGAGCGTCAGGCTTGAATTAGGACCAAAAGTATCCGTGGGGACCGTAAAGGCCCACGCCGCATCCTCACTCAAGCTTTGACTGAAAATCGGATTTTGCACAGTTACCGACGACGGCGACGACGCAACTGAAACGTTGACTATTACCTCGGGCGTGCTCTGACCTGCCGGTATTGCTGCAACTAGTGTCTCCGTAGGTGCGTGTATCGCGGCTAAAGGTTGCAGATTTTCGGGATGATCATTCTGCTGTAGCGGCGGCGGCGTTGGCGGCTGCGGCGGCGTTAGCAAGTCCGGCGCTGTCGTGCTGCCGCTGTTGTTTCCACCCTGCGGAGCTGTTCCTGGCGCAGGTCCGGGCGGGACTCCCGGCGGAGGTGCCGGCGCAGGTCCCGGCGGACCCGGGACAAAAACTTGCGGGTAAAGCTGGATCACCTGCTGCATCGCTGACGCCAAGCCGGGATCAGCAGCCGGTGCAGGCACGAATGTCACCTCCGGCTGCGTGAGACCGGTTGGTGTTATTCGGACATTCGTTCCAACCGTCACTCTTCCAATGACGGTCCCGCCGACATATTGACCGCCGACATATTGACCGCCGGTCATAAGATCGAACGTGCTCGGCTGCCCAGCCTTTGATCCGGTAACTTCGTTGCCCGCAGAGAATTCGCAACTTCCTCCCGCCGAGCATACGGCGGCAACAACCGTTCCACGAATGCCGATATTCGCGACAGGCGTCTCGATATTGACTCCCCCAGTTGGGGCAACCAGACCAGAAATGAAGGCAAACGCGCCCTGAACAAGAGTGAGATGGCTTCCGTTGCCTGTTGTTGCGTTCACATCGAAAATAAATTCGTTGAGAGCCATCCGCGTGTTTGCGGACAAATTAAGTGCCGTTCCATCGAGCAGGCTGATGCCGAGTGTTGAATTGCTTCCGGTTTGAATGATGTCACTTTTGTTGAGCGTGTCGCCGACATTCAGGGTGATTGCGACACCGTTGCGTATCGCAGTCACCGAACCGGTAATCTTTTCAACTTTTCCGATAACTTGGGCGGCAGGTGCCGGCGCGGTGGCTTGAGCGTATTGGTATGACGGCCCCGTCCCCGTCAGCGCTTCAATAATTTTCGCGCCGAACGTCGCGCCATCAGGAGTGACCAGATCGGGCAGTTTCTTGTGGCGGAAATAGTCCAAGACGGTGAAGCGATCACCATCCGGCGCCGTCAAAATCAGATCCGGACCTGATCGCTTGAAGTCGGCCGAGAACAAAAGCTGCGCATCGGGAACAACCAATACCGTGCGCGCGCCTCCAGCTGCAGGCGAATGTGCTTTCTCGCTTACGATGTCCGACGGACCAGACAACGCAGTCATGCTTGCGCGCCTCCGTTCGGCGTGCACGACACGCGGCGCGATGCTTCAAGAATGCGGAATTGGATGCGCGGAATGGCGCGCGAAACAAGGTGTGCGCCGGCTGCGAGCCAGCCCACGCGCCCTCGTAGCCCGGTCACGCCCGGGATGAATTCCAAACGACCATTGAGCAATGGCCGCCCCCTCTGCCCACGAGCCCCGGCGATTCTTAAAGTCTGCGCCGGTAGCCCCCCACCGTCACAATACTATTTTGGGCGGTGATCCCTAGCGAAATTTGCAAGTTTTACGTGCTTTTTAGGTCCAATGCCTAACACGCAAGGTGAACGGTTTTTCGGGCTAATCTGACGATCGGGAACTTTCCGACGATCGGGAACTTCCACCAAAGTCGTAAAACCGTGCCGGATTGTCCGACAGGATGCGCTCGGCCAATTCCGCCGAGCCGGTCGCGGCCATGAAATCGTCGACCAGTGTTTCATAGCGAAGGCTGCGATAGGGCACGACGGCGCTGCCACCTCGGTGTTGGTCATGCGGCGGCGTGTATGGCCAGTCGCTGCCCCAAAGGCAACGATCCGGTGAAGTCGCCAACAGGGCCGCGAGCCAAACGGCATCTGGTTTGATCGCCAATGGGTCCGGGCTCACCCGATAAGGCGCTGAAAGTTTGATCCAGACATGCGGCTGCGCGAGCAGCGCAAGCAAAGCAATCCCGTCAGATTGGCCCGGTCTCGTAGCCCCATAGAGCCCGTAGTGGTCGATCACCACCGGAACGCGTGAGCTGCGCAGCAGTGTGGAATTTTCAGCCAGCAATTTAATCGGGGCGATGACCTCGATATGCCAATTCTGTTCATAGGCAGGACCCGCCACGGCCGCGAAGCGGGCCGCAAGGGATGACGTGTCGCGGAGCGGACTATAAAGATTGAGACGCAAGCCGCGTACACCGTGCGCAGCCATCGCGGAAAGCGTGCGTGCCGATGTCATTTCTGGGTTGATGACCGCAACACCCCGCCCTCTTCCGGCCAATGCATCGAGGCTTTCCAGCAACATGCTGTTGTCGGTGCCATAAAAGCTCGGCTGCACAATGACAAACCGCCTGATAGCGCGCGAGGCCGACACCCGCTCGAGCTGCTTCAGGGTCGCGACGTCTGCAAGATAGGTTCGCTCGGCGACCTGCGGGTAACGATCCGCCGGACCGACGATATGGACGTGACTGTCGCAGCGCATTCCGGCTGTCACGCGCGCAGCCGCGCGGCAACCGCATCGCCGGTTTCACGCGTGCCCAGACGCCCGCCGACATCGGTGGTCGACTCTTTTGCCGCAATCGCCGCCTCGACCGCCTTCTCGATGGCGCCGGCGGCAGCTTCGAACGATTTGGCCTTGCTGCGGCGGCCATGCCAGGCGAGCAGCATCGCCGCCGACACAATGAGCGAAAGCGGATTGGCGACGTTCTTGCCCGCGATATCCGGCGCCGAGCCGTGGGCAGCCTGAGCCATTCCGTGATCGGTACCGGCGTTGAGGGAGGCGGCCATCCCGAGACTGCCCGACAATTCGGCTGTCAGGTCGGACAGAATATCGCCGTACATGTTGGACGTAACGATTACGTCGAAACGCTGCGGATTGCGCACGACGTGCGCCATCATGGCATCGACGATCACGTCATCGACGGTAACTGCCGGAAACTCCTTACCAACGTCCCGGCACGCCTCCATGAACAATCCGTCCGTGACTTTCAGCACATTGGCTTTGTGCACAATCGTGACATGCTTCCGGCGGGTCATCGCCAGTTCGCATGCCGCGCGCGCAATGCGCTCGCTGCAGGCGCGCGTGATCCGCCGCATTGAAACGGCAACGTCTTTCGTAACCAGCATCTCGCCGCTCCCCGCCTCCATATTGCGGTCGGCGTAAAATCCTTCGGTATTTTCGCGCGCGACAACGAGATCGAACGCGCCGCAGCGCAAATGGAACCCCGGATAGGTTCGCGCCGGGCGGATATTGGCGAACAAATCGAGACTTTTTCGGAGCATCATCGACGGGTTGATTTCGCCGCGCGCCGGATCCTTGAACTCGAAAGTCGATGTCGGGCCGAGGACAACCCCGTCGGCCTTGCGCGCTTTTTCAACGATATCGGCGTGGATGGTACTTCCGAGCGCACGAAGGCCGGCATGGCCGACAGGCGCCTCCTCAATGCGAAGTCCGAGCGCAAATCGCTCGGAGGCGACACGCAATACCGAGAGCGTGGCGGCGGTAATTTCGGGACCGATACCGTCACCCGCAAGAACGAGGAGATTCATTTCAGTGGATTCCAATGTGGAGTGCGGCGCCATCTTCTCCAATTTCGGCGGAAAGAAAAGCCGCCTCACCGGCGGCCTAGGCCACATCATTGCAAGGCAATTCGCGTGCCTTTTTCCCCGTTCAGGAGCCGCTTGAGGTGAAAGCTGGCGAGCTGGTCCTCCGGATAGCTCCCGACATGCGCCGCAAATGCCGCCATCGCAGCAGCGTCGTCCGATTGAAGCTTGGCAAATGCTTCCAGATAACTCTTCGTCGCGGCACTTTCGAATTTCTCCCGCCGCAAGGGTTCAAATGCCCGCATCGCTTCGGTCTTGCCCCGCAGCAAGAGATCGCCGATTGGCCGCCCGCAAAAGTCCTTCACTTTCTCCGCCAGAAATGAACTGACACAGACATGGCTGCCAAAGTATTTGTTGGCAGCCTCCAGCCGCGCCGCGACATTGACCGTATCGCCATAGGCCGTGTAGTCGAAGAATTGTCCACCGCCGAAATTCCCCACAATCGCCGGCCCGGCATGAACACCAATCCGCGTGATGCCGAGCGCGATTCCTTTTTCGCGACAACGTTGCTGGAATGACTCGGCATATTCATTGAGATCCAGCGCGCAAGCGACGGCGCGTGCGCTATGGTCGGCCTGCTCGCCGGGCGCGCCGAAAAGCACATGGAGGGCATCGCCGACGATTTTCGCGACCGTGCCGTCGTGCGAAAACACGATATCGGTCATGCCTGTGAGGTATTCATTAAGAAGTGGCCCGAGCACGCTCGGCTCAAGCATTTCCACCAATGCGGTAAACCCCGCAATATCGGTAAAGAGCGATGCAATTTCGCGGCGCTGACCCGCAAGATCTATCGCATCGTTGTCGCCAGCAAGTCTTTGGACAAGATTGGGCGAAAAATATCTTGAGAGCGAAGCGTAGGCTCGTTCGGCTTCGGCCTGGCGGCGCCTCGCATCGCGCAAATCTTCGACGTGCCGAATTGTCTTTGCAATGGTCGCCTCAAGATCGGGAAAATCGATCGGCTTGGTCACGAAGTCGAATGCGCCGCGATTCATCGCGGTGCGGATATTCGCCATGTCTCCATAGGCCGACACAATAATGGTCGACAGTCTTTCGTCCGTCTCCTGGAGCTTTTGCAGGAGGGTCAGCCCATCCATGCGCGGCATGTTGATGTCGGTAATCACCATATCCAGAGAGCCGTTGGATGCGAGCAAATCCAACGCTTCGACCCCATCACGAGCGAACAAAAGCTCTACTGAGCCTTCGCTGATCTTGCGGCGAAACTTCTGGACGAGCAGGGCCTCCATGTCCGGTTCGTCATCGACTACGAGAATTCGTGCGGTCATGCGGCCAATTCAACCTGTCTGTTGATGAGAAGATTCACGCGGATGTCCCCGGATTTGCAAGGACTGCAGCTTTGCGGGGAAGAACGATACGAAATTCAGTGTACTGACCGGGTTTGGTATCGACTTCAATGGATCCGCCGTGCTGCTTGACGATGATGTCGTGGCTGATCGACAAACCTAGTCCTGTCCCCTCCCCGGCTGGCTTGGTTGTGAAGAACGGATTGAACATCTTTTCCTTCACCTCCGGCGGAATCCCGGTGCCGTTGTCCCGGATCCTGATTTCGACACTGTCGCCGAGGCTCTTCGTTGTGGCCGCGAGTGTAGGTTCGTAGTCAGCACCGTTTGCTTCGGCTTTGCGCTTGGTCGCCGCGTAAAAGCCATTCATGATAAGGTTGAGCAACACGCGCGTGATCTCCTGCGGAAACAGGTCGACCTCGCCCGCGCCTGGATCGAATGACTTTTCGAGCGTTATGTTGAAACCTTGCTTCTCGGCGCGCGCCCCGTGATAGGCGAGATTGAGACTTTCCTCGACAACGGCATTGACATCCACGAACCGGTGCTCGCCCGAACCCTGACGCGAGTGCAGCAGCATGTTTTTGACGATCGAGTCAGCGCGCTTGCCGTGCTGCACGACCTTTTCGAGATTGCCCTGCAGCATGTCGGCAATCTCATCGATCTCCGTTCGCAGCTTGCCGTCGAGATTGACGCCTTTCAGTGCGTCGCGCAGTTCGCCCACAAGTTCCGACGAGACGGACGAGAAATTGTTGACGAAATTCAGCGGATTTTTGATCTCGTGCGCTATGCCCGCCGTAAGCTGACCAAGCGAGGCGAGCTTTTCCGTCTGAACCAGGCGATCCTGGGCGGTACGCAAGTCATCCAGTGATTTCGCAAGTTCGCGCGTCCTCGCGCCAACACTTTCGAACAGCCTGGCATTTTGTATTGCCAATACGGATTGCGCTCCAAAGGTCTGCAGCAGTTCGACGGCGCTTTTCGAAAACTCGCCGGGCGCCCTGCGGCGCACAACGAGCGCCCCTACGATCTGGTCATTGCTCAGAAGCGGCACGATCAGGAGAGCGCGAAAGCCCGCGCGGATGATAATGTCGAGCGTGCTTGAAGGATCGTCCTGAAGGTCCGGAATTTGGATCGGCATGCGTTGTAACGCGGCCTCACCGATCGCGGTCTCGCCCAGACGAATGTGACGGTCGCGGATTTCAGCGACTGCTCCCGAGTCCAGCCCGTAAGTTGCGCGCAGCCGAAATTCCTCGGTCACCTCGTCGAAAACATAGATCGCTCCGGCCTCGGTATTCGAAAGCTGGGCTGCTTTAGCGACGATCGTTGACAGCACGGTCTCCAGGTCGACCGTCGAATTTACCGCCTGAGTCACCTCGCCGAGCGCGCGCAACTCCTTGACCGATTGCGCAAGCTCTTGCGTGCGCGTTTCGACCTTGTTTTCCAGCCCGGTGTAGGATTCCTGAAGCCGCCCGGCCATGTCATTGAACTGGTCGGCAAGCGCTTCGAGCTCATCGCCGGTTTTGACCACAATCCGTTGCGAGAGGTCGCCGCTTCCAATTCGAGCCGCGCCGGTACGCAAGGCCTTGATCGGCACAACCATCCTGCGCGCGAGGAATATTCCGGCCACGGCCGCAAGACAGAGCGCGGCAAGCAGCACCAGAGCCGAGCGCTGAATCGAAGCCATCAATGGCTGATAGGCCTCGCCTATCGGCAGCTCGACAAAAACCGTCCAGCCGAGCGGTGCAACCGGCGCAAAGGCCGTCAGCACAGTGCGGCCCTGAAGGTCCGTTGCGGTCGGAATCTCATCCTCCGACGCGGCTGTTCCACGCTGCGCCGCCTGAACCTGAGCAAGGCGGGTCATGTCGGTGTTGCGCAAGACCAGGCTGATGTCCGGGTGGGCGATCAGGCGGCCGCGCCGGTCCACCACGTAGGCCTGACCGCGTTCGCCAACCTTGATCCTGGAAACGACGTCCCAGATCAGCTTGAGATTGACTTCCGCAATGCTGACGCCGGCATCGCGCCGGGTGCCGGCGAGCGATAGTGTCATGTACGGTTCGGACTCGCGGCGGAAATAGACGGGGCCGTAATAGACTTTGTTTTTCACGGCCTCCGTGAACTTGGGCTCGTTTGACAGATCGAGACCGCTACCCAACACGTCCATGGCCAGCCGCGACACGCGGAGTTGTTCCTTGCCGCTGGCGTCCACCTGCGCAAGTTCGGTAATCGCCGGAACCTGGCGCAACAGACGGAGCGCATCGAACCGCCGCTGCTCAATGGTCTCGGCGGACCACAGCAACTGAGTGGTCCAGCCGACCTGATTTTCGATTTCCTTGATGAACTGGCTGATTTTGGTGGCCGCGGCTTCTGCCTGTTCGTGCTGAATGCGGATCAATGCAGTTTTGTGCTCACGATATGAGCCCCAGACCTCGAGAAGCCCGTTGATCAATAGCGCGACGCAAACCACGGCGACGAACAGGCCGACATACTTCAAGAAAAGGCGGCTGCGGGTCTCGCGCCGCGGCGACGCATCGGCTCGATCCGGCACCGCGTGATCTGTCATTCGATCACCTCGTCGGCACGGGTCAGCATCGCGTGCGGCACGGAAATGCCCAGCGCCTTCGCGGTCTTGAGATTGATGACCAGCTCGAATTTCGTTGGCTGCTGGACCGGAAGATCCGCAGGTTTTGCGCCCTTCAAAATCTTGTCCACATACGGCGCCGCATTCCGGTATCTGTCCGCGAGACTCCCCGCATATGACATGAGGCCGCCTGCGTCAGCGAATGCGCGGTTGCCCGAGACCGTCGCAAGACGATGTTTCCGCGCGAGCGCGATGATCGGCGCACGCGGAAGCGTTGGTTGGACAACCAAAGCATCTACGCCGCCACTGGCCATGCCTGCGAAAATGGGTTCGAGATCTTGCGTTCCACCGAGCATAACGTCCTGAATCTCAAGACCGGCGGCTTTGGCTGACGCATGGATTTGCGCCAAAAATGATTTGGTAAAGGCGTTTGCCGGATCGGCAAGCGCCGCCACGCGGCGCGCGCCAGGAAGCATCTCCCGGATCAATTCGAGACTTTTTCCCGCAAGCTCGGCCGTCGCCGCAGACAACCCCGTAACGTTTCCACCTGGCCTGGATAGGCTACTTATAAGCCCCGTTCCCACCGGATCGCCGGATGGGGCCATGACGATCGGGATTTCCGTAGTTGCGCGCTTTGCCGCCTGTACGGCGGGAGTTTCAGAGGCAACGATAATATCGACCTTGAGATCAACGAGCTCCGCAGCCAGCGCAGGCAGACGATCCAACTTCCCTTCCGCCGAGCGATACTCGATCTGCATATTTTGACCGTCGATGTAGCCGAACTCTCGGAGCCCCTCCCAAAATATCCGCGAGAACGGTTCGCGCTTTTCCACCAATAACACGCCGAGCTTTGCGGGCCTTGTTTGCTGCGCGCGCACGACGAACGGCCACGCAGCCGCCGAGCCCGCGAGCACTACGATGAAATCGCGCCGTCTCATGCGATCACCCTATCGGCGCCGTCTCATAGAGCCATTCCCCCACAAGGCTTTAAATCTGAGATGTTCTCCGCTTAGACCTGCACAACACGTTCCGGTTCGATCATGCGTGGCGCTCAACCCGCGAGTCGATTTCGCTGCGCAGCATTCCGAAGTCGATCGGCTTGGTGAAAAGCGCGTCGGCGCCACTTTCCAACGCCTTGCGTTTGGTGTCGGCGTCGCCATAGGCCGTTATCATGATGATTGGCACATCGGGTCGAACTGCTTTCGCTTTTGGCAGAAGCTCAAGCCCGCTCATCCCAGGCATATTGATGTCTGACAGAATCAATATGAGCGAAGCAGCACCCGCATTGCTGATGCATTGCAATGCCGCAGGCGCAGATTGAGCGAATTCCATTGCAAATCGGCCGTCACGAAGATCCCGCCGGAAGTGCTGGCGAAACAGTGCTTCGACGTCCGGTTCATCATCAACCACAAGAATAAGAAGTTGCACGCAGATCCTCCCTAATTTTCAAGCGTTGCGGCTTTACGCGGAAGTACAATTCGAAACTCCGTGTACTCACCGGGCGCGGTATCGACTTCGATCGAACCGCGATGTTGTTTGACAATGATGTCGTGGCTGATGGACAGGCCGAGACCTGTCCCCTCCCCAGCAGGCTTGGTCGTAAAGAACGGATTGAACATTTTTTCCTTCACCTCGGGAAGGATACCAACGCCGTTGTCGCGGATCGTGATTTCCACGCTGTCGCCGAGGTCCTTGGTCGTGGCCGCAAGTGTAGGCTCATATTCGCCTCCATTCATTGCCGCTTTGCGTTTGGCAGCTGCATAGAAGCCATTGGAAATCACGTTCAGAAGAACCCTGGTGATTTCCTGAGGGAAAAGGTCCACTTCGCCGGCGGCCGGATCAAAAGACCGCTGCAGGGTGATGTTAAAGCCCCGCTTCTCGGCGCGC
>CAVQYD010000022.1:0-18694 GCA_963718035.1 uncultured Alphaproteobacteria bacterium | reverse complement strand
TGGGCTAGCGCGGCAGATACTTCTGAATGGCGCGGTTCTGCAGGTCGATGCGGCGCGCGGCGCCCTCGATGGCGAGGCGCTGGCCTTCGCTTGTGTCGATCGGGCCGAACTTCGGCAGGATGCCGTTCTTCAGCGCATCGGCGTCGAAGTTGCCGACGACCGGCGCATGTTGCCGATCGGCAGGCCGGCATTCGACTGCGACTTGATGTGCTCCTGCAGCGACCACACGCCCACCGTCTGCAGCGCGGCCATCAGCGCGATGCCGAGGCACAAGCCGAGGATTGCTTTCATCGAGGGTCATGCGCGGCTCCATCCGAAACGGCGGCATCGTAGCCGTTTCGCTTTAAATGCCCGGCAAAGTAGAACCGCGATGTTTGAGTAAAGGCCTTAACCCCGCGGAAGGCATGACCGAAGCTTCATCCGGCTGCGCATAAAAAAGCCCGCCGTTGCCGGCGGGACGAAGGAGGGAGGTTCGGGCCTTCGCGTCAGCAGACTGAAACACAAAGCCGTTATCGTCTGTGAGGTGCCTCACATTCGCCCGCTTGTCGAAGGATATCTTGCGCGCGCGGACGGCGGGGAAACGGATAAGAAAACTGGAGCAGGCCATGCTCGCCCTTGTAATCGAGTACTCAAAGCTGATGCTGCTCTTCGTGCTGATCGGCACGGTCGTGACGCTGTCGCGTTTCGAAAGCCGCAAGCAATCACCTCTCCCGTCGGGGGACCGTTCCTCTTACTCCTTGTAGATTCTGCCGTTTTCGTCTGTAGGGTGGGCTAAGCGAAGCGAGCCCACCGCGGGCCCTTAGTGATCGGTGATGCTGATGGTGGGCTCGGCGCCATAGCGCGTCGAAGACGCGCTTATGCGCGCCTTAGCCCACCCTACAGACTCGTCTCATTGCCCGCCCTCATCCTCCTTGTAGATCTGCCCGCCGTCGTAGCCGCAGGCGATGCGGCCGAGGCGGGCGCGGAATCTTCGGTATCGAGCGTCTGCAGGGCGGCATCGACTGCCGCCGTGTTGGCCGGCGTGCGGCCGCGTTCGAGAACATCGGCAAGCAGCGTACGGTCAAGATAAGGCAGCGACGCCCAGAAGCCCTTGGCAAGAATGCCGGCGAGCGCGTGCTCGGGATGGCTCGCGTTCTCCGGCGCGCGGCCGATCTCGTACATGTGGCGCACTGAGTCCCACGGCGCGCGCTCGCGTGGAAAGCGTGCCGCGACATCCTTCGCTTCCTCGGCGACGTAAAAGCGGTTGAGCGTATCGAACAACATGAAGCGGTAGCCCTGCGACAGAAAAACGGCTCCCAGCTCTCCCAGGAGGGCTCGTTCGAGCCCGGCGCGATCGCCTCGACCACGACCGCCTTCGGCCGGAATGTCTTCCAGTCGCCGCTCTTCAACACATCGGCCTCGGCACCCTCGACGTCGACCTTCAGGAAATCGATCTCGCGCAGCCCGTGCTTCCGGCATAGTTCGGCGAGCGTGATCATCGGCACCTTCACGGTCCGGTAGCCGGCGCCGAATGCGGTCGCCGCCTCGGCATGTTTCATGTTGGTGGTTGAGAGCCCGTGGAAGGCCTCGAACACATGGAAGTCGGCTTCGCCGCTCTGCGTGCCGATCAGGGCCGCGACCGCGGCATCACGCGGGCGCAGCCGCGCATAGAGATCGACGAGCTTCTGCTGCGGCTCGACGGCGACGCCATGCCAGCCGCGTTCGTAGAAGAAGAACGACACGTTGTCCGCGATCGGATGGCCGGCGCCGATGTCGATGTATGTCCCAGTGTGCTTGCCGCCGAAGGCGAGCCAGAGGTGCGTGTCTTCCATGTTCTGCGTGTAGGAAAGATCCATGGGTACTCCCCTGCCGGTCACTGCCACTTTCGAAGTTATCAAAAGCTTAATCGGCTGTGTCGGGTACCTGACCAAGCTGATCGAGGCAGTAGAGAAAGCAATGGTTTTGCAACGCAAAGTATTTCCGGACCGACTATCAAGTACAGCGCGGCCCTTATGTCCAATAATTTTGGGAACTTAAGTTCGTCTGCGTCGTTAGGGGCACAGGTCTTTTCGGGAAAGGGGATCCTCGAGACGGTTACTTGCACTTGGAAGTCACGTGACGCGGGCCCGCGTTCCGTTCGGCTGACGCCGGAGAATTGGACCCGCGGTAAAGCTTTTGCAGTTTTTTCGCGGGCAGGGGCGCGGCCCGATCGTTTCGTCCCAGCAACGCCGACAGGAGGCGGCGTCACCGGAATGCATCACCAGCTTACAAGAGGATCAACCATGAATTGTTTTAGTATCATGGGAGCTTCAATCGCATTGCTCCTTGCGGCTTTTGTGCTCACTCCGGCCGAGGCCTACCACAAGCGTCACCATCATCGGCACCATTACGCCACCTCATACCGCCAGGCCCCGGATCATTTCGTTCTCAACCAGTCCGACCGCCGCGCTCGGTACCAGCAGGTGTATTCCGCGCGACGGGTCGCCACCCATCGTGCCGAAGATTGCACGATGACGAACGAGGGACAGCGCGTCTGCATGGGTGCCGCTTCGCAGGCTGCGATGGCAGCCGTTCCCGCCGTTCCCGCCGTGCCCGCTGTCGACGCTGACGGCAATCGCGCCTACGCGATGGCCGATGCGGCCCAAATCATTGGCTCGCGCCCGAGCGACTGCCCGCACTCATACTGTGGCTGCGGCCTGCGCAAATATCTCGGACTCGAGGACAAGCGGCTCAACCTCGCCTCCAACTGGGCGCGGCTGTTCCCACGTGAGGCCGGCCCACGCGCCGGGCTTGCCGCCGTCCGCAGCGGTCACGTGATGTACATCGAAGGATCTGCCGGCAACGGGCAGTGGCTGGTCCGCGACTACAATTCAGGTGGTGGGCTGTCACGCGTGCACGTGCGCGACGTGCGAGGATACGTGTTCGTCAATCCGCACGGCGCGGTCGCGAGCCGCTCCTGACAGGCAGGCGCGTGCACGTTGGGAGGACGTGCACGCGCCTTTATCCGGCGAGCGCTTTCCGTAAACTCAGCACTTCCTCGTCGCGCTCGCGCAGCGCGCTTTCCAGCCGCTTGATGTTGTCGAACAGCCGCGCCGTCGACAGGCGCAGGAAATAGAATCCGAACTTCGGGTTCTGGTAGTAGAGCTCCTCGATCTTCTCATAGGAAATTGCAAGCACCGAACCGCTCTCGGTGCACACGAGCGTCTGCGTGCGTGTGCGCTCGGGGGCGAGCATCCCGAGTTCGCCGACCACGGCGCCCGGCGCGAGGTCGATATTGATCTCCTGCAGATGCAATTGGCCGGAGACGAGGAAATAGAGGTGGTTGGCCTTTTCGCCTTTGCGAAACAGCGTCTCGCCCACGCTGATGGCTCGCTCGGTCATGAACGGCTTGAGCCAGTCGAGTGACATGTCGCCTTTGCTGGCCTCCTCGACCTGTTTGACCAGCTTGAGCATCTCGTGCAGCCGGTAGATGTTGAGCGGAAACAATATCGCATGAAGGATTACCGTCGGAATGCTGCCGAACAGCGCGCCGTAGATGACGAAAGCAACATTGCTGGCAAGGCCGATGATGCGCAGCGGAATCATGGTCCGCATCGAGAGCGTCGCAATGACGAGCCCGGCCGCAAGAAAACCGACCATCGTGACGTAACTCATGTGCCCCCCAGATTCCCAAGTCGCCCTAAGTCCCCGGCAAAGGGTAGCCAGCACCTCCCGGGCAGACAACGCTCGTTTTTTTGAATTGAAAAACCGGATTCTCAGGACTGCGGGTGCCGCGTGGCCGTCAGTCGCGGGCGTCGAAGGTCTCCTCGCCGGTCGGCTCCCGCCGCGGCGCTTTGTTCAGGTCATGCCGCAGCTTGCTTATTTCTCGATAGGCAATCTTGCGCACGCGGTTCACCAGGCCCAGAGGCCTGTGCTCGGGCAAGGAATGCCACGGGCTGAACGAGAGATTCTCGCAGAAAACGGCCTGTTCCGGCGACATGCAGTCCTGGATCGGAATGATGATCGTGCCGACACGTTCCGGCTTTGAGATGTCGTCGGCCCACTTCACCTTCAAATCCTCGATCGGCGTGCTCGTCTCGTCGACGAAGCGCTGGATATAGAAGTCAAACCAGACCTCGTTTCCGGCCAACGTCCTGTTCATCTCTTCCTTGAGAGAAAAATTCCAGCCGAGCCGCGTGAGGTGGCGGCTGAAGAAGCCCGGCCTGTCGTGCAGTCGCGGCTTGGCCGTGTATTTGACGGCAAATTTTTTCTCGGGATCGACGCCAAACCGGTAGGGCGTCATCGACCAGTATTGCTGGTGCAGGGGATTGGACATGAAGTTGAAGTTGGCACGAAAGGCCTTTGGCGTTTCCGAAAGCCAGCGGAGCTGAAACGGCGACACCAGATATTGGTCGAGCCAATCGCCGCGCATAAACCACTCCAGCGTCTTTCTGTAGCGCTTCAGGTCATCGACGAAGAACGTGGGATGACTGATCAGGATGAAGTCCTGCGTGTGCTTCTCGTCGTCCATCAGCTTCTCGCCGGGCACGCCGGTCAACTTGATCGCCATGCCGCGCGCGTCGAACATCCATGCCGGCCGCCGCTCGGAATTGCCGTTGGAGAACCGGATCCAGGCCTTGTACTGGCGCCCCCGCACGAAAACGCCCTGGCACAGGTCATCGGGAAGGTTTTCGTCCACCTGGAAAATCGCGCGCACGCAGCCATTGTCGAAGGCGTGTGCATCCCGCCGCGCCGGTCCGCGGCCTTCATTGAAAGTGCGCGGTGATCACGCGCCGGGTGTCCTCGACGATATCGTTGGTATATTGCTTCTCGAGCGCCCGGCTGCCCTCGTAATAGCTTTCGCCGAGGGCGACAGTCGAGATCCGGCTCGGAGTTCTTCTGGACGGCTTTTGCCACGGGTCAGATTTTCACGGTGGGTTTCTGTTTGGCACCGGCCGTGCGGCCGCTGCCGGATTCGCGCAGCGCGTCGAGCGATTCCATCGCCTTGAGCTCCCACATCCGGGCGCCCTGGCGGCGCGCCGTCGCAATGGCGGATTCGTAGCAGGCCTCAACCTCTGACACCGGCTTGTGCTGGCCGCGCAAGATATCGCCGCGCAAACGGGTCACTTCGGCTTCGTACCACCGGCCGCCGCCAGCCCTGATCTCGGCCGACAGCCGGTCGACGATCTCCGCGGCCTTCGACCATTGATGGTCGGCCGCAAGAGCGCGCGCCAGCAGGTAATGGGAGAATTGCATCCAGATCAGCGTTCCGGTTTTCTCCAAGGCGCGGATGCTGCTTCGAATGTCGGCAAGGCCTGCCTCGAGTTCGCCGAGACCGAGACGCGCCCAGCCACGCAGCATGAGCCCGCCCGCAACCCATTGCGGGAAACCATGCTCATTTGATTGCGCGACTGTCCGGTCTGCGACCGGAAACGCGGCCTGCGGATTGCCGGCACAAAGATAGGTGCCGGCAAGGAACGAGAGCACGTAGCATATGCTGTGGGGATGACGCAGATCCTGCGCGTAACCGAGCGCGTCGTGGGAGTGGCCCACGCCCTCGTCGATGTCGCCGCAAAGCGCCGTCACGACACCGAGATAAACCTGTGCCGTTGCCTTGAAATCGTGTGAAAAAATCAGTGCCAGCGGGGCGTGTTGCTCCGGATTATATAGAGCCATTGCCTCCTGCAACTCGCGTTTCGCCTGAGGCCAATTCGCCGAGCATGAAAAGAGACATTCCGAGTACGCGGTGTCCCATCAACAGAGCGGTCTTGTCGTTGCGCTCCGTGGCGAGCGCCAGAAGATCCTGGGCCACCGCGCGCGCTTTCTGAATTTCGCCGCCCATGAGGTGAGCGCCGACGAGGCCGTTCAATACTGCGAAAATCTGCGGCCCACTGCCGAGCTCCTTGCACAGGTCCAGGGCCCGGTTGAAGGCCACGATGGTCTGCGGCGCGCCGAAACCCTTGGCCGCGATAGACGCGTTTGCGAGGGACTGTTGCAGCTGCAGTTCCAGTTCGAGCCGCGTCTTGTCCTGCGGCAGCTCCTCGAGCAGCTTGAGAGCGGTCTCAAAATGGGTGACCGCTTCCATGAAGGCCGAGCGCTTGCTCGCCTGCCGGCCGGCCTTGAGCCAGTGGTTGATCGCAGGCGTGATCTCGCGCGCCTGCGTGTAGTGATAGGCGACGACCTCCGGCGCGCCCTCAGCGACGTCGACGAATTTGGTGGAGAGCGTCTCGGCGATGCGCAGATGCAGCGGTTGGCGTTCGCTGCGCAGCATGCTGGCATAGGCGGTCTCCTGCACAAGCGCATGCTTGAATGCGTAAGTCTCAATGGCGCTGAATTCGCGCCGCGACAAAAGCCCGGCTTCACGGAGACGGTCCACCGCCGCGCGGACCTCCTGCGGCGGCGACGGGGCGGTTGCCTCGAGCAGGTCGAAAGAAAACTCGCGTCCTATGGCCGCGGCGACCTGCGCGACGGTCTTCGCGGAGGCCAACTGATCGAGCCGTGCCATCAGCGAGTCCGTGCAGGGTGTCGGGAACGGCCGTGCTCCACGGCGCGCCGCCCGATGCGCCTTTTTCGGACCCGCTGGCCAGAACCGTCATGGTGACTTCCTCAACGAATAACGGCACGCCGTCGGTCTTGGAAATGATCTCGCCGACCACCGCTGTCGGCAGTTTCGGCTCGGTCGATCGCCTCGACCATCGATGCGACCTCTGTCGGCGAGAGCCGGTTGAGATTGATCGAGGCGTCCGCCCCGCCCAGCGAGCGGTATTCCGGCCGGAAGGTTGCGATCAGCAGCATGCGCCAATTCGGAAGGCTGTCCCGGATCAGCTCCAGCATCTGCGACGAGGTGTGGTCGATCCAGTGGATGTCTTCGGCAATCAGAATGACCGGTTGCTGCTCGCAGTGCGCGCGCAGCATTTCGACCATCGCCAAAAATGTTCTCTGCTTCTGCTTCTGCGGCGTCAGCTCGAGCGGCGGATATTGTCCCTCGGTCGGAATTCCGAGCAGCGGCGCCAGCAGCGGCACGATCGATGTGCGTCTCGTCGCGCGAAATGTCGTCGATCAGCGCCTCGAGCCGTTCGAGCTTGTTCGATCCGCGCGCTTCGTAGCCGCTGCCCAGCACGTCATCGACGTGGCGGATCACGGGGTACCACGGGCTGCTCAAGTGGTAGGACGAGCACTGGAACAGGAACACGCGGCAACTGCCGGGCGGCATCTGGTGGCGGAAGGTGTTCACGAGCCGTGACTTGCCGATGCCCGGCTCGCCGGAGACGGCGACCAGCTGTCCCTGTCCTGTCTTCGCTTTCTCGAAATGCGTCGCTCAGCACCGCCAACTCGGCCTCGCGGCCGATCAGCGGCGCGATGCGTCCCGACCGGCGTGCTTCGAACCGGCTCGCCTTGCTGCGGCGCAGGACACCCGAGATCGCGATCGGCTCCAGAAATCCCTTTGACCTCCAGATCGCCAAGGTCCTCGAACTCGAACAGGTCGCCGAGCAGACGCCGCGTGGCGGGCGCGACCAGGATCTGGTTGGGTTTTGCGAGTTGCTGCAGACGGGCGGCCAGATTCGGCGCGTCGCCGACCAGCGCGAACTCGCGGCTCGATCCTTCCCCGATCAGGTCGCCGATGACGACCAGGCCTGTCGCGATGCCGACGCGCATTTCCAGGTGCGGCACGCCCTCGAATGACAATTCCGAAACGAGCCTGATGCCTTCCAGCGCGGCCTGGACAGCGCGCTCGGCGCTGTCCTCGTGCGCGGCGGGAAATCCGAAATAGGCGAGGATGCCGTCGCCCATATAGCGGCCGATCCGGCCGTCAAATCCGAAAATTGCGCTTTCGCAGGATCGCTGAAATGCGCGCATGATGTCGCGCATATCCTCCGGGTCGAGCCGGCTCGAGAGCTCGGTCGAGCCGACCATGTCGAAAAAAACAACCGTGAGATTCCGCCGCTCGGCCTTGACGGCGCGTGACGCGGACGGCGGACGTTCCTGACTCGACAACTGCGTCACTTTCGCCCCTTTCGCGAGTTGCCCGAACAAACGTTTTATCGTTACTTTATATCATTCTTTCGTGACGCGATCATCTCGCGCTTGCGGTCGATTTCCCGGGCATCCGCAATGATGACATCAGCCGCCTTTTCCGCGGCCATGTAAATCGCACTCAGAATAAACAAACCCGGAATTTTCGGAAAAATCGACGCATCGACGACGCGCAATCCCTGCGTGTCCCGGACCTTGAAACGGGCATCGAGCACGGCGTCCCCGTCGTCATCGGCGCCGATCTTGCACGTGCCGCAGGCGTGATGACCCCATGCGCAGTCCCGCACGAACTGGGTGAGCTGGGAGCGCGTGCGGACGTGCAGGCCCGGGATGATCTCGGTCATCAGACTTGCCGTGCGGCCGGTAATTTTGCGGACGAATTCGATGCCGGCGGCGAGGGCGTGCGCGTCTTCCCCGACATCGGGCGTCGCCGGGTCGAAGTAGTTGAGATTGATGGTCGGCGGATCGCGTGGATCGTCCGACGCGAGCTGCACCCGGCCTGCCCGGTTCTTCGTATGTCCCTTCAGGATGACCCAGCTGAAATAATTCTTTTTTTTGCCCCATTTGGAATAGCAGGGCCGATAGCCGGAAAAGTGTCCGGGAATTCCGAACACGAACAAATCCGGGTCGGGCTGCCCGAGATTCGATCGCTTGATCATCGCCAGGACGACGCCGTTGGTCGCGTAGAGGCCGTGACCGTTGCGCCAGTCCGCGAACTCCCTGTCATCGGCTCCAGATCGGCGTGCTTGAGGATGGCAAAGTCGTCGTGCATTTGGTGCACGACGCCGACCTCGAGGCGATCCTGCAGATTTCTGCCGACGCCGCGCAGCGCGACATTGATCCTGATCTTGTGCCTGGCCAGCTCCTTGGGATCGCCGATCCCCGACAGCATCAAGAGCTGTGGCGTGTTGAAGGTCCCTCCGGCGAGAATGACCTCGCGCCGGGCATGGACCTGCCGCACCGGAGCCGTGATGGGTCCCTTCCTGTCCGCGGCCGGGTCGGCGCGATAAACATGTGCCTTGTCCAGATATTCGACGCCGACGGCACGGTTGCCTTCCAGCAGCACCCGTGTAGCAAGAGCGTTCAATTGAACCTTCAGCTTCTTCGGCATTCGCTTTTCGGCGTCGTGGATGAGCTCGCGCGTTCCGGCGCGCATGCCATCCTTCACAGTCAAGGGCACGAAGATGGGCCCTTCGGTGCCGTCGAGCAGATGCAGCCAGCTGTTCGGATCGAGCAGGCTCGACAGCCACGACAGCGTGCGATGCATGATGCCGAGACGCTTCAGGCCAGTCGGATCGCCAAAGCTTTCTGCCCAGGACTTGAGGTTGTGGCGCCAGCCGGACGCATGCCACACCTTGCACTTAAAACAGGTCTGCACGGCGGCCATGACCACCCGCAGCAGCACGGAGTCGCGCAGCAGCAAAGTCGGGTCCGCAATTGTCGTCGGCATCCAGCCGTCATAGCCGTGCCGCCCGAAATTCCACCGCCGGTACCATGGACGGTTCCGATATTCGCAGCGCTCGAAGCGCTGGAAATACTTGCGCATGCGCCAGCCGCGCCAGCTCTTGTCGCCGGTCAGTTTCGCGATGTCGTTCCAGTCGCTGTTGTGGGGCGCGATGAAGATCATCGCGTGATGCGCGGTGCAGCCGCCCAGCGTGCCCGCGCGCGGATAGAAGATTCCGGTCCGCCGTGCGTGGTCGACCTCGACGCTCTTCAGGTAGTTGTATGTATCCCGCTCCTCCTGCTTCGGGTCGGCATAGTGGTGGACGTAGAATTTCCACGCGAGCTCGTTGTTTTCCGAGCTGCGCGCGTGAAAGGCTGGGACCTTGTAGTCGTAAGGCTCTTCGGCGCCGCCGGCTTCGAGAATGAGAACGCTGTAGCCGGCTTCCGCAAGCCGCACGGCCACCGGTCCGCCACCGGCGCCGGATCCTACGACGATGAAATCGTATTCCTTATCCAGCTTGTCTGCTGACATCGCGGGCCTCGGCCGCGTGGAACTATAGATGACCGGGAACTTTTGCGTAAGCGCGCCGGGCAAACACCGCTAATGTGCGATGAACGAATAGCCCGGAAATACAGGCTATTTATTCAGGGCCAGAATTGGCGTGCCGCTTCGACAACCAGCGCCAGCTTCCGGCGCTCGTCGTCTTCGGTGACCGGATTGCCGGCAACGGTGCTGGCAAATCCGCATTGCGGGCCGATCGCCAGCCGGTCGAGATCGATGTAACGGGCCGCTTCGTCGACGCGGCGCTTGAGCGCATCGAGGCTTTCCAGCACGGGCGTCTTCGAGCTGATCACGCCCAGCACCACGCCCTTGTCCTTCGGCACGAAACGCAGCGGCGCGAAATCGCCGGCGCGCGGCGTGTCATATTCGAGCAGGAAGTGATTCACCTTGGTGCCGGCGAAAAAGCGCTCGGCGACCGACTCGTAGCCGCCGGCGCCGAGATAGTGGCCCTTGAAGTTGCCGCGGCACATATGCACGCCGATGACCACGTCCGCAGGGCATTCGGCGACGGCGTCGTTGATGCTCTTGATGTACAGGTCGACGAGAACGTCGGGCTCGCTGCCCGAGCGCTTGATCTCGTCGCGGATGGCGGGATCGCACAGAAGCGCGACGGCGACCTCGTCGAGCTGCACATAACGGCAGCCGGCCTTGGCGAGCTCGGCGATCTCCTGCCGGAACACTTTGGCAAGATCGGCGAAAAATGAATCGACATCGGCATAGGCCGCGCGGTCGGCGAAATCGTTGCAGCGGTAGAAATGCATGGTCGAGGGCGCGGGGAGGGTGATCTTGCCGGTGAGCTTGGTCGCGCCGCGCAGGAACATGAATTCATCGAGCGCCAGCGGCTGCAGCCGCTTGATCTTTTTCGTGGCGTAGGGCGCCGTGAACTCGACCTCGTGGCCGGCGTCGTTGCGGAATTTGAACGAGGCGGGCTTGATGGCGAAGCCGTCGGTGCGCTCGACGAAGCGCCCCCAATAGGAGCCGCGGCGGAATTCGCCGTCGGTCACGACCTTGAGGCCGACCTGCTCCTGCATGGCGAGGACGTCGCGGATGCATTGATCCTGCAATTTGCCGAACTCGGCGTCGCCGATCTCCCTGGCGGCATGGCGGCGGAAGGCCTGCCGCAGCGCGGCGGGGCGCAGCAGGCTGCCGACGTGATCGGCGCGGAACGGCGGTCGGCCTTTGGCGGCGGCACTCATGCACGCGGTCTCCCCGAAAATTCTATAGTCCAATAGACAGACTGTAGATCGCCGGCACGGCAGAAGACAATGGCCTCCCTGGCGAAAGCATGCGACAATCTCCGCGTCCTTCGGAATTGTCCGACGCGAGCGACCGGAATGAACGTTCTCGCAATGCCATCGACCCGGCGAAACGCCAGCCAGCGCCGGCGCGCCCCGCAGATCATCGATGCGGCCGCGCGCGTCTTCGCCGAGCGCGGCTTTCATGGCGCCACCACGCAGGACATCGCCGACGTGCTCGGTATCCGGCAGGCCAGCCTCTACTACTATTTCTCGTCGAAGGAGGCGGCGCTGGAGCTCGTCTGCCTCAGGGGCGTCGAGGGCTTCTTCGAGGCCGCCAAGACGATCGCGGCGCGGCCGGAAAGCGCACGAAAACGGCTGATTTCATTGATCGAATCCCACCTGTCGCCGCTGGTCGACCGGGCCGATTTCGTCAAGGTGTTCCTCAACGAGCGCCAGCATCTGCCGCGCGAAAGCCGCCGCCGCATCGGCCGCTGGTCGCGCGGGCTCGAGCGCATCTTCGAGGACGTCATCAAGGAGGGCGTCGCCAAAGGCGAATTCCGCGCCGATCTCGACATTCGCCTGGCGACGTTGGCCATACTCGGCATGTGCAATGCGGCATCGAGTTGGCAGCGCAAGGAAAATATCGACGTGAGCGGACATTGCCGAGGAATTCGCGCGCCTGGTGACCGACGGGATGGGCAAGCGCCCCACGGTGCGGCGGAAGCGCCGCTGAACGCCGGCGTTGCTTGACGCGCGCGCCGATATGGAATTCGATAGAGCTATAGAATTCTGCTGAGCCAGCGCGGGAAGAGCGCACGATGACCGTTACGGTCGATCGCGACAGGCTGCGCCGCACCACCGCTCCGCACCTTCTGTGCGAGCGGGCGCGAACGATGCCGGATTCGGTCGCCTTCCGCTCCAAGCATTTCGGCATCTATCGCGAGCGCCGCTGGCGCGACTACGCGGCGCTGGTCGCGCATGCGGCGCGCGCGCTTGCAGGACCTCGGCATCGCGCGCGGCGAGCGCGTCGCCATCATGGGCGATGTCTGCGAAGAGTGGATGATCTGCGATCTCGCCGCGCAATCGCTCGGCGCCATCACCTACGGCATCTATCCGACCGCGGCGCCGGCCGAGGTCGAGTACCAGATGCGCGACGGCGGCGCCTGCGTCTTCATCGCCGAAGACCAGGAATATGTCGACAAGATCCTGCCGATCGCCGACCGGCTGCCGGATCTGCGCGCGATCGTCGTGCTCGACGATTCCGCGATGTTCGGCTACGCGCACGAGAAGCTGCACCGCTTCGCCGATCTGCTGGCCGCGGTGGAGAAGCCCGACCTGGCCTGGCTCGAAAAGAAACTGGCGGGACTTTCACCGGCCGATCCCGCCTTCATCGTCTATACGTCCGGCACGACCGGCCATCCGAAGGGCGCGCTGGTCAGCCACGGCAAGCATCTTGCCGCCACCGACACCGTCGATCGCGCATTATCCGACGTTGCGCGAGAAGCCGCATCGCACCGTCGTCTATCTGCCGATGTGCCATGTGCTCGGCCGCGACGTCGCCATCACGCTGCCGCTGATGTCGCAACTGGTGCCGCATTTCGGCGAGGACCCGGAGGATTTCGCAGCGACTTTGTTCGAGGTCGCGCCGACGGTGATGTTCACCGTGCCGCGCTATTTGCAGAAATTCGCCTCGCATGTGCTGGTCGGCGTGCTCAATTCCAGCCGCATCAAGCGCGGCGCCTACGAATTTGCGGTGCGGTTCGCGCGCAAGCATGTACGCCGCCGCTGGGACGGCACCGCGTCCGGCCTGCAGGAAGCCGCCTACCGGGTGCTGCGGGCGCTGGTTTTCCGGCCGATCCTCAACAAGCTCGGCTTCGACCGGCTGGAGCTGGTGGTCAGCGGTGGCGCTTCGCTGCCGGCGGAGACCGCCGTCGCTCTGGCAAATCTACGGGGTCAACGTCGTCGAGATGTACGGCCAGACCGAGGAGGCGGGCGGCATCATCGCCGGCCAGCGCGGCCCCTTCGCGCGGCCGGGCAATGTCGGCACCGCCGTCGACGGCGTCGATGTCACGCTCGCGCGACGACGGCGAAGTGCTGGTGCGCAGCCCGGACCTGTTCGACTGCTACTGGCAAAACGATGAGGCAACGCGCGAGGTCAAGCGCGCCGACGGGTGGCTGCGCACAGGCGATATCGGCGAGTGGCGTGACGGCGCTTTGCGTCTCGTCGACCGCGCACGCGACTTCATCGTGACCGTCGGCGGCAAGACGATTTCGCCGTCCTATATCGAGAACGCGCTGCGCGCGAGCCCTTATGTGGCGGAAGCCGTGGTGTTCGGGCACGGCCGCAAATATCTAACGGCCGTCATCGAGATCGATTTCGACACCGTCGCCGACTGGGCGCGCACCAACAACGTCGGCTACACCGGTTTCACCAGCCTCACCACGCATCCGCAGATCGAAAGGCTGATGCGTGTCGAGATCGACCGCGTCAACGGCGATCTTGCGCGCGTCGAGCAGATCAAGTCGTTCCGTATTTTGCCGAAGGCGCTCGACCCGGAAGAGGAGGGCGAGCCGGTGACGCCGACGCGGAAAGTCAAACGTAAGCTCATGTACGAGCGTTTCCGCGATCTCGTCGACGGGATGTACGACGACAGTGAGGAACGGCTGATCGCCGCCGGAGCCGGCGATGTGAAGTTTTAGAGGGTGCAAACAATGACAACGGGAGGGACCACCATGTTCAAGAAGGCTTTGCTCGGCGCCGTAGGCGTCTTGGCGGCGACCGCTTTTGCGCTGCCCGCAGCCGCGCAGGATTACGTCGTCGGCGTGACGGCCGCGCTCACCGGCCCGCCGTCGAGCACTTATGCGCCGGCGGTCGACGCGATGCGTCTCTATATCGACCGCGTCAATGCCGCCGGCGGCGTCAACGGCCGCAAGATCAAGCTGGTGATCGAGGACGACGGCGCGCAGCCCTCGAAGGCCGCGGCCAACACGAAAAAGCTGATCACGCAGGACAACGTCGTCCTGATGGTCAATGCGAGCCTGTCCTCGACCTATGCGCCGGTGATCGCCGAGACCAAGAGCGCGGAAGTGCCGCTCCTGTTCGCAAGCGGCGTCTGCCCGCAGAGCGTCTATCCGCCGGCCGATCCGCTGCAGTTCTGCACCACCGGCTACGCGTCGCATTTCGACAGCCAGGCGACGCTCGACTTCATCAAGGCGACCGCCAAAGGCCCGGTGAAGATCGGCTTCTCGGCGATGGCGATCCCGCTCTCGCGCGGCGAGATGGACTACGCCATGGAGCTGTCGAAGAAGAGTCGGGATGGATCCGGTGGACCAGGAGGTGATCCCGCCGCCGACCGCCGACTACACGCCCTTCGCGACCAAGCTCAAGGATGCCGGCCCGAACTGGGTCTACTCCTGGGCGCCGTGGGTGACGCAGGTGCGCACGCTCGAGGCGCTGCGCAAGCTCGGCTGGAACGACGACTACATCGCCTGGGGCCATCTCGAGGCCGAAGCCGAGCTGGTGCGGCTGAAGGACGGCAAATTCTACGTCGTCAATTCGAACGCGCTGTTCCAGGACGACCTGCCGATCCAGAAGGAGATCGATGCGGCGGCCAAGCAGGCGGGCTCGAAATATCCGGCGCAGACCATGACCGAAGGCTGGATCGGCGGCATGGCGATCGAGGCGGCGCTGAAGGCGGGCGGCGCGTCGGCCGACCGCGCCAAGCTGCGCAGCGCGATGGAGAACCTGACGATCGACACCAAAGGCCTGCGCGGCGGGCCGATCGTGTGGACCAAGGACAACCACTTCCGCACGCAGCTCTACTACCGCGTCTACAAGTGGGACGGCAGCAAGATCTCGCGCGTGCAGGACTGGAAGAACTACGCGGTGAAGTGAGCCGCTACTTTCATCTCCCCGCCGGGGCGAGGTCGACCGCCGGAACTCTGCGACGGCAGGTCGCGTGAGGGGGCTTTTCGGGTTCGCACGCCTCACCCGGCCCTCTCCCCGCAATCGGGAGACGGAGCGCAGCGCTCTCAATCCGGAATTCCTCGTGCAACTCGCCGTCAACATCGTCGTCCTCGCGTCGATCTACGCGCTGATCGCGTGCGGCTATGTGCTGATCTATCGCGTCAGCCGCGTGCTCAATCTCGCGCATGGCGAACTGATGATGCTCGGCGCCTATATGGTGCTGGCGACCGCGTCGCTCTTTAACGGGCATCCGGTCATCGCGCTGGCCGCAGCCATCCTCCTGAGCCTGCTGGTCGGCGCGCTGGTCTATGTCTTTCTGATGCGCAAGATGACCGGCGAGATGGTGCTTGCCGCGATCCTCACGACGGTCGCGCTCGGCATTCTCATCCGCGGCCTGGTGGTGCTGATCTGGTCGGCGCAGCAGCAATATCCGGCGCAGGCGCTCGGCGTGCCGAACCCGTCGCTGGTGCTGTTCGGCGGCGCGCGCATTTCGATGTGGTCCGCCGTGCTGGTCGCGACGACGGTCCTCGTCTATGCGGCGCTGTTTGCTTTCCTGCGCTTCGGCCGCTGGGGCATGCGCATGCGCGCCGCCGGGCAGAACCCGCTGCTGGCGGCGCAGCGCGGCATCAACCTGCACGGCGTTTATGCGCTGGCCTGGAGCCTGTCGACGCTCACCGGCGCGCTCGCCGGCATATTGATGGCGCTCGATTCCGGCGTGACCGGCGGCATGCCGGTGATCGGGCTCAAGGCCTTTCCCGCGGCGCTGGTCGGCGGCCTCGACAGTCTCGTGGGCGCGCTGGTCGGCAGCCTGATCATCGCCGCGGCGGAGGTGCTGCTCATTTATTACGTCGACCCGCTGCTGTCCGACGTCGTGCCGTTCCTGGTGCTGATCGCCATGCTGATCGTGCGGCCGTGGGGCCTGTTCGGCACGCGCGAGGAGCTCGACCGTGTTTAGGCCGGCGCCGCGCGCCAGCGGTTATTTCCGCACCGGCTACGGGCAGGACCTGGCGCTGCTGCAGACGCGCGCCGAGCGCATCAGCCTTGCTGTATTCCTGCTGATCCTCGCGGGATTTCCCTTCGTCGCGTCGCCCTTTGCGCTCGATCTCGCCTGCCAGGTCTTCCTCGCGTCGGTCGGCGCGCTGTCGCTGATGCTGCTCACCGGCTATGCCGGGCAGATCTCGCTCGGCCATGCCGGGCTGATCGCCGCCGGCGCCTTCACCACGGGCATCCTCGCGCGCGAAATTCACGCGCCGTTCTGGATCACGTTGCCGGCGTCGGCCGTGACCGGGATCGTGCTCGGCTTCGTGTTCGGCCTGCCGTCGCTGCGGCTGCGCGGGCTCTATCTCGCGGTCAGCACGCTGGCGCTGCATTTCGTCGTCATCTATCTCGGCGGCGAATACGAAACCAAGCGCGGCTTCTCGACCGGCATCCTTGTCGAGCCGCCGAGCCTTGCCGGATTCAAGCTGAGCGGCGGCCGTGTCTGGTATTTCGTGCTGCTGGCGGCCGCGGCGCTCAGCCTGCTCATCTGCATCAACCTGCTGCGCAGCCGTTCCGGCCGCGCCTTCCGCGCCGTTCATGCGCGCGAGACGGTTGCGGAAGCGCTCGGCATCAGCATCGCGGGCTACAAGCTGCTCGCCTTCGTGATCTCCTCGAGCATGACGTCGGTCGCCGGCTGCCTGTTCGCCTATTACCGCGGCTTCGTGTCGGTCGAGGCCTTCGACCTGTTCCTGTCGATCCAATATGTGGCGATGATCATCATCGGCGGCATGGGCTCGCTGCTCGGCGCGCTGCTGGGTGCCGCCTTCGTGACGCTGTTTCCTTATGCGATCGAGGCGCTGCTGCATCTTCTGCCGAATGCCGAGAAGCTCGCCGGCGATATTTTCGCGGTGAACTACGCCTCCTTCGGCGTGGTGATGATCCTGTTCCTGGTGTTCGAGCCGCTCGGGCTCGTCGGCATCTGGCACCGGCTGCAGAACTATTTTCTGCTCTGGCCCTTCAAGTACCGGCCGCTGGCGGGAGCGCGCAAATGAGCGACGCCTTGCTCCAGGTCGAGAAGATCGAGGTCGTCTACAAGCGCGTGATCACCGCCGTGCAGGGCGTCACTCTGTCGGTCGGCCCGAAGCAGATCGTGGCGATCCTCGGCACCAACGGCGCCGGCAAGACGACGACGTTGCGCGCGATCTCGGGATTTCTTGGCCTTGACGATGCGCGCATCACCGAAGGCACGATCTCATTCGAGGGGAGGCGCATCGAGAACGCGCCGCCGCACGACATCGCCGCGCGCGGCATTGTGCTGGTGCCCGAGCGCGACAAGGTCTTTCCCAATCTGACGGTCGCCGAAAATCTGGCGGTGCCGGTCTCGCGCGCCAGCGCGGCGGAACGCCGGCGCCAGGACGAGCAGATCTATCAGCCTGTTTCCGCGCCTTGCCGAGCTGCGCCAGCGGATCGGCGGGCTGCTGTCGGGCGGCGAGCGGCAGATGCTGGCGATCGCCGGCGCGCTGATGTGCCGGCCGAGCTTCTTCTTGTCGACGAACTGTCGCTCGGGCTCGCGCCGGTCGTCGTGCAGGATCTCACGCGGCGGCTGCTTGCAGTCCGCGACGAGCTCGGCATCGCCATCCTGCTCGTCGAGCAGAGCGCCGCCGCCGCGCTGACGATCGCCGACTACGCCTATGTGATGGAGAACGGCCGCATCGTGCTCGACGGCGACCGCGAGCGGCTCAAGAGCCATCAGGACGTGCAGGAGTTCTATCTCGGCCAGGCCAGCGGCGAGCGCCGCTCGTACCGGGCCGTCAAGCAATATCGCCGGTCGCGGAGGTGGTATGGCTGAGCTCGACGTCGCCCATTTATGCTCTGCGTTTCGGCGGCCTGACCGTGCTCGACGACGTGTCGTTTTCGGTTGCCGCGGGCGAGCTGTTCGCGCTGATCGGCCCCAACGGCGCCGGCAAGACCAGCGCGCTCAACTGCATCAGCGGCATCTATCGCGGCAGCGGCGCCATCCGTTTCCGCGGCGAGGACATTGCCGGCCGCGCGCCGCACGAGATCGCGCGGCTCGGCCTCGCCCGCACGTTCCAGCATGGCGAGCTTTTCCCGCAGATGAGCGTGCTGGACAATCTGCTGACCGGCCGTCATGCGCGCATCCGTACAAATCCGGTGGCGGAGATGCTGTTTTTGCCGAGCGTGCGGCGCGCCGAAGTCGCGCATCGCGAGGCAGTCGAGCGCATCGTCGAGCTCGTGGAGCTCGAGCGCTATCGCCACGCCGCCGTCGGCAGCTTGCCGTTCGGCGTGCAGAAGATTGTCGGCTTTGCCCGCGCGCTCGCGCTCGAGCCCACCATCATGCTGCTCGACGAGCCGTCGGCCGGCCTCAACCGCGAGGAGCGCGAGGATCTCGCGCGCTTCATCCTGCGCATCAAGCATGAATTGAACATGACGATGATCTGGATCGAGCACGACATGCAGATGATCGCCGATCTCGCCGACCGCATTCACGTGCTC
>CAVQYD010000021.1:0-171360 GCA_963718035.1 uncultured Alphaproteobacteria bacterium | reverse complement strand
ATCCGAGAATTGATCTGCGCAAACAGAGAGACCGCCTCAGCGGCGGTCTCTGCAAGTCCAATCAGGTGTGCTGCTGCTACTGCAGGCGTGCGCGGCGTTTCGCTGAGCGCGTGTGTCCTTCAGCGTTGGCGACATAGTACGGGCTCCGATTTGCAGAAGCCACGATTGCCCACCAAAATCTAGCCTCTGCGGTAGCAGTCTTTTCGAACGAGCGATACTGGCAGTCCCAATAGTTACTACCTTAGCCCAATTGGATCACCGCACACCAGGGGGCTTGGTAAGCCTGAGCCGGCTGTTGCCCGAAAAACGCACCGGCAAGAGCAGCAATGGCAACTAAATTCATGCGGGTCATCGTCAACCTCCGTGCTTCTCGATCCCGCCGATTTTCACGTCAACGCGGCGCGAAATAAATTGCCCTTTGGGGCACCAAGGGACGTTGATACTAAAATAGTTTGCGACGGCCGCTTTGCCCCGAAAGCAGACATGTGCGGTGCAACAACTCATGTCCGCTAAGTGCCAGAAGTGGACATCAAGACAAATTGAGTTTGTCAGCTATTCGATCACCTTGTCGGCTTGCGCGAGAGCGCTTGCGGAACGGTAAGGCCCAGTGCCTTGGCGGTCTTGACGTTGATCACTAACTCGAATTTGGTCGGCTGCTCCACCGGCAAATCGGCCGGCTTGTCGCCCTTAAGAATACGAGCGACATACATGCCCTGCTTGGGACCATGTATTTGCAAGGTTGGCGCCGTAGCTCATTAGGCCGCCGGCCTTGCACTACTCGCGGATATTATAAATCGTGGGAATTTTATAACGTGCCGCCAGTGCGATAAGTTGATCGCGGTAGGTGGCAAAGATCGGATCCGTGCCGACGAGGAAGTGCGCCAACTTTCAATTGGCTCATGGTCGCGAACGCTGCGTCAATTTCACCTCCGCTGCTAACATTTGCGACGTGAAGGCGCTGCCCCAGTCTTTGGATCGCCTCTCTCACGTCTTTGATTTGGATTTTAGCCAGCGTCCCAGTTGGGTTCACGAGCAGGCCAATATCCGTCACCTCGAGGCGCAATTTCCCGCAGTAGCTCCAGCTTCTTTGCCGTCAGCGTGGTCCCAATAAAGGTTACACCGGTGACATTTCCGCCCGGTCGATTGAACTGGCAACGAGGTTGTCACTGACCGGATCGCCGCCGTACGCAAATACGATTGGAATTGTGCTGGTGGCTGCCTTGGCCGCACGCGCTGGAACCGGCCACCAACTGCAAGAATTACGGAGACTGTGCTGCCAACCAAATCGGCGGCCAGCATTGGCAGCCGATCAAATTGACCATCCGCCGAGCGATATATGATGGCCAAGTTGCGGCCTTCGAAATAGCCACCTTCATTCAGGCCTTTCTGGATTGCTTGGATTTGATAAAAGCTGAGGTTTATAGCGGTCAGCAAGCCAATTACCGACATCGCCGGCTGCTGCGCACGCGCCGCGAGCGGCCACGCGGCAGCCGCACCGCCAAGAAGTGTGATGAACTCGCGCCGTCGCATGTGCCCCCCGAAAGGACCACGCCTTATCCGAGCGACAAAAACTAGCACTTTGCGACCCCGATGTCCGCTTTGGGTCAATCGATGCCAAGTTGTGTAGAATACCTTCGAGGACATTGAGCCATGAGCCAGAAAACCTTCACGATAACGGCCAGCGTGATCTTTGGAGTAGTAGCGCTGTTCCATGTGTTACGAATTTTCCTTGGTTGGCCGGCCGTAATCGGCGGCTGGACGGTGCCGATGTGGTTTAGCTGGATCGGTCTCGTTGTCGCCGGAGGCTTGAGCTACTTCGGAATAAACCTCGCCATGCGAGGCTAACGCAGAGGAAGTCAGCCCGCGTTACATTGAAGCAGGCATTGATCGGCGGGATTGGCATGTCCGCTTTGGGTCAAAAGCAGACATGTGCAGCGCACAAGCCATGTCCGCTTAGTGCCAATAGCGGACATGGCAAGGCCATCGCCCCCATACACAACGACGGCCTCAGCCCGGATCGGCTGCGCGCCGTCAGTCCAGCTTGTGTCCTATGCCAATGGCATAAGTGCCTTGGTCCTTGAGATGTTGGTCCTCTCTTACCGTCACCAACGCGCCAGTGGCCATCATCAGGGCATTACATATAGCGCGGGCCACATCGTCTTGCGGCCAAACGCTTAATCCGTCAGGTATGTCATTCATGCTCACATCGCGCTTTGCTTTCCAGCCAATCCGCTTGAACGCATCGACCAGGTCGCGAGCAAAAAAGACCGAATCTCTGTCCGTCGGCAAAACAGAAACGACATGAGATCCTTGTGATGCAAGGACACTTTCAAAATCTGTCACAGCGGCCGGCGTAAGTTTAGGCCATTCGCGGTTTTTGAGGCTGACCACTTGCCCCTCAAGGCTGTCTATTTTGGCCTTGGCTTGATCTGGCGTCGCACCATTCAGCCGCGCTTTGTAGAGCGCTATGATATGGTTCCTGCGTTCAATGATGCCGGAATAGCGCCACCTCAGCGCCGCCCAGATTATTGCCCCCAGGAACAAAACGGCCGCTCCAAAGACCAGCGGAGCCTCCGCGATCAAATGGAGCTCACCCAGGACATATTGAACGAATTGCTCAAACATCGGCCGATAGCCCTCAACGGCCAAGATGCGGAATGTTGCGTACTTCTCGTCCTAAGCCATTGGTTGGTCTTAGACTGGCCGGCGTGTCCCCTGTACCGCCCGTACGATCCAGATCAGCAAGACCGCGCCGATGAACCCGGCAATCAGGTAGCCGATCCATCCCCCTAGGTGGACCCCAAAGAAGCTCAAAATGGCGCTGGCAACCGCCGCCCCGATGACACCGAGCACGATATTCATCAGGATCCCCATTTCACTCTTCATGAACTGTTCTGCCAGCCAGCCTGCAACTCCGCCGATGATGATGGCTGCGATCCAGCCTACTCCTGCGTCGTCCATGGCTCGTCTCCTCGAAAGGCGCCGTCTAGTGAATTTTAGACGGCTCGTAGTGTTCAAGCTCTTTCAGGAAGTCTGTGATTCGGGGTTGCAAAGGTCGCGCTTGCTCCTCTCTATAGTAGGCCTGGAGTTCGTTAGTGACGAGGTACCGGAGCAAGCGGAAGTAAGCTCGTTTTTCTTCCGATGCTTGAAGATCTTTTGTCTGCATGTGCTCGCGCTCCGCTATTGCCCGCAATAGAATCGAGATAGCGCAAAATTATGATCTCGCGGATTGAGCGTTACAATTGAAGCGCGAGCCGTTTAACCTACCGAGCTACCGATCCCGGAAGCGGTCATATCAATAATCCGCCTCTGCGATGTATCCGCCACACCGCATCAAATTACCTTTTCAAAGAAGCGCGCGTGGGCGGCTCTTTTTGCAGCCACGTCAAAGGGGCGCGCAATCATCCGTTTAGAAAGACCTCGCGCGCGGGAGCAGAGTGGAACCCGGGTGGCCCTCGCTGAGCCATGTCGCTAGGCGTTCGGCGGGGCCGCCTTTGGCCCAAGCAACTCAGAATTAGCTCCGTCGCGGAAACGTGACGCGCGACGTCACACCCACGCCTTGTTGGACCGCTACGTGCGGATCGAGGGAAGCAACTGCCCATGAACAAGCCAACCTTTATCCCTGCTAGTGTGCGGTACCGTGCGCACGCTGAAGAATGTCGACTTCAGGCTCGGACATTTCGTGACAAGAAGGCGCAAGCTCTGATGTTTCAGCTCGCCGCCGACTATGATCGAAAGGCCGTGCAGGCAGAAGCTTTCGAAGTTCAAAAGCCGAAACCCGCTAAGACGGCCTAATGGAACTGACTGTCGATGACCTGAAAGACCCGCCGTGCCCCGAGTGCGGTTGCATGATGTGGATCAAGCGGATTGAGCCGGTCAAACCCGGCCACGACGAACGCACGTTCGAATGTCCGCGATGCCTGTACACCGAGAGTCTGGTAGTGGAGTTCGGTTAGGGCTATCCAACTTTTGGGTATCCCGGAACCTGGCCAACTTCGGCTTCTTCGTCCTCCGCCACATCAGTCCCAACGCGCCGATCCGATTGGCGCGGTCGCTGGCCGCCTGAGCCCGCTATTTTTTCGGTTCGGGGTGCAGTGTTACTGCAATTTTTTGCTTCGACTCAGTCACAAGAGACACGGCGATGACGTGGCTTGCGTCACCCCCTTTGGACAACTAGACGCGAACGGGTCCGCTTGCGCTTGGGCGGCGGCTCGTTCCCCTCTGCGTCATCGCCACCATTGGCATGGAATGGGATGCCCGCTTTGGGTCATAAAGCAGACAGTCGCACCGTAAGCGTCATGTGCGCTTTACCCCCGAAAGCCGACATTCGCAGTGCAACAGCCCATGTCCGCTAAGTGCCATTAGCGGACATCGATGACGTTCATGGCCCCAGCATAGCCTGGTCAGGCATTTCCAGCAGAAAGTCGTAGCCCTCGCAGCTTACGTTCAGACATGGGCACGAACATGCCGAAGCGGATTATCCTTGAACAACCAAGCGTGCAGGTCGTAGTGAACGTACTGTTTGGGAATGAGCGGTTCGTGGCCCTTCCATCGGGCCCATCGAGGGCTTGCCGAAGAGAGACGGCCGTTTTCTTGAACTTTGCGAGTCAGAGGCACAAGCCACTCAACCCCCACCAACCGCAGCTCCTTGCCCACCGGCTCGTCAGATCAGGACATTTGGCTTCATCGGATCGGAGGCACCCCCATCGTTAGATTGACGAAGTGCACGCCCATGGCGCCCTTGGGGTATTCCATGTGACCGGCCATTTTCTCGCCGGAGTAATGGACGCAGCCCACCGTCGATAGATAGAGGTCGCGCACCGCGACCTTGTAGTCTTTGTATTTCTCCATCGACTTGCGCAAGGCATCGATCTGAACCTTGTAAGGCTCTTGTGCAACGGCGGGTCTGAAGGCCACGCAGATAGAGCCAAGACCCAGCATTGCCACGAAGGCCCAACCGGCCGATTTTGCAAATTGCATTTCCGTGTCCTCCCCAAGCTACACAAGAGGACATCATCGTAAATCGCCCAAACCGGAGGCAGATAGACGCCGAATTGTCGCAATGTCCGCTTTGGGTCATAAGCGGACATTTGCAGTGCAAAACGTCATGTCCGCTTTACCCCTGAAAGCGGACATCAAAAGGGCCGCCGGGAGAATGTTTTGCCCTGGGCCCCCGCTTTCCGCCTTCGCGCTCCGCGCTTCGGCGGACTCAAACCCGCCGAAGCTCGCGAAGCGAGCGTAGGCCGGGTCGCGGGGGCGAGCGGATTGAATTGACTACCTGAGCGTCACGGTCTCGAAATCCGCCGGCAGTACGATTTCCAGCAGCTCGCAGTCGTCGGAATAGCCGAGCACGGTGTGCTTGATCTCCGGGCGGCTGGATCCAGCATGAGCCGGCATAGAAGCGTGTGCACCCCTTGCCCTCGAACTCGCTCCGGAACCAGCCCTTGAGCACATAGACCATCTGGAAGTCGACGTCGTGATAGTGCGGGATCGCTACTTCCTCCGCGCTGAACGGTTTGGTCATGCGGATCACGTGCGCCTGCACCATGCCGCCGGTCGCCGGCGCAATGCCGAGATCGCGATAGGCAGAGTAGGGGCGCAGGCCCTGGTCGAAATCTTCCTCGCGGTGGTGGCTGACGGTGAACTTTGCTTCGGCCGTGCCTTTGCGCGTCTTTGCAGCGGCGGGGTCTTCGCTTTCGCCGGTTTGGCGGCGGTTTTCTTTCTTGCTCTTTTTTGCCTTTGCTTGGTTGCCTTGGTCTTGCGTTTTGCTTTGCCATGACAGGCCTCCTTACACGAATGCTACTCCGCGGCTTCGGCGGCGCCGCCGTGCGCCTTTGACCAGCCGGCCGGGTCGCCGATGAACTTCTCCACCTCGGCCAGCATCTTCGGCTCGAACTGCCCGCTCGTGCGGGCGACTGCGAGGACGTCCTTCCAGGTCGTGAGCGCGTGCAGGGTCACGCCGAGATCGCCCATGATCTTTTTGCTCTGCGGATAGATGTCGTAGAAGAAGATCACGAAGCAGTGCTCGCAAATCCCGCCGGCCTCGCGCAGCGCCTTGATGAAGTTCACCTTGCTCTTGCCGTCGGTGGCGAGATCTTCAACCAGCAGCACGCGCTGACCCGGCACCAGCAAGCCCTCGATTTGCGAGCCGCGTCCGAACCCTTTTGGCTTCTTGCGCACATATTGCATCGGCAGATGCATGCGGTCGGCCACCCAGGCCGCAAACGGAATACCGGCGGTCTCGCCGCCTGCCACTGCGTTGATCTTGTCGCGGCCGATGTCGCGCTCGATGGTGTGAACCGCGAAATCCATCAGGGCCGAGCGCACGTCAGGGAATGACATCAGCCAGCGCGAGTCGTTGTAGACCGGGCTGGCCCAGCCGCTTGTGAAAATGAACGGCTTGTCGGTCATAAAGCGCACCGCGCCGGTGTCGAGGTACATCCGGGCGGTCAGCTCGGCGATCGTTTTACTGTCGAGAAACTGGCTGGTCGACATTGCAAGCAGTCCGGAACGCGCTGCGTCCCCCTGTTCAAAGCACAAAACGTTTCATGCCGCCATGCCGCAGTGGCGCGACAATTCACAGGCAAGATCGAGCAGAGCCTCGTCGCCGCCGGCCCAGCCGATGAAAGAAAGCCCTATGGGGCAGCCATTGATCGTCCCGCCCGGGATGCTCATTTGCGGCAGGCCCGAAATGCCCGAGGTGCAGGTGAGGCGCATGACGCGCGTGCGGAATTCCTCAAGTTCTGCACCGGATATTTCGATCTTCGGCGCAATGCTGGGCGCGGTCGGCAGCGCCAGGACCGTGCCCGGCACGGCGACTTGCCGGATATGATCGCGCGCCTTGTTGACGACCTCGCGGGACGCATCGGCCTGTACCCTGGTGACGGTGGAGGCAAATTGCATGCGCTCCTTCACGCCGGGCCCGATGTTCGGCCTGTGTTTGGTGACGAACCCACCGAACGTCTGCCAGGTCTCGTAGGCCTGCACGATCCGGAAGGCTTCGCGCCAGGGGTCGAATCCCTCCGGCGCGATCCTGCCGTGCGCCATCTCCGGCAGGTCGTCACTCATGAACTCGAGCAGCGTGCGGAGCAGATCGGCGACCGGATCTTCCGCTTGCGCGAAGGCATCCTCGAGCACGACCACGCGGTCGATTTTCGCGGCGACCCGGCGGCTGTCGAGCAGCACCGCTCCGACCTTGCGAAAGACGCCGGGCGTGGCCGCGAACCAGCCGGGGACGTCGAAACTCGGGGCCATATCGGCGACGCCGCTGTGCTCGATGCGCTCATGCGTCGGGCGCAGGCCATAAATTCCATTGAAGGATGCGGGTACGCGGACCGAGCCGCCGGTATCGCTGCCGAGCGCAAAGTCGCACAGGCCGGCACCGCAGGCCGCGGCCGAGCCCGCCGACGAGCCGCCCGGCAGCCTTCCCGGCGCGCGCGCATTCACCGGCGTGCCGTAGTGGGCGTTGGCGCCGCTGACGCTGTAGAAATATTCGTCGCAGACGGTCTTGCCGATGATGGTCGCGCCGGCATCGAGGATCTTCTGCACCGGCGGGCAATTCCGCGCGGCGGGCGGATGAGTGGCAAGCCATTCCGGACTGCCGCAGCCGGTGCGCTCGCCGGCGATGTCGTACATGTCCTTGACCACCGCGCTCAATCCGGCGAGCGGCCCCGACGCCGCTCCCTTGAGCGGCGCCGCAAGATCATGGGGGACAAAGCAACTGCGATAGGCTTGCGGTGGCATTTACGCGGCGGCCTGCAACCGGCCCTCGGTCAGGTACCAATCCAGGATCTTGCTGCCGTCCCAGGCCACCACGCCGTCATGTGACAGGATCTCGGCGAAGGTGCGCTCGACATGGCTGATGCGGTGCGGCACGCCCGAAAGATAGGGGTGGCATGCGATGGCCATGAATTTCGGACGCTCGGCAGACTCCGCGTAGAGGACGTCGAAATGATCGAGCGCCCGCCCGTGCCATTCGTCGGACGGATGGTGCTGCAGCGCCATCATGACGATGTCGTGGATCTCGAAATTGTAGGGCAGCGCCACGATCGGCTTGTGGCGCGTTTCGATTGTTACGGGCTCGTCGTCGAGAACCCAGTCGCCGATATATTCGACGCCGGCTTCCGACAGGTAGTCGAGCGTGTCGAAGGTCTGTGTCAGGCCGGGGCCGAACCAGCCGCGCGGCCGCTTGCCGGAGAATTTCTCGATGATGTCCATCGACTTGTCGATCACCGCCCGCTCGTCGTCGAGCTTGTGCATCGGCACCTGATCGTAGCTGTGGGCATTGAGCTCCCAGCCGCTGTCGATGCAGGCCTTCACCACCGACGGATAGGTCTCGCACACGCGTGCATTGAGCGTGACCGTCGGATTGATATTGAGCTTCTGCATCACCTTGCGCAGCCGCCAGAAGCCGACACGCATGCCGTATTCGTGCCAGCTCCAGTTCGGGTGGTCGGGAAGCATCGGCTGGCCCTGCGGCGGCGAGATCACCATGCGCGCCATCGGGCGGCCCATGTCCCATTCCTCGAGCGCCAGCACCGGCCAGACCACCAGCCGCACGCCCTTCGGCAGCCTGAGGGGCGCGCGCCCCTCGATCGGTGAATAGGGCAGTCGTTCGCGTGGATGCATGATCAAAACTCCCCGTCCCCCAGTTACGCTACGCGGCCGGCTTCGGTCCGACCTTCATGTACCAGTCCGCGATCTGCGAGCCGGTCCAGAACAGAACGTCACGCTTCTTGCGGATCTTCTCGAAGATCTTGCGGAAATATTTGGCGCGGTGCGGCGCACCCATGATGTAGGGGTGCACGGAAATCGCCATCACGCGCGCCGAGCCTTTGGCATCCTTGTAGATCTGCTCGAACTGATCCATGGCGCGCTCGTAGAACTCGCTCGCCTTGTGATGCTGGATCAGCATCATCGCGACGTCGTTGCATTCCTGCGTGTAGGGAATGTTGAGGATCGGCTTGCCGCGCGTCTTCATCCATACCGGCTGATCGTCGAGCACCCAGTCGGCGACGTAGTCGTAGCCTTCCTCGGCGAGGATATCGGGCGTCTCCCAGGTTTCGGTGAGGCCCGGCCCGAGCCAGCCGCGCGGGCGCTTGCCGGTTGCCTGCTCGATCACTTCGGCACTTCTGCGGATGTCGGCGCGCTCGTTCTCGACCTTCTGCATGTTGCGCTGGGTGAAGCCGTGGCCGACGAACTCCCATTTGCGGTCGAGGCACGCCTTTATGATGTCGGGATAGGCCTGGATGGCAACGCCGTTGATGTTCATCACGCCGGGAATCTTGAAGTCGTCGTAGACCTGCAAAAGCCGCCAGAAGCCGACGCGGTTGCCGTATTCGTGCCAGCACCAGTTGGGGATGTCGGGCATCGGTGCGCCGCCGGCAGGCGGCGTGATCACCGTGCGCGGCATGGTTTGTGTCGGGTCCCATTCCTCGACATTGGTGATCGTCCACACCACCATGCGCGCTCCTTTCGGGAGCTTCAGCGGCTTGCGCTTTGTGATGGCGGAGTAGTCGAGACGGTCGTTCGGCAGCATGCCGACGCTGGGCTTCGGGAAATTCATACGCGACGTTCCTCGATTTCCACTGGCATAGTCTGGCTGGCAGTTTTGCAGCTACCCCGGATATTGTACAGGGCATGAAGCTCGTCCGTTACCGCTCCGCATCCGGCGAGAAGCCCGGCCTCATTCTGGATGGTGAAATTTTCGATCTGTCGGGTCTGTGTGGCGCGCGCACCGCCCCTCCGTTGTCATATGCCGGGCTTGCCGCCGTGCAATCCATGAGGTAGTTCGGCATCGACAGCCGAAAAGGCATTTTGTACGGTCCGCCACTGCGGCATGGATGTCTCGGGTCAAGCCCGAGCTACGTGACCATGCCGTGGAACCGCTTTCGCGGCTGCCGACAGAGCGTAGGGTGGGCAAAGGCGACGTCGGAGACGCGCCGTGCCCACCACCTCATTCCCCGAACGGTCATCAGGCTCACGGTTATCGCCGCCCCAGTCCGTCGGCAGATCGCCGCGTGTCACATATTGATGGAAACTGCTGTACGGCCAGTCGCAAACGCGTGGCACGAGGCCGTGCTTGACCGGATTGAAATGGATGTATGCGACGTGTCGCGCGAGGTCCTGGCCGTCGCGAATGACGTGCTCCCAATAGCGCCGCTGCCAAATGCCTTTCTCGCGTTTTCGCTTCTTGCTTAGCGTGCTGGAAGCCGCGGGCAGCCCCCGGGAGAAGCCGCTCTTGATGAATTCCATCGGCGTGCAAAATCGCAATCGCCGGCTGGCAACGACCATATTGCGTGAAGATGATCGGGCAGAATGCAGATTGCTAGCGTTTCAAACGGGCGAGTTTGCTGCACATAGGCATAAGCACGGCGAAGATGTGCAATCTCGCGTACTAGCAGGTCGCTCGATCGGTTTGCGAGCGTCAGTGTGAAAAAATACGTACCACCATTGATCTTTGCGCGACGATAGTTCGACATGAGCTGTTGCGCGACTGATGGTCGGCACGGCGCTTGCGCGCCTTTGCCCACCCTACAAAGGCAACCGTGTAATCGTCGTCAGCCAAACGAGCGAGGTTTACGGTTGCGTCGTAAAATCGTCCCAGGTGCTGCGCGCGACGCACGTAGGGTGGGCAAAGGCGCGTCGGAGACGCGCCGTGCCCACCGTCTCAGCTTCCCTTCTCGCCGTGGATCTCCGGGAAGAAATAATCCTTCCATGACTCCGGCTTTGCCTTGAGCGTGCCGACCTCCGCCATGAAGTCGGCATATTTCATGGTGTTTTCCGGGGTCATGGTCCAGCGCACCTGCGGTCCGGTGACGATCTTGCCGACCATGTCGGGCGAGAGCTTCGATTTCGAATCCTCGATCCACAAAGCCGCCGCCGCCTTCTTGTCCTTGTTGACGATGTCGGTTGCTTCCTTGAGCGCCGCCACCAGAGCCTTGTAGAGCGCCGGGTTGCTTTCGCGGAATTTGGCCGGCGCCCAGACTGCGGTAAAAGTGTGCGAACCGCCCATCACGTCGAAGGAGTTGAGCACGGTGTGCACCGCAGGGTCCTCGAGTTGCTGATACTGGAACGGCGGCACGCTGAAGGCGGCTGAAATCTGCGCGCCACCCTTGAGCAGCGCGACCGTCGCATCCGGCGGTGTCATCGACACGGTGAGCGGGTCGAGCTTGTTGAACTCCTTCGTGCCGTAAGTCTTGGCTGCCGCCATTTGCAGCGTGATCGCCTGCACCGATGACTTCACCGCTGGCACCGCGATGCGGTCGCTGTCCTTGAAGTCCTTGATGGTCTTGATGGCGGGATCGCGGCTGTTGAGCAGGAAGGGCTGCGAGCTCAGCGCGGAAATGCCGCGCACTTCCTGCGGCGTGCCTTTGGTGCGCGACCACAGCACAAGCAGGCCCGGCACGCCGCCGGAGCCGACGTCAATATTGCCGGAGATCAGTGCTTCGTTGACGGCGGTAGGCCCGTTGAAGGTGAACCACGACACCTTCACATCGTTGAGGCCGAGCGCCTTGGCGTGCTTCTCGATGAGCTGTTGATGCTCCATCACGTTGAGCTGCAGGTAGCCCATGGAAAATTGCCGGGCGAGGCGGATTTCCTGCGCCTGCGCCGTTGCCGTCAGCGCCCCGCACAGCATCGCTGCCGCCGCAGAGGCGCGCACCATCGTCTTGCCGATCATGACCTTTCCTCCAATCTGGCTGCCGTTCTTGTTCTTTTGGGCGGCGGCCCACGCTATGCGGCGGCCTCGATCTTGGCAACGCCGCGGTACCAGTCGAGGATCTGCTCGCCGTTCCAGTGCAGCACGCCTTCGTGCCTGTTCACGTAGTCGTAGATCTGCTCGAGATATTTGATCCGGTGCGGCTGGCCGCTGATGTAGGGGTGGATCGCGAGCGTGCAGAACTTCGCGCGCTTGGCGCTTTCAGCATAGAGACGGTCGAACTGATCCATCACGAGCTTGAGCAGATAATCGCTGTTGTGGTGCTGGATGATCATCACCGGAATGTCGTTGCATTCGATGGTGTAAGGCAGGGTGACCAGCGGGCCCTTGGTGGTTTTGATCACCGTCGGCTCGTCGTCATAGACCCAGTCGCCGATATATTTCACGCCGGCGGCGGCAAGCAGGTCGGGTGTCTCCAGCGTCTGAGTGAGGCCGGGCCCGAGCCAGCCGACCGGCCTCTTGCCGCAGAACTTCTCCATGATGTCCATGGTGCGGTTGATCATGCCGGCCTGGTCGGTCTCCTTGTGGATCGGCCCCTGCTCATAGGCGTGGCCCATGAATTCCCAGCCGGCGTCACGCGCCTCCTTGGCGACGCGCGGATAGTCCTCGCAGATGCGGGCGTTGGCCGCGAGGGTCGGCTTGATGCCGAGCTTCTTGAACAGCTCGAAGAAGCGCCAGCAGCCGACCCGCATGCCGTATTCGTGGAATCCCCAGTGCACGACGTCGGGCATCAGCGGCACGCCGGTCGGCGCCGGGAGCAATTGCCGCGCCATAGGCTTGCCGATGTCCCAGACCTCGTAGTTGACGATGGTCCAGAACACGATGCGCGCATTGCCCGGCAGCTTGAGCGGCGGGCGATCCACGATCGCGGAATACTCGGCGCGCTCGCGGGGAATCATTGGGTTGGCCATGACCGATTACTGCCTCGTCGTTACAGACGGGTAGAATGTCACGCCGTCGCGGCCACGCGCAACCCGACCAGCCGCTCGAGTGTCGCGGTGTCCTTCAGCAATTGCGCCGATGGTGCGCGGTGTGCCACCGCGCCGCGCTCCAGCACGATCGCCTCGGCGGTCAATTCCAGCGCGATATCGGTGTGCTGCTCAACCAGGATGATGGCAATCTTCCGGTCTGACAGCATCAGTTTCATCGCGGCGGTGAGTTCGTCGACGAGCACCGGCGCCAATCCTTCGAACGGCTCATCCAGCAGCATCAGCGCGGGATTGGTCATCAAAGCGCGCGCGATCGCCAGCATCTGCTGCTCGCCGCCGGAGAGCTGGTTGCCCATGTTGCTGCGGCGCTCGGCGAGCCGCGGAAACATCTTGAAGACCGCGTCGAGATCCCACGGTCCCGGCCGCGAAGCGACGGTGAGATTTTCATCAACCGAGAGCGATGGAAAGATCTCGCGCTCCTGCGCCACCCAGCCGATGCCGTTGGTCGCGCGGCGATTGGGCGAGATGCGCGAAATGTTCTGCCCGCGCCAACTGATGCCGCCGCCGCGCAGTTGCGTATAACCCATGATCGTCAGGAGCAGCGTGGACTTGCCGACGCCGTTGCGGCCAAGCACGGCGAGGCTGCCGTGCTCCGGCAGATCAAGTGAAATGCCATGCAGCACCACGGCATCGCCGTAGCCGGCGGTCACGTTGTCGAGCTTGAGAAGCGATTCAGCCATGCTTGCGCTTGCCCAGATAGACTTCGCGGACGCTCGCGTCGGCCGAGATTTCGGCCGGCGTGCCTTCGGTGAAGATGGCCCCGCCCACCAGCACGATGATGTGGCTGGCAAAGCGGAACACGACATGCATGTCGTGCTCGATGAATAAAAGAGTCAGGTCGTCGGACAGCCCTGCAACCGCCTCGAACACTTCGCCGCTTTCTTCCGGCGGCACGCCGGCGGCGGGCTCGTCGAGCAGCAGAACCTTTGGCCGGGTGGCGAGTGCCAGCGCGATCTCGAGCAGGCGCTGACGTCCGTACGGCAACTCGCGCGTGACCTGATAGCAGGAGTCGCCCAGCTTCAGCTTGCGCAGGATTTCGTAGGCCTCGTCGATCGTCTCGCTGTGCGAGCCGACGCCCCGCCAGAATTGCCCGGCCACCCCGCGGCGCTCGGCGACTGCAAGCGTGACCGCCTCGAGCGCATTGAGACCGGCAAACAGCGTGTTGATCTGGAACGTGCGCGCAAGGCCGCGCCGCACCCGCTCCTGCGGCCCGAGCGCGGTGATGTCGTCGCCGGCGAGGAAAATCTGCCCGGCATTGGGCGTCAGCATGCCGGTCATCAGGTTGATCAATGTGGTCTTGCCGGCGCCGTTCGGCCCGATGAGGGCATAGCGTGCACCGACCGGAAGATTGATCGCGATGTCGCGCGCCACCGCCAGCGAGCCGAATGCCTTGGACAATCCGCGCGTGCCCAAAGCGATCGCGCCTTTCGATTGTGCGGGCGGGCTCATTTGCCTCTCCACCGCGCGTAAAAATGCGACAGTCCACCGAGGATGCCGTTCGGAAGGACCATGACGACCGTCACCAGCAGCATGCCGATCCAGAAGTACCAGTACTGCGGCGCGATACCGGAGAACTGGTCGCGCGCGACCATGAAGATGATGGCACCGATCAGCCCGCCATAGAGGCGGCCGGCGCCGCCGAGCACCAGCATCACCAGCACGTCGGCGGAGCGCTGGAAGCTGATCGATTCAAGGGACACGCTCTCGGTGGTCTGCGCCAGCACCGCGCCGGCAAGGCCGGCCATGGCCGCGGCAATCGTATAGGCCTTGCGGATATGGGCCTGGCTGTCGGCGCCGATCGCAGGCATGCGCACCCAATTTTCGCGAATGCCGCGAAGCGCAAGGCCTAACGGCGAATTGATCAGGCGCCGCGCGCCCAGGAAAACCAGGAAGAGGACGACGAGCGAATAAGTGTAGGCGGTGTATCCATAGAGATCGAACTTGAACAGTCCGAGCACCGGCCACATCGATACGCCCTGCAGGCCATCGCTGCCGCCGGTGAGCCAATGCGCGCGGTTTGCCGCTTCGAAAGCGAGCAAACCGAGGCCAAGCGTGATCATGATCAGGGTGAAATGACGGAAGCGCGCAATGACGAAACTGACGGCAAGGCCGACAACGCCGGCAACCGCCGCGGCGAATATGACGCCGCTCAACGGTTCGCCCCAGCCATATTTTGAGAGCAACCCCGCCGAATAGGCACCGATGCCGAAAAACGCCGCATGGCCGAGCGAAACAATGCCTGCGTAACCGAGAATAATGTCGAGCGAGAGCGCGAACAGGGCCGTGATGGCGATCTGGCTTGCCAGTGACAGGTAGTCGGGAAACAGCACGAAAGGCAAAAGCGTCGCCAGCCAGAACGCGATTTCGAGGGGATGCCAGCGGCTCTGCGCCTGCAGATAGCCCTGGGGCGTCAATGCAACGGATGTCATATCAATGTACTTCCGGTGACATTGGGTCCGTCGACCTCTCCGCCGTCATTGCCGGGCTTGACCCGGCAATCCATGAGGCCTTTACGCGGCAAGGGCAGTACGACTTTACGTGCTTGGACCTCATCATGGATGCGCGGGTCAAGCCCGCGCATGACGTCGAAAACTGTGGCGCGGGAATGAGCGGAGTTTGTTGAGCGCGCGCCCCGCATCTTCAGCGCCTCCCGAACAGGCCGGCGGGACGCCACATCAGCACCACCACCATGACCAGATAGATCAGGAAGGCGCCGAGCTCCGGCGCGTAATATTTGCCCGCGACGTCGCTGACCCCGATCAGCATTGCCGCGGCGAACGAACCGGCGATCGAACCGAGCCCGCCGACCGAAACGATGATCAGCACATAGACGAGATAAGTGAAGGCGAAGTTCGGATCGAGGCCGACGATCTCGATGGCGAGCGCGCCGCCGAGGCCGGCGAGGCCGGAGCCGAGCGCAAAGGTCGCCGCAAACGTGCGGTCGACATCGATGCCAAGGCCGCGCGCCATGCGCTGATTGTCCACCGCCGCGCGCACCTGCGCGCCGAAGCGGGTGTATTCGAGGCCGGCGACGAGAAGAACCGTCACCACGAGCGCTGTGCCGACCAGGAACAGCCGGTATTTGCCAAGCCCGAGACCCAGAAAATCGACCCCGCCTCGCAGAAGGGCCGGCGTCTCAACCGGCTGCTGCGTGGTTCCGAAAATGTAGGCGGCGATGGACACCGAGATGAAGGCGAGGCCGATCGTCAGCAGCACCTGATCCAGGTCGCTCGACCGGTAAAGCTGGCGGTAGAGCGTGCGCTCGAGGACGACGCTGACGATCGCGGCGGCAAGAAATGCCAAAGGCAAAGTGGCCAGGAACGGCCAGTGAAAGTCATTGACCAGGGTGATCGAAACGTAGCCGCCGAGCATCGCGAATGCGCAATGGGCGAGATTGACGAAATTCATCAGGCCGAGCGTCACCGACAGGCCGACCGACAGCACGAACAACAACATGCCGTAGGCAATGCCATCGAACAGGACGCCGAAGACCGGAGGCAGCATATTGAGCGCGGGTTGCCTTGCGTTGTCTGTTCCCCGCAGAAGCGGGAATCAGCGCCGAATCTTATAGCCTAGTTTCTGCGGATTTCCGCTCCCTGCTCCGCCAAAGCGAAGCCGCTTTGGCTTCGCGACGGCGAGTGCGCGGAAATGAACGAATTCGCCGCTCTGAATAAGTTGATGGGGCGACCGAACGCGATCGCCCCATCGTGAAGCCTGGTAGATGCGTTAGGGCGCCGGCTTATTTGTGCGTCGGGTCCTTCACGTTCGGGATGGTCTCGAACTCGACATTGACGATGTCCTTGCCGACCTTCTCGACCCGGCGGATGTAGACATTCTGCACGATGTCGCGGGTCGCCGGATCGATCGAGATCGGGCCGCGCGGGCTCTCCCACTTCATTCCCTTGGCGGCTGCGACCAAGGCAGCGCCGTCGGTCTTGCCGCCGGTCTTCTTGAGCGTCTCGTAAATGAGATGCATGCCGTCATAGCCGCCGACCGCGAAGAAGTCGGGGTTGCGCTTGTACTCGGCGTTGAAGGCCTTCACGAAGTCCGCGTTCATCTTGGACTTGTGATTGTAGTCGTAGTGCCATGCGCTCAGGCGTCCAAGCGCGAGGTCGCCGAGGCTCTTGATGGCATTTTCATCCACCGGCTCGCCGGTACTCAGGAGCTTGATCTTCTTTGGATCCATGCCGCGTTCGGCGAACGCCTTGCCGAGCGCCGCCGGCTGCGCGCCGCCCGGGATGAACACGAAGATCGATTCCGGATTGAGGTCCTTGGCGCGCTGGACGAAAGCCGAAAAGTCCGGATTGGCGATCGGCATACGCACCGACCCGACGACTTCGCCTCCGGCCGCCTTGAATGCGCGCTGGAATGATGCCTCGGCGTCAAGGCCGGGGCCGAAGTCGGTGACCATCGTATAGACTTTCTTCACTCCGCCCTTCTTGACCGCCCAGGTGCCGAGCGTTTCACCGATCATGGGCAGGGTCAGTGACACGCGAACGATGTAGGGCGATTTTTCAGTAATGACCGCCGTCGCCGCGTTCATGACGACCATGAATTTCTTGGCTTCGTCGGCAACGCTCGCGGCGCCGAGCGCTTCCGGCGTCAGCGCGAAGCCAGCCAGAATGTCGGCCTTGTCGCGGACGATGAGTTCCTGTGCGAGACGTTTTGAGACGTCGGGATTCGGACCGCCGGTATCCTTGCGGATGATCTCGATCTTCTTGCCGGCGACCTTGTCGCCGTGCTGCTTCATATAGAGCTTGATGCCGTTGTCGATCTGCGCCGAGGTATCGGCGAACTGGCCTGAAAAGGCAGTGATGACACCGATCTTGATCGTTTCCTGGGCACTGACTGCGGCCGGCAGCATGACTGCCGCAAGCAAGGCGGCGCCGGCAAATAGCGAGCGTTTCATTGTATCCTCCCCTAACCACTGCTTCGTATTGTTACCGCTAGAATGCCTGACCTTCCCGGCAAAGAAAAGCGCCGCGAACCTGGGTTGGCGGCGCTATTGGTTGGAAGCCTGACTATTAGCGTACAAACACTGGCTGTCAGCCCAGCGACAAAGTCGCGCGCTCGTATTGGCTGCTGCCCATCTTTCCCTCGGGGAAGATGCCGTGGGACGCAATCCACTCGAACGACTCCTCGTACACTTCCTTGGTATAGGGCTCGAACACCAGCCGCTCGCCGGGTCCCCAGCGCCGGGTATCCATCTTGTCGTGGAAGCGGTCGGGAAATTCGTTCTTGTAATAGTGGGTATAGAGCTCGGGCCGCAGGTCGATGTCGCGCTGCGCCTTGCGCAGGGCGCGGAAGAACTTGCGCAGGTCTTCCGGATCGGGATCGCCGTGGATCATGGTGCCGATCATGAAGGTGCAGTCGATCACCTTCCGGAAACCGAGCTGCTCGGCGAAGTAATAGGGCCCGCCGAACAGATGCACCGCCGGGGCCTTGCCCTCGAACAATTTCTCCATGCGCGCGAACAACATGCCGTCGGAATAGACGAGGTTTATCTGTTCCGGCTTGAGATACTGCTCCAGCGCCTGCACTGTCGAATAATGGCTGCCGGACTGATAGCCGACCGAAACGGGAACGCCGGCGAGATCGGCCGGTGTCTTCGATCTTCGAGTCGGCCGGCACGAAGATGCCCGCCGGCGCCACCGAATAGACGTCGGTGTACATTTTGCCGTGGCCGTTCGAGGCCGCGACATTCACTGTCCAGTGGCATGCGCAGCTGACGTTTGATTTGCGTCCTTCCTCGAACGACTGGTAGGCGCCGACCTTGTCGCCCTTGTCGTGGATCTTGCCATCGGTCGCGCGCATCAGCTCGCGGAATTCGTAGTCGAGGCCTTCCTTGGCGGAAATAGTCCTTTTCCTCCGCCACCCACTCCTGCAGGCGGAAATGCGGTTCGATGATGAATTTGGGCATGTTGTCCTCCCTTGATTCTAGCAGCAGGTTGTCTCGTGACCGCGGTCGCGCTCGGCAACGCGCCGGGCGCGGATCATCTTCACGTGGTCGTCCATCAGTGTGCGGGCGCCGGCGGCGTCGCGCAGCTCGATGAGGTCGGTGAGTTTGGTGTGAATTTCGAGAATGTGGCGCGCAAGCTTCGGCGTGGCGGTGACGTTGCGGCGCGGCCAGGACACGTGCTCGAGCGAAATGAGCTGCACCACGAGCACGCGATTGTGCGAAGCCTCGGCGACCGCGAGGTGGAAGTCGCGCGACAGCCGGGTGAAGGCATCAAGGTCGCCGATGGACTCTTCGGCCTGACGCAGCAGGGCGCGCAACTTGGCGACATCGGCGGCGGTCGCATTTTCGGCAGCGAGCTCGGCGCCGAGCGTCTCGATCGCGCGCTGCGCATCCATGATCTCGGAGGTGGAAACGCCGGTGAGGTCGAGCTGCACGGCGAGCGCTTCCGCGAACAGGCGCGGATTGCCCTGGGCGATGCGCGCGCCGCCGCCCTTGCCCATGCGGATCTCGACGATGCCAAGCGCCTCGAGGGTGCGCAGGGCATCGCGCGCCACGATGCGGCTTGCGTCGAAACGGGCGGCGAGGTCTTTTTCGGTGCCGAGGAAGTCGCCGGGCTTGAGCTTCTTGGCGAAGAGGGCGTCGCGGACCCAGGCAACGATCTGCGCCGACAGCGATGAGGAGCGGCCCGCAAACATGATGCGGGCAGTCAGCTCGCCACTCATCCTTACCGGTTGCCGAAGCGCGGTCCGCGGCATGTGTGGGCCCTGTTAGACCGCACCATTATGCGCCGGCCGTTAAAATAGTAAAGATACTATCTTATAGCGAAAGCCGAGGAATTTGTGGGTTCCGCGGCCGCCCAATTTTGTCCTCTTGACTATATTCCTAAGGTATGTATTCCTAGGATTATCCCGCCCCGTTGCCGAGGGGTGTCTGATCAGCGTCTCCAGACGCGGGGCGGGGAGCGGTGGCCGGGGACTATGACCTTGCATCGGAGATGCGGTGCGGGGGCCCGGCGGTCCAAGCCGCAAGCGAGCCCCAGCGCGCCTGCTGCGCGCCCGGGACCCCGCTGGCGACCGTTGTTTGGCCGGCCTCGGTCAGAAGAGGGCCGGCCCGGTCAGGGTCCCGCTCGGTGGACATGTCGCGGTGAAGCCCCAACGGGCAGACGCGAATGAAAAGCGACCACCGGGGCTTGCTTGCGGAGCAAACCTATAAACACCGCGCGCGGGACGCCTTGGGTTTGGCGGACTTGCGGCACGCTTTGCCGATCGCTCGAACCAGAGCGCAAGGCGAGGCACAAGGACTTCGACAAGCCTCGATGTCGCGAGGCGTCGAGGCCCGCGGGTCCCTTTGGACCCCTGGCGTCCCGCGCGCCCTCGGTTCTTCTTCCGGGCGATGCGGATCTTCCCAAAGACGACGGCGTACCCGGCGCCGCAAAGAAACAGGGCGGCGGAGCGTTGGCTTGCCCGCCGTACCCGCCTCCCCTCGCTAGCGAGCTTCGGCGGGTTTTTAGTCCGCCGTAGCGCGTCAGCGCGAAGGCGGAAGCCTTCGGCGAAGGCGGGCTGTTTGACAAGTGAATCGGGAATCGCGTGAGGATCGCGCGTGCCCCCACACTCAGTGTCATGCGCGGGCTTGACCCGCGCATCCATGATGAGCCGAAAGCGTGGAGCGGCCTTACGGTCGACTGTGCTTGTGGCACGGCCTCATGGATTGCCGGGTCATAGGCGTGCGAAAGCACGCCGTTCTTCGAACGGCTATGCCCGGCAATGACGGATGAGAGTCTTAAGCCCGTTTCTCACGCCGCGCTCTTGCGGCCCCATAGCCTCGCCGACGCGATGTCGGCGCCCTTGCGGATCGCGGCGAGCTTGAGCCAGACCACCGGCTCGATCACCCATTCGCGCTTGGTAAATGTGCCGAAGCCGCAATCGGTCGACGCGATCACCCGCTCGCGCTCGCCGACCGCGCGCACGGCCTCTTCGATCCGGCGCGCCACGACCTCGGGGTGCTCGACGAAATTGCTGGTGGTCTCCACGACGCCGGGAATGAGCAACATGTCTTTCGGCAACGGATGTTTCTTGAGCGCATCGTATTCGTGGGCGTGGCGCGGATTGGAGAACTCGATCGACAGCGCGCCGACCTTCGCCTGGTAGAGCGCCGGCAGGATCTTCTCGAGCGGAACGTCGTGGATGTGCGGGCCTTCCCAGTTGCCGTAGCAGACATGCAGCCGCACGCGGTCGCGCGGGATGCCGGCAATACCGTCGTTGATCGCCTGCACGTGACGCTCGACGCGCTTGACGAAGCCGGCATCGTCGAGATCGCGGTACATCATGACGCGATCCATGGCGAGATCGGGCGCGTCGATCTGCAGGATCAGGCCCGCTTTATGGATGGTCTGGTATTCATTCTTCATCTCGCGCGCGATTGCATCGAGATAATCGTCATGCGTCTTGTAGAAGGCGTTGAGCATCGTGGTCGAAATGATGCCGGGCGAGGGCGCGGTCATGAACCGTTCGGAAAATGCGCCGAACTCGTCCGCGATCTTGTTGAAGCCTGCCGTCTCTTCGTTGATCGGCTTGAGGTCCTTGTACTTGATGTCAGCCTGCGCTTCCGGCGCGCCTTGCTGGCTCTTGGCCGGGCTCGGGAAGCGGCGCATCAGGTAAGACAGCAACTCGGGAAATTCCTCAAATTCCCGCCCGCGCCGGCGCTTCGACACGCCGCCGAAACCGGTCATGCGTTGCGGAACGTAGGTCTGGAACGAAATGCGTCGCTGCTCGCCGTCATTGCCGATGTCGATGCCGGCTTCCATCTGCTTCCGGACGACGTGGCGCACCGCTTGGTCCATCTCGGACAGCAATTCCTTCGGGTCGTAATCCTTGCCTTCCTCCTGCGCCATCAGTAGGTCGGAGAGTTTCTCGTTGCGCGGCAGGCTGCCGACGTGGGTGGTGAGGATGCGGTCGCGGCTGAAAATCATCGAAAAACTCCAACACTGACGCTGCCGAAAGAAGGCGTCACATTAGCGGCAATTTCCGCCCGGTACAGCGACCCGGACAGGAATGGGCTCTATAACCGCAGCGACAGGCCGGAATTATAAACGCATTGCGAGGGTCGCCCGCGGCCCGCATAATTCCAGCAACACGCGGCGTATGGCCGCCGGGGAGGAAGCTATGGCAGTCGCGGTTGCGGCCGCAGCTGAAGCCGGGGCGGTGGGCGCAGTCCCACGTGATTACAATTTCGCCGCCGACGTCCTGCGGAAAAATCTCGATGCCGGCCGCGCCGGCAAGCCGGCCTATATCGACGTGCGCGGCCCGCACACCTATGGCCAGCTCGCTGACCGTGTGGCGCGCTTCGGCGCTGCGCTGCGCGGGCTTCGGCGTCAAGCGCGAAGAGCGCGTGCTGATCGCGCTGCTCGATACCATCGATTGGCCGACAGCGTTTCTCGGCTGCCTGAAGGCCGGCATCATTGCCGTGCCGGTCAACACGCTGCTGACGGAGGACGACTATCGTTTCATGCTCGCCGACAGCCGGGCCAAGTGCCTTGTCGTGTCGGAGGCGCTGTTTCCACGCTTCGAGAAGCTGATCAAGCAAAACCCCGATCTCGAGCACGTCATCGTCTCGGGCGACAATCCGCACGGCTATCGTCTGTTCGAGGATGTCATTGGCGCAGACGAACCCGATTCTTACACCGCCCCGACCACGAGCGACGACATTGCGTTCTGGCTCTACACCTCGGGCTCGACCGGAAAGCCGAAAGGCGCCGTGCATGTGCATGCCAGCCTGAAGCTGACCGCCGATCTTTACGGCACGCCGGTCGCGGGCCTGAAGGAAAGCGACGTATGCTATTCGGTGGCGAAACTGTTTTTCGCTTACGGGCTCGGCAACGCGATGACGTTTCCGATGACTGTCGGCGCAACGACGGTTCTCAATGCGGATCGCCCGACCCCGGACGGGGTCGCGGCCTTGCTGCGGAAACATCCGATCACGGTATTTTTCGCGGTGCCGACATTCTATGCGGCATTTCTTGCCAGCCCGGATGCGCCGAAAAAATCCGAGGTGAAATTTCGCCGCTGCATCTCGGCCGGCGAGGCGCTGCCGGAGGAAATCGCGCTGCGCTGGAAGGAGCGCTATGGCCTCGAGATTTCCGACGGGCTCGGCACCACCGAGATGCTGCACATCTATCTCACCAACGCGCCGGGCGCGACCAAGTACGGCACCACCGGGAAACCGGTGCCCGGCTACGAGATCAAGCTCATCGGCGACGACGGCAATCCGGTGAAGAAGGGAGAGATGGGTGAGCTCTACGTGCGCGGCCCGACCAGCGCGATCATGTACTGGAACAACCGCGAGAAGTCGCGCTCGACCTTCCAGGGCGAGTGGACGCGTTCCGGCGACAAATATATCGAAGACGCCGACGGATATTATGTGTGCTGCGGGCGCCAGGACGACATGCTGAAAGTGTCAGGCATGTATGTTTCGCCGTTCGAGGTCGAGGCCGCGCTGTCCTCGCATCCTGACGTGCTGGAGGCCGCGGTCGTCGGCTGGAATGACGAGCAGAAGCTGATCAAGCCGAAGGCCTTTGTCGTGCTCAAGTCACCGGAGAAGGCGAACGATGCGCTCGTCCATGCGTTGCAGGAGCACGTCAAGCAGAAGCTCGCGCCCTACAAATATCCGCGCTGGATCGAATTCCGCAAAGACCTGCCGAAGACGGCAACCGGGAAAATCCAGCGCTTCAAGCTGCGGGCGGAAGGGAAGCAGTAATGCCTCTAAATTGGTCGTCCCCGCGAAGGCGGGGACCCATACTCCGCAGCCCATCGAGAGTCCGGTGGCTATGGATCCCGGGCCTCGCTTCGCTCGCCCGGGACGACAGCGAATGATTCTCTCCGATTCCGGCTTTCTCGACATCGACTCACAAAAACTCGAATACCGCTTCGTCGGCCCGCAGCCGGATAAGGCGCCAACCCTCGTGCTGCTGCATGAAGGGCTGGGCTGTGTCGGTTTGTGGAACGATTTTCCCGAAAAACTTGCGGCCGCGACGGGTGCCGGCGTGTTCGTCTATTCGCGCGCGGGCTACGGAAAATCGAGCCCGGTGAGCCTGCCGCGCCCGCTCTCTTATATGCACGATGAAGCGCGCGAAACCTTGCCGAAACTGCTCGATGCCATCGGCTTCCGGCGCGGGCTGCTGATCGGCCACAGCGACGGCGCTTCCATTGCGGTGATCTACGCCGGCAGCCATCAGGATCACCGGGTCGGCGGCCTCGTGCTGATCGCGCCGCATTTCTTCACCGAGGATCCCGGCATCGCCTCGATCGTCGAAGCCCGGAAAGCCTATGAAACAGGCGACCTGCGCGCGCGGCTCGCGCGCTGGCACGACGATGTCGACAATGCATTCAAGGGCTGGAACGGCGCCTGGCTCGACCCGCAATTCCGCAAATGGGACATCACCGAGTTCCTCGCCTATATCCGCGTGCCGGTGCTGATCGTGCAGGGCGAGGACGACCAGTACGGCACCGTGAAGCAGATCGAGGTTGCGCAGCAGGAATGCTATTGCCCGGTCGAGGTGGCGCTTCTGCCGGGCGCGCGCCATTCGCCGCAACGCGAGGCGCCTGAGCCGACGCTCAAGGCGATGTCGGATTTCGTCGCGCGCACCTTGCGGGCGAATGACTGGGTGAAGGCGGCTTAGCCCTCATAAGCACCGTGTCTTGCGATCTGATACAATATTAGCGCCTGCGCGGAGGCTCGATATGCGACGAAGAGAATTTGTTGCAGGAGTGGCCGCTCTTGCGGTGGCAAACCGGCCATTTCGGGCACATGCGCAGCAAGCGGCGCGCCGCCCTCGCGTCGGCGTCCTGATTTACAGCACACCCGACCAGGATCCGAATACGCGGGCTTTCCTGGAAGGTCTCCGTCAGCTTGGCTACGCTCGACGGCCAGAACGTCGCGATTGAGTATCACTTTGCGCAGGGTCGGCCGGAGCGGCTTCCTGAACTCGCCGCGGCTCTGGTGGGCAGCAAGCCCGACGTGATTTTTGCGCTCGGCGGCGACGTCACTCCTCATGTTGCGAAGGCGACGCAGACGATCCCGATTGTCTACGCCATGAGCCCAGATCCGGTGCTGCTCGGCCTCGCGGCAAGCCTGGGAAAGCCGGGCGGTAATTCCACCGGCGTGACATTCCTGTCGGATCAACTCGCCGCCAAGCGGCTCGAAACGTTCAGGGAAGCTGCTCCTCGTCTGTCGCGCGTGGGAGTCGTGCGTGATCCCAGCCATGCCGACAACGAAATGCCTGTTGCGCAACGCGCAGCCCAGGCCCTGAAGCTTGAGTTGCAGGCCGTCGAAATACGCGAACCTGCCGATCATCGATCGCGCGCTTGCAGCGGCGAAGCAGGCCAATGTCGATGGCCTTTATATCGTGTCGTCGCGGCAGACAGCCGCCAATGTCGCAACGCATCGTCGAGTTTGCCAACCGGGAACGCCTGCCACTGGTGGGTGGATGGGGCGGATGGGTTCAAGCGGGGGGATTGATGTCTTACGGACCCAATGTCGCGGACATGATCCGCCAAGCGTCGACTTATGTCGACAAGGTCCTCAAAGGCGTGAAGCCCAGCGATCTACCGATACAGCAACCGACACGGTTTGAGCTTCTGGTTAATCTGAAAACCGCCAAAGCGCTCGGCCTGAACATTCCGGACTCGTTTCTGCTGCGGGCCGAAAAGGTGATCGAATAGGCTCGTGCGTGCCCCGCGGGCGAATGACTGGGTAAAGGCGGCTTAACCGACAATCCGCTCATTCCCGCGAAAGCGGGAATCCAGAAGAAGTGGGTCCCCGCTTTCGCGATGACCACGGGTAGAGATTGGCTTTCTACTCCGCCGCCTGCTTGGCGGCGCGGCCGTGCTGGGACACGAGATAATCCATCGCCGCCTGCACGCCGCCCTTCTTGTGCGGGATATTGGCGAGCGCGAGCGCCATCTCGGTTGCGGCCAGGCCGCCCAGCATCATCGCGTCGTTGATGTCGCCGAGATGCCCGATGCGGAACATCTTGCCGGTGAAGCGGCCGAAGCTCGAGCCATACGAAATATTGAACTGCTCGAGCGCCAGCGCGCGGAACGCGTCGGCGTCGTGACCTTCCGGCAGCAGCACGGCGGTGATCGTCGGAGAATAGTATTTGGGATCGCGGCAGATGGTGTCGAGGCCCCAGGTCTTGATGGCGCGGCGGGTCGCTTCCGCCAGCCGGTCGTGACGCGCGAAGACATTGTCGAGGCCTTCCTCGTGCAGCATCTCGATCGACACGGCGAGGCCCTGCAGCATCTGCGTCGCGGGCGTGTACGGGAAGAAGCCGACCTTGTTCATCGTCAGCATTTCGTCCCAGGCCCAGAACGACTTGGTGAGCTTGGACGTCTTGTTCGCCGCCAGCGCCTTGTCGCTCACGGCGTTGAACGACATGCCGGGAGGCAACATCAAACCTTTCTGCGCGCCGCCGACGGTCACGTCGACGCCCCATTCGTCGTGCCGATAATCGGTCGACGCGAGCGAGGAAATGGTGTCGACCATCAGCAGCGCAGGATGCCCGGCGCGGTCGATCGCCTTGCGGATTTCCGCCACCGGCGAAAGGCAACCGGTCGAGGTTTCATTGTGCAGGAAGCAGACCGCCTTGATCTCCTTGCCCTTGTCTTCGCGCAGGCGCGCCTCGATCGCGGCGGGATCGGCGCCGATGCGCCAGTCGGTCGCAATGAATTCCGGCTGCAGGCCGATTTTCTCGGCCATCTTTTTCCACAACGTGGCGAACTGGCCGGTCTCGACCATCAGCACCTTGTCGCCGGGCGACAGTGTGTTGACGAGCGCCGCTTCCCAGGCGCCGGTTCCGGTCGCGGTATAGATGATGACGGGATTCGTGGTCTTGAAAATGGTCTTGATGCCGTCCAGGCATTTCTTGGCCAGCTTGGCGAATTCAGGACCGCGATGATCGATGATCGGCGTGTCCATCGCCCGCAGAATCCGGTCCGGCAGCGGCGAGGGCCCCGGGATGTGGAGAAAGTGTCGCCCGATCGTACGCGAGGAATTCTTAGCCATAGGCAGTCCGCTCCTGAAACGGCAGCTTTTAGGGGGTTAGCGTGGTTTGGCCACGGGCGCGGTCCGATCAGGGGCGGCGCTTGTCGCGTTGAACTATGAATGCAACATTGCGGTCAAGCGGTTTTCCGCAAGGCAAACTAGTCCTTATGCATAGGCTTAGCGCCGCCCAAAAAGGATAAGAAAACGTGGCCGTTGTCATGCCCGGTCTGGAGCGCCGGCTGAGGGCCGAATTGACCGGCGAGGTGCAATTCGACGCGTTTTCGCGCGGCCGCTATTCAACCGATGCATCCCACTATCAGATCATGCCGGTGGGCGTCGTCGCGCCGCGCACGATCGAAGAGGCTGATCGCGCGATAGCGATTGCCCGCAGCGAGGGGGCGACGGTCCTGGCGCGCGGCGGCGGCACGTCGCAGGCCGGCCAGGCGGTCGGCAAATCGCTCGTCGTCGACTGCTCGAAATACCTCACGCGCATCCTGGATCTCGACGTCAAGCGGAGACGCGTGACGGTCGAGCCCGGCATCGTGCTCGACGACCTCAATCGCCAGCTCAAGCCGCACGGGCTGTGGTTTCCCGTCGACATCTCGACGTCCTCCCGCGCGACCATCGGCGGCATGGCGGGCAACAATTCGTGCGGCGGGCGCTCGATGCGCTACGGCACGATGCGCGACAACGTCATCTCGATCGAGGCGTTGCTGGCCGACGGCACGCTTGCGCATTTCGGCCCCATCGGCGGCAATCTCAAGGATGTGCCGGCGCCGTTGCGGCCGCTCGCGAAGGATCTGCTCGCCATCGGTGCGCGCGAGGCCGGTGAGATCGCCGAGCGGTTCCCCAAAGTGCAGCGCCGCGTCGGCGGCTACAATCTCGACGCGCTGGTGCCCGGCAAGAACGACATCAACCTCGCGCACGTCCTCGTCGGCGGGGAAGGGACGCTGGCGTTCTCGACGCGCATCGAGTTGAAGCTTTCGCCGTTGCTCGGCCGCCGCGCGGTCGGCGCATGCCACTTCGGCAGCTTCTTCGAGGCGATGAATTCGGCGCAGCACATCGTGCGCCTCAAGCCGATCGCAGTGGAATTGATCGACCGCACGATGATCGAGCTTGCGCGCAAGATTCCGATCTTCCAGCCGACGCTCGACAAGTTCGTGCGCGAGGCGCCGGAGGCGATCCTGCTGGTCGAGTTCGGCGAGGACGACCACGAAGTCAACCTGCGCATGCTGCAGCAGCTCAAGCAGCTGATGGGCGATCTCGGCTTTGGTTGGGACAAGAGCGGCGCCAAATGGGGCGGCGTCGTCGAAGTCCTCAATCCCGATCTGCAGGCGGCGATCACCGAAGTTCGCACGGCGGGCCTCAACATCATGATGTCGATGAAGGAGGAGGGGAAGCCGGTCTCCTTCGTGGAAGACTGCGCCGTGCCGCTCGAGCATCTCGCCGATTACACGTCGCGGCTCACCGGCATTTTCGAGAAGCACGGCACGCGCGGCACATGGTACGCGCATGCCGGCTCGGGCTGCCTGCACGTGCGCCCCGTCCTCAATCTTCGCCAGGAAAAAGACGTGCATGCCATGCGCGAGATCGCCGAGGAGGCGTTCGCGATGGTGCGCGAATACAAGGGATCGCATTCCGGCGAGCACGGCGACGGGCTGGTGCGCTCGGAGTTCAACGAGCCGATGTTCGGCACGCGGCTCGCCCGCGCCTTCGAGGAAGTGAAGGACAGGTTCGACCCGAAGGGCTTCTTCAACCCCGGCAAGGTCGTGCGTCCGCCGAAATTCGACGACCGCAGCCTGTTCCGCTACGCGCCCGGCTATCACGGCGAGCCGATCAAGACGCATCTCGACTGGTCGGCTTATCCAGGTTCCGGCGGCGGTTTTCAGGGCGCCGTCGAGATGTGCAACAACAACGGCGCCTGCCGCAAGCTCACCGGCGGCGTGATGTGCCCGAGCTATCGCGTCACCCGCGACGAGCGCGACGTCACGCGCGGGCGCGCCAATACACTACGGCTGGCGGTGACCGGGCAATTGGGCCCGGCCGCGCTCATCGCCGACGAAATGGCCGACACGTTGAAACTTTGCGTGTCCTGCAAGGCCTGCCGCCGCGAATGCCCGACCGGCGTCGACATGGCGCGCATGAAAATCGAGGTTTTGGCGGCCCGTGCGGAGAAGTTCGAGCTTTCGCTGCACGACAAGCTGGTCGGTTTCCTGCCGCATTACGCGCCCTACGCGGTGCGCTGGCATCGCCTCTTCAATATGCGCAATGGAAACGGGCTGTTTCGCAAGGCGTCGGAGGTTGTCGCCGGGTTTTCCTCGCGGCGCAGCCTGCCGAAATGGCGAAGCGACACCTATCGCGACCGGTCCGACTGGCGCTACGTGAGCGGCGAAGACAATGCGGGCGCACGTGAAGTCGTGTTGTTCGCCGACACGTTCAATCGCTATTTCGAGCGTGAGAACCTCGACGACGCCTTGAGCGTGCTCGTCGCCGCCGGCTATCGCGTCTATGCACCGCTCCCGGCCGATCTGAACGAGCGGCCTTTATGCTGCGGCCGTACCTTCCTTGCGGTCGGTCTGGTGGAACAGGCGCGGCGGGAAATGCAACGCACGCTGGACGCGCTTGCACCTTACGTGAGACGCGGCATTCCCGTTATCGGGCTTGAGCCGAGCTGCCTGCTCACCTTCCGCGACGAGCTGCCTGCAATGTTCAAGGGCGAAGCGGCCGAGTTGCTGGCGGCAAATGCGCGGCTGTTCGAGGAATTCATCGCGCATGAGCACGAACAGGACCAGCTGAACTTGCCGCTCGGGCCGCTGCCGAAGAAGGCGCTTCTCCACGGCCACTGTCATCAGAAGGCGTTCGACGCCATGAGCGCGGTCGAGAGCACGCTACGGCTGATCCCGCAGCTGTCGGTCGAGACGATCGAATCGAGCTGCTGCGGCATGGCGGGAAGCTTTGGCTATCACGCCGACACCATCGAGGTGTCGCAGAAGATGGGCGAGCTGTCCTTGCTGCCCGCCGTGCGCAAAGCGCCGGCCGACACCCTGATTGTTGCCGATGGTACGTCATGCCGGCACCAGATTTTCGACGGCAGCAAGCGGGAAGCGGCCCACGTGGCGCGCGTGCTGGCGATGAGTGTGGCGGCTGCTGCTGAACACTGACTCTCATTTGTCATGCGCGGGCTTGACCCGCGCATCCCGCTTAGGAGAGCAATGTGCCATGCTAAGCGAGATGGCCGGGACAAGCCCGGCCATGACAGTGGAAAGCCGTATATGCCAGGCAAACTTCTTCCGACGTCGCTTGTCGGCTCCTATGCGCAGCCCGACTGGCTGATCGACCGCGCCAAGCTCGCCGCCCGGTTTCCGCCGCGCGTCCGCGCCAAGGAACTCTGGCGCGTCGCGCCCGAATTTCTGAAACAGGCGCAGGACGACGCGACGCTGCTTGCGATACGCGACCAGGAGCGCGCCGGGCTCGACATCATCACCGACGGGGAGATGCGGCGCGAAAGCTACTCCAACCGCTTTGCGACCGCGCTTGAAGGCGTGGATATCGACAATCCAGGCACCGCCCTCGATCGTTCCGGTCATCCAAATCCGGTGCCACGCGTAACCGGCAAGGTGCGCCGGCGCCATCCGGTCGAGGTCGAGGACGTCAAGTTTTTGCGCGCCAATACCACCCGCATGATCAAGATGACCGTGCCCGGGCCGTTCACGATGTCACAGCAGGCACAGAACGATTTCTACAAGGACGAAGAGGAGATGGCGTTGGACTACGCCAACGCAGTGAACGCCGAGATCAAAGATCTGTTCGCCGCCGGCGCCGACATTGTTCAGATTGACGAGCCCTACATGCAGGCGCGGCCGGAGAAGGCGCGCAAATACGGCCTCAAGGCACTCAACGCCGCATTGGACGGAGTGAAAGGGCCAACCGCGGTCCACATTTGTTTCGGCTATGCCGCCATCATTCATGTGCGGCCGGAGGGATATTCGTTCCTGCCGGAGCTCAGCGGCTCGCCGGTCAGCCAGGTTTCGATTGAAACCGCGCAATCGAAGCTCGACTGCTCTGTTCTTGAAAAATTGCCGGGCAAGACCATCATCCTCGGAACGCTTGATCTTTCCGACATGAGCGTCGAGAAACCGGAAACCGTGGCCGCGCGCATCCGCCGCGCGCTGAAGCACATCTCGCCCGAGCGGATCATTGTCGCGCCAGATTGCGGCCTGAAATATTTGCCGCGCGACGTTGCCTACGGAAAAATGTGCGCCATGGTCGAAGGCGCGGCGATCGTCCGGGCCGAACTGGCAAAGTGAGCGGATACCGATGGCCGCTACGATCTTTCCTACTTCGCTCGTCGGCTCCTATCCCACAACCCGATTGGCTGATCGACCGTGCGCGCTTGTCGAAGATGGTGCCACGCGTGCGCATGGACGATCTCTGGCTGGTCGATCCGAAAGCGCTTGAAGCGAAACAAGATGAGGCGACGCTGCTGGCGATCCAGGACCAGGAGAAGTGCCGGTCTCGACATCATCACGGATGGCGAGCAGCGCCGCGAAAGCTATTCAAACCGGTTTGCCACCGCACTCGAAGGCGTCGATACCGAGAATCCCGGCTCGACGCTCAATCGAAGCGGCAAGCCGATCCCGGTGCCGCGCGTCACCGGAAAAGTCCGGCGCAAGCATCCGGTCCAGCTGCGCGACCTGCAATTCCTGCGCGCGCACACGAAGAAGACCATAAAGATGACGGTGCCGGGCCCGTTCACGATGTCGAAACAGGCGCAGAACGAGTTCTACAAATCCGACGAGGTGATGGCGCTCGACTATGCGGCCGCGGTGAACGAGGAGATCAAGGACCTCTTCGCGGCCGGCGCCGATATCGTGCAGATCGACGAGCCCTGGATGCAGCAGCATCCCGAAAAGGCGCGCGAGTACGGGCTGAAGGCGCTTGATCGCGCCCTCGACGGCGTCACCGGCACGGTCGCTGTGCATTTGTGCTTCGGCTATGCGGCCGTCGTGCATGACAAGCCGACCGGTTATTCGTTTCTGCCGGAACTTGAGGGCTCGCGCGCCGCGCAAGTGTCGATTGAGGCGGCTCAGCCGAAGCTCGATCTCAAGGTGCTGGAAAAGCTGCCATCAAAGACGATTATTCTTGGCGTTATCGACCTGTCGGATCTGACCGTCGAGACGCCGGAGGTTGTTGCGGAGCGCATTCGCAAGGCGCTCCCATATGTGCCGGCCGAGCGTATCGTGATCGCCCCCGACTGCGGCATGAAATATCTGCCGCGCGATGTGGCCTTCGGAAAAATGCAGGCGATGGTGCGGGGCGCGGATATTGTCCGGCGAGAGCTCGGCCAGTTAGTAGAAGGCGTAAGGATCGGGACTGTCAAAATGATCGCCGCTGCCGAATGCAGAAACATGCCGATAATGAGAAAGAAGATATTGAGCAGCAGCAGCACCATGTAGGGGTTCGTGGTGATGCTGATCATTGAAGCCGCGAGCTTCTGCGGGAGTTGGCTCTCGGTCAGGAATACGCCGACCAGGGCGGAGGCGGCCACCAGCAACATTACGACGGCCGTCTGGAGCGCCAAGTCGACGCACGCCTGATAAAGGGACTTCATATCCAGATCGCGATAGATCAGGACACCGATCGTCGAGTGCGGCCAATACCGCAACCGCTGCGCCCTCGGTCGCTGTGACGAATCCGCCAAAGATACCGCCAAGGATGACCACCGGCATCACCAGCGCCCAGGTCGCCTCACGCAGCGCTTGGGCGAGTCTAGTCAGACTGAAGCGTTGCTCGACCGGAAATTTGTATTTGTAAGCGTAGTAGAAGCAGAGCGCCATCAGTGCGAACCCGCCGATGACGCCGGGAATAATGCCGGCCACGAAAAGTTTCACCGCGGATTCCTGCGCCATCGCTGCGTAAAGGATCATCGGGATCGACGGCGGGATGATAATGGCGAGGCTTGCCGAGGATGATGTGACTGCCGCTGCAAACTCCTTGGAATAGCCCCTCGATTTCATTGCAGGGATCAGCAGGGTTCCGAGGGCAGCGACGTCGGCCACCGCCGAGCCGGAAATTTCTGCAAAGAACATCGAGGCGCCGACCGTGACCATCGCCAGGCCGCCGCGGACGAAGCCGAGAATTGCGGTGGCAAGGTTGATCAGCCGGCGCGCGATCGAAGAGGCATTCATGATGCCGCCGGCCAGGATGAAAAGAGGCACTGCGAGAAGCGGAAAATTGGTGGCGCCTTCGAACATCACCAGCGCCGTGTTTGGCAGCATTTGCGGGCCTTGCATGATCCAGATTGCGACCATGGCGACCGCGCCGAGTGCAACGGCAATGGGCACATTGAGCATCACCAGCGCAGCCATGCCGACGAGCATGAGCGTTATTGCCGTATTCATCGGCCGATCTCCTTGCCGGCCTTGCCATGCTCGAGTGCCTCGAGGATCTCGTGGTCGAGCAGCGGACCGCGGCGGGCCTCGCGCAACAACCCGGGCAGGCGGAGCAGCTCCGCAACGACAAAGAGCGCCGAGGCGATCGGTATGACCGATTGCGTGACCTGCAACGAAACCTCGGGAATGGAGACCAAGGTGTCGCCTTTAAGGATCTGCACAACCTGAAAGCCCATCACGATAAGCACGACGAAAAACGCAATGGTGACGAGCGAGGAGAATAACGTAGCGGCAACGCGCAAGTTTGCCGGCAGCGAGTTTACAAAACCGGAAAAGCCGATATGGGCCCCACGCATCGCAGCGAGCGCGCTTGCGTAATAAGTAAGCCAGCACAGCGCGATCGAGGCGACCTCATCGTACCAGACCAGCGATGCGCCGACCCAGCGGTAGACGAAACCCATCGTGACAATAACCGTGACCGCCACGATCAGGAGAACAGCGATCGCTTCCAGCACGCGGTCGTAGGTTTGGCGAAATTTTTTCATTTATTGTGGCGTTGGCGCACAGGCGCCGCGCGGGAAAAGAAAGATGCGTGCCGGAGCTTACGATCCGGCACGCAGTTTCAATCTATCAGGAGCCCTTGCTGAGCGCAAGCGACTTATCAATCAGCTCCTTGCCGGTCGGGACTTCCTTGGCGAATTCCTCGTAAACCGCTTTGCTTGCAGCAACGAATGCGGGCTTGTTGGCTTCGTTCACCTGGATGCCCGACTGCTTCATCTTGCCGATCAGCTCGCCATCGAGCTTGGCGGCCAGCTTGAGGATGTCCGGTTCAACTTCCTTCGCGGTATCCGCCAGAGTTTTCTGGACGTCAGCCGGCAATCGCGACCAGCTCGCGCCGGCGGTGAGATACGCCGGCGTGTAAACATGGCCCGTTAGCGAAAGATACTTCTGCACTTCCTGGAATTTTTGCGAGTAAATCTGCGTCAGCGGATTTTCCTGACCATCCATGACACCGGTCTGCAGCGCGACGAAGACTTCCTTGAGCTCCATCGGGCTCGGATTGGCTCCGTAGGCCTTGAACATCTTCACCCGCCACACGCCTCCGGGAACGCGAAGCTTGATACCCTGCAGGTCTTCGGGCTTCACGATCGGTTTTTTGTTGTTCGTGATCTCGCGATAGCCGTTTTCCCAGACGCCGAGGATGTGATAGCCGGCCTTTTCCGCGATCGGTCCGAGAATAGGACGAACGACCTTGTCCGCAATGCGGGCTGCATGACCGCGGTCCTGCACGAGATAGGGCATTTCGAAAACGCCGAATTCCGGTGCGACTGACGTCATCACGGTTGAAGGCAGAGCGAGATCGACGGTGCCGAGCTTCAGCTTCTTGAGCAGCTCGCCGTCGCCGCCAAGCTGGCTCGATCCATAGACGACGACTTTTGCTTTGCTGCCGAGTTTGGCATTCACGCGTTCGGCATAAAGTTCGGCGGGCGGCGCCGAGATCGTACGTCGCGAATTTGCCTCTTAGTTTCCAGGCCGTGAGATCGAATACGCGGCGACACTAAAAGCGCACGTTCAAGCCGAGCGTGAGCCAATTCGCATTCTCGCCGGTAATGTTGCGGCCGTAGATCAGGTCGATGTCGAAGGCCTCTGCCGGCGTCCAGCGCAGACCAATCTGAGCACGCGGTTCGGTCACGCTGCGTGCCTCTTGTCGTGGTCCGGCCAGCGCGAATACCTCGCCGATCAATGTCAACGGTTGCACGAAATTCCACTCGAACCCTGCGCCATAGGTCCCGTAGTTCACGCGCTCGACGGCGTCGTACAGCCAGCCGGCGTTGAGGTTGATGCGGAAGTCTTTGGATGCCTGGATCGTGAAGGGCACATTGATATTGCTGCCGACGTTCTGTCCCGTGTTCAGGTTCCACAGCGTGGTTCCTGAAAGACCAAGCGCGAAGCCTTGGTCACCGAGGGGAATGATATTGATCTTCGCCTTCGGTCCGGCGCCCGTTGACCACTCACCGTCGCTGCGAGCACGCACGAGCGTTGCGCCTACCTCGACCGGGATACCCGCGTTGATCACACAGGCAGGCTGGGTAACCGCAAGAAAATCGTGATTGCTTGCGATCGACACCCAGGATTCGACCTTGCACTCGCCGGGCTTGCCGATGAGGGCATCGTCGACAAAGAAAGCGCCGCCGGCTGCTATGGCTGGAGCAGGCAATAAGCTGGCGGCCGCGACGCTCAGCAACGAAGCCGCTCCTAACCAGCGGAATGAGACCTTCATTGCCCGCCCGTCCTTCTGCGCCGTGCCTTTGGCGGAGACATCACAACATCGCGCATGCATGTCCGCAAGATGACGCGACGACATGTGCGGAACAGAAAAAGTGACCCGCCCGGACGGGGACATTGCCGGGCGGGTCGTGTGGGATCGGCGCGAGGATGGACGGGAGGCAGGCGCCGATCTCAACCTTGCGATCAGTAGGCGTCGCAGACCTTGATCAGGCGAATGTTGCCCCAGCGGTCGTAGCGCTCGACGTAGCGGCAGCTGTAGACCGGGCTCGCATAGGCGCCGGATGCGACGGCGGCACCGATCACCGCACCGGTGGCAATGCCGATCCCAAGACCGACACCAAAACGGGGATGGGCCTGGGCATTGCCGCTGTTAGCAACGAGGCAGCCTGCGAGCGCGAGGGTCGCGAGCGCGGCACCGGTGAATTTCGACTTGGTCAACATGGCTTTCTCCATCCTTTTGAATTGGGGGCGGCCGAACTGGCCGCATACCCTTTGGTCGCGGGTGGAGCGCCGGAGGTTCAAAGCATAAAAAATCTTGTAATTTCAGGTGCCTAGCAGCTGAGCCAACCATTCCGGCCGGAAATTCAGGCCGAGGAATCCGGCAATGCCAAAGCCGAACCCGACGGCACCCGAGCCCCAGGCGACGTACAGGAGCCAGAAGCTGTCGACCAGTGCAGCGACCGCGGCCACGGCAATAGCGATCGAGAGGAACGCGTCGGACATATCGAACTGGTCGTCGCGGAAGTTGAGGCGGTCGTATTCTTTTTCAAGCGCCTCGGCCTTTGCGCGGGTTTCCTTGGATCTCGCCTCATACTTCTTGATGTCGGCCTCATAGTCCGCCGCCTGCCGGGCGGCGATTGCGCGGTCGATGTTGCCGGCGGTTTCAAGCATCCGCAGTTGCGTCAGGCCGTTCTCGTCGACATGCAGCTTGATGCGGGATGCCTGATATTCCGCCCAGGCATCCACGGACTCCTGCTTGGCCTTCTGCATCGCCTGGGTGACATTGTCATCCTTGATCTTCGCGATCGCCATGAAGACTGAGAGTATGACGACCGTCACCGCCACCAGATTGTTAAGCTGCTTGTCCGAGCTATCGGTTTTGACGTCCGCGTCCATCTGTCCCCCCGATCCGTCGTGAGTTTAGTTTAGCGGAAGGTTGCGGGATTTGCTGCAATGACGGTCAGGGGTTATGGCTAGTGTGTGAATAGAAGGCGAGCCATGAGATTCGTCTGGGTTGCTGGAATTATCGCCACTGTTGCGGCGGCGACGCCGTCGCAGGCGCTCGACAAGGTTCGCTTCGGCACCAACTGGGTCGCGGAGGCCGAGCACGGCGGTTTCTATCAGGCGCTGGCCGACGGCACGTACAAGAAGTACGGCCTCGACGTCACCATCGTGCCCGGCGGGCCGAACGTAAACAATCGCATCCTGCTGCCGGTCGGCAAGCTCGACTTCTTCATGAGCGCCAATTCGCTGCAGTCGTTCGATGCAGTCGCGTACAACATTCCGACCGTCGCGGTGGCCGCGAGCTTCCAGAAGGATCCACAAGTCTTCGTCGCGCATCCCGGCGTCACGAAGTTCGAGGATCTGAAGACGCGGACATTGTTCGTGTCGAAAGAGGGCATGACGACCTATTTCCAATGGCTCAAGTCCGACTTCGGTTTCAACGAATCGAAAGTGAAGCCCTACACGTTCAATGCGCAGCCGTTCCTCGCCGACAAGAACTCCGCGATGCAGGGCTACGTGACCTCCGAGCCCTTCGCGGTCGAGCGCCAGGGCGGCTTCAAGCCGGTGGTGTTCCTGCTGGCCGATCATGGCTTCGACGCATACTCGACGTTGATCGAGACGCGCCGCGATCTGGTGGAGAAGAAGCCCGACCTCGTGCAGCGCTTCGTCGATGCTTCGGCGATAGGCTGGTATCACTACATCTATGGCGACAGCAGGCCGGGAAATGAACTGATCAAGAAGCAAAATCCGGAAATGACCGACGCCCTGCTGTCCTACTCCATCGCCAAGATGAAGGAATACGGCATCGTCGATTCCGGTGATTCAGTAAAGTTCGGCATTGGCGCCATGACCGATGCGCACTGGAAGAGTTTCTTTGACAAGATGGTGCGCGCCGGCGTCGTGAAAGGTGGTTTGGATTACAAGCGCGCCTACACGCTGCAATTCGTCAACAAGAGCGTCGGCGTCGACCTCCGGCCGAAATGAGCCCGTCCGGCCAGCCAATTGTCTCGCTGCGCAACGTCGACAAGACGTTCGAAAGCGGCACGGTCGCGCTCGATGGTTTGAATCTCGATGTGCGCGAGGGGGAGTTCGTCTCGCTGCTCGGCCCGTCGGGCTGCGGCAAATCGACGGTCCTTCGCATTATTTCGGGCCTGAGCCCGTCAACGGCGGGCTTGGTGACCTGGCCGGCAGGCGAAGCGCGGCTTGGCTTTGTGTTCCAGGAGCCGACCTTGATGCCCTGGGCCGACGTCGCAGCCAATGTGCGGCTGCCGATCAAGCTCGCCCACAAGCAGGATTCCGGGGCGGTGGCGCAGGCGCTCGGCCGCGTGGGGCTTTCCGCGTTCGCGCAAAGCTACCCGCGGGAATTGTCGGGCGGCATGAAAATGCGCGTGTCGATTGCGCGCGCGCTCGTGACCGAGCCGCAACTGCTGCTGATGGACGAGCCCTTCGCCGCGCTCGACGAGATCACCCGATTCAAGCTCAACAATGATCTTCTGGCGGTGTGGCAGGCCGTGCGCAGCACCGTGATCTTCGTGACGCACTCGGTGTTCGAGTCGGTTTACCTCTCGCAGCGGATTGTCGTGCTGACGCCGCGTCCGGGGCGCGTTTTCGCGGAAATTCCGATTCCGGCACCATATCCGCGCGACGAAAACTTCCGCACCTCGGCTGAATATGCGGGCTTGTGCCGGCAGGTGGCCGCGGCGCTCGCGGGCGCAATGACCGCGGGGGCGCCGTCATGAACGAGCGGGCTCTTCGCGTCGTGCTTCCGATCCTTGTGCTGGCGCTGGTTATCGCCTGCTGGCATGCGGTCGTGCGGATTTTCGCAATCCCGCCGTTTGTGCTGCCAAGTCCGGGTCTTGTGCTTGCAACGCTGATCGCGGACGGGCCGCTGCTGTGGCAATCGCTTCTGGTCACGCTCACGCTCACGTTCGAGGGCTTCCTGCTCGCCGCGGTCGGCGGTATCGCGCTCGCGGTCATCTTCAATCAGTGGCGCCTCGTCGAATATTCGCTCTATCCCTATGCCGTCATTCTTCAGGTGACGCCGATTGTCGCCATTGCGCCGCTGCTGCTGATCTATCTGCCGCAGCCTTTGGCGGTGCTCGCCTGCGCGTGGATCGTTGCGTTCTTTCCCGTTCTGGCCAACACGACGCTGGGCCTCAGCTCGGTCGATCACAATCTCGTCGCGCTGTTCGAGCTGTGCAAAGCCTCGCGCTGGCAGACGTTGTGGAATCTGAAATTGCCGGCGGCTCTGCCGCAGATGCTCGCCGGCCTGCGGATCGCCGGCGGCCTGTCGCTGATCGGCGCGGTGGTGGCGGAAATTGCCGCGGGCTCCGCCGGCGCCGGCTCCGGGCTCGCGTACCGGATTGCCGAATCCGGCTACCGCCTGAACATTCCGCGCATGTTCGCGGCGCTGCTGCTGCTGGCGCTTGCGGGCGTCGCGATCTTCTTTGCGTTGTCGGCGATCTCGCACCTGGCGTTGCGCCGCTGGCACGAGAGTGCCATCAGCCGCGAGCGCTAACCTCCGAGCGTCAGCTGGAGGATGACACCGAGCGCCGCCATCGCGACCACCACTTCAATCAGGCTGCGGTGAAAGCCGAACGCCAGCACTGCGGCAATTACGGCCAGCGCGGTCGCACGAAGGTCGAGCGCGAGCGGATCGAAGGCGTACCAGCGCAGCGGGCCGGCACGCATTTCCGTGACCTTTCCGAACAGAACGTGCAGCGCGAACCACACCGACAGGTTCAGGATGACGCCGACGACGGCAGCGGTAATTGCGGCCAGCGCGCCGGATAATTGCCGATTGGCCCGCAGCGGTTCGACAAAGGGCGCGCCGGCAAAAATCCAAAGCATCGAGGGCACGAACGTAACCCACGTCGTCATTGCGGCTCCGAGCACACCGGCGATGACCGGCGAGAAAGGAGCCGCCTCACGGAAAGCCGCGAGGAAGCCGACAAATTGGGTGACCAGGATCAAAGGGCCCGGCGTGGTTTCGGCCAGCCCGAGGCCATCCACCATTTCCGGCGCGGTCATCCAGCCGTAGGTCTGCACCGCTTCCTGCGCCATGTAAGCAAGCAACGCGTAGGCGCCGCCGAAGCTCACGACCGCAAGCTTTGAGAAAAACGCGCCGATGCTGACGAGGACATGGTGCGGACCGAAGATGACGGCCGCGAGCGCGATGGGCGTGATCCAGGCAACGATGCCGACGGCGGATGCGACGGCGAAGTGGCGCCAGCGATTGTCCTCCGCCGGCAGCACGTTTTCTGCTTCGCCGGAAAGCCCCAGCTGCCCCGGCGACTTGCGCGCAACGGCGTAGCCGACGAGCGCCGCTGCAGCCACGATCAGCGGAAATGGCAGCATCAAAAAGAAGATTCCGACGAATGCCGCTGCGGCCAGACCGAGAAGGATTGACGACTTGAGAGCGCGTTTGCCGATGCGGAACAGCGCCTCGATCACGATCACCAGCACCGCCGCCTTGATGCCGAACAAGGCGCCATCGATCAGCGGGATTCCGCGGCCGAGCGCATAGAGCAGGCTCAAGCCGAGCATCACAAACGCGCCCGGCAGAACAAAAAGAATGCCTGCGCTGAGGCCTCCACGCACGCCGTGCAGAAGCCAGCCCAGATAGGTCGCGAGCTTTTGCGCCTCGGGGCCGGGCAGGAGCATGCAGAAATTCAACGCGTGCAGGAAACGGGCCTCGTCGACCCACTTCTTTTCGTCGACGAGGGTGCGGTGCATGAGCGCGATTTGCCCGGCCGGCCCGCCAAAATTGATGCAGCCGATCTTGAGCCACAGGAGAAAGGCTTCGCCGAAGCTCGGCCGGGCGTCTGTCGCGATCGTCGTCATGTTGTCACGCGGCCTTGGCCGGCCAGTTGTGCCGCTCCTCGGCCGCAAAACGCAGCCAGGCGAACAACGCATCGTAGACCACGAAGCCGCGCTCAAGCAGTCCATGATCGTCGTCACCGGCCAGCGCCGAAAGCCCGAGCGAAATGGCGTGCAATCCGCCCGCTTCCGGCGCGATGTCGTGCCTTGCCGTGTCGGCGCCCCGTACAATCAGGGCCAGGCGCGCCAGCGAAGGCTCGCCTTCAAGCCCAAACAGCTTGAGCATGGTGTCGAACGAGCAGCGCTCGCCGACGTGGCTGAGCTCGACATCCTTGATGTCGAACGGGATGCCACCGGTTTCGCGCGCGACATTAGTCACCTGGTCAGGATCGACGAACAGGATGCGCGCCTGCGGATCGAGAAAGCGGCGCACCAGCCATGGGCACGCGATCCGGTCTATTTTCGGACGCCGCCTTGTCACCCATACGCTCGGCCTGCGCGGCGCGATGCGATCGAGCTCCGGCTTGGCGACAAAAGCCAGGCCTGCCTTTGACCAGCCTTCGTAGCCGCCTTCGAGCACGCGCGCGTCGATACTATTTGCGCGCAACTGCGCGGCGGCGCTCTGGCTCATTTCGTGGCCGGCCTTGCAGGCGACGACAATCGGCCGCGTTACATCAAGTTGCGTCGCCCATTCCGCGGTCTTTGCGGCGTCACGCCAGATTGCGCCGGGCAACAAGTGCGGCGACTCGCCATATGCTTCGTGCCGCCGTACATCGACGATCTGCGGCGCGTCGCGCGTCGCGATTGCATTCCAGAGATCTTTCGGTGAAATCGAGAAGCCTGGAGACAGCATGAGTCCCCTCCATCAACGAAGGAGACGGTGCTTGGGCTCGCAAGCCTTGCAAGGGCGGGGCGACCGTCGCTGGCCCCACATAGTCCATTTTATTTCAATGCATCGGCACGATCAACGCCACGCCCGACGCAAGCAGAAGCACCAGGATCACTTTACGGAATCGCGGCATCGTCGAGCTTTCCGTAGAGCCCGAAACCCGACCAGATGCCTGCAATCAGCACCGGGAGCGCGAACGCATAAAGCTTCAGCGTTTCCGCTGTAAAGGTGCCAGCAATCGCGAATGCGATTGCCGTCATGACAAAGGTTGCGAACAGCACCGGCTGAAAGATCGCGCGTAGCTCATCCTTTTGTCCGCCGCGCAGCTGGCACCAGACAGTCACCGCAATGCCGCCGAGGCCGGTCAAGCCGCCGATCAGGCCGTTGACGACGCCGACGCCAAGATCCGCCGGAAAGCTCGCCTTGGACGGTTTGAAGGCCGGCCGGATCAGGCTGTAGAGGCTGTAGGCCAACAGCAGCACGCCGATGCAAAGGCGAATCGTATTCGGATCGACCGTCGTCACCAGGGCGAGTGCCCGCCGGAATGCCGAACCGCGCCGCCGATGATGTAGGGCGCGACGGTCCACCAATTGATAGCGTGACGCACCCGCCAGATCCCGGAGCCTTGCGTCACGAGTCCGCAGAGCACGATCAAAAGCGCAGTTTGCTGCGGCGAAATGAGATGCAGCCACACGCCGGAGACAACGAGACCCATCGCGAAGCCCGAGAGCCCCGACGTCAGGCCGCCGAAATAGGTCGCGAGCAAGAAAAAGAGCCAATTGCCATCCATCCATAGGAGTCGCTCCCAAAGCGAAGGTCGCAGCGCTTGGATGGAGGTCATCTGACGGGGAGGCGGCGTGTTCCCCGGAATTCTGCTCTTTGAAACCTAGCACGACAAAATCATGAGTCCCCTCCGTGAACGAAGGAGACGGTGCTTGGGCTCGCAGGCCTTGGGAAGGCGGGGCGACCGTCGCGTGCCCCGCACCTCAATAAGTACACGAATTCGGTACGCTCTACAAGATCGCACCGCTCGCTCGGGTGGCAATGCACCACTGCATTTTGAACGCTCGCCATCGGCGGCGGCGTTCGCTAGTTTTTGCGCCCGGAGGCAGCGATGACCAACAAGATCGATCTCGGCGGACGCAACGCGATTGTCACCGGCGGCGCGCAAGGCATCGGCCGCGCGATCGTCGAACGGTTTCTTGATTCCGGAGCGGCGATTGCGATCTGGGACCGTGACATCGACTTTGCAAAAAAGACGGCTGCCGAACTGAAAAGCCGCGGCCGTGTGACCCCTGTTGCGGTCGACGTCACCAATTATTCCGACGTGGAGCGCGCGCGCGACGAGACGGTCAAGGCATCTCAGACGCATCGACATCCTGGTGAACAATGCCGGGATCGCCGGCCCGAACGTGAAAACCTGGGACTATCCGCTCGACGCCTGGCGGGCCGTGCTTTCGGTCAACCTCGACGGGCCTTTTCACTGCTGCCGCGCGCTGGCCCCATTGATGATCGCCCAGAATTACGGCCGCATCGTCAACATCGCGTCCATCGCCGGCAAGGAAGGCAACCCGAACGCGCCAGCCTATTCCGCATCGAAGGCCGGCCTCATCGCATTGACCAAATCGCTCGGCAAGGAGCTCGCCTCGCACGACATTTCGGTCAACTGCATCACGCCGGCTGCGGCGAAAACCGCCATTTTCGACCAGATGACGCAGGAGCACATCGACTTCATGCTGTCGAAAATCCCGCGCGGCCGTTTCGTGACGGTCGAGGAAATTGCGAGCCTCGCCGCGTTTTGCGCATCGAGCGACTGCTCGTTCACGACCGGCGCGGTCTTCGACATTTCGGGTGGCCGGGCAACCTATTGAACGCATCAACGCAGCAGCGCCGCCAGCGGCTGATCGGCATCGCTCTTATGTGCGGGGCGGTGGCGCTGTTCGCATGCCTCGACACCACGGCAAAATATCTCAACACCCAGATGGACTCGCTGCAGGTCGCGTGGGCGCGCTACACCAGCGCCTTCGCGCTGACGCTGATCGTATCCAATCCGTTGACGCATCGCGGCCTGCTGCGGACGCGCAGCCCGAAGCTCCAGGTCACACGATCGCTCCTGCTGGTCGGCTCAACCGCATTGAATTTTATTGGCGCTGCGCTGGCTGCAGCTCGACGAAGCGCTGTCGATCATTTTTACATTTCCGCTTCTTGTCGCAATCATCTCTGGCCCCATGCTTGGCGAATGGATCGGTTGGCGCAGATGGACGGCAATCGGTTTCGGGTTCGTGGGTGTGCTCCTGATTACACGTCCCGGACTAGGCGGCATGCATGCCGCCGCTCTGTTCACACTTGGTGCGACCATTTGCTATGCCTTCTATGCGGTGATTACCCGGATCGTATCGCGGGTCGATTCCAACCAGACCTCGCTGTTTTACGCGAATTTCATCGGCGCGCTTGCGATGCTGCCGGTCATTCCTTTTGTGTGGCAGCCGCCGGTTAATTGGGTGGTCGTATTGCTGATGGTGATGATCGGCGTACTCGGCAGCACCGGCCACTATTTCCTGATCGCCGGGCACAAGCTGGCACCCGCGTCGGTGCTGTCGCCCTTTGTCTATACGCAGCTGATCTGGGTGATCGTCCTTGGCTATCTGGTATTCGGCCAGGTGCCTAACAGCTGGACCGTCGCCGGCGCCGCAATCGTGATTGCCTCGGGCCTCTACCTGCTCTACCGCGAGCGCAAGTTGGGCAAGAGCACAACCAGCGAAGCGGCCATCGAAGGCCCGCTGGAATAGGAGAGTTGCGGCCCCTTCCGTCTAGGCGCTAAGTTGCGGCCGCCTATCACGCATTTTGAGCCTTCGAGGATCATTTATGGCGACAGCAAAGGACCGCGCGCAGGCCAAGGCCGGCTCCGGACTGAACGACGATATCGGCGAGCAGAAACGGCTCGAATTGTACCGGACCCAGGTCGTGATCCGCGAAGCCGAGCAGCGCGCCTATGACCTGTTCCTGCAGAACCTGGTCAAGGGAACAAGCCATCTTTCGCTCGGGCAGGAAGCTGTGGCGGCGGGCTTTGCGGTCGCCATGAAGAAAGGCGATCTCTCATTCTGCACCTATCGCGGCCATGCCCACACTTTGGCGCGCGGCGTGAGCGTGGAAAAAGTGCTGGGCGAGCTGATGCAGCGCGACAACGGCCTGATGCGCGGCAAGGGTGGGTCGATGCACCTCACGTCGGCCGAGCACGGCGTGATGGGCTCCTACGCCATTATCGGCGCGCATCTTCCGATCGCCTGCGGCGCCGCATGGCGCGCGCAATACAAAGGCGCGAAGGACGTCTCGGTCTGCTTCTTCGGCGACGGCACCACGAATATCGGCGCGTTTCACGAAGCGCTCAATTTCGCCGCCGTGTGGAAGCTGCCGGTCATCTTCGTCTGCGAGAACAATCTCTACATGGAATACACGCCGATCAGCGATGTGACGGCGGTGCCGCAGCCGGCGGCCGATCGTGCGTCGGCCTATGGACTTGAGCGGATCGTCATCGATGGCAATGACGCCGATGTCGTCTATCGCACGGCGCAGGCCGCCTTCGACAAGGCGCGCGCCGGCGACGGCCCGTCGCTGATCGAGTGCCTCACCTATCGTCACAGCGGGCACTCCCGCGCCGACCCGGCAAAGTACCGGCCGGAAGGCGAGCTTGACCGCTGGAAGCTGCGCGATCCGATCAAGATCTATCGCGAGCGGCTGCTGCAATTCGGCGTCTCCGAAAAGACGATCGGCGAGATCGACGCGGAGGTGCGCAAGATGGTCGACGACGCGACCGAGGCCTGCAAGGCGGCGCCGCCGCCGCCGCTCGATATCATCTTCACCGATGTCTATGCCGATGGAGGCTGGGCATGGCGGAACTGACGTATCGCGACGCCGTCATTCGCGGCATCGCGCAGGAAATGCAGCGCGATCCCGACGTTGTTTTTCTCGGCGAAGACGTGGCCAAGGCCGGCGGCGTGTTCAAGGCGACCGTGGGTCTTTACGAGCAGTTCGGTCCGTTGCGCGTGCGCGACACGCCGATTTCCGAGCAAGCGATCCTCGGCGCTGCGATGGGCGCCGCGATGACAGGGTTAAAGCCGATCGCCGAGATCATGTTCTCGGATTTCTTTGCCGTCTGCTTCGACTATATCGCCAACGAAATTCCGAAGAGCCGTTACATGTCGAACGGCCAGCTCAAGTGCCCGCTGGTCGTGCGTACCGGCAACGGCGCCGGCTCGCGCTTCGGCGCGCAGCACAGCCAGAGCGTCGAGAACTGGTGTATGATGATCCCCGGCCTGAAGGTCGTCGCGCCCTCCAGCCCGCGCGATGTCATCGGCCTGCTGGCGGCATCGGTTCGCGATCCCGATCCGGTGATCTTCCTCGAGCACAAGTCGCTTTATCCCACCAAGGGTGAAGTTCCGGATGGCGAGATTGTCGACAGTCTCGGCACCGCCAAGATTCTTCGCAGCGGCAAGGATGCGACCATCTGCGCCTTGGCATTGATGGTGCCGCGCGCGCTCGAGGCCGCCGAGAAACTCAAGGCGGAACACGGCATCGATTGCGAGGTTGTCGATGTGCGATCGCTGGTGCCGCTCGACACGCAGACCATCCTCGGCTCGGTCGCGAAGACGAACCGGCTCTTTACCGTCGAGGAAAATCCGCGGCTCTGCGGGTGGGGCGCCGAGATCGTTTCGATTGCGGCTGACGAGGCTTTCTACGATCTGGATGGCCCGCCGGTCCGCATCACGACGCCTCATATTCCTCTGCCGGCAGCAGATATTCTGGAAGACGCCGTGCTGCCGACACCGGACCGGATCGCCGAGACGGTGCGACGGTCGCTGAACAGTTAGTCGTCGTCACCGGGCTTGTCCCGGTGACTTCGCTTAGGAAGGCAAAACGCCATGCCAGCCTAAGCGAGATGGCGACGGAAGTCGGGCTCGCCCGACTTCCGCATTAAAGCGAGCCGCATGTCGGGTATACCCGACATGCGGGGACAAGCCCGGCCATGACAGTTGAGAGTGAAGGACAAATCTCATGTACGAAAATCTCCTGGCCAATGTTCCGACGGACCTCTGGATCGGCGGCAAATGGCGCAAGGCATCCGATGGCGGCCGCTTCGACGTGATCGACCCTGCGACGGAGCGCAAGATCGCCTCGGTCGCGAGCGCCACGGTCGATGACGCCAAGGCCGCGCTCGATGCCGCCGAGGGCGCATTCGAGGGCTGGGCGGGGCGCAAGCCGCGCGAGCGGGCGGAAATCCTGCGCAAGGCCTACGAGCTGATCATGCGCGACGCCGAGCGGTTCGCGAAGCTGATCACGCTCGAGAACGGAAAGGCGCTGCCGGATTCGCGCGGCGAGGTGGCCTATGCCGCGGAATTCTTCCGCTGGTATGCGGAAGAGGCCGTGCGCAATATCGGCGAAGTGTCGCGCGCGCCCGCCTCGGGGGCGCGGATTTTCGTGCACCACAAGCCGGCGGGCATTGCGGTGCTGGTGACGCCGTGGAATTTCCCCGCGGCGATGGCGACGCGCAAAATCGGTCCGGCGCTCGCGGCCGGCTGCCCGGTCGTGCTCAAGCCCGCGTCCGACACGCCGCTCACCATGCTGGCCTTGATGCCGGCGCTGGAGGAAGCCGGAGTTCCGGCCGGCGTCGTCAACGTCATTCCCTCACGCTCGTCCGGCAAGGTCGTCGGCGCCATGCTGCACGATCCGCGCGTGCGCGTCGTCTCTTTCACCGGCTCGACCGAAGTCGGCCGTAAGCTTCTGCACGAAGCCGCCGACAACATCGTCAAGCCGGCCATGGAGCTCGGCGGCAACGCGCCGTTCATTGTGTTCGAGGATGCCGATATCGATGCCGCAATTGACGGGGCCATGATCGCCAAGATGCGCAACATGGGCGAGGCCTGCACCGCGGCCAACCGCTTCTATGTGCACGAAAAGGTGCACGACGAGTTCGCCAAGAAGCTCACCGCCAAGATGAGCTCGCTGAAGATGGGCAACGGCCTCGACGAGGGCGTCAACCTCGGCCCGCTGGTCAACAAGGACGGACGCGACAAGGTGATCGAACTGGTCGACGACGCCGTGCAAAAAGGCGCCAAGGTGCTGGTCGGCGGCAAGTTGCCGGACGGCCCGGGCTTCTTCTATCCCGCGACAGTCCTGACCAATGTGCCCGAACTCGGCAAAGATGCTGAACGAGGAGATATTCGGGCCGGTCGCGTCGATCCAGACCTTCAAGACCGAGGACGAGGCGATCAAACGCGCCAACGACACGGAATACGGCCTGGTTGCCTATCTGTATACAAAGGATCTGAGCCGCGGCATGCGGGTGTCGGAGAAACTCGATTTCGGAATGATCGGGCTCAATCGCGGCCTGGTCTCCGACCCGGCGGCGCCGTTCGGCGGCACGAAGCAGTCGGGGCTCGGCCGCGAAGGCGCGCAGGAGGGCATGAAGGAATTTCTCGAGACGCAATATGTGTCGGTGAGCTGGTAGCGGCGGTCAGCAGAATTCGAGGGCAATCACGTGGACGTCCTGATGCCGCAGCTTGGCGAGACCGTCGCCGAGGGCAAGATCACGAAATGGTTCAAGGCGGCCGGCGACGCCGTCAAGCCGGGCGACAACCTGTTCGAGATCGAGACCGACAAGACGTCGATGGAAGTGCCGTCGACGACGAGTGGTACGCTCACCGAAATTCGGTTCCAGGTCGGAGAGGTGGCTAAAGTCGGCGCCGTTGTCGCGGTGATCTCAGGCGCCGGTGAGACGGCAAAGTTACCGCCAGCCGGCCAGTCTCCGCTCACTCCCGCGAAAGCGGGAGTCCCGGGCGAAGCTGTACTGGGTCCCCGCTTTCGCGGGGACGAGCGGACAAGTGGCTACGCGATGCCAGCAGTACATTCCACACCGATGCCGCCACCGGCCGCGCCGATGGACCCATTCCACGCGGTGCGCACGCCTGAACGAAACTATGGACCGGCAAAGCTTGCGAGCGGTACTTCGGTCACGCCGCTGGCACGACGTTTAGCCGGGGAGCGCGGCATCGACCTGACGCGCATTTCCGGTTCGGGACCGCACGGGCGGATCGTCGCCGCCGACGTCGAACGCGCGATTCCCGGCGCCGCAGCGCCAGCAATCGCGACCGGTGCGGGCGCGGCGCAGGTCAAGGCGCTGTACGAAGGCATCGCTTACGAAGAGGTGCCGCTCGAACTCGATGCGCCGGACGATTGCCACGCGGCTGGTCGAGGCCAAGCAGACAATTCCGCATTTCTATCTCACGGCTGATCTCGATGCCGGCCGGCTGATTGCGATGCGTGAAGAGGCGAATGCCGCCGCGCCGAAGGACAAGTCGGGCCAGCCGGCATTCAAGCTTTCGCTCAATGATTTCATCATCAAGGCCTGGGCGGCGGCGCTGCAGCGCATTCCTGCCGCCAATGCGGTCTGGGCGGGCGACCGTATCCTGCGCTTCCGCAATTCCGATATCGGCATTGCGGTCGCGCTCGACGGCGGGCTGATCACGCCGTTGATCCGCAACGCGGACAGCAAGTCGGTCACCGCAATTTCCGCCGAGATGCGCGATCTCGCCGACCGCGCGCACCAGAAAAAACTCAGACCCAACGAATACCAGGGCGGATCAAGCGCAATCTCCAATTTGGGGATGTACGGCGTCCGCGAGTTCTCGGCCATCATCAATCCGCCGCACGCGACTATCCTGGCGGTCGGCGCGACGCGGCGCGCCCCTATCGAAGCGGACGACGGCAGCGTGAAGTTCATCAGCCAGATGACCGTCACGCTCTCATGCGATCACAGGGTGGTGGACGGTGCGCTCGGGGCCGAGCTGCTCGCCTCGTTCAAGGATTTCATCGAAAAACCCGTAACTGCTTTGGTGTAATGGAGTTGGTAATGGCTGGCGAAAAGCCGGATGTGCTGATGGTCGGTGCGCGAAAGCCCGTGATGATGAAGGGCTTCGAGGGCAAGGTGAATCTTCACCACTGGCTCGAACTCAAGGACAAGGATGCCTTCATAAAGGAAAACGGCGGTAAGATCCGCGCGATCGCGATCGCCTATACCGCCAACAAGGTCGACGAGAATTTTCTGAAGCAGTTTCCGAAGCTCGAGCAGGTGTCGAGCTTCGGTGTCGGTTACGATCATATCGATGCCAAATGGGCCGGCGCTCACGGCATCGTCGTCACCAATACGCCCGATGTTCTCAACGAAGAGGTTGCGGACACAGCGATTGGCCTCCTGCTTTGCACAGTGCGCGAATTTCCCCAGTCCGAGCGCTTTCTGCGCGCCGGAAAATGGCCGCAGGGACACTATCCGCTCACCAAGGCGACGTTGCGCGATCGCACGGTCGGCATGGTCGGAATGGGCCGGATCGGCAAGGCCATCGCCCGGCGGCTCGAGGCCTTCGGCGTGCCGGTCGTCTATCACAGCCGCAATCCGCAGTCGGGCGTGACATACAAATACTACCCGAAGCTTCTCGACATGGCGCATGACGTCGACACGCTGATGGTGATCGTGCCCGGAGGGCCCTCGACCCAGAACATGATCAATGCGGATGTGCTGAAAGCGCTTGGGCCGCGCGGCGTTCTCATCAACATGGCGCGCGGATCGGTGGTCGATGAGCCCGCCTTGATCGAGGCCCTGAAAAACCGCACGATCTATTCGGCCGGTCTCGATGTTTTTGCCAAAGAGCCGCACGTGCCGAAGGAACTGATGGAGATGGACCACATCGTGCTCTTTCCCCATCTCGGCTCGTCGACCGAGGTCACGCGTGCGGCGATGGATCAGCTTGTGGTCGATAACATTCTGGCCTGGGCGGCCGGCAAACCGCCGCTGACACCTGTGCCAGAAACACCGTGGCCGCCGAAGCGTTCGTAACGCAATCGCCTTGTGCGGGTGTTGGATGACTGTGACGCGTTGTACCATCGCCTTCATTGCGCTCTGCCTTGCCGGCACGGCGTCGGCGCAGGCGCCGTCGCAACTTGGCGAATCCGCCAAGCGCGTTGTCGGCAGCTGGGAATTTTCGAATGCCGATCGTGATCGTACATGCACGGCCACGCTGAAAGGCGAGCCGGGTCCGGCCGGCCTCAAGATCGAATTCGACGCCAACTGCGTCAATCTTTTCCCGATCGTGAAGGAGATCGCGGGTTGGCGATTTCCTGAAAATGATTTGCTGTACTTTGTGGATGCACGCGGGCGTTCAATCGTCGAGTTCAGCGAGGTCGAGGACGGTATCTTCGAGGCGCCGACGCCCGGGGTCGGCGTTCTCTTCCTCCAGAATGCTGCCGCCGCCGCGGCGCCGCCGAAACCTGCGGAGCAAGTTGCCGGCGATTGGGCGATTGTGCGCAGGGGAGGCGCGCCTGTGTGTCTGCTGACCTTGGCGATGACCAAGGCAGGCGAAAACCTGGCCGTGACCGTCAAGCCCGGCTGCGATGCCGCCATTGCGCGGGTCAATTTCACGCAATGGCGGATTGATCGCGACGAGCTGATGCTTATGCCGTCGCGCGGCAATCCATGGCGCTTCGAGGAGGTCGACGGGACGACCTGGCGCCGTATGCCCGAGACCGCGGACCAGATCACGCTGGTACGGCAGTAATCTCAACTCACCTGCGTGCCAGTCCGTTCGTGTTGCCCCTGCAACGCGGATTCCGGCGAATTTCGTAAGGACCCTCCGGCTCCGGGCAATAAATCAAGGCGATCTCACGGGCAAATCAAGCATTCCTACAGGTATCGCGCCCGCGATTGGGGCACTTTCCTCCAAGGGGATCCAGCCAAGGACCCAAGGAGAGCGACACTTTGAGCACCGTTGGAAATGACCAATTCGCCGAGCGGCCCTATGGCTGGGTCATTGTCGGCGTGACGACGATCTGTCTGACGCTGGGATTCGGAACGAATAGCACCATCTCGGTTTTCATGAAGCCGTTCGAGGAGGAATTCGGATGGTCTCGTGCCGACATCTCGATGGCCTTTACGCTCCTGACCGTCGGCTGCGCCATCGGCGGCATCGTTTGGGGCGGTCTTTCCGATCGTATCGGCGCGCGTAAGGTTGGATACCTTGGGGCCTTTGCTATTTCGTTTCTGCTGATTGCATTGCGCTGGCAGAGTGACCTGTGGGTGCTTTATCTCATTTACTTTCTGATCGGTGCACTTGGCTTTGCCCCATTGTTTGCCCCGATGGTCGCCATCGCAGGCCTTTGGTTCGACCGACGAAAGGGGTTCGCGATTGGTATCGTGACCGCCGGTGGGGCGATCGGGCAGGGCGTCGTGCCCTATATCACTCGCCTTTTGATCACCGAAGTCGGCTGGCGTGATGCGGCGCTCTACCTCGGTGTGGGTTACCTTCTGATCCTGTTGCCGCTGTTGTTTCTGCTAAAGCCTGCGCCAACCGCTGGACATACGACTGCCAATCGGACGGACAGCAACCAGTGGGGCGTGCCTCACAAAATCAGTATTGCCTGGCTTTCTGTGGCCGGATTCTTTTGCTGCGTCTGCATGGCTGTCCCGCTGGTGCATCTGATCCCGCTGGGAATCGATCTCGGATGCAGTCCGCAGACTGCCGCCGGTCTTCTGTTGTCGCTGATGATTGCCGGTGTTTTTGGCCGCCTGTTCTTTGGCTGGCTGGCTGATCGCACCGGAGGTCTGCCCGCGTATTTCCTCGCGTCATTGGCGCAGACATCAGTGGTGTTCTGGTTCACGCAAACGAAGGACATCATGGTTCTTTTCCAACTGTCGGTCCTTTTCGGATTTGGCTTTGCCGGTGTGATGACCTGCCTGCTGATCTGCGCCCGTGAAGCGGCGCCGCTGCGAATCAGCGGTAGCGCCATAGCGATCGTGTCGACGATGGCTTGGATCGGTATGGGGCTCGGCAGCTATCAGGCCGGGTACTTCTATGACCTCACGGCGGCTTACCTGCTGCCCTACGGCAACGCCGCGCTCGCCGGAATTGCAAATCTCGCCGTCGTCGGCTTGTTGTTCTGGTACCGGAGGCATCAGAACGTCCGTCACAGAATTGCGGAATCTCGCCTGCTGGGTTCGGCCCGCCCTTGAATTCAGGTAGGTCAAAACGGAAATACTCATCCTGAATATGCCGGCCTAGACCAACTTGAGGCCCTTGAAACTGGCGTGGCCGTCGCGTCCGACAATAATATGGTCGTGCACCGCAATTCCGAGCGGGCGGGCGACATCGATGATCGTTTGGGTCATTTGAATGTCGGCATGCGAGGGCGTCGGATCGCCGGACGGGTGATTGTGCACGAGGATCAACGCCGTCGCCGACAGTTCGAGCGCGCGCTTGACGACCTCGCGCGGATAGACCGGCGTGTGGTCGACCGTGCCGGTCTGCTGTAGCTCATCGACAATCAGCTGATTGCGCTTGTCGAGAAACAGGACGCGAAATTGCTCTTTCTCGGCAAAGGCCATGGTGGTGCGGCAATAGTCGATGACGCTCGACCATGATGACAGGATCGGGCGCTTACGCACCTGGCCGCGCGCGAGGCGGATCGCCGCGGCATGGACGATCTTCAGTTCGGTGATTGCGGCCGCGCCCAGGCCTTTGATCTCCGCCAGCCTTGCGGGCGGCGCCGAGATCACTTCCGGGAAGGAGCCGAACGTCGCGATCAGAGTCTTGGCAAGCGGTTTGACGTCGCGCCGCGGAATTGCGCGAAACAGCACGAGCTCGAGGAGCTCATAGTCGCTGATGGCTTCGGCGCCGGCCTCACGAAAGCGGGTGCGCAGCCGCTCGCGATGGCCGTGAAAATGTGACGCATGCGGCGCGACATGTGTGACCGGGTTTTCCGCCATGGAACGAACCTAGCGTGAAAACGCGTCGTCGTTGTATCAGCGGAAAGGACGAGCCCGGAGATTTTGACCTCGGGAAAAAGCAGTCTTCAGCGCTTGTAAGGCGGCTTGTGCAGCCCGGCCGGCGAGAAGGTAAAGACCTCGACGCCGTCCTTGGTGACTCCGATGGTGTGCTCGAACTGCGCGGAAAGCGAGCGATCGCGGGTCACGGCGGTCCATCCGTCGGACAGCACTTTCACGTGCGGGCGGCCGAGATTGATCATCGGCTCAACCGTGAAGAACATTCCGGGCTTGAGGACGATGCCTTCGCCGGGACGCCCGACGTGGACAATGTTCGGCTCGTCGTGGAACAGACGCCCGAGCCCATGGCCGCAGAAATCGCGGACCACGCTCATGTGCTGCGCTTCCACATAGGTCTGAATGGCGTGACCAACGTCGCCGCTGGTGGCGCCGGGCCGGATTGCTGCAATGCCGCGCATCATCGCCTCGTGCGTGACCTCGATCAGCCGTTCCGCCCGCCGCGGAATTTCACCGATTGTGAACATGCGGCTGGAATCGCCGTGCCAGCCGTCCAGGATGAGCGTCACGTCGATGTTGACGATGTCGCCGTCCTTGAGCGGCTTGTCGCCGGGAATGCCATGGCAGACCACGTGATTGAGCGAGGTGCATGTCGATTTCTTGTAGCCGCGGTACATGAGCGTCGCGGGCAGGGCGCCGTGATCCATCGCGTACTCAAAGACGAGCTTGTCGATTTTCTCGGTCGGCACGCCCGGCCCCACATGTTCCGTCAACATGTCGAGACAGCGCGCGACAAGCTGCCCGGCCTTGCGCATAGCTTCGAATGCGGCGGAGCCGTGGATCTTGATCTGGCCGGTCTTGCGGATTGGGGCGACGGCGGCGTCGACGTAGGTCATGATCTACAATGTAAGGTTTGCAGCGTCCGGTGCAAGCGCGCGTTCATTAACGCATCAGTTGGCGATCTTTCCGCCCAGTTCGTCCTCGATATGGGCGCGGACGATATCGTCGAACGCGTCTTCGGCCTTGAACCCGAGGTTGCGTGCGCGCTTGGCATCAATTCGCTCGGCCCACCCGGAGACGATTCGCTGGATCAACTCATCGGGCGCCCGGCGGATACGCGCGGCCACCTTGTCGCCTGCAACACGCCGAAGCGCATCGATCTGTTCGCCGACGGTGCAGGACACGCCCGGCATCGCAAGATTGACGCGCGGACCGATCTGCTCGCGCGTAAGGCCCGCGGCGTGGATGAGAAATCCGACCGCGGCGCGCGGACTCGCATGCGTGTGGCGCACGCTCTCGGAGACGGGCAGAAGTGCTTCCTGCCCGGCCAGGGGCTCCCGGATGATTCCGGAGAAGAAGCCCGACGCAGCCTTGTTCGGCTTGCCGGGCCGCACGCAAATCGTCGGCAGCCTGATGCCGATACCGTCGAGGAAACCGCGCCGCGTGTAATCGGCGAGCAGAAGCTCGCAAATCGCCTTCTGCGTTCCGTACGATGTAAGCGGAGTGAGATGGAATTCGTCGGGAATTGAATTGGGAAATGGCGCCCCATAAACCGCGATCGACGAGGTAAAGACGACTTTCGGCGTGTACGCCGCCGCGCGTATTGCCTCGAGCAGCGCGCGCGTGCCGTCGAGATTGACGCGATAGCCTTTCTCGAAATCGGTCTCTGCTTCGCCTGATACGACGCCGGCGAGGTGGAAGATCACGTCCGGCTTGCCGCCGACCGCCTTGGCAGCGGCACCTGGCGTTGAGAGGTCGCTCGTAGCGGCATCGACCGTGCCTTTAAAGCCCTGCGGCTTTTCCGGCGGGACAACGTCGGTCAGCGTCAGCCGGTCGATCGTTTTGCCGTTCAATGTGCCGTCCTTGACCAGTCTGGCGGTCAACTTGCGGCCGATCATGCCGGCGGCGCCGGTCATCAGTATGTGCATCACGCCCTCACGTGCTCACGGTCTGCCGGCTCGTAGCGATCGATCCGGCGCAGGCCCGGGAATAGCATCATCCACAGGCCTGCGACCAGCAGCGAACCTAGTCCGCCGATGACGACCGACGGCACGGCGCCAAGCCACGCAGCAACGAGACCGGATTCGAATTCACCAAGCGTATTCGACGACCCGACGAACAGGTAATTGATAGCGCTCACCCGGCCGCGTTTTTCATCCGGGGTTTCAATCTGGACAAGCGAGAAACGGATGACGATGCTGACGGCGTCGGACGCACCGAGCACCGCAAGTGCGGCAAGTGAAACCGGAAACGACGTCGACAAGCCGAAAATGATCGTGGTCACGCCGTAAAGGCCGACCACAGCGAACATCTTGCGGCCGATATGTCGCTCGACGGGATAGCGCGCCAGGACAATCGATGTGATCAACGCGCCGACCGCCGGCGCCGAGCGCAGCAGGCCAAGCCCGATCGGTCCGACCGCTAGGATATCCCTGGCGTAGATCGGCAGCAGGGCGGTGGCTCCCGCCGAGAATGACGACAAAAAGATCGAGCGTGATCACGCCGAGCAGCCGCCGCCGGGTCCGGATGTAATGAAAGCCCGCAAGCACCGAAGCGAATGTCGGCGGATCGCGCGTCGGGGCCGGTCCGCGAGACCGCACCAAAGTGATCAGTGTTATCGAGCAAGCAAAAAATATCACGCATATTACACCGATCAGCACAGGGCTAAGCGCGTACACGAGGCCGCCGAGCGCCGGGCCGCAAATCACCGCGGTCTGGTTGGCGGAGGTCCAGGCGGCAACCGCGCGCGAGATGAGGGCCGACGGCACCAGTGTGGGTGCAAGCGCGTGCGCGGTCGGCATCTCGAACGCGCGCGCACACCCGATGATGAAGACTGCGGCAAACAGCAGATTGCGGCTCAACGCACCAGCAAGCAATGCGGCGGTTATCATGATTGCGGCCAGCGCGTAGACACTGTGTGCCGCGCGCACAATCAGCCGCCGGTCATAGCGGTCTGCGGCGTGGCCGATCAACAGCGTGAGAATCACCGCAGGCACGAACTGGATGAGCCCCACAAGGCCAAGGTCCAAAGCGCTGTTGGTGATTTCGTAGACCTGCCAGCCGATTGTGAGGGCCAGCATCTGGTAGCCCATCGTCGAGGCGAGCCGGGCCAGCCAGAACAGCACGAACGAGCGCTGCTGCGTCAAACCTCCCGCCGATGCGGCTTGATCGCTCATTCCACTGTGCCGTTAAGCGCGCTCAGGCTGACTTTCTGCTGGCCATCGGCTGTGAAATTGTCCGGCGACAGCCAACGCTCGAAATTGAGTTTGCGCTGCGGCCACTCGCTGTCGAGCATCGAATAGTAGGCTGTGTCGCGGTTGCGGCCTTTTGCGATTTTGTGCTGGCGCAGCACGCCCTCGAAGATGAAGCCATAGCGCAATGCGGCGCGCCGCGAGGCTGCGTTGTGCGAATTGCACTTCCATTCGTAGCGCCGATAACCCAGCGTTTCGAACGCATACCGCGCGATCAGATATTGCGCCTCGGTGCCGAGCGCCGTGTGCTGCAACGCTGGTGAATAGACAATGTGTCCAACCTCGATGACGCGCATGTCGGGCTGAATGTCCATAAGGGTCGCGATTCCGAGCGCGCGATTCGACGGATCGACAATCGCGTAGGCATAGGGATCGTCCAAGGCAGCGCGCCGGGCGAGCCAGGTTGCGAATTCTGAAGCACTATCGAACGGCCCGTACTGCGACATGTAAGTCCAGATCGCGTCGTGACCTTTGACGGCATCCCACATCGTCGCGGCATGGTTCGGGGCGAGCTTTTCGACGCGGCCGTAGCGGCCCGCAAGGGTCACCGGGCCGGGGCGTGGGGCCGGCCGGTTATCGACTGGCGCGCCGATCGGCTGCCCGGTCGCTGGATGGCGTTGCGGGTCGCTCACGTTTTCGGACGGCGCTGCAGGTCGTCGTGGAAGAACTTGTTCAACTCGGCATTTGCCACGACGCCCGCGAAGCTGTCGAACTTGCCGTCTTGCGCGATCTGCCGGGCCGATTGGATGAAAGCGTGCATGGCGACCCGCGCCATCGTGCCGCCGACGCTGATGCGGCGCACGCCGAGTGCCGCAAGGTCGTTGACCGTATGTCCGAACGCGCCGCTGTTGAGAAAGTTGATTGGCTTTGGGGCGACGGCCTTGATGGTGGCTTCGATCTGTTCACGCGTTTTGATACCGGGCGAATAGAGGCAATCGGCTCCGGCGTCAGCGAAAGCTTTCAGGCGGCGGATCGTCTCGTCGAGGTCAGGGCGATTGCGGATAAAACCTTCCGTGCGCGCAGTGAACACGACGTCACCGCCCGCCTTGTCGATTGCGTCGCGTGTGGCCCTTACGCGCTTGACCGCCAGGTCGAAATCGTAAAGCGGGTTGCTTTCATTGCCGGTGAAATCCTCAATCGACAATCCGGCAATGCCGGTGTCGATGCATAGCCGGACATTGGCCGCGACTTCGTCGGGATCGTCGGCGTACCCGCCCTCGAAGTCGGCGTTCAGCGGAATGTCCGTTGCGTGCGCGATCTCGCGACAGTGCGCGAGCATCATGTCGCGGGTGACGTCGCCGTCCGCGTAACCGATCGAGTGGGCATAGCCCGAGCTCGTGGTCGCCAGCGCCTTGAAGCCGAGCCCTTGCATGTAACGTGCGCTGCCGACATTCCAGGGATTGGGAATGACGAAGCAGCCGCTTTGATGCAGTGCGCGGAACGCGCGGCGTTTGTCGGCGATACTCATGATTTTGTCCTGCACAGGGTGGGATTGCACAATGCCTCCAACAAGCCCGCGATTGCAACATGGTTCCTCCGTTCTGCATCACAGGGAAAGGCAAGCAAAAACGGCACTAAACACCCAAGCCGCGTGAATATTCCGACACCGACTTGTGATCGACTTGACGTGCCATTTACTTTGCGCATCCACCGCAATTCGTTAAGCGAGAGGCATCCTGATTTCGTACGGAGGCCGCCATGTCGTCTCTGCCCCTCAAGATTCTTGTTGCCACCTTTGCAGCGGCTTTCGCGCTTGCCACGTCGGCGAATGCCGAGAACGCCGAGAAGGTGCGCAAGCACAAGAAAGTTGCCATGACGTCCAAAACCGAGAAGGCCAATCCCTATCATTGGGGAACGAATTTGGTGCCGGCCGGCCCGTTATATTTTGGCGACGTCTATCTCGGCGACGATCCCGATCCCAATATCCGCTTCCAGCTCTTGCGCGACATCAGCGGCCGCCTGGGTGGCGACCCCTGAAGATCCTGACAGCGTTTGATTTTTGCCGCCTGATCGGCTGAACTGCACCCTTCATTGAGGAGCCGGCGCGGGTACGCCGCGAACGGCGCCCGCGCGGAGGGATCGCAGACATGCTTCGTACCATCGCGGCTTTCGACCGCATCGGCGAGGAAAACGCCTTCGCGGTACTTGCCCGCGCCAACGCGCTGGCGGCGCAGGGCCGCGACATTATCAATCTCGGCATCGGTCAGCCCGATTTCCGCACGCCCGATTTTATCGTCGAGGCCGCGGTGAAGGCGCTGCGCGACGGCCATCATGGCTATACGCCCGCCAACGGCATCCCGCCGCTGCGGGAAGCAGTCGCTGCCGATCTTGCCAAGCGCTTCAAGGTCGAGGTCTCGCCCGACAGCGTGATGATTATGCCCGGCGGCAAGCCGACCATGTTCATGTCGATCCTGATGTTCGGCGAGCCGGGCGTGGAGATCATGTATCCGGATCCCGGATTTCCGATCTATCGGTCGATGATCGAATTTACCGGCGCAAAACCGATTCCGGTCCCGATCCGCGAAGAGAACGGCTTTGCGTTTTCCGCGGAAGAGACATTGAAGCTGATCACGCCGCGGACACGACTGCTGATCGTGAACTCGCCGGCCAATCCGACAGGTGGCGTCACGCCGAAAACCGAAGTCGACAAGCTCGTTGCCGGCCTCGAGAAGTGGCCGGACGTTGCGATCATGTCGGACGAGATTTACGACCACATGGTTTATGACGGCGAGACCCATGTCTGCTTGCTGTCCTATCCGTCGATCCGCGACCGGCTGATCCTTCTCAACGGCTGGTCGAAGACCTATGCGATGACCGGGTGGCGTCTTGGTTACGCAGTCTGGCCCGGAAAACTCTACGACTATGCGCGCAAGCTTGCGGTCAACCTGCACTCGTGCGTCAACGCGTCGGCGCAATATGCCGGTCTCGCGGCGCTGAAAGGCTCGCAGGATGAAGTGACCAAAATGGTCGCGGAGTTCGACAAACGCCGGAAAGTGGTGGTCGACGGACTCAACAAATTGCCCAGCGTATCATGCGCGACGCCGAAGGGCGCGTTCTATGCATTCCCCAATATCAAGCGCACCGGCTGGAAAGCAAAAGCGTTGGCCTCCGCGCTGCTGGAAGATGCTGGCGTTGCCATTATCGGCGGGCCCGATTTTGGCATTTTGGGCGAAGGCTATATCCGCGTGAGCTATGCGAACTCGACGGAGAATATCCTGAAGGCGCTCGATCGCATGCGCGAGTTTCTGGCAAATCGCAAAGCTGCGTAAGTTTACCGTGTAGCTGCTATCGCGCTCTTGAACCGCGCTGCACTCTCGGCTGGCCAATAATCGGCTGGCCGGTAGAACTCGCTGACTGCAGGAACGCCGTCCGGAATGACCACCCAAGGCTGCTTGGTGGACGTGTAGATGTGAATGTCAGGCGGAGCACGAGACGGATCGTCGAGTGTCCCGGCCCGTATGAAATGAATGCTTGGGCCAGCTTGAGGATAGTTGCTCCACACGGTCACGCCACAGTCGGCGCAGCGCCAGAATACCTGGCCCTTGCCGCTGGCGCTGGGGAGGGTGGTCTGAGTCAGCTTGCCTTTCAGGAGTTCGACCTGCGACGCCTCGATAAAGGCATTAACAGCGAAAGCCGACCCGCTTTCACGCTGGCACCACGTACAGTGGCAGCAATGCACAAACAACGGTTGGGCCTTCAGGCGGTAACGGACCGCGCCACACGTGCAGCCGCCTTCCATAACGTTGCCCTGCCGATCGGTCATTGCAAAGCTCCTTGATGTCGACGCAGACGCGAACTATGCGCCAGCGTGCCAGGATAGTCAGCTTTCGTCCTATCGAAATACTGCGCTCAGCGCCGTCTCGCGCACATGCCTCGACTTGACGTAACATCCGCGCGACACTGAGCAATAAGAACACTCAAGCGAGGAAATGCCGATGCTCGACCGTATGGCGACCGACCGTGGGCTGTCCGAGGAACAACGGATTATGCGGCAAAGCTGCCGCGGCTTCGTCGACGATGTCGTTCTCCCGTTCATCAAGCAGAACTGGCAACGCGAATGGTCGATGGTGCCCGAAGACCGGTTGCCTCTCCGGATTTTGGAAGAAGCTGAGAAAATCGGCATCCGTACCTTGGGCGTGCCCGAGGAGTTCGGCGGCGTCGAGCTGGAGAAGGGGACCGAGGTCAAGACTTTCGCGCTCGTCGCTGAAGAGCTTGCACGCGGCGATTCAGGTCTCGCCGACAAAATGGTGCAGAACTGGAAGGTCTCTGTTTTGTTGCGGCAGTTCGCGCCGCGTCATCTGCAGGAAAAATGGTTCAAGCGGCTAGTCACTGAGCCGCAATTCCTGATGGCGCATTGTTTGACCGAGCCGCGCGGGGCGTCGGACCGCTGGCTGCCGTACAACGTGCCGGAAGCGGCAATGCATACCAAAGCCGTCAAGACCAATGGCGGCTGGGTGATCAACGGCCGCAAGCAATTCATCTCGAACGGCTACGACGCCAGCCTGTATGTCGTCTATGCCAACACCAACCCGAAAGTGGGCATGCTGCAGGGCACGTCGTCATTCCTGGTGCCGCGCGAAACCAAGGGATTTACCGTCGCCCGCTGCAACGAGACGCTGGGCTGCCGCTTCATGAACAACGGCGAGATGGTGTTCGAGGACATGTTCGTGCCCGACGATCACCTGCTGGTGCAGGACAGCGCGATGGGCTCAGCCGGCGTCTATTTCCGCCCGGGCAAGATCATCCAGGCAGCGAAAAATCTCGGCGTCGGCGTGCGCGCGTTCGAAGCCACCGCCGAATACGTTCAGAACTATGTCCAGGGCGGACGCATCCTGATCAAGCATCAGGCCGTGGCGTTACGCCTGGCGGACATGGCAACGCGCATTGAAGCCGTGCGCGCATTGCTCGATCGTGCCTCGCAGGCGGTCGACGAAAACGCGCCGGATGCCGAGATTCTCGTCAACATGGCCAAGATGTTCGCGTCGGAAGAGGTCATGAAGGTCGCCCAGCATGCCGTCGAGCTTCACGGCGGCAATGGCGTCATGCTCGATTTCGGCATCGAGAAGGTGCTGCGCGATGCCGTCGTCTTCCTGCACATGGACGCCACGGTCGACATTTCCAAGTTCAAGATCATCAAGAACATGTTCCCGGAGACCGCCGGAAAATACGCCGGGCCGGAAAATTAGCGCGATCGTTTGTGGCTTCAGCGCCGCAGGGCGAAGTGGAAGCCCACCAGCACGATCAGCATGCCGATGAACTGCGCGAGACTCGGCACCACGCCGAGCGCGAGAAATCCGATAATTGCACCGAAGACTGGTACCAAAGCCGGGAAAGTTGCCGCACGGCCGCCGCCAAGCGCAATGACGGCGTGGGCGAATAGATAGATGGGCAGCGAACCGGCTATTCCGCCCTGAACGACAGCCTGCAGAAGATTTTCGAACAAGCTTTGCTTCGCCAGGCCGCTCACGCCATAGATGAAAAGATAGATCGGCGCGAGAACGATGACTGACACGGTGCCGACAGCCGTAATGGCCCGCGTGCCTGCGACGTTCCAAAGCCGCAGCAAGGTGCCGAATGTTGCCCAGAATAGTCCCGCGGTGGCGAACAGGAGATCGCCGCCGACGCCGGAATTTCCGATCGTCGTGAGCGATTCGGCGCCGAATATCAGCAGACCGGCAATGATGATCGCTCCGCCGATGATCCGTTGAAAGGTCGCCTTTTCGTGGAGAATGAGCGAAGCAAGCACCAGGCCCGACAGTGCGGCGCAAGCGGGTTGAATTGTGGTGCCATGCCCGAGCGGAACGAGAATGAAGCCGCTGTACGCGAGCAAGGATTGCGGTGGTCCCGACAGGATGGTCATCACAGACGCGCGGCCCCAGCCGATGCCGCCAAGATCGCGCAATCCTTCGCGTAGAATCAGTGGCAGCACCAGCAGGCCGGACCAGAAGAAGCGATGAAACGCAATATCGGCGGGCGAGAATCCGATCTGGACGCCGTGTTTCGCGACGACAAAGCCCGCGGCCCACGCTAGCGCCGCGAGCGTGCCGCACACGATGCCGACGAGCATCGTCGGCCTATGCACTTTGTCGGATGCGGCCATGACTCCGGCGTTCGGGGCAAACGGGGTGACTTCGGTACGGCTGATACTCTAGGATCGACAGCGAAGTCCATTTGCCAATCGAAAACACTCACTTCACCTGGATGGAAAGCTCATGGCGAAGTCGCGTAAAGTCATCATTACCTGCGCTGTTACCGGTTCGATTCACACTCCTTCGATGTCGCCTCACCTTCCGGTGACGGCCCAGGAAATCGCGGATGCCGCCATTGGGGCCGCCGAGGCCGGCGCGGCGATTGTGCACCTGCACGCGCGCAACCCGCAGGATGGCCGTCCGGATCAGACGCCGGAGGCGTTTGCGCCGTTCCTCAAGGTGATCAAGCAGCGCTCGGGTGTCGTGGTGAACATCACGACCGGCGGGGCGCCGACGATGACCGCGGAAGAGCGCGTCCGTCCAGCTGCGACGTTCAAGCCCGAGGTCGCCTCGCTCAACATGGGCACGATGAATTTCGGCCTTTATCCGATGATCCCCCGGTTCAAAGGCAAGTTCAAACACGACTGGGAGGAGCCGTATCTCGAACGTTCGCGCGGCGGCATGTTCAAGAACACCTTTGCGGACATCGAGTACATTTTGACTACGTGCGCCGGAAACGGCACCCGGTTCGAGATCGAGTGCTATGACATTGGGCATCTCTACACGCTGCGGCATTTCCTCGACCGCGGCCTGGTGAAGCCGCCGCTGTTCGTTCAGTCGGTGTTCGGAATTCTCGGCGGCATCGGGCCGCACCCCGAAGACGTCATGATGATGAAGCGCACGGCCGATCGTCTCCTCGGCGACAACTACCATTGGTCTGTGCTCGGTGCCGGGCAGAATCAGATGCGGGTCGCCGCGATCGCGGCCGCCATCGGCGGCAACGTACGGGTGGGCATGGAGGATTCGCTCTGGATCGGCGCCGGGAAACTGGCCGAATCCAATGCCCAGCAGGTGACCCAGGTCCGCAAGATTCTCGAGGGCCTCGGGCTTGAAATAGCGTCGTCCGATGAAGCGCGTGAAATCCTGTCGCTCAAGGGCGGCGACAAGGTGGCGTTTTGACCATTTAGCTGCTCTGTGGCGATGTTTGCGGTTGCCCTGACGCGCGCGAAACCTTCCTATAGCGGAAGGAGATTCGCGCGATGGGTTCGCTCGACAGCGTAAGCCTCGTCATATTGCTCGGCAGCATGCTGGTTCTTGCCGGCATCCTGTCGAGCCTGATCGCGATGCGCTTCGGGGCGCCGCTGCTGCTGGTCTTCCTTCTGGTCGGCGTGCTGGCAGGGGAGAACGGGCCCGGCGGCATCAAGTTCGACGACGTCGGCGTTGCCTATACGGTCGGCTCGATCGCGCTGGCCCTCATTCTGTTCGATGGCGGCCTGCGCACACGCTTTGCGACCTTCCGCAATGTTCTGGCGCCGGCGGTGACTCTCGCAACGGTCGGCGTGCTCATTACCGCAATTCTGACGGCGCCTGTCGCCAAATACGTCCTTGGGCTCAACTGGATCGAGGCCTTGCTGATCGGTGCCGTCGTGGCATCGACCGACGCGGCTGCGGTGTTTTTCCTGATCAATGCCCGCGGTCTGAGGCTGCGCCCGCGCGTCCGCGCCGTGCTCGAAGTGGAGTTGGGCACCAACGACCCGTTCGCGATTTTTCTTGCGTTACTGTTGGTCGAAATTCTGCTGGTCGGCAATCAGAGCTGGTCGCACGCGCTGATAACGTTCCTGCGCGATGCCATCCTTGGCTGCATCATGGGCTTTTTGGGCGGTCGAATTATCGCATTCGTGATCAATCGCCTGACGCTCGCGCAAGGTCTGCATGCGCCATTCGTCGCCGTCAGTGCGCTGGTCATTTTTGCCCTTGCAAACATACTGCACTCGTCCGGTTTTCTCGCCGTTTATCTCGCGGGGCTGGTCGTCGGCAACATGCAGACACGGGCACGCAATTCCGTGATCGTCTTTCTCGACGCCATTACCTGGCTGGCGCAGATCGTGATGTTCGTTCTGCTCGGCCTGCTGGCCTGGCCAGCTCGTCTCGCCTACAGCTTCTACGGCGCCATCGCGGTGGCTGTTGTCCTTATGCTGATCGCCAGGCCGGCCGCCGTATTCCTCTGCCTCGCGCCGTTCAAGTTTCAATGCGTGAGATGGTGTTCATTTCCTGGGTCGGCTTGCGCGGCGCGGTGGGCATCTTTCTGGCGTCGATCCCGATGCTGGTAGGATTGCCGGGCGCCACGCTGTTTTTCGATGTCGCCTTTGTCGTGGTCTTGCTTGTCGCTGCTGGTTCAGGGCTGGACCGTGGCGCTCGCGGCCCGCAAGCTCGACATGTCCTTTGCGCGTGCCGATCCGTCGCCAAGGCGTGTCGAGCTCGACCTGCCGGGACAGCTTGCGCGCGAGATCGTTGGCTATCCGGTGCCCGCCAACAGCCCGTTCCTGCGGCGCGGACTCATTCCGAACTGGGCACGGCCGACGCTGGTTATCCGTAACGGGAAATATCTCACCCCGGCAGAAGCGCAACCCGTGCGCGAGGGCGACTATGTCTATCTGCTCGCTCCACCGGAAAAAGCGCAGGCGCTCGATCGCTTCTTCGTCAGGCTGCCGCCGCCTGCTCGCGCCCGATCCGCGACTGCTCGGTGACTTTTTTGTGCCGGGCACGCGACGCTCGGCGCCCTGGCAGATATCTATGGCCTGCAGGTCGCCGCCGATCATACCGAGGTGACGCTCGCCGATTATTTCGGCGAGCAACTCCGCCGCCGCGCCAGGACAGGCGACATCGTCGAGCTGGGGCCGATCGCGCTGCTCGCGCACAAGGTCGAGAACGGTCGTTGTGACAACGGTCGGTCTAAGGCTCGCCGAGCCCGAAGAGCCTGTGGGGCTTGGCGGCCGCGTCGAAGCGCTGCGCCGCCGGATCCGGGACTACCTGGGTTAGAGCGCGCGCCGCGACAACGCCGGCAGGTGCTGAACCAGCCAGGCGCCGCCGAACAGAACGCCGGTCCAGAACAGGTCGCCCAGTATCGTCTTGTCGAGGAAGGGCAGGGCCGCAACATAGCATTGCGCCAACCCGCTCAGGCTCAACGGATACATCCCGCTGAAGGCCCAGACGGCACCGTTTGAGAGCAGGAAGAAGAGGACGGAGCACGGGATCATGGTGGCCACGACAGGAACGACACCGCGCCAGCGGCGTGTCGCCATGCCTGCGATCGCCGGGATCGCGATAGCGGCGAAGCCCACCGCCTGAATGCGCCAATCCTCGCCCGGCAGAGCCGCATCACTCAAAATCATGCCAAGGACCGGCACGAGGAGAGCGAGCACCGGAATGCTCAGCACGCGCGCAGCGAAAAGTCCGCTCGCTGCCACCGGCAGAAAGCCCGGTGCGTGCGGAAGCAGCCGTGCGGCCACATTCAGGGCAATCAAAAAGGCTACCAGCAGCAAGTCCATCCAGAGATTCGCGCGCTTATCGGTCGGCTGCATTCGGTTCGGTCCTTTGCCTGTCGAGTACAACCCTTACCATGCCTGCGGTCGTGATTGCTATCGTCTGATTAGCTGGCCGCCGCACGGCGTTCCGCCCATTCGCTGATGATTTGCGCCATCTGATCGAGCCCATCGGTGAGCGCAGCGGGCCCGGGCTGCAGGATCAGCGTCGATTTGATTTCACGCAGCCAGCCGGTCGCGACGGCGGGAACTTCGGCAAAGCCCGGCCGGGCGGTGACTTTTCCCGGCACGAATTTTTTACCGCACCAGGACCCGACGATGACGTCCGGCCGCGCGGCGATGACCTCGTCAGGTGATACGATGCGATCCTTGGCATTTTTGCGTGCGGCGAGCTGCGGAAAAACGTCAACGCCGCCGGCGGCTTCGATCAGCTCCGACACCCACGCAATTCCGGAAATCATCGGCTCGTCCCACTCCTCGAAATAGATCCGAGGACGGCGGGCGAGATGCAATGAGCGTTCGTGAACTTCGTCGATGTGGCGGGCGAGGGAACTTGCGAGCGCTTCGGCTTTCGTGTGTTGCGCCGACGATCGCACCGAGCGTGCGGATCATGTCGAATATGCCGGCGATGTCGCGCTGGTTGAATGCATGCACGGAGATATTTTTGCGGATCAATTCGGCGACGATGTCAGCCTGCAGGTCGGAAAACGTAAGCACCAGATCCGGCTTCAGATCGAGAATCTTCGGCACGTCGGCCGAGATAAAAGCCGAGACGCGCGGCTTCTCGCGCCGCACCTGCGGCGGCCGCACGGCATAGCCGGACACGCCGACAATGCGGCGATCTTCACCGAGCAGATAAAGGGTCTCGACCGTTTCTTCGGTCAGGCAGACGATTTGTTCCGGAGGAAACATTCCTCAGGCAAGCATATCGGCCCGCACGCCGTCGAGTAGCTCGATGCCGCCCGTTTCAACGACCTTTCCGGAGTTGAGGCGCACGACGCGGCTGGCAATGCGTTTTATCTCGGCTGCATTGTGGCTGACATAGATCAAGGGCACGCGCGCCTCGTCGCGCAGACGCTCAAGGTAGGGGAGGATGTCGTGCTTGCGGGCCGCGTCGAGCGAAGCCAGGGGCTCGTCCAGCAACAGCAGGCGCGGCTGCATAAGGAGCGCACGGCCGACGGCGACGCGCTGGCGCTCGCCGCCTGACAACTTGCCTGGCCGGCGGTCGAGCAAATGGCCGATGTCGAGCAACTCAATCACATGGCTGAGCTGCCTGGGGTCGCTGGCATGGCCGCTGACCCAGCGGCCGTAGTCCAGATTTCGTTTCACCGAGAAGTGCGGAAACAACCGGCCTTCCTGGAAGACATAGCCGATGCGCCGCCGCCAGGCGGGCACATTGATACCGGTGGCGCTGTCAAAGAGAACGTCGTCGCCGAGAACGATGCGGCCACGTTCAGGCTTTAACAGCCCCGCGATCATGTTGATGACACTGGTCTTTCCGGCGCCGGAGGGGCCAAACAGCGCCGTCGCAGCCGTGTCGCTGGTGAAGGAGACATTCACCGCGAACTCGCCGAGCTGCTTCTCCGCCTGAACCGCAAGCATCGTCAGCTCCCGTGCAACCTTGCGGCAGCGCGGCGCGCAAACCACTCCGAAGCAAGCAAAGCCGCAAACGAGATGATGATCGCCACGATGACAAGATTGAGCGCGGCAGCATCGCCGCCTGGCACCTGCGTGAGCGTGTAGATCGCCGCCGAAATCGTCTGGGTTTCGCCGGGAATGTTGGAAACGAAGGTAATGGTTGCTCCGAACTCGCCGAGCGCACGCGCGAAGGCGAGCATCATGCCCGCAATGATGCCGGGCAAAGCCAATGGCAATGTCACTGTCGCGTAAGTCGAGACCGGATTGGCGCCTAGCGTCGCGGCTGCGTGTTCGAGCCGCTGGTCGACGGCCTCGATCGACAGCCTTATGGCGCGCACCATCAACGGAAATGCCATTATACCGCAGGCAAGCGCGGCGCCGGTCCAGCGAAACGAGAAGACGATGCCGAAATGGTCGGCCAAAAAGGCCCCGACCGGCGCTTTGCGGCCGAAGGTGATGAGCAGGAGATAACCCGTCACCACCGGCGGAAGCACCAGCGGCAAATGGACGAGGGCATCGAGCGCTGATTTTCCCCAGAACGATGCGCGCGCCAAAACGGTCGCGATTGCGATGCCAAACGGCAGCGCAATCAACGTCGACACGACTGCAACACGCAGCGAGAGTGCGATTGCGGTCCAATCCTGGGGCGACAGTTCGAACACGCGTCGCTGCCGCCTACGACACGGGCCTTATCAGAAAGCTGAAGCCGTACTTTTCGAAGATTGCCTTGGCTGCCGGAGATCCGCAGGAAATGAAGATATTGCGAGACGCTTTGCTTCGTCGTGATGGCGGTTGCTGCGACTGGGTAAGTCACCGGCGGATAAGAGTCGTCAGGAAATGCGCCGATGACTTTTACCTTGGGTTCGACCTTGGCATCCGTCTCGTAGACGATCCCGACCGGCGTCTCATCGCGCGCGACGAACGCGAGCGTCGCCCGGACATTCTCCGCCTGCGCAAGCTTCGGCTCGGCTGCCGCCCAGGCGCCCAGTTTCTCAAGGGCGGCTTTGGCGTAGCGGCCAGCCGGCACCGCGTTGACGTCGGCGACCGCAATGCGGCCCGAACCCGCAAGCTTCGCAATGTCGAAGCCCTGGCCGATGGTCACATTGGCGATCTTGGAATCCGCGGGTGCGATCAATACCAGCTTGTTGCCGAGCAAGTTGACGCGGGTATCCGGCTTGATGAGCTTCCGTTCGCCGACATAGTCCATCCATTGCAGATCCGCCGAAATAAATATGTCGGCCGGTGCGCCCTGTTCGATCTGTTTGGCGAGCGCCGAACTCGCAGCATAGCTCACTGTCACCTTGACGCCCGTTGCTTTCGTGAAGGCGGCATTCGTGTCGTCGAGCGCATTCTTCAGCGATGCGGCCGCGAAGACAGTGATCTGCTCCTGGGCGACCAATGGCTGCGGCGCGCCCGCAAGGACGGCCAGGAAGCCGACAAAAGCGAAAAGTCTCACGAACATGGCGGTTCTCCTCGGCGCAAGACGCGCCGACATGGCCTGAAAAGCCGGATTGAATTCGGAACCGCCGTTCCGGTTTAAGGCAGCGCACGCACGGTGTGCCGCTGAGAACCGAGCCTAGCAAGTCCCGCCGAGGGCGGTAAAGTCCGCGTTGGGACGCAGGAAGCGAGCGCGGACGTGGCATCGATCGAAGGCGAATTTGACTACATTATCGTGGGCGCGGGCTCCGCCGGTTGCGTGCTGGCCAACAGGTTGTCCGCCAATCCCGGCAATCGCGTGCTGTTGCTGGAAGCGGGCGGCAATGACAACTGGATCTGGTTTCACATTCCGGTGGGCTATCTGTTCGCGATCGGAAATCCGCGCGCCGATTGGCTGCTCAAGACTGAGGCGCAGCCGGGGCTGAATGGGCGCAGCCTGAACTATCCGCGCGGCAAGGTGGTGGGCGGGTCGTCGGCCATCAACGGAATGATCTACATGCTCGGCCAGTCGGCCGATTACGACAATTGGCGCCAGCTCGGCCTGCCCGGATGGTCGTGGGAGGACGTTCGGCCCTATTTCCGCAAGCACGTCGATCATTTCCTGAAAAGCGAGCACCACGCGGCAGGCGGGGAATGGCGGGTCGAGTATCCGCGCCTGAGCTGGGAAATCCTCGACGCCTTCCGGGAAGCAGCGAACCAATACGGAATTCCCACTGTCGATGACTTCAACACGGGCGACAACGAAGGCATCTGTTATTTTCACGTCAACCAGAAGCGCGGCCGGCGATGGTCCGCGGCACGCGGCTTCCTCAAGCCGGTCCTGCACCGGCAAAATCTTCAGCTTGAGACCGGCTGCCTTGTCGAAGGACTGGAGCTGACGGGCAAGCGTGTCACCGGAGTGCGGTGGCGGCAAAATGGCGAGCAACGCACCGCGCGCAGCCGTGGCGAGGTGATCCTGGCCGCAGGCTCCATTGGCTCACCGCACATCCTGATGCTGTCGGGAATTGGTCCGGCTGCGCAGTTGTCGAAATTTGGTATTCCGGTCGCGCTCGACAAACCGGGGGTTGGCGCCAATCTGCACGATCACTTGCAGTTGCGCATGATCTACAAGGTGTCGGGTGTGAAGACGCTGAACGAGACCTACGCTTCGCTATTCAATCGTGTTGGGATGGGATTGAACTACGCATTCCGTCGACGCGGGCCGATGACAATGGCGCCGTCGCAACTTGGCGCCTTTACCAGGTCCGATTCGACGCAGGACCGCGCCAATATTCAGTACCACGTGCAACCGCTATCGCTCGACAAGTTCGGCGAGCCGCTGCACCCGTTTCCGGCCTTTACCGCGAGTGTGACCAATGTCCGCCCGACCAGCCGCGGCGCGCTCACGCTCAAATCAGCCGATCCAGCGGCGTCGCCGGCGATCAGCCCGAATTATCTGTCGACGCCGGAAGACCAGCGGGTCGCGGCCGATTCGATCCGGGTCACCCGGGGGATCGTGCGGCAACCCGCGCTGCAGAAATACTCACCTGTCGAGTATCTTCCTGGCGATTCGACGGGAGATGACGATGAGGCCGGCCTGATAAAGGCGGCAGGCGATATCGGGACTACGATTTTCCATCCCGTAGGCACCGCCCGGATGGGCCGGGACGATGACACACGGGCGGTCGTCGATGCCCGGCTTCGTGTCATCGGCATGGAAAGACTGCGGGTTGTTGATGCCTCGGTTATGCCGTCGATCACGTCCGGGAACACCAATTCGCCGACAATGATGATTGCGGAAAAAGCCTCGGCGATGATTTTGGAGGATCAAAAACGTCTATAATCGGCTGCGGATGAATGGAGGGGTGTCATGAATCTCGTGGACCGAATCAAGGGGATCCTGCTGCAGCCGAAGTCGGAATGGTCGAAAGATCGAATTCCGAGCCGGGCGACGCCGGCTATCTTCTTTCGAACTATGTTGCGATTCTGGCTGCCATTGCGCCAATTTGTACTTTTATCGGCACATCGATCATCGGCCTCGGGGGCGAACGTATCGGAATTGGCCTCGGGCTCTTTCGTGCCGTCGTTGTTTACGTGTTGACGCTGATCGGCTTTTTCGTTGTCGGCTACATCATCGATTTCCTCGCTGGCACGTTTGGTGCCCGCAGGAATCTCGCAAGCGCTATGAAAGTATCGGCCTATGCGCCGACCGCGGCCTGGCTTGCCGGCGTGTTCAATATTCTTCCTGCGCTGAGCTTTTTGTCGATCCTCGGTCTTTACAGCCTGTACCTGCTGTACACCGGTATCGGCGCGCTGATGCGGCCGGCGGCGAGCAATGCGCTGATCTACACGATTGCGGTGATCGTCTGCGCGATCATCGTCTGGGTTGTCATCCTTGCCATTCCGGTCATGCTGTTCGGAATGGGTACGATGATGTAGCGACGGCTCAAGGCAGCGCCTTGAGGTGCCGGATCGGGCGGCCGGGCGCGATCGCCTGCGCCGCCGCGACGATGGCATTCGCATCGATTCCATAGTGGCGATAAAGGTCGGCCAGCGAGCCGGTCTGGCCGAAATGCTCGACGCCGAGCGGCCGCACGCGATGGCCGGCGACCGCGCCGAGCCAGGCCAATGTCGCCGGATGTCCGTCGAGCACACTGACAATGCCGCAATGCGTCGGCACGTCGGCGAACAGGCGCTCGATGTGTGAACGCGCATGAACAAGGCCACGTTCGCGGGCGCGCTGCGCGGCAGTCCAGCCGGCGTTGAGGCGATCGGCGGACGTGATTGCCAGCAGGCCGACATCGCGACGGTCTTCCGCCATCAGGCCAACGGCCTCGATCGCTTCCGGCGCGACCGCACCGGTATAGGCGACGACGACCTGGCAATTCGGGCCAGGCTTGCGGTGCCAATAGGCGCCGTCGACGATCTGCTGCTGCAACTCGGGTGTCATTTGCCGCTTGATCTGCTCGATCGGGCGGGTCGAGAGACGCAGGTAAACTGAGCCGCCGGTTTCATCGCGCAGCCAGTTGCGCTCCGATGGCGCCGCGTCGCCGTCTTTCTGAATGTAAGTGAAGGCCCACCGCATGATGGCGGCGAGCTCGTCGACATAGGCCGGCTCGAAGCTGGCGAGCCCGTCCTGCGCGAGCCCGATCAGGGGCTCGGCGATCGACTGATGCGCGCCGCCTTCGCCGGCAAGCGTTATACCGGACGGCGTCGCAACGACAATGAAGCGTGCATCCTGATAGCAGGCGTAATTGAGCGCATCGAGGCCGCGCGCGATGAAGGGGTCGTACAGGGTTCCGATCGGCAGCAGCCGCTCGCCGTTGATCGTGTGCGACAATCCGAGCGCCGACAGCAGGATGAACAGGTTCATCTCGGCGATGCCGAGCTCGATGTGCTGGCCTTTCGGCGAGAACTCCCAGTTGAACGTCGAGGGGATGTGCTCCCGCTTGAACGTATCGGCCATCGCCTGACGGGCGAACAGGCCGCGCCGGTTTACCCACGGGCCTAGATTGGTCGAGACGGTGACGTCCGGCGACGTCGTGACGATATGACGTGCAAATTCGCTGTCGCCACGCCCGATTTCATTGAGAATGGCGCCAAAGCCGGTTTGCGTGGACATCACCGGCTGAATGGTCACTGCGAGGCTGTCCGGCACGTCGACGGTTGGTGCCGTGAGACGCCGCGGACTTCCCGTTGCGATCGGCACGCGCGCGAGGAACGACTGAAGCTGCTCCGCAGCCGGTTGCAGTCCTTCGAACTTGTCCCATTCGTGACCCGGCCGCACGCCCATGGCCTGACGGAACGTCTCCATCTGCTGCGGCGTCATCAGCCCGGCGTGGTTGTCCTTGTGGCCGGCGAAGGGCAGTCCGAAGCCTTTGACGGTGTAGCAGATGAAGCAGGTCGGCTTCGTCGGGTCGGCACTGTGGAAGGCATCGAGAACCGACGGAAGATCATGCCCACCGAGATTGTTCATCAAGGCGGCGAGCTCATCGTCACTCCGCTTTTCGATCAGCTTGCTGACGTCGCCTTGGTCGCCGATCTCATCGTTCAATCGCTTGCGCCAGGCCGCGCCGCCCGCAAACACCAGCGCCGAGTAGAGCTGGTTGGGGCAGTTGTCGATCCAGCGGCGCAACGTCTCGCCGCCGGGCTCCTTGAAGGCCGCCTGCTGAAGCGAGCCGTATTTGACGATGGCGACGTCCCAGCCGAAGTTCTTGAACAGCTGCTCGTAGCGCTCCCACAGCCCCTCGCGCACCACGGCGTCGAGGCTCTGACGATTGTAATCGATGATCCACCAGCAATTGCGCAGGCCCTGCTTCCAGCCTTCGAGCAACGCCTCGAAGATGTTGCCTTCGTCGAGCTCGGCATCGCCGACGAGCGCGACCATGCGCCCTTCCGGCCGCGCGAGGCCCCAGCCATGCGCGCGCACGTAGTCCTGCGTGAGCGAGGAAAACAAAGTCTGCGCGACGCCGAGACCGACCGAGCCGGTGGAGAAGTCGACGTCGTCGACGTCTTTGGTGCGGGACGGATAGCTCTGCGCGCCTTTGTAGCCGCGAAATGCCTCCAGGCGTTCGCGTGATTGATTGCCGAGCAGATACTGGATGGCGTGGAAGATCGGGCTGGCGTGCGGCTTGACGGCGACGCGATCCTGCGGCCGCAGCACGTCGAAATACAGCGCGGTCATGATGGTCGCGAGCGAAGCGCTCGAGGCCTGGTGGCCGCCGACCTTCAAGCCGTCGTCGTTCTCGCGCAGATGATTGGCGTTATGGATCATCCAGCTCGCAAGCCAGAGCACCTTGCGCTCGAGAGCGGCAAGAATCTGCAGGTCGTCGCGCTTGCTTGGTACTGCTGCTCTTGGACATCGGCGTTCGACGAGGGACCGGCGCGTCGGTTTATTTGTGGTTATCGGTAGCGAGGCTGGTTTTCTTGTCCGCCGCTTCGAGCACAGTCTTACAGGCCGCCGGCAGGTCGGCGAGCATCATCTGCCGTCCCGGCGGGCCCGGCTTTCTCGGCGGAATGACCTTGTCGGAGAACCAGTAGTCCAATTCCTTGGCACTGCACCCGTCGCCTCCCGCCACTGGCGGCTGCGCCTTGCATTGCGGAGAATCGATCGGGACATTTGAGCCGCACGTGAATGTGGTCGTGATGGCCGTACCATGGCCGCACCTTCGACATCCAGGCATGCGGTTGCTTGGCCTCCACGCGGCACAGCTCCTTCTTGATGGCGGCGTTGACCAGCACGCGCTCGACACCGGGCTGCTCCGCGGCGGTCTTGATGAAGGCGACGTGTTCTGGCGTCCATGTCTGCGGATTGAGGCGCTTCCAGTCCGAGGCGACGAGATTGCTGGCCGAAATCGTCTCGCGTTCCTCTTTGCTCAGCACGCGATCCGGCATCGGCATGAACCAGATGTCGACGTCCAAGCCGGTCTGATGGCTTGAGTGATCCGAAACCGTCGGCCCGCCGCGCGGCTGTGCCAGGTCGCCCACGAGGATGCCGTGCCAGCCTGTCGCCTTGGCCGCGAGCGAGGCAAATTTCTCGATGAAGCGGACAAGGCTCGGGTGGCCCCAATTGCGATTGCGGGAAAGCCGCATCACCTGCCACGTCGGCCCGTTGACCGGCAACTCAACTCCGCCCTGCAGGCAGCCACGAGGGTAGTATCCGACTGACATGGCCTTGCCGACGGACGGCAGCTTCTTGGCGCCGAACAATGTCTTGGCCGGCACGGCTTTCTCTCGGGCCTTTTCCGTCATTGCCGGCTTGGTCGGGAGGCAGCGGCGCGGGCGGCGGCTGGAGTCTTGCGCCGGCCGCAGAGCCGCCGCGGCACAGCGCAGAATTCCGACCGCAATGAAACGGCAGTCCCGACAGGGACGCTGATCCGGAGTGCGCATGCTTCCGATTTAGCGGCTTCGGTGCCGCCTGTCAGGTCAATTCAGCCGTTTCGCCATCCCCGGTTCACCGTGGATTGCGGGTGCGGGCGGTGCTAGAATTTGCAGGAAACAAAGGGAGCTTATGGACTCAAATTCCGACTAAACGTCGACCTTGAGCGCGGCGATGAACGCTTCCTGCGGGATGTCGACCTTGCCGAATTGCCGCATGCGCTTTTTGCCTTCCTTCTGCTTGTCGAGCAGCTTGCGCTTGCGCGTGGCGTCGCCGCCGTAGCACTTGGCGGTGACATCCTTGCGGAAGGCGCGCACCGTTTCACGCGCGATGATCTTGCCGCCGATCGCGGCCTGGATCGGCACCTGGAACATGTGCGGCGGAATGAGCTCCTTGAGCTTTTCCGCCATGGCGCGGCCGCGGCTCTCCGCGCGCGTCCGGTGCACCAGCATCGCCAGTGCATCGACCGGCTCGCCATTGACCAGCATCTGCAGTTTCACCAGGTCCGCCGGCCGATAGTCGGTCAGGTGATAATCGAATGAGGCGTAGCCGCGCGAAACGGATTTGAGCCGGTCGTAGAAATCGAACACGACTTCGTTGAGCGGCAGATTGTATTTCACCATCGCGCGGTTGCCGACGTAGGTCAGTTCCTTCTGCTCGCCGCGCCGGTCCTGGCAGAGCTTGAGCACGGAGCCGAGATATTCGTCCGGCGTCAGGATCGTCGCCTCGATCCAGGGCTCCTGCATCTCCTCGATGTGGTTTGGATCCGGCATGTCGACCGGATTGTGAATCTCGAGTTCTTTGCCGGTGGTCAGCTTGATCTTGTAGATGACCGACGGTGCGGTCGCGATCAGATCCAGGTTGAACTCGCGCGACAGCCGTTCCTGGATGATCTCCAGGTGCAGCAGGCCGAGGAAGCCGCAACGGAAACCGAAGCCGAGCGCGGCGGACGTTTCCATCTCGTAGGTGAAGCTCGCATCGTTCAGGCGCAGCTTGCCCATCGCCGCGCGCAGATCCTCGAACTGTGCGGCATCGACAGGAAACAGGCCGCAGAACACCACAGGCACGGCGGGGCGGAAGCCGGGCAGGGGCTTGTCGACCGGCTTGCGGTCGTCGGTGATGGTGTCGCCGACACGGGTATCCGCCACTTCCTTGATCGAGGCGGTGAGCATGCCGATCTCGCCGGGGCCGAGCTCGTCCACCAACGTAAGCTTGGGTGTAAATACACCGGTGCGATCCACATCATAGGCAGCATTCGTGCCCATCATGCGGATGCGCTGGCCCTTCTTCAGTACGCCGTCGACGATGCGCACCAGCACGACCACGCCGAGGTAGACGTCGTACCAGCTGTCGACCAGCAGCGCCTTCAACGTGGCGTCGCGGTCGCCTTTCGGCGGCGGCAGGCGCGTAACAATCGCCTCGAGGACCTCAGGGACATTCGCTCCGGTCTTGGCCGAAATCTCGATGGCGTTTGACGCATCGAGCCCGATCACGTCCTCGATCTGCTGCTTGACCTTGGCGGGCTCGGCCGCCGGCAAATCGACTTTATTGAGCACGGGCACGATTTCGTGCCCGTTGTCGATCGCCTGGTAGACGTTCGCCAGCGTCTGCGCTTCGACGCCCTGGCTGGCGTCGACGACAAGGAGCGAGCCTTCGCACGCGGCGAGCGACCGGTTGACCTCGTAAGCAAAGTCGACGTGGCCGGGCGTGTCGATCAAATTCAATATGTAGTCATTGCCGTCGCGAGCCTTGTATTTGAGGCGGACGGTCTGCGCCTTGATGGTAATGCCGCGCTCGCGCTCGATATCCATGGAATCGAGCACCTGCTCCTTCATCTCGCGCTCTTCCAGCCCGCCGGTGAGCTGAATCAGCCGGTCGGCAAGCGTGGATTTGCCGTGGTCGATATGCGCAACGATGGAGAAGTTGCGGATATTCTGGATCGGGGAGGCGGTCATGGCGCGCAGATAACACCCGGCCTCAGGGCGCCTGTCAAGTTGGGCTAAATCGCGAGCAATGAATTCTGATCCGCCCTCTACTGACGCATTTGGCGTGGCGGCCGCCCCGCATTGCGGTGGCCGGGAAGTGGCGCCGATGGCATCAGCGCCGGAGATCATCGCGCTGACGAGATGCAAATCAATACCGGTAGTGATCGCTCTTGAAAGGACCAGCCTGCGGCACGCCGATGTAGGACGATTGCTTGTCGCTGAGCTTGGTAAGCTTCACGCCGATCTTGTCAAGATGCAGCCGCGCGACCTTCTCGTCGAGCTGCTTTGGCAGCGTATAGACCTGATTCTTGTACTTACCAGGGTTGGTCCACAATTCGATCTGCGCCAGCGTCTGGTTGGTGAACGACGAGGACATGACGAAGCTCGGGTGACCCATGGCATTGCCGAGGTTCACCAGGCGGCCTTCAGACAACAGGATGATGCGCTTTCCGTCGGGAAATTCGACTTCGTCCACCTGCGGCTTGATGTTGTGCCACTTCATGTTGCGCAACGCCGCGATCTGGATCTCGCTGTCGAAGTGGCCGATGTTGCAGACGATCGCGCGGTGCTTCATCTTGCGCATGTGATCAAGGGTGATCACGTCGACATTGCCAGTGGCGGTGACGAAGATATCCGCACGCGGCGCGGCATCCTCCATGGTGACGACTTCGTAGCCTTCCATGGCCGCTTGCAATGCGCAGATCGGATCGACCTCGGATACCATCACGCGACAGCCGGCCTGGCGCAGTGACGCGGCCGAGCCTTTGCCGACATCGCCGAATCCGGCAACCATCGCGACCTTGCCGGCCATCATCACGTCGGTGCCGCGACGAATGCCGTCGACCAGCGACTCGCGGCAGCCGTAGAGGTTATCGAACTTCGATTTCGTGACGCTGTCGTTGACGTTGATCGCCGGGAACATCAGGCGGCCCTCCTTGGCCATCTGATAAAGCCGGTGAACGCCGGTGGTGGTCTCTTCGGTGACGCCTTTGATGGCCTTGCAAGTCTTGGTGTACCAGCCAGGCTGTTCCTTGAGCCGCTTCTTGATCGCGGCGAAGAGAACTTCCTCTTCCTCGTTGCCGGGATGATTGAGCACGGCTGGCTCGCTCTCGGCCTGCATGCCGAGGTGCAAGAGCAGCGTGGCATCGCCACCGTCGTCGAGGATCATGTTGGGCGTGCCGCCGTCGTGCCATTCGAAAATGCGGTGGGTGTAGTCCCAGTATTCGTTCAGGCTTTCGCCCTTGACCGCGAACACCGGTACACCGGCTTCCGCGACCGCAGCGGCTGCGTGATCCTGTGTTGAGTAGATGTTGCACGACGCCCAGCGCACGTCGGCACCGAGGTGCGTCAGCGTCTCGATCAGCACTGCGGTCTGAATGGTCATGTGCAACGAGCCGGCGATGCGGGCGCCGCGCAATGGCTGCTGCGGGCCGTACTCCTCGCGCGTCGCCATGAGACCCGGCATTTCGGTCTCGGCAATATTGATCTCGTTGCGGCCCCAAGCCGCGAGCGAAATATCCTTGACGACGTAGTCGCCGGTCTTGGCCTTCGGCTTGGCAGAAGCTGTCATGACTATTCCTGCGTACGAATGAATTGGCTGGGCGTGCCTATAACAGCCCACCGCCGACGCCGCAATGAATATATAAAGAATTCTTTATGTAATGCCGGCCGGGCGGGGCATTCAGTCCTCCTCGCCGAAACCGCTTTCGACCAGCTTGCACAGCGTTTCGACCGCCTTCGCGGCGTCTTTGCCGATCGCCTTGATCGTGATGGAAATCCCAGGGCCGGCCGCCAGCATCATCAAACCCATGATGGACGTTCCGCCGACTGTTTCGTGGCCGCGGGTCACGGTAATGGCGGCATCGAATTGTTCGGCGGTCTGCACGAATTTCGCGGACGCGCGGGCGTGCAATCCCTTCTTGTTGACGATCTCCACCTCGCGCGAGACCGGAGTCTCGTCCGCTGAAGCGCGGGGAGTCATTTTCCGTTGAGGACGCGGCTGGCGATCGTACAGTATTTGCGGCCGGCTTCCTGGGCGGCGGCGACCGCATCCTGCAGTGGGCTGATCTCGCGGATTTTGGCGAGCTTGATCAGCATGGGTAGGTTGATACCGGCCAGCACCTCGACCTTCGGCTGGCTCATCACCGAAATGGCGAGGTTGGACGGCGTGCCCCCGAACATGTCGGTCAGGATCGCGACGCCTTCGCCGCTGTCCACCCGCTTCACCGCCTCAAGAATGTTCTTGCGGCATTGCTCAACGTCGTCGTCGGGCCCAATCGTAATCGCCTCGATCTGGCGCTGCGGGCCGACCACATGCTCCAGCGCTGAGCGGAACTCGATGGCGAGCCGCCCGTGCGTCACTAATACGAGGCCGATCATCCCTGGCTCCTCGCGGGCGCTACGCTGCACCGCACGATAGGGCGCGCATTCATGCCCATCTGAAGCCCCATTGCAAGGGCTCGGCACGCTATATAGGTGTTCTGCTGCACTGCGGAAAGATGGGGCCAAGGTGGGCTCGGGGCGTACGTTTTTGGACGATGCGCGATCCTAGGCCCTGTATGGTTAATTTTCTCAGTTTGGTCGGGGTGCCGGGGGTAGCCCAGATTTCCGCGACAGGTCAATTGCCTGCGGGGGATGTCCTTAAGGCCGCCAACACCATCGGCAAGGCGGCCGTTTCTGCTGCGACGGCAAGTCGCGGAATTGTAACTCCCGCGATCGAAGCGGTCGTGGCTTCGGTTGCAGGAAGCCGCGCGGCATCCGCCGCAGCAAGGTCGACCACCCAGCCAACAACAGCAACGGGCTCAAACGGCAGCCTCCTGATGCCTAAGCCGTGGATTTCAATAAGGCCGCTCAGCGCCTGCGCCGGCCGCACCAGCAATCGGCCCGATTCGCCAACCACCTGAAGCCGGTCGTCTCCCACAAGGCGAGTGAACGTCAGCAGCCCTTGCGACGCGGCATTGATGAGATTCCATGCCAGCAGGGATTTGCCTGAGCCAGACGGCCCCCGAATGAGAACGGCCTTGGGTCCGGCGAGAACGGCGGAGGCATGAATGGTGGACTCTGCCGCCATCAGGTCGCGGGGAGGCGCACGATGAAGCGGGCGCCCAGCACCCGCGACGGCTGGCCGCCCATGCGATTTTCAACGCGGATCGTGCCGCCATGCGCCTCGACGATCTGCTTGGAGATCGACAGGCCAAGTCCGGAATTCTGACCGAAGCCCTGTTCCGGCCGGTCGGTATAGAAACGCTCGAAGATTTTATCGAGCGCTTCCGGCCGGATACCCGGGCCCTCGTCATCGACCAGGATTTCCACCTCGCCGCGCAGCCGGCGGCAGGTGATGCGCACGGTGCCTCCCGCGGGCGAGAACGAGCGCGCATTGTCGACAAGGTTGCTGACGACCTGGCCAATCCTGGAATCGTGACCCGCTATCTTGAACTCTGACAGCGGGCTGCCCTCGAACGTCAGCGTCACGTTGACATCGTCGGTGCGAACTTCGTTCGCGGCCTTGACCAGCGCGTCGAGCAATTTCGCGAGATCAATGGGAGCCGCCTCCTGCCGCTGCAGTTCCGCATCGAGTTGGCTGGCATCGGAAATATCCGAGATCAGCCGGTCGAGACGCTTCACGTCGTGCTCGATCACGGCGAGCAGGCGCTGGCGGCTTTGTTCCGTTTTTGCGACCGGAAGCGTTTCCACGGCCGAGCGCAACGAGGTCAGCGGGTTGCGCAATTCGTGCGCCACGTCGGCCGCAAAACTCTCGATCGCCTCGATGCGGGTGTAGAGCGCGTTCGTCATGTCGCGCAAAGCGCCTGACAACTCGCCGATTTCATCGCGCCGGCGGGTGAAGTCGGGGATCTCGACGCGGGTGCGGATACGCCGCCGGACCCGCTCCGCGCCGTCGGCGAGGCGCCGTACCGGACCGGCGATTGTGCCCGCAAGCAGCATCGACAGAACGACCATGACGCCGGCCGCGACGAGAAACACTTTCACGATCGCGAGCCGCTCGGCTTCCACCATGTCGTCAATATCGGCGCCCTGTGTGGACAGCATCAGCGCGCCACGGACCGCGCGGAAGCGCTGCACCGGGACAGCAACGGAGACGATCACCTCGCCGCGTTCATTGACGCGCACCATGCTCGCGTGGGCGCCGTTGAGCGCCTGCGCGACTTCCTGATAACCCTTGCCGTTCTCGGGACCGAGCTCGTTGTAGAGCGGGAGATCGCCGCGGCCGAACCAGCGCCGCAACGTGATGAATGCGCGCTCCATCAGGCCGGGGCCTTCTACGTTCGGCGGCGGAAGATCAAATCGTAGCACGTCGCCGCGGCCGTACAGATTCCGGCTGTCGAGAATCAGCACTCCATCGCGATCGTAGATACGCGCCCGCGTTTTGGTCGGCGACACCAGACGCCGCAACACCGGCGCCACCCGCTCCGGGTTAATGGGAAATTCGATGCCGGACAGCGCTTCATCGGACGGGCCGTAGCTTTCGCCGGCCTGCAATTCGAGAAGGCGCTCGGGATCGATCGTGATTGAGTCGGTCTCTACCGTTGCCGACGCAGCGATCGCGCCGGCAATGATCTCGCTTTGCGTGAGCAGGCTCTGCACGCGCGCATCAATCAGGCCGGCGCGGAACTGCGAGAGATAGAGCACGCCGGTGACGAGTGCGACCAGGCCGGCAAGGTTGAGGAAGACGATGCGGCGGGTGAGGCTCGAGAAGCTTTGCGAAACGAAGAAGTGCCACGCCGAGCGTGCCATGCGCCGCATAGCCGACTCTTGCTTCGGCTTCGGGCGCGCCGTCTCCACGCCGGAGCCTTCCGCCTCGGCGTCTCGAGCGACTTTTTCCGTAGTTCGATCAAGCACGTCGTTCAATCCAGCCGGGTTGATCGTGATCCAATCCGATCCGGGGATTTTACCGCAAGCCGAGACGCTCCGTCAGGCCGCCCAAGCGGCTGAAACATTAAGGATTTGTCATTCCTTAAAGCGATAGCCGACACCGTAAAGCGTCTCGATCATCTCGAAGTCGTCGTCGACAACTTTGAACTTCTTGCGCAAGCGCTTGATGTGACTGTCGATCGTGCGGTCGTCGACATAGACCTGGTCGTCATAGGCCGCGTCCATAAGCGCGTTGCGGCTTTTGACGACGCCGGGCCGCGTGGCCAGCGCCTGCAGGATGAGGAACTCGGTAACGGTCAGGGTGACCGGCTCGCCTTTCCAGGTGCAGGTGTGCCGTTCGGGATCCATGCGCAGCAGGCCGCGCTCCAGCACCTTGGCGGAGTCGATTTCCTTGGGCGGAGCGCCATCCTTCGGCGCGGCTCGGCGCAACACCGCTTTCACGCGCTCCACCAGCAGGCGTTGAGAAAACGGTTTGCGGATGAAATCGTCCGCGCCCATCTTGAGCCCGAACAATTCGTCGATCTCCTCGTCCTTCGAGGTGAGGAAGATCACCGGAATATCCGTCTTCTGACGCAGGCGGCGCAGCGTTTCCATGCCGTCCATGCGCGGCATCTTGATGTCGAGGATTGCGAGATCCGGGGGCGATGTCTTGAAACCGTCGAGCGCGGAGGCGCCGTCGGTGTAAGTCATGATGCGGTAGCCTTCCGCTTCGAGTGCCATCGAAACGGAAGTCAGAATATTGCGGTCGTCGTCGACGAGAGCGATTGTCGGCATGAGCCCCTCTAGACCGTGACGTCCCGCGCGTTTTGAACCCTATAAACGGGGTCCGAAATGTGGCCTCTTTGCAACAACTATGTGATTCGGTAGCGATTTCAAGCCCAAGACTCGAAAACTCTGCTACGGGCCTACAATCGTTGATGCTTCAGCGGGTTTGGAAATGAAGCCCGATAAGACATTCGACCCTCGGCTGGCAGCCAAGAAGCTGCTGCGCGAAGCGCGCTCTGGAGCGCTGGCGACGCTGATGCAGGACTCCGGCGATCCGTATTGTTCGCTTGTGAATGTCGCGACAACTGTTGGCGGCGCGCCGGTGCTGCTGTTGTCGAAATTGGCGGTGCACACCAAAAATCTTCTTTCCGATGCCCGCGTCTCATTGATGCTCGACGAGCGCAAGGAAGGCGATCCCCTTGAAGGCGCGCGGGTCATGCTCATGGGACGTTGCGTCAAGGACAACGATGCCGCGACGCCGATCGCCTATTTGAGACGGCATCCGGACGCGGAGATGTATGCAAATTTTTCCGACTTTTCATTTTATCGAATGGAGGTCGGAGGCGCGCATTTGGTTGCCGGTTTTGGCCGCATCGTTGATCTCAAGCCTCAGGACGTTCTCACCGATATCGCCGATGCGAAGGCGCTTGTCGATGCAGAGGCTGATGCCATCGCCCATATGAACGCCGATCACGCCGATACTTGCCGCCTTTACGCGACAAGATTGCTTGGCGCTCCAGATGGAGGATGGCGGTGCGTCGGTATAGATCCGGAAGGCCTCGAACTGCAAAATGGACGTATTGCCCTGCGATTGCGGTTTCCGCGGCGCGTCATCGCGCCGAGCCCGTTGCGCGCGATACTCAGAGAGATTGCCGACGAGGCACGGCTAAAATAACTGGCTCAAGCGGCGCCGTGCTGACGTATTAAGTATCACTCCGGTGGTTGCCGGCGGCCGTTAACTTATTGATGCAGTGCAATGCCATCTGTTGTCTTTGCATGGCATTTTGGCTTGGCTTTAAGACTGCCCCTGACTATGGTCGCGCGCTTCTGGCCGAGGGGCTATACTGATGTGGTAATGAGCCGCCGGCGGGACCTAAAACCCCGCAAGGGATTTATCAGAGCGGCTGAGTTGGGAGGAATTTCGCGTGCAAGAGCAGGGTATGCGGAACAGCGCCTATGGCGCTGACAAATTCGGTTTCAAAAATCTCGCCGCAGTCCACTGGAACCTGACCGAGCCGCTGCTCTATGAGCATGCCATTGCCGCGGGTGAAGCTTCGGTCGTGGCGGGCGGCGCGCTCTGCGCCGAGACCGGTCACCACACCGGCCGCAGCCCCAAGGACAAGCACACCGTCGTCGATGCGCTCACCGAAAATTCTGTCTGGTGGGATGGCAATCGCAAGATGTCGAAGGAGAACTTCGACAATCTTCTTGCCGATTTCCTCAAGCACGCGGAAGGCAAGAAGCTGTTCGCGCAGGACCTCTACGGCGGCGCCGACCCGAAATACCAGATCAAGACCCGTGTCTTCACCGAACTCGCCTGGCACTCGCTCTTTATCCGCCAGCTGCTGATCCGCCCTGATCGTGCCGATCTCGCCAAGTTTGAGCCCGAACTTACGATCCTCGATTTTCCATCATTCAAGCCGGATGCGAAGCGCCATGGCGGCCGCGAGGGCTCGGATACGATGGTTGCGATCGACTTCACGCGCAAGATCGTGCTGATCTGCGGCTCCTCTTACGCCGGCGAGATGAAGAAGTCGGTGTTCACCACGCTCAATTTCTATCTGCCGGCGCAGAACGTCGTGCCGATGCATTGCTCGGCGAACGTGAGCCACGAAGGCGAGAGCGCGCTGTTCTTCGGTCTCTCGGGTACCGGCAAGACCACGCTGTCGGCCGATCCACATCGCATTCTGATCGGCGACGACGAAACGGGCTGGGGCCCGGATGGCATCTTCAATTTCGAAGGCGGCTGCTACGCGAAAACGATCAAGCTTTCAAAGGAAGCCGAGCCGATGATCTGGGACGCCACCAACCGTTTTGGTTGCGTTTTGGAGAACGTCGTTTTCGATCCGGTCACGCGCATTCCTGATTACGATGATGGCTCCAAGACAGAGAACACGCGCTCGGCCTATCCGCTCGACTTTATCCCGAACGCATCGCGCACCGGACGCGCCGGTCACCCGAAGAACATCATCTTCCTGACCGCCGACGCGTACGGTGTGATGCCGCCGGTCGCGAAGCTCACGCCCACGCAGGCGATGTATCACTTCTTGTCCGGCTACACGGCGAAGGTGGCGGGTACTGAGAAAGGGCTGATAGGTGTGCAGCCGGAATTCTCGACCTGTTTCGGCGCGCCGTTTCTGCCGCGGCACCCTTCGGTTTATGCGGATCTGCTGCGCGATTACATCAGCAGGCACAATGTCGACGTCTGGCTGGTGAATTCGGGCTGGACCGGCGGCAAGTATGGTGAAGGCCGGCGCATGCCGATCAAGGCGACGCGTACGCTCGTGACCGCCGCGCTCAACGGATCGCTCAAGAACGCCGATTTCCGGACCGATCCTTATTTCGGCTTCTCCGTGCCGACCTCGGTGAAGGGCGTCGAGCCGCATCTGCTGAACCCGATCAAGACCTGGAAGAACAAGGCGGAGTTCGACAAGACCGCGCGCGATCTGGTCGCCATGTTCCAGAAGAACTTCGCCAAGTTTGAAAAGCACGTCACGCCGGACATCAAGGCGGCGGCCCCGGAGGTTCGCATCGCGGCTGAATAGGCCCGACGCCATGAAATAAAAAAGGGCGGCCGCGATGGCCGCCCTTTTTCGTTTCTTGCTTTGTTAGCCGTTCGACTGCGACAGCTGCTGGCCGATCCGGTTGAAGCGCGCTTTCTGCTCGCCGCTGAGCGATGAGTAGAAGCTCTGCAGTGCCGGCTTCACGGTCTTGGCCGCGTCGATCATCGACTGCAGGCGCTTTTCCATGGCGTCGAGCCGGCCCGGAGGCGTGAGCGGTGTCTCATCCGGGCACGCCGCCTGCATGATCTCGACCGCCTTGCTGGTCGCATCCTGCAGCTTGTTCAGCTCGGCTTCCTGCGCGTCGGTCGGATTGATCACGTCCTCGATCTTCTCGATCGGCAGGTTGGCGAGACCCGGCTTGGGCTGCTTGCAGGAATCCGCTGCTTGCGCGGCCTCGCGCGCCTCCGCATTGGCGGCGGTGGGCTTCGGCCCGAGCTCGTTGAAGCGCTCCTTCTGCTCGTCGCTGAGCGACGCATAGAAGTTCTCGAGCGCCGGCCGCACCGTCTGCACCGTCTGAAGCGTCGCCTCCAGCCGCGCCGTCATCGCATCGAGGCGGCCGGGAGGCGTCAGCGGGAACGCATCATCCGGCGGACATGAGGCTTTAAACACGGCGGCGGCATCCTGGCTTGCCTTGCGGATCTCGCCGAGCAGGTCCTTCTGCTCCGCGTTGAGTCCGACCTTGCGTTCGATATCGGCGAACGGCCACGCGGTGACCCCGCTGCCCGGTTGTCTGCAAAGGTCCCGAACCGCAGCGTAGTTTGGACGGGAAGCGAGCAGAACCGTAAGACGGACGCGGGGATGACGGCGCTGCATAGGCATACTCCTCGGGCGGTCCGGCCTCGCCCCAGAACACGCCGTCGAAGAAGTCGTCGTAGACATAGGCCCAGTAGCCGTCGTCATAGCCCGCGGGCCAGAACGTGTAGTCAAAGACGTCGGAATAGGCGTAGGGCCAGAATACCGGTCCGTACCAGGCAACGAAGGCAGCCCGGTGCCCGTGACGCCAGGCGCGATGCGCTGCGAGATGCGCGAAGCGCTGACGCCCGTTGAAACGAGCGGCTTGTCCGGCGAACGGCGCGGCAAACCGGCCACGGCGCGCCGCTTCCTGCGTTAAGCGTGCCTCCCCGTTTCGCCGGTTCGCACGCAAGGCGCGGGCATTCGACTGCGTCTGTATCGTGTTGGGCTGCACCAGCTGCTGCCGGTTCAGTGCGCGCTGCTGACGTGCATTCTGTATCTCTTCCCGGCGCTGGGCTCTCTGTGCCGCCGGAAGCCGCCGCAGCTCGCGGTCTTCACGACGCTGTAAGGCGCGCTCAGCCCGCAACTGTTGACGCGTATTGAGTTGTTGCTGCTGCTGCGTCTGCAGATTGGTCTTGGTCTGGGCGTTTGGCACGTTTGTCTTGGCTTGTGCGTTTGGCTTTGCTTGCGCGGCCGGCGCGAGTTGACGCTGGCGTTCTGCACGCAGCTGCTGTCGCTGAATGTGCCGCTCTTGCTGAACGTGCCGCTGCTGTTGTTGAACATTGCGGTTGACCACCGCAGGCGCCTGATGGCGTTGAGGAGCAGCAAAATTTGGCCTCGGCGCGTTGGGCGTCGCCGGGCGCGCGACGTGCGGGGCCGACATTTGCGGCCTTGGGGCTTGCGGTCTTGCGACTTGCGGTGGCGCGACGCGCGGTGCTGCAATATGCGGCGCGGCGCGCGGTGCAACTTGGGGCGCCGCCGGCCGCGCGGCCGGGGCCGCGGGTCGTGCAGGTGCCGCGCGCGGCGCAGCGTGTGGCGCACCGGGTTTTGCCCTGGGATCCTGTGCGGCAGCGGTCATCGGAACGGCGACGGCCAGCACGGCGGCCAACGCCATTCGTCCAGTCAGATTCATCATCGTCCGTCCTCCACCAGCGCGGAACTTTAAGTTCCGTCATTCAACTGGTTAAACGGACGAGAGTTCATGAACCCGGCGGTCGATCATTCGGATGTGATCGAAGATGAATGGGCCTTAATAATAGTCCTCGGTGTTTGTCGAAGTTCCGCTGATGGTGACTACCGCCCGGAGCCACGCGCCCGCAGACGTTCGATCAGCTCGGTGCTCGGGTAAGAATCCGCGGGCAGTCCGACTTTCAGCTGCGCTTTCTTGACGGCGATACGCGTCTTGGAGCCGACTTTCCCATCGATGTCGCCAATGTCGTCACCTTGCTGGGTCAGCAGACGCTGCAACTCCATGACCTGCTCCGGCTGCAGAACTTCGATGTCGGGATCGCCTCGGTTGGCGGGCGGCGCTCCCGCGAGCCGAGTTGCGAAATAGGCCACGGTCGTGACGTAGACCATGGACGAGTTCCAACCGAGTAATGCCTGGAAATTGTCGTAAGCCAGAAACGCCGGCCCGTGGCGGCCCATCGGCAGCAGCAAGGATGCCTTCACCCCATCCGCCGGCAGTGTGCCGTGCGCGGAACGCACGCCCCAGGCCGTCCATTGCGAACGAGGATGCTGGATGGCCAGGTCGGCCTGATCCCACGGCAGATCGCGCGTCAGCCTGACTTCCTCAAGCCATGGCTCGCCGCGCTTCCAGCCGAGGTTTTTCAGAAAGTTTGCAGCGGACGCGATCGTGTCCGGCGTGCTCTTGACCAGGTTGCGGCGGCCATCGCCGTCGTAGTCGACGGCGTATTTGTAGTAATCGGATGCCGTGAACTGCATGGCGCCGAGTTCGCCCGCCCAGTCGCCACCCTGCATCTCGTCGATCGTCAGGTCGCCGCGTTGCATGATACGCAATGCATCGAAAAGTTGCGGCCGGAAATAATCCGGCCGCCGGCAGTCATAGGCGAGTGTGGTGATGGCCGCTAATACGTTGCTTTTGCCGGTGTTCTTGCCGAAATCACTTTCCAGGCCCCAGAACGCAGTGAGGATAGGTGCCGGCACGCCGAATTCCTTTTCGACCTGGGCGAAGAGCGCAGCATGGCTCTTCATTTGCTGCTGGCCGTTCTGCATCCGGTAGCCGGCGATCATCCGGTCGGAGAATTTCAGGAATGACTGGTTGAATACGCCCTGGGCGCGGTCTCGGTTGACGATGCGCTGTTCGAATTGAAGATAGGGCGAGGCAGCGGCGAGCACCGACGGCGAAATTCCCTGCGAGAGGGCTTCCTTTTTGAAGTCCGCCAGCCATTTGTCGAAGCTGCCGGTGTTGCGGCAGGTTGCGGCTTCGGCGGGCCCAACGTAAGCCGTTCCAAATGCGAGCGCAGTTAAAGCGAGTATGGCGAAGCGCATGATGCCGTCCGTTGCTGCAACACTTTCAAAACCGAATTTGCCCAATGCGGGGATCGGGTCAAGCACGGCCTACCGCATAAATCCCGGCCGCCTAGAAGTATCGCCACCAAACGTAGACGTGGCAGATCGCAACTCGACACCACCATCATCGGGAACGCGTAAAGAGTGTAAGTGATAAAGCGGAATGGCACACCGTTGCGGTCGCCGATGCCGGCGACTGTGAGGTTGGCGGAGGCGCCGATCAGCGTACCGTTACCGCCGAGACAGGCACCGAGCGAGAGGCACCACCACAGCGGTTCGATCTTGTCGGCGCCGCCGTAAGCGGGCGCCATACTCTTGATCAAGGGAATCATCGTAGCCACAAAGGGGATGTTGTCGACAATTGCCGACAAAAACGCAGATGCCCACAAGATCGCGTATCCAGCATGCGCCATGTTGCCGCCGGTAGCCGCGACGAGCTTGTCTGCAAGCAGGTGAAGCAGTCCGCCCACCTCGACACCATGCACCACGATAAACAGGCCGATGAAGAAAAAGATGGTGATCCATTCGACATCGCTGAACGTCTGGTGAATGTTTTTCGCCGCCTTCTCGGAATGATGCGCCCAGTTATCGAGCAGCATTAGGACGGCGGCGCCGAACATGGCAATCGTGGCGGGTTCGAGATGCAATGGCCGCGCAAGAACGAAAGCGACCATGACGACAGAGAGCACGACGAGCGACTGCTTGAGCAGCAACCAGTCCTCGATCGTGTCTTCCGGCTTCATCTTCATGACGCGGGCTTCTGCCGTCGCTGAAGCTTTCAGATCCTTGCCCCAAAGGAAATGAATGATGATCGCCTGCACGACCATCACGACGATGATGACCGGCGTCAGGTGGTAGACAAATTCGTTGAAGGACAGTCCTACCTGCGAGCCGATCAGAATGTTGGGCGGATCGCCGATCAATGTGGCAGTGCCGCCGATGTTCGAAGCGAAGATCTCCGCAAACAAATAAGGATAGGCCGGTACCTTGAGGGTATTGCAGATCGCGAGCGTCACCGGAACAATCAAGAGAACCGTCGTGACATTATCTAGAAATGCGGAGAGGACGGCGGTCGTAATCTGCAGAATGAACAATATGCCGGCGGGGTGCGCTTTCGCCGCTTTTGCCGACCAAACCGCCAGGTATTGAAACATGCCCGAGCGGCGCGAGATCGAAACCAGGATCATCATGCCCGTCAGCAGGCCGATCGTATTCCAATCGACGCCCTTGATGGCTTCTTCCTGGTCGAGGACGCCGACCAAGATCATGACGCCAGCACCAACCAGCGCGACGATTGCGCGGTTGACCTTCTCCGACATGATGATGGTGTAGGTGATCGGCGAGAATGCAGGTCGAAACCCACATCGCGTTCAAGCCAAAATAAACGTGAGAAACCGCCTGTGCGGTCATTGCCGAGCTCCCCAAGTCCCCGGTGCTCGGCCATCCGGCCCAAGGCACCATTGCGTTCCGTCAAAAAGGTCCGGCACTCACGGCGGATAGTCAAGCTAAGGCTTCCTCAACTTAGTAAGATGCGCGCATAATCCGACGCCCCAGCGAGGGGCAGCAGAACAGGGAGGACATCGTGGCCGCCAACGTCCGCTTTTCAAACCCGAACACGCTCGCCAAGCCGCCGGGCTACTCCTACGTGGTTGAGGCGACCGGACCGAACCGGCTGATCTTCATTGCCGGGCAGCTCGGGCTCGATATGGAGAACAGACTCGTCGGTCAGCCGGGAGATTTTCGCGCCCAGGCGAACAAGGCGGTCGAAAATCTCAAGCTCGCGCTTGCGCGACGCCGGGGCCACACTCAAAGACGTCGTGAAAATCAATAACTATCTTGTCGACATGTCCCACATCGCGATTTTCCGCGAGGTGCGCGACGCGCACTTCAACATGTCGGCGCCGCCGGCGAGCACGACTGTTGCGATCTCGCAGCTGGCGCGGCCCGGTGCCTTGTTCGAGATCGAGGCGATCGCGGTGCTGCCGGCGAAAGGGGCCAAGGCGGCCAAGGCGAAATCCTCAGTCCGTCGCGGATCTGCAAAGGCGCGCCGAAAGAAGCGAAAATAGCAGCCGAATAATGGGTAAAACCCCAGCCGGTCGGCGGCGCGCGAGCGCGATGCGGATTCCCTGGTGGGCCTGGGCCTGGCCCGCAGGAGCATGGCTGATTCTGCTGCTGACGCCGTTCCTGCAAGTCCGTGGGTTCGTTGCGGCAATCGCAGGCGCAGCCTTGATCGCCACGGTTTTTGCGGCCGTGTATCACGCCGAGGTGGTTGCGCATCGCACGGGCGAGCCATTTGGCACGCTCGTGCTGGCGGTCGCGGTGACCGTGATCGAGGTCGCGCTGATTGTTTCCGTGATGATTGCAGTTCCGACAGGAAAGGCGGCCTTGGCCCGCGACACGGTGTTTGCCGCGGTGATGATCGTTTGCAACGGGATCGTCGGGCTATGCCTGCTGTGGGGCGGCGCCCGCCATCACGAACAGGGATTTCAGCTTCGTGGCGCGAGCGCAGCATTGGCCGTGCTGGCGGCGCTCACGATTCTGACCCTTGTTCTGCCGAACGTCGCGACGACCGCGCCAGGTCCGTACTTCAGTACGTCACAGCTCGTCTTCGCAGGCGTCATCTCCTTGCTGCTCTATGGCTCGTTTGTATTTGTTCAAACCGTCCGTCACCGCGACTATTTTCTCGCGAAGGATGCCGGCAACGAAGAAGCGCACGCGTCTCCACCTTCCAACAAGACCGCTGTTGTGAGTCTGGGCATTCTGCTCGCGGCGCTCGTCGCCATTGTCGGTCTGGCCAAGGCCCTGACGCCGATGGTGGAGATCGGAGTTGCTTCGCTTGGTGCATCGGAAGCGGTCGTGGGCATCGTGATTGCGGCGCTGGTGCTATTGCCGGAAGGTCTGGCAGCTCTCAGGGCGGCCCAGGCCAATCGCCTGCAGACCAGCCTCAATCTCGCATTGGGGTCGGCACTGGCGACCATCGGGCTCACGATTCCGACAGTCGCCGCCGTTTCAATCGTGCTTCAAAAGCCTCTTGAGCTCGGACTGGGCAGCAAAGAGCAGGTGCTTCTCGCTCTCACGCTCATCGTAGGCGTGATCACATTGGGCACCGGGCGGACAACAGTGCTCCAAGGCATCGTTCATCTCGTGATATTCGCGGCGTTCTTGTTTTTTGCCATTGTGCCCTAGTGCGCTTCTTCCCAGTTGTCGGCGGCGCGGGCGTCGACCTGTAGCGGCACGTGCAGTGCGACCGCCGGATCAGGAGCGCTTTGCATGACGCTCTTGATGACCGGCAGCGTCCGCTCCACTTCGTTGTCCGGCACCTCGAAGATCAATTCGTCATGCACTTGCAGCAACATCTGCGCCCTGAGCTTGTCTTTCTTGAGCTCGGGCTCGATGCGGATCATCGCACGCCGGATGATATCGGCCGCCGATCCCTGCAGGCGGGCATTGATCGCGGCACGTTCGTTGAATGAGCGGATCGACGGATTGCTCGCCTTGATATCGGGGTAGTGGCATTTGCGCCCGAACAAGGTGAGCACGTACCCGTGCTCGCGGCAGAATTCACGCGTTTCATCCATGTAGTCGCGGATGCCTGGGAAGCGCTCGAAATACTTCTTGATGTAGTCGCTTGCTTCCTTCGAGGCGATACCGAGCTGTGCGGCAAGGCCGAAGGCGGAAATGCCGTAGATGATTCCAAAATTGATCGCCTTTGCACGTCTGCGCACGTCAGCCGGCATGTCCTTGACCGGTACGCCGAACATTTCCGACGCGGTCATGGCGTGAATGTCGACGCCGTCCTGGAAGGCCTTGCGAAGCGTCGGCACGTTCGCGACCTCCGAAAGAAGCCGAAGCTCGATCTGCGAGTAGTCGGCCGAAACAAGCTTCATTCCCGGTGTGGCGACAAAGGCCCGCCGGATCTTGCGGCCGTCCTCGGTGCGGATCGGAATGTTCTGCAGGTTCGGCTCCGATGACGACAGCCGCCCGGTCGAAGTCGATGCGAGCGCGTAGCTCGTGTGAACGCGGTGCGTCTTCGGGTTGACGTATTGCGGCAGGGCCTCGGTGTAGGTCGAGCGCAGTTTCGAGACCTGGCGCCAGTCCAGGATCACTTGCGGAAGCTTATGTCCCTGCTCGGCCAGCTCCTCGAGCGTTCGAGCGCCCGTCGACCATTGACCGGTCTTGGTCTTCGTGCCGCCCGGCAGGCCCATCTGCCCGAAAAGAATGTCGCCGAGTTGTTTCGGGCTGCCCGGGTTGACCTGCGTTCCAGCGACCTTGTTGATCTCATGCTCCAGCGCCACCTGCTTTTTGCCGAACTCATTGGAGAGCAATGACAGCACGCCGGGATCGACAGAGATGCCGCGCTCTTCCATCGAGGCAAGAACTTGCGGCATGGGGCGTTCGAGCGTCTCATAAACGCTGACGACCTTGTCCGCGGCCATGCGTGGCTTCAGGGCCTGCCAGAGGCGCAACATAACGTCGGCGTCTTCCGCGGCGTAAGCTGCAGCTCGCGCAATGGGCGTCGCTTCCGGCGTGAATAGCGCTTTGTCCTTACTCTTCACGTCATTGAAGCGCGCGGGGCTGCGGCCGAAATAGCGCGTGACGACGCTATCGATGTCATGAGCGCCTTTGCCGGCGTCCATTACGTAAGACATCAACATCGTGTCGTCGGTCGCCCCGAGCCGGACGCCGCGGCAAGCCAGCACCAGCCAATCGCGCTTGATATCGTGGCCAACTTTGACGATGCACTCGTCTTCGAGAACCGGCTTGAGCGCATCGAGTGCCTGGCGCTCGGGGATTTGCCCGGCGCAAAGCTTGGCCGCAAACAGCCCCGACGTTTCGCCCTCGCTGGCTTCGCGGTGACCGAGCGGCAGATAGGCCGCTTCGTTTGGCGCCACTGCGATTGCGAGGCCGCAGAGAGCGGTCTGCATCGGGTCGAGGTTGCTGGTCTCGGTCTTTAACGCCAGCATCGCCGGTCTCGTGTGCGCGCGCAATCCAGTGCTGCAGCCGGTCGAGCGTCTCGATTGTTTCGTATTTCGTGGCGTCGAGTTTTACCTGCCGCAATGAGGCCAGACGGCGCTCCGCCAACGAAATCGGCGTGAGCGCAGGCGTGCTCGGTCCCGCGGCTTTGCGCGGCGTGGACACATCGAGCGGCAGCTGACCTTGCCCGGCAGTCCGGCTCGAAGGAGCAGGGGCAGCGCTTGGCTTTGCTGCAGGGGTCGAATCCGCGGCGCTGGCATCGACCTGTGCCGCGTCGACCCCGCTTTTCTCGGCGACGCGCTGAATCAGCGTCTTGAAGCCCATCGATTTGAGAAATGCGATCAGCCCTTTGTAGTCCGGCTCGTGCACGCCGAGGCTTTCGATTGGCACATCCAGCGGCACGCGGTCGTCCAGCGTGACAAGTTTCTTGGACATGCGCGCAGCCTCGGCATTGTCGATGAGGGCCTGACGGCGTTTGTCCTGCTTGATCTCGCCAGCACGCTTGAGCAGTGTTTCGAGATCGCCGTACTCGCCGATCAGCTGCGCCGCGGTTTTTACGCCGATGCCCGGGACGCCAGGCACGTTGTCGGATGTGTCGCCGATCAGCGCCTGGACCTCGATCACCTTGTCCGGAGGCACACCGAATTTCTCGATGACTTCGGGAATTCCGATGCGCGCGTCCTTCATCGTGTCGTACATGATCACGCAGTCGTTCACGAGCTGCATGAGATCCTTGTCCGACGATACGACGGTTACGGTCGCGCCGGCTTCGCAGGCCATCCGTGCATAGGTCGCGATCAGGTCGTCGGCTTCGTACCCCGCCTGCTCGAGGCACGGAATCTCGAAGGCGCGCACGGCGTCGCGAATGAGAGGGAACTGCGGAATCAGGTCATCGGGCGGAGGAGGCCGATGCGCCTTGTACTCCTTGTACATCTCGGTGCGAAAGGTTTTCTCGGATTTGTCGAAGACGACCGCGAGATGCGTCGGCCGCTCGTCCGGCTTCATTTCCTTGAGCAGCTTCCACAGCATGTTGCAGAAGCCATAAACCGCATTCACGTGCGTGCCGTCGGGCGTGCGCGGCTCGAACCTGATCGCATGATAGGCACGGAAAATGTAGCCGGAGCCGTCGACGAGAAAGACGTGGTCGCCTTTTTTTACAGGTCGCGCAGTCGGCGAGGTGGCCGTGGATTTTTCCGGCGAAACTTTGGCGGGCTTGGCAGTCTTCGATTTTGCAGGAGCAGGCATGGCCCGAATGTGGGCCGTTGCACTGTCTTTATCAATCCGCCTTCAGGGCGGCTGTGGACTTATTCAACGCGATCGCGGCTCTCGCGTCTCGATATCGGCTCTGCTATGGAGACGCCATCGGCTTCGGCCGTAATAGGTTAACTACGCTGTGGGTGGATTAGTAAATGCGCGTCGCGATGATCGGCACCGGTTATGTCGGCCTTGTTTCCGGCGCATGTTTCGCCGATTTCGGGCACGAAGTCGTTTGCGTCGATAAGGATAAGGAAAAGATCGCTGCACTCACGCGCGGTGAGGTTCCGATTTATGAGCCGGGCCTCAACGATGTGGTTGCGATCAACGCGCGCGCTGGCCGCCTGAAATTCACGACGGAACTCAGCGGGGCGGTGGCCGAAGCTGACGCAGTATTCATTGCGGTCGGTACGCCGTCGCGTCGTGGCGACGGCTTCGCAGATCTCAGTTTTGTCTATGATGCCGCGCGTGAGATCGCCCGCGCCCTCGACGGATTTACCGTTGTCATAACAAAGTCGACGGTTCCCGTCGGTACCGGCGATGAGGTCGAGCGCATCATCCGCGAAACCCGGCCTGACGCCGACTGTGCCGTCGTGTCCAATCCCGAGTTCCTCCGCGAAGGCGCTGCCATCCGCGATTTCAAGCTTCCCGACCGTATCGTCATCGGCACCACCGATACCCGCGCGCGCGAATTAATGAGCGAACTGTACCGACCGCTTTATCTCAATCGTTCGCCAATTCTGTTCACCGGACGCCGCACAGCCGAACTGATCAAGTATGCCGCCAACGCGTTTCTTGCCACGAAAATCACCTTCATCAACGAAATTGCCGACCTTGCGGAGAAAGTTGGCGCCGACGTGCAGGAAGTAGCGCGCGGCATCGGGCTCGACAATCGGATCGGATCAAAATTCCTGCACGCGGGGCCGGGCTACGGCGGATCCTGCTTTCCCAAGGATACCGTTGCCCTGATCAAGACAGCGCAAGACCATGCGTCGCCACTTCGCATCGTGGAGGCGGTTGCCGCCGTGAACGATGCGCGCAAGCGCGCGATGGCACGCAAGGTTTCAGCTGCGCTCGGTGGTGACGTGCGCGGAAAAACCGTGGCCGTCCTTGGACTGACATTCAAACCGAATACCGACGACATGCGCGAGGCGCCGTCAATTCCGCTTATCACGGCGTTGCAGGACATGGGTGCCAAAGTGCGTGCGTATGACCCGGTCGGTATGGAGCAGGCCAAGAGCGTGATCGGCAATGTCACTTTTTGCGATGATGCCTATTCCTGCGCGAAAGGCGCCGCTGCGCTCGTGATTGTCACCGAATGGGAGCAATTCCGCGCGCTTGATTTCGACCGGCTGAAAACGATTATGGCGCAGCCGGTGCTCGTCGATCTTCGAAATGTTTATCAGCCCGACGAAATGTCCCGTCGCGGTTTCGCTTACGAGGGCATTGGACGGGTGCAGGACTAGCAAATGTGGGCAGCCCTGCCGTTCAATAGAAGTTGTTGTCCCCCGCGGAGGCGGGGGACACGCTAAAACGCCTTCGCTTCGCATTTCACCCGATGTTTGTGCTAGTGGGACCAACCGTTTGCGCGGGCGGTGAAGGCAATCGCTGTGGCAGCAAAATTCGACGCATCTTTACCGATCGACGCGGCGCTCCCGGCGCTGAGGACCGCGCTCGCCGACCGCAATGCCGCTGTTCTGGTTGCTCCGCCCGGCGCCGGCAAGACCACGCGGGTGCCGCTGGTCCTGCTCGAGGAATCATGGGCAAAGGATAAGAAGATTCTCGTCCTGGAGCCGCGCAGGCTCGCCGCGCGCGCTGCGGCCGCCCGCATGGCGGCGACCCTCGGCGAGCAGGTCGGCGACATCGTAGGCCTGCGCGTGCGGTTCGGCTCGCGGGTCACCAAGCGAACGCGGATCGAGGTGGTGACCGAAGGCATTTTCACGCGCCTTGTGATCGACGATCCATCGCTCGAAGGCGTTGCTGCGGTGCTGTTCGACGAATTTCACGAGCGCTCGCTGGATGCCGATCTCGGTCTCGCGCTGGCGCGCGACGCGCAGCAGGCGCTGCGGCCCGACCTCAAGCTGCTTGTCATGTCGGCCACGCTCGACGGCGCGCAGGTCGCAGCGCTGCTGGGCGATGCGCCGGCGATCGAAAGCGAAGGCCGGGCCTTTCCGGTGGAGACCCGCTATCTCGGCCGCGATCCGCGTGCTCCGATCGAGCGGCAAGTTACGGAAGCCGTCGAGCGCGCATTGCGGGCGGAGACCGGGTCACTCCTGGTGTTCCTTCCGGGCGCCGGTGAAATCCGCCGCACAGAGTCGCTGCTGAAAGAACGCATCAGTGACGCTACCGTCGATATCGTTGCGCTTTACGGTGCACTCGATGCGCGCGAGCAGGATCGTGCCATCTCGCCCTCGCCGCCGGGACGGCGCAAGGTGGTGCTGGCGACATCGATTGCCGAAACCTCGCTGACCATCGAGGGAGTTCGGGTCGTCATCGACAGCGGACTGTCGCGCGTGCCGCGTTACGAGCCCGATGTCGGCATAACAAGACTGGAGACCGTACGGGTATCACGTGCCGCTGCCGATCAGCGGCGCGGTCGGGCAGGGCGCGTGGAACCGGGCGTATGCTACCGGCTTTGGGACGAGCCGCAGACCGCTTCGCTTGAGGCCTACACGCGCCCGGAAATACTATCCGCGGACCTGTCTTCGTTCGTGCTCGACCTGGCGCAATGGGGCGTAAGCGATCCCGGCAAGCTTGCGTTTCTCGATCCTCCTCCACGAGCCGCGCTTTCAGAGGCCAAGACGTTGCTTGCCGAGCTTGGCGCGATCGATGACGGCGATCGCATAACAGAAGAAGGCCGCAAGCTGCGCGCGCTTCCATTGCCGCCGCGGCTCGCGCGCATGGTCGTCGATGCGGCGGCCGAAGGCGCCGGAGAATTGGCTGCCGGCATCGCCGCGGTGGTCACCGAACGAGGCCTCGGGGGCGATGACATCGATCTACGTCATCGGCTCGACAATTTTCGCCGCGACCGGTCGAAGCGCGCGGACGATGCGCGGGCAATGGTGAGGCGGTGGGCTGAAACGGCCGGCGGCAAGGCCGCGGCCAGCGAGCATTCTCCCGGCTCGCTGCTCGCCCTGGCCTATCCCGACCGCATCGCGAAAAATCGCGGCGGCGGCAATGGCAGCTTTCTCCTTGCCAATGGCCGTGGCGGCAACGTCGATCCGGCGTCACCGCTCGCGCGCGAACCCTATCTGGCGGTTGCTGAGCTCACGGGCGCGGCAGCTGCGAGTCGCGTCGTCCTGGCAGCCGCCATCACCCTTGGCGAGATCGAAGCGCAGTTCGCGGGGCAAATCGAAGAGGACGAAGCGGTCACGTTTGAGGCAGCATCGGCATCGCTTCGCTCGCGCCGCATCAGGAAACTTGGCGCGCTGATCTTGAGCGAACGGACGCTGCCAGTTGCGCCCGGTGCCGAGGCCGCAAAGCGGCTCGCCGAGGGAATCGCCGGCATGGGAATGACCAAGTTGCCGTGGAGCAAGGCGCAGCTGCAATTCCGGGATCGCGTGAATTTCCTGCGCAGGGCCGAAGGCGGCGAGTGGCCCGACTTGTCCGACCACGCGCTCGCGCGCACGGCTGCAGACTGGCTTGCTCCGTTTCTCGACGGGAAAACCGCACTCTCGCAAGTTGGCGCGGACGACCTCGCCGCTGCACTCGATGTCCTGGTCCCGTGGAATTTGCGTCAACGCCTTGACGCGGAGGCGCCCACGCACTTCACGGCGCCGTCCGGCTCGAACGTGCCGATCGACTACGAAGGGGAAGAAGGACCCAAGCTTGCCATCCGCGTGCAGGAGCTGTTCGGGCTCGCCGTGCATCCGGTCATTGCGGGGGGACGTGTGCCGTTGCTGATCGAGCTGCTGTCGCCTGCGCACCGTCCGGTTCAGGTTACGCGCGACCTGCCTGGCTTCTGGCGCGGCAGCTACAAGGATGTTCGGTCCGACCTGCGGGGCCGCTATCCCAAGCATCCTTGGCCGGACGATCCGCTGACCGCGCCGGCGACGCGGCGCGCCAAGCCGCGCGGTCGCTGAATATTAGATTCAATTGTCTGAAATCGGCTAACGGGCGGCTGACCATGGGCAAACGGCGGTAAGGCGCGCCTGTCCCGTTAAGCTCCCCTTGAGCCTGCTCAGGTAGTCTCGCGACCTGACTTCTGGATCCGGTCATGCGCCAGCTCATGATCTTTGCCGTTGTTTTGGTCGTGCTCGGCGGTGTCGCCGCCCGCTACGCCGATCAGGCGGTCTCGTCTCCGCCGCCGCAGGCTGCGGTGGTGCAGCCGGCTTACGAGCCGCGCGAACCGACGACGTCAGGGCGCAGCCTGATGCTTGAAGCGGATCGTCTTGGCCACTTCCAGGTTGAGGCCAGGATCGACGGCCGAAGCGTCGACTTCATTATCGACACCGGCGCCTCGCTCGTCGTGCTGCGCGAATCGGATGCCGCGCGGGTCGGGATTCGTCCGCGGCCGAGCGACTACACGGCGACTGCGATAACGGCCAATGGAAAGATCAAGGCGGCGCGTGCCACGATCGACCGTATCGAGCTCGGCGGTATTACTGTCTATGACGTGCCCGCCATGGTGCTTCCCGACGAGGCGCTCGCAAAAAACCTGCTCGGCGTGTCCTTCCTGTCGCGGCTCAAACGCTACGAATATGCCAATGGACGTATAGTCCTCGAGCAGTAGGGCAAGACTTCTTCACTTCCAACTGCGTGCTATTCCGATGGAGCGCTTTGCTGCGCTGCGGCGTTAGGGTATTGGATTCTCCCACCCTGTTTGAGGACCTGATGTTTCCGACGCCGAAACCTGCGCTGACGCCGAATACCTATGCCTATGAATCCACGCCGCTCGTGAAGCCGACGGGCTTCCGCGAATATGACGCGCGTTGGCTTCTGGAAAAGGAAATCAACCTGATGGGTGTGCAGGCGTTGGGGCTAGGCCTCGGCACGCTCATTCGCGAACTGAACGTGAAGCCTGAAATCGTCACCGGTCACGATTTCCGCAGCTATTCGTCGTCGGTGAAGATGGCGCTGGTGTCGGGCCTGATGGCTTCGGGTTGCAAGGTCTACGACATCGGCCTGGCGATCACGCCGATGGCCTATTTTGCGCAGTTCGAGCTCAACGTGCCGTGCGTTGCCATGGTCACGGCCTCGCATAACGACAACGGCTGGACCGGTGTGAAGATGGGCGCCAATCGGCCGCTCACCTTCGGCCCCGTCGAGATGAAACGCCTCAAGGAAATCGTGCTTGGCGCGAAATTCGACTTCAAGACGGGCGGCAGTTACGAATTCGTCGAGAATTTTCCCGAGCGGTACATTGCCGATCTTACCAAGCGGCCGAAGCTCAAGCGAAAGCTCAAAGTGGTCGCGGCCTGCGGCAACGGCACGGCGGGAGCCTTTGCGCCGCGAATCCTGCAGGCCGTCGGCTGCGAAGTCGTGCCGCTCGATTGCAATCTCGATCATACATTCCCGCGCTACAATCCCAACACCGAAGACATGAAGATGCTGCACGCGATGCGCGACGCGGTGCTGGTCAACCGCGCCGATGTTGCGCTCGGTTTCGACGGCGACGGCGACCGCTGCGGCGTCGTTGACAATGAAGGCGAGGAGATCTTCGCCGACAAGGTCGGCGTGATGCTCGCCCGCGACATGTCGACAATGCACCGGAACACCACTTTCGTCGTGGACGTGAAATCGACCGGCCTGTTCCTGACGGATCCGGTGCTGAAGGCGAACGGCGTGAAGGTCGACTATTGGAAGACAGGGCATTCCTACATCAAGCGGCGCGTCAACGAGCTTGGCGCAATCGCCGGGTTTGAAAAATCCGGGCACTTCTTTTTCAACAAACCGTTCGGCCGCGGCTACGATGACGGCATGATTTTCGCGCTTGCGGTCTGCGACATGCTCGATCGCAATCCGGGAAAGACCATGGCTGACCTGCGCAAGGCGTTGCCGAAGACGTGGGGCTCGCCGACCATGGCGCCGCATTGCGACGACGAGAAAAAATACGCGGTTGTGGATTCCGTCGTGAAGCAGTTCGAAGCCGCCAAGGCCGACGGCACGAAAGTTGCGGGGCAGGCGATCCGCGAGCTGGTCACCGTCAACGGCGTGCGCGTGACCGTCGAGGATGGCACCTGGGGCCTGGTGCGCGCATCCTCCAACAAGCCGGAGCTGGTGGTCGTTGTGGAAAGCCCGGTGTCCGAGCAGCGCATGCGCGACATGTTCAAGGCGGTCGACGGCGTATTGCGCACGCATCCGGAAGTCGGCGCATATAATCAGACGATTTGAGCATCGTTGCCGCTTTCGCCGGGGCGGACCCTCTGCGACACTGAGCCATGCGCATTGCCATCCTCGGCGCGGGTCCCGCCGGCCTCTATCTTGCCTATCTGATCAAGCGGCGGCAGCCCGACGCCGACGTGAACATGTTCGAGCAGAATGCCGCCGATGCCACTTTCGGCTTCGGGGTCGTGTTTTCGGACAAGGCGCTGGACTTTCTGCGCGAGGACGATCCGCAGACCCATGCGGCCATCGCGCCGCACATGGAATCATGGAACGACATCACGCTCGTGCATCGCGGCGAGCGCGTGGTGATCGATGGTGTCGGCTTTGCGGCCATCGGCCGGCTGAAGCTGCTGCAGTTGTTGCAGGCGAGGGCGGCCTCGGTAGGAGTTAAGCCGGTCTATCGGTGCGCAGTCCAAAGCCTCGATGATCTGGGCAAAGCCGATCTCATTGTCGGCGCCGACGGCGTCAATTCATTGGTGCGCCGCAGCCATGCGGGCGAACTCGGGTCGACGGTTCGCCTGATGACAAACCGCTTCGCCTGGTTCGGCACCACCAAGCGTTTCGAGACATTGACGCAGACATTCATCGAGACCGAGCTCGGATGCTTTAACGCGCATCACTACAGATACGCACCGGAGCTGAGCACGTTCATCGTTGAGGTCGATGAGTCCACATTCGCGCGCGCCGGTCTTGCGCGATTGGAAGAGGCCGAAGGCAGACGTCTTTGTGAAAAAGTTTTTGCGACTACCCTCGACGGTCATTCATTGATTTCGAACAACTCGATCTGGCGGCAATTCCCAATCGTCCATAACGAAAAATGGTCGGCTCGCAACTGCGTGCTTATCGGGGACGCGTTGCATACCGCACATTTCTCTATTGGTTCCGGGACCAGGCTCGCGATGGAGGATGCGATCGCGCTTGATAAGGCGTTGGCCGTCAGCGCGAACAATATCCCCGCTGCATTGCAGGGCTTTGAAGCCGCACGGCGGCCCATCCTCGAAAAGCTGGTCGCCGGAGCCAACGGAAGCGCGACCTGGTACGAGCGATTTGCGGAGCACATGCAACTTGCGCCGGTCGATTTCGCCATGAGTTATATTACGCGCTCCGGCCGCATCGATCTTGACCGCTTACGCAAGCTTTCGCCGCGCTTTGTCGAGCGTTTCGAACAAACGCGGGTTCCCGGCGAGCCACCGCAGGTTAACAATTAATAAAAGCTTGCGACCCTATAAGGTCGAACCTCGGGGCGCGCGGGTCTTGGCTTATCTTTCCGAACTGAACGTCCAGACGTACGCCGTCGTCATCGCCGTTCTTGCGGCGATCGCGTACGCGTTCGTGCGCCAGCGCCGGCAGGCCGGCGGACACGGCGACGGCACGCTGCTGTCCATGGTCCTCAATAATATGACGCAAGGCGTCGTTCTCTTCGACGCGCACGAGCGTGTTCTTGTCGTCAATGATCGTTACGTTGAAATGTACGGGTTGTCGCCGACGGTCGTGAAGCCCGGCTGCACGCTTATGGAATTGATCCAGAACCGCATCACGACCGGAAGCCTCAATATCGATCCCGAAAAATATCGCTCGGAGATCATGACGGCAGTGCGTGATGGCGCCGTGATGAACCGTATTGTCGAGACGCCCGACGGGCGAGCCGTCCTTGTGGTCAACCGGCCAATTCAGAATGGCAAGTACTGGATCGGAACGCATGACGACATCACCGAGCGCATTCAGGCCGAAAGAAAAAGCGCCGCGCTGTCGGAGCAGGAACGCCGCCGTGTGACGATCGAAACCGAAATCCGCGCGTTCCGCGAGAGTGTTGCGGCCGTGTTGCGCACCGTTTCGGAAAGCACCGCCGCGCTGAACTCGATCGCCGGGGCGCTGTCCAATTCTTCAGGCCTCACCTCGGACCGGGCCGCGAGCGCGGTGCAGACGACGAATGAGGCGTCCGCCAATATGATCGCCGCTGCCGGGGCCACCGAGGAGCTGATCGCGTCGATCGGCGAAATCGGGCGTCAGATCAGCCAGGCTGCCGAAGTCGCCTCGCATTCCGTCGCCGAAGCGCAGACGACCAACGAGCATATGGCTCGCCTCACCGAGACGGTTCAGGAGATCGGCGAGGTCGTCAACCTGATCCGCAACATTGCGGGACAGACAAATTTGCTTGCGCTCAATGCCACGATTGAAGCCGCGCGCGCGGGCGAAGCCGGCCGCGGCTTCGCCGTGGTCGCATCCGAAGTCAAATCGCTTGCCGTGCAGACCGCCAAGGCGACCGAGCAAATCGCCAGCCAGATCGAGGCGGTGCAGAACTCGACACGGGTGGCCGTCGATGCCATCCGGCGCAATACCGACCGCATGCGCGAAATTGACGGCTATACGTCCGCCGTGGCGCTGTCCTTACAGCAGCAGGACAGCGCAACTGATGAGATCTCGCACAACGTGGCGAGCGCTGCGAACGGGGCCAAGGGTATGGTCTCTGTCCTCGAGGAAGTTACGCGGGCAGTCGGCGATACTCGCAGCGCGGCAGGCAAGGTGCTGCAAGCGTCGGAAACCGTCGAAACCGCAGCAACTAGCCTCCAACGCGGTATCGAGGGATTCCTCGGCCGCGTCGCGGTGTGACGTCTAGTCTTTCTCTTCCTTGAACGTCTCGCGGAAGGGATGCGCCGGATAAACGCCGAGCACGGTCAGTTCCTTGGAGAAGAAGGCGAGCTCCTCGAGCGCGAAGACCAGCGCGCGATCGTCGGGATGCCCCTCGACGTCAGCATAAAACTGCGTGGCGAAGAAGTTTCCGCCGACCATGTAGCTTTCGAGTTTCGTCATATTGACGCCGTTGGTCGCAAATCCGCCGAGTGCCTTGTAGAGCGCCGCCGGAACGTTGCGGACCCTGAACACGAAGGTCGTGATGACTTTGCCGGCGCCCGGCTTTGCCCATTTCTTCTCGCGCGAGAGCACGACGAAGCGCGTGGTCGAGTGCGACTCGTCCTCGACATTTTCCTTGAGGATATCGAGACCGTAGATTTCCGCCGCCAGCCTTGACGCGATCGCCGCGCGGCTCGGGTCCTTGGCCTCCGAGACCTCGCGCGCCGAGCCCGCGGTGTCGGCGGCGACGATCGGCTTCAGCTTCAGCTCGCGGATCACATTGCGGCATTGGCCGAGCGCCATCACGTGGCTTTGCACGGTCTTGATGGTCTTGAGGCTCGCACCTTTCACGGCCATCAGCTGATTGCGGATGGGCAGAAACCATTCGGCGATGATGTGCAGCCCCGCCGTCGGCATCAGATGATGAATGTCGGCGACGCGGCCCGCGACGGAATTTTCAATCGGAATCATGCCGAGATCGACGTCGCCTGCAATAAGCGCCGCAAAGCAGTCCTCGAAAGTCGGGCAGGGCACCGGTTCGTGGTCCGGATAGGCCTCACGGCAGGCAAGATGCGAGTTTGCCCCGGGCTCGCCCTGAAAAATGATCTTCTTCTTTGCCATGTCTCACCTTGTCGTGCGTTCCGTACGCAGACATTAGCGGTCGAGTCAACCGGCGAGCAGTTTGCGCGCCTTTTCCAAATCTTCCGGCGTATCAACGCCGAGCGGCACGCTCTTCACGACCATCGCATCGATGCGCATGCCGTTGTCCAACGCCCGTAACTGCTCCAACTTCTCACGCCGCTCTCCCGCCGACGGCGGCAGCTTTACAAAGCGCTCGAGCGCCGCGCGGCGATAGGCATAAAGCCCGATGTGGTGATAGTGCGGTCCGGGGCCCGTTGCATTTTCTCGGGTGAAGGTTGTGGCGTGAAGGCGGCCGGGCGCGATCTCGCGGCCGGAAACCTTGACGACGTTGGGATTTGTTCGCTCGTCCGGATCGGTAATGACTGCGGCTAGCGTCGCAATGTCGACGTTCCTGTCGGCTAGCGGTTTGAGCGCGGCGCGAATATCGTCAGCGCCGACGGTCGGCAAATCTCCCTGAACATTGACGACGATCTCGATACGGTGTTCGGGGTCAACGGCTTCGAGCGCCTCGTAAATGCGATCCGAGCCGGATTGATGATCGCTGCGCGTCATGACCGCGCGGCCCCCGGCTTTTTCCACCGCCGCGGCGACAGCCTCCGAATTGGTTGCGACGACGGCATCGCCGATTCCAGCAGCTTCAGCGCGGCGCAGCACGTGCACGATCATCGGGGCACCGTGCAAGTCCGCCAATGGCTTGCCGGGCAAGCGAGTCGATGCAAGGCGCGCGGGAATGAGGACGATGGTTTCGGGCATCGGGCCTGCCGGGTGCCTGGGCAACATGTGACTTATGTCGAAAATGCCGCAGGCGCTTATACGGGTTGCCAGAGGCCAGGCAAACCGGTATCTCATCGCCGCCGCTGGGGCCCTGGCGGTATCCGCTCCGCACCGTCACGCCCCGCTTCGGGAGCCGAATTTCGATGAATTCCTTCGAACTGAACAAGATCCTCGGCGCCGTTCTCGGCACCTGCCTGATCCTACTCGCGCTCAATATCGGCGCTGGCGCCCTGTTCGCGCCGGAGAAGCCGGCCAAGCCGGGGTTCAATATTGCCGTCAAGGAAGAGAGCGGCGGCGAGAAGGCTGGCGCGGCCAAGGAGCCGGAGCAGCCGATCGAAACCCTTCTCGCAAAGGCATCGGTGGAAAAAGGTCAGGCGACCGCCAAGCAATGCGCTGCTTGCCACACGTTCGAGAAGGGCGGTCCCAACCGCGTCGGCCCCAATCTTTGGAATATTGTCGGGAGCGATCGCGGGGAAGGCCGTGGCGGTTTCAACTTCTCAGCCGCGATGAAGGCCAAACGCGGAAAATGGACCTTCGACGAGCTCAACAAGTTTCTTGCTAATCCGCGCGGATATGTCCCGGGAACGGCGATGACCTTCGCCGGAATATCAAGGCCCGAGCAGCGCGCCGACGTGATCGACTATCTGCGCACGCTGGCGGACAATCCTGTTCCGCTGCCGAAGGCTGCAGAAGGTGCGCCTGCGGGAGAGGCCCCCAAGAAATAGCCGCCATTACCAATATTTCATTTAGACGGCCGGGCAATTTTGTCCGGCCGTTTGCGTTTCTTGCGGCGTTTGGCCACGGATTTGTGACTGTTACGTAGTGGGCGAGAGGCCGCACCCGCTGGCGGTGAATCGAAAAACCGACATAATCGGCAGTAATTGCATCTTGGTCGGTACATTGTGCGTCGGAGCTACTGCATGATTTTCAGCCGCCGGTCGGTCCTGCGCGCCAGCGCCGCTGGCTTTGCGATGCCGGCTTTGAGTGTAATTGGCGCAAGTTCATTTGCGCCTCGAGCTGAAGCGCAAGCCAAGACCTGGCAGCACGGCCTGTCACTGTTCGGCGACATCAAATATCCGGAAGGCTTCAAGCATTTCGACTACGTGAACCCGCAGGCTCCGCAAGGCGGCACCGTACGGCTGAGCGCCTTCGGCACGTTTGACAACTTCAACACGGTCGTCGCCGGCGTGAAAGGCAGCATCGCTGCCGGCTCAGAGTTGTTTATCGAAACGCTCATGACGCCGGCACTTGACGAGGTCTCGACGGCATACGGATTGCTTGCAGAAGCCGTCAGCCATCCCGCCGATCACTCGGCAGTGACGTATCGCCTGAGAGCCAATGCGCGATGGCATGACGGCAAGCCGGTGACGCCGGACGACGTCATATTCTCCTTTGAAGTTCTTAAAACGAATAGCCCGTTTTACGGCGCCTACTATCGCCATGTCACAAAGCTCGAGTTGACCGGAGAGCGTGAGATCACCTTCGCCTTTGATGGGCCGGGTAACCGCGAGTTGCCTCACATCGTAGGGCAGCTGCCGGTCCTGCCGAAGCATTGGTGGCAAGGCACCGACAAGAACGGAAATAAACGCGACATCTCGCAGACCACGCTTGAGCCCCCGCTTGGCAGCGGGCCATACAAGCTCGCGGAGTTCGCTCCGGGCCGCACGCTGGTCTACGAAAAGGTGAATGACTACTGGGGCAAGAATCGTCAATGTCATCATCGGAACACGAAATTTCCAGCAGATCCGCTATGAATATTTCCGCGATCTGACTGTCGCGCTCGAAGGTTTCAAGGGCGACCAGCTGGATTGGCGCTTCGAGAACAGCGCGAAAGACTGGGCCTCGTCGTACGACTTCCCAGCCGTCCGGGAGAAGCTCGTTGTGCGCGAGGAATTTCCGATTCGTGACCGCGGGGTGATGCAGGCTTTCGTGTTCAATATCCGCCGCGACAAATTCAAGGATCCACGTGTGCGCCGAGCATTCAATTTCGCCTTCGATTTTGAGGAAATGAACCGGCAACTTTTTTTCGGACAGTATTCGCGCATCGCAAGTTATTTCGAGGGCACCGAGCTTGCGGCAACAGGCTTGCCGGAAGGCAAAGAACTGGAGATTCTGGAAAGCATCCGCGACAAGGTGCCGGCGGATCTGTTTTCAAAACCCTACACCAATCCGGTCGGAGGCACGCCCCAGGCGGTGCGGGACAACCTGCGCCACGCGCTCGCTTTGTTACGCGAGGCCGGGTACGAAGTTCGCAACACGAAGCTGGTTGATTCCAAAACCAACGAGCCATTTACATTCGAGTTTCTGGTGGACGATTCAGCGACACAGCGGTTCGTCCTGTTCTACAAACCGTCGCTCGAACGGCTCGGCATGAACGTAAATGTGCGCGTGGTGGACGCGGCGCAGTACGAAAATCGCCTTCGTCAGTGGGATTACGACGTCATCATTGCGAGTTGGCCACAGTCGCTTTCGCCGGGTAACGAACAGCGTGATTTCTGGGGCTCGCAGGCAGCGGACCGGCCCGGCTCGCGTAACTTCATCGGCATCAAGAATCCGGCCGTCGATGCGCTGATCGAGAAAGTTATTTTCGCCAAGGACCGCGCCGGATTGGTTGCGGCCACCAAGGCGCTCGACCGGGTTCTGCTGTGGAACTTCTACGTTGTGCCGCAGTGGACGTATCCTTACGTCCGCACGGCGCGATGGGATCGATTCAGCCGTCCCGAAACCATGCCGAAATACGGCCGCTCGGCATTTCCGATGGTCTGGTGGTGGGACAAGGACAAGGCAGCGAAAGTGCCGCAACGATCGTGATCGCATGAGATTGAGCCGGCGCAATGCGTTGAGCGTAATTGCCGGTGCCGCGGTGCCGGTGCTGAGCGCCCGTTTTGTCACCCCCGCCAACGCGCAAGACGCCGACAGGCATGGGATGTCGGCGTTTGGCGATCTCAATTACCCCGCCGATTTTGCTCACTTCACATACGTCAATACGAATGCACCCAAAGGCGGTGTCTATTCAGAGATCGTTGCGTCACGCGGCTATAATGGGTCATTTCTGACTTTCACGTCGCTCAACGGCTACATTCTCAAGGGCGAAGGCGCGTTTGGAATGGACTACACCTTTGCGACGCTGATGGTGCGCTCCGGGGACGAGCCCGATGCAATGTATGGATTGGCCGCACGCAGCGTTCGAATAACCGACAACGGATTAACCTACCGGTTCACTCTGCGGCCGGAGGCAAAATTTCATGACGGCACGCCGCTGACGGCTCACGATGTGGCGTGGTCGATCAATACGCTGAAGGAACATGGCCACCCGATCATCACGCAACAATTGCGCGACTGCAAAGGCGCGGAGGCGACCGATGACCGCACGGTTGTCGTACGTTTTGCCGAAGGGCGTGCGCGCGACGTGCCGCTGTTCGTCGCCGGGCTCCCGATTTTTTCCCGAGCCTATTATTCCAAGCAACCGTTCGATCAATCGACGCTGGAAATCTCCGCTTGGCTGTGGGCCCTACAAGGTCGGCCGCTTTCAGATCGGGCATTCCATCGAATTCGATCGGGTCAAGGACTGGTGGGGCGCCAATCTGCCCGTCGCGCGCGGGCTGAATAATTTCGACATCATCCGCTACGAATACTATCGCGACCGCGAAGTCGGGTTCGAAGGCTTCACCGCAAAGAGTTATCTGTTCCGTGAGGAATTCACCTCGCGAACCTGGGCTACGCGCTACGGTTTCCCGGCGTTCAAGGATGGCCGCGTCAAGCGGGCGGTGATTCCTGACGCTACGCCGTCCGGCGCCCAAGGGTGGTTCATGAATTTGCGGCGAGAAAAGTTCAAGGACCGGCGCCTGCGCGAGGCGCTCATCGATGCGTTCGATTTCGAGTGGACCAACAAAAATATCATGTACGGCTCGTACGACCGGACGCATTCGGTGTTCGAGAATTCACCGATGAAAGCGACCGGCAAGCCAAGTGCGGCCGAGGTTGCGCTGCTTGAGCCTTTCCGGAGTCAGTTGCCTGAAGAAGTTTTCGGCGAGCCCTATGTGCCGCCGGTGACGGACGGATCGGGACAGGACAAGCGGTGGTTGCGCCATGCGGCACAACTGCTCAACGACGCGGGTTTCAAGCTCGTGAACCGCAAGCGGGTCATGCCGGATGGGCGGCTGTTCGATATTGAATTTCTGATCGACGAGCCGACCTTCAAGCCCCATCATTTAACTTACATCAGAAATCTCGAGGTGCTTGGCCTTGTTACGAGCCTGCGCATCGTCGATCCGGTTCAGTACCGGCGTCGCGTGGACGACTTCGATTTCGATATCACGACCGAGCGCCTGAGTTTTTCGTCTACGCCGGGAGATTCCTTGCGTCCATATTTCAGCTCTCAGGCGGCAGCGATCAAAGGGTCGCAGAATCGGGCGGGCATCGCTGACCCGGTGCTCGACCGGCTGATCGAGGTCATCGTCGCCGCCAAAACGCGAGATGAGCTGATCACAGCTTGCCGGGCCTTCGATCGGGTCTTCCGTGCGGGCCGATTCTGGATCCCGCACTGGTACAAGGCATCGCACTGGATCGCGTACTGGGATGTGTTCGGCCGCCCGGATGCCCAGCCGCGCTATTTCAGGGGCATCCCGGACACTTGGTGGTCCGATAGCGGAAAGGCATCAAAGATCGAGAAGGGTGGCTAGAACCGGTGTAAAACCAGCGGCCGGGCGTTTTTGGGCGTCGCGGCGCATTTTCGCAACGCCGCGGTATGCCATACTGATAGGGTAATGAGCGCATATATCATCCGCCGCATTCTGTTCATGATCCCGACGATGTTCGGGATCATGCTTGTTGCATTCGTTGTGGTGCAATTTGCGCCCGGCGGGCCCGTCGAACAGGTGATTGCCAAGCTGACCGGAGCCGAGACCGGCGCATCGTCACGCATTTCCGGGTCGGCAGGAGGCGACTTCGGCAGCCGCGGCATGGCGCAAGGAGCCTCGCAGGTCGACGCGGCGAGCTCGAAGTACCGCGGTGCGCAGGGTCTCGATCCCGAGTTCATCAAGAAACTCGAAAAGCAGTTCGGCTTCGACAAGCCGGCCTACGAGCGCTTTGCGCTGATGCTCTGGAACTACATCCGCTTTGACTTCGGAAAGAGCTATTTCCGCGACGTCAGCGTATTGCAGCTGGTCAAGGAGAAGCTGCCGGTATCGATGTCGCTCGGAATCTGGATGACGCTGCTGACGTATCTGATTTCGATTCCACTCGGTATCCGGAAGGCAGTGGATGACGGCTCACGTTTCGACGTCTGGACTTCGAGCGTTATCATCATCGGCTACGCAATTCCCGGATTCCTTTTCGCGATTTTGCTTATCATCTTGTTCGCCGGAGGCTCCTTCTTTGACTGGTTTCCGCTGCGCGGGCTGGTGTCGGAGCGCTGGTCGGAGCTGCCATGGTGGCAAAAGATCCTCGACTATTTCTGGCACCTGACGCTGCCGATTCTGTCGATGGCGCTGGCGGCATTCGCGACGATGACGCTGCTCACCAAAAACTCGTTTCTTGAGGAGATCCGCAAGCAATATGTGCTGACGGCGCGCGCCAAGGGCTGCAGCAGCAACCAGGTGCTCTACGGCCACATTTTCCGGAATGCCATGCTCATTGTGATCGCCGGCTTTCCATCCGCCTTCGTGCACGCCTTTTTCACCGGATCGCTTCTGATCGAGACGATCTTTTCGCTCGATGGCATCGGTCTGCTGGGATTCGAAAGCGTTCTCAACCGCGATTATCCCGTCGTCTTCGCCACGCTTTTCATATTCTCGCTGATCGGCGTCGTTGTGAATCTGATTTCCGATTTGACCTACACGTGGATCGACCCGCGCATCGACTTCGAGACGCGAGAGGTCTGACGTGGACGCGCGCACGGGAATCAAATCGGAAGTGGCGACCGCGCCGGACACATCCGCGAGGCGGCGCTGGATAAAGATTTCTCCGATCAACAAACGCCGCTGGGAAAACTTCAAGGCCAATCGCCGCGGCTACTGGTCGTTGTGGATTTTCCTTGCGCTGTTTCTGGTATCGCTGTTTGCCGAATTCATCGCCAACGACAAGCCGATTTTCATTCATGTAAACGGCCGTTTCTTTTTCCCCGCCGTCTTCACATATCCCGACACGGCCTTTGCCAAAGGAGATGATCCAAGCCTGTTCGGCACAGCCGCGGACTACAGAGACGAATATCTGATAGGCCTCATCGAGAAAGAAGGCGGCACCGTGATCTGGCCGCCCATTCATTTTTCCTACAACACCCAGGTGAGCAAGCCGCCGTCGCCGTTTCCGTCCAAGCCCACATGGATGTTGACGCAAAAAGACTGCGAGTTTGCCGCAAGTCACGGTTTTGCGAAGTGCGACGAGCTCGAGACCAACTGGCTCGGCACCGACGATGGCGGTCGCGACGTGTTGGCGCGGCTGATTTACGGATTCCGCATTTCGGTGCTGTTTGGGCTGGCCCTCACCATCATATCGTCGATCATCGGTGTCGCGGCCGGCGCTGTTCAGGGGTACTTCGGAGGCTGGACCGACCTTCTGTTCCAGCGCTTCATCGAGGTATGGACTTCAATTCCATCGCTTTATCTGCTGCTGATCATTTCGTCGGTTCTTGTGCCGGGGTTCTTCGTCCTGCTCGGGATATTGCTCTTGTTTTCCTGGGTGTCGCTGGTCGGTTTGGTGCGCGCGGAATTTCTGCGCGGCCGCAATTTCGAATATATCCAGGCGGCGCGCGCTCTCGGGGTGTCGAATGCGATCATTATTTTCCGGCATTTGCTGCCAAATGCCATGGTCGCGACCATGACCTTTCTGCCGTTCATTCTGTCGTCGTCGGTGATGACTCTGACGGCGCTCGATTTCCTTGGCTTCGGCCTGCCGCCCGGTTCGCCGTCGCTCGGCGAATTACTGTCGCAAGGAAAGGCCAATGTGCAGGCGCCATGGCTTGGGCTTACCGGCTTTTTCAGCATTGCGATCATGCTTTCGCTGCTGATCTTTGTTGGTGAAGCCGTCCGTGACGCCTTTGATCCGAGGAAGACCTTCAGATGAACGCGAACGAGACGTTGCTCTCTATCCGCGACCTGTCGATCGCCTTCGGAAGCGGTGAGCGCGAATTTCTTGCCGTCGATCGCGTGTCATTCGATATCGGCAAAGGAGAGACGGTCGCGGTTGTCGGGGAATCGGGATCGGGCAAATCGGTCACGGCCCTGTCGGTGATGAAGTTGCTGCCCTATCCGTCGGCACATCACCCGTCAGGCTCGATCATGTTCAAGGGTCGCGACCTTCTCCCGTTGAGCGAGCGTCAAATGCGCCATGTGCGCGGTAACGACATCACGATCATCTTCCAGGAGCCGATGACATCGCTCAATCCGCTGCACACAATCGAGAAGCAAATCGGCGAGATTCTGGAATTACATCAGGGCGTTACTGGTCAGGCAGCAAGGGCGCGTATTCTCGATCTGCTTGATCAGGTTGGCATTCCAGATCCGGCCGGACGCCTTAAAAGTTATCCGCACCAGCTCTCCGGCGGCCAACGTCAACGGGTGATGATCGCGATGGCATTGGCGAATGAGCCTGATCTGCTCATTGCCGACGAGCCGACGACGGCGCTTGACGTCACCGTGCAGGCGCAAATCCTGAAACTGCTCAAAGATATTCAGACGCGTCTCGGGATGTCCGTGCTTTTCATCACCCACGATCTCGGGATCGTCCGCAAGATCGCCGACAAGGTCTGCGTCATGCAGCGCGGAAAGATCGTCGAGAAGGGCAGCGTGGAGCGGGTCTTCCAGTCGCCAGAGCATCCGTACACGCGCGCCTTGCTTGCCGCGGAACCGAAACCGGATCCTGCGCCTCCGCGGCCGGAAGCACCCGTCGTCATCGAGACCAAAGATCTGAAGGTGTGGTTCCCGGTCAAGCGCGGTGTGCTGCGCAAGGTTGTCGGACATATCAAGGCGGTTGACGGCGTCAGCGTCGAGTTACGCAAGGGCGAGACGCTTGGTGTCGTTGGCGAAATCCGGGTCCGGTAAGACGACGCTTGGCCTCGCCATCCTGCGTCTGATTTCGTCTGACGGCCCCATTGTGTTTATGGGCGATCCTATCCAGGAGCTCAAATTCAAGGAGATGCGGCCGTACCGTCACAACATGCAAATCGTTTTCCAGGACCCGTACGGCTCTTTGTCTCCGCGCATGTCGGTATCCGATATTATTGAAGAGGGTCTGTGGGTGCATCATCCTGGACTGTCGGCGGCGGAACGTCAGCGGCGCATCATTGCGGCGCTGGACGACGTCGGTCTCGACGCGCAGACGCGACATCGATATCCGCATGAATTCTCGGGCGGCCAGCGCCAGCGTATCGCATTGGCGCGCGCGCTGGTGCTGGAGCCTACGTTCATCGTTCTCGATGAGCCGACCAGCGCGCTCGACATGCTCATCCAGGCGCAGATGGTCGACTTGCTGCGCGACCTGCAGAAGCGCCACGACTTGACCTATATGTTTATTTCGCACGACCTGCGGGTCGTTGCCGCGTTGGCGAGCCGGCTTTTGGTCATGCGTCACGGCAAAGTCGTGGAGGAAGGCGCGGCCGCCGAATTGTTCAAAGCGCCCACGAGCGATTACACGCGCGCGCTGTTTGCGGCGGCGTTCAAACTGGAAATCGCTCCTGAAGGCGTGGTGTCGCAATAATGCGTCTCATGATGATCTGGCTGGTGGCGTTTAGCTGCGCCATGGTGACGGCGGCAGGCGCGGCCCAATTTGGGCCAGACCAGTACCCCATCAAGAGCGATGAAGGCGACCCGATCACCAATTTCGATCTCAAGCCTGAGTTGTCGGCGCGACTTGCAAAGCTGCCGGGTCAGGTTACGGTCGGAAATCCGAACGGCGATGTCACCCTCGTTCAATTCTACGACCTCAATTGTCCGTTCTGCCGGGAGGCGGCCGCGGACGTTGACGCGCTCGTGCGTGCCGACAAGAGGCTCAAATTGGTGTTTGCACCTTATGCGGTTCTGTCCGTGCAGTCCGCTCAAGGCGCGCTCGTCGAGCTTGCAGCAGGCGAAATGCTGACGCCTGAAAAGTATCTGGAATTTCATCGGCGGATATACGCCGGGCGTGGCCTCATCGATGCGCCGCGCGTGCTTGCCGCAGCCGAGGCCATAGGTCTCGATCGTCAGGAACTGGCCGAGGCCGCCAATACCGAAAGCATGCTCGCCGTTCTCAAGCAAAATGCCGATTTCGGTTCGGACGCCAAGTTGGTTGCAACGCCCGCCTATGTCATCAATGGGGTGGCCATTCTCGGCCATCCCGGTCTCAAGTCATTGCAGGGTGTGATCCGCTCGGTGCGCAGCTGCCGCAAGGTGACCTGCTAGATTCTGCGGACGCTGGTGACTTCAGAGCCGGCCGCTTTGATGCGCATGATCGCGTCCGTGGCAGGTTCAATTGCGACCATCATGTGATGGGCATTTGCGTGAACAAGCGTTTCGGGATCAATCGCAATGGCGACGTGGCCCTTCCAGAACACGAGATCGCCCCGGCGCAAGCTTGCAAGCGAAGACAATTTTCCGAGCGCAAGCTCCTGCATGTCGCTGTCACGGGGACACGAAACGCCTGCGGCCTGCAGTGAAATCTGGACCAGGCCCGAGCAGTCCAGCCCGAGAGAGGTCTTGCCTCCCCACAAATAAGGCGTGCCGAAAAACCGCTCCGCAACGGCGACGAAATCGGGCTGCCGCACCTTGACGGGCGCCAGGTAGACCTCGGGGATATGCCAGCCGAGAGCCGTGACGGCGAACCGCTCGTCCTGCCGCGTGACCGCGACGCGTGCGCCCATCGGCAGAGCGACGGCTGGCGGCAGCTTGATGTCCGGGCCGGCAAAGGCGAATGCGCGCGGGACCACGATTTTGTGGGTTGGCGTGGCTCCGACGGCCCCGAGCGCGTTGGACGAAAGCCAGCCGACATAGCCGTCGGTTTCCAGCTGGCCCCAGGCCCAGCCCTCATCGGTAGTTTCGTAGATCGTCATCCGTTCGCCCAGCAGCGCTTCCGTGTCGAGCCTTGCGTCGTGCGATGGGGTGCGACGCAGCGCCGTGACCGGCTCGATGATTTGGTGCCGGCTGCCTTCGACGAAGCGTTTGGCTTCGACATGTCCGCGCAGGTGATTTGCGGCGATCTCAGGCCGGAAGGGATTGATGCGGGGGTCGAGCGCGACCATCGGTCAAGAATATCGGGAGCGGAGCAATGCGTGGAGAGCGCGCGCCGACTGGCACTCCGCGCCCTCCGGACGTCCGGGCTTTGCCGCGGCCGTCCATGCGAAAATATCAAAATGCACCCAGGCTTTCGTGTTCACGAACCGGCGCAGGAACAATGCCGCAGTAATTGCTCCGGCTTGTCCTCCGGTTCCAACGTTGTTGAGATCGGCCACCTTCGAATCAAGCAAGCTTGCATAGGAACGCCACAGCGGCAGGCGCCAGAGAGGGTCACTCTCGGTTGTAGCAGCTCGCATAAGTTCGTCGGCAAGCGCGTCATCGTCCGTGAAGAACGGAGACACATCGGGGCCGAGGGCGACGCGCGCTGCACCCGTGAGGGTCGCAAAATCGATCACCAGCGACGGTTTGTCTTCGTCTGCGAGCGTCAGGGCATCCGCCAGGATCAGTCGGCCTTCGGCGTCGGTGTTGCCGATTTCGACGGAAATGCCCTTGCGCGAAACGTAGACGTCGCGCGGGCGGAAGCTGGTGCCGGATATTGCGTTCTCAACCGCTGGAATGATCACGCGCAGCCGGACTTTCAGTCCGTCCGCCATGATCATGTGCGCAAGCGCCAGGGCGGTGGCCGCACCGCCCATATCCTTTTTCATGTTGAGCATGCCGGTATCTGGCTTGATATCGAGCCCGCCGGTATCGAAACAAACGCCTTTTCCGACCAACGTAATTTTCGGGTCGCTCGCCTTGCCCCACGTCATGTCGATCAACCGCGGCGCGCGGGCCGATCCCGCGCCGACCGCGTGCACGAGCGGAAAATTCTTGGCGAGCGTGGCACCGTTGGTTACTTGGATTTTGGCGGAGTGCTTTTTTGCGAGCGCTCTGGCTGCAGCCTCCAGTTCAGCGGGCCCCATGTCGTTCGACGGCGTATTCGTGAGATCACGGCAGAGCGTCACGCCCTCGACGACGTGGCTCAACGCCTCGCCGTCGACGCCTTCCGGAAGGACGAGGCGTACGTTGCGCGCTTCCGATTTGCGATATCGCGAGAATTGATAGCTGCCCAGCGCAAATGCCAATGCAGCGAGCCGTGCGTCGTGCGGCCTGTTGGCGAAACGATAGGTGCCCGCCGGCAGAAGACCGGCCAATTGTCCCGGCCGGAATCGGTCGCAGTCCGGGTCGTCCGGGCTTTCGATTCCGAACAGGACCCCGGCAAGCTTGCCGTTACCGCCCGGTAACAGCAGCGACCGGCCAGGCTTTGCCTCGAAAGCAGCCGTGCTGATGAACGCCTGCTCGGAGCTGCCAAGCTCCTTACGCACTGTGTCAAAGTTGACGGCATAAACGAACCAGATCGGGATCGCCTGGTTTTTACCGGCGGTCGCAAAGACGGGATGCATGGTTACTCCGCGGCGTCGCGCATCGAACGCTTGGGTAAGTAACCGTCACGCCTCTGCGGCAGCTTCCAGCCCAGCATTTTCGAAGCGACCAGAGTGCGGAGCACCTGCGCGGTGCCACCGCCGATCGTGAACATCCGCACGTCCCGTGCCATGCGTTCCAGTGGAAGCTCCCGCGAATAGCCGCGCGCGCCAAAAAACTGCAGCGCGTCGTTGACGATCTTAATGGCCGTTTCGGATGCGAATATTTTTGCTTGTGCGGCCAGCATCGGGTCCGGGAACCCGCTGTTATCGGGGCCGCGTGAGCGCGCCGCTTGATAGAGCATGAGACGGGCGGCGGTCAGCTGCGTCTGCATGTCAGCAAGCATCCACTGGAGGCCCTGAAATTCGCCGATAGGCCGGCCGAATTGCTCGCGGGTTTTTGCCCATTCCAAAGCATGGTCGAGGGCGCCGGCCGCGACGCCGAGCGCCACCGTGCCCGCGCCGACACGCTGACTGTTGTAGGCATTCATCAGGTCGCCAAATCCGCGGCGGAATCCCGATGGCGGCAGTACGGCCATGCTTGCCGGTACCTCGAGGTCTTCGCAAATGATTTCCGCCTCGGGCATCCCCCGCAGTCCCATGGTCTGCTCGCGCTTGCCGACCCGCAGGCCTTTCGATTGCTCGCGCACTGCGAGGAAGCCGCCGATGCCGAGCTCCTCGCCGCGCTCGTCGAACACGCGCGCGAAAATCAGGTGCAGGCGTGAAATGCCCGCACCGGTGATCCAATGTTTCTTGCCGTTGATGACGTACGTATCACCGCGCTTATCGGCGCGCGTGGTCATCGCGGTCGCATCGGAGCCGGCTTCCGGCTCGGTAATGCAGATCGCCGGCTTGTCGCCTTCAAGCACGAGCTGCGCTGCCAACTTCTTCTGGGCCTCGCTGCCGTAAGCCATAACGGTCGAGATGGCGCCCATGTTCGTCTCGACCACGATTCGCGAGGTGACTGTGCATGCCTTCGCCATTTCCTCGATCACCAGGACCGCGTCGAGGAAGGAGCGACCCTGGCCGCCGAGCCCCTTCGGGATTGTCATCCCGCAAAAGCCCGATTGGCTCAGCGCCTTGACGATGTCCCAGGGGTATTGCTCGTCGCGGTCTATGGCCGCGGCGCGCGGGCGCACGACCTCGGCCGCAAAAGCGCGGGCGCGATCGCGTAACTCAAGTTCGTGAGTGGAAAGGCCCAGGTCCAAGTCCATGTCGGCGACAATAAATCCGGTGCAGGCAGGAGCTTACAAGTTAACCAGTCATTAGGGTTAACGTTTTATTGCTCGACTATGCCATCGAGAACCAGCCCCACGTATCTGCTCGCCTCAGCTGCCCTGGCGGGTATTCTCGCCCTGTCGGCAGGCGGCTGCTCCAATATCGGGCCGCGCGAGACGACCGGCTCCGTGGGTGCCGAGAACACGGCATCGCTCAGCCTGGACCAAACCCGACGTTCGCTTGAGACGCTCGGTGCCCGCTATCGCCAGAATCCGAATGATGGGGATGCCGCAATCGCCTACGCGCGTGAGCTGCGGGCCAACGACCAGCGTGCCCAGGCTGTGGCTGTGCTGGAGCAGGCCTCGATCCGCAATCCAAGCAGTATGCCTTTGCTCGGGGCTTATGGACGCGCGCTGGCCGACGCCGGGCAATATCAGCAAGCGCTTACGACGCTTGAGCGCGCCCACACGCCCGACAATCCGGATTGGCGTATTCTCAACGTGCAAGGGGCCGTGCTCGATCAGATGGGCCGCCATGCCGAAGCGCAAAGACACTATGCCTCCGCACTTAAAATTATGCCGAACGAAGCGTCGGTGCTTTCCAACCTTGGCCTGTCGTACATGCTCACAAAGGATCTGAAAAACGCCGAGGCGACTCTGAGGCGCGCGGCCGCCCAGCCGAACGCGGGGCCAAAAGTGCGGCAAAATCTCGCGCTCGTCGTTGGTCTACTCGGTCGTTTTGACGAAGCAGAGAAGATTGCAAGTGCGGACTTGCCGGAAAGCCAAGCGGCGGCGAACGTCGCCTATCTGCGGCAGATGCTTGCGCAAAAAGGTGATTGGAAGAAAATGGGGCGCGCCTACGCTACGCCCGACGCCGGATCCTGACCTGATTTTCGTAACAAATATAGGGTTTAGGCGCAGGTCTTGCTGTCATAGACCGGCGGCGTCATGCGCGGGCTCATAAACATCTGGTCCGAGAGCGTCAGCGTGCCCGAAATCGTGTAACCGACCACCGGCGTATAGTTGTAGTTCACCTCGCTCCACACCAGGTAAGAATTCGGAACCGCTAGGTCAGCCGACGGAAGAGTCACGGTGGCCCCGTCCGCGCGAGCCGTGCCGTTCAAAGTGGCGCTCCATTTGACCTTCGCGACGCCGTCGGCGCCGATCTTCAGGCAAGTGATCGTGGCGGCGAGATTGCCGACCGAGTAGGGTTTGATGATCGCCGCGGAGGCATTCAGAATATTGGTCATGCCGTCGACGGTAATCGATTGAGATTGAGACGTCAGGTTGGCAAGCGCGCCGGCCGTCAGCGTGACCTTGCGATCCGCTGCAATGCCATCGGTTATTTCCACGCAGCCCAAATAGAGCGCGATCAGGAGCGGCGCCAGAATAGCAAATTCGATCGCGGAGGCTCCATCGCGGTCACGCTTGAAGGACCGCAGGAGTTTTGTCATACGCAATATCACAGCTTTCATGGCGGATCGCCTAATGGCAGGAGTTTGCGGGCGTCGCGGTTGAGAACGGTTCGTTGCAGAACACCGCCGTCGCGACCAATAGGCGCCTGTTGGCGTTTATGTTTGCGAGATTGTTTCCGAGCAGCGAAAGATAGATCGGCCACTGATAGTAGAGCGTCACGACTTCAATCTGACCGGGCGTCCCAGGACTAAAATTCAGCTTCGACTCGTCGATCGTTCCATCCGTGAGCGGCAAATCGTTATTGATGGCAGCGAAGTTGTCGAATGTCTTGACGTCGACATAGACACCGCCGTTGCAATCGAACAATCCGTGGATGCGGCTACAAACCTCAGTCTTGAACTCGTCTTTCGTCCAGGCCTTGTCCTGAGCCTGACCCGTCATGATCAGACGAGCGGAATCAGTAACCGCCGTTTCGAGGGTCTGGCCGGCGAAAAAAACGAGGGCCGTCTCCAGGATCGCGAATGTCAGTCCCAGGAACGGAACTGCGACCATACTGAATTCGATGGCGGCGGAACCATCCTGTTGCCGGATAAAGCGGCGCGCTAAGCGGGAGGGCACCAACCGGCGGAACAAGGCTGAAAACTTAGCTTGCGTGGGTCTATGCATGACAAACGTCTCGCTGGCTCGACGGTGTCGAAACACCGGCCTGCATAGCAAAGGCGCCTTGTCGATTTGTTGCTTAAACGCCTCGATCTCAGGTGCCGGCGTTAACCGATCGGTAAGCGTGAAAGCCGTGACCTGCGTCCGGCGTTTCTATTTCGCGCCCTGTGCCTGGCCGTTGCGCGCGCCGCTTTGACTCAGGGTCGCATTGAAGAAGCCGGGCGAATCTCCAAGCGTAATTCGGCGCTCGCAATTCGGCGCGCAGCTGTAGGATTCCCGTTCGATACCCTTATAGACGGTGACGATGTCGCTGGTGCCAGCGCCACGAACTTCCACTATTCTATTCATCAGGACACGACCGCTCCGATCAAGCGCCAACAAATTGGTTATGCCGTAGCCCTTGCCGGTAACCACCAAAATGTTGCCGCTCTGTACAGTAGCATCGGCGATCAGCGGATTGCCAATGACGATCGTTGCGACGCGGTCGGGCAAGTTAAGGAGCTGGGCCTGGTCGACATTAATACTGACGACCTCATCGGCGCCGCGCGCAGCCGTCTGCGTCCAGAGTCCTGCGGCCAGAAATGCCAGGACCCACAAGCCTGATGAACGCCTGCAGATCTTCGACAAGGCCGACATCAAGCCCTCCAGCCGCTCGTACAACAAAACCGGCGTGATGACCGCCGGCGCAGATGAATCAAGTTGACTGCAAATTGGTGAATGAAGTGCAAAGAGCGGTATCCGCGCCCGTGCATTCGGGTCAACGGGAGCAAAGTTCGCGCTAACGGTTCGTTAACCAGACTAGTCACGCCGCCTGAAGGAATTAAAGAAACCTCTGCTTTCTCGGTGACATTAACTGCGGCGCAAGGTGCGAACCTTACGTTGCCATGCGATTTAACCGGAAGATCCGGACATTTGGCAGTGGAAATGAAGAACTTGCTTGTGCGCTTTCTGAAGGACGATGCCGGAGCAACAGCGATCGAATACGGCCTCATAGCCGCGGGAATTTCCGTCGCCATTATCGCAGCCGTGGACGGACTTGGAAGCAAATTGAACGGCAAATTTGACTCTATCTCCACCCAGCTAGCGTAGAGCAATTCCGGGGTTCCTCCGGACTCTGCCGGCAGTAACCGAACCGCAAGCTGAGCGCCCTAACCTTCGCGATTACCCGGACCGCGACCTGGAATGCAGACGATGGCCGCAGACGCAATCAGATTACTCCTTTTCCCCGCGCTGATGGCCTTTGCCGCATCCAGCGATCTTTTGACGATGACCATCTCAAACCGGTTGTCGATCGCGCTCGCGGCCGGCTTCTTCCTGCTGGCGCTGGTCACCGGGATGGACCTCTACGCCATCGGCATGCACCTTGCTGCTGCCGCGGTTGTGCTGGCCGTTGCGTTCGTTTTCTTTTCGCAAGGCTGGATCGGCGGCGGCGATGCGAAGCTCGCGGCGGCAACCGCCCTGTGGTTTGGTTTCGCTCATTTGCTCGACTATCTGCTGTACGCCTCGATTTTTGGCGGCGTACTCACTCTGGCCTTGCTGCAATTCCGCAGGTTGCCCTTGCCGGGCGTGCTTTCTCGCCAGGCCTGGATCAGGCGCCTGCATGACAGTGCAGGGGACGTGCCATATGGCATAGCGCTCGCAGCCGCTGCGCTCGCGGTCTACCCCAAAACCGGTTGGATGCCCGGCTACGGTCTCTGAGACCGATGTCGTTAGTGGCGCAATACAATATTAACTCGATTTAGATACCGCTCCTTAACCATACCTTGACCTTTAGCTGTTGAAATCCGGTGCAAAGGCCGCACCAGCGGCCATGTGCTTTACGCGGCCAAGTTTGCCGTCAGGTCATGGTGAGAGTGAGCGTATGAAAGCTGCACGTGTCGTAGTACTGACCGTCGCGCTGGCCGCAGGTGGCGTCGCCGCACTGCTGGCCGGGCGATCCGATAGGACGCCGGCGCCGAAGGCCGAGGCGCCCAAGTTCGACACTGTCGAGATTCTTGTGGCCAAATCGGATCTTCCCAGAGGTCAAGCACTGTCTCCGGCCGACGTGAGCTGGCAGGCTTGGCCTGCGACCACCGCCGCAGGAAATTTCATCCGCAAAAGCGATCGTCCGAAAGCGCTTGAAAATCTCACGGGCATGATCGTGCGCGCGCCATTTGTCGCCGGCGAGCCGATTTGCGAAGCGAAACTCGTGAATGCAAAAGGCTCCGGCTTCATGGCCGCAATCCTTCCGTCGGGCATGCGCGCCGTAGCGACTCAAATTACCCCTGAATCAGGCGTCGGCGGCTTCATCCTCCCGAATGACCGCGTCGACGTCATCATGACGCCGCGCAATCGCGACGATAAGGGCGGTGAACGCACTAGCGAGACAATTCTCCGCAATATTCGCGTTCTGGCGATCGACCAGAACGTGGAAGAAAAGAACGGCCAGAAGGTCGTCGTCGGCAAGACAGCTACGCTCGAGCTTACGCCCGGTCAGGCGGAAACTTTGGCGCTGTCACACCAGATCGGCGTTCTGTCGCTGTCGCTGCGAAGCATTGCCGACGGGACTCTCGAGGAAAAGACGGACGATTCGACCCGTCAAAACGTCAACGTAGTCCGGTTTGGCGTGAGCACCACAACCACACCAAGGTGAATATTGGGGGATCAAGGGGACATGGCGACCAGGACATTGACCCACGCTGCCTCATTGGGGGCGCTGATCGCCTTCATGGCGCTCACGCCGATCTTGCCCGCCCCTGCAGCGGACGGCCCGCAAAAGGCCGGCATTAAGGTGGCCGCGGGCGAAGGGACGTCACGCTCCATTCCGCTCGGAATTGGCAAATCAGTGGCAATCGACCTTCCCTCCGATATCAAGGACGTGCTCGTTGCCGATCCCAAGATTGCCAACGCGGTGGTCCGGTCGTCGCGGCGGGTCTACATGATCGGTGTCGCGGTCGGGCAGACGAACATTTTCTTTTTCGACGCCGACGGCAAACAAATCGCTGGATTTGATATTGCCGTGACGCGTGACCTCAATGGCGTGCGCGCGGCGCTCAAGCAGTCGATGCCGGATTCCGACATTCACATCGAGGGTGTCGGAACGGACGGCGTGATGCTTTCCGGCACGGCAGCCAGCGCCGCCGAATCTCAGCATGCTTTCGACATCGCTGCGAGGCTGGTCGGCACCGAAACGAAGGTCGTAAACGGCCTCGCGGTTCGGGGGCGAGATCAGGTGATGCTCAAGGTGACCGTCGCTGAGGTGCGTCGCGACGTCATCAAGCAGCTCGGCATCGATCTTTCGGGGAGTCTCAACTACGGAACGGCCGTGGTGAATTTCAACACCAGCAATCCATTCTCGGCCACGGGTCAACCCATAAGCGATACGTTTCTTCGCGGCGCGTTCCCGAGCGTTACAGCGACGTTGCGCGCCATGGAGCGTGCGGGTGTAATCCGCACTCTGGCAGAACCCAACCTGACCGCGATTTCCGGAGAGACGGCAACATTCGTGGCCGGCGGCGAATTCCCGATCCCGAACGGACTGTCGTGCGATACGACTCGTTCACCGCCAATCTGCCAGCCGCAGATCACATTCAAGAAGTTTGGCGTAAGCCTGGTGTTTACCCCAGTCGTTCTTTCGGAAGGCCGCATAAGCCTGAAAGTCATGACCGAAGTGTCCGATCTTTCGACTGAGAACGCGATGACGTTGCAGGTCACCGGATCCGCGAGCTCGTTGACGGTGCCTTCGATTCAGACACGCCGCGCCGATACGGTAGTCGAAATTCCGTCGGGCGGTTCCTTGGCCATGGCCGGGATGATTCAGGAGCAGACGAAGCAATCGATCAGCGGTCTGCCTGCGCTTCAGCAGGTCCCTGTGCTCGGCGCTTTGTTCAGGAGCCGCGACTACATCAATCACCAGTCCGAGCTGATGGTGCTTGTGACGCCTTACGTGGTCCGCGCTGTGGCGCAAAAGCAGCTGTCGCGGCCGGACGACGGATTTTCTGACCCGAACGATCCGCAGACCGTTCTCCTCGGCAGCCTCAATCGCATCTATGGCGTTGCGGGCAAATCCGACACGCTGCGCGGCAACAACTACCACGGCAAATACGGATTTATCCTCGACTGAGTGGGGGAACCATTGATGACGGCAAATACCAGGGCGTCGGTTAGAGGCGGCAGCAGAGCGGTGCTTCGTGCACTGATGGCAAGCTGCTTTGCCATCACGTTGGCCGGCTGCTACCAGACGGAAGTCGCGCAAAAAGAATATCCGACCGACTATCGTCAGCGCCACCCGATCGTGCTGCGCGAAGGCGCGCAAAACGTCGATATTTTGCTTGGCCGCAATCGCGGCGGATTGACCGCGAGCCAGCGCGCCGATGTCGTTTCTTTTGCCCAGGCTTGGCGCAAGGAAGCCGGCAGCGGAATCATCATCGAGGTTCCAAAGGGCGGCCCCACCGATCATGCTGCCTCTGATGCAACGCGCGAGATCCGCTCGATCTTTGCCGCCGTCGGCGTGCCATCGAACGCGGTCTACGCGCGCAGCTATCGTCCGCCGAAGACATCACTTGCCAGCATCAGGCTCAACTATACGAAGCTGATGGCGGAGGCGGGGCCCTGCGGAGAATGGCCAAAGGATCTCGGGCCGTCATGGGACTCAGGATATACGTCAAACCAACCCTACTGGAATTTCGGTTGTGCCATGCAGCGCAACCTTGCGGCCATGGTCGACAATCCCGCTGACCTGGTGCAGCCGCGCGGTGAGGTCCCGGCATATGCGCCGCGCCGCTCGGTCGTGCTCGACAAGTGGCGCAAGGGCGAGAATCCCTCAGGCACCTACAGTGGCTACAACACCGGCAAAATCAGCGATCTAGGCAAATGATAACGCACGCACAGCAAGCCGCAGTCGCAGACAAGGCCCCGGCGCCGACCGCCGCCGAGGCCGCGGCCGACGCACATATTGCGCCGGCGCCGCGTATAGCGGTGCAGGCCTTCTGCGAGACGGTCGAAAGCGCCGCCGCCGTCCAGGCCGCGAGCGAAGATCGGCGTCTTGGCAAGGCCCATGTCAAAATCCAGATGGGCGGCATTGGTGCGGCAATCGAGGCTTTCCGCAACTCGCCTACGCCGAACGTCATCCTGATTGAAACGGATGCGCGCGCCACCGACATTCTCGGCGGACTCGACCAGCTGGCGGAAGTCTGCGACGCCGCGACGCGCGTGGTAGTGATGGGTCGCGTTAATGACGTGACGTTGTATCGCGAACTGACACGGCGCGGCGTGAGTGAATATCTGATGACGCCGGTCAACACCATCGACGTGGTCAGAGCAGTCTGCCATCTATATTCCGCCCCAGACGCCAAGCCCGTGGGGCGCATCGTCGCGGTCGTGGGAGCCAAGGGCGGCGTAGGCGCATCCACCGTGGCGCACAATGTGGCCTGGGCAATCGGACGCGATCTCTCAATCGAGTCGGTGGTTGCAGATCTCGATCTGCCCTTCGGCACGGCCGGTCTCGACTACAACCAAGACCCGCCTCAGGGTATCGCCGACGCCGTTTTCTCTCCCGATCGAGTTGACACTGCGTTTGTCGACCGTCTGTTGTCGAAGTGCACGGACCATCTCAGCCTGCTGGCGGCGCCGGCAACCCTTGAGCGGGTCTACGACTTCGGTGCGGAAGCCTTCGATTCGATACTGGATTTGCTGCGTGCGACCATCCCATGCGTCGTTCTCGACGTTCCCCATCAATGGGCCGGCTGGACACGGCGTCTGCTTGTGAGTGCGGATGAAATTCTCGTTGTTGCCGGACCAGATCTGGCCAACTTGCGCAACGCCAAGAATCTCATCGATCTGCTGCGTGCGTCACGGCCGAACGATCATCATCCTCGCTACTGCCTCAATCAGGTCGGCGTTCCCAAACGCCCCGAAATCTCCCCAGCCGACTTTGCAAAGGCGCTTGAAACAAGTCCGCTCGCGGTCATTCCGTTCGAGCCACAGCTGTTTGGGCCGGCCGCCAACAACGGTCAAATGATCGGGGAAGTATCGGCCCGTCACAAGACCGCGGAGATCTTTCGCCAGATCGCCCAGGCGCTTACCGGGCGCGTTGAAGCTAAAAAGCCTCGCCGCGGCCTGCTGCCGCCTTTGCTCTCGAAGATCGTCAAACGCAAAGGCTGAAATTCGCCGGGAGTAACTCGCCTTGTTCGGTAAGCGAAGTGGAACTTCAGAAGCCCGTGTCGTCGGACCGCCTGCGTCGGTAGCGCCGGCTCCGGCGCCGCTTCCGTCTGCCGAGGCTCCAAAAGCCGCGCCGGCGGCTCCCGTCGAAACCGGGCGCACGCCGTTCCCGTCTGACGGGCTGGGCGCGCCGATCGTCTCGCCGCCGATTGCGCCGCGGGCGCCCACTCCCGCCCCGACTGCCGTCGATACGCGGCGGTCGGAAGCGTATTACGAGACCAAAACCACCATTTTCGGCGCGCTGATCGAGGCGATCGATCTGGCGCAACTCGCCCGGCTCGATGTTGAATCCGCGCGCGAGGAAATCCGCGACATCGTCAACGAGATCATCGCGATCAAGAGCATCGTGATGTCGATCTCGGAGCAGGAGGACCTGCTCGACGATATCTGCAACGATGTCCTTGGCTTCGGCCCTCTTGAGCCGCTGCTTGCGCGCGACGACATCGCCGACATCATGGTCAATGGAGCCGGCACGGTCTACATCGAAGTCCAGGGAAAGATCCAGAAAACCGCTATTCGCTTTCGCGACAACCAGCAGCTGCTGAACATCTGCCAGCGCATCGTCAGCCAGATCGGCCGGCGCGTCGACGAATCCTCGCCGATCTGCGACGCCCGCTTGCCGGACGGTTCGCGCGTCAACACGATTGTTCCCCCGCTTGCGATCGACGGACCGGCACTCACGATCCGCAAATTCAAAAAAGACAAGCTGACGCTCGATCAGCTCGTCAGATTTGGCACGATTACGCCGCAGGGCGCCGAGATTCTACGCATCATTGGGCGCAGTCGTATCAACACCCTGGTCTCGGGCGGCACCGGCTCCGGCAAGACCACGCTGCTTAACTGCCTTACGCAGTTCATCGACGACGACGAACGGATCATCACGTGCGAGGACGCGGCGGAATTGCAACTGCAGCAGCCTCATGTGGTACGGCTGGAAACGCGCCCGCCTAATCTCGAAGGCGAGGGTCAGGTCACGATGCGTGACCTCGTACGCAACTGCCTGCGTATGCGTCCCGAACGGATCATCGTCGGCGAAGTCCGCGGACCAGAGGCGTTCGACCTCCTGCAGGCGATGAACACCGGCCACGACGGCTCAATGGGCACGCTCCACGCCAACAACCCGCGTGAGGCATTGTCACGTTTGGAATCAATGATCACGATGGGCGGATTTGCGCTTCCATCGCGCACGATCCGCGAGATGATCTGCGCTTCGGTCGATGTGGTTATTCAGGCCGCGCGTCTGCGCGACGGCTCGCGTAAAATTACTCACGTCTCCGAAGTGATGGGAATGGAAGGCGACGTCATCGTCACCCAGGACATCTTCGTTTACGACCTGACTGGCGAAGACGCCAAAGGCAACATCATTGGCCGTCATCGCTCGACCGGCATCGGCCATCCGCGTTTCTGGGATCGCGCCCGCTACTATGGCGAAGAAAAAAATCTGGCTGTGGCGCTCGACGCGGCAGAGGCCACCACCGAGGCGTAGGCGGAGCACCCTGTGCAGATTATTGCCGTATTCTTCCTCGCCACCGCCGCCATCGGCGGCGTCGTCTATGTTTTTATCTATCCATTGCTCTCCGGCGAGCGCAAAGCCGAACAGCGGATACAAAGCGTCGCGGGAACCACCCCAACCACGAGGGCGACGCGGGGACCGCAAAGATCGCGCCGGGACGCGATCGAGTCGACGCTCAAGGATTTCGATGAGCGTCACAAGAAAAGCAAAAGCGTGCCGCTTTCGGTGCGCATCGCGCGTGCCGGCCTGTCCTGGTCAAAGCGCCAGTTTGCGATAATTTCCGCTGGCATCGGGCTCGCTATGTTCGCATTGGGCACGTTCGCGGGCGCCGGCCTTCTGGTTTCGGCCGTCCTTGGCTTCGCCGGAGCGTTTGGTGTCCCGCGGTGGCTGCTGTCATATCTGAGGAAACGCCGCGAGACTAAATTTCTCGACCATTTTCCCGATGCCGTCGACGTTATCGTCCGCGGTATCAAGGCTGGCCTGCCGCTGCTCGACTGCATCAAAATGATCGTGTCCGAGGCGCCGGACCCGATCAAGACCGAATTCCGCCTCATACTCGAAACGCAGGCGATTGGAATGCCGCTCGGCGAGGCCTGCGGCAAGCTGTACGAGCGAACGCCGCTGCCAGAGGCAAATTTCTTCGGAATCGTCGTCGCGATTCAGCAGAGGTCGGGCGGCAATCTCTCCGAGGCGCTCGGCAACCTGTCGAAGGTTCTGCGCGATCGCAAAAAGATGAAGGCGAAGATCCAGTCGATGTCGCAGGAAGCAAAGGCCTCGGCCGCCATTATCGGCGCGTTGCCGATCGCAGTGATGACGTTGGTGTATCTGACGAGCCCTCACTATATCTCGCTGCTTTTCACCAATTCGGTCGGTCACCTCATGCTGGCGGGATCCGCGATCTGGATGGTTGTGGGCGTGCTCGTGATGAAGAAGATGATCAATTTCGATTTCTAGGCAGGCGAAAAAGCGTCCGATGCTCGAATTCCTGATTAACGCGCTCAACGTGAAGACCATTACGGCGCTGTTTGCCGGCTTGGCCGCAGCCGCCACGGTGCTCACGCTGGCCATGCCGTTCGTCTTTGTCGATCCGCTCGACAAACGCATGCGCGCGGTCGCGCTCGAGCGAGAGAAAATTCGTCAGCGCGAACGCGAGCGGTTGGCGCAGGAAGGCCAGAAGGCCAAGCTTCGGCAGACGCCCAAGCAATACATCCAGACCATTGTCGACCGCTTCAACCTCACGAAATGGGTTGGTCAGGAAGAGGCGCGGCTCAAGCTCATTCAGGCAGGGTATCGCGGTCAGGCGCCCTACGTTACATATCTGTTTTTCCGCATGGTCACGCCGGTGGTGTGTTTTCTGTTCGCGCTGCTCTATCTGTTCGTGATTCTCAAACTCGATCAGCCGCCAATGGTCAAGATCGGCGCCTGCATCGCCGCAGCCTATGTCGGCATGCAGCTGCCGCTGATGTTGCTGAAGAACAAGATCCAACGCCGGCAATTGTCTATCAGACGCGCATTCCCCGACACGCTCGACCTGCTTCTGATTTGCGTCGAGTTGGGCATGTCGATCGAAGCCGCCTTCAGAAAAGTCAGCGACGAAGTCGGCACGCAATCCGTCGCTTTGGCCGAAGAGCTCACGTTGACCACCGCCGAATTGTCGTATTTGCCGGATCGGCGTCAGGCCTACGAGAACCTTGCCAAGCGCATCGATCTGGACGGGGTCAAATCGGTCTGCCTGGCGTTGCAGCAATCGGAGCGCTACGGCACTCCGCTTGCCACGATGCTCAGGGTGATGGCGCAGGAAAACCGGGACATGCGCATGGCGGAGGCCGAAAAGAAGGCTGCAGGATTGCCGCCAAAACTCACCGTTCCGATGATTCTGTTCTTCCTGCCGGTACTGTTCGTGGTCATCCTTGGTCCGGCCGCAATCAAAGTCATGGCGCTGAAATAGGGGCGCATCGAAGCTGGCGCTTCGGACACGCTCACTTGGTGTCCGCCAGCGGCAGCGCAGTTGTGGACTTGATCCGCTCCATTGCAAACCGTGACGTGACGTTCTTCAGCGGCACGGTAGCTATCAGTTTTTTGTAGAACGCGTCGTATCCGGCGATGTCGGTCACGACAACGCGCAACATGTAATCGACGTCGCCGGCCATCCGGTAAAATTCCATCACTTCCGGCATGGCCCCTACCATGTCGGCGAAGCTTTTCAGCCATTCCTGCGAATGGTCGCCAGTCTCGATCGAGACGAACACCGTGATGCCAAGCCCGACTTTTTCCGGGTCGATGATCGCCACCCGGCGGGTGATGACGCCGTCGGCCTCCAGTCGCTGCAACCGCTTCCAGCACGGTGTCGATGACAGGCCGACCCGTTGTCCGATTTCGGCGACGGACAGCGATGCGTCTTCCTGCACGACGGCGAGGATCTTCCGGTCGATGGCATCCATTCTTCGGTCCCGCCAGAAAATAGAATAAATTACTATGCTACGTGTAATATGCAGTACATTGTTCTTTTTTCGTGGCCATATCTGTCTTTACAGAGAAAGATATTCTATTTCAATAGAAATCCTCGGCCGCTTAACGGGCGGCAAATCCAACGTGAAGTCGTGTCATGAAAACTCTGGTCCGAATTAACCCCTTCAATGCCGTTCGCCGGCTCGGCGCAGCGATGCTGTTCAGTGCGGCGATGGCCGTTTCAGTAGCCGGGGCGCATGCCGACCCGCTTGTGACCCCGAAATGGCTCAACGAACACCTGGCCGACACCGATTTGGTTGTGCTCGACATCCGCTCCGCCATCGATGGCGGCGGTGCGCAGGCTTATGCGGCCGGACACATTCCAAAAAGCGTGCACAGCGACTACGACAAAGCCGGATGGCGGGTTACGCGCAACAATGTGCCGTTCATGGTCCCAACCGTGCCGGAACTTGAGAAGCTTATTGGCGATCTCGGCATTGACGAAGACACCCATGTCGTTGTTGTGCCCGCGGGTGTAAGCGTCCTAGACCTTGGCTCGGCAACGCGCACTTACTGGACGCTGAAATATGCGGGCGTGAAAAATATCTCGATCCTGGACGGTGGCATCGCCGCCTGGCGCACGGCTGGTCTGCCGCTCGAGACAGGGACGAACACGCCGTCACCGAAGATTTTTACGGCGACTGTCGACAAGAGCATTCTGGCTGAGGCCGCCGACGTGGAATCGATCGAAGGGAAGGGTGGAGCAACCCTTGTCGACGCGCGGCCTGCGTCATTCTTCCTCGGAAAGGAAAAGGCGCCCGCGTCGAAAGCCTATGGCCGAATTCCTGGCGCGTTGAATATCGACAGCGCAGAATTTTACGATTCCGAGAGCAATCGACTGAAACCGAAGGCCGCGCTTGCTGTCGTTGCCAATACCGCACCGACTGGTCCGATCGTGAATTACTGCAATACTGGCCATTGGGCGTCGACCGATTGGTTTGTGTTCCATGAACTCCTCGGCCGAAAGGACGCCAGGCTTTATGCCGGATCCATGGTGGAGTGGACTAGCAATGACAGCCGGCCGATTGAATCTTCGCGTACGAAATGGGACGATCTGAAGAAGGCCCTCGGCCTCGGATCCTGATCTGCGTCTCGGAGTTCCAATGACGACCGCAAGCTTGGCTGCGTCCGATCAGGGCGCGGCCGTTGGTATCGATCGCCTTTTCTTTGGATTAGCACTGGCGGCCACGGCGATCTTGGTCGCGCTGGTGCTTCTCGACCATCAACTCGCTTCGGCGGCTTTGATCATTGGCGGCTTCGGTCTCGGAGTTGCATTCCTCAAAGCCGAGTTCAGTTACACAACCTCGTGGCGGCGTTTCCTGACACGCGGTGAAGCAGGGGGGCTTCTCGGCGGGTTGATCGTGATCGCCGTCTGCGCGGTCGTCGTGGTGCCGGTAGCGGCGCTGCTGCCGAAATACGGCGGAGCGATCGCCCCGCTCGGGCCGTCACTGGTCATCGGTGCGTTTGTTTTCGGTATTGGCATGCAGCTGGCAAACGGCTGCGGCTCGGGGACGCTCTACACGGTCGGCGGCGGCTCGGGGCGCATGCTGGTCACGCTCTTGTTCTTCGTCATCGGCAGCGTATTCGGCAGCCTGTCGCTGCCGGCGTTTCTTGCGCTTGGCGGCATCGATCCTATCCTGGTATCGGACTATCTCGGCGCATGGGGTGGCCTGATCGCGACCCTTATGAGTATTGCAATTGCGGCGGCGCTGATCATTGCGTTTGCGCGCCGGCGTGGCGCGAACTTCATACCGTCGCGCAACTACGTCATCGGCGGCCTCGCAATCGGTTTGCTGTGCGTCGCTGTTTTTCTGGCCGGAGGCCACCCCTGGAGCGTGACATTCGGATACACGGTGTGGGGTGCGAAAGCTGCGACGGCGCTCGGCTTCGATCTGTCCCATTCCGCATTCTGGCAGTGGCCGGGCCCCAAGCATGCGCTTGCGGAATCCGTCCTGTCCGACACATCCAGTCTCACGGATTTTGGAATGATTTTCGGCGCTATGGCGGCGGCCGCGGCATCGAAGCCGTTCGCGCGCGCCAGCTGGCCGCCCGCGAAGTCATTGCTCGCCGCCGTGATTGGCGGTCTGCTGATGGGGTGGGGCGCTCGCCTCGGTTTTGGCTGCAACATCGGCGCTTTTGTCGGTGGCGTCGCCTCCGGCTCGCTACACGGGTGGATCTGGTTTCTCGCCGCCCTGCCGGGTTGCCTGATCGGCATCCGCCTGCGGCCGCTGTTCGGCCTGTCGCGGGAGTAGCGCCGTGCGGCTCGTTTACATCATCGTCGTGCTGCTCGGCGTCGGCGCAATCCTGACCGACCATCTGTTCAGTCCGTCGAGCGGGCGTGCGGTGTCTCCGGAGGATTTCGCGGGCGCTTGCGCGCCTTGCGGCGCGCCCTGTCCGTCAAAGAAGTAGAATTTACGCCGGATTTTGCTTGAGGAAATCGTCGACCTCGGCGCGCGTGGCCGCGCCCATCAGGCCGCCGAAGCGCGTGCATTTGATGGCTGCGGCCGCCCCAGCAAAGCGCAACGCGTCACGTACGTCCCCTGTCTCCACAAGCCGGAACGTGAAGGCACCATGAAAAACATCACCGGCGCCGAGCGTGTCGATCGCCTTCACCTTGAAGGCATCCATGTGCCGGATCTCGCTATCTTCAAGCCAATAGACACCGTCCGGGCCGTCGGTGAAAGCCAGGAAGCCTTTGAAAGACTGTCCAAGCTTTTTGAGCGCGGCGCCTAGGTCGTTTAGTCCTGTAGTGCCGCGAAGCGCCTCAGCCGACGAGATGACATGACTGCAGGCATGTAGCAGCGGATCGTCGAGCGGTGCTGCCTTGTCGAGGTCGAGCACGCGGGGAATACCGCGCGCCTGGGCTGCCTTGCAAATCGGGGTCACGAAATTCGGATAACGATTGTCGAGGAGCACAGCGTCGGCGTCCGCGACAGCACGTTCGGGATTCTCCGGCGCGATCGCGCTCAGGCCTTGATCCCGACGTGTCGCAATTGTTTTTTCTCCAGTGGCATCGATCAAAATCAGTGATACCGACGAAATCGCACCCGGAACACGGATGGCCCCGCTGCAATCGATTTTTTCGCGCATCAGGCTTTGAAGAATACGGCCGGCAAATTCATCGTCCTTCGCACCGAGCGGACCGGCAAAGCTCACGCGACCACCAAGGCGCGCGATTGCGACCGCGGCATTTCCGGCCTGGCCGCCGGACGTGATCATAAATTCCGATGCCTGCACCTTGGTGCCGGCGTCCGGGAACTTGTCCACGCGCATGACAATGTCCTGCACAGCGCCGCCGGCACACAGGATTCTGGGCTGATTTTTTTCGCGCGGCTCAGTCAAAACGGACCTCGTCTTCCACCCATGCGCGGATAATGTGATGCGCGATGGCTACTGGAGGCGGGGTTGTCAGCCCCTGTGGGTGTTTGCGCATCAGCATGCTCCCGATCTCATCCTTGCTAAACCAGCGGGCGTCCTCGAGTTCCTCTCGATCGACGACGATTTCGTGCGTCAAGGCTTCGGCGTGGCAGCCGATCATGAGCGACGCCGGGAATGGCCAGGGCTGCGATGCGAAATAGACCACGCGCCCGCAAGTGATTCCCGCTTCCTCGCGCGTTTCCCGGTGCACCGCATCTTCGATCGACTCGCCGGGCTCCACAAAGCCGGCAAGGCACGACCACATCGTCGGCACGAAGCGCGGGCTGCGGCCAAGCAGGCAGCGGTCGCCGTCGATTGCCAGCATGATCACCACAGGATCGGTGCGTGGAAAATGCTCGGCCTTGCACTGCGGGCAGTCGCGCCGCCAGCCGCCGCAGACGAGCCGTGTCGCAGCCCCGCAATTAGGGCAAAAACGGTGGCGCGCATGCCAATGAAGGACGGCCTTCGCTTCGGCGATCGGCGGCAGGTCATCGGCGGCAACGAGTCCCTGCACGGCGATCGACCGCAGGTCCGTTACCAACAGATCGCCGCGGCTTTTCAGTGCCTCGGCCGATTGAAGTGAAAGCCCGTGGCCAAAACGCGGCGCGCCATCAAGCAGGCCAAGAAAGATCGTTTCGGCGGCCGGGCCGAGCTGGTGCGCTTCGGCCAGCGTGAATAGCGGCTCGCTGAGGGGCGAACCTTTCTTCGCCACGATCCATTCGCCGCCAACCACATATGTTCCTGCGCCGGGGTGCTTTGTCAGCGCGGCGATGGCGGGGGCATCTGTGCGCAGTTCCGCCGCGCGCTCGATACGGCTGTTCGTGTATCCCAGACGTGGTTTAGGGCCGGGGCGTGATGACATGCGTCGCTCAAATTCGCATGCGGGCACGCGCTGCGCAATGCGCCGTCCGATGCGGGTTCAGGCGAGCGCCTGATCGATGGCCGTTATCACCTGCTCGGGTTTGAGCTCGTCGAGACAAGCGCTGCGGCTATGGATGTTGCGTTCGCAGCCCTCGAAGGTGCAGGGCAAGCACGGCAGGGGGTTCTGCACGATCCAGACATTACCTTGGTTCTGGATGGTGCCGCTCGCGAGCCATGGTGCTGCGAGTCCGCCAACCGGCCATGGTCCCCAGACGCGCGGATCCATGGGCCCGAACAAAGCGATCGTCGGGCATCCGGCTGCGGCGGCAAGATGCGTCGTCGATGTGTCGGGTCCGATATAGATTCGGGCGTTCGAAAGCAGCTTCATCGTCTGCGGCCACTCCAACTGATGGAATTCGCAGACACCACGCCAGACATTTTCAAGATAACGGCGCTCCGATTCGCCAGGACCGCCGATCGCAACGATCGAGAGACCGCGCTTCGCAAGACCCGCCGCGACTGCGCGCCATCCATCCGGCGTCCATTCCTTGTAGGTGAACATCGGCGCCGCGTGGATGACGGCATATTTGCCGCTGACCGCAACGGCCGTGGCTTGCGCTGCTGCGGGACAAACCAGCTCGGGAATGCGCGGAATGTCGAGGGCATCGGCAAGCCGAAGATTTTGCTCAACGCGATGAAGCTTCTCCGCCGCGGGAACGGCCCGATGCAGTGCAATGCGCTTGAGCGCGCGTGCGAGCCACGGATCGGTGTCCGTCGTTACTCCGACGCGCCACCGGCCGGCGGCGAAAGCAAAAACCGTCGGACGGTCTCCGCTTTGCGTGGATACCGCAACATCGTAAGAGCGCCAAAGGCGCCGGATCAGGCGCAGGCTCTCCACCGCTGTCGGCCGCTGCGGCATCGTGAGGACACGGTCGATGTCCGGGTTTCCGGCAATAATTCCCGCGGTGCCGTCGAACACCAGCACGTCGATCTGCGCCTCCGGCCAGGCGCGGCGGACGCTGCGGATCACCGGCGTCGTCAGCAGCAGAGTCGCCGATGCGGCGCAGCGAGATGATCAGGATGCGGGAGGGGGGCGCGGCCATGCCGGTTTCTCGCAGAACCGGAACTACCGGTCCATGGCGGTGAGGCCTTCAGACTTGAGCGATTGCCGCAGCAGACTCGAGAAACGCGTGCTGTTGCGTTTTTTCATAGGGGAGCGGCGGTGCAACTCCCCAGACCGGCTTGGGCCATGCGGCATCGGTATGGCGGCGTGCGATCACGTGCACATGCAATTGCGGCACCTGATTTCCGAGCGCAGCGATGTTGAGCTTGTCACACTGGGTGATGCCTTTCAGCGCGCGCGCCGTTGCGGCGATTTCGCCGAGCAGCTGCACTTGCGCGTTTTCCTCAAGATCTATGAGCTCGACGAGGCCGGGCAGGCGCGGCACCAGGATCAGCCACGGGTAGTTGGCGTCGTTCGTCAGCAGCGCGCGGGCAAGCGGCAGGTCGCCGACCGGAACCGTGTCTTGCGCGAGCTGCGGATGCAGCGACCAGCCCTTGGTAAGCCCTGAATCCATTGGACAAATCCGCACGATTCTTTCGGAGGAAAGCTAGCAGAGACGCCACCCCGCTGCTTGCTTTCCCGGTTTATTGGCCCGATATAGACCCCGGGAGGTTGGCGGTGGACGAGCCACTCGCCAACCGGGTCAGGTCCGGAAGGAAGCAGCCCTAACGAGCGCGGTTCGGGTCGCTCGTCAGCCTCCCACCAATTCCTCGACTTGTTCGCGATCAGTCCGCGCGTCGCGCGGCGGCGAAGCGGATGGCACGATGAGCGAGCCCAGAAAATCCGCCGTTTCCGGTTCCGCCTCGGCCGAGGCGCCGGCCGATGGATACCGCGTGCTCGCACGCAAATACCGGCCGGCAAGTTTTGAAGACCTGATCGGGCAGGACGCCATGGTGCGCACGGTCTCGAACGCGTTCGAGAGCGGCCGCATTCCGCAGGCATGGATCCTGACGGGCGTGCGCGGGGTCGGAAAAACGACCACAGCGCGCATTCTTGCGCGTGCGCTCAATTACGAACTGCCCGACGGGTCAGTGAAGGAACCGACGATCAAGATGCCGATGATGGGTGTGCACTGCCAGGCCATCATCGAGAGCAGGCATCCGGACGTACTGGAGATGGATGCCGCCTCGCATAACAGTGTCGAAGACGTGCGGCAGATCAACGATGCGATCCGCTACGCACCGATGAGTGCGCGCTACAAGGTCTACATCCTTGACGAAGTGCACATGTTGTCGGGCGCAGCCTTCAACGCGTTGCTCAAGACGCTGGAAGAGCCGCCACCGCACGCAAAGTTCATTTTCGCGACCACTGAAATCCGCAAGGTGCCGGTGACGGTGCTGTCGCGCTGTCAGCGTTTCGATCTGCGCCGCGTCGACGCGGCTCTTCTGGTGGACCATTTACAGGGTATCGCCGCGAAAGAGAAAGCCGAGATCGAGCCTGCCGCGCTCGCTTTGATCGCGCGCGCGGCGGAGGGGTCGGTGCGCGACTCGCTGTCGTTGCTCGACCAGGCGATGGCGCATGCAGCCGGTCCGGTCCGGGCCGAGGACGTCCGCCAGATGCTGGGTTTGGCAGATCGCGTGCGGGTGGTCGATATGTTCGAGGCGCTGATGAAAGGCGATGCGGCCGCGGCGCTGAAAGAGTTGCGCGAGCAATATGAGATCGGCGCCGATCCTGCCGTCATCCTTGCCGATCTCGCTGAGTTCACCCACTTTGTCACGCGCGTCAAAGTCATTCCGGCGGTTGCCGACGACATGTCGCTGTCGGAGGCCGAACGCACGCGCGGGCGCGCTTTTGCGGCGCAGTTGTCGATGCGCGTGCTGTCGCGCACCTGGCAGATGCTGCTCAAGGGTGTCGCCGAGGTGCCGGCATCCGGGCGTCCGGTTGCTGCCGCCGAGATGGTGCTGGTGCGCATTGCCTATGCAGCCGACCTGCCGACGCCCGATGAAGTTGTTCGCTCGCTGGGCGAGAATGGCGCCGTACCGGCCCGTCCGCAGGGGAACGGCGGGGCTGCCCAGGCATCGTCCCAAAGCTATGCGCCGCGCTACGAGGCGCCGCGCGGCTCGCCCCGGTCGTCCGCGGCGGTGTTGCCACGGCCGGCGGAGGATTCCATGCCGCGTCGGGACGAGGTGGTCGCCGTGCCGACTGTGTCCATCAATTCGTTCGCAGAGCTGATCGCGCTTGCCGCGGAGAAGCGTGACATCACCACCAAGATGGCGCTGGAACGCGACGTGCGGCTGGTCCGCTGCGAGGACGGCCAGCTCGAGATCGCGCTCGAGGCGCGCGCGCCGAAGACATTAGTACACGACCTCCAGCGCAAGTTGGCAGGCTGGACCGGCAAGCGCTGGATCGTGGTCGTATCCAAAGAGCAAGGCGCGCCCACAATGCGCGCCCAGGCTGATGCGCAGCAAGCGGAAATCGAGCGGGGCGTGCAGAACGATCCGTTGGTGCAAGCGGTGCTCAGCCGGTTCCCTGGCGCCAAAATCGTCGGCGTGACGCAAAACAGCCCGGATCAGGCAGAGCAAACGGCGGATGCCGGTTCCGATGACGAGCGTGAGGACTAGCCGATGACGGATTTCCTCGGCCTGATGAAACAGGCTGCGCAATTGCAGTCGAAGATGCAGGCGATGCAGGCGGAGCTCGACCAGATCGAGGTCGAGGGGACCGCGGGCGGCGGCGTCGTCACCGTTACCCTTTCAGCCAAGGGCGACCTCAAGGGCGTGAAAATCGACGATTCGATGCTGAAACCGTCGGAAAAGGAAATTGTCGAGGATCTTATCGTCGCGGCGCATGCCGACGCGCGGCGTAAGGCGGAAGGCGTGCTCCAGGAAAAAATGAAAGAAGTCACCGGCGGGCTGCCGCTGCCGCCGGGACTGGGTTTGACCTGATATTCTTATTCAATGCCCACCGCCGTTGCCGGACCTGAAATCGAGCGCCTGATCCAGCTGCTGGCGCGGCTGCCGGGTCTGGGGCCGCGCTCCGCGCGGCGCGCGGCGCTGCACCTCATCAAGAAGCGTGAATTGCTGATGGCGCCGCTCGCCGCCGCGCTCGAAACTGCGATGGAAAAGATCGAGATCTGCAAGGTCTGCGGCAATATCGACACGCAAAATCCGTGCACGGTCTGCACCGACGGCAAGCGCGACGCCTCGATCATTGTTGTAGTCGCCGACGTTGCCGATCTGTGGGCACTCGAACGCGCGCATGCGGTGAACGGCCGCTATCACGTGCTTGGCGGTACGCTGTCTCCGCTCGACGGCGTTGGGCCGCGGGACCTATCGATCGACGCGCTGATTTCGCGCGCGCACGAAACCCCTGTGAAAGAGGTGATCCTGGCGCTCAACGCCACGGTCGACGGCCAGACTACGGCGCACTACATCACCGAACTATTGGTCGACGCGAAGGTGAAAGTGACGCGGCTGGCGCATGGCGTGCCGGTCGGCGGCGAGCTCGACTATCTTGATGAAGGCACGCTCGCCGCCGCGATCAAGCAGCGGACGTTATTCTAGGCCGCTTCCATACGTCTCGACGGCGCCATAGGGCGTCGGCGTCAGATAGACGGGCCGTGCCACGCCGTCGGGCCCGATGGCGACGTGCGAGCAGTCACCCGATTTGTTCAGGTTCGTTCTGTTGTCGTAGGAATTGTGCGAGAAGTAGTAGTAGCAAATGCCGTCATCGTACCGGACGTTGGTCCAACTGCCATTGGACTCGCGGTAGATATACGGCTTGTGCCAGTCCGCTGCGGCGGGCAATGACGAAGCGATCACGCCGGCCAGCGCACAGCCCAGCATCGAAAGTTTCAAGTTCAGACGCATGGCAGCCTCCTTCAGTAACTGGAGCCAAACGTCTGCAGCGGATCATCGTTCCGCGCGTCGAAGTTTCATGATTGTGGCGACGATGTGCGAGCGCGCCTTCTTTATGACCGCTTCGCAGACAGGGTTGCGAAGTGTCCGCCACGTTGCAACCAGGCGAGCAAGATGAAACTCGGAATGCTGGCGGCAACGCAAATGACGAAATACCACATCCAGCCGGTTGCGGCCGCGATGTAGCCGGAACCGAGCGCGAGCACCGTGCGCGCCAGCGCAAACAGCGCGGTCAACAAGGCATATTGCGTGGCCGTGTGCAGCGGGTTGCCGCAAAGCGCCGAAAGATAGGCTACAAAAATCACGGTTCCGATGCCGCTGGTGAAATTTTCGGCGATAATGGCAAAGGTCAGCCAAGCCACGTCGCGGCCGACGACCGCCTGCCACGCGAAGGCGAAAATCGCCACTGCCTGCAGGATGCCGCCGATCCAGAGACTGGTCGCCATCGGCAACGCGCGCGCGATGAAGCCACCGGCAAAACCGCCCGCAATCGCCGCGGCAAAACCGACGCCCTTGATGATGGTGGCGAGCTCGACACGCGTGAAGCCGGTCTCGAGCACGAACGGTGTCGTCAAGGCGCTGGCGAGCGTGTCGGCGAATTTGAAAATCATCACGAAGGCCAGCGCCGCGATGGCCATATCGCGTGACAGGAACTCGGAAAAACTGGCAATCGCCGTATTGCTCACGCGTTTCCATGAGCTCTCGCGCGCATGCGCCGAGTGATCGGCCGCTGCGGCTTCCGATTCGGCTGGTTCCCTGGCCAGCAAGGTTGCGATGATGCCGACCAGGACGAGCGCCGACATCGCGACAAAAGTCGCGCGGTAGGCGGCCTGTTTGTCGAGCCCGAATCCCATGAGGCCGCTCACCAGGAACAGCGCGCCGGCGCTCGAAATCAGCACCGCGATACGGTAGGCGGCGACGTAAGACGCCATGCCGGCGGCCTGCTCGTTCTCGGGCAGGCTCTCGACGCGGAACGCATCGATGACGATGTCCTGCGTGGCCGAGGCGGTTGTGACCAGCAAGGCCGCGCCGGCGACAAGCCATGGCGAAGAGGCCGGGTCGTTGATCGCCAGCAACATGATCGAGATGATCAGCAGGATTTGCGTGAGCATGAGCCAGCCCCGGCGGCGCCCGAGCAGGCGCGAGAGCAGGGGCACATCGAGCGCGTCGACTGCCGGCGCCCACAGCGGCTTCGCCCAATAAGGTGTTCCCACAGCCGCGAACAGGCCGATCGTCCGGATGTCCACGCCGGTTTCCGTCATCCAGGCCTGCAGCGTCTGCCCAGTAAGTGAAAACGGCAGCCCCGCCGAAAAGCCGAGCAGCAGCACGATCAACACGCGCGGCTTGAAGTAAACGGCCACGCCATCGAACCATGACGATCGCGGCTGCGCGTCAGGCGACATGGCCATAGTTTATTCGCCGGCTTCTAGCTTGTGTGGGCCCGGGCCCGGCAAAATATCGGCGCTCGGCTGTTCGTCACCGTCAAATTCCACATCGCGGATACGGGTGCCGCGTTTCTCGACTTTTTCGGCGGAAATCAGAATCTGCCGCACGTCTTCATTAGCCTGCCCAAAGTGCGTGCCAAGTTTGCTGACGCGATCGCGGAGTCGGCCGAGGTCGTCCATCAAAAGTCCGACCTCATTGTGAATTTTGTCGGCAGCCTCCCGCATGCGGGCGTCCTTCTGGATTTGCTGGATGACCTGAACCGCCAGCATCAGCAGGGACGGCGACACGATGACAACGCGGCTTCGGAAGGCCTTCTGGATAATGTCGTCGAAGCTATCATAGAGATCGGCATAGACCGACTCCGAAGGGACGAACATCAGCGCGAGGTCGTGCGTCTCGCCCGGGATCAGGTATTTTCCCGAAATATCGGCAATGTGCTTGTTGATGTCTTGGCGTACCTGACGGGCCGCGGCCGCACGCTCGTCGTCCGTCTTTGCTTCCCGGTGCTTCGTCACCGCTTCCAGCGGGAACTTCGCGTCGATGGCAAGCCGCCGCTTGTCGGGCATCAGGATGCAGCAATCGGGCCGCACTCGGTTGCTGAGCGTGAACTGAAAATCGTAGCAACCTTTCGGCAAGCCATCCTGAATGATGACCTCCATTCGGCTTTGCCCGAAAGCGCCGCGCTGCTGTTTGCTTGCAAGAACTGTCTGCAACGAGGTCATTTGGGACGCGAGGTCGGTTATGTTTTTCTGCGCGGTGTCTATCGCTGAGAGTCGCGAATGCAGCTGCTGCAGGTGATCCGTCGTGTTCTTGGTGGAGGTCTGCAGCGATTCACCGAGTCGCGCGGTCACCGCATCAAGGCGTTCATGCACGGTTTGCTGCAGCTGCGACTGGGCCCTGGCGAGTAGATCCGCCATCGTCTGGATACGGGCATTGAGTTCGACCATGCGCTGCTCACCGGCAGCATCGTGAAGAGGCTTGCGCTGCCACAACAGTATTGCGATGACGACGATGACCCCGATCGAGACCATGGTGCCAATGGCCAGCATGAGAGCCGGCGCATGCGCCAATAGCGCGTTAGCTGTTGAGTGCAAATCGTCCATTCGGCGCTTCTACAGTGATTTGGTGTTGCGGGCGAACGAACGGCGAACGGTAAAGCGGTTGCGCCCGCGGCTCAAGGGGACGTGCGCATTGACCGCATCGGCCCTTGCCCTTACATCGCGGCCATGGCGGTGCGCGACATTCTCATTATTCCCGATAAGCGGCTGCGGCTCAAATCCGAGCCGGTGAAGGCTGTCGACAAGACATTGCGCGCGATGATCGACGATATGTTCGAGACAATGTACGCCGCGCCCGGCATCGGGCTTGCCGCGATCCAAATCGGCGCGCCCCAGCGCGTCGTCACCATGGATCTCGCGAAAAAAGACGAGCCGAAGCAGCCGCTAGTCTTCATCAATCCGGAGGTGACCTGGACTTCGGACGAGAAAGCAACTTATGAGGAAGGATGCCTCTCGATTCCTGAATATTACGAGGAAGTCGAGCGCCCGAAGTCTGTCAAGGTGAAGTACCTCGATCTTGACCTCAAGCCACAGGAGATCGAGGCCGACGGGCTGCTGGCCACCTGCCTGCAGCACGAGATCGACCACACCAATGGCGTGCTGTTCATCGACCATATTTCCAAGCTCAAGCGCGACATGGTGATGAAGAAATTCAAGAAAGCGGCAAAGAAAACCGACGGCGCAAAACCGCTCTCCGAGGACCAAGAGCCTTCGCATCATATCGGCTGACAGCGGGCGCGCCTGCGCGCAGGATGGTGCCTCAATGCGCCTGATTTTCATGGGCACGCCTGATTTCGCAGTGCCGACACTCGTCGAGCTTGCCGCGCGCGGGCACGAGATTGCGGCGGTCTACACGCGCGCGCCCAAGCCGGCCGGCCGTGGGATGGACGTGCAACGTGCGCCGGTGGAGCAGGAGGCGCGGCGGCTTGCGCTCGCCGTTCATACGCCGAAGTCCCTGAAGGACGAGGAAGCTCAGGCCGCGTTCCGCGCCCACAATGCCGACGCCGCCGTGGTGGTTGCCTATGGCCTGATCCTGCCGAAATCCGTGCTCGAAGCACCGCGGCTCGGCTGCTTCAATATTCATGCATCGTTGTTGCCGCGCTGGCGCGGTGCCGCACCCATCAATCGCGCCATCATGGCCGGGGATACCGAATCCGGCGTCACCATCATGAAGATGGACGAAGGAACTCGATACCGGCGCCATGGCCATGGCGGAACGTACGCCAATCGGTACCGATATCACGGCGGGCGACCTGCACGATGTCCTATCGCGCCTGGGGGCCGATCTTATGCTGCGCACGCTCGCCGCCGCCGAGCGCGGCTCGCTCACGCTCACGCCGCAGCCGGACAAGGGCGTCACCTATGCCGAGAAGATTTCGAAGAACGAGACGCGTATCGACTGGTCGAAGCCCTGGAAGCAGGTGCACGATCACATTCGCGGACTTTCACCATTTCCCGGCGCCTGGTTCGAGATCGATGGCGTGCGGATCAAGGCGTTGCGCTCGACGAAAGGTGAGGGCTCAGGTGCAGCCGGCACGGCGCTCGATGACAAGCTCACCATCGCCTGCGGTGCGGGGGCGGTGCGTCTCACGCAAGTGCAGCGCGCCGGCAAGCAACCGATGTCGGCGGACGAGTTTCTGCGCGGCACGCCGGTGAAATCCGGCGTGCGGGTGGCGTGACATGCCACGCTACAAGTTGACGGTCGAATATGACGGGCGGCCATTTGCCGGCTGGCAAATCCAGGCCGACCAGCTCACCGTGCAGGGCCTGCTCACCGTCCGCGGTCGAAGCGCTCTCCGGCGATAAAACGCTGGTGCAAGGCGCCGGCCGTACCGATGCCGGCGTCCATGCGCGGGCGCAGGTCGCCCATGTCGATCTCGCAAAGGAGTGGGATACCGACACGATCCGCGACGCACTCAATGCCCATCTGCGGCCGCATCCGATTGCGATTCTCGCAGCCGAACGTGCGGCAGACGATTTCAACGCGCGGACCTCGGCGATCAGGCGGCATTATCTCTACCGCATCATCAATCGCCGCGCCGATCTCACGCTCGAGGCCGGGCGCGCCTGGCGCGTGCCGCGCCCGCTCGATGCGGCCGCAATGCATGCAGCGGCACAGCGCCTGGTCGGAAAGCACGATTTCACGACGTTCCGCTCGACCGAATGCCAGGCCAAGTCGCCGGTGAAAACGCTCGATATTCTCAAGGTCGAGCGCGCCGGCGAGGACGTTTATGTGACCGCGGTCGCACGGTCATTCCTGCACAATCAGGTGCGCTCGATGGTCGGCTCGCTTGTCCCGGTCGGCGAGGGCAAATGGAGCCCCGACGACCTCGCGAAGGCGCTCGACGCGCGCGATCGCGCGGCCTGCGGCCCTGTCGCGCCGCCGGACGGGCTTTATTTGATGAAGGTGGAGTATTGAGTCAGTAGTTGTCGTCCCGGGCGAGCGAAAGCGAGACCCGGGACCCATACTCCGCAGCTAATCGAGAGGGTACGGCGTATGGGTCCCCGCTTTCGCGGGGACGACAGGCTATTGCGCGAAATACCTGTCGATGATCTTCCGATAGATCCCGGTGAGCTTCTGCAGGTCCGCAACCGGCACGCGCTCGTCGACCTGATGCATCGTCTGGCCGACGAGACCGAACTCGACCACCGGACAATGGTGGGTGATAAATCGTGCGTCCGACGTGCCGCCGGTCGTCGACAGTGCAGGCTTACGGCCGGTGGCCTCGGTGACGGCGGCCGCGACCAGATCGGTGAAGGGTCCCGGCTTGGTCACGAACACGCCGGCGTTCGACGGTTCCCATTGGAATGTGAATTTGATTTTTCCGCCGGCGGCCTTCGCCGCGCGCTGCTCGATCAGCTTTTTCAGCGAATCGAGCGTGTGGTTATCGTTGAAACGGATATTGAAGCGCGCGCGTGCCTCGCCGGGAATGAGATTGACTGTCTTGTTGCCGACATCGACCGAAGTGAACTCGAGATGTGACGGCGCAAATTGCGCGCTGCCCTGATCGAGCGGCTCGGCCTGTAACGCGGAAACCAGCGTCACAAGGCCGCGGATTGGATTGTTGGCGCGCTGCGGATAGGCCACGTGCCCTTGTGTGCCGCTTACGATGAGATGGCCGTTGAGCGACCCGCGCCGGCCGATTTTGATGGTGTCGCCGAGTTCATCCTGGTTGCTCGGCTCAGCCAGGATGCAGTGGTCGAACTTTTCGCCGCGCTCGGCCGCCCACTTCAGCAGCTTGGGTGTGCCGTTGACCGCGATGCCTTCCTCGTCGCCGGTGATCAGGAACGAGATTGAGCCCTTCGGCTTTCCGCCGCGCTGGCCGAGATGATCAAGCACCGCTGCGACAGCGCAGGCAATGCCGCCCTTCATGTCGACGGCGCCGCGGCCGTAGAGCTCGCCGTTCGCGACCTCGCCGGAAAATGGCGGATGCTTCCACGCCTTCTCGTCGCCCACCGGCACCACGTCGGTGTGCCCTGCGATCACCAGATTCGGCGTAGCGGTTCCGATGCGAGCGTAAAGATTTTCCACGTCGTCCGTGCCGGGCTCGCGAAACGTCATGCGATGCACCGTGAAGCCGTTTTTTTTCAATATGCTTTCGAGAAATGTCAGCGCACCGCCTTCCGCGGGCGTCACCGAGGGGCAGCGCACCAGATCGCGGGCGATTGCGAGGGGATCGGCGGACACGGTCGGCCTTCAGTCTCTCAGCAGTTCGTTGATGCTGGTCTTCGAACGCGTACGCTCGTCCACGCGCTTGACGATTACGGCACAATAGAGGCCCGGGCCGCCGCTCTTTCCCGGCAGTGTTCCGGGCACGACCACGGAGTAGGGCGGCACTTCGCCCTGCGTGATCTGTCCCGTCTCGCGGTCGACGATGCGGGTCGAGGCGCCGAGATAAACGCCCATCGACAGGACCGCGCCGGTGCGCACGATGACGCCCTCCGCCACTTCGGAACGCGCACCGACGAAGCAATTGTCTTCGATGATGACTGGCCCGGCCTGCAGCGGCTCCAGCACGCCGCCGATGCCGGCGCCGCCGGAGATGTGACAGTTCTTGCCGATCTGCGCGCAGCTTCCGACCGTCGCCCAGGTGTCGATCATGGTGCCGGAATCGACATAGGCGCCGAGGTTGACGAAGGACGGCATCAGCACGACGCCGGGCGCGATGAAGGCCGAGCGGCGAACCACACAGCCGGGAACGGCGCGGAAGCCCGCCTTGCGGAAGCGCGCTGCACTCCAGCCCTTGAATTTGGAATCGACCTTGTCCCACCACGCGGCTTTGCCAGGCCCGCCCGGAATCACGCTCATGTCGTTGAGGCGGAAGGACAGCAGCACCGCTTTCTTCAGCCATTGGTTGACCTGCCAATGGCCGTCGGCCTTTCGCTCGGCCACGCGCGCCTTGCCGGAGTTGAGCAGCTCGAGCGCAGCGTTCACCGCCTTGCGCACGGCGCCCTTGGTCTTCGGGCCGATTTTGTCGCGCGCTTCGAAAGCTTCGTCGATGATGCTGGCAAGCTTGTCGTTGGACATGGATGCTCCGGCCTCGTTCGGCTGCGGTTTGTCGGGGGCGCGGCAGGGGATGTCAAGCCGCGCGCAGCGGGCTAAGGTCTTGCCGGGAGATAAAGCAATGAATCGGCAATTGGTACGTCTCGGTTTGGGGCTTGGCGCATCGGCCTTCGTTTCGGCACCGGCTTTCGCGCATCACGTGATGGGCGGACGCATGCCGGCGACTTTCGGCGAAGGGATCCTGTCGGGATTGGGCCATCCGGTGATCGGCCTCGACCATCTGGCGGCGGTCGTTGCGGTCGGGTGCCTCGCGGCCGCGCACCGCTCGGCATCGGCATTGGCAGTTGTGTTTGTGCTGGCGATGACGGGCGGCGTTGCTCTTCACCTGCATGGCACGGCGGTGCCGGGGGCGGAGATTCTTGTCGCACTGACTGTGCTCGCGCTTGGCGTGTTGATGGTGGTGCGCGGGAATATGTCGGCGGGGGCGGCAGCGGTGCTGTTCGCGATGGTGGGCGTGATCCACGGCTATGCCCTGGGTGAATCGATCTACGGAGCCGAACGGACGCCGCTTTATGCCTATCTGATCGGGCTCGCCGTCATCCAAGGCGTGATCGCGCTCGCCGCAACGCATGTAACCCGCTCGCTGTTGCGCGGATCTCCCGACTTGTCGGCAGTGCGGTTGGTCGGTGCGGGCATTGCCGGCATCGGGCTTGCAATCCTGATGCAGCAGGTCATACCGGGCGCGTGATCAACGCCGCACGATCTCTTCGAGAAATCCGCTGAGATCGTCGGTCAAATGATCGACGAAGGGCGCATCGCGCCCTTCCAGCTCCCAGGCTCTCGCGAAAAACGTCGCGCTGCCCTTCCGGCACAACCAGGACGGTCGTCATGCCGAGCGTGTGCGGCGTTTCCAGGTTGCGCGCCAGATCCTCGAACATCGCGGCTTTCGCGGGATCGACGCCATGGCGGGCAAGGAATCGCTCGTAGACCTGCGGCAGCGGCTTGGGATCGAGATCGGCCGCGGCAATGTCGAAGACGTCCTCGAAATGATGCTGAATGTCGAGCTTCTGCATCACCGCGTCGGCGTGCTTGCGCGTTCCGTTGGTGAGGATGAGCTTGCGCCCCGGCAACTTTTCCAGCGCCGCGCCGAGCACCGGATTGGGCTCAAGCGGCGAATGGTCGATCTGGTGCACGAATTCGAGATAGTCGTCGGGCTTCATGCCATGTTCGGCCATCATTCCGCGCATGGTGGTGCCGTAGCGGCGGTAATAGTCCTTCTGCACCCGAAATGCCTCGTCCTTCGAGACCTTCAGGAAGTCGGAGACATAGGCGCGGATACGCTCATCGACCTGCTGCCAGAGATTGAGGTGATGCGGGTACAGCGTGTTGTCGAGATCGAACACCCAGGTCTCGACGTGGCCGAAACCACGCGGCGGAAGGCGGGACGTAGACGGCACGACGTTACTGGTCCTTGAAACGCACGATCGTTGCTGGCTGGTTGCCAAGATCGATGACCGCAAAGCCGGCCGAATTCAAGCCCCGCGCCGCGCAGTCCTTGTGATCGGCCAGCTCGAAGCGGCCATCGCGCGTGCAAAGTGCGAGCGTTCCGCCCCAGGAAAGAGCCGTGTCCCCTCGCTTGACGGCGCGGCCGCTGCCATCGACCGCTTCCGCATAACTGTAGACGCGGCGCGGATCGCCGCGCAGATCCGGGCGCACGCACTGGCCCGATTCCACACGATACCAGCCGCGCGTGACGATGGAGCCCATCTCGGCAAAACCGAGCGACGCCATCACCGGATATTTGGTGTCGTTGCACCATGAAAAGCCGACGCCTTCCGGATTGCGCGCGGCTTCGATCAGCGCATCGAAAACCGCGGGCGTTGCGACGGCATCGGCTGCAAGCTTTCGCTCGTTCAGGAACTTTGCGATCGCGGCCTGCGTCTTGGCGCCCTGCACGCCGTCGATCGGGTAGGCGTCGTAGCCGGCGATCACCAGCAGCCGCTGGATCCCGGCAAGCCGTGCCTGCACGTCGTCGTAATCGGCCTCTTCCGCGAGGTTGATCACGGGGCCCTTCGGCGAGTCTGACGGCTTGGCCGCGCTGAACTGCGCTTGCTGGCTTGTCGGGCAACTGCGCGCGTTGGGAATGTCGAAATCGCCGTTCTTTATGCAGAAATCAGCCTGGCCGTTGAGCGGCAACGGCGCGCTGCCATAGACCGGTGGGGTACGCGCATGCACGTACACCATGTCGGCATCCAGCGTTCCGTCAAGCGCCTGCCGGCACTGGCCCGGATCAAGCCGGAACCAGCCACGCGTTTCGACATTGGCACGCTTTTCAAGGCCAAGTGCCACATCCATCCGGTAGCTGGTGCGGTTGCACAGCGTAAGCTCGGCGCGGGCCGATGTGGTCAGCGCGATTGACGCGGTGATCGTGAGGATGAACCCGCGAATCATGCCCGCCATGCTAGCGGAAGATGCGTAAACTCGTCATGCGAGGCTGGCCGATTTCGCGGCCCCACAATAACGCCGATCAGCGGTGCATCAAGGTACCGACGCCGTGGTCGGTCAGCAGCTCGAGCAGCACGGCGTGCGGGACCTTTCCGTCCATGATGACGACGCCTTCGACGCCCTGATCGAGCGCATAGATACAGGTTTCGACCTTCGGAATCATGCCGCCGGAAATCGTGCCGTCTGCGATCAGCTTGCGTGCGTCCGTGACCGACAGGTCCGCAATCAGGTTCTTTGACTTGTCGAGAACGCCAGGCACGTCGGTGAGAAGCAGCAGGCGCTTGGCTTTCAATGCGCCGGCGATTGCACCGGCAAATGTGTCCGCGTTCACGTTGAATGTCCCGCCGTTGGCCGAGGTCGCCACCGGCGCAAGCACGGGGATCATCTCGCGACCGATCACCTGGTTGAGCATGGTGATGTCGACTTTTTCGGGCTCGCCCACGAACCCGAGGTCGATGACCTTTTCAATGTTGGAATCCGGATCGACCACTGTGCGGCTGACCTTGCGCGCCTGCACCATGTTGCCGTCCTTGCCGCACAGACCGATGGCCTTGCCGCCGGCGGCGTTGATGAATCCCGACAATCTGCTTGTTGATCGAGCCGGCCAGCACCATTTCGACGATCTCGACCGTCTTTGCGTCGGTGATGCGCAAACCGGCAGCGAACTCGGACTTTATGCCAAGCTTCTTGAGCATGGCCTCGATCTGCGGGCCGCCACCGTGCACGACGACGGGATTGATCGCCGTCTGCTCGAGCAGGACGATGTCCTTCGCAAAGTCGCGCGCCGTCTGCTCCTGGCCCATGGCGTGTCCGCCATATTTCACCACCACGATCTCCTCGTCGTAGCGCTGCATGTGTGGCAGCGCTTCGGACAGGATGTGGGCCTGGGTCTGCGGGTCGATCTTGGGGGCTTTGCTCATCGCTTCGGCCTTGTGCGGTTGCCGGCGGTTCTAGCCGATGCGGCCGTCCCTCGACAATGCACTAGCTCTTTCTTTCCGCGAGCAGCCGGGCGATGGCCGCGCGCAGTTCGGGAATACCCTTGCCGTCGTGGGAGGAGGTCGCGAGAACCGTCGGAAATGCGGCCGGCCGCTTGGCGAGCGCGGCTTCGACTGCGGCGATGCGGCCTGCAAGATCGGCGGGTTTTACCTCATCGCATTTGGTTAAGACGACCTGATGGCTGACCGCCGCCTGGCCGAGGGCGTCGAGCGCCGGGTCGTCCGTCGGTTTGAGTCCATGCCGCGCATCCACCAGGACATAGACCCGGGCGAGGTTGCTCCGCCCGCGCAAAAAGGCATCGATCAACGCCGTCCAGGCCGCGACCTTGGATTTTGCCGCGGCGGCATAGCCGTAACCCGGCATGTCCACAACGTTGAGACGGTCGCCGCCGTTGAAGAATATGAGCTCCTGCGTGCGGCCGGGTGTGCGCGAGATGCGTGCGAGGTTTTTGCGGCCGGTGAGCGCGTTGATCAGGCTGGACTTGCCGACGTTCGAACGGCCTGCGAAGGCGATTTCGACGCCCTTCATGACCGGCAGCGAGGCAGGTGAGCCCGCCGCGGCAACAAATTGCCAATCGCCGGCAAAAAGCTTGCGGCCGGCCTCGATTTCCGCGCGGGTGAACTGGTCGGACCCCATTGGCGCCGGCCATGGCTGGTGACTGATTGTCGAGTTTATTCCTGCGGCGTCTTCTTAACGAACATCGTCTTGATATTGTCGAACAATTCGATCTTCGCCCCATGCTTGCGCATGATCACGCTCTGCTGCAAGACCGACAGCAGATTGTTCCAGGCCCAGTAGATCACGAGGCCGGCGGGGAAGCTTGCCAGCATGAACGTGAACATCAGCGGCATCCAGTTGAAGATCATCGCCTGCGTCGGATCGGGTGGCGCCGGGTTGAGCTTCATCTGAACCCACATCGTGATGCCCATGATGAGGGGCCAGATGCCCATAGTGCAAGAATGGTCCGATCAGCGGCAATACCGTGGGGTCGAGCGGAATGAGTCCGAACAGATTGAAGATGTTGGTTGGATCCTGCGCCGAAAGATCGTGGATCCAACCGAAGAACGGCGCGTGCCGCATTTCAATTGTGACGAACAAGACCTTGTAGAGTGAGAAGAAGACCGGGATCTGGATCACGATCGGCAGGCAGCCGGCCAGCGGATTGATCTTTTCCCGCTTGTACAGCTCCATCAATTCCTGCTGCTGCTTGGCCTTGTCGTTGGCATAACGCTCGCGCAAAGCCATCATTTGCGGCTGCACGGCCTTCATCTTCGCCATTGATGCGTATGACTTGTTGGCGAGCGGGAAGAAGACGATCTTGACCAATACCGTGACCATCAGGATCGCCAGGCCGAAATTGCCGAATAGGCGGAAGAAGAAATCCATCACCAGGAACATCGGCTTGGTGATGAAATAGAACCAACCCCAATCGATCAGCAGATCGAAGTGGTTGAGGCCGAGCGCTTTGTTGTAGCCGCCGATGCCGACGAGTGGAAAATTGATGCCGACGATCGACACTTCCTTGGCGCCGGCGAACAGCCGTGCATTGACGGAACTGGTTGCGCCCGGCTCGATCGTCTGCGCATCGAGCAAATAATCGGTCTGAAATGTCCTGACCGTGCCGAGCATGCTGGTCGAGAAACGCGCCTTCAGGCGCGCGCTTGTGTCCGGCAACAAGGTGGCGGCCCAATATTTGTCGGTGATGCCGAGCCAGCCGTTGGTGACGTCCCAACTGACGGATTTTTTGTCCTCGATGTTCTTGTAGGTGAATTCCTGCAAGCCGGACTCTCCGAGCACGCCGATGAGGCCTTCATGCAGAACGTAGTATCCGGCGGTCGGTGGAATTCCATGACGCGAAATCAAAGCGTAAGGAAAGAGAGTAACCGGGCTTTCGCTTTTGTTGCTGACGTCATCTTTGATCGTGAACAGATACTTGTCGTCGACCGTAATGGTACGGCGGAATTCGAGTCCTTCGCCATTGTCGTAGGTCAAAGTCACCGGGTGACCGACGCCGAGCCCTCCGGAGCCCACCTGCTTCCAAACGGTTTCGGAGGTCGGTAGCTTGACGTTTGCTCCGGCGGCGCCCGTCCAGCCGAATTCCGCATAGAACGGATCGCCGGTCCCCGAAGGGGACAGCAAGACGATCGGCGGCGATTTCGGGTCAGTCGTCTCGCGAAACTTGACCAGCGCCAGGTCGTCGATGCGTCCGCCTTTCAGGGCAATCGTGCCCTGCAGCGTGTCGGTCGCAATGGGTACGCGAGGCGAGTTCGCCAAGGCCGCCCGACGATCGGTGGGCGTGGCGGATGACGGTGCGGTTGCCTGGCCAGGCACTTGCGACTGTGCTTGCGGCTGCGCCGGCTTGGGCTGATCGGGCGTCGGCACATTCTGTTTCTGTTGCTGTGCCTGCAGTTGCTCCTGGCGCGCCTTTTCCTGCGGGACGGCAAAGAAATATTGCCAGCCAAGCAGCACCAGTGCGGACAGCGCAATGGCAAGAATGGTGTTCTTGTTATCGGTCATTGAAATTCCGTTTGCCGCTATGCCCCGCGTGAACTCGCCGCAATGCGCCTTCGAAGTCCTGTGTCATGCGCTCGAACGGCAGATTGAGCGCCGCCCGGCGGCCGACAAGCACATAATCATGTCCTGCGCGCACCCGTGTTGCGGCCCAGAGCCGCACAATTTCACGGAGGCGGCGGCGGACCCTGTTGCGCTCGACAGCATTCCCGACTCTTTTCGATACCGTGAAGCCGAACCGTGCCGGCCCCTGGTCGCGGCGATTGCGCGCCTGCAGCACGAATGCTGCCGACGGCGCCTTGATCCCTGACGCTGCAGCCAGGAAGTCCGCCCGTTGCCTCAATCGTTCCATGGAAGCAATGCGCGGCCTCTTTGCCGCTGTCAGGCGGACAGCCGTTTGCGACCACGCCCCCGGCGCGCCGACAAAACCTTGCGCCCGCCCTTGGTCGCCATACGTGCACGGAAGCCGTGGCGGCGCTTACGTACGAGCTTGCTCGGTTGATAGGTCCGCTTCACGTTTGTTCTCCGCTGGCTGCGCCTTGGGGAAGGAGGGATTAACCCTCGATACGCCGTCAGACCCACTTGATCGGGCCGACGTGCGATTTTGCGCGGCTTATAAGGGAGGGCCTGTGGTCCGTCAATGTCGCGGTATCGGCGCCTTCGGCAGGGTCAAATAGCCTCACAAGGCGGTGAGACGCGTCTCGTTCGGCCGGGCGGCTCGTGTATATAGCGTAAATGTCTGCGAGCTCACCCTCGGGCCGGCGCTGGCGGGGTGTCGCCTGGCGGCTTTTGCCACTGGCGGCCGTAGTCCTGTTCGCATTCGTCGCCTTTTGGGTTGCGGGCGACAAAGGGATCTCGCTCGAGTCGCTCGTCCGCCATCGCGCAATTATTGACGACTTCGTCAACCAGCACCGCATGATGTCTGTCGTTGCCTTCATCGTCATCTACATTGTAACGGTCGCGGTCTCGCTTCCGGGCGCGACCTTTCTCACCGTCACGGGTGGCTTTCTGTTTGGACTCGTGACCGGCGCAGTCGCAGCAGAGATTGGCGCGACCGTCGGCGCTGCGCTTATATTTCTTGTTGCGCGCACGGCCCTTGGCGAGCCGTTGCTGCGCCGGGCTGGCCCCCGTGCGCGGCAACTCGCAAGAGGGTTTCGCGACGACGCGTTCAGCTATCTTCTCTTTCTGCGGCTGGTACCGGTATTTCCCTTTTTCCTGGTCAATCTCGTTCCCGCCTTCGCAGGCGTGCATCTCCGGTCGTTTGTGACGGCGACCGCGATCGGCGTGATCCCCGCTGTTGTTGTATTCTCGTTGGCCGGCACGGGCCTCGACAGCGTGATCGCGGCGCAGAAGGATTCCTATGACCAGTGCATGGCCTCCGGAGAAGACACGTGCCGGATGGTCTTCGATCCGTCGGATGTGCTCACACCGCAGTTGATCGCGGCGCTCGTGGGTCTCGGTCTGCTGGCGTTAATACCCGTTGTCGTGAAACGCTGGCGCGCGCACGCGCGCGCCGTCACATGATCGGTTCGAAAGTTACAGAGTTATGGCGGAAACACTCAGACCCGACATTTGCGTGATCGGCGGTGGTCCTGGCGGCTTGTCTGTTGCCGCGGCTACGGCGGCCTTTGGCGTGCCGACAGTGCTCGTCGAGAGCCGCAAGATGGGCGGGGACAGTCTCAATGCCGGTTGCGTGCCGTCGAAAGCCTTGCTGGCGGCGGCAAGACGCGCCGAAGCGACACGGAGCGCAAAAATGTTCGGTGTCGATGTGCGGGATACCGGCGTGAATTTTTCCGGCGTCCATCGACATGTTCACTCGGTTATCGCGGCCGTGGCGCCGGCCGATTCAGCCGAACGTTTCACCGGGCTCGGCGTTCGCGTCATCCACGCGCAGGCGAAGTTCAAGGACCGCAACACAGTCGTTGCCGGCGATATCGAGATCCGTGCCCGCCGCTTCGTGATAGCGACCGGATCGAAACCGGCGCTGCCGGCAATTCCCGGCCTCGACAGCGGTCCCTACCTGACGAACGAAAACATTTTCGATCTTACAGAGAGGCCGGAGCATCTCATTATCATCGGCGCCGGGTCGACGGGTCTTGAATTGGCGCAGGGCTTCCGCCGCCTCGGAAGCTCCGTGACGGTCCTCGAAGCGGCGCAACCGCTCGGCAAAGACGATCCCGAATGCGCCGCTGTCGTGCTCGCCCAGCTCGAGCGCGAAGGCGTCGTTATCCGGAGCGGTGTGAACGTTGTCGATATCGCGCATGCCGGACGAACAGTGACCGCGACAATCGAAAGCGGCGGCGCCGAGCAGACGATCACCGGCAGTCATCTGCTCGTTGCCGCCGGGCGCAGCCCATCGATCGCGGACCTCGATCTCGAAGCCGCGGGAATTCGTCACGAACGGTCGGGCATCGTCGTGAACAGAAAACTCAAGACCGGAAATCGTCGCGTCTACGCGATCGGCGACTGCATTGCCGGCGCGCTTCACCTTACGCATGCCGCGAACTATCACGCTGGGTTGGTGATCCGGAACGCCTTATTCCGCCTGCCGGTGCGCGTTAACAATGATTGCATCCCTTGGGTCACTTTTACCGATCCGGAGCTTGCGCAGATTGGGCTTACAGAGGCGCGGGCGCGCCAGCAAGGCATCAAGATTCGCGTAACGCGTTGGCCTTATCACGACAATGACCGCGCGCAGGCAGAAGGCGCTCCACGCGGTCATATAAAAGTCATCACGACGGCAAAAGGTAAAATAGTGGGTGTCACGATTGTCGGCGCGCAGGCAGGCGAACTGATCGCTATGTGGGTTCTCGCGGTTGCACGAAATCTCAATCTTCGCGACGTAACGGATCTTGTTTTGCCCTATCCGACGCTGTCAGAGGTTGGAAAACGTGCGGCGATTGACTATTTCACCCCAAGTTTGACCGGCGTCTGGGCGCGTCGCATCATCGGTTGGATGAGAATCTTCGGCTGAGGCGAAATTGGAATCGACGGATAAACCAGAAGGCATGATCGAAGCGGAGCCGGGAACGCGAAAGCCGCGCATCGGACTCTCCGGCAAGCTGCTTTTGCTGACGATCGTGTTTGTGATGGTGGCCGAAATTATGATTTACGTGCCGTCGGTCGCAAATTTCCGGCTCAACTGGCTGAATGACAGGTTGGCTGCCGCGCACACGGCGGCGCTTGTCCTCGACGCGGCGCCGAGCGGCATGGTGCCTGAAAGCCTGGCGAACCAGATTCTCCGCAGCATCGGTGCGTATGCGGTCGCGATGAAGATGGGCAATCAGCGGCGCCTGCTGGCTGCATCCAACATGCCAACGAGCATCGCCCAGGACATCGACATGCGGAACCTGACCTGGTGGAAGTCGATTGCCGACGCGTTCGACACCTTGCTGATGTGCAAGCCCGGCGACAACATCCGCGTGGTGGGCGCCGCGCCGATGGGCGGCGACTTCCTCGAGATCATTCTCGACGAAGCACCGATGTGCAAGGCGATGTGGACGTTCTCCGTGAACATCCTGCTTCTGTCGCTGGCGATTTCCTGTATCACGGCGATGCTGGTGTTCCTTGCGCTGCACTATCTTTTCGTGCGCCCGATGTGGCGCATCACGCGCAACATGGTCGCCTTCCGGGCCGATCCCGAAAATCCGTCCCGGGTCATCGCCGAAAGCGGGCGTCGCGATGAAATCGGCACCGCCGAGGAGGAGCTCGGCGCCATGCAGCGGGAACTGGCCTCGATGCTGCATCAGCAGAGCCGGTTGGCGGCACTCGGTCTCGCGGTGTCGAAGATCAATCATGATCTGCGCAACCTGCTTGCGTCGGCCCAGCTATTTTCCGATCAGCTTTCCACCTCGCCTGATCCGAAAGTGCAACGCTTTGCGCCCAAGTTGATGCACGCGCTCGAGCGCGCAATCGCGTTCTGCCAAAGCACACTTTCTTACGGTGGAGCGCAGGAGCCGCCGCCCGAACGCAAAACCATCGAGGTTGAGCCATTGATCGAGGAAGTGCACGAGGCGCTCGGTCTGGGCCTCGATGTGCCGATCCGGTGGATCGTTGCGGTCGAACGCGGCCTGACAATGGAAGCCGATCACGATCAATTATTTCGCGTTCTCGTCAATATCGCGCGCAATGCGGTGCAGACGCTGGAAACGCGCGGTGCGCGCGACCCGGCGCGCGATCAGATCCGCATTACCGGACGGCGTGAAGGCAGCGTGGTCGTGATTGAAGTCTCCGATACCGGCCCCGGCGTGCCCGAAAAGGCGAGAACTCACTTGTTCCAGGCTTTCCAGGGGTCGGCGCGGGCCGGCGGAACAGGCCTCGGCCTCGCCATTGCCGCGGAGCTTGTGCGCGCGCATGGCGGCGAAATCCGCCTTGTGCCCGGCACGATTGGCGCCACCTTCAGCATCACGATCCCCGACCGGGCTGTCGATCTCGATACCAGACGCGGTGAGCGCGCACGCGCCTGACGGACGCAGACGCCGCTTGCGGTGTTCTTCCTTAAGGGCTCGCGCGACTGAAGGACATCCGGCATGGCGCCGCCCGTTAACGTGCTCTCGATCGCCACCGCCGTGCCACCGCATCAGCTCGATCAACGTGCGGTGGCGGATGCGGCGCGCCATGTTTACGCGCGCACCTTCGCGCGCTACCCGAAACTTGCCGAGGTTTTCGTCGAACGCGGGCATCGAGCGGCGCTATTCCGCGCGGTCGCTTGAATGGTTGAGCAAGCCGCACAATCTGGCCGAACGCACGGAAGCCTACGTTGAAAGTGCGAGTGAGCTCTTCGTTCGAACGGCGAAGACCGCACTCGATCGCGCCGGAATTCCAGCGCGTGATGTCGACGTCGTCGTGACAGTCTCCTCGACCGGTATCGCCACTCCCGGGATTGAAGCACGTGTTGGTCCGGAGCTGGGATTGCGGCCGGCGTAATGCGCGTGCCGGTATTTGGCCGAGGCTGTGCCGGCGGCGTCTCTGGTTTTGCGCTCGGCGCGCGGCTTGCGCGGGCCGAGCCCGGCGAAGTGGTGCTGGTTGTTGTTATCGAGCTCTGCACGCTGACTCCCGCATCCCGATCGCGGAACAAAAGCAGACGTGATTTCTTCGGCCCTTTTCGGCGATGGTGCGGCGGCGGTCGTTTTGCGGGCGAAGCCGCGCGAGGGGTCGCTGCAAGTTGGAGCCGTCGGCCGAGCACACCTGGCCGCGCACGCTCGACATCATGGGCTGGGCGATCGATCCCGTAGGCTTTCGGGTGATGCTCTCGCGCTCGCTGCCGCGATTCGTCGAGCAGCGAATGGCCGCGCCGGTTCGCCGGTTTATCAAGTCGGCACGTCTGCAGGCGCCGCAACTCGTTTGCCATCCCGGTGGCGCAAAGGTGCTCGATGCCATCGAAGCGGCCCTTGAATTGCAGAAAGGCACGCTACGTGACGAGCGCGGAGATTCTGCGCAACCACGGAAATATGTCGGCGCCCACGGTTCTTTTCGTTCTCGAACGCGCTTTGCGGCGCGGCCTGTGCGGACCGGTCGTGCTTTCGGCGCTGGGTCCCGGCTTCACCGCGAATTTCCTGGCCCTCGAGGCGTTCTATGGGTGAGGGCGCGTGGCTCGTGGCATTCCTGGTGGCGCAACGGCTGATTGAACTTTGCTTTGCGCAGCTCAATACGAGGCGACTGCGCAGGATGGGCGGCATCGAATTCGGCGCGGCGCATTACCCTTTCATCTTGATTTTGCACGCGGCCTGGATTGTCGGCCTGCTCATCCTCGGGCATGACCGCGTCATTGATCCGTTCTGGCTGTCGGTATTCATCGTGCTGCAGATCGGGCGGCTGTGGGTCATCGCCAGTCTCGGTCGCCGCTGGACCACGCGTGTCATCGTGCTACCAGGTTCGGTGACGGTCGCGCGCGGGCCGTATCGCTGGCTTCGGCATCCAAACTACTTGATCGTCGCGCTGGAATTCGCCGTGGTTCCGCTGGCCCTTGGACTGGCGGTCTTCGCGTATATCTTTTCAGCCGCAAACGCGGCGCTGCTCGCCTATCGAATCCGCATCGAAAACGAGGCCCTGGCCCGGGCCGCGCAGCCGACGTGAGCAGTTCGCGCCGCAACTCTTGCCAATACGCAGTCAAGACGATAGCTATGCCCCGGTCCCGCGGGCCGATTTCCGGCAGCGGCATCAAGCGCCCGTAGCTCAGCTGGATAGAGCACCAGACTACGAATCTGGGGGTCAGCGGTTCGAATCCGTTCGGGCGCGCCACTAAAATCAGGCACTTCTTGAATTTCAGGAAATGAGTTTTTGGGTCCGGTCAGCATCGGGTCAGCAATGGTCGATCGAACACCTGGAAGCGTCAGACAAGGGGATGGTTGCTGGCGAGCAAGGTCTCACCTTCGTCCGCGCCAATAAGAGCCGCGGCGGCGGCCATTGGTCAGACAAGTGGTCCAACTGAAATTTCAGCCAATGTCCGCTTTGGGTATAGCGGACATTTCGCAGCGCAATCGACATGTCCGCTTTGCCCTCAAAAGCGGACATGTGCAGTGCAACCAGGGATGTCCGCTTTGTGCCAATAGCGGACATGCCAAGGCCGTCGCTTGCCGAACGACGGCCTTGTCCTTGAAGTACAATTAGCGGCTGCCAGTGGTGGCTCTGAGGTTCTCCTCAATCTTGCTCAGACGCGTACGCATTTATTGCTGGATACAAAGATGCGCCACTACCGTGAGCGGTTCAACGCTACGTACCATTTCACCACGCCCATTCTATCCGGGCTCGATCATCGGTACGCGCGGATATGATTTTCGGGAAGGGCAACCGACAGACAGCTACCTACCCTGTTTAACAGCGATCGCTTTTATCCGGTTGCGGAGCTGTTCTTTCAGGGACTTTTGGCTTTCCCAAAAAAGTACGGGTATGTCTTTGACATCAAAAGGTAGAGGAGTGCCCTTCTTTGCTGTTACGACAACGGGCCGCTTGGAAGCGCTTGCATAGCCAAGTTCATAGTAGACGTTGGCCTTTTCATGAGAGAGGTCGACAACGCAGAATGCACAGCGACCTAAGCGTTGCAGCAGTTCTGGCATAATTCGGGGCGCATCACTCTGTTCGTCAATTCGAGCGGCCTCGTAGCCGAACTCAACACAGATTTCCTTGAAAGATTCGTACGCGTCGCTGAGGGATGGGTCATCCGAGAACGACATTACCACCAGAACTGATTTTGAAGCTTGAACCCGTTCAGCCAACGAGACAACAGTCTTTGCGAACTGTTTGGGGTCCGACGTCAATTGTGCAAGATCTTCGAATTGATCGCGAGATAATCGGCCTGAATAGCGCTCGTCGAATGACGCAAGTTCCTCTGCATATATTTTCTCAGCAGCACCACCAAATCTAGGAATTGGAAGAACCGGCTTCCCACCAATTCGAGCCCAATTAGTCGCACGATGCGTACCAGTGAAGCCACCAACTACGAGAACGGCGTCTGCTGCCTCAATGGGTTCCGGCACGCGAAGCTTTGGATTGCCCAGCTCCCAGTCAACAAGTTGAGATGTGCGAACGTTTCCGAACTTGTGTGCCGGCTCGTGTCCAGACAGCACGTAGCTGACAATTCTGTCTGCCGGGTTTAATCCCTTGGCTGCTGCTTCGGTATGCGCACTCTCTGCAACAGCTGCATCAAAGCTTGTGCGGCACGCATTCAGTAGGGCATGCCCCTGATCAATCACCTCTTTACCTAGCAACTGGGCGAACTCGCGTAGCTCCGGAAGCGTCTCCTTGTCCGTCTCGTCAAAACCACCAACGATGAGCACTCGTAACATGACGCTTCTCCAAAAAGCAGATTTGTTGCGAATTGGGCTCGTGCAGCGCGAGGAAATCGCCGTTCATTGCCACCCCCAAGGCTCAGGGCAAGGCCGGCTCAAACTAGCACACTAGAGGGGGGCTGAGTTGGACTCGTCAAGTCGCCATCCAATATCTGCTTTGGGTCATAAGCGGACATTTGCAGTGCAAGAAGGAATGTCTGCTTTACCCCCAAAAGCGGACATGTGCAGCGCACAAGCCGATGTCCGCTAAGTGCCAATAGCAGACATTGGTCCGTACTTACTCGATGATTTCGTCGGCACGCCCGAGCAGCGACGGCGGCACGATGAGGCCGAGCGCTCTTTGGCGGTCTTGAGGTTGATCATAAGCTCGAATTTGGTTGGCGCCTGGATCGGCAGACCTTTGCACTAAGTAGACATCCGAATTGATTTAAAATGCTGGATTTCTTAATTTTGGGCGGCCATGAGGCCGCCTTCCAATCCTGAGCCACAGAGACCGTGTCCGGTCTGTCAGGTGGCGATGCAAACCACCGAGACAGCGCACACCATTGTTCACCAATGTGCGCGGTGCGGCGTGGTCATAACGGTCGCGCGACGAGAAATCGAACGGGCTCGGGAATAGCAGCTCGCATGACCAACGAGATTAACAATCCACTTATGCCTGAGCGTTGGCGAGCGATCTCAAAAAAAATGTGTCCCAGATGTCACGGCCAAAGAACGACCACGTGTCTTCCGTGTCATGGCACTGGTAAAATATTCATCGGAGATAATCCAATACGTGATTGTGAAAAATGCGGTGGAACTGGGCAACGCCTCTGCGAGGTCTGCAGTGGTACAGGCGAAGTCGAAAGCTAGCGGCCGTAATTCAAAGAGGATGAGATTTTCCCGGTTCAACGGCTAACCGTGGACCGAGGACGACTATGGGCGGAATTCATAGAATGGCTCTCGGGCACCCACACTTGCGAATGCGGAGCCTTGTACAAGATCAGGACCAGCAGAACACCATCCCCGAACACGGACAGCGTGAATTGTGATGTTTGTGGTAAGGAAATGGATAGCTGGCGCAATTCGACTTCCCTTCGGTCTTACGAGCTTGTGAGCCGACCGGGGGGCCGTTAAGGGGGGAAACTCCCATGTCCAAGGAAATTAAGAATATAAGCAACAGAGTGGAACGTTCGTACGAGGGCAAGTATTACGCATTTTGGCGTGGACGTATCGTGTATGAGCATCAGAAAACTCGGGTCAGGCGGTTCAAAACGGAACGCGAAGCTTGGGAATATCTTGCTCTCTGCGACGCCCTTGGCAAACTCGCCTAGGTTCTTGATGTCCGCTTTACCCCCAAAAGCGGACATTCGCAGTGCAAAAACAAATGTCCGCTTTGTGCCAATAGCTGCCGTCAGCCAAGTCTGACCAGTATCAGGGTTGTAATCGAGATGATGCCAGCCAAAGCATAAATCCAGTATTCTCCCAGCATGACCGGAAAGTGGATACGAAGTCCCATAAACGATACTCCTTGAAGCATTCCGAGATCATCCCCTGTGATGTATTTAATTTTCTTCTTTGAACTGATATGGGGATAACGTTCGACTTTTGTTAGTGTCGCGCAGCGCGCGGAAAAAAAGAAATCCAGCGTCCTGAGACGCGGTGATATAGCATCTCGATTAGACCGCCCTTCCAAATGGGCGAAATGCGTGGGTTCCTCACCCAGATCGAGGATCACGCCATGCTGTTTTTTTGAGAATACCACCGATCAATTCGCTCGGCGGTGAGTATTGAAGTCGGCTAACCCCTACCAACGCGAATGTCCGCTTTGGGTCAAAAGCCGACATATGCATGCTGCAACAAGCCATGTCCGCTTTACACCCAATAGCGACCGCGAAAGCGGATTTCCGCACAAGGTCATGTCCGCTTTACCCCCGAAAGCGGACATGTGCAGTGCAACTCGGCATGTCCGCTTTGTGCCAATAGATGGGGTAATCGGCCGGGCGATCTTTGTGGATAGCTGAAGATTTTGGGTGCTGCGCTTCAGGCTGATGGTGAAACGAGGTCCGTGGTTTACGGCCTCAAGCATCAGAAGGAGAAGCGCAGCATGGAGCATTTTGCCGGACTGGACGTCTCAGTCAAGGAAACGAGCATCTGCATTGTGGATGACACGGGCAGGATCGTGCGCGAAGCCAAGGTTGCGAGCGAACCCGGAGCTCTGCTGCAGGTGCTGAAGAACAATGCCTATCACTTCAAGCGGATTGGACTGGAAGCCGGGCCACTGTCGCAGTGGCTTTACAGCGCTCTCGCTGAGTCGGGCTTGCCGGTGATCTGCGTCGAGACGCGGCACATGCGAGCGGTGTTGCAGGCGCAGATCAACAAGACCGACCGTAACGATGCCCGCGGTATGGCGCAGATGATGCGGGCGGGACTTTATCGTCCGGTGCATGTGAAGACGTTGCGCAGCCAGAAGCTGCGCATGCTGCTGACCCATCGCAAGCTGCTGCAGTCGAAGGCCATCGCCGTCGAGAATGACCTGCGCGGAACCTTGCGTAACTTCGGCCTCAAGGTCGGGATCGTTGGCAAGCTGAAGTTCGAGGCGCGCATCAAGGAACTGGTCGAGAATCTCCCCGATCTGGCCATCCTGGTCGAGCCGCTGCTCGCCGTTCGCAGAGTGCTGCGCGAGCAGACCGCCGTGCTGCACCGCCGCGTGCTGGCCATCGTGCAGGACGATGCGGTGTGCCGGCGCCTGATGACGACCCCGGGTGTTGGTCCGGTGGTGGCGCTGACATTCCGCGCCACCGTCGATGTGCCCGCGCGCTTTCGAAACTCCAAGGCAGTCGGGGCGGTATTGGGTCTGACCCCGTCCAGGTATCAATCGGGCGAGATCAATCGAACCGGCGCGATATCAAAATGCGGGGACGAGATGATGCGAGTGATGCTCTACGAAGCGGCCCAGAGCATGCTGGTACGCTCAGCCAAATGGTCCTGGCTCAAGGCCTGGGCGATGCAGATCGCCAGGCGCCGCGGCATGAAGAAGGCAATCGTCGCGCTGGCGCGTCGCTTGGCCGTCATCATGCACCGCATCTGGGTTGATGGCACCGAATTCCGCTGGAGCAAGAACGCTGTTGCAGCGTGAGCGCTGTACATAATCAAACCGGATAGGAGAAACACGAGTTCCACCTCGCGGTGGCATGATGTCCCTCACGGGACGATGGATGAGGTGAGTTCGCAATGTCCGCTGGACCTGCCGTTCGTCTGACGGCAAGGCCGCCCAATAGATTGTTCCACCTCGTTCTCGAATCCCATGATGGAAGGGCCTTGGTGCCGATTCCGAAGAGAAGCACGAGCCCGTGAGTGACATCGACACTGTGGTCGTGGACAGTCTGAAAACGCTTGACCCCAATCGGCCGATTAGAGAAGCGGACATTCTGCCTTCAAAAGAAAGACCGCCTCGCGCAGGCTGTGTGAAAAGTCATACATCGGAGAAATGTAGAAAATACAATTCTCCAGCGCGGTATCAAACCGTATGTCCGCAGCATCATCAGTTCTCATGATGCGCAAACTCTCAAAAATTATTCTACGCGCGCGGTCGGCTTCGGAGTTTTCACACGGCCTGCTCGCGGCGGTCTCTCCAAATTCAATTTGCGCGTTATGCGCGCCGAAAGCCTTCAGATCGATTTGCGAAGTGATCTGAAGCCCGCGCGAACCTCTTCTGAGAACAGTTTCGGCTGTTCCCAGGCCGCAAAGTGCCCGCCCTTGGGAAGCTTGTTGTAGTGGATCAGCTTGGGATAGGCCCGCTCGGCCCAACTCCGCGGAGCTGGATACAGCTCGTCAGGAAAGACGCTCACGGCAACCGGAATGGAGACGCCTTTAACACCGAAGAAGGAGGCGCCCTTGTTTTCCCAGTAGAGACGGCCCCCGGAAACCCCCGTGTTCGTCAACCAGGTGTGCGTGACGTTGTCGAGAATGTCGTCGCGCGTGAGGCCTTCGGTCTTTCCATCGAAGACGCGGGCGATGAGCTCGTAACTGCGCGCGTCGTGGTCAAGAAAGTAGGCTGCCAGGCCGACGGGTGAATCCGCGATCCCGTACAGCGTCTGCGGTCGCAACCCCATCTGGAACCCGTAGCCGATACCCTTTGCATATACGAAGCTTAGCCGCTCGTAAGCGAGCTTCTCGTCGGCTGAGAGACCTGCTGGCGCCGGCGCGCCCGAAAAAGCCGCCTTGTCGATGTCGACTGGAATCACGTTAGCCATGTTGGTGTGAATGCCCAGCAATTCCGGCGGCGCCTGCACACCCATGTGGTCGACAATAATCGCGCCCCAATCGCCGCCTTGCGCCACAAATTGCTTGTATCCAAGGCGCTTCATCAGCGTGGTCCAGGCACGCGCGATCCGCTCGGGGCCCCAGCCGGGAGTGGTCGGCTTGCCGGAAAACCCGTAGCCCGGCATCGATGGGATCACCACGTGGAAGGCGTCCGATGCGCTCGCGCCATGCGCCGTGGGATTTGTCAGGGGATCGATGATCTTCAGCTGCTCGACAACCGAGCCCGGCCACCCGTGCGTGACGATGAGCGGTAACGCATTTTCGTGCTTCGAACGAACGTGAATGAAGTGAATGTCGAGCCCATCGATCTCAGTGATGAAATTCGGCAGGGCGTTCAGTCTCGCCTCGCACTTGTACCAGTCGTACTCAGTCGCCCAATAGCGCGCGAGCTTCTGAATCGTCGCGAGTTGTACGCCTTGCGATGCATCCGCGACCGTTTCCCGATCAGGAAACTTTGTCGCGCTGATGCGCTTGCGCAGGTCGACGAGCGCCTCTTTCGAAGTCTTGATGTGGAAGGGGCGGATCGCGGTGGGATCGGTCGCTGAGGACGGAAGCACCCTGGCTGCGCCTCCAGCCGCAGAAGCAGCAAGAACGGCGCCCGGCGTGTGTGACGAAAAAGTATTGTCGGACATGATCGCTCTCCTTGGTGGGAAAATGAGCAGACATTGGTGGGAAAAATGCGCAGACACTTCCAACGACAAGGTTGCGCGTCAGTTGCATCAATTATTTGTGAGGGAGGGAACTAACGCTGTAGTAAGGAAACGTTTCACTCTGCTCGCGCAACAACGATTCCTGCGTGCGTTGCAAAGCCGTGGGCGGCCGGGAGAAGCCAGCCGTAACATTACGTGACGCTGGATAAAACTCATCACGCTTATGGCGAGCGGAGTTTGCACCAAATGTGATTGGGTCAACGCTGCTGACAATTCTCGCTGCGCCCGGATGCGATGTCCGCTTTGGGTCAAAAGCAGACATGTGCAGCGCAAAATGTCATGTCCGCTTTACCCTCGAAAGCGGACATTCGCAGGTGCGGTCGAAATGTCTGCAAAGCAGACATTGGTCGGCACACCTCAAAGCCTTTTCACACAGCTGCAATTGCTTCGATCTCCAGTAGGAAATTTGGATTTGCCAGTCCTCGCAGCACACAAAGCGTGCTAGCCGGTGGATCGCCGCCGAAATAATTCTGCAAGATCGAGCGCGCCTTGGGTACGTCATGCGGATTGCAGACGTAGATCGTCACCTTCACAACGTCCTTCAGGCTGGCGCCGCCTTCGGCCAGAGCGAGCTTCAAATTCTCCATCACCATCTTGGTCTGCGCCGCGAAGTCGTCCGGTGGCAGTACTTTGCCGGAGGGATCGGCGGCGACCTGGCCAGCGCAGAAGACCAGCTTATTGGCCCCCTGCGCAGTTACCACGTGGGAATAATTGGCGAAGGGCTTATGAGCCCCTGCCGGCGACTTGCGCGTCAATGTTGCCATGGCTTCCCCCCATTTACCGTTGCATTGTTCACCATGTATCCCGTGATCGCCAATGTCCGCTATGGGTCAAAAGCGGACATGTGCAGTGCAAAACGGCATGTCCGCTCTACTCCCAAGAGCGGACATTGGGCGGCGCAAGCGATTTGTCCAAACAGCATCATTATTCGATCATTGACGGCGGGAGTACGGAGCTTGCGCTGCAGCCCCTTCTTGATCTTCATTCCTTCCGATGAGGATTGCGACGATCGCCGCGCCGATTAGATTTGCGAACGTAGGAAATTACGGCCTCGGGGTGGTTGTGTTTGACCTTGAGCGCAGCAATCAACGCATCCTCGGCCTCGATGGTCAGAACTTCTGATCGTTTTCCCTGCCTTAAGCCGACGATATACTCAGTCATTATACGACTTTCCCTTTAGCCGGCATTTTCTCAAATGACTCCGTAACCGAACGGACTCCACTGCATTTGCGGCAGTAATCTGATGCAAGAACGATGAAACATACCCCCATGGTGGAAACCTGATAGGCTTCCCCCAGAAGGAGGATGACATTTGACCTATATCGTCAATGAAAGCTGCATCAAGTGCAAGCTAATGGATTGCGTCGAGGTGTGCCCCGTTGATTGTTTCTACGAAGGCGAAAATATGCTCGTCATTCATCCCGATGAATGTATCGATTGCGGGGTGTGTGAGCCGGAATGTCCGGTGGAGGCGATCAAGCCCGACACCGAGGCCGGGGCCGAGAAGTGGCTCAAGCTCAACGCTGACTATGCAAAAACTTGGCCCAATATAACGATCAAGCGCGACCCTCCCGCAAATTCAAAAGAATGGGAAGGCAAGCCGGATAAACTTAAATATTTCTCGCCAAATCCGGGCGCAGGCGACTAGCGCGCCAGTGCGCGGACCAATGTCCGCTGTTACTCCAATAGCGGACAAATGTGGGCGCGGCTGGAATGTCCGCTTTGTGCCAAAAGCGGACATTGAGTGATTACTCAATCACCTCGTCGGCGCGTCCGATCAGCGTGTTTGGGACGCTGAGCCCGAGCGCCTTGGCGGTCTTCAGGTTTATGTACAGCGTGACTTTAGTGGCCCGCTGGACTGGCAGGTCGCCGGGCTTGTCGCCCTTGAGTATCCGTCCAGTATAGTTTCCGGCTAAGCGGTATGCGTCGGCAATGTCGGATCCGTAACTCAGCAGACCGCCGGCCGCAGCGAACTCGCGTCCTTTGTATACTGTGGGCACCCGGTGGCGGGCCGCCAACACAGCAAGCTGTTCGCTATTGCTGGTAAAAAGTGGCGCGCCACCGATCACCAGCGCGCCCACCTGCAATTCGATACACTTTGCGAAAACTCCATCAAAGTCATGTTCGCTTGTGGCGTTCAGGACATGAAACTCCAACCCGAGGGTACGGCCTGGTGGCAGCACCGCTCTCAGTGTGGCCTCGGCAAGCGCGGGATCATCCCGGTTTACGAGCAGAGCCATGACGTGCGCGTTGGGAAGAAGTTCGTGCAGTAACTGCGCCAATTTTGGCGCTACCTCCTGCGTCAATTGTGTCACGCCTGTTACGTTGCCGCCTGGCCGATTGAGGTTGGCGACCAGACCGAGCTGGATCGGGTCGGCACCCGTTTCGAAGACAATCGGAATAGTCGTGGTCGCCGCTTTTGCGGCAAGCGCCGCCGCAGTGCTGCACGCGGCAATTACGGCCACCTGACGACGAACCAGATCAGTGGCCATCGCCGGCAACCGATTGATCCGGCCTTCGGCCCAGCGGAATTCGATCTTGACGCTGCGGCCATCGACGAAGCCGGTTTCGCTCAGTCCTTTGAGAAAAGCCGACAACGGCAGCGCGTATTTCTCCGGAGATGAGGCATTAAGAAAACCAATTACTGGAATCCCTGACTGCTGCCCCCGCGCCGAAAACGGCCAAGCGGTTGCTGAACCCACAGCAATCTTTATGAAATCGCGCCGTCTCATTGCCTCCCCCGAGGCTCAGGACAGGGCATCGTAACGGCTCAAGTCGGCCACTTGAAGGGCGTTGCCGATGTCCGCTTTGGGTCAAAAGCAGACATGTGCAGTGCGAAAGGGCATGTCTGCTTTACCCCCAAAGCGGACATGTGCGGTGCAAGAGAGCAGGGTCCAGAAGCGGACATTTGACGCTATTTCCTGATGCGCACTTACCTGCACTTAATTGAATTAAATTGAATCGTAATGGGCAGGACTCCCTTTAAAGCTCGAAGCTAGTTAGTGAACCTACGATGTCAGACAAACTTTGAGGCCGCCCCCTGTTGGCGGTCTCTTTTTTCAAAGTCAGCGATCACTCAACCCATTTGAATTAGAACTTACGAGACCAGGAAAGCGCCTCTTAAATTGGCGGCACCTAGGCTCGACCGTATCAGCATGAGCACCCTGACCATAAAATGCGCTTGTTGTGGCGAGCCGCTGACCGCGCCGGAGCGGACGGAATACGTCGATGCACACCGGGTGCGCCACGTATGGAAATGCGAACCTTGCAATTATTCTTTTTCAGCTACCATCGCCGCACCGAAGCAGCGGCAGCCTGGGTCCCTACAGACCTCAGATTGATATTTGCGCGTCCGCTTTACCCCGAGAACAGACATTTCGGTTGCAACGTCCCGTAACGCAATACCAATCACAAATTTTGTGACTCCGGTCACAAACGGAAGAAGGGCAAAGCCCTAAATTACAAAAACATCAACTCCAAGTATTGGAGGCACCCGTGTCGAACACTTTCACCGACTGGACGAGCCGGGTCGCAATCGCAGCACGTGTCGCGGAAGAACGGCGTCGCCCCGAAAGCTGGAACGAATTGACGACTCCGGAAGATTACGACCTGCCCCTCGACAAGGCCGAGTACCAGACAAGGCCGGCGAAGTGGCCCTGGCAGGTCTATATCATCTGATCGCAAATAGGCTTCGGAATAGTTGTGGTGCGGGTTCTCGTCGGGCCAATTTCGTCGGCGCCTTCGCCGACCCGTGCTGAGATGGCAATATGATCCTCAACTGCATGTCCGCTTTACCTTCGAAAGCTGACATGTGCAGTGCAACCAGGGATGTCCGCTTTGTGCCAATAGCAGACATGACAACCGCGGGGCAGAGAGTTCAACCAGTTAGCTGTTCAGCAGCCAGATCGCAGTATTTAGGACCCCAGCGAATGCTACCCATGCAGCCAGTGGCAGCAGACAAATAGCCGCCAGGCCATCGAGACGAGCAAAGCTGATGATGGTCGCGAGAATTACAACAAACTGCGGGACGATGTTTATCAGGCCAAGCAACGGACTGTGCGCCCAAAAAAACATCCACGACCACGCGGCATTGAGGGCAAGCAAAAGCAAGAACAGGCAAGTCGCATAATGCTGATGCGCACTAGATGATTTCTGCACACGTAAAATGCGCCATAGCGCAAACGCCATCAGCGCATAAAGCGTCGTCCACACCGGAGCAAAAATCCAATTTGGCGGATTGAAATCGGGCTTAGCAAGACCGGCATACCAAGGAATAAGATTTGGATAGGTTGCGATTTGGCCGAGAATTGAGGTCGCAGCGACTATGGCGATAGCAAATACAGCGAATGCTGTATCGCGTTTTAGATTGGCGTATGACCCCATGATGGAAAGTCTCCTACGGGCCTCCGCCAAACTGTAGTTCAGGATATCAGTCGCCAGCGGCCCGGTGGCGGATCAAACGGATCATCGTCGTTCGCCGGCACTCGCGCGGGCACCGCGACCAGGATTGTGTTTCGTTTTCGTAATGCGCGTCTTCTTCGACGACTCGGTGCCGCTGCCCAGTGGGTCGGCCGAACGCTGTTTGTACATCGTCGATGCAAGGAGAGCTGCTTGGGTTCGGCTCTTCAACTTCAATTGCTGTAAGATCGCCGACACATGCAGCTTGATTGTGTGTGGTGAGCGAAAAAGCGTCTTAGCAATCTCCTTATTTGATTTGCCTTGGCCCAAGAGGCGGAGGACTTCCATCTGACGCTTACTCAGTTTGGTGCTGGCAGGGACTTCCCCGGCATCAAGGTTTGCTGAGGTATCATTGAGCGCAGGTCCATGTTGAGTGCCCGAGAGCATCGTATTCAGTTGCGATGAGAGTGTTTCCAATACGGTACGCTCTATGGTCCCGCTGATCGTCTTCAAATTGGCCGTAGTGCGAATTTGGCTCTTTCGCTGTATTGCGGCTCGCCTTTGATGCGCACCGGTCGGGAGCGAAAGAGTGTCTGTCAGGTTTATGTGCAAAAGCGCTACGCCGGCCGGTCTATCGGGCGAGAGTTGCAGTCCGATGAGGGAAAACCACCTTTTTTTCATCGGAGAATCGCAAGGATAAATGAGGGTCAAAAGTTTCTTCTGGCCCACGAGCAAATCTTTCAGGTCCGCTGCGCTCAGTGACGGATACAGCCCATCGGACTCGCAAAATTGCAGATAGTTCGAACCAACGCCAAAATTCGGAAGTCGCAATCCGTTCTGTCGCGCGAAATCTTTCCACGTATCGTTTACGGCTACGATTGTTCCCGACGCATTCAGAATTGCTGCGTTTACGGGGAGCGCTCTCAGTTCCTTCATCTTTCGACTACGCCAATCGCAACCAACTTTCGAGCGAAAGCGCCCCGCTGTTGCGTTCCATTGCGCAGGTGCTTCCCTTCACGAATGCTTTTAGAATTCGTTAGCGGCACAAAAAATAGGCCTTTCGGGCTATTTGATTTCAATCTAATGCGAATACACATCTCCGCTATTGATGCACATCAAAGGGCCGAAGAATGAATGCCACCGGAAAGTGCGAAAAAGCGAAATCAAACGATTTGGACAGGTTTGTCAGCGAACAGAATATCGCCCGTTACCGCAATCTACTTAATCCGGAAACCAGTGAACGCCAACGGCGGACGATCCTCCGGTTGCTGAAAGAGGAATCCGCCCAGCTGCGTGAATGACCAGCAAACGCAGCATCGAAATAACGGGAACAAATTTTTGTCTTCATAGTGACGAATAGGCTTCTCTCGGGGCCCCCCGTCCCCAAACGCGTCCCGAGAGCACGCCCAGCCAGTCTCCCCGCTGGCTGGGCATTTCTTTTCTTTCCCCGCGGCTAAATGAGGTTGTCGACATGTCCGC
>CAVQYD010000020.1:0-612574 GCA_963718035.1 uncultured Alphaproteobacteria bacterium | reverse complement strand
GCGAATGGTGTGAAACCGCGCGGACAAATGCTGCGTTATCGGCTGTCGGGGACAATCGTGCGCGTTCGTTACCCTTCACAGTCGGGAGGACAAAGCGATGACTCGCGTGCTGACGTACATGGAAAACTGGAAGAGTTGGAAAACCGCACCATCTCAGGGTGTGGTAAAGCGAGACTGGGTTCCGACCGGGCGCATCGACTTTGCGACCCGGCTAAACGGCCACCCTTGAAGATTCCGACCAGCCGAGTGAGTTCAAACTGCTCGTCGAAGAGCGCCGGATCGTTGAGAGCATTACGGGAAACGAAAATCTGGAAATTCAATGGCGACTTGCGACGCTGAACGAAGCGAAAGCCGTCGTCGCGCAATACCACAAGTATCTGGCGGAAAACGCTCTCATTAGGTCCGTCTCCGACGAGACAGTGTCGCTCCCTCCGCCTAAAAAGGTGCAGAAGATTCAGGAGACCACGGCGGCGTAGCTCTGCTCAGTGGTGAACTCTATGAGGGATCCATTGGCGCAACATCGCGCCGACGTGGTGGACCTTTGGCCTGGGTTCCTCGCGATCCCGGTCTAGCCGTTTTTTCAGCGCGGCAATTTGCGCCTTGAGGCCAAGCACCTCAACCTTCAGCACGTCGCGCTGAGCCTTGAGCCGGTTAAGGATGTCGCTCTTCCTGCCCAATTCGGCGAGTTGGCTTGCAGTTTTGCTTCTCAGTTGCTCGTTGCTGAGTTCGAGGCGCCGCGTCGACATCGCAAAATCCGCGCGCAAGAGATCTTTGTCTGCCTCTATTTCCTTGATCGAATTCGGAAGGGCGCTCTCCATCCGCCTGATGGTCAGCCGTACCGCACGGTCGTGTACGAGGGGTACAACGGCCAAACCGATAAGGCATCCAGTCAGGAGGCCGATACCTATGTACATGAGCGCTTCGATCATTTTGATGAAACATCGAATGCAGCCGTTCAGTTCCATGGCCAATGGCTCACGGCTGCTTCCTCTTGGGCCGCAGTCACATCAGACAGGAACTCATGACATCATTTCACGAAGTGCTATTCCCGCTCGATATCGCGCTGAAAAGTGCCGGAGGGCCGCAGCGGCGCACGGACGTGGTCACGCTCGGTTCCGGTGCCGAGGAACGCAATGCACGCTGGGCACATTCGCGCCGGCGCTACGACGCGGGCTACGGCGTGAAGACCTTCGACGCATTGTCGCAGGTTGTTGCGTTTTTCGAGGAGCGGCGCGGGCGCCTCTACGGGTTTCGCTGGCGCGACCGGCTCGACCATTCCTCTGCCGCACCGGGCGTATCGATAATGCCGACGGATCAGATTATCGGAACCGGTGATGGCGTCGCGGCGACGTTCCAGCTCGGCAAGACCTATGGCGCGCTTTACTCACCCTACCGGCGTCCTATCGCGAAGCCGGTGCCGGGAAGCATTCGCATTGCGGTCGCGGAAACAGAAGCGGACGAGGGGACGCAATTCACCACCGACGCGGCGACTGGCGTCGTGACGTTTCTTCCGGGCCATATCCCGCCGCCGGGCGCGGCGATCACGGCCGGCTTCCTGTTCGACGTTCCGGTGCGTTTCGATACCGACTATTTGGAAGTCGATCTCTCGGCCTTTGCCGCGGGCGCGATTCCGAAAATCCCGCTGGTGGAGATCAGGCCCTAATGTCAATCGGGGAAGGCGTTTTAGCCTTCCGTCCGCCGTGCTACATTGCGCCCATTTGAGGGCAAACGGACACTTGCGGAGAAGCAACGTGCGCAACATCGCAAGATGGACTGCACCTGCTGCAATCGCAATCTTTTTGGCAAGCGTGCAATTCGCCAGGAGCGATCAGGGCCTGACGGGCGACGTGCGCACGACGTTCGTCGAAGCGGCCATGCGCAGCTGTCTCAAGGCCCAACTGGATGCCGGCGACAACATGGAACTTCCGGTTTCAGCGCTCTACGAGTATTGCAAATGCTATGCGAGCGGTATGGCGGACAAAATTTCAAATGCTGAGGTCAAGACCCTCGAAGCCACCGGCAGCGAGGAAAAATACCAAACAGCAATGCAGGCCAGGCTGGAAGCCAGCGCAAAGATGTGCCTGGAAGCGACTCTCAAGAACCTGTTGAAGTAAAGCTGATGCAAAGCGGTTTTGCGCGGCCATTGCCGCCAACGAACCGACGTTGGATCTCACATTACCCGCCGTTTATTTTTCAGGAGCCGTCCCAGGATGGCGCATTAAGGATTCCAAATGCACACAATTCCACCCGTGCTGCAGACGAGGCTCGACTCCGGCGTGACCACGCTTTGCCGCTGCTGGGTGATCAAACGCGCTGACGGGGTCACGCAGGGGTTCACCGACCATGACGAGGATATCGTGCTCGACGCCATTATCTGTCGGGCGGGCGGTGGCCTGACTGGCAGCGAGGTGACGCAGAAGCTCGGGCTTGCCGTCAATTCGTCAGAGCTCTCCGGCGCGCTCGCCGGCAATTCGCTCAACGAGGCCGATCTCGCCGCCGGCCGCTACGATGCAGCCACGATCGAGATCTGGCTTGTCGACTGGAGCGAACCCGCGCTGCGCGTGTTGCTTGCAAAAGGAACGCTTGGCGAGGTGAGGCGCGAAGGCCAGGCCTTCACCGCGGAAGTGCGCGGGCTGAGCGAGCGGCTCACGAGGAAAGCGGCCGGCTCTATACCGCAACGTGCTCTGCCGATCTCGGCGACGGCCGCTGCAGGATCGATCTCACGAACCCGGCTTTCCGTGGCGCCGGCGCCGTCATTTCGCCCGAGGCGACATCGGCCTTCACCGCGAGCGGACTCGACAGTTTCGAAGACGGCTGGTTCACCGCCGGAAAACTGACCTTCACCAGCGGGGCCAACAGCGGCCTGAGCGTCGAAGTGAAAAGCCATCGCAAAGGCGCTGCCGTCCGGCTGACACTGTGGCAGGCGATGCCGGAGCCAATCGCGGCAGGAGACACGTTCATCGTGACGGCCGGTTGCGATAAGCGGTTTGACACCTGCCGCGCTCGCTTCAACAACGCCGTGAATTTCCGGGGATTTCCGCACATCCCCGGCAACGACTTCGTCATCGCGCTATCCGCTGCCGGGCGAGCCCGGCCATAACGGCGCAAGCCGCCAAAGCTGAACATGATCATCCACCGCAACGACATCGTCGCGGAAACGCGGCGCTGGATCGGCACGCCCTATCGGCATCAGGCCTCGCTGCAAGGTGTGGGCTGCGATTGCCTCGGCCTCGTGCGTGGCGTTTGGCGCGCGGTCGTTGGCGACGAGCCGGAACAAGCGCCGCCTTATGCGCCGGACTGGGCGGAGGCGGCGTGCGAGGAATCGCTCGCCGACGCGGCCGCACGGCATCTCATTGCGATCTCGCTTGATGGCTTCGCACCCGGCGACGTGTTGCTGTTCCGCTGGCGCGCGCATTTGCCGGCCAAGCATGCCGCGATCGTCACGGCGCCCGGCATGATGGTGCATGCGCACGATGGCGCGGCCGTCGCGGAAGTTGCCATCGCGCCGTGGTGGCGCCGGCGGCTTGCATTCGCGTTTCAATTTCCCGGAGTGATCGGCTGATGGCTGCGCTCGTTCTTTCAGTGGCCGGCGCTGCCGCAGGCAAGGCGGTGTTTGGGCCCGCCGGCGCCATTGCAGGCCGCCTCATTGGCGCGCTTGCCGGCAATGCGATCGATCGTGCCTTGTTCGGAAGCCCGCAGGAGATCGCGCAGGAAGGCCCGCGCCTCGCCGATCTTGCGGTGATGGCGTCGACCGAGGGTGCGCCGATCCCGCGCGTCTATGGCCGCGCGCGCCTTCCGGGCCAGGTGATCTGGGCGACCAATCTCGAGGAGGTGGTCAGCCAACGTCGCAGACAGCGGGCGGCGGCGGGAAAGGCATGGGCGGCAGCCCGGCCGTCACCACGAACACAACGACATATTCCTATTATGCCAACCTTGCGGTCGGTCTTTGCGAAGGGCCGATCGGCGCCGTGCTGCGCGTCTGGGCCGACGGCAAGCCGCTCGATCTCTCGGGCCTTTCCATGCGCACTTATACGGGCGACGAAGCGCAGGCGCCCGATCCGCTGATTGTCGCCAAGGACGGCGACGCGCCGGCCTATCGCGGCCTTGCCTACGTCGTGTTCGAGCGTCTGCCGCTTGCGAATTTCGGCAACCGTATTCCGCAGCTGTCGTTCGAGGTTGTGCGCCCGGTCGGCCGGCTTGAGCGGATGGTTCGCGCCGTGACGCTCATCCCGGGAACGACCGAGTTCGGCTATGACGCCGGCGACCGTGGTGCAGGTCGCTCGGACCTGGCCAGTCGGCGCCGGAGAACCGTCATATTACCTATGCGCCATCCGACGTCGGTCGCCGTCGCTCGACGAATTGCAGGCGGTGTGCCCCGAACTCGAACGCGTCGCGATCGTGGTGGCCTGGTTCGGCACCGATCTGCGCTGCGGCCAATGCCGGGTGATGCCGGGCGTCGACAACCGCGCAAAGCAGACCTACGGGGGCACGTGGTCGGTTGCGGGCTTGACCGGGCGAGGGCGCATCTCGTCTCCACTGTCGAGGGCGGCCAGCCTTCGGCGGCACGCCGTCCGATCAGAGCATCGCGCGATCTGATCGCGGAGATCTAAAGCCGCGGGCTCAAGGTCACGCTGTATCCCTTTCTGATGCTGGATATTCCGGCGGGAAACACGTTGCCTGATCCGTTGAGCGGGGCGATGTCGCAACCAGCCTATCCATGGCGCGGACGCATCACTTGCGACCCTGCGCCCGGGCAGACCGGCTCGCCCGATGGGAGCGCGGCGGCGGCAACCCAGGTTGGCGCCTTCTTCAGTGGCGGCGCCGACCAGTGGAACTACCGCAATTTCGTGCTGCATTACGCCGCGCTTGCGGCGAGCGCCGGTGGCGTCGATGCGTTCCTGATCGGCTCGGAATTGAAATCGCTCACGCGCGTGCGCTCGGCATCCGGTATCTATCCGGCGGTGACTGCGCTCGCGGCGCTTGCTGCCGACGTGAAAGTCAATCGTCGGCGCGAACACGCTCGTGACCTATGGCGCCGACTGGACTGAATATGGCGCCCACGTCGTCGACGGTGCGGCAAGCGAAGTTCGCTTTCCGCTCGATGTCCTGTGGGCTTCACCTTCGATCGACGCGATCGGCATCGACTACTACGCGCCGCTGTCCGACTGGCGGGACACGGCGGATCAGCGCGACCTTTCGCTGACCAGCAGCCCGTACAGGCTTGGCTATCTCGCCGGCAATCTTTCAGGTGGCGAGGCCTATGACTGGTTCTACGCCGACAACACTGCGCGCGACACGCAGACCCGGACCCCGATCACCGACGGTCTCGGCAAACCGTGGGTTTTCCGCCAGAAGGATATCTGGAATTTCTGGTCACGACCGCACTACGAGCGTGTCGGCGGGGCGGAGCTCGCAAGCCCGACGGCCTGGGTGCCGCAATCGAAGCCCATCTGGCTCACCGAGATCGGCTGCCCGGCGGTCGACAAGGGTGCGAACCAGCCCAGTGTTTTTCCCGACCCGAAATCGTCGGAAGCAGGCCTGCCGCACTATTCGAGCGGCAAGCGTGACGATCTGATCCAGCGCCGCTATCTCGAGGCTGCGCTCGGCGCCTTCGATCCAGCCTTCGGCGAAACACCGCTCAACCCGATCTCCGGCGTCTACGGCGGGCGCATGATTCGCCTGACGGAATCCATGTGTGGACATGGGACGCACGCCCATTTCCGGCATTTCCGGCGCTGACCGAGGTGTGGAGTGATGCGGCGAACTGGGAAACCGGGCACTGGCTCACAGGGCGGCTTGGGTCGACACCACTCGACGGGCTCGTCTCGACGATTTTGGACGACAGCGGCATCAGTGACGTGGATACGAGCGAGCTCGGCGACGGCGCCCACGGTTACGTCGTCGACAGGCCAATGACGCCGCGTGCGATGCTGGATCCGTTGGCGCTTGCATTTGCGTTTGATGCGTTCGAGCAGGACGGTGTGCTGCGTTTCCGCCAACGCGGCGGCCTGCCGGTGGCCGAACTGACCGACGACGATCTTGTGTTGCCCGATGATGGCGCGCCCGTGCGGCTGGTGCGCGGACAGGAAAGCGAACTTCCACGTGAAGTTACGTTGGCTTTCACCGATATCGGTGCGGACTACTTGCGCGCGGCCGCGGCCTCACGCCGTCTCGTCGGCGGATCATCGCGCAGCGCACATGCAGACCTTGCCGTCGTCACAAGCGATGGCGAGGCAACGCGCCGGGCGGAAATCTGGTTGCAGGATCTCTGGGCGGGTCGCGAAAGTGCCGATTTCGCATTGCCGCGGAGCAAACTCGCGCTCGCCGCAGGCGACGTCGTTGGGTTGAACGTAAACACGCGGCGTCATCTCTTTGAGCTGCAGGAAATCAGCGATACCGAAAGCCGTGCGGTGAGGGCACGTTCAATTGATCCGGAAGTATTTAATCTCGCTTTGTCCCCACCGCGTTTGCGCGTTTCCGGTCCGCCCCCTGCGGCCGGCCCTGTGCACGCCTTGGCGCTCGATTTGCCGTCTATCAAAGCGGCGCAGCCGCCCGTGCTTGCGCGCCTCGCTGTCTTCGCCGATCCGTGGCCCGGGGCGGTTACCGTCTGGTCTTCCATTGATGGGCTAAGCTACGGCCCCGCCGCGCATGCACTGGCGCCGTCGATCGCGGGAGAGACTCTCGATGACCTTCCCGCGGGGCCGACGGCCCGATGGCATCGTGCAACCGTTCGCGTGCGCGTCTTCGGAGGTCAGCTCGCGTCGGTTTCCGATAGCGCGCTCTTCGTCGGCGCAAATGCGGCCGCCGTCCGGCGGCCAGACGGAGCCTGGGAAGTCATTCAGTTCGCGAACGCTGAACTGGTTGCCGACCGCACATACACGTTGTCTCGATTGCTGCGCGGTCAGGCCGGAACCGAATGGGCGATGGCCGCGCCATTGCCCGCCGGGGCGCCGTTCGTGCTGCTCGATCGAGCATATCGTGGCGGTCGCGAGCGGCGTCGACGCGCTGGAGCGCACCCTGCAGCTACGCATCGTGGCGGCCGGACGTGACCACGCCGACCCGACCGCGCTTGCGCTCCCGTTGACACCAAAATCCACTGCGCTGCGACCGCTGGCGCCGGTGCATCTGAAAGCGGCGCGTGCGGCAGGGGGTGTGACGTTCAGCTGGGTCAGGCGCACGCGCATCGACGGCGACAACTGGGTCGGCGAGGTGCCGCTCGGCGAGGACAGCGAGCAATATGTTCTCGAAATTCTTTCGGGTCTGGCCGTCGTGCGCTCGATCATCGTGGCGGCACCGATCGCGCTTTACGCGAGTGCCGACGAACTTTCCGATTTCGGCGCCCCTCAACCGAGTCTGCGCGTCCGCGTTGCGCAACTTTCCGCGACTGTTGGCCGCGGCTTTGCGGCCGAGGCCGTTCTCCACATCTAAGGACTTCAATGACAGATACGCCACGTCTGGCGCTGCCGGCGATCGAAGCCGCGCAGGCGCAAAAACACGTCACTCACAACGAAGCGCTCGTGCTGCTCGATGCGCTGACGCACCTTGCGGTGGAGTCCCGCGCGCTGAGCGCGCCGCCGGGCTCACCGAGCGAAGGCAGTTCCTATATTCCCGCGTCTGGCGCAAGCGGCGCCTGGAGCGGTTGGGATGCGCAAATCGCCCTCTACAGCGGCGGCGCTTGGATCCGGATCGTCCCCGTTCCAGGGATGAAGGCCTGGGTCAGGGCAGAACGCCTGACCGTCACCTATGAAGACGGCCTATGGCGCGACGGCGTTGCCCTGACCGCACATGGCGGGCGTGTGACGCTGCGCGCCAAGGAAGAAGAACTGAGCCTGAGCGGTGCGTTTACCGAGACAACCGACGCAGCCTTCATTCCGGACCGCGCCGTCGTGCTGGGCGTTGCATCACGCACCACGCTCTCGATCACAGGCGCAACGTCCTACGGGGTCGGCATCAACGGCAATAGCACGCAGTTCGGGAATCTTCTCGGCATCGCACTCGGTTCGACAAACAACGGCGTCATCGGCCCGACCGCTTTTTACGCCAACACGAAGGTGCGCGTGACAGCCAACGGCGGAAATTTCACCGCCGGCAAAGTTCGCCTCATTGTCTATTTCCTCGAAATGTCGGTGCCGGGCACCTAAGCCTTCGCAAGATCCAAACATGAAATCGACATATGACGTTTGCTTGCCCCTTCTGCTTGCGCATGAGGGTGGCTACTCAAATCACCCAAGCGATCCGGGCGGTCCGACAAATTTCGGAATCACGATCTTCGACTACCGGAAATATGTGAAACCCGGAGCGACCGCAGCCGATGTGCGCGCGATGACGGTCGAGGACGCGAAGCGCATCTACCGCGCCCGCTACTGGGACGCGCAGCGTTGCGACGAGCTGCCGGCCGGCTTGGACTATGCGGTTTTCGACTATGGCGTCAATTCCGGCATCGGGCGGAGCGCGAAGGTTCTTCGCCGCCTGCTCGGGCTGCCGGACCGCTCGGTCACCATCAGTGACGATGTTATCGGCGCGACACATGCTGCCGATCCCACGACGCTCGTCACCAAGATTTGCGACGAGCGATTGAGATTTCTCCGGTCACTACGAACCTGGCCGATCTTCGGCGCAGGCTGGGGCCGTCGCGTGGCTGAAGTGAAGGCAACGGCATTGGCGATGGCCGCCAAAGAGCATCACGACATGTGAAGGATATTCAACCAATGTGGTCTAAAACAAAATCCTGGTTCGGAAATTCGCTCACGATCCTGTGGGCGCGCATCCAGGTGCTCGCTGGGCTGCTTGCGGCCTTCCTTATGGCGCTTGCGACCGATACGAACGTGACCGGCGCGATCCAAGTCGCGCTGGAGCCAAGATTCATTCCTTACTACGTCATCGCGATCGGCCTCATTACCGAGATTGCACGACGCCGTACCATCAGCCGTGTGCCTTGATGCTGGGGATCATCCTTGGCGCTCTTGGCAATCTGCTCGGCGGGCCATTCGCAAAGGCGGCTCTCGATGCCTATCGTGCAAGGCTTTCGGCAGAAAACGCGAGCGAGAAAATCGCAGCCGATCTCGCTGCACGTGAACTGGCAGTCGAGCAACGCGAGCGTGAGTTGGCATCGCAATCGGTGCTCGCGGAGCAAGGCCGTTGGTATACGGCGCTTCCCCGACCGCTGTTCGCCTTCGCTTTCGTCATCTATGTGTGGAAAGTGGTGGTGTGGGACAAGGTTCTCGCCCTCGGCTCGACCGACCCGCTTTCGGGCGAGGTCGCACACTGGGCGACCATCGTGCTTACTGCATATTTCGGCGGCCGTTCGATTGAAAAAGTTGCACGTATTCTGACGCGCAAGTGACGCCGCTTGGCTTTGGCGACAGCGCCCGCCAATATCGCCCCGCATATTGCGGAGCCATTCCAATGGACGTCCTTGAAGCTGTTGCCTCACGATACTCCTGCCGTGCCTTCCTGCCGACGCCAATCCCCGAAAAAATCGTACGCGATATCCTTGAGCGTGCGGGGCGGGCACCGTCTGGCGGCAATGTGCAGCCTTGGCGCGTGCATGCGCTGAGCGGCGCAAAGCTGAATGACCTGCGAACTATCGTGCAGGCGCGCTTCAACGAATTGCCATACGTTGAAGGCGCAGAATATGACATCTATCCGCGTAATTTGAAGGAGCCCTATGAGACCCGCCGCCGCCGCGCTGGCGTGACGCTCTATCAGTCTATCGGTGTCGCACGGGACGACCGCGCCGGACGCTATCGCCAATATGCGCGCAATTTTCTTTTCTACGATGCCCCGGTCGGCCTGTTCTTCTCGATTGATCGCACCATGGGTCCGCCCCAATGGTCTGACCTGGGCGGCTTTATTCAAACAGTGATGCTGCTTGCCCGGAGCCACGGGTTGCACTGTTGCGCCCAGGAGGCCTGGACGCATTGGCATAAGACACTTCCGCGCTTTCTCGGGCTTTCCAGCGACTACATGCTCTTCTGCGGAATGGCCATGGGATTTGCCGATGATGCGGCCCCGATCAATTCCTGGCGATCTCCGCGCGAGCAACTCGACGTTTATGCCTCATTTGAGGGTTTTGCGAGCTAACCGGAACCGGCCCAAAACCGTCACGTTCAGCCAACGTTCACCGGCACGCCGCTAACACCCGCCTTATGTCGGCTTCCCGCCTTGCGATATTGGTTTTGTCAGCCGGCCTGCTGGCCATACCGGCGCAGGCCGCGGACGCGCCTTACCACGACTCGTGCCTGACAAAGGCGGAGCAACGCGCCGCTGTCACCGCCAATAAGGCAATTTCACTTGCCCAGGCCATCAAAGTGCTTCGGGAGCATCGCCGTTATTCCGAGGTTGTCCGGGCCAGGCTGTGCCGGCAGGACCAGAAGCTGGTCTATGTGCTGACTCTGCTCGGCCGTAGTGGCAAAGTAGTCACCGCGACCATTGATGCAGTGAATGGCGAATACCAGCTTGGCCGCTCAGCGGAGAAGTAACCCGTGCGCCTCCTCGTGATCGAGGACGATCCAGATCTCAATCGTCAACTTGCCACCGCGCTGACCGATGCCGGGTACGTCGTCGACCGCGCGTTCGATGGCGAGGAAGGCCACTATCTGGGCGAATCGGAACCTTACGATGCGGTCATTCTGGACATCGGTCTGCCGAAGATGGATGGCATTTCCGTGCTTGAGGCGTGGCGTCGCACCGGCCGCGCGATGCCCGTGCTCATGCTGACTGCGCGCGACCGCTGGAGCGACAAGGTTCAGGGTTTCGATGCAGGCGCTGACGATTACGTGGCCAAACCTTTTCATCTGGAGGAAGTGCTCGCGCGCGTTCGCGCGCTACTGCGTCGCTCCGCCGGCCACGCAAAAAGCGAATTCAACTGCGGTCCCGTCCGGCTCGATACCCGCACCGGCCGTGTTTCAGTCAATGGAAATCCGGTCAAGCTCACAAGCCACGAATACCGGTTGCTTGCGTATTTGATGCATCATACCGGTCGCGTTGTGTCGCGTACGGAACTGGTCGAACATCTCTACGACCAGGATTTCGATCGCGACTCAAATACCATCGAAGTGTTTGTCGGCCGCATTCGCAAGAAGCTCGGCGTCGAGATCATCCAGACGGTGCGGGGCCTGGGATATTTGCTCACGCCGCCCGACGCGCGTTGACATGCGCGCCAATTCGCTCGCGCTTCGCCTCTTCCTGTCAGCCACCGCCTGGACGGTGATCATTTTGCTCGTTACCGGCATCGTCCTGTCGTCGCTTTACAGGCAAGCGGTCGAGCGTGCATTCGACCGCCGGCTCGGCGTCTATCTCCGCACGCTGGTCGCCGACATCGCGTCGCCAGAAGAGGCCGGTGAAAAATTTCCGCAATCTTTGGGTGAACCGCTGTTCGAGTTGCCACTATCCGGCTGGTACTGGCAGGTGACGCGCGTTGATCCGGGCAAGACCGAAGTTCGATCGTCGCGTTCGTTGTGGGACGGCGGCTTGCCGCACTTGCGGGACCAGGGCATTCCCGGCAGTGCGGACGGCTCGCGCGCCGGCTATGTCGGCGGACCGGAAGATCAGCGCCTGCGCCTTGTCGAGCGCAATGTCGATCTGGGCGACGAGGGGCACTATCTTGTCGCCATAGCGGGCGATGCCGCTGAAATTTCGGACGAAACGCGCTCGTTCGACCAGGCGCTGATCATCACATTTTCCATTCTTACGGCAGTCCTGCTTCTCACGACGACATTCCAAGTCCGTTTCGGCCTTGCGCCGCTCAAGCGCATCACCGATGGGCTCGCCGCCATTCGATCTGGCAGTGCCGAGCGTCTGACCGGAAAATTCCCCGAAGAGATCGCTCCGCTCGCCCGCGAGACGAACGCATTGATCGAGACCAACAGGGAGATTGTCGAGCGGGCCCGGACGCACGTCGGAAATCTGGCGCATGCGCTGAAGACCCCTCTCTCGGTGATGGTGAACGAGGCCACGGCGCACGGCACTGAGCCGTTTGGCCAGAAGATTCTGGAGCAGGCCGATATCATGCGCGATCAGGTAGCGCGGCATCTCGAGCGGGCACGCCTCGCTGCAAGGTTGACGGTCGTCGGATCGGTCACGCAGGCTGCACCCGTCGTGACGGCGCTTGCGCGCACCATGGAAAAGATTCACCGCGACAAGAATCTGACAATTGATGTCCATGCCGACGAAACTGCGCAATTTCACGGCGAGCGCCCCGATCTGGAAGAGATGGTCGGAAATCTTGTCGACAACGCCTGCAAATGGGCGACATCGCGTGTTGCGATTGAGGTCGTGCGGGAACGCCCTGATGCAGCGAGCGAACGCCAGGTTGTGCGGGTCATTGTCGACGACGATGGGCGCGGACTTTCGCCGTCCGAGCGCGAACAAGTGGCCAAGCGCGGGCGTAGGCTCGACGAGACGAAGCCGGGATCCGGCCTGGGCCTTTCGATCGTGCTTGAGCTCGCCGGGCTTTATGGTGGCGGACTGACGCTCGGGACGGCGCCGCTCGGCGGGCTGCGCGCCGAGTTGGTGTTGCCAGCCGTATGAGCGGCTGCCGATGCTTTTTGTCGCCCGCCGGAGTTTTGCCCCAATCCTAGCCTCCCGATAGCGTGACCTTGCAGGTGGCGGGTTCAGGGTTCCTTGGGGGGTCCAAAATGTCGGCATTCAAAATTGCTGCCGTGGCCGTTGCGGGTGCCATTCTCGCGGGATGTGCCGGCAGCCCGGACGGGATGGGCCCCGGTCCCAAGGAAAACACAGGTACCTTGCTTGGCGCATTGGGAGGCGCGGCCATTGGCTCTCAGTTCGGCGGCGGCACCGGCGGGCATGTCGCCGGAGCACTTATTGGCGCCGGAATTGGCGGCCTGATCGGCAATCGGATCGGCGCCGCCCTTGACGATGAGGACAAGGAGCGCGCCTACGCCGCGCAGATGGACGCACTCGATCGCGGCCAGCCCGGCGCGCCGGTGTCCTGGCGCAATCCGGATTCCGGGCGCTACGGCACGATCGTTCCCGGGCCTCAATATCAGCAGGCTGGCCGTAACTGCCGGTCCTATACCCACACGATTTATATCGACGGGCAGCCGCAAACCGCCCGCGGGACGGCTTGCCGCAATCCGGACGGCACCTGGACGGCCGTCGGGTAGCGTTCAAATTACACTTAATAACTTCTTAACGCCCGCCGCCGTATCAAGCTTGGAGGCTTGAATCCGGATCGACCGAGGATGGCGGGCGCCGAGACGACCGTCGAACGGCTGCGGCATTTTCTGCGCGAGCTCTCGCCTGGGGCGCGTTCGCTGCTGATCGGCGAACTCGAACGCAGCGTGTTGCGCGGTGAAGAGGTCGTCGGCGCGGACCTCGTTCTCCAGGAACTCCGCCGCATTGTGCGCGAGCAGCGCGATGTGGCTCCCCGCGTAGAAGATTCCGCGCGGTTGCTGTTCAAGCCGCTTGAGCCTTTCATTGTCGACGATCGCGGCGACCATAAGCATCCGGGCCGTATTGCACGCTCGTCGCTGGACGCCTTATGGAATTGGATCAGGCGGGATCTCTTGCCTCATGACGCCGATGCCTTGGCCGGCGAGGTGAGTGAGGCAATGGTCGCCGGCGATCAGGCAAAGACCGAGCGGCTGGCGCGCATGTTTCAGGACAGGGTCGCCGCGGCGATCGATTCCAATATCAATGCCGACGACCAGGATGGAAAGATCCGGCGCCGGATACTGCAACAGATCGGCACGCCTCGCGCGGGTGATGAGCTTGGCGCACTCAAGGCCGCGCTCAAAGGGCGTGATGTATTGGCATCGCTGTCTGCGAGGCTGCCTCTCCAGATCGGGAACCTCGCCAACGCTCAGCTCGACGAATGCAAGTCCCTCATCGAAGGCGCAGCCGCGCGTGACGGCGAGCTGTTCCTTTATGCCTTGCTCACGGTCATGAACCGAATGGCTGCACCGTGGCAGTTGATCCGACTTGGAGTGAAAGCTGCTGGAAGCGATACGGCAGCGCGCGTTGCCGACACGCACTATGGCGTTGCGGTCAATATCGTCATGGCAGAGCTCGAACGCATGGTCGCGGAATTGCGCGAAGATCTTCGAAGCGGGCAGGGTGTCGCGGTGGGTGCCCTTCTCAAGACGATTTACGATTCGGCGCGCGGCTTGCGCACCGAGCTTTCACTTCCGGTCGACAGCACCTGGGGACGCGCGCTGGCGGCGCAACGCACCCATATTTCCGATATCCTGCGCGTCGAAATTGAATCGATGCCGGGCCGCGTCCGGCATTTGTTGCGACCGCGCCAGGCAAAAGAAATTCGCCCAAATTCCGTGCTCGACCCCAACGAAGTCGCCGAAGTCGAGGCCCTGGTCGAATTTGTCGGTATCTGCCGGTACTTTGCCGGCGAACTCGCGATTAACGAGATGACACAGCGCGCCTTAAGCGAATTGCGCCATTACCTGGACAATGGCACCCGGGCATTGCTCGAGGGGCTGCGCCATGCCGGCGATGCCGATCGCAGTTTCCGGCAATCTCAGGTCGATGCAGCCGTGCGGTTCTGCGCCAAGGTGTTCGGGCGGGAATATGCGGCGCTTGCTGGGCAAGGCCGCGGAAGTTGCGGTCACCGGCGACAGTAAGGCGGCCCGCGCGTAAAGGCCGTTTTTGCTGCATTGCGCCTGTGCGATAAAGCACATTGCTGTCACGATTAAACGTAATGTATTCCCTGCGGCGGCGCCCTCCGGCGGAGGCCCGACGCGGAATTAAGGCTCCATGACCCTTTGGTTCGTTTTCGCGCTGATGACAGCTGCGGCGATTTTCGCCGTCCTGTGGCCGCTTGGCCAGGCGGCGAATGCGCAGGCCGGCAGCGATCTTGCTGTCTATCGTGACCAGCTGGATGAAATCGAGCGCGACCGCGCCGCGGGGCTGATCGGAGCGGCCGAAGCAGATGCGGCACGGGTAGAGGTTTCCCGCCGTCTTATTGCGGCAGCCGATGCAGCGGAATTCATCCACGCCTTGCCAATCGGATCGCCGCTGTGGCGTCGCCGCGCGCTGACGGTTGGCGCGGTGGTTTTGTTGCCGAGCATCGCCGCCGCTTTTTATCTTGCACTCGGATCCCCGCAGTTGCCCGGCCAACCGCTGGCCGAGCGAGTCCGTGAAGCACACCAAGGGCGTTCAATTGCAAGCCTCGTCTCAGAGGCGGAAGCGCATCTTGAACGCAACCCCGACGACATCCGGGGTTACGAAGTATTGGCTCCCGTCTACCTGCGTATGGGCCGCTTCGCCGACGCGGTAAGCGCGCGGCGCAAGCTGCTGACGCTCGGAGGCGAGCGCGCGGGACGGCAGTCGGATCTTGGTGAGGCGCTCGTTGCGGCGGCGAATGGCGTTGTTACTGCCGAGGCCAAATCCGCGTTCGAGCGCGCAATGGCACTCGATCCGGAAGAACTCAAAGCCAGATTCTACATCGGCCTCGCGGCGGAGCAGGACGGCGACCGGGCAAAAGCAGCCGAGATATGGCGCGCCATGACGAAGAATGCACCGGCCGATGCACCATGGGTTCCGATGGTGCGGGAAGCGCTGGCGCGCGTGGGCGCGATGCAGCCGGGGACCACCGCCCCAGGCCCGACCGCCGACGATATTGCCACCGCCGGCGCCATGAGCGAGAAAGAACGCGGCGAAATGATCCGCAACATGGTAGACTCGCCTTGCAGACCGGCTGAAAGAAAATGAAAGTGACGTTGAAGGGTGGCAGCGCCTGTTGCGGGCCTATATCGTTCTCGGAGAGCGAGATAAAGCGATCTCCGCCGCCGATGCCGCAAAGCGAGCGCTCGCCAACGATACCGATAAGCTTCGCCGTATTGAGGATACAATCAAAAGCCTTGGGCTCGAAAGCTGAGACAGAATGACACGCAAGCAACGACGTTTGGCGCTGATCGGCACAAGTCTTACCGTGCTGGCGGTTGCCGCAGCGCTTGTGCTCAGTGCCTTGCGGGAATTCGATCGTCTTTTTCAACTCGCCGACCGACGTCGCCGAAAAGCCCTCCGCACCGGGAACGCGGATGCGTATCGGCGGCCTGGTCAAGCCCGGCAGCTTGCAGCGTGGGGATAACCTGCTCGTGCGTTTCGCTGTGACAGACGGCAAGAACGACATAGCGGTACTTTATCAGGGTATTGTCCCGGACCTGTTTCGCGAAGGGCAGGGCGTGATTGCGGAAGGCAAGCTTGATTCTGGCGGCGTATTCGCAGCAGATACAGTGCTGGCCAAACATGACGAGCGCTATATGCCGCGCGAAGTTGTCGATGCGCTGAAAAAATCGGGGCACTGGCAGGAAGGCGAAGAAAAAAGTGCCGGGAGCGCCGCAAAATGACTCCGGAGCTTGGGCATTTCGCGTTAGTTCTGGCCTTGGCGCTTGGCCTGATCCAGTCAATCGTTCCCGTTATTGGCGTGCGCAGACGCGACGACGCGCTGATGCGCCTTGGCAACTCGACTGCACTTGCACAATTTGCCTTTGTTGCGGTTTCGTTTTCGGCGCTTACCATTTGCTACGTGACGTCTGACTTTTCAGTCGCAACCGTTTACGAAAATTCCCATTCGATGATGCCGCTGGTGTACAAGTTCACCAGCGTCTGGGGAAATCACGAGGGCTCAATGCTCTTGTGGGTATTGATTCTCGCGCTATTTGGTGCGTTGGTTGCGCTGTTTGGCAATAACCTTCCGGCGACACTGAAATCACATGTGCTTGCGGTGCAGTCATGGATTGCCTGCGCCTTCTATCTGTTCATTTTGCTCACCTCGAATCCATTCGTACGGCTTGCGCCGGCGCCGTTTGAGGGACGCGATCTCAACCCGATCCTGCAAGACATAGGCCTCGCCATCCATCCGCCGCTTCTTTATCTCGGCTATGTCGGGTTATCGATCGCGTTTTCCTTTGCCGTTGCCGCGTTGCTTGAGGGCCGCATCGATGCCGCGTGGGCACGCTGGGTGCGGCCATGGACACTGGCGGCCTGGATGTTTCTCACCGTTGGCATCGCGATGGGCTCGTATTGGGCTTATTACGAACTCGGCTGGGGTGGCTTCTGGTTCTGGGACCCCGTGGAGAATGCTTCACTGATGCCGTGGCTGGCCGGCACGGCGCTGCTGCATTCGGCCGTCGTGATGGAAAAACGGAATGCATTGAAAATCTGGACGCTGTTGCTGGCGATTGTTGCTTTTTCACTTTCTTTGATAGGCACCTTTCTCGTACGTTCAGGCGTACTTACCTCTGTCCATACTTTCGCCAGTGATCCCGCGCGCGGCGTCTTCATCCTCGCAATTTTGGTTTTTTTTATCGGTGGAGCGCTGTCGCTGTTTGCCTGGCGAGCCCCGCTCCTCAAGCAGGGCGGATTGTTTGCACCGATTTCGCGCGAAGGCGCGTTGGTCTTCAACAATCTGTTTCTGACGACAGCCTGCCTTACGGTCTTTGTCGGCACGCTTTATCCATTGGCGCTTGAGGCGGTAACGGGTACTAAGATTTCGGTTGGCGCGCCATTCTTCAATTTGACGTTCGGGCCCCTGTTTGTGCCGCTGCTGTTTGCCATGCCGTTTGGCCCGCTTCTGGCGTGGAAGCGCGGCGATATTCTCGGTGTCGCGCAGCGGCTGATGGCTGCGTTCGGCGCCGGACTGGTGATGATCACAATCGTCGCGGTGGCTGAGGGTAGTGTTTTCACTCTGGCGCCGTTCGGCATCGGTCTGGCGCTGTTCATCATGATGGGGGCAGTGACTGACATTGCAGAACGCATCGGGCTGTTGCGCACGCCGCTCTCCGTTGTACGGCAGCGCGCGGCAGGTCTTCCGCGCTCGACCTGGGGCACCGCTTTCGCGCATTTCGGGATAGCGGTGACATTGCTGGGCATTGTCAGCGTGAGCACCTGGGCGACCGAGCAAATTGTCGCAGTCAAGGTGGGGCAATCTATTTCACTTTCCGGTTTTGAGCTCACTTTCGACGGTCTTGTTCAGCGTTCGGGCGCTAATTACCGCGAGTTGGGGGGCAAGTTCACGGTGCGACAGGGCAGCGTGGCGGTCGCAACGATGGAGCCGACGAAGCGCAGCTTCGCGTCACGGGAGACCACCACCACCGAGGCAGCGTTAATGACGCGCGGCTTCAGCCAACTCTATCTGTCGCTGGGCGACGTTAACAGCGACGGCTCGGTGGCCGTCAGGCTTTACTACAAGCCGATGGTTCTTCTCATCTGGATCGGCTCGATCGTCATGATGCTCGGCGGTGCGCTTTCCCTGTCAGATCGAAGGCTGCGGGTCGGCGCTCCGAAGCCGGCAGCGAAACCAGCCGTACAACCGGCGGAGTAGAACATGCGTGGCTTCGCAATGATCGCTCTGGTGTGTGCCGCTGTCGCATCAGGTAGTGCATTGGCGGTGCAGCCGAACGAAATGCTGAAAGATCAAAGACTGGAGGAGAGAGCCAGGGAATTGTCACGGGAACTGCGCTGCATGGTTTGCCAGAATCAGTCGATCGACGACTCCGAAGCGCCGCTTGCGCGGGATCTCCGTGTGCTGGTCCGCGAGCGGCTCACCAAAGGTGACACCGATCAGCAAGTGCTCGATTATTTGGTAGCCCGCTACGGTGAGTTTGTCCTGCTCAAGCCGCGGCTTGAAACGAGGACCCTTCTTCTTTGGGCTTTGCCGCCGGCGACTTTAATTGTAGGCGCTGTGGGACTGTTCCTGACCATGCGCAGGCGGCCGTCAGGCAAAGCAGAGCCTGCGACACTTAGCGCAGAAGAGCAGCGCAGGCTTTCGACTTTAGTCGACGGTACATCATCTGAGCGCTGATTATTCAGCCGAAATTCAAAACGTATCAAAATCCCCACCTTACCAAAGTTTAATCCTGCCGACAGGACGCTGTAAGGGTCGTCTCTCCATCTTCAGGTTCGAAACAGCGCAACACGCGCCACACGAATCCTGATGGAGATTCCCAGATGAACCCGAGCGTTAGTCCCGCTCCAGAAAATCGAAAGAAGCCGCGCGCGCTTTCCGTTCGCCGTGCGGTGCTGCTTGCGACGACGATCGCCGGCCTCGGCATTGGAGCCTTCGTGGCCGGCCCCGGCTTCGATGTTCGTGGCTATCCGACGGCTCTTGCCCAGAACCTCTCCGAGCAGGCCCACAAGCTTCAGGCGCCCGTCGGATTTGCCGACATCGTGGAGAAGGTGAAACCTGCGGTCATCTCGGTACGCGTGAAGGTCGATGGCGGATCACAGACCAATGGCCTCGGAAGCAATGACGTTCCTCCCGGACTGCGCGAGTTTTTCCGGCGCTTTGGGATGCCCGATGCTCCCGAGGGTATGCCGCGCGGCCGTCACAACACGATTACCGGCCAGGGCTCGGGATTTTTCATCTCGGCTGACGGCTATGCGGTGACCAACAATCACGTGGTTGAAAAGGCGGAGAGCGTTCAGGTCACGACCGACGACGGCAAGAACTCATAAAGCTAAAGTTATCGGTGCCGATCCGCGTACTGACCTCGCACTAATCAAAGTGGAGGACGGACCGTTCCCTTACGTGAAACTGTCGGAAAAAACGCCACGCATCGGTGATTGGGTTCTTGCCGTCGGCAATCCCTTCGGTCTCGGCGGCACGGTTACGGCCGGCATTGTTTCGGCGCGTGGACGCGATATCGGAGCGAGCGCCTACGACGACTTCATTCAGATCGATGCACCTGTGAACAAGGGCAACTCAGGTGGTCCAACGTTCGACACCGAAGGCAATGTCATCGGTGTGAATACGGCGATCTTTTCACCGTCGGGCGGTTCGGTTGGCATCGCCTTCGCGATTCCCTCCGATACTGTAAATAGCGTAGTCGCTCAGCTGAAGGATCACGGCTCGGTCACTCGTGGCTGGATCGGAGTTCAGATTCAGCCGGTCACGCAGGACATCGCCGACAGCCTCGGGCTCAAGAAAGCCGAAGGTGCGCTCGTCGCGGAGCCGCAACCCAACAGTCCCGCCGCCAAGTCTGGAATTGCCGCAGGAGACGTCATTACCGCCGTCGACGGCAAGCCGGTCAAGGACGCACGCGATCTCGCCAAGAAAATCGGAGCGCTGGCGCCAAAGGCGTCGGTAAAGCTCACGGTCCTCCACAGCGGATCTGAAAAGATTCTGACGCTGACGCTCGGCGAAATGCCGAACGCCAAAGAAGCGCGGGCGTCGGCGGACGAAGGAGACAGTGGCGCCGATCTCGGCAAGCTCGGTCTCACTCTTGCACCGGCCGCCCGGGTCGCGGGCGCGGGCGCCGAGGGTGTGGTTATCACCGGGGTCGATTCGAGTGGCGTCGCGGCAGATCACGGCTTCTCGACTGGCGACGTCATTCTCGAGGTTGCCGGCAAATCTGTTTCAACGCCGACGGACGTGCGCGAGGTCATCACGACCGCGCGGACGCAAGGCAAACGGACAGTCCTGATCCGCGTGAAGAAGGGTGACAACACGCGCTTCGTCGCGCTGCCGCTGGGCCGCGGCTGAGACACGAGATTGGGGACGTCCCGCCGGCATCCGTCGCCCCCGCCGGTGGTCCGACCTCAACGGGGCGGGCATCGCGCCCGTCCCGGCAAAATTTCGGGAGTGGTTCTTGGTTGGGCCACTTTCGAACGGAGCTCCAACCCTGGCATCCGTCGCCCCCGCTGGGGTGGAGTCGTTGAGGGGGTGGCGGTCTCCGCCACCCCCTCGCGTACGAAATGGGGGCCATGGCTGGAGGTAGTTGACCCCGCCACCGAAATGACTGGAATTGGTGTGACCGATGCCCACCTTTGCGGATATTAAGGGGCAGCGCCCTTTCAGCCGGGCGGCTGAAGCGCAACCGGACCGGGTCACCATGCGCCTACTGGTCATTGAGGACGATCGCGACGCCGCGGACTACTTGGTCAAAGCGTTCCGTGAAGTCGGGCATGTCGCCGATTCGGCTACAGATGGCGACGACGGGCTGACAATGGCGGCTGACGGTCAATACGACGTCCTGATCGTGGACCGAATGCTTCCGAAACGAGACGGTCTTTCGCTGATCGGCGCGCTGCGGGGAAAGGGAATTGAGACTCCGGCCCTGATCCTGTCTGCGCTCGGCCAGGTCGACGATCGGGTTAAGGGTTTGCGGGCCGGCGGCGACGACTACCTGCCCAAGCCTTACTCATTTTCGGAGTTGCTCGCGCGGGTAGAAGTGCTCGCGCGCCGCCGCGTCGGCCGCAGCGAGGAAACTGTGCTTCGGGTCGGCGATCTCGAACTCGACCGCCTGTCCCACCAGGTGCGCCGCGGAGACGAGGAAATCTCACTGCAGCCGCGCGAATTTCGGCTGCTTGAATACCTGATGCAGCATGCCGGACAGGTGGTTACCCGCACAATGCTGCTGGAAAACGTGTGGGACTACCATTTTGACCCCCAAACCAACGTCATTGACGTGCACATCTCGCGCTTGCGCTCGAAAATAGATAAAGGTTTCTCCCAGCCGCTTTTGCACACAATCCGCGGCGCGGGATACATGATACGTGACGGCGCTCGGTAAGTTATTTCGCACCACCACGTTCAAGCTCACGCTGGTCTATTTGACCGTTTTCGGGCTATTCGCGGCATTTCTGCTCGGTTATTTCGCACTCAACACGCGCAGGCTGATCACCGAGCAGATCACCGATACGGTCAATGCCGAGATCACCGGACTCTCTGAACAGTATCGACAGGGCGGGATCAGGCGGCTCGTAATTGTCGTCGACGCCCGCGCGCGGCGTCCCGGCTCCAGCCTTTATTTGGTCACGACATTTGCAGGAGAGGCCCTCGCCGGCAATGTCACGGCTTTGCCGCCCGGCACGCTCGACAATCCGGGCTGGACGGAGACCGTCTACAAACGGCTCGACGAAGCGGACGCCGCCGATCATCCGGAACATCACGCGCTTGTGCGCGTCTTCCAGCTGCCGGGCGGTTTCCGCCTGTTGGTCGGGCGCGATCTCGACGAGCGCGAGCGTCTCTACAATATCGTGCTTGCGGCGGGGCGTTGGTCGATTGCGATCGTGATCGTTCTTGGTCTCGCAGGAGGACTCTTCGTCACCCGCCGGGTCCTGCGACGCGTCGATGCGATGACGGAAACAACACGCACGATCATGCGTGGCGATCTGGGCGGACGGTTGCCGGTCGCGGGCACGGGCGATGAACTGGACCGACTGGCCGAAAACCTGAATGTGATGCTTGAACGGATCGAAGCCTTGATGCGCGGTTTGAAGGAAGTTACAGACAACATCGCGCACGATCTCAAGACGCCTTTGACTCGCCTCAGGAATCGCAACGAACAAGCGTTACGCGTTGCGAAAAATGAGTCCGAATACCGGGCCGCACTGGAAAGCACGATCGAGGAATCCGAAGGCCTTATTCGAACTTTTAATGCTCTGTTGATGATTGCGCGCGCGGAATCCGGTCAGGCGCGCGACGATATGAGCGAGTTCGACGCCGCGGAAATTGCCCGCGACGTCGGAGAGCTGTACGAGCCGCTCGCGGACGAGAAAGGTCTCGTATTAAAGGTAGAAGCCGATACGCCGGCACCCGTGATCGGCAATCGCGAGCTCATTAGTCAGGCACTCGCCAACCTCGTCGACAACTCGATCAAATATGCCGGCGCGACGGACGGAACGGTGAACGGCGTGGCGGGTGAGGTTGTCGTTCGCGCACTCACCGAAGGCGATCGAATTCTCTTGACGGTGACCGACTGCGGACCCGGTATTCCGGAAAGCGACCGGGACCGTGTGGTTGAACGCTTTGTGCGGCTTGAGCAAAGTCGCTCGCAGCCGGGTTCCGGACTCGGCTTGAGTCTCGCAGCAGCTGTCGCCCGCTTGCATGGCGGAGAGCTCGTATTGGCCGACAACAAACCCGGCCTGAAAAGCATCATTGCCTTGCCGCGGCGAGGGCCGGTACAGATTTCCGGATGAGGCGCCCCGCAAGACGCAAGGCTCCCCCTAAGAAGGAAGCCCGCAAATCCGATAATGCCGCCGCCACTAAAGGCGCTGCGCTTGCCGACCTGATTACAACCGCCCCGCGGTTGAGCGACCCCGACGTCGCGAGGTTACGCGTATCCGAATGGCTAGCGGGTACATCGTCGGCCGACTCCAAATCCCTCAAAAATCTGTTTTCCAAGCGGCCGATCATCGGCACGCTTGTGGACTCTCTGGCCGAAAGCTCGCCGTATCTTTGGGATTTGATCACCCGCGAGCCGGATCGGCTTCTGCGGCTGCTGCTGGCAAATCCCGAGCAGCATTTTGCGGCGCTCCTGAGAGACCATGGTCACGCAGCGGCGGTAAGCAAGGACGAAGCAGAGGCGATGCGGGAGCTTCGCCGCATGAAAGCTGAAGCCGCTTTGCTGATTGCGCTTGCCGACATCGGCGGCGTTTGGTCGGTAATGCGCACAGCGCATGCACTTACCGAACTTGCCGACGCCGCAGTGAATGGCGCCGTACGATTTGCGTTGGCGGAAGCAGGCCGCGCAGGGCGGCTTGTCCTGAAGGACAAAACCAAGCCGCAGGCAGGCAGCGGCTACATCGTCCTCGCCATGGGCAAGATGGGCGCATTCGAGCTCAACTACTCGAGCGACATCGACCTCATTGTTCTGTACGACCCGGCAGCACCGGCATTGCCTGCGGATGCCGAGCCATCCACGCTCTATGTGCGCCTTACGCAGCGGCTGGTGAAGCTATTGCAGGAGCGAACCGCCGACGGCTACGTTTTCCGCACCGACCTGCGGCTGAGGCCGGACCCGGCGTCGACGGCGGTCGCAATCTCCAAAGCAGCAGCTCTCTCATACTACGAGAGCGTTGGACAGAACTGGGAACGCGCCGCGATGATAAAGGCGCGCGCCTGCGCCGGCGACATCGCGGCTGGCGAAGCGGTTCTTCACGATCTGGCACCGTTTGTGTGGCGAAAGTACCTCGACTTCGTCGCGCTGGCCGACGTTCACGCCATGAAACGTCAGATCAATGCCTATCGCGGTCACGGTGAAATCGCGGTCGAAGGGCACAACATCAAGCTCGGTCGGGGTGGCATCCGTGAGATCGAGTTTTTTGCACAGACGCAGCAATTGATCGCGGGCGGCCGCAATCCGGCTCTTCGTGACCGCGACACGCTGACAACGCTCGACAAACTTTGTACGGACAAGTGGATAGATGCCGAGGCGCGCGACGCCATGAAGGAGGCCTACGGGTTCCTTCGCGTCGTCGAGCACCGTTTGCAGATGGTGAATGATGAGCAGACACAAAGCCTGCCCGGCGATCGGGCGGAACTTGAGCGCTTCGCACGTTTCCTTGGATTTGATGGCAGGGATGCTTTTGCCGCGGTGCTGCTCGGGCATCTCAATAAGGTGCAGCAATTTTACGCCCGGCTGTTCGAAAAGGCGCCGGAGACCGAGCGGCCGCTGTTGGCATTTCCTCCGGACGCGGATGATCACAAGACGCTCGATCGCCTGTCGGAGCTCGGCTTCAAGGCGCCACTCGAAGCGTCCGGCATAGTCCGGGACTGGTTGGGCGGCAGCCATCGTTCTTTGAAAGGCGAGGCAGCTCAGGAACACCTACAAGCCCTGCTGCCTGTGTTGCTTGAGCAAATTGCCCGCACCGACAATCCCGGCGCGACCCTCGTGCTGTTCGATCATTTCCTCGCCAACCTGCACGGCGCTGCGCGCTTGCTCTCCCTCCTCAGGCAAAACCCAGATCTCATCGCGCTCATCGCGCTTGTCCTCGGGACCGCGCCGCGGCTCGGGGATATCCTCGCCCGCCATCCGCAGGTGATCGACGCACTCGTCGACCCCAGCTTTTTTGGAGCTTTGCCGGGCGACGCGGAACTCGCACGGCGCTTCGACACCGCGCTCGCGCAATCACGCTACGACGAGGATTTGCTCGAGCGTATCCGCATGTTCGGACTCGAATACATGTTTCTCATCGGGGTACGCATCCTGACGGGGACGGTAACGGCGCGGCAGGCGGGGCAGGCGTTCGCAGGGCTGGCCGATGCGGTCATTCGCGCCGTCCACCGCGCCGTGGGCGACAATTTTGCGAAGGCCCATGGCCACATGCGCAACGAAGAGTTGGCGGTTATCGCGATGGGCAAGCTTGGCGGTTACGAAATGACCGCCACGTCAGATCTCGACCTCATCCTGGTCTATGATTTTGACGATGAGAATCCGGAATCTGACGGCGCACGCCCGCTGTATGGAACGCAATATTTTGCCCGCTTGACCCAAAGACTGATCAATTCGCTGACGGCGCAGACTAACTATGGCGCGCTTTACCAGGTTGATATGCGGCTGCGGCCCTCGGGCCGCGCAGGTCCGCTGGCGACGCAACTCGACGGGTTTCTTCAATATCAGGAAAGCGAAGCCTGGACCTGGGAGCATATGGCGCTCACCCGGGCGCGCGTCGTTTCCGCATCCCCTGCATTCCGGAAGCGAGTCGAAGACGTTATTGCGGGCATTCTTCAGCGTCCGCGTGACGCCAAGTTGACGGCTGGCGACGTAGTCGAGATGCGGACGGCGATTGCCAGGGAGAAGGGCGACAGTGCCCGGTGGGACCTCAAATATGTGGCTGGCGGGCTGATCGATATCGAGTTCATTGCGCAGTATTTGCAGCTCGTTCACGCCCACCGCCTTCCGGACATTCTTGATACGTCGACGGCGCGTGTGCTCGACAAGGCGAGGGCATTGAACGTCTTGGCGGTGGAGGACGCGGAAGTTCTTCGTCCTGCGGTTCAACTTTATCACGATCTGACGCAGATCCTGCGCTTGTGTCTACCAGACGCGTTCGATCCAAAAATGGCCGGGGCAGGCCTTCTACGGCTTCTTGCGCGGGCCGCCGACGTGCCGGATTTTGCGACGCTTGAAGCGACGCTGGCCGATACGCAGAGAAAGGTGCGCGCGAGCTTCGTTCGGATTTTGGGGCAGGATCCGGTGGTGGATTAGGCCGCCTCTTCGCGTGGAAGCAGGCATTGCGGCTCGAGCGGCAAGCGCACCATGACGATCGTACCTTTGCCGAGCGTAGAACGAATTCGCATGCGACCGCCGTGCAGTTCTACCAGTGACTTCGAGATTGCGAGACCGAGCCCTGAACCCTGATGGCTCTTGGTCAGCTGGCTCTCCACTTGTTCGAAAGGACGCCCGAGACGCGCAAGAGCGTCCCGGGCAATGCCGATGCCGGTATCGGCGATGGAAAGAATGATGCAATGGTTGGTCGCGCGCCCGCGAACCATGATCCGGCCGCCTGTTGGCGTAAACTTGATGGCGTTGGATAGCAGGTTGAGCGCCACCTGCTTAAGCGCGCGGCGATCGGCTCGCAATTTCAGCTGCGGCGATATTCGCGCGGTGACCTGCAATGCCTTGTCTTCAGCGCGTGCGGAAACGACACGCATTGCGTCGTTAAGCAGCGTATCAAGACCGATATCGTCGAAATCGAGCCGGAGCCGGCCTGCCTCGATCTTCGACATGTCGAGGATATCGTTGATGACTTCGAGCAGATATTGTCCGCTGCCACGAATATCGCTGCAATACTCACTATACTTTTCGGCCCCGAGCGGGCCGAACATTCCGGACTCCATGATTTCGGAAAAGCCGATAATTGCATTCAGTGGCGTACGCAGCTCGTGACTCATATTGGCCAGGAATTTTGATTTCGCCTGGTTTGCCTCTTCCGCACGTGTCTTTTCTTCGGCGTATTTTTGCGCGAGCTCCGCAGACCGCTGCTGCGACGCCCGGAGGTCGGCAACGGATGCCATCAGGCGCTTTTCGCTGTCGATTAGTTTCTCCTCGTGGGTCTTCAAGGCAGTGATATCGGTGCCTACCGAAACATATCCGCCGTCCTTGGTCCGCCTCTCGCTGATGTGCAGCCAACGGCCGTCTTCAAGCTGAGCCTCGAACGTACGCGCACCGGGGATGCTCGGGCCTGCATTGATGATCTTGTTGCGAACGACCGGCTTGCTGCCCGCGGCAACCACCGACTCGTAGGATGCGCCAACGGTGATCGCTTCGTCCGGCAAGCGATGCAGTTCCTGAAAATTGGAGTTGCACAGCACGAGCCGGTTGTCGGCGTCCCATAGGACGAACGCTTCCGGGATCGTTTCGATTGCGTCACGCAGGCGCATGTCCGCCGCGACAGTCTTCTCTACCAGGCTCTTCTGCTCGGTGATGTCGACCGCGATCCCGATGAGGTGCAGGCCCGGGTCGTTAGGCTGGCGCACCAGTTCGCAGCGAGCGCGCAGCCATACCCAATGGCCGTCCGCATGGCGCATGCGGAAGGCATGATCAATCGTGGTCGCAGTTGCGTCCGCAAGTTCGACGGCGAGGTCGTAAAGACGCACATCCTCGGGATGCACCAGGGAATTCACATCGCCGAATGACAACAGATCATTCTTGTTCTCAAGCCCAAGGATGTCGAACATCGATTGCGACCAGAAGATACGACCGCGAGCGAGATCCCAATCCCAAAGGCCACAGCGGCCACGGTTCAATGCTGTATCGATGCGGCTGCGGACCGTTTCGTAGATAAGGTCGGCTTCCCGCGCCCGTGTCGCTTGCCAATGAAAGGCAAATCCGAGGATCAGGACGACGAAGCCGGTCGTTGAGGAGAGGGTGATTGTCAGGGTCGTCAGCGAACGCCATTCGGAGAGTGCGGCCTTCCTTTCCTGCACCACGGCGAGCTGACCAAACGGGGCGCTGAGCATACGAACTGTCGCCAGCGCTCGCGAATTGTCGGGTAGCGCAATTTCCATGACCCCCGCGCCCGCGCCAAACGTCGTGAGAGGTTGCGTGGCGCCCAGCACGTCGATCAGCCGGCGGCCGATTGTAGCGTCCGTGGCGGGTATGGCGGCAGCGATCACGCCATCCGGGTTTGTAAGAATAAAGCGCCGCCCTGCGGCCACTGCCCAGGAAGGGAGGACTTGCGCAAGCACCTGCTGCGGCTGCTCGACGGCGGCTGCCGGCCTCTTGAGCGGACGATGCAGGCGTTCGGAAGCAAGATCGGCCGCGGCTTCGAGTGAAAGGACCTCGCTCGCGAGAGTTTGCCGGCGGTGGTCGAGCACCTGTACGAGGGCTCCCACGCAAATGGTTGCAAGGAATGCGATGATCAGGACAGGGACCGCCCGGCGAAGGAGCGGCTCAGCGTTCAGCAGCCGCCGATACGCCGGTTTGGCGATGGATTGCGCGAGGCCCTTGATGGAATTGGGATGTGCAGACGCACTCGCCGTATCGGCGCGCGCCATAGTCGGCCTCCGTTGGAAGTTCCCCTGTCACCCACGAGACGGAAGGATGTGCCGCATCGCTTCCCGAATCACTTGCCGATTGGAATCGATAGGCGCTGATTTGTCGAGAGTCCGAAGAGTCAAATATTTAAAAAAAGTTACCCACGAATAGTTTTTGCAACACAAAGCAGCCGTTTCACGGGGCCGCCAGGGCCCGATCGACGATATCTGAAAGGTCGCGTGAAAGAGGGGATGCTGCCCTGATCCGCCGCAAGGCGCCTTCGGCCTTCGTCTGTCGACCGTGCTCCATTGTGCGCCAATTACGGAAAGCGGTTGCGAGACGTGCCGAAACCTGCGGATTTTTCTGGTCGAGAGCAAGCACGGTGTCCGCGATGAATTCGTAGCCGGCCCCATCGGGGCGATTGAACTGCGTGGTATTGCCTTGCGCGAAGGCTCCGATGAGCGAGCGAACCCGGTTGGGATTGGCAAGCGAGAAAGCGGGGTGGGTGGTGAGGGTGCGGACGTGGCTGAGCGTCTCCCGATGCGGGATCGTCGCTTGCAATGAGAACCACTTGTCTACCACCAGTGCATCGCCCGCATAGCGGTTGTAGAAATCGGCCAAGGCGTTCTCGCGCTGCGGCACATCGTGCAAGGACAGGGTCGCGAGCGCCGCCATGCGGTCCGTCATGTTGTCAGCGCTCCGATATTGCCCGGCGGCGCGCGCAATCGCCGCGGGTGCGCCGTTCGCCGCCAAGAGATCGAGGACGGCATTCCGCAAGGCGCGTCGCCCGGCACTGCCGGCATCAGGACTATAGCGGTCCCCGCCGGTCATTCGCTCATAGACCGCCGCGAGAGGGACGCCGAGACGCTCGGCGAGTTCCACCCGCAGGGCAGTGCGCGCCTGGAAGATGGCATCAGGGTCAATGTCTTTCCCGATCTCGCGCGCGATATCACCCTCGCTGGGCAAGATCAGAGCCAATGCAGCAAATGCGGGCTCCAAGGTGCTGTCCTCAAGCACTGCAACAAGCGCCTTCGCGAGCCTGTCGTCTTTGCGCAGCGGTCGCCCGGCCCGAGTGGCGGCAACGTTGTCGAGAAGCAGGCGCATTGAGATGGTCTGGAGCGCTTGCCAGCGATTGAATGGGTCGCTGTCATGTGCCGCCAGGAAAGCGAGATCGTCGGCTACCGAGATCGGTCACCAGGTTGATCGGCGCCGAAAAGCTGCGATTGATTGAAAGAACAGGCCGTTCTCCGATGCCGGCGAACTCAAACCGGGCCGTTCGCTCGGTCAACACAATGGTTCGGCCTTCGAGTGGTCTGCCGTCCGCGGCCTTAAGCGCGAGATCGCACCCGTCTTTTCCAACAAGCCCGACCGAAAGCGGAATCACCATCGGTGCTTTCGATGGCTGCCCCGGTGTTGCCGGAACAACCTGCGAGCATTCCAGGATGAAAGTTTTGCGTGCCGTATCGAAACGCCCAGCGACCGTTACCTCCGGGGTACCGGCCTGGCTGTACCATCGCATGAATTGGGTCATGTCGCGGCCGCTGGCATCTGCAAAGCACTGGATGAATTGCTCGACCGTTGCGGCCTCGCCGTCGTGGCGGGCAAAGTAGAGATCCATGCCGGTGCGGAATTTTTCCTTGCCGATTAAGGTCTGCACCATGCGCACCAATTCGGCGCCTTTCTCGTAGACAGTGGCCGTGTAGAAGTTGTTGATCTCGCGATATGTTTCCGGACGGACCGGATGCGCGAGCGGTCCGGCATCTTCGACGAACTGGGCGCCGCGCAGTGCACGAACATCGGCGATGCGTTTGACGGGCCGCGAACGCATGTCGGCGGAAAATTCCTGATCGCGGAATACGGTGAGGCCTTCCTTCAGGCAGAGCTGAAACCAATCGCGGCAGGTGATGCGGTTGCCAGTCCAGTTGTGAAAGTATTCGTGGGCGATCACGGCCTCGATATGCGCGTAGTCGGCATCGGTTGCGGTCTCGGGACTGGCAAGCACATACTTGTCGTTGAAGACGTTGAGTCCTTTGTTCTCCATGGCGCCCATGTTGAAATCGGAAACGGCGACGATCATGAAGATGTCGAGATCGTATTCTCGGCCAAAGACGGCCTCATCCCACCGCATGGCTCGCTTGAGCGAATCCATTGCGTAGCTGCAGCGGCTCTCCTTGCCATGCTCGACATAGATCCGCAGCGTCACGTTGCGTCCCGACATCGTGACAAACCGGTCTTCGACAACGGCAAGGTCGCCGCCAACAAGAGCAAACAGATAAGACGGTTTGGGATGCGGATCGTGCCAGACCGCAAAATGCCGTCCGTCGGTCGCGTCGCCGGCCTCGACCAGGTTGCCATTTGCGAGCAGGACGGGTGCCTCAGCTTTGTCGGCCTCGATGCGCGTGGTGTAGACGGCCATAACGTCGGGCCGGTCGGGGAAATAGGTGATCCGCCGGAAACCTTCGGCTTCGCATTGCGTGCAATAGGTGCCGCTCGAGCGATAAAGCCCGGAGAGTTGCGTGTTCGCGGATGGATCGACGATTGTCTCAACTTCAAGGGTAAACGGCCTGTTTGGCGGCTGCGGGATCGTGAGGCCGTCAGGCGTTGCGACAAAGCTGCCGTCCGGCACCGCAGTCCCGTCGAGCTTGAGCGAAACCAGGCGCAAGCCGTCGCCGTCGAGCACCAATGGCGCCGCCGCGCTGGCTGGGTTTGGTCTGAATAGCAGAGCTGCCCGTACCCTTGTGCCGGTAGGATGCAACGAAACGTCAAGTGAGACCGTATCGACCAGCCATTCGGGCGGACGGTAGTCTTTCAGCCGGATCGGCTCTGCAGTGTCGGTGCGCATGTGCTGTGATCTATGATGTTCCGCCGTTAATTGGAAGAAAGAATGGTGCAACGCATGCATGCCATGGTGCTTGAGCGTCCACGAACGCCGCTTGTCTTGCGCGAGCGCCCACGACCGGTGGCAGGCTCTGGCGAAATCATGATGTCTGTAACGGCCTGCGGGGTTTGCCGCACCGACCTGCATGTGGTCGATGGGGAACTGTCGCATCCCAGTTTGCCGATCGTCCCCGGTCACGAAATCGTCGGCCGCGTGGAGGAAGTAGGGGCGGGCGTGGAGACATTCCGGGTAGGCGATCGCGTTGGGGTGCCATGGCTGGGCAGCACTTGTGGCCTCTGCAGCTTTTGCCGCAGCAACCGCGAAAATCTCTGCGATAGGCCGATTTTTACCGGTTATACGCGGGACGGCGGCTTCGCCACTCATGCGGTCGCAGACGCGCGTTTCTGCTTTCCGTTGGTCAGCGAACTCGATGACCCGCAAATCGCGCCCTGGCTTTGCGCAGGTCTGATCGGGTGGCGGAGCTATCGCATGGCCGGCGAGGGTGAAGCGCTTGGCCTCTACGGATTTGGCGCTGCCGCACACATTCTGGCGCAAGTCGCAAAATGGCAGGGCCGGCGTGTCTTCGCATTCACGCGCGCTGGCGATGAACCGGCACAGCGGTTTGCTCTCTCACTTGGCGCAGCCTGGGCAGGCGCCTCCGATCAATTACCACCAGAGCCGCTCGACGCCGCGATTATCTTTGCACCGGTCGGCGCGCTCGTACCGATTGCACTCAAGGCGGTGAAAAAAGGTGGCCGCGTGGTCTGCGGAGGAATTCACATGTCGAACATACCGAGCTTTCCCTACCAGCTGCTCTGGGAGGAGAGACAAGTGATGTCGGTTGCAAATCTCACGCGGTCGGATGCGCGGGAGTTTCTCGATATTGCACCCAAGGCGAATGTCAAGTGCGAGGTAACGCGTTATTCGCTGGCGCGCGCAAACGAAGCGTTGTCAGATCTACGCGACGGGCGTGTGCAAGGTGCCGCAGTCATCGTGCCCTAGTGCCATTTCTCAGCGTCTCAATCGCTACGCTGACACAGCGAACTGCCAGAATGGAACGCGGTTTAGCGCATGGGTTCGGCGTGACCAATCACGCGTTTGATCGGCGGGGATTGCTCCTTGAGCGCACGTTCAAGGGCGTCGACGTTTTCATGGACGCTTTGGACGCTCAAACGCGGATCGACGCGGCAATGAAAATTGACAATTTCGCCTTCGCCGGTCTCGCGCACCCGCACGTCGTGTACGTCGCGGATATGGCGGCCTTTTGCGGCCAGCTCGGATAGCGCCATTGCGACTGCCTTGACCCGCTCGGGGGGTGCCTCGCGTCCGGAGGCGTCCTGCGGCTGCAGCGGCTCTATATGGGTTTCTACCTCGACATCGGACCCGAGCTCGGCCGCTATTGCGCTCTCAAGACCGTCGGCCATTTCGTGCGCAGCCCGCAACGAAAGCTTGCCGTCGACTTCCAGATCGAGGGAAACCGCAAGCTTGTCCTTAAGCCCATGGACCGTGACATGATGCACGGCGAGCGCCCGGTTGCGCGCAATGACCATGATCCGGTCAATCACGGTTTCGGTATTGAGTGCGACGGGATTGGTCGTGATGACCGGCTCGGCGCCAGGTATTTGCTCGCGCAATGCCGCGATGATGGCCTCTTTGATCGCGCTCACGCGATCGAGCGGCAATGTGCGACTGACCGCGACCGTCAGATCGATGAATGTCTGCTCGCCCACTGCGCGGGCGCGCACCTGTTCGACGGCGACGACACCAGGGACTCGAGCGGCAAGACCGGTGATCTTTTCGGTTGCCCCCGGTGGCGCAACGTCGGTCAGCGTGTCGACGGTGCGTTTGGCGAGCTTCCAGCCGGCGATGCAGACGAGCACTGCCACTACCAGTGCGGCTACAGAATCCGCCCACGGCAATCCGAAACGCACGCCAATCAACCCCACCAGCACTGCCAGCGAAGACCATAGATCGGAGGAAAAATGGAGCGCGTCGGCTTCAAGCGCGTGACTCGAAGTCTTTTCCGCGGTTTGCGATAGGGCGCGGGCGCGGAAGAAGTCGACAATGATCGAGACGGCGATAACGGCGAAGGCCCACACAGTCGCTTCGACGACATGAGCCTCATGCTCGACCAGGCGCTTGGTCGCCTCCCACACCACGATCCCGGACAGCAGAAACAACAGAGCGGTCTCGGCAAGGGCCGAAAGGGCCTCCACTTTGCCATGCCCGTAGTGATGCTTTGCGTCCGCCGGTTTGCCCGAAATTCGCACGGCGACGTACGTCATAACCGTGGCGCCGAGGTCGATGAGTGAATGACCGGCTTCCGACAGAATCGCGAGCGAACCCGTGGAAAACCCGACAATCGCCTTGGCGATGGTCAACCCCGCGGAGGCGAAAATCGAGGACAGTGCAACTTGTTCTTTTTCGCTCTGCATACGGCGCGGTGTAGCGCAAATGCGGACAAAATTCGAGGACCAGCGGCACTTTGCCGTCAGAGCGCGATAGGCTTTCCATCCGCCGCCGCTGAGCGCGTTACTGCATCGAGAATGCGAATATTGGCGAGCAACTGCTCGCTCGTAAATCGATAGGGCACGCGGTTTTCGAGCGCATCGGCCCAAGCCTCGAAATTCATGCGTACAGTATTCGCGTGCTCGTAGTTTCGCGTGTGCCGGGCACCATCCGGACCGCAATAGACGAAACTCGACGGAATACCCTTGTCTACATTGCCCCCTTCCTGTGTTTCGACCCAACCCTGGTCGCAAACAAGTGTAAAGCGGCCGTAGAACGGCGGCGTAGACAGGCACGTGATGCGTCCACGGGCGCCGTTCTCAAAGTCAATTTCGGCACTCACGAAGTCTTCCGACGGCGTCGGAAAAATCTGCGACGCCGTGCGGGCCGCGACGCGCACCGGTTTGCCGGCAAGAGAGACGAACATGTCGCCAAGATGAATTCCGAGCGCGGTCCAGGCGCCGGCTGGGGCATGACGGGCGTCGCGGCGCCAGTTCGTAGGATCCATCTTCCGGAAATTGTTGTGGCTCACATTGGCGTCCATGTGCAATACGCGGCCAAGTGCTCCGCTGTCGAACAGACGGCGCATTTCTTCCATTGCGGGTTCGTATCGTCGCTCATGGCCGATACCAAGCACGCCGCCGGCCTTTTCGCTTGCCGCCAGGATCCGCTCCGCACTGGCCGCCGTAAGCGCGAGCGGTTTCTCACAAAAAACTTGCTTGCCGGCTTCGAGCGCAGCGATGGCCATTTCTTCGTGCAGAAGGTGAGGGGTCACGACCGCAACTGCTTCGAGGTCGGTGCGCCGGATCAGACTCCTGTAGTCGTCTACGAGTTCCAGCTTGTGGGTAGCGGCAAACGGCGCCGCCATTTTCATGTCGATGTCGCATCCGGCAACGATCCTGAAGCGCGGGCTCTCTGCAAGGCAGGTCACGATCTGCTTGCCCCACCAGCCCAGCCCGATAATTCCAATACGGATCATCACCTTTGTTCCTTGTCCCTTTGAGCGCCGACAATGCTGGCCAAATCTCCCATGCGCAATGGCCATTCGAGCTAAGGTCCTAAGTGCGAGATGATCGATTGCGGGTGCAGGCCACTGTGCTAAAAATGCGCGAACAAAGTTAAACGCGACGGGGGAAGCGGCATGTCTCGCATTCGGACATCGATCCTTATTCTGGTGGTTCTGTTTGCTCCCGTTGCCGCCGTGGCGCAGTCATGGCCAACGGCGCAGCCTATCAAGGCAATAATCACATTCAGCGCCGGTAGTGCATCGGATGTCATCGCGCGCGCCGTGTTCGATCAGGTGTCCACTCAGATCGGGCAGACGATCGTGGTTGAAAATCGCGTGGGTGCGGGCGGCACGCTCGGTGCCAATGTCGTCGCGAAAGCGCCGCCGGACGGCTACACGCTGCTCGTGCACACGTCTTCGCATACCGTGACTGCGGCGACCTATGCGCAACTGCCTTACGATGCCGCCAAGGATTTCACCGCGGTCATTCCGCTCGGCAATCTGCCGAACGTGCTCATTGTCGCCAAGGCGAAGGGCTATAAGTCCGCGCGCGACCTGGTGGAGGCCGCCAAGGCCAAGCCGGGCAGCTTCAACTATGCCTCAGCCGGTGCCGGCACCGCGTCGCATTTCAACGCCGAGCGTTTCAAGCTGGCGGCAAAGTTCGATGCCCAGCACGTTCCCTTCAAGGGCGCCCCCGAAGCTCTGCGCGAAATTGTTGCCGACCGCATCGACTTTTATTTCGTGCCGCTATTGCCGGCCAAAGGGCTTATTCAGGAGGGTCAGCTTGCAGCCCTCGCCGTCAGCTCCTCGCGCCGCGCGACCGCCTTGCCCGACGTTCCGACCACGGTGGAGGCAGGGTTTCCGAACTCGGAGTTCAATTTTTGGGTCGGTGTGCTGGTGGCGAGCAAGACGCCTGCGCCGATCGTGGAGCGACTGCATAACGAGATCAAGGCGGCGCTGGAAAATCCCGCCGTCAAACAACGTCTCAATCAGCTCGGTGCCGATCCAATGCCGCTCACGTCGCGCGAATTCGACGCGCTGATCCAGAGCGAGATCATCAGCAATCAAGAACTGGTGAAAGCGGCCAACATCAAGGTGAACTGAGTGAGCGAGGTCGCCGGCGTGGCGAAAATCGTTGCCGCGTATGGGTTGCCACATACGCCGTTTTTCCCCTCGCGCGTCGTGCAGGAAGGGCCGCAGTCGCCGACCGGCCTGATGTTTGCGCAGGCGCGCGACTCGCTGGTGGCGGCCAGGCCCGACGTCATCCTGATTTTCGACACCGACCACTACAATACGTTCTTCTTCGATAACTTCCCGATTCTTGCGATCGGCATCGACGAGAAATTTTCAGGCCCCATTGACGAGCCGCGCGGCGGAATGCCGGTCTACAGCGTGCCGTCGATGCCGAAGCTTGCCGAATATCTGCACAATCATACTGTGCGGGCAGGCTACGACGTCGCCTCGCTGCGTGAGTTCGGTTGCGATCACTCGGTGATGGTGCCGCTGCACTTCGTGAATCCCGGCATGCGCGTGCCGGTGATTCCGTTCTTCATCAGTGGGCATGTGCCACCGCTGCCTTCCGCTCGCCGCTGCTTTGCGCTCGGCCGCGAGATCCGCAAGGCGCTCGAGGCCTATCCGGAGAATTTGCGCATTGTCATCATCGGAACGGGAAGCTTTTCGCTCGAAGTGTTCGGACCGCGCATCGATCCGGGCAAGACCGACGGCGTGCCGGATCCGGAGTGGGTTCACGAGCTCTGCCGCTATCTCGAGGCTGGCGACACCGATTCGCTGATTTCCGCCGCCACCGAAGACCGTATGCACGCGGCCGGCAATGTCGGCGGCGAACTGCTCAACTGGATTGCCATGCTGGCCTTCACCGACAACCGCAAGCCGGATTTTCTCATAAAACAAATGGAAAACGGCCACGCTTATGCCGGCTGGCGCTGGAGCTAAGCTATGTCAGTGCACGCCATTCACAAGATTTGCCGGCAGGTGCTACGCGATCACGATTTCCGTGGACGCATGCAGTCCGACCCGGCGGCGGCCATCGCCGATTACGATCTGACGCCGGAGGAGCGCCGCGCGCTGCTGGCGGGCGACGTCGTGACGCTTCACCACATGGGCGTGAACGATTTCATGATGGGCTATCTCGCACGGTTCGGGTCTTGCGGCCTCAGCGTCCCGATCTTCAATGAGAAGATCCGCTCGGTGCCACACTGAAAACACCCTGTAGGAGGCAGGTCACGATCTACTTAAGCTTCACGAATGCGTTTTATTAAGTGCTCAGGAAAGATTTGACCTTTCTCCATAGTGGTAGCGGTGTTCGTACCAGGCGGCTCGGTGAGCCGGCCGAAAGGTCAACGTTGTGCCCGGCCCGCAGCGCAGCCAATCGATCGTCACGATGTGTCGTCGTGCTTGCAACCGATGTTATCTCGGCGAGCATCTCTTGGAACGGCCAATCGGCGCGGGGCGCTGCTCGCCACACCTCCTGGAGCTTGGGCAGCTCGCGGTCGAGGCCTTTTGACGCCATTTGATAGCCACATGCCATCAGGCCATACGCTTCGTCGGGCGTGAATACATCTAGATCGGTCCGCATCTCCGCCAGAGCCCGCTGAAAGTCCTTGCGCACACCCGAGGGCGAGAGAGGCGTACGTTCCAGGCCGTATGCTTCCTGGGAAAAGCGCAGGCGGATAACGTCGGCATCGAGCCCTGCTTTCATGTGGAGGAATGTCAAACCGCGAAGCAGACCCGAACGACGACGGGCCTCCAAGTCCGCGAAATTGGCCAGGCGCACGCGTTCCATGAGCGTGTCTACAAATCGCAAGGTCGACGTCTTCAGACCCTTCAGGCCCGGGACAGGTGCCGGCTCCAGCCTGAGCTGGGCGCAGGCATCGCTGACGAGAACCACGTTGCAGCCCGAGGCAAGCAGCGACACCGAGCCTTGGCCGTCGTGCACTCCGCCATCGACAAGCGATATCTCGATGCCTTGTCCGTAATATTGGCCGATGCGCAACGGTGCGAACACCATCGGGACGCAGGCCGAGGCTGCCACGGCGCGAGCGAGTCTGATTTGCCAGCCCGTGCTCTTGTCGTACATGGACCATTCCAACCTTGGAATGCTGTCGGCCGACTCGTGGACGGACCACGGCGACTCACCCATCCAGGTCGGTGTGAAGCGCCAGGCGTGTCCGGTATTGACCGTTGTCGCGTTTAGGATCAGCGCCGGGACCTTGTGAGCCCGCAGCCAATTGTGTTTGGCAGGGTTGAACTGCTCGGATCCGGTCAGAGCCGTATCATGATCGGTCGGACTAAAGGCGAGTTGATCCATTTGGATGGGACCATCGTCGGGCCACAGTGGTCGATAGAAGTATTCTTCAAGCGCATCCGCTGTTTTTTCCGGATCCAAGACCCCCCTTTGGTCGTTCAGGAAGCGCCAAATGACTTCTGCCACATGGGGCTGAACCTTCCCTCTAAGGTTCGCACGGACGGCATCCTGGAAGTGCGCGATCAATTCGCGCACAAGCTCGACGTAACTTTCGTGCCGCATCGGCTCGGGTTTCAACAATCGCTGGCGCAACTTCAGCCAATAGCACGCACCAACGATGCTGCCGCCCGAGACGCATGAAAGCACCTCTATGTCGCGCAGGATGTCGCGTTCGGCGAGGCACGCCAATACTCCGAGATGGTAAAACGAGGCCCGAAATCCGCCGCCAGAAAGCGCCAGCCCCACCTTTCCGATAATGACGGAGCGAATGGCGTCGCTCGCGCCCGGCAGCAAAGTTTCGAAAAACGTGCGGATTGCCGGATGTTCGAGCGGACGTTCCTCGCGGAGATAGGCGAGTTGGGCAAGTTGCTCAGCCATCGTGCGGAGTTCCCAGGGCGCGCGTTTGGCGCCCAACGCGCCTGAGCGCTTCAGTCGCCTCGGCATATTTCCCAAGTCCAAACAGAGCCTCAGCGCGTGTCGCCGTGTTGAACCATGTACCGCTTACCGGCAGGTCTTCCTGGATGCGCTCGCGCAGCTTCTTTGCGCGTTCGCGCCGTTCGGCCGGCCGGTCGCCCGCCGCCGCTAGCAGATCCTCGAGGAAGGCTGCATTGATGTGCGGGTAAGCGTCGTCCCCCAATTCGTTTTTGGCTGCGCGTTCATAGAACTCTGCTGCTTGCACCAGGTCTTTCAGCTGGCCGAGATCATTCCACCTGCGTTTACAAATGCCGCCCGCGATACCGAGAGTTTCTCCGTCGCCGGCAAGTTTTGTATTCTCGATGAACTCGAACGCGTTAGCGAGGAGGTTGAGCGCCTCATCATGGCGGGTGGCCGCATCGAGCTCCGGGTCTTTGCTCGTCAGTAGTGCTTCCTGACGGCAGAGGATCTCTTTTGTCGGGGTGTCGTTTGGCACGCCATCGCTGAGGCAGAGTGGCTTTTCGCGCAACTGACGAAGCACCTGCCTCGCCAATGAAAGCTGATCCTCCTTTTTCAACCGCTTCCAGAGTTCGTTAGCTTCCGCAAATTTAAGCTGCTCGCCCCGCAGAAATTTACGAGCATGGCTGACAGCGTCAGTATCAGGCATGGGTCGCTGCTATCAATTGAAACTGCGTGCTGCTTATCCTTGGCACCGGCGCATCGTATTCGTCGCGATACTGCAAAGGGTGAAAGCAGCATTGACCAGAGTAAAAAGGCTCTGAAACGTCGGAATCAAACGTTCAGAACTCTCCGGTCTTCGCTGCGTCCTCGCCGGAAATTGAGACTGACCTCTGCCCCGCTTCGAGTTGACGTGTGATTTCGACGTTCAATTTGGGGTTTGCGAAAAGCTCATTGAGTGTCATGATTCTTTCGTCGACACCCACCGCTCGCATCAGTGCATGAAAGCCAAGTCGGTTGTTGAAATGCCCGGTCGGGATCACTTGTCCGTCTTTGTCCAATTCGGGAACGATACCGCCGCTCGGACCGAACCTGCCGCGAATGATTTGGACAGGTTCTTCCACTTCCAGCTGCATCATCGTCATCGCACGTCCGATGCCGTCCATGTGTGAAACAAACATCGCTAGCTCTGCGATTTGATGATCGAGCAAGCGATTGATAGCGTCGCCGCGCGTCACGCCTCCCGCCATGTCGAGCCAGCGCGTCCCAGCCGCAATTTCGGCCTCGTTCTGATTCTTCAAAGCTTGGCGCAATGCGGGTTCAAGCCGGTAAGCTTCGTGAGGTCTCAGGATGACTGCATCCACCCACGCGAACGCCGCGAGTTCGACGGGTGAATATTTATCCGGGTGCTTATTTGCTTCATGGAGATACAAAAGCTTTTCTGTGCACTCTGTTAGCGCCCGTTCGGTGGCTCGCCGCGCGTCAGCGTCGCTCGTTCCCGGCCGTCTGTATCCGCCGCCGCTGTAATGCCGAAGGAACTCATCGTAGGCGAATACCGTGTGGTGTTCCAAACCATAGCGGGAGCGGCTGAGCCGGTAGACTTTCTGGACCAGCAGTTCCTTGAGTACGCGGTCGACAAAGCCGGCCACCAGCACGCCGTTCCGAGTCTGATCTTCGTTGAACATCAGAGCCAGCGAGTAAAATGCCTCCTCGCGACCTGCGTCTGGCAGATACTGCAGCGCATACACCAGGCTGCCAGGTTGGTGCGCGCCGCGACCCCAGCCCCACGCGGCGAGGCTCTGTCCGCCCTGAGTTATGCCGAAGTCGCGGTCAGGATTTAACTCATAGGACGCCAGTGGGATGCGAGCTCCTTTCAGTGGGGCGGGCCCAACCTTCACGCGGCCAGCAGCAATTGCCTCGGTCGGCGGAATGACGGCGGGCGGTACGATCTCGCCGATCCCGTTCGATCCGGCGGCAAGCAGACCGTTAAGCTTCTTAATGAACTCAGGGGGGTACGCCGGCTGAAGGGCGCCGTCCATTGGTCCCTCGTCGGGAATGTTTAGAGCGGAAAACACGCCGGCTAGGCCGACGAACTGCATACCGAGAAAGCAAAGCTCGACGAACTGGCTATTAATTTTCCGCGCGAGAAGATCCTTCGGCATCGTTGTAGGAACGCTATCTGCGGCTCTTCGCGCGAGCGTATCCGCTTCGTTGGCTGATTTGGCATCGACAAGCGCCTGGGCTCGGGCTTCACGCGCGGCGCGAAGCTGAAGGAATGGACGCTCCACGGACGCGTAGACATTCTGGTCATATTCACCAAAAGCGGCGCGGAACTCCGCAAAATCCTGGTCGCTGTATGACTGCGGATCCGTGGCGAACTTATTTGCGAAAATCACCGCTGCGCGTTCATGGCGATCAAAGATACCCGGCGTCGACGGGGCGTCGAGGTGGAGCATCTTCTGCGCCATTTTGTCAGGGGCGGTGCCATAACGACGTGCGGATTGCATGCCCAGAAAGGCATGATGCGTCATTGTGTACCAAGCTCTCCGCCTCTGGGCGATCGCATTGGTTACAAGCTCCTTCGTCACACGGTCGACGAACCCCGATATCTGAACTCCGTTTCGGAACGACGGCGTGTCGAAGATAAGACTGGTGGAATAATCAAGCTGTTTTTCGAATACCCCAGGTATCTGGACCAAGTACCTCCCGAGATTGTTAGGAACTGCTTCGGGGCTGTCGGCGAGCTGCGCCGCCCAAGTCCACTCGGCGCGTGCCTCGTTGCCCCGCACCCAATTCACATTCGGCAAGTTTGAATCAGACCTCGGGCGGTCACTGGCTGGGGCGCAAAGCCGGGCATCTTGTAGAGGGACCGACGGCGGGAGGCCGAGCGTCTTGGCTCAGCAGGTGGACATCTGGCGTATTCGTGGCGGCTTGAGTTTCAGCGGCAAGGAGAGGCGAAAATTTAAATGGGACTGCGAGCCCCACCAAGCGAAACATGCCAATCACTTTCCTTCTTGTGAACAGAGACATCATCTCGACACTCCGTCTGGTCGCTCAATCGCGAATCCCGAAATCCGCATTCAAATTGCCAATTGCACAGATGACATATCCCGGCGCTTGAGGCGCGTACCGGCGAACTTCGCCAGGGAAGGGGATCACAGGTACTGCAGCCAACGCCGACGGCGTCACCACGCGTTGTGGGGATAAATAATCGTCATCCGCATCCACAGTGAGCAATTGTACGGCAATCTGTTTGCGATTTTGTGCGCTGACGGGAGGCAAGAATTTGCTCCTCCGTTAAGCTGTCACGCCGTAGCCGATGCGGACTCTGAGCCTTTGATCCTGAAGACAAGTGCGTAATAAACTTTAGTGTACGCCCATATCGATTTTAATCAATTGGAGCATCGCCAGCGTCGCGGATGATTTTTCTCTTCCGAAAATCTCGTCCGCCAATTAATCCGTGCGACACGAATGGCGATTGTCTAAGCCGATCAGGCGGTAGCATCGTGCCGGCGCGACGTGTGCGGCGCTAATCGTGTTGATGGCGGCACGGAAGATTCAAATTCATCTCAACTCGTCGAACGTTAGGTAGGATAGCACCACACGACTGTCGGCAGATTTGCTTGTTGCGCGCTGTCCGCTCAGATCAGAGCACGAGGACTTCACGGCCTTCTGCTGCGCAATGGCGCGGATGATCGCCTCCAGGGCGATCCCTTCATTCAGTTGTTTCTCTTTCAACGCGCGATGATGAACGGCAAAGCAGCTCAGTTGGCGATCTAAGACTGGAGATCCAGAATTGCCCTCTTCGGTGGGACTTCGGTAGCGAACGTACTGCTGTGAGCATTCGGCAAGGCTGTTGTCATACAGCGAAACTGCAAGTTCTTGGCCTTTAGGATGGCCGACCACGTACACGCGTTGCATTGAGGTGCCGCTAATTTTCGGCAGAGTAGGGCAGAGCTCAAGCTTGCCCGAGTCTGGCGGCGCAATGATTTGCAAGATCGAGATGTCCATCTCGATGCGTTGCGAGCTATAAACGAGTTCTCCCAGCCTTACTCGCGGGCGGCCGTTGAGCCGGGTAAATTCGATCTCCGCCTGCAATGGACGCAAGGGAGCCTCATCCACAGGATCCAGGCTAATAACGTGGGAATTGGTCAAGAAAAATGGCCCGTTTCCCCAACCCGAGCAAAGGTCCGCCCCCGACATAAGAAAACCTGTCCCAGCGGGGTCGCCGGTTGCGGCATTGCTGATGCGGCCAATGGCCGTGCAGCTTCGATAAAGAGTGTCGATCCATTGCAGCTTAACCGTCGCTTCGGTGCCGTAAACTGCCTCAAAACCCTCTCCAACCGGAACCTTGCCGAGTTGCATTGGATGAAGCGAGCCGCCCTCTCGCTGAAGCACGGCGTACTCCAAGACCGGCAAGAGCTTATTTCCGATGTCGGTCCCTTCCAAACTCCAGACTTCCTTCAGTTGACGCAACGTACTGGCAAGTTCGAACGCGTCGGCATCCGGATGCTGAATATATTTTTTCGCAGAGGTCAGAATGGCGCGCTCGTCCTGCTGCGCGATCGCAACCTCCATACTCGTCGCATAGTCCCAAATTCCGGTCGCACCCTGCTCCTCAATGTCATCATGGATTTTCTGCGCGATTTCAGTCGCATCCAGAGCATTATCTATAGAAATGCCATCGCGTTTCGCCCGTGAGAGCAGCGAAACAAGATTGATGCCATGCCACCGATGGTCGCCCTGACGGCGCTCCCAATCAAAACGATAAGCGTTGATCGCTGCTCTTAAACTTTCTGCATCGCTGTCCTCAACAAACAACTGCTTATAGGCGCGCCCTATCAAGCCTCGGATTTCCGGACCTTCCACTGGTTCATCGGAGTACTTTTGAGACATCAAATTCAAGGCGGCCAACGCCTGCAGAACGCGTCCTTGGTCGAGCAACGACTGGCACCATTGTCGCCGAATGACAGGGTCATCTTTTCCAGCCATGCTGAACAGGCTGGCTGCGTGCTCTAGGTCGGCGAACAAGCGCTTGCGCCTGATCAAACGCAGCGCCTTTTTGATTTGCGGCAAGTCGAAGGTAGCCGGGTCAATCTGATCGGTAAGAGCTCGGACTTCACGGAAGCGATATTGTTCTAAAGCCGACTCGAGTTCGGTGAGATATTGTTTCGGCTCCATCGCGCGTCTCTACCGAGCTAAAGTTGGTTAGGAGTTAGCCCAACTCCGTTGGTTGCTCTTACCCTGGCTACGATCGGCAGGCGAAATCGTCACACGACGATATCGCTGCCATTCCTGACGATTTTCGCGCGCCGAACCACCCCCTCGACGCCAGGCAGTTCCAGTGTTCCTGGCACTCCGCCAGCGGCGAAGTGATCGAATTTCTTGATATCGCCGAAATCCAGACCGGTACGCTCTTCCAGATCAGCGACCCTGATCTGGGTAGCCGCTACGTCGAAAGCTTCCTCGAAGCCTGGCAGGTTCTGGATATCTTCTTGTCCGAGCACGAACCCAGTGGCTGAAGGTGTGCCGTCGCGTCTAATCAGGACGCATATCTTCCAAAACTGCAACGGACACCGGACCGAGTAGTTCATTCGATCATTTTTGTATATCGGATCGTTCGCTGCGAATAGCGGGCCGGTGATGACGACCAAGCGTCTGCGTTCCTTCTTCGCGTGTTGCTCCAAAAGAAACTGTTCCAGTCCCTGCCAACGGTCCCTACCTTGATTGAAGGGAGAAGCCTGCAGGGAACAGTTGGTAAAGTGGAATGTGTCGTTGTTTGCCAGGGTAGCGCTGGCGACATCGCTGCCCCAAGCGGTGTCTTGGCGCCGGGTCAAGTGACCGCGATCAATTCCTGGCTCGAAGGCTTCCTGCCCGATTTGCTCCGATCTCAAGATACGAGGATCCGTATACCAACGGTCCCCCCGTCGTTTACCGATATCGGGGCGATGGTCACCATCGACATTGGCCGCAGAGAACCAAGCCGTACGGCGGCGCTTATTCATGTAGACGCTGTAATGATAGTAAGCGAGTTCGAACGGATCGCCGTTCTTCTGCGCATCCGATCTCACTCGTGCAGTGTCTTGCTCCATCGCCTTGCTAACGCGAGGCAGCGGCACATCAATGGTCTCGAGGAAGCTTGGATCGTATCCCGGCCGATTGCCATAGTCTGGATCGACAACGATAGCTTCTTCCGCCTGTGGAGGCGCTGCGGCGCTGGCCGAGTTGTCGGTCCCCTCCACGGAACGCCACGCCGGCGCCCAGTCGTTAGTCGGTGGAAGTGTTCCTTCGAAATTCAGTCGCGATGCGACGCGGCTGTCCCGCGCCAGTTCGTGCATCGGCACCGCGTAGTTGGCCTTAAGATACTCGCCGGCAAAGTGCAGCGCGACAACCTCTCCAGTGTCGACTTCGATGACAGCGGATCCGGAGTTTCCCCCCAGCGTCGAAGCATCGTGGGTCAGGGCATTGACCGTATTTTCGAAACTTTGAATTTTGGCGCGCGCCCTAATCACACCTGGCTGCAGCCGTTTCACGTTGTATGTTCTGTTGAATATGCGGTCCTGAAGCGCAACATCGTTTCGCTCGTCCCTGGCCGGATAGCCGATCACGACGACATTGTGGTCGAGCAATTCTTCCGGTGATTTCACCGACAATCTAAGCATACGATCTGTCGGTAGATCGTCGACTCTGAGGAGAGCCATGTCCCAATAGGGGTGGATCATCTCCACGGCGCGAACCGACAAATAGGCGGTGCGATCGTCGTCGGGGGCATCGACCTGTCGTTTGAAATCGATCGCCGCGTCACCGGCGCGGTAGCGAATAGTGAGTCCGAGACCTTGAGAGAATAGCTGGGCAACATGCCGATTTGTTGCAATCAGCCCTTGGCCCACCACAAATCCTGTTCCCGCGTACGGCAATATCGGAGAACTCGGCACTTCAACACGCCCTATCAGAGGAAGAAGTGAAGCAATCCGCCTTTTGATAATGTCGTCATTGAGGCTAACCCATGGGCCGTCAAGATCGTCGTACGACTCGCCGCGGACAAATGCCACCGGCCGATTTCTTGGAAGCACGATTGCCTCCAAGCCGAGCATTTCGCTCGGCGTAATTTCCTGGACGCGATCCTCCGCTAGTTTTTGCAATCCCGATTCTGCTGCAGCGACATTGCCAGGCCCCAAGCTTTCGAATCCCTCGCGGTCGATTGCTTCGGTGTCAGGCCGCGATACTGCCTCGATGGAATTTCCCGGCGCGATTTGAGTCAGCAATCTCTTTAGACGCACAAATTTTTCTGCCTTTTCCATATGTTCACCTTGGTATCTTTCCAGATCGACTAAAATCTTCTCAGATACATAGACCTGTCGGATTCTGTGCCGATCGCATCAAGCTGCAAGGGGCTTGCGGCAACGCGGTGTTCTGGTTGAATCAATATCTCTTTTTGTGCCGGTGCAATGACACCACCGCTCGCTGACGCTCAACCGATCGCAAGGTGGACGATGACAGCAGCTATGTGGAAATCTCAACGGCCGACGTCGAAGGCGCTTCTGGCTGATTACGATAGTGATCAGTACGGGCCGCTGTTCGCTGTCAGTGATGAAGGAAGCGCTGGCTCGCTCGTCCTCGACGCGGCGCTATCGTCGGCGAAAGCGGTCGCGGGCGCTTCAAGCCGCTCTCGACTTGGTGTCATCCTTGACGGGGAGCGGATGACCAGCGCCGGCGAGGTTCCCATTGGGCCGCCCGAATACGGTGCGCTTTCAGCCGGAGCTGCAGGACAGCTTCTCCTCACGACTAACGTCGGCACTCGCAGCAACGTCCGGCTGACCGGGCAATTGCCTGAGTTTCCGGCACTGGAGAAATCCGCCGAAGCCGTCATCGCCGCGTTTCATCAATTCCTCGACACTCCTGATCACCGCCCGCGCCCTCTGACGGTCCGGCTGCAGGTCGACCCAGGGGCGGACTGCACGCGGCTCGCTGTCCTCGCCAGGAAATTGGACGAAGCTCGAAAAAAAGGCGAGATCGGCCCTCCCGATACCCATCGGCTATCGATTCTTGTCTCCTTCAAGGAGGAGATCGCCACCGACGCGCAGCTAGAGCAAAGCGAGGCCATTATCGCTGCAGCTGCCGACCTCGGATTTCCGGAGGTCGCGATTGACGGCGCCCAACTCCCTTATGCCCGCCGACGGTGGGGCGCTCAAGGGCTGCTCAATGTTCTCAGCGTCCCGGCATCGAACCGGTTGCTAAGATTCGCGACCGCGCGCGGTGTGCGCCTGAGGCCGCGATACCAAGTAGACGTGAACTCAGCAGCGCGAACTATCTGGACGGGACTGGAAGCGGCTCGAGCCAACGGGTTTGACGCCGGCAAATACGGCCTTCTTCCCTTCACGCTCGAAGAGCAAGCGCAGGTGATCGAGCTAATAACTCAATGGACGAGCGGCTGGACAGCAATCCCGGCGTTCTACGTAGATACGCCCCTGGTAACTGCCACAGAAGTATTCGACGTGGGGCAATGCGAAGTGGCGGCCCGTCTATGGCTGAAGGCCGCCCGAGGAGCTGGGGCGACAACCGTTCTGTTCGACGCCCCGGACCGCGTGAACCCGCGCAGGCTGGTGCACGGAAGCGATAGCCCCGACGGGGTGCTCACTCCCGATCAGATCGAAGCACTTCGCGACTATAGCGAGTTGCTGGGGGTCAAGATCCTGTGGTCGGGAGGCATCACCGCGGCGCAGGCTTTCGATCTGGCACGACGACGCGTGTTTGGCATTTTCAGCACGTCGAGCACCGCCGCGAAAATAGCCGTCACAGCCCAGTTCCAACAAGACCCACGGCTGGCAGCGGAAAACGAGCCGACCGAGTTCGGAGTGCGGCGCATGCACGCGATCATTCAGGGCGGATTTCTGTCCAGCCGAATGCGCGAGTTGGACGAGGGCCTTGCCCGCGAGCTGGAAACGTTCACCACGAACTTGGTTGCGAGCGGAGGCGAGGCTGCAAAGTCTCAGGCTGCGCTGGAGACATTGAATGAGTTGCTGGTGCGCGGCTGGCGACACCTTATAGGCACCGCGGACGACACGAAGTCCCAGGTTGCTGATCGCAACCGCCGCGCACCGCGACCCGTCCCTGCGGATTCGGTTCGGGTCTTCCGAGGCCGCAAGAAAACCGGCGTTCGGCGGCGACATATTCGTCGAGCGCCTCGGACAGCTCTTCATGCCGTTTACAGTCCAAATGCAACGCCAATATGGATTAACGGCCTACCTCCCCGCCGTCCTGCCGGAGTTGAAGGACAGCACGATCCCGGACGAGGTCGCCCTGGTCTTCTACCGCACACAGGAGTGCTACCACGAAGCAAAACGGAGCGTCGGCGGCCGAGCATATAGCGAGCTACATGAGTTAGTTTTCGATATGCCGGCCAGCCGAAGCGGGTTCCCTAAATTGCTTGCGGCAGACGAGATCACGCCCGACCAGCCCTATCACCTCTTCGAGCGATCCATTGATTGGCAGACCGGCTATTGCCGCCTGTTCGTTGGAACGCGGAAGGCTGACGCAACGTCCGACGCCTTTCTGGCGGGCGTGGCGAAGGCCGCCCGACGGGTGCAGGCGGATCCACGGTCACTCGATGCAGCCATCTTCTCCGCGACCAGCGATTGGGTGGTTTGGTGGGACCATTCGCCGACGGCGACCGCCACAGGCCCGGCGCACCATTTCGAGGCTGTGGCAAATCTTGTGCACGCGTCGGCGGCTCGCCGCCTGCGCATACCGGCAAGCCTGCTTGAGCCGTACGCGGGGCTTTCGCTGAATGCTCAAACTGACTTCGTTAACCTGCAATTCCCCCGCGGGTAACTACAGCGTGGTGATCGCACACCGAGGATCGGAAAAGCCGAGGGGAGTGACGTCAATGGGAAGAATGGAGAAACCGAATTTGCTGCGCAACACGCGCGTATATCTTTCGGGTCCAATGGATTTCGTCGCGTCGCGAGAAGCTGAGAAGAAGTTCGGCTGGCGCAACCGTGTCAGCGAATTTCTTCAGGAGTTCGGAGTCACGGTGTTCGATCCTTGGTTCAAGCCGGAGATACAGGGTGTGAAGGAGTACGGGCGAGAGGATGAAACAACCGCCAAGGTTCGGGCCCAATGGAGTTTTGACCCCTCGGAGAAGGGCGCGAATGCCCGGGCCAGCTGCGCTGACCATTTCTGGCCCGCGCTGCACATGGACCTACGCATGGTTGATACAAGCGACTTCATCGTCGCGTACGTCCCAACCAACGTCTATAGCGTTGGGACGCCGCACGAGATCATCCTTTGTCGATCGGAGCGGAAGCCCGTGCTGTTCGTCAGTCCACCAGTAAAGTTTCCAGCGCTCGCCCGCTTGCAGGACCATCTGGCAAAAAAGGGCGATAGCGAAGGTTCTAGGATGCTTAAGGACCTCGAAGTGCAGATTCCGATCAAAGAAAACCCGGACGGTTCTCCGAGCCTTTGGTATATGCCGCTAATCGGTGGCGAGCACTTCTTTGATGGTTTCGGCTTCGCGCAGTACAGGGACCGCTTCAAGTGGCAGCGCGTCGAGATGGACGATCGCGAAGATGCAGAGCCGCCACAGAAACCGCTCCTGCCTTTCCTAGAAAGCTTGAACCAAAAGCTTCCTTTGAAATGGGACCGCTACCAAAAAAAATTCGGGCCCAATGACGATTGGCTGCTCTGGAAGCTCGATCAAGGAACCGCGGCTGGAGCCCAACTCGAGGGGGTTAATCAGCCCGAGTAGGTCGGAACATCTCAGCTGGCAGTTCTGAAGAATGCGAGCCTACAACAAGACCGGTCCACTTTCTGTGCATGCAATCGCTGGCGCGTATGTCGTGCTGCTTGGCATCGACATGGAGGAGGCTGCCAGCGAAGGCGTGCTCGGCTTTGGGATTGAGCGGATCGAGCATGGCCACGGCAACTCACGTACATGGTTGCAGGCGCTCAAAGTGTTTCCCGACGTGCCCGTAGAAGAAGGCATGGTTTCGACCGAGCACCACCCGATCCAGGGATTTTTCTGGGGCGATTTCACGACACGCTACGGTCACGAGTACACCTACAGGGTCGTAGCGATGCGGGGTGAGCCCGGGGCGTTGCACGCATCTGAAACTGTCGAGATACGAATTGCGACGGAGAAGGAGGATGAGGGGCAGCACGCGGTCTACTTCAACCGCGGCGTTGCCGGTTCGCAGGCCTATGTCAGAAAATTTGGCGATCGCCGCCCATCGGACGTCCCCGATCGTGCGGCGTTCCGGTGGCTGTCGCGCGGCCTCTTTCGAGCCATGCTCGATTTCATCCACAAAGCCAACGGCCCCGATTGGGGCCTTCGTGTCGCCGCTTATGAGCTCCAGCAAGGAGCTGTGCTGAACGCGCTCAGAGAGGCTGCGGCCTCAGAAGCGGATGTGAAGATCGTTTTCGACGCGCGGGTAAAAACAGGCGGACCGGCTGACGCCAATTGGGAGGCAATTCGCAAAGCCAAAATTGAAGATCTCGTGACTCCGCGCACCCAAAGTCGCAGTGCTATTTCTCATAACAAGTTCATTGTCCTGCTCCACAATGGAGAGCCCGTCGAGGTCTGGACGGGATCGACGAACTTCACAGACGGAGGCATTTTCGGGCACTCGAACTGCGGTCACATTGTGAGAGACCAGGATGTCGCCACCGCCTACTTAAGGTATTGGGAGGAATTGCATGAAGATCCGGAAATGAAAGAAATCCGGCCTTGGAACGAGGAGATTTTCCCCATCCCCGACGGACTCCCTGCGGTGGGCACAGGCGCGGCGTTTAGTCCGCGGTCTAATCTGGACCTGTTGAATTGGTATGCGCGCCTGATGGATCAGGCCAACACTGCGGTCTTTCTCACCGCAGCGTTTGGTGTCAACGACCTTTTTGAAGAAGTCCTCGAGCATCCTAAGCCTTATCTTCGTTACGTTCTCTTGGAAAGCGCAGATAGGGACATGGACCTTCTGAACGGATCTCCCCTCAACGAGGTGGCGGTCGCCAACATCCTGCCTCACAACGAGTTCGAACGATGGATGGAAGAGCACCTCAGCGGGTTGAACGCTCATGTCAAATACATTCATACGAAATACATGATTATTGATCCGCTAGGGGAGGATCCCCTGGTGATCACCGGTTCCGCAAATTTCAGCGACGCATCGACACGCAAGAACGATGAAAATATGTTGGTGATCCGAGGGGACAGGCGAGTTGCGGACATTTATTTGTCGGAGTTCATGCGCCTCTTTAATCACTTCCAGTTTCGTGGTCTTGTACGTGCGCGAGGTGCGACCGGTCCAGAGAGCGCACGATCATTCCTCGTCCCGGACGACTCGTGGAAAGCTCGCTATTACCAGCCAGGCACGCCAAAATATCTGGAGAGACTCTACTTTGCCGGTCATCCTTAGCCGGTGGAAAGGACGCTGCAATCTGCGAGCCGCGCCGCTTCCAAAATTCCAGCAACGGGTCAGGACAGAAGCTGACCGGCGTCGATGCGGACAATGTCAACCGTTCCCGCTTTCCGCGCTATCTGCACCATTTGTGCGGTACCACCCGGCGCGTCACCCATGGTCTTGCCGTCCCACAGTGCAATCAAAGTAATTTTTTTGGCGCCGCGCGTCCGAGCCATCTCAAGCACCCAGCTATTTCCGCGTTCCCAAGGATCGATGCCGCTGCCTTCGAGCCATCGCGGCAACCCTTCGTGGTTGCTGAGCTGGAGAAGCGGGCGCCGGCCAACTCAGCTCAAGGTACCGCGAGCGCCAGTAATCGAAATCGCCGAAGACGAAACGGGCATAGATGTCCTTGGGCATCGGCAGGCACACAATGCTGTCAATCCCGAGCTCCGAGCAAACTTCATGGCAGAGTATGTCGCTCCCGGGAGCTGCGGACGCCAAAACCTCAATGCGTCTCCAACCGTTTTTCGCCTTCGATAACGCTTCGCGGATCAGATTGCGCGCCTGAGGTTCGCGATCGCGCGGGAAACGGAGGACGGCGCGGCCAGCTTCGTCGATGCGATGACCCACAAAAATGACCACGTGCAGGTCGCCAATGTCGTCAACCTCGGGCCGCACGACGAGCGTATCGATCGTCGAAATGACCTTGTTTGCGAGTTCGGCCTTGTAACCGAGCTTTGTGAAGAGCTCCAACTGTCCTCTCGCGGCATTCCAGGCGAAGAACCCATTTTTTGGAACCGCTTCTCTGTAGGCTTCGATCACCCGGCTTGGACGCTCCTCGACTAGAAACAGAAGGTCCGCAGCGCTGATTTCGGCCCATACGCGGTTCTGGTCATTGCGGGACATCCGAGCGAGCGCCGCCTCGATCGCCTGAGATACGATGGGGTGAAGCGCTTCAAGCTGTCGCTTCAGTTCCGCCCGATAGACCAGCGCTTGGTCGACGTTATCGAACGTGTCCTGCCACATCTCCTCTTTCGACAGCTCCAGCGTTATCGTCCCTTGTTGTAGTGCCGCGAGCCCCGACCAGTAGTGATTTAGATCGAAAAGATAGGCCGTTCGGTAAGCCTCGTAGGCTTTGCGCAGCGTCCTGTTGGTGGCCGCACTCCGACGCTCGGCAACGTTGTCCAATTTGTCCCACTCCAGCCGCCACAGCGTCTTCTCGTTGCGTCCCTCCAAGGTGAGGGCCTCGACACGTTGGTCAGCCGAGGCTTTCTCACTGTTCCGGACGCGGACAATAGCTTGGTTCGACGCTTCTAACAGTTCGGCCTTCTGCGTCTTTCGATATAGCCGCTCGTAAATGTTCCCGAGGGCGAGATTAGCAGCGATATCATCGGGATCGTTGGCGCGGATTCGCTCCCAGGTTTCCTGCGCGCCCTCGTAATCTGTCAGATCCCACTGCGCCTTTCCCACCAGCCGCAGCGCGGGCCACTGAAAACGTTGGCCGTCCAACTCTGACGCCAGCAGACGTAACCAGCCTGCGGATTTCGCTACACGAGCGCGCGCCACCTCCTCGGTGAAATCGGTTGGAATCGCCTTCACAGTCGCCGGATCGATTTCGTGCAGCGCCGGGAGCATCTTGAACACAGGACTATCAGTCTCACGGTCACTTACCAGCGTCGCTCTGATTGCAGACGCTAGGGCAGTGCGCGCCGCGGCCGCATCACCGATATTGTAAGGCACGTATCGGTCGGTCAGCACGTCGAATGGGGTCGTATCTGATACGGGATCACCTTTGATCAGCACGGTGCGCCGCTTCCGCAACGCGTGCCTGATGCCAAGCTCATAGAAAACGTTAGCGTTGTGTACGGTGATATCGCAGACCACCAGATCGGCCTCGATAATGAGGGAGAACATGTCTTCGCGGACATTGCCCGCGTCGATGATCTCGCCAGTTGTTCCCCCGCCGAGCCCGGCGTCCTTGGCGTCCCATAGAGCCTGAGTGCGTACCTTAACTGTTCGACAAATTGGCTCACTGTCTCTGCGTCTTGTTGTGCGTATGAAACGAAAAGATACTTGTGTTCACTGGTCATGACTGTTCAGCCCCTCGGTCAAGCCTATACAAGCACAAGTTGAGCGGCACGGTGATGGTCGGGCTTGGGGCGGTGAGGTTTTCGGTACACCCACGGGGTGTTGCTCGGATTTGCGACAGGGCACCAGCCCAAGGGCCTATTTGCCATGTCTCCCACGGCTGGCTGACGAAGCCGCTCGCTCTTGTGAGCAGGCCGTCAGGCTACCTTGATCCTATCGATGACGGCAGAGAGCCGCGCGCGTTTCGCAGTATCACTAAACTGCACAATGCTGTCCTCGAGGTCGTGAAGCACGCTGTTCACTTTCCACTTCGGGGCGCCTTCGGCAATGACGGCGTCGGCTAGTTCTTCGGCCTTGTCGGGGTCGCCGAGATCAAAGGCCGCTCCAAGCAGCGTCGGGCGGACCCATTCGTCAGCGACCTGCAGCCGTTTGGCGCGTTCGCACGCGGCGATCGCCAGTCTCAAGACCGTCTGCGCGCGCTCATCGTCACCTGGCTTCGCACGCTTTCGATAAAGCCGCGGCAGGTTGCTCGAACAATAATAGGCATTGAGATCGAGCTCCATCCCTTGTTCATAATACGCGATCGCCTTGTCGAGAGCTTGCCGTCGTTCCGCTTCGGACGCCGCGGCAGCATTGGCGAGGCGTTTATGGCGGCCACCCAGCAGGCCGAGGCGCTCGGGTGTCGGTCCGATCAAGTCGATCAACGTTTCAAGCTCGGCAATGGCCTGGACGTCGTTGCCGGCCTGGGCGGCTGCGAATGCACGATTTTCTTGAATTTCGGGTTCGTCCGCGAACCGGGGCGGAAGTTTGCGCACGAAATCGAGTACAACGGTCCAGTTCGCAGCCGTACTGGCGCTGTCACGCAGCAGCATCAGCAGGGCAAGCGCCATCGGGTATGTCGCGGGCGGATTGCCCTTGCGAGCGATCAGGTCCTGGGCCCTTTGCATGCGCTCTTTAGGCGGCGCAGCGCGTACCGCGCGCACCTCGGTCTGGAATTCTGCAAGCTCTGCCATCTGATCTCGCGTCGTGGTCGCCTTGCGCGGATCGACATTGGATGGATAGCCCGGGATCGACTGGTGCATTGGCGAGATCCCGACACAGAGCGATTTGATATGATCCTCGATGGCGGTCTGAAAAGCGGCGGCAGTTGCTTCGGTGATGCTACCCTCGGCAAGCGGATATCGGATGGTCCGCATCTGCACGACATCGAACAATTGCTTGGACCAGTCGGCGGCCAGCAGGACACAACCCGTCTTCTGTGCCGCGTGACGAATGCCGACCTCGTAATAGACATTCCCGTTCGGGATCGTCATGTCTGCCAGCACAAGATCGGCAAAGTAGATCCGTTCCAGCATCTGGCTGACAATCAATCCGCCGGTGTCCTGATCCGCGCGGATCGGTTCATAGCCGAGCGCCTTGATGGTAGGAACGTAACCGCGATCCCAAAGTGCGTTGAAATCGATCTCGGTCGGTCCGCGTCCAGCTTCAGCCTGGGTCGGTTTACGGCCATAGGGCATGATCATGAAACACACGGGCATGTCGCTGATCCCTCAATCCCACAGTTTTCTGGTATCAAGCCAGTAGATGCGCGCGGTTTTGCGACGCACGTCCTCCATGAGGTGATGCGCTCCGCCAGGACCATCACCGCCCTGGCCATTCCACAGTGAGATGAAAGCAATCTTATTGTCGCCAAATCGGGCTGCTGATTTCAGCATCCATCGATTGTTGCGCTCGTAGGCGTTCTCGTCGGCCGGCAGTGGTCCCAACTCGTCGGGCATAACGTGCAAAGTCGCCCTCAGTTTTGCAGCGAGATAGCGGTCGTGCCAATTGCCGCCGACAAAATCGACCGAGTTGGCAAGGAAGGTCGGTTCGTCGAACGGAATGTAGATTTCAAGCCGCATGTTCCGCGCGAGGCACGCTTCGGCGAACAGCAGATCGCCGCCGCATGCTCCGCCGCAAATTGCAAGATCGCCTTGGGCCACGCCAATCTCCGCAAGCGTGTTGGCAATTGCAGTGGCGGCAACAGGCTCTTTGTCCGGGGGAAATCGTGTTGTCTTTCGATCGGGCGCGTCGATCATGTGGCCGCTGAAGAGGAATACGGTTTTCGGCGGCTGGTCGGCTTGAACTGTAGACATCGGGACACGATCGGATGGACGGATCAAAGCACCAAACCTGACAAGCATAGCCGAAGGCGCACTGCTTGTCGAAGAATCAGGCCGGCGACGCAACTTGGTACGGGACGACTGTTGTGTGCACCGAAAACCTCATCCGTATTTGATTGAGGAAGGGAATCACCTACGCCGTCGCACAATGATCAATTCTGCGTCCAGCGAGCGCGACTACGGCAGTGTCTACCTTTTTCATCTCTCACCTCGTTGCCATTGCCAAATGAATTGAGCCGCGACGGTCGTTACTTGCGCTTTCACCTTATTGGCGCACCAATCGGACAATTTCCGGGTTGCTCGCAGGGCGGGGGCGATGCGCGTGTGGTCGCACTCGCTTCAGCCGAAGCTGGACCTTCCGATCCATTTATGATGGTTGTCACGTGCCAGCGATAGAACGTTTGCGGCGCCAGTTCGGTATCGGCAAAACTCGATGCCGCGATGCTGCCAACCGGAGCAAAGTTGCCGTCGGCGCCCGCGCGCGAGATACGATAGAGCGTGGCGCCGCTGACCGGCATCCAGGCGAGGACGGCGGCTGTGTCGGAAGTGTCGATGACGGCGAGTGTGTCCGGCGCGTTGCCTTGCGACGCCGCAGGAATGGCGGGCTGTCGATATCCTGCGGTCAGTGCGTCGAGCATCGCCTTGATAACTCTGATCTGTCTACCTGATTTGGTGATGTAACTGTCGTCACCGCTCACGTAGCCCCACCAGTCCCAGCAGGCCAAAGGATTGTAGGGCTGCCATGGCGGCAGCCAAAACCATCGCGCCGCGGTCTGCGGATAAAGTACGATGACTCTGTTGGTATCGGCCCAGGCGTTGAAGCCTGCCCTGTCCACCAATTGTCGACCGATTGCATCGGCGTTCTGTCGGCATCCGTGCAGGACAACATGCACGCGGCAGGGTGGGCCTGTTGAGGCCTCACAATCCTTCGGCACAAAGACATAGCCATTCCGCCCAAGGCTCAAGGCGCCTGGGGTATCCGGCTCAGCGTAGCGCGTCTGCTCGAAGCTCCTGACGGTCCCGGAGAGAGCGTCAGGATTGGCTGGCGCGTTGAAGGCACCATAGATGTGTTGCAGGATAACGCCGGCTTGGTCATAGCTTCCGCAACGGTCAATAAACGGGGACCTGCTGATAGAACAGTCGTTGAGATTGACCGTGCGCGGTGTATCGGTGACGATGAATGCATGCCCGGCACCGACCGTTTTCTGGTAAAATAGGTGACCGCTCCCGCCCTGACCGAGGTAATGTTCGTAGAACTCGGCTGCAGCGTCAGTTACCGGGCGCGTAACTGTGTCGTCGTTGTATCCGTGAAATAGATAAATCTGCTGACCTCTCAGATTGTCGGTCGGATCAATTTCCCCAGCTTGCGCTTTACGGTCGGCCATCTCGATAGACACGCGCAGAGACGGCGGCGGCCCCCTCATGCAGGCCCCCGTCGCGGTAACGGAGCTGGTTTGAGCACAATAGAACGGACCGCCAGAAATCACGCCCACGCCTTTGATGATCGACGACCAGGCAGTGCCGAATTGCACCGCCATGAAGGCGCCTGATGATAGGCCCGAGATCGAGCTTTCGGCGATGGCCGCGTTCAGGGCAGGCAGTGCGTCGAGGTCGGCACTGATGGCAGGGTCGGCGGCCAACGCCGCAGCCAAAACAAGGTAACCCAACGGTCTCTGAAACGCCGGCTGCATTGCCTTTCCAAAGGTCACGCCGCGAGAATTATCGCCGCACAACCTTAATGCATTTACTGACGGCAACCTTTGTCGATTTGCATCAATCTGGGAACTCTTCGCTTTGCCCCTTGCAAGGTATGGAAACACCTTTGGGCGCTCGATTGGTCAAAATGGGACGTTCATGTCAACGTGTCTCAAGTTGGTGGGTGGCAACCATTCGCATGCCAGCCAGGCGCGGATTTGGTATGCTTCCGATCGTGCAAGCAGATGGCGTTGCCATCGCGGCGAAGCTCGACTGAAAAGTCCTCGCTTCCCGGATTGAATCCTTGTCACGCGCAGAAACTGAAAAGTTTGAAGCAGTGCCAGGAGGGAATTATGAAGCTGTCGCTACTCGGCACGGCCGGTTGCCTTGACCGCGCTGCAGGCGGTCCTTGCCCTCCGGTGGGCATTGCGTTGTTTCAGCCAATCGCATTCGTGAAGCGATTGATGAACAAGAACTCCTGCGGTTTGGTGATCGCCGTCGGGTCGGTGATATCTTTGTTCTTGGTTGACCGCTCCGGCTGCAGCCGATCCCTATAAATGGTGCGCTAACTACAGGAACGGCGGCAGCAATTGTGGTTTCACCACTTTTGAGCAATGCCAAGCAACGGTCAGCGGAGTGGGCGGGTCCTGCGGGCCAAACCAGTTCTACACCGGACCTGACAAAACGTCCGCCCAGCGCTCACCGAAGCAAGCTCAGCGCAAACCTCCTGCAGAACATCGTGCTCAAGAACTCGTGCTCAAGAGCGTCGGGCTACAGAAACTCCTGCTCCGGAGCGCAGTGTTCCAGCAGATCGTTTCCAGTAATGCGGTCCTATTCAGCTGGATGGTAGGCAGTGGGATAACGCCTCCGCTGTGTCACTCCACTTTAGCGTATACTGGCTCACGGCGGCGACGAACAATCATTCCCCAAAATTGTCGGGCGTCGGCGGTGGGCCGGCCGTCAGCGGTGTGGCCTGTGGCGCGCTAGCGACAGGCTCAGGCGGCTTCGCCTTGGGCGGCGACTCTTTTGCGATTTTTGAGTCATCCCTCTTCGGTTTCTGATTTTTGGCTTTGGTGGTCTTTTTCGTGGATTTGCTTTCCGCGGCGCTTTGGCTTCGTTGGTATTGTTCGCTTTGCTGGCTTTGATGCCTTCTATACGAATCGTCTAGCAGAACACCGCCAATCCCTCCAACACCAATGCCGATTCGCACCTGGGCCTTTGCTGTGTGAGAAGCGAGCCCGCAAGTGAGCGCGAGCACGAACACCACTACGATTCCAAAAACGAACCGCTTCGCCAATGAACGAGTTTGACGATGCAACGCGAACATAGTTCGCACCTGTGCCTTTCGCTTAAGTCCGAACTATACGCCAACTAAGTGGCCCGTTGTACGTCGCAATTCCGTGATCGCTTTTCGAAAATCCGCCAGGTCCGCGATGGCGTCAGACATTGCCGAGACACTACTCGACTACCGTCGTCCATCACTTTTACGGGAACCGGCCGCGGCAATTCATTTCTGATGATGCCGAAAACATGTCCGCGCGTGCGGCCAGGGCGTCCAACTGGTCCAGTGTGAACTAGCTAATAGTGATTTAACCCGCCCGGCGATAAAGTTTGTTGCCTTTCAGGGACCGAGGGCCCATGGGTACGATTTTCATAAATTACCGTCGAGAAGATTCGATCAGTACTGCCGGTCGATTGTACGATCGATTGTCACAAACATTCGGACGAAAAAATATTTTCATGGACGTCGACCACATTCCGGCCGGCGTCGATTTCGTGGCGCATCTGAACAGCCAAGTCGCTGCGTGCAATATTATTCTGGTGGTTATTGGTCCCCACTGGCTGGAAGCAAAAGATGAGAACGGCGGGCGACGGCTTGATAATCCGGACGACTTCGTCGTCATCGAGATCGCAACGGCGCTTGCCCGCAACATTCGTGTCATCCCTGTTTTAGTCGATGGGGCACGCATGCCGAAGGCGGGCGAACTTCCGGATTCTCTCAAAGCGCTCGCGCGCCGCCAGGCGGTAGAAGTCCGCCAACTTCATTTTGGCCGGGATGCCGAGGCGCTGCTCGAAAGAATAAACGAGGCCCTGGGTGGTGAATTCGGCTGGCAGCGTCCGTGGCGGTTGAAGGCGGCCGTGGGCGCCGTTGCGGCAGTACTGCTGCTGCTGCTCGGCTGGATTGGGTTCTCTTCGATAGACTTTTCGGGGTGGACCCCCTCGGCGGAGACGCGACAGGAGGTCAAGACGGAGCAGGACCGTCAGGTAAAGACGGCAGCTGTAGCGCAAGCGAAGCGCAACGCTGAAGAAGCCGAGCAGCAGCGGATCGCTGCTGCCAAGGCAGAGGACGAGAAGAAGGCCAAAGCAGCAGCCGCGGAAGCCGAGCAGCAGCGGATCGCTGCTGCCAAGGCAGAGGACGAGAAGAAGGCCAAAGCAGCAGCCGCGGAAACCGAGCAGCAGCGGATCGCTGCTGCCAAGGCCGAGAACGAGAAGAAGGCCAAGGCCGCGGCCGCCGAAGCCGAGCGGCAACAGATCGCTGCAGCCAAGGCAGAGGACGAGAAGAAGGCCAAAGCAGCGGCGGTAGCCGAACAGCAGCGACTTGCTTCTCTCAAGGCGGAGGACGATCGCAAACGAGCTGAAGCTGAGACACGAATGCGCTACACCACGCTGGTGAGCCAAAGCAACACAGATATCAACGCTGGAAATTATGACAGAGCTATCGCGACCTTAAGCGAGGCGATGCGACTAAACCCGAACGACCAGGGTCTCGCTTCTTTCAAGCGAGGCATCGCTTATGGGAGTAAAGGCGACTACGAACGAGCTATTGCCGATTTCAGCGAAACCGTTCGACTCGATCCGAAGTCGGTTCTCGCGTTTAGGAACAGGGGGTTAGCCTATGACAAGAAGGGCGACTACGACCGGGCAATCGCCGATTTCAGCGAGGCCATTCGACTCGATCCCAAGTACGCGCTTGCCTTTTATAGTCGCGGCTTAACCTACGAGACGAAAGGCGACAACGATCGAGCCATCAACGATTTCAACGAGGCGATTCGGCTGAATCCAAACTATGCGCCCGCTTTTGGCAACCGAGGCTTAGCTTATGACAGAAAAGGCAACCCCGACCGAGCTATCGCCGATTTTAACGAGGCCATTCGACTCGACCCAAAATATGCATTCGCCTTTCTCAGCCGCGGTGTCGCCTATGGCAATAAAGGTGACAACGACCGTGCCATCGCCGATTTCAACGAAGCCGTTCGGCTGAATCCAACTTACGCGCTCGCATTTGGTAATCGGGGCTTGGTGTATGAGAGAAAAGGCAGCTACGACCGAGCTATCACCGATTTCAACGAGGCCATTCGACTAGATCCCAACTACGCCATAGCTTTTCGTGGCCGAGGGATCGTCTATGGCAACAAAGGCGACTACGACCGGGCCATCGCCGATTTCACCGAAGCCATTCGACTTGATCCCAAGCTCGGCACCGCCTTTAGCAACCGTGGTTTGGCTTATGAGAAAAAAGGCGGCTTTGACCGAGCCATCGCAGATTTCAACGAGGCCATCAGACTGAACCCCAACGATGCAATTTCTTTCTGCCGTCGAGGAAGGGCGAAGTTGAAAATCAACGAACAGGGCGGTGATTCGGATATCGCAAGAGCGAAGCAATTAGATGCTGCGGTTTGCCGATGAAGCATCAGGCTATTTGCTCTGCCGGGCGATCCAAAGCGTGTGCTCGCGTGAAAATGCTAGTTCGGCATCATTTATGAAATCAGAGAAATCGCTTTCGGTGCCCACCGCATCCAGTCTTGGCTTGATAAGGCCAATCTCGTGCGCGGTTACCGTATAGGCCGCCGCTAACTCGTTAAATTTCTTGACCTGCATCCATCCAATTACGGAGGACGCGAAGACGATAATCGGACCTATCCCCCAAAAATACCCCCAATCTGGGAACTTGATACGGGCGAGCACCAAGGCGAACGCCAACACATAGGCGACCACGGCTGCAATGACCCAATTCCTCGCTGATCTGTTATTTTCTCCGGCCTTGCGCATGTACCAAGTGCGCTGATCATTCAGGCGGTGGGCCGTGTAGTATTTTTTTCTTTCGTCGAGACTGAACGCCCTAATGCGATCCATTTCGTCAGTTATCTGGTCGTCGGCGGACCAGTTGGGATCAATTTTATCCGCAGTGGCTCTGTTCGCGTCGAAAGTTCTATACAACTGATTTCGAAATTCGGCGCGTGCGTCTTGAAGCGATGGTCCATCCGCGAATGGTGCCGCGCGCATTATGTAGCGCCATGTAAGCGTCTTCACGCTTTCTGCGAGGGCACGACATCTGTACCAATCTTGCTGTAGCTTCCAAAGGTTTCTCGTAAGTAAGCAGGACGACCGCCAGCACAAATACAAATGCATACAGCAAGTAGAATGTGGGCCCTTTGAACGCGCTGTCCGACAAAACCGAGGCGAGCAGCAGGATTGCGTACTCAGCGCCGATCAAGCGCAGGTAAGTCTTCTGCTTTTTGTTCGAAGCATCATCCGCCGAACGAAAAAGCGCTGGATACGACGCGTATTGCACGGAGCCCCCGCTCTCAGTACTCCGAGGGCGGAAATAGCGCCCAGATAGAAACTGCCTTCAATCGTAACCCACGCCAAGCACGTTAGTTTCGATGTGCGGCAAAATAGGGCAAAATGAGGCGGAAACGGTACGACATCGGCTGTGAACAAGAGAACCAAAGTGACTGATAAACTGCACAAATTGCCGAAAACGTTGTCTCGCCGCTTCTGCGTCGCGCCGATGATGGAATGGACGGACCGGCACTGTCGGTATTTTCACCGTCTGCTCACACGGCATGCGCTGATCTACACGGAGATGCTCACGACGGGTGCGGTGCTGCATGGCGATCGCGGGCGTCTTCTTGGCTTTGATCCATTCGAACATCCCGTTGGTCTTCAGCTTGGCGGATGCGATCCGCAGGCGCTTGCGCAATCGGCCCGCATCGGCGCCGATTTCGGGTACGACGAAATCAACCTCAACGTTGGTTGCCCGTCTGATCGCGTCCAAGAAGGCCGGTTCGGAGCCTGCTTGATGGCCGAGCCTCGGCTGGTCGGCGATTGCGTGGCGGCAATGAAAGCCGCCGTCGCGGTGCCGGTGACCGTCAAATGCCGCATCGGCATTGATGAACAGGATCCCGAAAGCACACTTTTTAATTTTGCTGAGACCGTGAAGAGCGCCGGTGCCGATGCGCTCATTGTCCACGCGCGCAAGGCCTGGCTCAAAGGTCTGTCGCCGCGTGAAAACCGCGAGGTGCCGCCGCTCGATTATCCGCTCGTGCATCGGTTGAAGGCGGCGCATCCCGACCTGGAGATCGTGCTTAATGGGGGGATCGCCAGCCTGGAGCAGGCTCAGACGCATCTTGGCGTGCTCGATGGCGTGATGATGGGCCGAGCCGCCTATCAGGAACCCTGGCGCCTTCTCGGAGTCGATCCGCTCTTCTTCGGAGCAGCCGCACCGTTCAAGACACCCAAAGAAGCTGCGGCAGGTCTGATTCCGTATATCGAGCGTCAGCTCGATAACGGGTTACGTTTGCACGCGGTCACGCGCCACGTGCTCGGCTTGTTCCGCGCCGTGCCGGGTGCGCGCGCGTACCGGCGGCATCTGGCGACTGCGGCGGTCAAGCCGGAGGCCCGCGCGCATGTCATGGCTGAGGCGCTCGCCCTGGTGCTGGACAGCGGCGACGATTTGGCGCACATCGCCGCGTAAGCCCGCCCAGCCCGCCGGAGACACATGCTGTTGGGATATCCGATCAGCGAGATCGCTTTGCTCGCGCTTTGGATCGTTGCGGCCGGAGTGCTGGTCGGAATTCTCGCAGGTCTATTCGGCATAGGCGGCGGCGCCATCATCGTGCCCGTGCTGTACGAGGTGTTCCGCGTGCTCGGGGTGCCCGAAGATGTTCGTATCCAGGCGTGTATCGGGACATCGCTCGCAATCATCGTGCCGACGACAGTGCGCTCCTACCTCGGCCACAAGAAGAAGGGCTCGGTGATTCCCGAGGTGGTGCGAATTTGGGCGCTGCCCGCGATTGCCGGCGTGGCAATTGGATCGGTGACGGCGTCATTTGCACCGGCCTTCGTGTTCAAGATCGCCTTTCTCGTCTTTGTCAGCTTCATCGCCATACGCATGCTGTTCGGTGGCGAGCGCTGGAAGCTCGGCGACCAGTTGCCCGGTCGTGGCATGCTTGCGATCTATGGTCTGATTACCGGGCTTTTCTCGTCTCTCGTCGGCGTAAGCGGCGGCGCCATTTCGAATGCAGTCCTCACGCTCTACGGACGGCCAATGCATCAGGCAGTTGGGACATCGGCGGGCGTGGGCGTGCCGATCACGATCGCAGGTACAATTGGCTACATGCTTGCAGGCTGGCCGCACATGGCACAACTGCCGCCTTTGTCGGTCGGCTACGTGTCTCTCGTCGGGCTGGTCTTGATGGCGCCGGTCTCGAGTTACACGACAAGCTATGGTGTACGCTTGGCGCACTGGCTGCCGCGCCGAAAACTGGAAATTGCATTTGGCGTTTTTCTGATTCTGGTTGCGCTACGCTTTGCCGCCAGCATGATCTAGCCGGCTTCGTTTAGGGCGTTCCGCGCATACGGAGCCTGTCGCCGCGCACTTCCCAGCTTTCCAGACGGTTGAGAAAGCTCATTCCGAGCAAGTTGTTCTTGAGGTGTCCGGGCTGCACGACGAGGGCCGGAACCGCGCGTTCCGTAAGCCCACCCACCGCAACGCGGTCGAGGGTCACCGCCGCCGCGCGCGTGCGACCATTGGCGGTGTCGATATTCACGGTGTAGTTGAGCACTTCGATCGGCAAACCGGCGGCCTTGGCTGCTTCCTGTGTCAGCACCACCGATGTTGCGCCGGTGTCCAAGACCATTGGAACTCGCGTGCCGTTAATATGGGCGGCGACCGAGAAATCTCCACCATGACCGCGCACGACTTCAACGTTGCGGCCATGGCCCGCTACGTGACCGGGAACCAATTCGGCAATGACCCGATCAGCAATTTCGCGCAATTCAAGGCGATAGCTGTAGCCAACGACGAGCAGCAGGCCGATGACAGTCCAAAAAAGCGCGGCCTCGATGGCCTTTGACAGTCTTTCCCGAAACACCACCAACACCAGCCCGCCGACAAAGACTACAAGTACAATTTTGATGGCGAGGGAGCCGATGTCGTGGCGAAGAAGGTTGGTGATGGCATCCTGGTCCCGGCTGGCGATCAAGGCAGCCAGCGATAGCGCGACACCCAGCAGGAGGGACCAAACGAGACGGCGGCTCACGGTGTCATCCCATTGCCGCGGTCATTTTCGTGACGCCTTGGGCCATACGCCGTTCAGGCAACTCATTCATAATACGGCTGCGCTCTGCGGCGCTCATCCCGGCCCAGCGGGCGATTTCATCAATCGTGCGCCCGCATCCGAGGCAAAAGCCCTGACGGGCGTCGACAGTGCAGATTTTGACGCAGGGTGTCTCGATCATGGGGCCGTCTCAAAGCCGAGTCGAGCGTGACCATAAGCACCGCACGCAGGAAGGCAATCGCGCGATTGTCGCAAGGCTGAAACCCTAGGTGCCGGCACGGAAAAGCGGCCGCCGACCGACGTGTTTTTTTTCCGGGGAGCTGACGTCCGGTTCGGCCGCGGAGGAAATCGGTGGCGCGCGTTCTGACAAGGGCGGCGTGGCGGCGACAACGCGCTCGGGAGGAAAGGTGACGATCACTTCGGTACCGATACGCAGTTTCGACGTCAGAGTGAAGCTGCCGCCGTGCAGATCGACGAGACTTTTGGCGATCGGCAGACCGAGGCCGGCACCTTGTTCGGCCGACTTGATCGAATTAGACCCTTGGCCAAATGATGCAAGAACGATCGGGATTTCCTCCTTCGGGATGCCCGCGCCCGTGTCTTTGACACTGATGTACTGACCGCCGGAGGCCGTCCACCCGATCTTCAGCCAGATTTCGCCGCCCTGTGGCGTGAACTTGATCGCGTTTGACAAGAGGTTGAGGCAGATCTGGCGGATTGCACGCTCGTCAGCCCACAGCGGGGGCAATTCCGCCTCAAACATCTCGTGGATTGTTATGTTCCGGCTGGTCGCGCGCAGCTTCAGTAGATGATGACAATCCTCCACGATGGCAACGAGCGAGACTGATTCCTCGTTGAGCTCATAACGCCCCGCTTCAATCCTCGAAAGATCGAGAATCTCATTGATAAGTCCGAGAAGGTGGACTCCCGAGCTGTGGATGTCCGATGCATATTCCTTGTAGGCCGGAACCGTATGCGCCCCGAAGACTTCGGCCTTCATGACCTCCGAGAATCCGAGGATGGCGTTGAGCGGCGTGCGTAATTCGTGGCTCATCTGCGCGAGGAAACGAGACTTTGCGATGTTGGCGGCCTCGGCTCGTCGGCGCGCTTCGTCCGAAATCGCCTTTGCCTGCTCGAGCTCGCCGATCAATGCATCCTTTTCGGCGCGCGCCTGTAGTGTCGCCAAAGTGCTCGAATAGAGCTGGTACGTGAGCGCGGCGAAGTAGCCTTGCGCTGTGAGCGCCATGACCGAAAGGATGTAGTCCCGCAGCCTGCCTTGCAGCACGAAGTCGAGTGCAATAGCGGTGGTGACCGGAAACGTCGCGGCAAACACCGCCATCGGCAGGCTCGACGCGAGCATGCTGGACACTGCAACGACCAGCAACATGACAAACAACATGAACGTGCTGGAGTTGTCGTCGACGCCCACTGGATGGATCAGGATGAACATCCAGGCCAATCCGTAGAAAAGATCGAGCGTGATGAAACGCAGTCGCCAGGCGCGTATCGAAATCTCGTTAGCTGGCTTTTCGAGGAACTGCCGGCACTTTGTCACTATGACGGCATGCGTCACCAGTACGGCCACCGTCCACGTCCCAGCAGCCAATGCTCCGCTCCAAACGCTCGACATGAAGCCGACGGTCGCGACGAGAAGCAGAATGACGAGTGATGCGGAAATCCGATTCTGGGCGTATTGGCGCAGTAACTCGTACTCGAAAGCCGGTTTGGTCTCGCCGGAGGAGGTCAAACGGTCACGCGCCTCGCGCACATGTTAAGTCGCAAGACGGCGGTTCACCGGCGAGCTTTCCGGTGGCAGGGCGTTGAGATCTGGTTGTTCGCCGGGAATCGGCATCAACGGGCGCCGCACTCACAAAAGACCAGCGGCAGCGTTGCGCAAAATCCTTAAGACCAGGCTTAAGAGTGACCTAAAAACCCTGGTTAACGAACCCTTACAAGGGCTTTGACAGCCGATTTTGCTCATGTTCGGCTGAGGAGGGAGCTAAACACATGGCTATGGGGGCCGAATGAAACTCTATGACAGCCGGGTCGCGCCGAATCCGCGCCGTACCCGGATCTTCCTCGCGGAGAAGGGCGTCGCGATACCGACCGAACAGGTCGACATGGTAGCGATGCAGCACAAGACGCCGGAATATACGGCGATCAATCCGCTGCAGAGAATGCCGGCGCTGGTTCTCGACGACGGCACCATCATTACAGAGTCGATCGCGATCTGCCGCTATTTCGAGATGCAGCATCCCGACCCGCCGCTGTTCGGGGTCGGTCCGAAGGACGCCGCCATTGTCGAGATGTGGAACAGGCGTGCCGAGATCAATTTTTTTGCAAATGTCGCCGCTGTGTTTCGGCACACGCACCCCGCAATGAAGGAGTTGGAGGTGCCGCAGGTGCCCGCCTGGGCCGATGCCAACAGGCCACGTGTGACCTGGTTCCTTGAATTGATGGATCGCGAGCTTGCCTCGCGTGAATTCGTTGCCGGCGATCGCTATACCGTCGCCGATATCACGATGCAGGTCGCGGTCGACTTCATGAAGCCGGGCCGGCTCACGGTGCCCGAGGGCGCAAATAACGTGAAACGCTGGCACGCCACCGTGTCAGCGCGGCCGAGCGCGAAAGCGTGACTTTAAACGCGTGGCCGATATCAGCGATCGAGCAGTGCAATCAAGCTCGACGTATCCCAACGCTTGCCGCCCATCGCCTGGATCTCAGAGTAGAACTGATCGACTAGCGCGGTGACGGGAAGATGCGCGCCATTCTTGCGTGCCTCGCCCAGACAAATTCCCAGGTCCTTCCGCATCCAGTCGACCGCAAAGCCGAAATCAAATTTGTTGGCGGCCATGGTCTTGTAGCGATTTTCCATCTGCCAGGATTGTGCTGCACCCTTGGAAATCGTTGCGATCAGTTTTTCGATATCAAGGCCGGATTTTTTCGCAAAGTGCAGTCCTTCGGCGAGGCCTTGCACTAGCCCGGCGATACAGATCTGGTTGACCATCTTTGAGAGTTGCCCCGAACCCGGTGGGCCGAGCAAATTACAGGCGCGCGCATAGGACGCGATCACTTTTTCCGCTCGACCGAAAGGCTCAGTATCACCGCCGCACATTACCGTGAGAACGCCGTTTTCTGCGCCGGCCTGACCGCCCGACACCGGGGCGTCGATCGAAATCAAAGCCGCCCTTTTTTGCCGCTGCATAAAGCTCTCGGGCAATTTCGGCGGAGGCGGTCGTGTGATCGACGAATACCTTGCCCTTGCCCATGCCGGCGAAAGCGCCATTCGGTCCGAGCGTTACTTCGCGTAAGTCATTGTCATTGCCCACGCAGGCCATCACAAAGTCCTGGCCCTCGGCAGCGGCTTTGGGGGTTGGGGCTGACTTGCCGCCATGTTGTTTGACCCATTGCTCGGCCTTGGCGGCGGTGCGGTTGTAGACGGTCACCTCGTGCCCACCCTTGTTCTTCAGGTGCCCCGCCATCGGGTAGCCCATGACACCCAGACCCAGAAACGCCACCTTCGCCATTGCGTGTCTCCTTCACCTCTCTTGACCTCTCTTGGCCGGCCGACAGCCGATGCCTATCTCCCAATAGGTCATTGCCAAGGCGGGTCCGTCAACCGCTTCTCGGCCGAGCCGATTGACCGGGCCGCCGCCTTGCATATGGTGACGCTCCAAGCGGGAACATGCATCTATGGCAGTGAGTAAAGACCAAGTCCTCGCAGCGCTGGCAAAAGTGCCGTCGCCAAATGGGGTGGCGCTGCCGGATGCGCGGGTCCTTTCCGACGTCGTGGTTTCCGACGGAAAAGTTTTTTTCTCGCTCACGGTTGACGCGGCCGCGGTGAAGGCCTGGGAGCCTGTCCGCAAAGCCGCAGAGGACGCTGTTCGCGCGATTTCGGGTGTGCAGTCGGCGCTTGTTGCATTGACTGCGGAGCGCAGTGGAGCTTCTGGTAGCCAGCCTCAGCAACCGGTCGGACAAAGCGCTCCGCGTGCGGCCCATCCAGCCGACAAAGTTCAGCCGGGGATACCTGGTGTGGACGCCGTCATTGCGGTTGCGTCAGGGAAGGGCGGCGTCGGCAAATCGACCACGGCGGTCAATCTGGCACTCGGCCTGCGCGACCTCGGACTGAAGGTCGGCATGCTCGATGCCGATATTTACGGCCCATCGTTACCAAAGTTGCTCGCCATCAAGGAGAAGCCGCAGACGATTGGCGGCACTCGTCTGAAGCCGATCGAGCGTTATGGGCTGACCGTCATGTCGATCGGATTTTTGATTGATGAAGAGACACCGATGATCTGGCGCGGGCCGATGGTGATGTCGGCAATCACGCAAATGCTGCGTGAGGTGGAGTGGGGCAAACTTGATGTCATGGTCGTGGACATGCCGCCGGGCACGGGCGATGCGCAGCTCACAATGGCGCAGCAGGTCCCGCTGAAAGGAGCCGTGATTGTTTCCACACCGCAGGACCTGGCTTTGATCGACGCGCGGCGCGGTGTTGCGATGTTCAAGCGTGTGAATGTGCCCGTGCTTGGGGTCGTCGAAAACATGAGCTACTTCCTCTGCCCGAGTTGCGGCACGCGGTCCGATATTTTTGGTCATGGAGGTGCGCGCCAGGAGGCGGACCGTCTCGGCGTGCCGTTTCTCGGAGAAGTTCCTCTCCATATGACTATCCGGGAAAAGTCGGATTCGGGTCTTCCGGTCGTTGCCACCGAACCGGATGGTCCGCACGCGAAAATCTATCGCGAGATCGCCGCGAAGGTGCGCGACCAGATCAAGGGTTCGGCGCGGGCAACACCGAAAATTGTCATTGAGGCATAAAGCCTTATGCTAAGTGCTCCGACAGTGCCGGCCAATGAATGACTTGAACTATAGGGGCCGGCGAAGCATTGTGCTGTCACGCGCTGAGGTCAGCTGTCAGCCGGACGCATCTATTCTGGGGGCGATCAAGGGAGGATATTATGAAACGCCGTAAATTTCTTGCTGCCATCGGGGCAGGGACCGCCGCGGCCGCTGCAGCGACGATCGCCAAGCCGGCAATCGCTCAATCAATGCCGGAATTGAAATGGCGTCTGACAGCCAGCTGGCCCAAGTCACTCGATACTTTGTTTGGCGCTTGTGAAACGTTTGCCAAATCTGTTTCGGAAGCGACCGACGGCAAATTCCAAATTCAAGTTTTTGCCGGCGGCGAGATCGTTCCGGCACTGCAAGCGCTCGACGCCGTCCAAAACGGCACAGTCGAGATGGGCCACAGCGCTCAATATTATTACATCGGCAAAGATCCCACCTGGGCTCTGTTCTGCGCGACGCCGTTCGGCCTGAACGCTCGCCAGCAAAACGCCTGGTTTTATGAGGGCGACGGGCAGAAGCTGATCGATGAATTCGGCGCCAAGTTCAATACAAAATGCCTTCTGATGGGCAACACCGGTGCGCAGATGGGCGGCTGGTTCAAAAAGGAAATCAAGACCGTCGATGACTTGAAAGGTCTTAAAATGCGCATCGGCGGCTGGGCCGGAAAGACGCTTGGAAAACTTGGCGTCGTCGCCCAGCAGATCGCCGGTGGTGATATTTATCCGGCACTGGAGAAAGGCACTATCGACGCGACTGAATGGGTCGGGCCCTACGACGACGAGAAACTTGGGTTCTACAAGGTCGCAAAGTTTTATTATTATCCAGGCTGGTGGGAAGGCGGCACGACCAAGCATCTGCTAATCAATCAGGCAAAATGGAATGAACTGCCGAAGTCATACCAAGCCATCGTGACCGCAGCTGCCGGCTACGCCAATGTGGAAGAGACGGGTCGATACGACGCGCGCAATCCGCAGGCTTTGAAGCGTTTGGTTGCCAATGGGGTACAGTTGCGACCGTTCTCGCAGGCCATCATGGAAGCCTGTCTGAAGGCGTCGAATGAAGTCAATGCGGAAACCTCCGCAGCGAACGCGAGCTACAAGAAGGTCTGGGATTCGATCGTTGCCTTCCGTCGCGACGAATATCTCTGGTGGCAAGTCGCCGAATATGGCTACGACAGCTTCATGATCCGCAGCGGAGCCAAAGGCTAGCGCGCGCGAGAATATCCAGACAGGGGGCTGGCCTCAGCGGCCGGCCCTTTTTCTGTCACAACGGACACCTTGCGACTTTGGTTGAAGTAGCGACAGACTGGATTTGCCTGGGTTGCTCCGGCATTGTTCGAGCCATGCCCGACAATAGAATTCTCAAAGGGCTAAAGCGGACGCGCGTCCGCCGATGAAACGCAAGGGAGAGTAAGGGAATGAAACGTCGTCAATTCTTGAAGGCTGCCGGACTTGGGGTCGCCGCGAGCGCAGTTGCTGCGCCGGCGATTGCGCAATCAATGCCGGAAACCAAGTGGCGCATGCCGGTGAGCTGGCCAAAGTCGCTCGATACCTTGTACGGCGGCGCCGAGCTGATGTGCAAAGCCGTTGCGGAAGCGACAGACAACAAGTTTCAAATTCAGATTTTTGCGGCCGGAGAAATCGTTCCGGGTCTTGCGATCGTCGATGCCGTGCAAAATGGCACCGTCGAATGTGGCCACACCGCTTCGTACTATTACTTCGGTAAAGATCCCACCTTTGCCTTCGGCACATCGGTGGCTTTTGGACCGAACCAGCGGCTGAACCAAGGTTGGTTTACGCTCGGCGGGGGCAAGGACGTGCTGAACGAGTTCTACAAGAAGTACAATTGCATTGCGTTGCTCGCGGGCAATACTGGATGCCAGATGGGCGGCTGGTATCGCAAGGAGATCAATACGGTCGACGATCATAAAAGGCCTGAAGATGCGCATCGGCGGATTCCCCGGGCGCGTGTTGCAGAAGCTCGGCGGTGTTCCTCAACAAATTGCCGGTGGCGATATCTATCCGGCCTTGGAAAAAGGCACGCTTGATGCGTGCGAATGGGTGGGTCCGTACGACGACGAGAAGCTTGGGTTCTATAAAGTCGCGCCGCATTACTACTCGCCGGGCTGGTGGGAAGGCGGCTCAATGCTTTTCGCCTTCGTTAATCTCGACAAGTGGAACTCATTGCCGAAGTCCTATCAGGCCGTGCTCGAACAGGCTGCGCACTACGCCAATAACTGGATGATCGCGAAGTACGATCAGCAAAATCCGCAGGCGCTAAAGCGTCTACTCGCCGGCGGTACGAAGCTACACGTGTTCTCGCAGCCGATCATGGAGGCAAGCTACAAGGCGGCGATGGAGCTGCATGGAGAAATCTCGAAAGAAAATGCCAGCTTCAAAAAGGTGAATGACTCCCTGATGGACTTCACACGGAACGGCTATCAATGGTTCCAGGTGGCGGAATTGACTTACGACAGCTTCATGGTTCGTCACTCGCGTTCATGAGCGAAATAGAATACAGCACGCCCGGAGCCTTGAACTCCGGGGTGCTGCATTGGCCGTCGTTAACGGCGACCTTATTTAATGCTTGGTGGTTGGCCGAAATCCAGAGGCGGCAAGTCAAGTTGTGGAATTTCGATTTTTACTTTGTCCGGGTCAATGCCCGTGCCGACACCCTTGTAATGCATCACCATGGCTGGGAACAGGATCACCAGCACCACCATGATCACCTGGATCACCACGAAAGGCACCGCGCCCCAGTAAATCTGGCCGGTGGTGACGCCTTCCGTTCGTTTGCCGGTAATGCGATCGATATAAGTATCGCGAGGTGCCACCGAGCGTAAATAGAACAGGGCAAATCCGAACGGCGGATGCATGAATGAGGTCTGCATGTTCACGCCGAGGATGACGCCGAACCAGATCAGGTCGATGCCGAGATGCTCGGCAGCGGGGCCGAGCAGGGGGATGACGATGAAGGCGAGCTCGAAGAAGTCCAGAAAGAACGCGAGCACGAAGACGAAGGCGTTGACAAAGAGCAGGAACCCGATTTGTCCGCCAGGCAAAGACACCAGCAAATGTTCCACCCAGATATGCCCGCTGACGCCATAGAAAGTGAGCGAAAATACGCGTGCTCCGATTAGGATGAACACCACGAAAGCCGACAATTTCGCCGTGGATTCCACTGCCTGGCGGATCAGATCCCAGTTTAGGCGGCGCTTGATCGTGCCGAGGATCAGAGCCCCGGTGGCACCCATGGCGCCGCCTTCGGTGGGCGTGGCAACACCGATGAAAATCGTGCCGAGCACAAGGAAGATCAGGAACAGGGGCGGGACCATGACAAAGGTGGTCTGCTGGGCGATGTGTGAGAGAAAGCGGAAGCCTATAAATCGATTGGTCAACCAATTGATGACCGCGATAGCGAAGGCAAACATGATGCCGAAGAACATGCTAAGCACGACGAAATCGGCGCCGTGAGTGCTTGAATTCCGCATCATCATGTAGCCGAACACGCCACTGACAAGCGTAAGCACGGCGAGCGATGTCAGGCCACGGCTGCCGCCTGGCTCGCGGAAGCCGACCGCCTCGACCGGCAGGCCTGGGGCTGCCTTTGGGTAAACCAAGGTGACCAGGAATACGTAAGCAGCATAAAGTCCCGCAAGCACGATGCCGGGGATAAACGCGCCTTCATACATATCGCCGACCGATTTGCCGAGTTGATCGGCCATCACGATCAGCACCAGCGACGGCGGAATGATCTGCGCCAGCGTGCCGGAAGCTGCGATCACGCCACTCGCGACACGGCGGTCGTAGCCGTACCGCAGCATGATCGGCAGGGAGATCAGGCCCATGGAAATGACCGAAGCCGCAACAACGCCGGTCGTTGCGGCGAGCAGTGCGCCGACAAATATGACCGCATAGGCAAGGCCACCACGCACAGTGCCGAACAGCTGCCCGATAGTGTCGAGCAGATCTTCGGCCATGCCGGATCGTTCCAGAACCAATCCCATGAACGTGAAGAACGGAATGGCGAGGAGCGTATCGTTGCTCATCACTCCGTAGATGCGCTCAGGCAAGGCCTGCAGAAAGTCGGGCGCGAATTGACCAAGTTCAATGCCGATGAGGCCGAAGATTAGGCCTACGGCGCCGAGCGAAAATGCAGCCGGGTAACCGAGCAGCAGAAAGATCACCAGGGCTCCGAACATGATCGGAGCCATATTTGCGATAACGAATGCTTCCATGCGTGACCCCGATTACCCCAGCAGGCAACTAGTGTTTTTCGATTGCGCTCATCAGTTCCTCAGCCTCGGTTTCAAGCGAGCTCTTTTGGCCAGCATGCGGGTCGGGAATAAGGTTGCGCATGACCGCGATACGTTTGACCAATTCAGACAGTCCTTGAACAAAGAGAAAAGCAAATGCGGTCATGACCAGCGCCTTTGTCGGCCATTGCGGCAGTCCGCCGGCATTCATCGACTGCTCATTGACCGCAAAGGATTTCAAAAAAAACGGAATGCCGGTGATGACCATGACGATGCACAGCGGCAACAGGAAGAACGCGTGACCTACCACATCAATGGAGTCGCGCAGCCACTTGGGCAGGAGATTGTTCACGATGTCGATCCGGATGTGCTCGTTGGCGAGCAGCGTCCATGGCGAGCACAGCAAAAACACGATGCTGAAGAGCACCCATTGCAGCTCAAGCCACGAGTTCGACGATGTGTCGAAAATTTTGCGCACAGTGGCATTGGCTGCCGACACAATCACGGCAGCCAGGATCAGCCATGCCAGGCGTTTTCCTAGCCATACAGTGGCTGCGTCGATGACGCGCGTAATCGGCAGCAACGCGTTTAGCAATGCGTCCAGACCGCCCACTTGACCACTCCCCTCTACCGGCCCCCACAAGGTCCATCGGCCGGTGTCTTATTCTTGTTTTATATCCCCAGACTTGGCAATGCGGCCAAGCCCACCACCTTAATCCAATGCCGGCATAAGGCGTCAATGGAGATTTTGGTCCGAAGAACGAGATTGGCGGTTTTTTTGCCGCGACTGGCCGGCCCTCATGCCTGCCGGCGGCAGATCGCTAAACACGTCCGGGCCTCAAGGGGCTGTGAGAGGCGAGATTTGATTGCGCAATCTGGCTGACTGATTTAGCCGCCAGTCATGCTCATATGGCGTTGTAATGCCGGTTTTTTGTGCCGGCGATCGATCACGAAGTCATGGCCTTTCGGCTTGCGCGTGATTGCCTCGTCGATTGCTGCATGCAGGAGTTCGTTATCTTCGGAAGCACGCAGAGGCCTGCGCAGGTCGGCCGCGTCGTTTTGACCAAGACACATATAGAGTGTGCCAGTGCAAGTGATGCGAACGCGATTGCAAGATTTGCAGAAGTTGTGCGTCAACGGCGTAATAAAACCGAGACGTCCGCCGGTTTCCTTTACACGCACGTAGCGGGCAGGACCTCCCGTACGGTAGTCGATGTCTTCGAGCGTAAATCTCTCTGCCAATCTTGCTCGCACAATCGACAGCGGCAGATACTGATCGAGACGCGATTTATCAACGTCGCCCAGAGGCATGACTTCGATCACGGTGAGATCCATACCTCGTCCGTGAGCCCACTCGAGCAAATTGACGATCTCATCTTCGTTCACGCCCTTCAGGGCGACCGCGTTGATCTTGATCTCAAGACCTTGCGCCTGTGCCGCATCTATTCCAGCCATGACATTCTCAAGATCGCCCCAACGCGTGATGGCACGAAATCTATCCGCATTGAGCGTGTCGAGCGAAATATTGATTCGTCTGACGCCATTTGCTTTCAGCTCCGCTGCATATTTCTGCAGCTGCGAACCATTGGTCGTCAGCGTCAATTCCTTGAGCGCGCCGCTGGCAAGGTGGCGCGAGAGGGAGGACACCAAGGTCATGATGCCACGGCGGACAAGCGGCTCCCCGCCGGTCAGGCGCAACTTATTGACGCCTTTTTCTACGAATGCGCTGCAGAGCCGGTCGAGTTCCTCAAGACTTAGAAGGTCTGACTTCGGCAGGAACGTCATATGCTCCGACATGCAGTAGACGCAGCGAAAGTCGCAGCGGTCGGTGACCGAGACTCGCAAGTACGTGATGGCGCGCTGGAACGGGTCGACCAACTGCGGCGGACGCGACTCTGCCGCGGTCAAACTCAATGGCAGATGTGTCGTTCACCAACATCATGGTCTCTATGCATAGGTTCGCAGCCCGCTACGTCAGCATATAGGAAGTCTGGCCGATATTGGCTATGTCGTCCAGGAATCGCTGCCAACTATGGCCGCCTGCGATCCGGGCCACGCCATCATTCAGGATATTCAGCCGACTATTGACGTACGGGCGGCGCGCTAGTCGGCCAAGGTGACGCGGGCTGCGCCGGTGCTGCCGTCATCGGCGCGGGAGCAGCCGCTGCGGCAGGTTTCTTCGCGGCCGGTTTCTTGGCAGGCGGCTTTTTGGTGGCCCGAGGCTGCTGTTGAGCGGGCGTGAGCTCGACGACCACCGGGTTGGGTCCAAAACGGGGAGCCTCACCGGTCGCCTGAATCATTTCGAGCTTTTCAGATTCAGGTGCGTAGCCATTAAGTGAGAAAGTCACCGTTAAAGGCGTTTCAACCGGCAATGCAAGCGAGCAGGGCGTGCGGCACGTCTGGCCGTTGGATGTTTTGGCTTCGGCACCGGGTGGCTCCGACTCGAAGCTTACGGTGTCTAGCATTGGACCGGACTTTAGTCCGCCGAAGCTCATCCAATCAGGTGACGAAGAACATGCCGCGAGTGCAAGGACGCCGCCGGCAATTATGAGAACTCGATACATCATATTAAACGTCCCACCTCGAGCGACTTCAGGTCGCTCGCCCGTCGCAAGGATAGGGGCGCACCCATGCAGGTGCAACATATTGCACCCCGTTAACCTTACCACATTTAACCATAATTCGGTACCTGTGCCAGAACCCGGACGAAATTGCGGCAACCGCCACCGGCAACTCTGCGAAATGACTGATAATCCGGTCCGGACCAAATTCCGCGATAGGCCGCTCGTTATAGCCAAAGTCGGCGGCGATAACTGGGACGCCTACCGAGCGCGCCGTGCGAATGTCGGTAATGGAATCACCGATCATGACGGTGGTCTCCGGTTTCCCGTTGGCCGCACTTATCGTACGTCGCAAGATCTCCGGATCAGGCTTTTGCATGCCGAAGGTGTCCTGGCCGCAGATCGCAACAAAGCGATCGGCGAGCCCTAATTTGCCGAGCAGTCGAACAATTGCTCAAGCTTGTTTGGCGAAAGAACGCGACCTTGGGCATTGAAGCCGCGTGCGATCATCACCCGGGCGCCTCCGCCCACAAAATTCCGTGCATGCTCTCGTAGGCCAACGGCGCAAACCCTTCCCGCGCAAAAATCACATTCAGCGTGTCGACGAGATCGGGTGCCGTATCGACAAGCGTACCGTCCGAGGTCGAAGACAAGGGTGGGGGCGGACATGGAGGGATCGCTAGCTTTCGTTCAGTCTGGCTGCAAGGCTGATTTACCCTTTAGCTATCACGCCAATTTTCGGCTATTCATATCGAAGGATCGTGGCTAGATAGTCTCGACGTACAAGCCTAAATCGACAACCAACTGCACAGCCGGCATGCTGATGAACACCGATGCCTACAAACGCGCGGCCGCAGCTCGCGCAATCGAGTTTGTACGTCCAGGCATGTGTCTCGGGCTGGGCACTGGCTCGACCGCGAAGCATTTTGTCGAACTGGTTGGCGAACGTGTCCGCGCCGGCCTTGACGTCATCGCGGTGGCTACGTCGGAAGTGACGTTGGCCGATGCAAAGCGTTGCGGTATTGCTCTGACTACACTCGACGAAACCCCCCGGCTCGATTTGACGGTAGATGGCGCTGATGAAATCGCGCCAGACCTTTCCTTGATTAAGGGGGGCGGCGGTGCCTTGCTGCGGGAGAAAATCGTCGCTGCAGCTTCGGAGCGCATGATTGTTATCGCCGACGAGAGCAAATGCGTCGACGCGCTTGGCCGATTTCCGCTGCCGATCGAAGTCGTTCCGTTTGGTGTCGCGGCCATACAACGATCCATCGAGGCGGCGATAAAGCGCGTCCAGAAGGCCGGCTCGCTGGTGATACGACAGGCCAAGAACGGCCATCCTTTTGTCACTGACGGCGGCCACTGGATTATCGATGCAGGACTTGGCCGGATTGACGACCCCGCGGCTTTGGCGCATGCGCTTGCGGGCGTGCCTGGGGTGGTTGAACACGGTCTCTTTATAGGTCTCGCACGAACGGCCATTATTGGCGGCCCGAAAGGCGTGAGGGTGGTCGAAAAGTCATGAATCTCGAGCTAGATGGAGTATCAAAATGAGTGTCGCAAAGGCCATCAAGAGCGCCGCACGATGGGCCGCGCTGGGCCTGACCCTGGTGACCTTTAGCCCACTGGCCAACGCCCAGCAGCCAACGCCGGCCGCTTTGGCGAGCGCCAAGGAATTGATTGTGATTACTGGGGCGACGACGCTGTTTAGTCCGTTGATTGCCGGGGTGATCGAGCAGGCAAAGGTTCTATACCTGCAGCAGAATCCAGCCTTGGCCAAAGACCTCAACGAAATCTCAACGCGTATGCGCACTGACCTACAGCCGCGTTTCGCTGAGTTGACCGACGAAGTAGCGCGTCTCTACGCGGCCAACTTCACCGAGCAGGAGCTCAAGGATATTCTTGCGTTCTATAAGACCACGGCGGGCAAGAAGCTTCTCGCGGAGCAGCCGAAGATTGTCGATTCCAGCATGAAGTTCGCGCAAGACTGGGCGAACAAACTTTCCGATCAGGTGATCGCAACGATGCGCGACGAATTGAAAAAGCGAGGTCACGCGCTTTGAAAGACCGTAACCGGAGATCGCGCAAAGCAATCCCGGTTAGTGCCGGCGGCGACTGATGGCGGACCACGACGTCGATCTTTTCGTTATTGGAGCAGGATCCGGAGGCGTGCGTGCGGCGCGCGTCGCCGCCAGTCATGGCGCTCGCGTGATGGCCGCCGAAGAATATCGGGTTGGCGGGACATGCGTCATCCGCGGTTGTGTGCCGAAAAAGCTTCTTGTCTACGCGTCGCGGTTTTCGCATGAATTTGAAGATGCAGCTGGTTACGGCTGGACGGTGCCGGATCCAACGTTTCATTGGTCCGCGCTGATTGCCAACAAAGACCGCGAGATTGCACGGCTGGAAGCCGCATATACCGCCACCCTCGAGCGCTACAATGTCGCGTTGGTGAAAGCCCGTGCCGTTCTTGAGGACGCGCATACTGTTCGTCTCGCGACCGGTGCAAGCGTACGCGCGAAAACGATTTTGATTTCGACCGGAGCGTGGCCGCATATGGGGCCGAGGATCTCTGGCCTCGAGCACGCAATTTCGTCGAACGAAGCTTTTCATTTGCCCGAACTGCCGCGACGCATCGTGGTACAGGGCGGCGGGTATATTGCCGTCGAGTTCGCATGCATTTTTGCAGGGCTAGGCAGCGAGGTCACGCTAGTCTATCGCGGAGAGAACATCCTCCGTGGATTCGATGACGATGTACGAGAGCACTTGCGCAATGAAATGCGAAGCCGCGGCATCACAGTGACTTGCGGCCACACTGTCACGGAGATTCAGAAGACCGGCGAAGAATTTGTCGCGCGCCTCTCCGACAAGAGCACAATCAAATCAGACAAGGTCATGTTTGCGATTGGCCGCCATCCGAACGTGAGCGGCTTCGGGTTGGAACGTCTGGGGATCAAGATCTCTGGCCATGGCGGTATCGAAGTCGACGAATTCTCGCGGACTTCGGTTTCCAATATTTATGCCGTTGGTGACGTCACAAACCGCGTCAATCTTACCCCCGTGGCCATCCGCGAAGGTCATGCTTTCGCTGATACGGTATTCGGCGGCAAGCCGACGCCGGTCGATCACACCAATGTGCCGACCGCGGTTTTCTCCGAACCCGAGATAGGCGTCATAGGACTGACGGAGACCCAGGCACGCGAACGCTTGGCGAAGCTCGATGTCTACAAAACCACATTTCGTCCAATGAAGGCGACGCTTTCCGGCCGCAACACACGCACATTCATGAAATTGCTGGTGGATGGCACGACCGATCGCGTTGTCGGGTGCCATATCGTCGGGCCGGATGCAGGCGAACTGATCCAGGTTGTCGGAGTTGCCGTGAAGATGGGCGCGACCAAGGCAGACTTCGATGCCACTATGGCTGTGCATCCAACGGCGGCCGAAGAACTTGTCACCATGCGCGAAAAAGCCATGAGCTATGGGCAGCGCGCGGCGGAATAGCGTTTAAATAACCGAATTCTGCGGAAAAACTGGCCACTCGAGGGCGCCCTCGTGTATAAGGCCGCCCAAATCCTGGAGTAGTGCGTAATGGCGGAACGTTGGACGCCCGACAGCTGGCGCAAGAAGCCAATTCAGCAGGTGCCGGACTATCCGGACCGGCAGGCTTTGGCCGACGTCGAAAAGCAGCTGGCGACATTCCCGCCGCTGGTTTTTGCCGGCGAGGCGCGAAACCTGAAGAAGCAGTTGGCGCGGGTCGCCAACGGCCAGGCTTTCCTGTTGCAGGGCGGCGACTGCGCGGAAAGCTTTGCCGAGCATGGCGCCAACAATATCCGCGACTTTTTCCGGATGTTCCTGCAGATGGCGGTCGTGTTGACGTATGCGGCCGCTTCACCTGTCGTGAAAGTCGGCCGTATTGCCGGGCAGTTCGCCAAGCCGCGTTCATCTCCGACGGAGAAACGCGACGGCAAGGAATTACCGAGCTATCGCGGCGATATCATCAACGACTACGCCTTCACCGAGCAGGCTCGGCGACCGGATCCACGCCGGCAGATCGAGGCCTATCGGCAATCGGCCGCCACGCTGAATTTGTTGCGCGCCTTTGCGCAAGGCGGTTACGCCAATCTCGCAAGCGTGCGCCAGTGGATGCTCGGGTTTGTAAAGGACAGTCCACAATCGCGGCGTTACGTCGAACTGTCGGATCGGATCTCGGAGGCGCTTGGCTTCATGCAGGCCTGTGGGCTTGATCTCGAAGGCCATCCTGAATTGCGGACGACCGATTTCTACACGAGCCACGAAGCCCTGCTTTTGGGGTTTGAGGAAGCGCTCACGCGCGTCGATTCGACGACTGGCGATTGGTACGCAACGTCCGGCCATATGATTTGGATTGGCGATCGGACACGTCAGCATGACCACGCGCATATCGAATATGCGCGCGGAATTAAAAATCCGATCGGATTGAAGTGCGGTCCGTCGCTGAAGGCCGACGATCTTCTCCGATTGATCGATATCCTCAATCCCGACAACGAACCTGGCCGGCTGACGCTGATCGGCCGCTTCGGTGCTGAAAAAGTCGGCTGATTTCCTGCCGCCACTCATCCGCGCGGTCAAACGTGAAGGACGGGTCGTGCTGTGGTCCTGCGATCCGATGCATGGAAACACGATTACGTCGGCCACCGGATACAAGACTCGTCCTTTCGACCTGATCCTCAACGAGGTCCGCGGATTTTTCGAGGTGCATCAAGCCGAGGGCAGTTACGCCGGCGGCGTTCACCTTGAGATGACTGGCCAGAATGTGACTGAATGCACCGGCGGAGCGCGTGCCATCACGGAAGCCGATCTCAACGACCGGTACCACACGGTCTGCGATCCGCGACTTAACGCAGAGCAGGCGATTGATCTTGCATTCCTGCTTGCCGAACTGCTCAAGAAAGAGCGGTCGACGCAGCTTAAGCCGATGTCGGCGGCAGGGGGACTCTGAAAAACACAGAAATAGCCGAGCACTATGCCGGTCGGCCATGCGGGAAACCCCATTGCGGGGCTGGATGCCAAGGCTGTAGAGCATTCCAATGAGCGCTCGACCTGCTGAAAAGCTTTCAATCGCTGTTGCGCAGCTCAACTCGACGGTTGGCGATATTGTTGCCAACGTCGAGAAGGCTCGCGCGGCGCGCGCGACCGCGGCTGCCCAAGGCGCCGACATCGTCGTCTTCCCGGAGCTGTTCATCGCGGGCTATCCGCCGGAAGACCTGGTGCTCAAGCCGGCATTTCAAGCTGGCTGCCGATCGGCCATTGAAACGCTCGCGCGCGAAACGTCTGCCGACGGTCCGGCCTTGCTGGTCGGCACGCCCTGGCTGGATGCCGGCAAGCTGTACAACGCTGTTGCTCTTCTCGAAGGCGGCGCAATTACCGCGCTGCGCTACAAGGTCGATCTGCCGAACTATGGCGTGTTCGATGAAAAGCGCGTGTTCGCGCCGGGACCGATGCCCGGCCCCGTGAACTTTCGCGGCGTGCGCCTCGGCGTTCCAATTTGCGAGGATATCTGGGGCACGGAAGTCGTCGAATGTCTCGCAGAAACCGGCGCGGAAATGCTCGTGGTGCCCAATGGTTCTCCTTACTGGAGACAGAAAGGCGACGTGCGGATCAACATCGCGGTCGCGCGGGTGACCGAGCAGGGGCTTCCCACGATCTATGTCAACCAGGTCGGTGGTCAGGATGAGCTCGTATTCGATGGAGTCTCGTTCGGCCTGCACGCGGATTGCTCGCTTGCATTCCAGTTCGCGGCATTTCAGGAAACGGTTGCAACCACACATTGGGTCCGTCAGAGCGGGGCCTGGCGGTGTGAAAACGGCCCTCAGGTAGCAAGCGTCGAAGCGGACCGCGCCGATTACAGCGCCTGCGTGCTGGGCCTGCGCGACTACGTCAACAAGAACGGGTTTCCGGGAGTTGTCCTTGGTCTGTCGGGAGGCATCGACTCCGCGTTGTGCGCCGCTATGGCGGTCGACGCGCTCGGCGCCGAGCGCGTGCGTTGCATGATGCTGCCCTACAAATTCACGTCGCAGGAATTGCTTAAGGATGCGGCGGCGTGCGCCAAGGCGCTCGGCGTGCGTTACGAGATTTTGCCGATCGCTGCAGCAGTCGAAGGTTTTGAGGCTGCCCTGGCGCCGGCTTTCTCGGGATTGCCACGCGACGTCACCGAGGAAAATCTGCAAGCGCGCACGCGCGGCACAATTCTCATGGCGATTTCGAATAAATTCAATCTCATGGTGGTGACGACGGGAAACAAGTCGGAAATGTCCGTAGGTTATGCGACGCTCTACGGCGACATGAACGGCGGCTTCAATCCCATCAAGGATCTATACAAGACCGAAGTCTTTCGTCTTGCGCGCTTGCGCAATAGCTGGAAACCGGATGGCGCCAAAGGTCCGGATGGCCCTGTCATTCCGGACAACATCATCACGCGGCCGCCAACGGCAGAGCTGCGTGAAAATCAGAAAGACGAAGACTCTCTCCCTGCTTACGCGGTGCTCGATCCGATCCTCGAGCGGCTCGTCGAGCATGAGGAGCCGATCTCCGCGATTGTTGCTGCGGGCTTTGACCGTGATACCGTCATGCGGGTCGACCGCATGATCAACATCGCCGAGTACAAGCGGCGCCAGGCTGCGCCGGGTGTAAAGGTGACGCTGAAGAATTTCGGCCGCGACCGGCGATACCCGATAACCAACCGCTTCCGCGATCCGGGCACGCCGATGCCTGCACCTGACGTGTCACTGATCACGGGAAAGCCGATAAAATCGGAAGCCTTCGATTTTTGATTGCCGGCTCTACCGGGAGGGCAGGAATGTCGGGCCGACCGTGCGGACCGTGCGCTTGGCCGGGTCGGTTTCGGCGGGCGGTTGTGCGGCGGGCGCAGGAGACGCCGGTGCTGCTGTCGACACGGTTCCGCGCAACTCGGGCTTAAGCGGTTTTCCGTCCGGACCGGACCGCGGCTGCGACAATTGCTTGGCATGTTGCTCGGTTACGACCACGTCGCCCGGGACGACTGTGTCGTCAGGGCCAACGGACTTAAGGGTCTGCGCCCAGCTTTCGCCGGGCCGCCGGCAGCTGCAGGTCGAGTTCAAGGCCTTTCGATATTGGAAGGCAGTCGGAAGTTCCGTATACAGCCGCCCGCTCAGCGAAACGGCCTGAGCCATCTCCTCGCCAGGGTTGTGATACGTGTAGAGCGCGACCTCTGCCGCCGGGCACATACGCTGACAAGCCTGCTCATCGTCGCGGAAACGGTCGGGCGAGGTCGAATAAGAAATCGGAAAATAGAATCCGTCACAGGTCCGCACGCAGACCGTACGGAATGTCCCGCCCATCGGTTCTTGCGGGCTGGAGAAAATGCCGCCACTGTTGTTTCCTCCGAACAACCGATCGAAGAAACTTCCCTGTTGCCCGGCAATTGCCGCCGAACGGTATTGCGGACCACATCCGTTGTTGCCGAGGGCGACGAGCAGCGCTTGCCGTTGGGCGGCACGCTCGGTGTTGCCGCCGTTGAGCTGCTCAAGCTGATTGCGCATACGATCGAGCGCAAGGCGTTGCTGATCGATCTGGCGATTGAGCGCGCCGCATTGCTGAGGCGGGTTGCTGAAAAAGGAGAAGAAACCTGAGCTTTGACAACCGATGCGCCGCGACTGTGCGACCAGCCGATCGACCTCGAGTTGCTGACGGTTGACCATGTCTTCAATGCGCCGAATCTGGTCGGCGCGGGTCGGGTCCGCGTTGCCCTGGTTGAGCGTCGCCAGCTGAGCCTCAAGCCTCTGGCATGCCGGGTTCGCCGACTGTGCGTTGGCCGTGGACAGCCCGACTCCAATCGCCATCGCGGCGGCCACGATTTTGCAGGAAGACCCCCTCATGGCTTGCACTCTAGTCTGAAAAACATGCCGGGGCGAGCCTTCCATCATTGCGCACGTGCGACTTCGGAACGCAGGTTCCAGAGCACTCCGGAGACAATTATCAGCGCGCCAAGGAGAACGAATATGTCCAACCGCTCGCCGTAAAATGCCCAGCCGACTACGGCGATGAGCGGGATACGCATGAAATCCAGCGGCACGACCAGCGTTGCATCGCCAGATCGGAATGCATTGCTCAGGCAATAATGTGAGGTCAGCCCGGCTATGCCCACGCCCATTGCGGGCAAGATATGCTGTGTCTCAAGATGCATGAACACCGCAGGATTGCTGCCGATCAGCGACAGCGGAAACTGGATGACGGCCATCCAGAATACGATGCCGAAGGTCGTCTCCGTCATCGTCAACTGTTTGGTCGTGATCATCGTGATGGCGTAACCGAAGGCCGCAAGCAGCACCAGGATCGCAGCGGGGTTGAAGTCAGCTATTCCCGGCCGCAGGATGACCAGCACGCCAACAAGCCCGAGAACGACAACGCCAAGGCGGCTGGGGGTCAGGCGTTCGTGCAGGAACCAGACGGCCAGCAGTGCCGTCCATGCCGGCATCGTGAATTCAAGCGCGAAGACCATAGCCAGCGGCAGCATGGTGAGGCTGAGCGCCCACGAAAATTGCGACGCATAGTGTACGACGTTACGGAAGAGATTGAGTCCCATGCGGCGCGGACGCGCATGCGGGCGAAGGTCCGTGCGCACGAGAAGAAGAAAAAGCAGGACGAGAAGGGCAACGCCGCTGCGGATCGCCAAGATCTCAAAAATGCTCAAGCCACCGCGCGACAGTTCGCGAATGGAGACCGCCATCACCGAGAACGAGAGCAGTGCGCCGATCATCCACAGGATGACGCGTACGATTTTGCTGGTGATCACGGGGCTATCTGCTGATATGACGGGAGATGAGTTTGTGCGGGCCGGTGGTCTAGCAGATAACCACATCGCGTCACTCAGCATCTGGCTGGTTCTCCGGCCGTGCCTTGTCGAATGCCGGAAGTTTCAGGCAGGCGGCATCGGCCGCGACGATCTTTGGGAATTTGTCGAGCGGGACTTTAAGCCGGCGAGCGTTCGCAACCTGTGGGACCAGGCAGACGTCGGCGAGCGTGATGGTGGCGCCGTAAGAGTAGGGGCCGGGACCGAGCATAGCTTCCAGCGCGCCAAATCCCTCGAGGATCCAGTGATGATACCAGGCGTCGATCTCTGCTTGCTCATGCTTGAGCTGCCGCTTGAGATACTGAAGGGCAATCAAATTGTTCAGCGGATGAATGTCGCAGGCGATCGCCTGGGCGATTGCCCGCACCTTGGCGCGGCCGACAGCGTCTGCCGGCAGCAGCGGAGGCTCAGGATGTGTTTCATCGAGGTATTCGATGATAGCCATCGATTGTGTCAGCACGTCGCCGCCGGGCAGCATCAGCGCCGGCACCCTGGCTTGCGGATTGATGGTGCGATACTCGGGCGTGTGCTGCCGTCCGCCGTCTTTCGTCAGGTGGATCGGGACCATCTCATAGGATATCCCTTTGAGATTGAGCGCGATGCGAACGCGATAGGCGGCGGACGAGCGGAAATATGAGTAGAGTTTCACGAGACTGCTCCGAATTGCACCGGCACAATCTAGCGAGGACCGGGGCTGTTGGCGACAAGGCTGCCCAACTTCGATCCGACTCATCGCAGTTCCCTAATAGATTGGATCTTAAAAAGATTCTCGCTCTGCATCGGAGGTCGGCCGCAGGCGCGAGCAGATCGAACTTGGGAAACCTCCCAACGGAGGATGCAATTTCAGCCGCTGCCGTCTAACAGAGCGTGCTATTCTTTGCGCAGCCGCCCGGGTGAGGCGGCACCAATGATGGTCAGGGATCAAACGGGGACGGCCATGAAACTCGAACAGCACAACGATCTGACTGCGCTCGTCGCGCGTCTGTTTATGTCGTCACTTTTCGTTCTGTACGGTTATTTCAAGTTGACCGGCTTTGCCGGAACGGTCGCCTATATGGGGAGGCAAGGCCTCCCGGCGCCAACCGTATTCGCGGCGCTCGCGATCATCATAGAACTTGGTGGCGGCTTGCTGATCTTGTTCGGATATCAGACGCGTCTCGTGGCGCTCGGCTGCGCCATCTATGTGCTGATCGCTGCGCTGATCGCTCACCGTAATTTCGGCGACGGCAACCAGTTGTCTCATTTCATGAAGAACATGGCCATCGTCGGAGGATTCCTCGCGATCATGGCCCTTGGTCCGGGACCCTATTCGGTTGACGGCCGCAAGACGTGACGTCTCATGAAGGACAGCTCAGCGTAGGCAGACAATCGCGACGACTTCGCACGTGCCTGGCTGACAGGTGACGGAAACATCTTTCGTGAATGCTCCGGTGAGGTCGTCCTGGTCCACCTTGTGATATTTCGCGGCAGCTGTGAACGCCTGGGTCCGGCAGTAGGCGTTTGCCGCTGCCGAACCGCACCTTTCACCCGACGCCAGACAGCGATCGATGCCGTAGCCGTCGGCATCGTTGGCAACAAGGAACATATGTTGTTCGGCGCGTGCGATGCCGGGCGCCAGGTAAAGCAAGGTGGCAAGGCCAATCAAAACGGTCCGCATGAAGTTGCTCGGGAGTGATGTTGCGTGCCGGCCGTGCCAGCGTTCGGCTGCGAAAATGCGATTAAAATCGTTAATCGGCACTTAACCGTGCGTTCCGCCCGGTCATCGAATTTTTCCCGTGTTTTTCGCTGGTTGAAGCCGGCGCTTGACGGGGGGCACGTGACAAATCATTGTGCCGCCATGAACGGCCTTAACCATATCTGCGGCATTTGCCCGGAGATTATTCGCTAGCGCACCACGCTGGCTGCGGCCGTCTTTTCTCAACTTTGAGATAGCACGATGCCCGGCCAGCGGGGCCGACGGGTGTCATTCGCTATGGAACTCAGGCTTTACGATACGCTGACACGCGAGAAGCGGACATTCACGCCGATCGATTCCGCGCGCGTGCGCATGTATGTCTGCGGGCCGACCGTTTATGACTTCGCCCATATCGGCAATGCGCGTCCCGTCATCGTATTCGATGTGCTGTTCCGCCTGTTGCGCCATGTCTACGGCGAAAAACATGTCACCTATGTGCGCAACATCACTGACGTCGATGACAAGATCAATGCGCGCTCCGCCGAGCTCGGCATTTCGATCCGCAAACTGACCGAAGAAACCTACAGGAATTTCAAGGAGGATGTGGCGGCACTCGGCTGTCTGTCGCCGACCGGCGAGCCGCGCGCGACCGAACATGTTGAGGAGATGAAGGCGCTGATCGAGCGCCTGGTGAAGTCCGGCCATGCCTATGTGGCCGAAGACCATGTCCTTTTCGACGTTGCTTCGATGAAGGACTACGGCAAGCTCTCCAATCGCTCGCTCGATGAAATGATCGCGGGCGCCCGCGTCGAGGTCGCGCCGTTCAAGAAGGATCCGATGGACTTCGTCTTGTGGAAGCCGTCCGGTCCGGGCGAGCCGGCATGGTCGTCACCTTCGGGCATCAAGAAACCGGGTCGCCCCGGCTGGCATATCGAATGCTCGGCAATGTCATGGAAGCACCTCGGCGAGACCTTCGACATCCACGGCGGCGGCATCGATCTCGTTTTTCCGCATCATGAGAACGAAATCGCGCAATCGCGCTGCGCCTTCCAGACGCCGGTGATGGCGAATTTCTGGATGCACAACGGTTTCCTGCAGGTCGAAGGCGAGAAGATGTCGAAAAGCCTCGGCAACTTCGTGACAATCAACGACTTGCTCAAGGATTGGCCTGGCGAGGTTGTACGATTCACAATGTTGCAGACGCACTATCGGCAACCGATGAATTGGACTCTCTCCGGGTTGCGTGAGTCCCAGAAGAGCCTCGATCATTGGTACAAGCTCACCGGTGACTCCGCGCCGGGTTATTTGTGTGCCGATACGGTCGACGCGCTGTTGGATGACCTCAACACACCCAAAGCATTTGCCGCAATGCATGAGCTACGCGCCGAGGCTGCGAAAGGGGCAAAGCCTGCTGCGGCCTCCCTGAAGGCAAGCGCGCAGCTGATCGGCCTGTTACAATTGTCACCGGCTCAGTGGCTCGGCTTTCGTCCCGCATCGGCAGCGGTCGATGAAAACAAAGTGGTTAGCCTGATTGAAGCGCGAAACAGTGCGCGGAAGGCGAAGAATTTCAAGGAGGCCGATCGCATCCGCGACGAGCTCAAGGCAATGGGCATTGAGCTTGAAGATACCAAGGACGGCAAGACGCAATGGAAGGTCGCGCGATGATGGCCGTTGCTCATCCAAAACTGGCGCTGCGGCCATTCTTGCCGGCGGATGCGCCGCTGTTACGCGAGATTTTCCGGGACAGCATAGAAGAATTGACAAGCGACGATTATACCGAAGCACAACAGGAAGCCTGGGCGGCGGCCGCCGACGATGTCGGAGAATTTCGGAACAAGCTTTCAGGGCAACTGACTTTGATTGCAACGCTGGAAGGCTCGCCGGTCGGATTCGCGTCGCTGGAAGGCAAGGACAAGATCGACATGCTCTACGTCCATCCCGCCGCAACGGGGCAGGGGGTTGGCGCAATGCTGATTGACGCGCTGGAGAAGCTTGCGGGTGCGCGCGGTACGGCAAGGCTTACCGTCGATGCGAGCGACAGTGCGCGCGGCTTTTTCGAAAAGCGGGGCTACATCGCCCAGCAGCGGAATTCAATTGCGATTGGCGACGAGTGGCTCGCCAACACCACGCTGCAAAAGCAACTCGCCGCTAAACGGGAGGCTTCATGACCAAACCCGACACGCCGTTCCCGCGTCATTGGCTCTACTACATCGTGCTTAAGTACGGTGTGCTTGCCGTCGCCGTACTGACCGCACTCTATGTCGTCTACCGGTTGACGTAAGGACATCCATGAAACGCCACCACGCCCTGATGGGTGTCATCGCAATTGTGATCGCCATCGCATTGATCTCGAATTATTACCTTTGGTGAGAACCGCAATGCCGAAGGAACGCCTCTTTCTCTTCGACACCACGCTGCGCGACGGCGCGCAAACGAACGGCGTCGACTTCACCCTTGCCGACAAGCTGGCGATCGCAGCCATGCTGGACGAGCTTGGTATCGACTACGTCGAGGGTGGCTATCCAGGTGCAAATCCGACCGATTCAGAACTGTTCGGCAAGAACCGTAAGCTCAATACGACGTTCACCGCCTTTGGCATGACGCGTCGTCCGGGGCGTTCGGCTTCCAACGACCCGGGCCTTGCGGCGCTCCTTGAAGCAAAGGCCGATGCCATCTGCTTTGTAGCCAAATCATGGGACTATCACGTCAAAGTCGCGCTGGAGACGACCGAAGAGGAAAATCTTGCCTCGATCCGCGACAGCGTACGTGTCGCCAAGGCAAAGGGCAGGGAAGTTTTGCTCGACTGCGAGCATTTCTTCGACGGTTACAAAGCCAACCCGAAATACGCACTCGCCTGCGCCAAGATGGCCTATGACGAGGGCGCGCGGTGGGTCGTGCTGTGTGACACGAACGGCGGCACGCTTCCCGACGAGGTCGAAAAGATCGTGGGTGAAGTCGTGAAGGTTATTCCCGGCGATCACGTCGGAATTCACGCCCACAATGACACGGATCAGGCGGTTGCGAACTCCTTTGCGGCGGTACGCGCCGGTGCGCGCCAGATCCAGGGCACACTCAATGGGCTTGGCGAGCGCTGCGGCAATGCCAACCTGGTTTCGATCATCCCGACTTTAAAACTTAAGCCGGAATTTGCAGCGCGCTTCGATATCGGAGTCAGCACCGCCGCGCTTAAAAAACTCGCCCACGTTTCTCACGCGATCGATGAGCGGCTCAATCGCGCACCCAATCGTCACGCGCCTTACGTCGGTGAAAGCGCATTCGCCACCAAGGCTGGAATCCATGCTTCCGCTATTATGAAAGATCCAGCGACCTACGAGCATGTCGCACCGGAGACGATCGGCAACCGCCGGAAAGTGCTGGTGTCCGAACAGGCGGGCAAATCCAATATCCTGGCGGAGCTCGAGCGTGTTGGCATCAAGGCCGATAAGGACGATCCGCGGATCGGCCGCCTTCTAGAGATCGTGAAGGAACGCGAGGCGATCGGTTATGCGTATGAGGCAGCTGACGCGTCATTCGAGCTGCTGGCGCGTCGTACGCTCGGCAAGGTACCGAACTATTTCGACGTGACCCAATTCGATGTGAATGTCGAACAACGCAACAATGCCAAAGGTGAACGTGTCACCGTTACCATGGCAGTTGTGAAGGTGAAGGTCGGTGAGGACAACCTGATCTCCGCCGCGGAGGGCAACGGCCCGGTCAATGCGCTTGACCTTGCGCTGCGCAAGGACCTCGGCAAGTACCAGAAGTACATCGCCGGCCTCAAACTCACGGACTATCGGGTTCGTATCCTCAATGGCGGCACGGGGGCGGTGACGCGGGTGCTGATCGAGAGCGAGGATGAGGCCGGCGAGCGATGGACCACGGTCGGGGTTTCGCCAAATATCATCGACGCCTCATTTCAGGCCCTGATGGATTCCATCATTTTTAAATTGGTGAAGTCAGGCGCACCGGCGTGATAGGCAGAAGGCGGAGGCTGGAGCATGTGGTATTTGCGCCGCCATTTTCTGACCGGGCTTGCCGCTACCGTGGCGGCACTGATGGGCCGCGCTACAGCCGCGTCCGATCCCTCCCGTAGCGCACTTGTCGACCAGGCCTTCGCAATGAAAAAGCAGGCCATCGAAAGCGGCGACCAGCCATTTGGCGCGGTGGTGGTTCGCGGCCGAGAAATCGTCGGATTCGGACCAAGCCGCGTGGTGCTCAAGCGCGACGAATTGGCGCACGCGGAGCGAGAAGCGATCCGCGACGCACAGGCGCGCCTCGGCCGGTCTGATCTTGCTGACTGCGTGATGTATTCGACCTCGCGGCCTTGCCGAGATTGCGAACGGGCTGCAGCCGGTGCAGGGATTGCCCGCATGTATGTGGGAGCAGAGGCGGCCGACGTGGGCGCACCGCGCTATACGCCATGATCGATCATATCTCTATCGCCGTTCGTGACATCAAAAGGGCCGAAGCGTTCTACACTGCGGTGCTCGGCCCGCTCGGCCTGGCCAAGTTGCGTGAATGGCCGAACGCCGCCGTCGGTTACGGCAAAAAGTATCCGGAGTTCTGGATCAATTGTCGCACCGACATGCCGGCGGTCGCCGCCGACAGCGGCGTGCATATTTGCCTGCGCGCGGCATCAACTGCGGCCGTGGATGCCTTTCACGCCGCGGCACTTGCACGTGGCGGAATGTCGGATGGCGCTCCGGGGCTTCGACCTGACTACAATGAACGCTACTACGCGGCGTTCATTCGCGATCCCGATGGCAATCGCATCGAGGCGGTGACGTTCGTTTAGAAATCAAAGCCGGTCAGCGATAACAGCCGGCATTTCCTTTTCTTCTTCCGGCACCGCTGCCGCTGCCTTTTGCAACATCGGCAAAATGTCCGCGACATTGTCGGCGACGAGCAGATCGAAGTTGAGATCGCCGCGAATGAATTCCAGCGTTTTCATGTGATCGATCAGCGCGCATAGCGGGTTCCAGAAACCCTTGATATTTGCAAGCAGGATCGGTTTGCGGTGGCGGCCGAGTTGAACCCAGGTGATTTGCTCAACCACTTCTTCAAGGGTTCCAATTCCACCCGGCAGTGCGACGAATGCGTCGGCCATTTCAAACATTTTGCGTTTACGCTCGTGCATGTCGCGCGTGACAATTAAGTTGTCCGCGCCACGCATCGCATGCTCGCGGGCGACCAAAAACTCGGGGATGATGCCGGTTATTTTGCCGCCATGGTCGAGCACGGATTTGGCGATCGCCCCCATTATCCCTACCGCGCCGCCGCCGAAAACCAGTCGGATGCCGTTGCTGGCGAGGACGGCGCCGAGGGCGCGTGCGGCTTCCACGAAAGCAGGGTCGGTGCCGGGGCCGGATCCGCAATAGACGCAGATTGTCCGGATTTTGCTGACTTTTTCGTTTCTGTTCATGCCTATGCATGTGCATCGCACTTGCGGCATCGTCAAGGCGGGCCGGGACGCAAAGTGAGGCACTGCAAAGGATGATTAGCGGGCGGAATTCCCCTATATGAAAGACTGAATGAGCGACCACCACCCCCGCCACACAGCCGAAAGCGAATCGCGCATCTCCGCCGCCCGCGGGGCGCTGTTTTCGACCATTGTTCGCTTGTGGCCCTATATCTGGCCTTCAGATCGCGCCGATCTCAAAATGCGCGTGGTCGGGTCGCTGTTGCTTTTGTTGGCGGCGAAACTCGCGACTGTCGCCGTTCCCTTTACATTCAAGTGGGCGACCGATGCACTTGCCGGACAGGGCAGTGCGCCCGTTGCAGCGTCCGACTGGCTATTGTGGGTGATTGCCGCTCCGATCGCGATGACCATCGCCTACGGTGGTATGCGTATTTTAATGGCCGCGCTTACCCAGTTGCGCGACGGCCTGTTCGCAAAAGTCGCGATGCATGCGGTCCGGCGGCTCGCCTATCGCACTTTTGTGCATATGCACGAATTGTCGCTCCGGTTTCATCTGGAGCGAAAAACCGGCGGCCTGACGCGCGTTCTCGAACGCGGCCGCAACGGCATCGAGACCATCGTGCGCATGGTGATCCTGCAGTTGTCGCCGACGATCATCGAACTTGCATTCATTGTCGTCGTTCTGATGTGGCAATTCGACTGGCGCTACGTGGCTGTCATTTCGATCACCGTTGCGGTGTACATGACCTACACCTATCACGCGACCGAATGGCGGATCGGCATTCGCCGAAAAATGAACGACAGCGATACAGACGCGAACGTCAAGGCAATCGATTCGCTGCTCAACTATGAAACCGTAAAATATTTTTCCGCCGAGGAGCGCGAAGCGGCCCGCTACGACAGGGCTATGGCTCGCTATGAAGATGCGAGTGTCCGCGCCTATACTTCGCTTGCAGTTCTTAATGCCGGGCAGGCCGTGATTTTCACCATTGGCCTCGCCGCCGTAATGGTGATGTGTGCGTTCGAAATTAAATCCGGCAGCAAAACGGTCGGCGATTTCGTACTGATCAACGCGATGATGATTCAACTTTATCAGCCGCTCAATTTCATGGGGATGGTCTACCGCGAGATCAAGCAGGCGATCACCGACATTGAGATCATGTTTTCGATTCTGACACGCGAGCCGGAAATCAAAGATGTAACGAGCGCACCGCAATTAAAAGTAAAGAGCGGGACCATTCGCTTCGAGAGCGTCAGATTTTCCTATGAAGCAGCACGCCCGATCCTCCAGGGAATCAGCTTTGAAGTGCCGGCCGGCAAGACGGTAGCCGTCGTCGGTCCCTCGGGCGCGGGTAAGTCGACGATTTCGCGTCTGTTATTCCGCTTTTACGATCTGTCCGGCGGCCGCATTCTGATCGACGATCAGGATATCGCGAAGGTCACCCAGAAATCGCTGCGCCAGGCGATCGGCATGGTGCCGCAAGACACCGTGTTGTTCAATGACACGATCCGCTACAACATTCGGTATGGCCGCTGGGAGGCAACCGATGCTGAAGTAGAGGAGGCGGCGCGCCTTGCGCAGATCGATCCGCTCATTCGTATTGCCCCGAAAGGCTATGAAACGGAAGTCGGGGAACGCGGCCTCAAACTGTCTGGCGGCGAAAAGCAACGGGTCGCGATCGCGCGCACTATCCTGAAGGGCCCGCCGATCTTGGTCCTCGATGAGGCGACGTCCGCATTGGACAGCCACACCGAAAAAGAAATTCAGGACGCTCTAGAACGCGTCTCGCGCAACCGGACCACACTTGTGATCGCGCACCGGCTGTCGACCATTGTGGGCGCCGACGAAATCATAGTGTTGGATGGAGGCGAAATCGTCGAGCGAGGCACGCATTATGCTTTGCTCGCCAAGAATGGCCTGTACGCAAGCATGTGGAATCGTCAGCGTGAGGCGGAAGAGGCGCGCGAAAAACTCGCGCTTGCGGGCGAGGATCAGGGGGCACCAAATCGAAATCCGCCTCCGGTGGAGGATGCAATTACTGCGACCTCCGCGCCGCTCGAAGCGCGCGCAGACGCGGCAGAGTAAGATAGCGGCATGTCGATCTACGATTCGATTCGCTCACAAATCGTGCCGGTGACCCCGGAAGGATATCCGTTCATCGGCGCCTTTGCGCTGGTGAGTCTGGTCCTGTTCTGGCTATGGAGTCCGCTCGGCTGGCTTGGGACGCTTGCCACCATATGGTGTGCTTATTTCTTCCGCGATCCGCCCCGCGTAACACCGGTGCGCGACGGCCTGGTGGTGGCGCCTGCAGACGGCCGTGTGAGCCAGGTAACCAGCGTCGCACCGCCGCGTGAGCTCGGTCTTGGCGAAAAGCCGTTGCCGCGAATTTCGATATTCATGAGCGTTTTCGATTGCCATGTGAACCGGAGTCCGGTCTCCGGAAAGATCGAAAAAATCGTGTACCAGCCCGGGAAGTTCTTTAATGCCGACCTGGACAAGGCCAGCGTCGACAACGAACGCAATGCGCTGGTGATTGCGATACCCGGCGCGCGCATCGCAGTGGTGCAAATTGCGGGCCTCATTGCTCGTCGGATTGTCTGCTTCGTGCGTATGGGCCAGCCGATAGGGGCGGGCGAACGCTTCGGCATGATCCGCTTCGGTTCCCGGGTCGATGTCTACCTTCCGGAGGGTGTGCCGCCGCTCGTAGCAGTCGGCCAAACGGCAACCGCCGGAGAAACCGTGCTTGCCGATCTACGCGCGGCCGCCGACGGCGGACGCGCGTTCCGCACGGGATAAACGGTTAACGAGGCCGAAGAAATACACTTTATAGTGCCGTGGCGTCCGCAGAGCTACGGGACTATATTATCGCCATGGTCTTTCAGCCTATCGATCCCGCTCCGCCGCCGTTCCGTCGCCGCTTTAAGGCGATTCCGGTGCGCACTTTGCTTCCCAATCTGATCACGTTGCTTGCGTTGTGCGCGGGTCTCACAGCGATCCGCGTTGCCGTCGAGAACAGGCTTGAATTGGCGCTTGCGGCGATCGTGCTTGCCGCCTTGCTCGATGGAATTGACGGACGCATCGCCCGCATGCTCAAGGGCACTTCCCGTTTCGGCGCCGAGCTCGACAGCCTTGCCGATTTTGTGAATTTCGGCGTTGCGCCCGCGATCATTCTCTATTTCTGGGGATTGCACGACATCAAATCAGCGGGATGGATCGCCGCGTTGGTTTTTGCAATCTGCGCAGGGCTACGGCTCGCGCGGTTCAATGTGATGATCGATGATCCAAACAGGCCGGTATGGGCTGGAAATTTTTTCACCGGCATTCCTGCGCCTGCCGGCGCCATCACGGTAATGCTTCCGATCTATCTGAGCCTTCTCGGAGTTTCGGATGGCCTTATCACCGCCTGGCTGACATTCTTCTACACTTTGGCAATCGCACTTCTGATGGTATCGCGGCTTCCCGTGTTTTCTGGAAAACGTGTCGGAAAGCGCGTGCCGCCTGAGATGGTGCTTCCCGTCTTCGTGCTGGTGGTCTTGTTCTTCGCCTTGTTGCTCAGTTATCCGTGGCCCGTGCTGACCATCGGCACGGTCGCCTATCTCGCATGTCTTGCCACTGAGCTGGCTGTCGTATCGGGAGTATCAGCGCAAGGACGCGGCTGCCGCGGCGGCAAGCACAGCCGAGGCGACGGCATTCACACCTGGCTCGGGTGATCCCGCCGCTGACGACAATCGCCCGGCGCGCCTGAACTGAATTCAACCTTTCGCCAGCGGATGCCCGGGCATCAAATCGTAAGGATGCTTCCACCCTGGCAATACCTTCATGCGATCGAGCCACGCACCAATCGCCGGGTGATCCTTCGCGATATCAAACCCGAACTCCTCGGCGGGATAGTACAAATAGCCTGCCATTGAAACGTCGGCGATCGTTGGCCTGTCACCGATGAGGTATTGGCGGCCGGTCAGCCGCTTGTTCACGATGGCAAGGTTGCCGTCGATACGCCCTTTCAGGAAGGCCAGCACCGCCGGATCGCCCGCCGGCTTGGCGAAGTTTTTCAGAAAACGGAATGGACCGAGGAAGCCGTTCACCTTTTGGTTGTCGAAAATGATCCAGCGGAGAGCTTCGAGTTCTTCGTCCTCGTCCTTCGGTTTGAATTTTCCGGTGCGCCTGGCGAGGTAGGTCAGAATGACGCCCGACTGCGAGAGTTTCCTTTTTCCGTGAACGAGTACCGGCATCTCACCCATTTCATTGACGTCGGTGCGGAATTCCGGCGTGCGCTGAGTCATGGCACCAAAAAAATCAACCCAGATCGGCTCCCAGTCGGCACCGATCAAGTTGAGCATAAGCGCAGCGCGATAGGCGTTGCCGGACTGAGCGAAGCAATAAAGTTGGTACTCGGCCATTGGATTTTTTCCGATCTTGATGTTTCTAGCGTGAGAGAATCATCGGCGTACCGCCCGTGGACTGTCCTTCATAACGGTCGCCAACCAGCCTGAAATGGGCCAGCGGCTGGTTTTCGGCATCGGTGATCGTTATCGCACCGTCGTCCATCGACCAGCGCCGGCTCATGTAGAATTTTCCGGGACAGCCTCCATCCGGCGAAACAGATCCGGCGCGGCCGCTCGCGGCGCCGCCGAATTCAAGTCCGCAGCTGGGCGCGTTCGCGGTCGACAAAATCCATCGGCCGGGAATGGTGAGGTCTTTTTGCGTCGGGGCCGATTTAAGAGGGACCCGGTCGCCCGCGCAGCCTGTCAGCGTCAGGACAACAAGTATTCCGGGAGTTGTCCTGACGCGGGCCATTCGTCAACCGGACTCACTTCATCGTGGGGATCACGAATTCTGCGCCTTCCTTCGTACCGGTCGGCCAGCGTGAAGTCACAGTTTTGGTTTTCGTGTAGAAGCGGATCGAGTTCGGGTCCATGCTGGTTGAGATCTCCGAAGCCGGAGCGCTTCCAGCCGCCGAACGTGTGATAGGCGAGAGGGACCGGAATCGCAAAATTAACGCCGACCATCCCGACCTGCACCTTGTTGACAAAATCGCGCGCCGTATCGCCGTCACGGGTGAAGATGGCAACGCCGTTGCCATATTCGTGCTCTGAGGGTAGACGCACCGCCTCGTCGTAATCTTTGGCCCGCACGACCGAAAGCACGGGTCCAAAGATCTCTTCTTTATAGATCCGCATATTCGGTTTCACGTCGTCGAACAGGCAGCCGCCCATGAAGTTGCCGTTTTCGTAGCCTTGCAGCTTGAATCCGCGGCCATCGACCAGGAGTTTGGCGCCTTCCTTCACGCCGAGATCGACGTAGTCCCTCACTTTGTTGAGGTGCGCCTTGGTCACAAGCGGCCCGTAATCGGCTTGCGGATCGCTGGACGGGCCAATCTTGAGGCTTTCGACGCGCGGGATGAGCTTTTCGACCAGGATGTCTGCAGTCTTCTTGCCGACAGGAACGGCGACCGAAACCGCCATGCAACGTTCGCCGGCCGAGCCGTAACCCGCACCGACGAGAGCATCGACAGCCTGATCCATGTCAGCATCAGGCATCACAATCATATGGTTCTTTGCGCCGCCAAAACATTGGACGCGTTTGCCGTGCGCGCAGCCAGTTGAATAGATGTACTCGGCGATCGCCGAAGATCCGACGAAGCCAATAGCCATGACGCGCGGGTCGGTGAGAAGCGTGTCGACGGCTTCCTTGTCGCCATTGACAACGTTAAGCACGCCAGCGGGGAGGCCGGCGTCGATCATTAATTCCGCAAGGCGTATCGGAACCGAGGGGTCGCGCTCCGACGGCTTAAGAATGAATGCATTGCCGCACGCAACCGCCGGCGCAAATTTCCACATTGGGATCATTGCCGGAAAATTAAACGGCGTGATGCCGGCGACGACCCCAAGCGGCTGGCGGACCGAATAAAGGTCGATACTTGGCCCAGCTCCTTCCGTGTACTCGCCTTTCAACAAGTGCGGAATACCGCAGGCGAATTCGACCACTTCGATGCCGCGCTGAATGTCGCCCCGCGCATCGGGAATGGTTTTTCCGTGCTCCGACGAGAGAAGCTTGGCGAGCGGCTCGAATTCCTTCTGAACAAGCTCGAGAAACTTGAACATCACCCGTGCGCGACGCTGCGGGTTCGTGGCCGCCCAGGCCGGCTGGGCGGCCTGCGCATTGGCAATCGCATGCTCGACCTCCGAATGCTTCGCCAAGGCGACCTTTGCCTGAACCTCCCCGGTATTGGGATCAAAAACGTCGCCAAAGCGTCCAGAGCCCCCTTTCACTGTCTTGCCACCGATGAAATGGCCGATTTCTCGCATGGGTCGCACTCCTTTGACTTTCTTAAGAGGTCCGGGGGCCGGACTATTGGGCATTAGCGCCTGTTTGCAGCAAGTTTTGCAGCTTTTTGACGCAGGGTCACGGGTTCAGGCCCTTTCCGGGCGTTTTTCTTTCACGATCGGTTAGCCTTTACCGCCTCTTAACAGCGCCAGTCTAGGGTCGACGTGGGGAACTGCTTTGGCTGTTCGCCCGAGATGTTGTGGGCGTTGGGTGGGTTTGTAATGGACATTTCGACAGGTCTTGGGCTCCTCGCCGGCGCGGGCGTCCTTGCAACGCTGATCATGCTGGGCGGCGATCTGCGCATGTTCGCCGACATGCATGCCGCGATCGTGATCTTCGGCGGATCATTTGCCGCAACGCTCATCCGCTTTCCGCTCGCTTCCATCTTCCACGGGCTTCCTCTCGGCGCCAAATTTGCCTTCACCCTGCGGCGCATGAGCCAGCGCGACCTGGTGGACGAAATCGCGGGTCTTGCCGAAGTTGCGCGCAAGCAGGGTCCAATCGGGCTGGAGAAGGTCGAGATCGAAGACCCATTCCTTGCCAAAGGCGTCCGCTTCGTCGCCGACGGCTACGACGGAAATTTTATCCGCGACAACCTCGAGCGGGATCGCGACAATTTTCTAACGCATCTCGATGAAGGACAGAAAATCTATCGCGCGGTCGGGGACTGCGCTCCGGCCTTCGGGATGATCGGAACGCTGATCGGCATGGTGCAGATGTTCGCCAACATGACCGATCCTTCGAAGCTCGGTCCCTTCATGGCCGTCGCGCTGCTTGCAACGTTCTACGGAGCGGCGGTGGCGAACCTCCTGTGCCTGCCGATCGCCGACAAGTTGCACCTCAAGCTCGTCGATGAGGAGATCAACCGCACGCTTATCATCGACGGAATCTTGATGATACGCGAAGCCAAGAGCCCGACGCTCGTGCGCGAGATGCTACTCGCTTATTTGCCCGAAAAGCATCGCCATACCGAAGCGGATGAAGGGGAAGAAGCGGAGACCGTACCCGCTTAGCGCGGCGCGTTTGCAGGCATAGGATGGCGAGACGTAAGGAAGCAGGTCACGGCGGCGGTCACGGGTGGTTCGTCACCTTCGCCGACCTTATGGGCCTTCTGGTCAGTTTCTTTGTGATGCTCGTTGCCTTTTCAACGCAGGATCAGGCAAAGCTCCAGGTCGTGGCCGGTTCCATGCGCGATGCCTTCGGCGTCCAGGATCGCGTGCGCTATTCCGGCATCATCGAAGTGCTCGGGCTGCCGACGCGCCCCAGGCTGAAAAACGCCGCGCACATCGACCCGTCCGAAGCGTCCGCGACGCCATCACCCGAGGAGCACGATCGTCAACGTTCATATGGGGCCCGCTTCAAGGAAGACCGCAAGTTCTCGCTTGCATCTGCGTCGCTGCGCCAGGCCTTGCAGGAAATGCCCGAGATTACCGAGGTCTCGAAACACATCATGCTCGAGGAAACGAAGCAGGGACTCAACATCGAGATTGTCGACCAGGACGGGCGTTCGATGTTCCCTGACGGCGCAAAAGAGCCTTTCGAGCGCACGCGCAAGATCATCCAGAAGATCGCGCCTCAGCTCAAAGCGATGCCGTACCGGCTCTCGATTGTGGGGCACACGGCCTCAAGCAAAGTCCCGCCAAAACCCGGATATGGCCCATGGGAGTTGTCGGCTGACCGTGCAAACGCCGTGCGGCAAATTCTGGAAGCGGAAGGCGTGCCGCCGGGCAACATTTTCATGGTTGCAGGCAAGGCGGACACCGATCCCTTGTTCCCCGACGATCCTTCCATGTCCCCGAACCGCCGGGTGACAATTACGTTGATGAAGGAAGAGCCGCCTCTACCCGCTAATTTGAATCCCTGAAGGCAGGTGGCAAAGCCGCTTGCCTTAAAGCGTCTACGGACGATATAAGCCCCGTCTTTGCGGTGCAGCAATTTAAGGCATCCATGCCCCACAGCACCTCTGCTGCCAGCGGCGGCTCGGTCACGTCCGCCGATGGCCACGACGCATCCGCAAAGCCGGGTTCTGGCGCTCTCGCGTCGGCAGCTATCGGCGTCGTTTACGGCGATATTGGCACCAGCCCGCTCTACGCATTTCGCGAAGCGGTGATCGGCGGCGACGCGGTCGGGAATCGCCGCAAATGAACAAGTCGTGCTCGGGATTCTGTCGCTGATCATTTGGGCGCTTTTGCTGGTTGTCACCGCGAAATACGTTTTGATTTTGCTGCGTGCCGATAACAAAGGCGAGGGTGGCACGCTGGCATTGATGGCGCTTGCATCACGTTCGCTGGTGCGCCGGAGCAGCATTATTATTCTTCTTGGAATTATCAGCGGCGCGCTTTTTTATGGCGATGCGATCATAACGCCGGCGCTGTCGGTGCTTTCTGCTGTCGAAGGACTTGAAGGTCGCAACGCCGGCTTTCGATCCTTACGTTGTGCCGCTTACTGTCTTCATTCTTGTCGCCGCTTTTTGCCGTGCAATCACGCGGCACCGCGAGTGTTGCAGCTTTTTTTGGTCCGATTACGCTTTTCTGGTTTGCCGCGATTGCCGCGGCAGGGCTTTGGCACGTTGCGCGAAATCCAACAGTGCTTCTGGCATTCAATCCGTGGTACGGCATTACGTTCCTGCTTCACCACGGCATTGTCGGTTTCTATACGCTCGGTGCGGTCTTCCTGGTCGTGACCGGTGCGGAAGCGCTTTATGCAGATCTTGGCCATTTTGGCCGTGGTCCAATCCGCTTCGCCTGGCTCGTCATCGTGTTGCCGGCGCTCACCATCAACTATCTCGGTCAGGGCGCACTGGTGCTTGCGAATCCAAAGTCGGTGGAAAATCCCTTCTTTCTGCTCTACCCCGACTGGGCGCTGCTCCCTATGGTTCTGCTTGCGACAATCGCCACCGTGATCGCCAGTCAGGCCGTAATCACGGGTGCTTATTCTCTGACCCGGCAGGCCATCCAGCTCGGCTTGTTACCGCGCCTCGAGATCCGCCACACATCGGAGGCATTGTTCGGCCAAATCTATATGCCGCGCGTCAACACCTTCCTTTTGATTGGTGTGTTGCTGTTGGTAGCATTGTTCAGGTCTTCGAGCGCGCTGGCTTCGGCCTACGGCATTGCAGTCACCGGCACGATGGTGGTGACTGCGATGATGGCGATTGTGGTCATCTGGCGTGTCTGGAATTGGCCGTTGATTGGCGCACTCGCGCTGATGCTGCCGTTCTTGTTCATTGATTTCACTTTCCTGTCGGCAAACCTGCTCAAGATTGTCGAGGGCGGATGGATGCCGCTGGCGCTTGGCGCTTTGGTGATGGCGATCATGTATACTTGGCGGCGCGGCAGCAGGCTCCTTTTTGAAAAAACGCGACGACAGGAGACGCCGCTTGAGTCGCTGGTAAAAAGCCTGGAAAAGAAACCGCCGGCACGCGTGCCAGGAACAGCGGTTTTTCTGACCAGCGATCCCGTCAGCGCTCCGACCGCGCTTCTGCACAGCCTCAAGCACTACAAGGTGCTGCACGAAAAGAATGTCATTTTGACCATCGAGACCGCCGACACGCCGCGCGTTGATGCCGGCGAGCGGGTCCGCATCCAGCCAGTCGGCAAGACGTTCTCGCGAATTGTTCTGCGGTTTGGTTTCATGGAAACGCCGAACGTCCCAAAGGCGCTTGCCATAGCGCGCAAGCTGGGCTGGCAATTCGACATCATGTCGACCTCGTTTTTCCTTTCGCGGCGCGCTCTCAAGCCCGCGACGCAATCGGGAATGCCCCGGTGGCAGGATCGGCTGTTTATCGGCCTCACCCGGCTCGCGAATGATGCAACCGACTACTTCCAAATTCCGACCGGGCGGGTGGTCGAGGTCGGCACACAAGTCACGATCTAGAGCGGCTTCAAATAAGGCTGGTCGGCCTGCCGGGATTCCGGCTAAAACTCCAGCAATTCCAGAGTGACGGAGTTTCGGCATGGCCGATGAAATGCCCCGCGCCGACGAGGTGACAAATCTTACACCTGAAGAGGTGGCAGCCGGCCTGCGCGAGGGCCGTATCTTGCTGGTCGACGTGCGCGAGCCGAATGAAACGTCGGTTGAAAGCTACCCCGATGCCGTGATCGTGCCGCTCTCATGCTTCGATCCGGCGGCAATCCCCGACCCAGCAAGGAAAGCAGGTCGTGTTTGCCTGCCGTTCCGGTCGCCGTTCCATCACAGCGTCTGTTGCTGCTCAAGATGCAGGCTATCCGTATGCTGCGCATCTTGCGGGTGGCATTATCGCGTGGAAAGCAGCTGGCCTGCCCACGAAGACCTGAACGGCCTCAATTAATGCCTTTCACGCGCCGCGCATACGCAATCGCGACTTTGGTTTTTGGTCTGAGCACCGCTGCGATCAATGTAACCGCTGCGCAAAACGCCCACGTGGTCAATGTCTACAACTGGTCGGACTATATCGACCCGAAGGTCCTCGAAAACTTTACGAGAGAGACCGGCATCAAGGTGCAATACGACACCTTTGACGCCAATGAGACGCTCGAGACAAAGCTTCTCGCCGGAAAATCCGGTTACGATGTTGTGGTCCCGACCGCGTATTTTCTCGATCGTCAGATCAAGGCCGGCGTTTTCCAGAAGCTGGACAAAAGCAAATTGCAGAATCTACAGAACGTCTGGCCGGAAATCTCTAATCGCCTCGCGGTCTATGATCCTGGCAACCAATATGCCGTCAATTACATGTGGGGCACCACCGGGATCGGCTTCAACGTGAAGTCGATGCATGAACGGCTTGGCCCAGGCGGCAAGATCGACAGCTGGGATATTGTTTTCAAACCAGAGAATCTCGCAAAATTTCGCGATTGCGGAATCCAGATGCTGGATTCGGCCGATGATATCATTCCGGCTGCGCTGCACTTTCTCGGGCTGAACCCCAACTCGCACGATCCAAAGGATCTGGAAAAAGCATCCGATCTGCTCGCAAAAGTGCGGCCATTGGTCCGGAAATTTCATTCGTCCGAATACCTGAATGCGCTTGCGAGCGGTGAAATCTGCCTGGTGGTCGGCTGGTCCGGTGACGTGAAGCAGGCTCAAAGACGAGCGACCGAGGCCAAGAATGGCATTGAGATCGGCTATTCAATTCCGAAGGAAGGCGCGCAGATGTTTTTCGACAATCTCGCCATTCCGAAAGACGCCGCGCATGTTGCCGAAGCCCATACTCTCATCGACTATCTGCTCAGACCGGAGGTTGCAGCGGCGAACAGCAATCTTGTTGCCTACGCGAACGGAAATCTCGCAAGCCAAAAATTGATCGACAAGGCTGTGCTCGACGATAGGAGCGTCTATCCGGACGTCTCGACAATGAGCCGTCTGTACACGGTGAATGCCCGCGATCAGAAATCGCAGCGGCTGGTCAATCGGCTATGGACTAAAATCAAGACTGGCCGTTGACTGGCTCCTGATCCTCCGGCCGCCAACGCCGGTGCAGCCATAGCCATTGCTCGGGATATTCACGAATCCAGCCTTCGATCACTGACGTGACGGCTTGCGTTGTGCCTGCAATGTCAACCTGGCCTTCGGGGTCGCGGACTGGCTCCACCCGTTCGGTCAGTTCAGCGCGAAACCGATGGCCGGGCAGGCGTACGACACGCAGGCCGTGAATCGGGCAATCAAAGTGTCGGGCAAGCCGGGCCAGAAGGGGATTAGCCTTCGTGCGCCGGCCAAAGAAGGTCACATCGACACCGCGACTGTAGTATTGATCGACAAGCATCCCAACGTGGACGCCGCGTTCAAGTGCGTCTGCAAGCTTCATTGGAGCATCGAGGCCGGTCGGGATGAGAGTTCCCATCGCCGCAGCCCGCGTATCGTGCAGCCATTTGTCGATCGCTGGGTTGTTCGGTCGTCGGTAGAGGACGGCGGTCTTAAGCTTGCATGCCGCGGCGCAGACCGCGGGGAGTTCCCAATTGCCAAAATGCGCACCGAACACGATCGCCGGCTTTTGCTGCTCCAGCACTTTGAAAAAACGATCCAGGTCCGCCTGCCTCGCTTCGATGCGTGTGGGCCGCTCTGGATGCCAAGGATCGAAATCTGACAGGCGATCAAGGTGAGCGAATTCTGCCGCGATGCGGCCGAGGTTGTCCCAGACGCCGCGCAGGATCGTGTCGATCTCGGCCGCCGACTTTTCCGGGAATGCCGCGGTCAAATTGGCGCGTCCGATCCGGTTTTCGGGCAACAACGGTCCGACGGTTCGCATGAAGCGGCCCGCGACATTTCCCATTGTGTCAGGGTTGGTCAGGCGCAACAGTTTCAGGAGGCCAATCGTAATGGCGCCGATTGCGGAATTGGCGGCGCGTTTGGTTGCGCGCTTCAGGCGCCGAACTATCCGCCTCATCGCAGACGCCTCAAAACGTCACAATGACTTTGCCGAATACCTGACGGCTTTCCAGCCGTGCCAGACCACGTTCAAAATCTGCGAGCTCAACCTCGGTATCGATGATCGGGGTCATTCCGGCGGCGATTTTCGACAGACTATCGCGAATATTGCGCATTGACGCGCCAAAAGAACCAAAAATCTTGTACTGCTGCTGAAACAGTTGCATCAGGTTGATCGTCACCGTCGGGCCGGCGGTCGACCCACAGGTCACAAGGCGTCCTCCACGTTTCAGGCAGAGCAGGGAGCCGTTGAACCCTTCACCGCCGACGTGCTCGAAAACGACGTCGACACCTTTTTTCCCGGTCAGCTTGCGGGTGACGCCTTCAAAACGTTCGGTCTTGTAATTGATCACATGGTCGGCGCCAAGAGCCTTGGCTTTCTCAGCCTTCGAATCGTCGCCTACGGTGGTGATCACGGTGCAGCCAAGCGCCTTCGCCATTTTGATGGCGACTGACCCGATGCCAGAGCCGCCCGCATGGACCAGAATGGTTTCGCCGGGCTTGAGCCTGGCGTTGTCGAACAACATGTGTTCGACGGTGCCGAATGCAATCGGTGCGCAGGCTGCGTCGCGCAAGGATACGCCGTTGGGTACCGGAATAACGAGCCGGGCCGGTAAATTGATCAGATCGCGTGCGAAGCCGTCGATGTGGAAGCCCATGATGCCGGCGACATTCTCGCAGAGATTGTCGCGTCCTTCGCGGCAGGCCACGCAGCGGCCGCACGTCATGGCCCCATACATCACTACCTTGTCGCCGGCTTTGAAGTTGGTGCTGCCGCCGACCGCGGCAATTTCGCCCGAGGCTTCCGCGCCAACGACCAAGGGAAGCTGCCGCTTGGCGAATGCCATTCCCCGGAAGCCCCACAGATCGAGATGATTGAGTGCCACCGCCTTGATGCGGATTTGCACCTCGCCATCGCCCGGCGGCGGCGGCGGCGGAGTGTCGGTGAGTTCAAGTTTGCGGTCGGCAATCAGCTTTAGCGCTCGCATGGTGGTCCGGCATGTCCGGCGCTAGGCCGGCTCAAGCCCCATCACCAGCGAAACATTCTGTCCGCCAAAGCCGAATGAGTTCGATATCGCGTGGCGCAGGCTGGCGTCGCGTGCCTTGTTGGGTACGACATCAAGCGGAATTGCCGGATCGGGCACCGCATAATTGATGGTCGGCGGAATGCGCTGATTTTGCAAAGTGAGGAGCGTGAAAACCGCCTCCACCGCACCGGCAGCCGACAGCGTATGACCGATCATGGATTTGTTGGAGGAGATCGGCAGGCTCTTCATGCGGTCGCCGAAAACGGTGGCACAGGCGAGATATTCCATCTTATCATTTTCCGGCGTACTCGTCCCGTGAGCGTTAATGTAGTCGATGTCGTTCGGGGTAAGGCCCGAATCTGCGATGGCATTGGCGATGCAGCCGATGATGGGTTTTCCGTCGGGGCTCGACCGCGTGCGGTGGAACGCATCGGTCATCTCACCACAACCCTCCATTACACCCAAGATCTCCGCGCCGCGCGCTCTTGCGGCATCGTAACTTTCGAGCACCAGCGCCCCGGCACCTTCGGCCATGACGAAACCGTCGCGGTTTTTTGAAAACGGTTTTGCCGCCGTATGCGGAACGTCGTTGCTGGTCGAAAGGGCCGAAAGAAGGGAGAAGCGGATCACGGCCTCGGGATTAATGGAGCCGTCTGTGCCGATGCACAGCGCAGCACTTGTTTCACCACGACGGATAGCCTCGACGCCGAGCTGAATTGCCGTTGCACCCGATGCGCAGGCAGTCGAAAGCGAGATTGGCGAGCCCTGTGTGCCGAATTTTTCGGCTAGGTTGTCGGCAACCGATCCGAGCAGAAAGCGGCGATGATAGTCGGGGAATTTCGCGCTTACCCGCAGCATATCGGCGTACGTGACACTTTCATTGGCGCCGGACTTCGCGCCGATCTCGAGGCGCTGTGGCCAATCCATCTCTATGGGGGGGACCGCGAGAAAAAGCGGGCCCGGAAAGCTTCCGGCCGAGCCAAGCCCAGACTGCGAGACGGCCTCTGCGGCGGCAAGGTTGGCGAAGGATTCGGTCAGCGCGGCTGCGGTGTCCTGTGGCGGCAGGTAATCGATGGTCCCGGCAATTCGGGTTTTCAGGCCGTCGGTGGGAAAGCGAGTTATCGTTTTGATGCCGGATTCACCGCCCGTCAGTTTGGCCCAGTTATCGGTTTTGCCCGCTCCGAGTGAGGTCACCACGCCAAGTCCGGTGACGACCACAACAGGCCGTCCCATCTTGTCCTTACCCGCTGCCATCGCTTCTCTCCTCAACCGGTCCGTTCAACGAGGGCGAGACCTTCGCCGCGCCAATGACCTACGCCGGTGACGACCACTTGCCTCAACTCCGCGTTCATCGGCCGCTCCAGGCCAGTCGAGTCACAGGGCGGAAACAGACTACCACGGTCGAGCGCGATCGTGGCGAGCGCGATGTTCATGGCGAATTGCGGCTCCAACCCATGGCCGAGATATGAGCCCGTGGCGCGAACCGCAAGATCGCGATGGGCTTCGAGGAAGGCGCGTTCTTCCGCCGTCGCCGGGTTGGCGCCCGTCGCGCCGGACAAAATGGCTGTGTGGTTTGCGTCGACCCCGCTCTTTAGGCTGTCCCAAAGCCGCGCCAACGCCTGCGTTATCGTCCCGGGCTTCCGGTTGGCGCGGTCGGAGACGACGGAGGTCAGGCGCCCGAGCGCTTTCACACCTCTTTTTTCGGCGTGCTCACGCGCTTCGATCACCAGGAACGCGCCGAGCGACGCCAATGCGAAACCGCCGTTGCCACTCCCGCGTTGCCAAACTGGAGCATATTTGTCCTTTAGCGCCAGGTTGGCGAATTCATACAGCATCAGCAGATCCGGACGCTCCCCGTTGTACGATCCGCCTACCAGAGCAATGTCGCTCTGTCATGGCGCCGATACGCGCGTGCGCAATTCGCACCGCGTCTATACCGGCGGACTCTTCGCCCATAAACGTTCGCGAAGAACCGGTTACACCATGAACGATCGAGATGTTTCCAGCGAGAAGGTTGGAAAGCTGCGCCAGAAACAAAGTTGGCCGCAGGTCGCTCATCAAGCGCTCATTGAGAAAGGCGGCGGGATTTGCCGCGTGCTTGATGCCCGTGAGGATGTTCGAATCGACGGTCAGATCGCGCTCGCCGCCGCCGGCAGCAACGATCATGTCCATCCGCGAGAGAATATCGGTGTTGCCTTTCACGCCTGCGGAGTCGAGGGCAAGTCCGGCCGCGTAGGTGCCGATGCGCTGCCAGTTCTCCATTTGACGCTGATCACCTTTCTTGGGGATTTGCGCGTCAAAATTGATTGGCGCAAGCGGATGGACGACGAAAGGTGCGAAGGTTGTGGCATCGGCGGAAGGCTGGGCTGCCATGAGCTTCTGCCAGTGAGCGTCAGCCCCTTCACCGAGACACGAGAGAATTCCGATCCCGGTGATCCAAACTTCTCGGGGACCACTAGCCATTGGCCGGCACCTCAGCCGGGAACCCGACCAGAGCGGCGGTTTCGCGCATCTTGTGCCGCATTTCGCCGTTCGGGAAATCCATAACCCGAAGCGTGAGCACAGCGTCGCAGATTGGCTTGCCACCAAGTGCGATGCTGGCCTTGGTGATGGCGTATCCCGAGCCCTCGTGGACAAGCGTCGCTTTGACCGAGAACTTCTGGCCGGGCGTGACGAACATCCGGAACTTGGCGTCCTTCACGGCAGCAAGAAACGCCATGCGTTCGAACCGATTCGCGGCAACGACCAGCCAACCTGATGTCTGGGCCATGGCTTCAATCAGCAGCACGCCGGGCATCAGGGGAAAGCCAGGGAAATGGCCTTCGAAAATTGTGTTAGTCGTAGGAACCGTCGCCTCGGTGCTGATCTTGCGGTCGGCGAGATTGATGTCGACGATCCGGTCGATCAGCTGAAAGTACTCAAGACGCATGTGACCAGCGCTTCAGGCTCCCTTTGCAGCGACGAGTTCGTCGATGCGGGCGCTCAGGTTCTTGAGTACGAAATATTGGTCGGTTGTTGCCTTGCCGTCGTTGACTTCCTGAGTCCATTGCTCAAGGGGAAGCTTGATCCCGAAAGCCTTGTCGATGGCGAAGGCGATGTCCAGAAAATCGAGGCTATCGATGCCAAGATCGTTGATCGCATGACTTTCCGGCTTGATGGAGTCACGCGGAATATCGCAGGTTTCGGCGATGATATTGGCTATGGTGTCGAACGTAGAAGACATCGGTAACTCTCTGGTTGATCTGGAGTTCTGGCCAGCGGGCGGCCAATGCGCCCGAGCTCCGCGCCATAGCCCCCAAAGCGCACTTTAACGGCAAACAATTGGCTGCCCGTATAGCGAAGCGGGGAGGAGAGTTCAATGGCGGCGGCCCTTTAGCGCCATTTCAGGCTTGCATCGGCCCCATGGAACTGGACATCAGGCGGCGGCCTACCAGCGGTCCTTTGTCACCTCGACCGGCGTGCAACCGCGACGGCCGGAAAGGACGCAATCCTGGTTCTTGCGCATCGCGGCCATTGTGTCCGCCAGCCAAAGGCCGGCAGCGATCAGTCCGATCACAAAAACGAATGCGACGACATTCACGACCATGCGGTGGCGGTAGTCGTCTGGATTCTCGCCGCGCGCATATTTTGTCAGGTCATCGACCGCTGGCGACGAGGGTGCACGCGAGTTGACGATCGGCTGTCTGCGACGAAAGCCGATGACCCGCGATCCGTCGTCGGAATGAGCTGGTTCTCGATCCGGCATGTCTGCAGCTTACCATAGCGCCGCATATCATTCGACTGGACCGCGCACCATTGAAGCCTGCCAGGTTCCGGTATAGGTCAGGCCGGGAATTTCGTGGTCCGGAGATCAAGATGAATAAAATAGGGTTCGTTGCCGCTTTGGTTCTCGCAACCTTTATGGTCGAAACCGCGCACGCCGACGATGTCATGGTTGGCACTCTCAAACTGACGGCTGCTTGGGCACGAGCCACGCCAAAAGGCGCTACGGTGGGCGGCGGCTACTTTACGATCACCAATACCGGGAATGCTGCGGATCGGCTGGTCGGCGGTGGATCGGATGTTTCGAACAGATTCGAAATTCATGAAATGAGCATGGACAAGGGCGTGATGAAGATGCGTGAGATCACATCAGGCATTGAAATCAAGCCGGGGCAGACAATTCGATTCGAACCCTCCGGATACCACATTATGTTTGTTGGGCTGAAACAGCCGCTCAAGGAAGGCGACCACGTCAAGGCGACGCTGCAATTCGAAAAAGCCGGCAACGCGTCAGTGGATTTCGTGGTCGAAAGCATCGGTGCGCGGAGCGGGGGGTCGGCATCACGAGATGGTAAGCCGATGCAGCATGGCCACTGACCACGGCCACCAATAGCTGCGTAAAATCAGCCGATTGCGCTCATACCAATATTTAAGGGCGTTGCCGATATAACCTCGATCTAGGTCGGCCGAGGTGAGTGAAATGGCATCGTATGAGCACAGCGAGGAGCGACATCGCTTTTCCGGTCCGCATGGGTCGGATGTCGCCCGCGTTTCGATCGACGAAGCATTGTCGAACAATTGGCTCGATGTCTGGTATCAGCCGAAGATCGACCTGCGGCGCAAATGCCTTGCAGGCGCCGAAGCCCTGGTGCGGATGCATCATCCACAGGCAGGCCTTCTGTGGCCGGAAGACTACCTGAGCGCACTCGATGAAGAGAGTTCTATTGAAACTCAGCGAATACTCGCTGGTGACGTCATTGCGTCACTGGACGGTGTTCGCAGAAGCGGGGTTTGGGCTTCGGCTTTCAATCAATGTGCCAGCTAGTCTGCTTCCGAAAATTCCGGTCAGCGCGCTCGTTGCGGCGCATCGTCCGCAGTCAGACAAATGGCCTGGGCTGATATTGGAACTGACCGAGGATCAAATCGTTCGCGATTTGCCGGCGATCCGTCAGATAGCCAAGGAATTCAAAACAAGCGCCATAGCCCTTGCCATTGATGAATTCGGCGCCGGCTATTCGTCATTCTCCAGCCTGCGGGATCTGCCGTTCACCGAGCTCAAACTGCACGCTTTGTTTGTCAAGAACTGTGCAGTTGACGTCACCAACGCCGCGATATGCCAGACGGCGATTGATCTTGCCCACCGTTTCGGCAGTGTCGTGGTTGCCGAAGGTATCGATGCGATTGCGGATCTTCAGGCCCTGATCGTGATGGGGTGCGATCTTGGCCAAGGGATGCTGCTTGCTCCACCTCTGCCGAAAGAACGGTTCCTGGACGCGCTTCGCCAACACTCGAACAAGCCACGCGCCGCCGATCATGCGTCGCAAGATGGCAACGAACGCGTCGCCTAAGATTTAGATCGAAACATTTTTCCGCGTCCCGCGTTCCCCTGGGCCCCCGGGGAACAGAGGAGGCTCGGATGAAATCCGTCGTTGTGGGTGCCGTCATCGCGGCCACGCTCGCGGCTGCTATCCCCGTGTCAGCGCAGGTTGTTGTTCGCGATCGTGAGGACGTCATCATTCGCGACCATGAACATGGTTCGAATCGCCACCGGGGCTGGTATCGCGACCATGCCGAGTGCCGCACCGTGCGCGTCCGCACGCACTTGCCGAATGGTAAGGTCGTCATCAAGACAAGGCGCAGTTGTTGACTGCTATTCAGGAAACGCCAGCTTTTCGTTCTCCGGCGGCAGCATCTGAAATACATTCAGCGTCATCGAGATCAGCGCGTAATAGCCTAGTATGCCGACAAGCTCGACGATTGCCTTGTCGCCGAGCAGTGATTGCACGCGCTTGTAGGTTCGCTCGCCCACGCGCCTCGTCTTGTAAAGTTCCAGGATGAAATCGTAGATCGCCCGTTCGTCCTTTGGCGCGGATTTTGGGGCACGGCCGCGCCGCAAATCTTCAATTGTCTTTGGCTCGGACGCCACCTTTTGCCGCCATTGGTGCGTGGGCGAACCACTCATATTGTGCGCGCCACAGACGCGCAGTGCAAAGGATTGCGAATTCGGACAGGCGTGGAGGGAGGCGCAGTTCCATAGCGGCAGTGAGCGCCGAGCTTTTGGGCAAGCTCCCCCAATTCGGGTGCATGCATCCACACAGCGAACGGTCCGCGCGGCGTTATCGAAGTCCCGCGTGGACCCGCCCGCAGGCTATCGAGCAATGCGCGTTGGCTGGCGCTCATGTGTTGTTCGTCGACGAGGGCAAGACGTGGCGCCGGGCGTTTGGCAGGCATGAGCGGGTCCTTGGAGGGAGGTAGGAAAGGGGCGTATCGGCCGCTAATATAGCCTAAAATTTATCATGCAAGGCGTGGGTAGTCGGCCCAAGAAATAGATACAGGTGGCAATCATGTGGGGACTCGCGAAAAAAATCGGTCTTTCAGTCTGTCTCGCCGGCCTTTCCGTCCCCGCCTGTGCGGATGCAATCGATGGCCACTGGTGCCACAAAGATGGCCGACGGTTCAGCATTCGCGGCCCGGAAATCATCACCCCAGGCGGCAAAGCGATGGAAGGCAACTACAGCCGGCATTGGTTCTCGTATGTGGTGCCGATCCCGGAACCAGGCGCGGGCGACACCATTTTCATGACTTTGTTGAACGAAAATACCGTGCAGACGCGGCTCGGAGAGCCGGCTTCCGCGCAGGAGATCTGGATCCGCTGCACGCCTTCGATCAGTGCGATTAACGCGTCGCGGTCTCCGTCGTGACGTTTGGCTCTACGACCGCCGTTACCTTCATTAACCCGCGTCCGGTCATATGCAGGGCTTTCGCAGCGGCCAGCGAGAGGTCGAGCACACGTCCTTTCGTGAATGGACCGCGGTCATTCACGACCACAACGACGCTGCGCTTCGATCTTGGGTCGGTGACGCGAAGACGTGTGCCGAAAGGAAGGCTACGGTGGGCGGCGGTGAATTTCTTCGGATCGTACGTGTCGCCACAGGCTGTGCGGCCCGAATAGTCGGTGCTGTAGTATGCGGCAATGCCGGTAAACTGATGGGGAGACTGAGCGACAGCGACGTCAAATGCGCTCCAGACCAGTATTGACGCGAAGGCTGTAAGGCCACTGCGAAACCCCATCGTCATCGTCCATCTACCCAAGTTAGACCAATCCGGCGTGGCGGCATTCTGTAAAATGACGGTCCACTTGCTTCCCCTGAACGGTCCGAACTCGTCCAAAGTTCCACGAAAAAATTCAAAACTCATTAAGATTGGTGTCCACCAGCGGGATTGGACGAACGCCTTTGCCGACCCTCGATGTGCTGACGGGTCATCTCCGCACGAGCTCGGCAATCATTGTGCAGTTGCTCAAGCTCTTCATCGGAGAGGTCCTCGATTGCAGCGAACTTATTTTCTGCCCCCTTCATTGCCAGCACGAGCTCCGACAATTTGAGCTGTATCGCAAGTGTGTCGCGGTTCTGCGTGTTTTGGATCAAGAATACCATCAGAAATGTCACGATGGTCGTGCCGGTGTTTATCACCAGCTGCCAAGTGTCGCTGTAGTTGAATATCGGGCCGGTCATTACCCAGACAAGCACAACGGCGAGCGCCAGTAGGAATGCGACCGGGTGGCCGGTCCACAGCGATACTGAATGTGCAAATCGGGAAAAGTGTGTGCGTCAACGACGACGGCGCTTTGGCTGTTCGATTACCACCTGCTTTTGCCATCGGCGATTCCTCCGCAGCGAGATGCCTATTTCAATCTTGCTGTCAACTTTGGCAACGTCTGTTTGACCCGGGCAATGCCGGCCCATGGATCTTTGCGTCTGGCGCGACGAGCCGCTGCATGAGGTTCAGGACGGTGTATTGATTGGCGGATTTGAGGTTGCCCAGCTCCGACCATTCGATTGGAACCGACACGGGTGCACCGGGACGTGCACGTGTTGAATAGGGCGCGACTGCCGTTGCCTCGCGGCTGTTGCGCAGATAGTCGATGAATATTCGTTTTGAGCGGCCGCTTTTCGTGGCGGTTGCAATGTAGCGCTCGGGCAGGTCAGCCGCCATCGAGGCTGCAATTTTTTGGGCGAAGGTCTTTGCCTCGTTCCAAGGTGTCGGCTTGATTGGCAAGATAACGTGTAGGCCCTTGCCCCCTGATGTCTTCAGGAAACTCTTGAGCTTCAATTTCGACAGGCGGGCGCGAACATCGCGTGCGGCTTCCACCACGTCATCCCAGCTTGTCCCGGGACCGGGATCTAGATCGAACACCAGGCGGTCGGCGCGCTCGCGGTCATCGATGGTCGTGCCTCTTGTGTGAATTTCCAGGACGCCTCCCTGCACGAGGGCAACAATGCCGCTGAGATTGTCTACGGAGATGATCTCGTCCCCTTTCTCCGGGACGAGATGCAGGTGCTCAACGGGAATTCCGGCGCGTGCATGTTTTTGGAAAAAGCATTGCCCGCTGGCCCCTTCCGGACAGCGCAATAAGGAGATTGGACGTCCGGCGACATGCGGGCGCATCCACTTCCAGACCTTGACGTAATATTCGGCAAGATCGCGCTTGGTAACGCCCGCATCATCCCAATAAACGCGGTCGGGATGAGTGAGATGAACGCCGGCGACGGTGTCATTTTTGGCCGATGCGCTGCGTTTTATGGCTGGTGCACGGCTGGTGGCGGCAATTGCCCGTTCACGCACAACCTCTTTGGCCGACTTGTCCTCGCGTACGCCCTGGAACGATGCCTGACGCACCCGATCGCCGTGCGTCCAGCCGCGGAAATCGACCTCGACCACCATCGCCGGCTTGACCCAGATTGGCTTACGAGCGCCGCGTTCCTCCGCCGGAACGGCTTCGAAGGGCACTTCATCGGATTTCAAGGTCATCAGTTTGCGGAAAAGCTTGCGTGCCGCGTCGTGCGTAAATCCGGTACCTGTGCGGCCGGCATAGTGCAGCTTTCCGCCGTCGTAGAAGCCGAGCACTAGCGCACCAACTGCGCGATGGTCCGCAGTCGAGGGGACAACACCGGCAACGACCAGCTCCTGCCGGTCAGAGCACTTTGTTTTGATCCAATCGTGCCCGCGGCCAGAGCGATAGGGCGCATCCGCGACTTTCGAGACAATACCCTCCAGGCCCAATTTGCAGGCGTGCCGGAGCAGCGTGGTACCTGGTTCGGTTAAGGATTCGCTGAACCGCAGCGGATCCGGCTGACGATGGAGAAGTCGGGCCAATGCATCTTTCCGCCGGGTAAGCGGCAAGTCAGTCAGGTTAGTGCCATCGAGATGCAAAAGATCGAACGCATAGAATTTCATGCGATCATGACGGTCATTTTTGAGGTCTTGCTGCAGCAGAGAAAAACTTGAAATCCCATCGTCTCCTTCGACGACAAGTTCGCCATCAATGAGCGCGGTTTTGGCCGGCAGTTTCGCGATCGCCTTTGCGAGGCTGGAGAATTTCTTTGTCCAGTCGAGGCCTTTCCGCGTCAGTAAGGTTGCCTTGCCGTGATCGAGACGCGCTTGAATTCTGTAGCCATCGAATTTGAGCTCGTGCACCCAATTCCCTTGATCGGGTGGGCTGTCCGACAAACTCGCAAGGCATGGAGGAACGAAGGCGGGCAGGGCACTAAGGCCTGCGGCGAAATCCGGATCGTCTTTTTTAGTTCTTGCGCGCGGGATATTGTTTTTTGTCGTAGCGGCCGCGCGGCGCGTTTTGGGCAGGGTTCGGCCCGCCTTTGCTCGATTGCTGTGCCAAACCTTCCGTGATCCTTTTGCGATTTGCTCCATCGACCGGCCGCTCGCAGCCGATAGAGGTTTTTCCTCGAGGATATCCTCGTCTTTGGGCGATCGCCCGGCGTCATCGTCCTGCTTGATGAGCAGCCAGTTGTCGCGCTTCTCGCCGGGCCTGCGGCGCATGCGCACCAGATGCCAACCGCCGTGGAGCTTCTTGCCCTCAAGTGTGAATGCGAGGTGGCCTTTCGCCAGGCCCCTGTGGGGGTCGCTCTCGGGCAACCAATGGCCGCGGTCCCAGACCATCACAGTGCCGCCGCCATACTCGCCCTTCGGAATGGTCCCTTCGAACGTGTTGTAGGCAATCGGGTGATCCTCGACCTCGACTGCCAGCCGCTTTTCTCCGGGCACAAGGCTCGGCCCGCGCGTCACCGCCCAGCTTTTCATCACGCCGTCGAGCTCTAGACGCAGATCGTAGTGCAGACGCGTTGCGGCATGTTTTTGAATGACGAAGGCGTTACCCCGCTTGCGCGCCACCTTGCCTTTCGGCTCAGCCGTGATGCCGAAATCGCGTTTGGCCCGGTAGGTCTTCAGACCTGACTTTTCAGGACGTCGCATGATTAATGTTGCCAAAAACTTTGCGCTAAACCGCTAGTTCCAATATCGGACATATAGAATGAACCGGCTCGTTGCCGAAGCAGTTCCTGGAGCGATAGCGAGTGATCGTCACCTGCTTCAGGCCCCACATGCCCCAAAGGAACCATAGCACCTTTATTGACGTTGCCCCGCCAAGCGGCTGCTGTGCCGCAACCGACAACAGAGGTGATTACAATGTTAGGCTGGGCCGTCACATTCCTGATCATCGCGCTCATCGCCGCGCTGCTTGGCTTCGGCGGCATTGCCGGCGTTGCCATCGAAGCTGCGAAGATCGTGTTCTTCGTCGCGATTGTGCTGTTTGCGATCTCGCTCATCGCGGGGCTCGTTCGCGGACGCACAGTACCGTAGTATCTTTGATTTCTCGGTGAGGAGTGCAAAAGCCCCGTGCGACGGTAGTCGCACGGGGCTTTTCTATTGAGGGACTGCCGGCGTTCGCCGGCATATTTATTCGCCGCCGCTGGCCAAGACGGCTCGTGTCGTTTCATCCGGGCCGAAATCCTCGGCGCTGTTGACATGCAGCAACTCTGCCAGCCGCGTACGCGCGCGATTGACGCGCGATTTGATTGTGCCCACTGCGCAACCGCAGATGCCCGCGGCTTCCTCGTAGGAAAATCCCGACGCGCCCACGAGGATCAAGGCCTCGCGCTGATCGGACGGCAATTGCGCCAAAGCCTCGCGAAATTCCCGGAATTCGACGTGACCGTACTGGTCGGGTTGCGACTTGAGCGATTCTGCGTGATGCCCATCGCTGTCCTCGACCTCGCGCCGGCGCTTGCGATATTCGGAACGAAAATGATTGCGCAGAATGGTGAAGAGCCACGCCGACATGTTCGTGCCTGGCTGGAACGAGTTGATGTTCGCCAGCGCACGCAGCAAGGTTTCCTGCACCAGGTCATCCGCACGATCCACGTTTCCGCACAAGGAAATCGCGAATGCGCGGAGACTGGGCACCGCACTAAGAACGGCTTTGCGGACCGAGTTCGTCCATGGCCATCAGTGCCCGTCCTTTTTCTCATCGCCATTGAGACGATTGATGAGCTCGCTAAACCGATCGGGAACGCCCTGGTTGACGACTTCGTCGTACATCGCGCGGAGCTGCTGCCCGAGCCGGGCTTGCACATCCCGACCAAGCTTGGCCGGCTTCGAATTGGACTTTTTGTTGCGAGTGGCCGCGGCTTCCATTTGATTTTGCTGTCCCACGGGCTTGCGTTCGTTCATTGGTCAACCCCAAACTTCCGACCCCATGTCCGGGCTCGGTTGCCCCCTTGGTTTGTGTCAAAACCCCTGACTGCGCAGATGGTTCCCCCCGAACGGAACTTTTTTGAGACAATGGCGTTGGAACGCTACAGGTCGACCGGCATAATTGGGGGCGTTACCCTGGTCGACCAAGCCGCGGCAGCATTCGGAGGGATTCTTGTCGACATCTCAAGCAGTTGCTCAACATTTGCCGTACTTGCGGCGCTACGCGCGCGCCCTTTCGGGTAGTCAGGCTTCCGGCGACGCCTACGTAGCGGCCACGCTAGAAGCTCTGGTCCAAGATCCTAAGGTGCTCGACACCGGGCTTTCTACAAGGATTGCCCTCTACCGGCTTTTCACAAAGATCTGGAATTCAGTTGGGCTCAACGGAAAGGCGAGCGCCGCCGGCCCCAGCCAGCCAGTCGAACGGCATTTGGCGCAAATTCCGCCGAAGCCGCGTCAAGCCTTCCTGTTGGTCGCGCTCGAGGGACTTTCGGAGGACGATGCCGCAAAGGTGCTCGATATCGACGCGCCGACATTGCGGGACCTTGTCGAAGAGTCTGGGCGTGAGCTTGCCGCCGAGATCGCGACCGATGTGCTGATTATTGAAGATGAAACATTTATCGCTCTCGACCTCGAAGGGCTGGTGGAAAGCCTGGGACATCGCGTGCTTGGCGTTGCCCGGACGCATGCGGAAGCTGTGGCTCTCGCGAAAGCAAAGCGGCCCGGAATAATCCTTGCCGACATTCAACTCGCTGATGGTAGTTCGGGCCTTGATGCGGTTAATGAGATGCTGCGCTCCTTCGAGGTGCCGGTCATATTCATCACCGCCTATCCGGAGCGTTTCCTGACTGGCGAGCGGCCGGAGCCGGCGTTCCTCATTGCCAAACCGTTCCAACCGTCCACGGTGTCGGCGGTACTGAGCCAGGCGCTGTTCTTTGAGCGCAATGCCAGGCGGCGCGAGCGACGCGCGAGCTAGGACTGTACTCCGGTGCGCTTTGCGCGCCAGGGTGTATCCAAGCATCACTGCTTCGACGAGCATGATGAGCTGCATTTCGCGCTGGCCCGCGAGCGCCGCTGGCGTGGCAGCGCGTGCCGGACGGTTACGCATCGCCCAGATTGCCGACAGCGCCAACCAGGCCCAGGAAGTGTGTACACGGCGCCGACAAAAAGATGCGCCTCAACAGCTTCCGTAATGCTCCTGGACCACCAGAGATCCGGCGACGGTAAACTGGTAGATGGCAACGAGGGCGCACAGCGCGATCGCAACCATAAGCGCCGCACGGCGTACGATCCGGCCAACCAGGCGATCGTAAGCCAAGCCGGCGATGTGTTCTATCCGCATGGCCCTAGCGGCGGTTCGCCAAACCGGCCAGAAAGCCAATTCCGGCCGCTATTCCCAACATCAGGAGCGGACGGTTTTCGACTTCATCCGTCAATTTTCGGAATGCGTCACCACTGAAGCGCTTGGCTTCATCGGTGACCGACTGGCTCACGCCAGCCGCGCTTTCTCTTACGCGGCTCATGATGCGATCTAGGGCATCGCTGACGAATTCACCGATGTCATCGGAGGCGCCGGACGCTTCGCGCTTTGCCGAACCCGACAGGCGGCGAAGCCGCTTCTCAAGGTCGCTCACAAGCTCCTCGATTGCCGCCACTTCTTCCGCAGCCGCGGATTTTGCACGCGTGGTCATTTTGCACCTGAAACGTCTGATTTTGTTGTCTAAAGCCAAGCTGGAAACGTGGCGCAGCCGAAAATGTTCCAACCGAAGGAAGGACTTACAAAGTGCGGGGCCTGCAGGAACGCCGTGCAACAGTTCACGTCCGGCGGCGTTAAATTCGTTTACAGTCTGTTTGATCGCAGTCGTCACAATTTCATGAGGTGAAGAGGAGAGAGTGACCCCATTTGTTGACACTTTGCTCGATGAACGTATTCATAGGCTGATCTGCTTCCAACGCCGTCGAGTCCACTGTACGTGCCCGGCTGCGATCTGCGCTGGCAGGTGATGGAAAGAGTGCAATGGTGCGTACTATGCCCGCGGCGCAAGAAACCGAGTTGGAAAGACTCGAAAAAGAGAACCGCCAGCTGAATGACCAGGTCGCTTCGCAGGCCTGGGAGTTGAGCCTCTTGCGTGCAAGATTTGCTCGCTATGAAACGGCTCTGCGCGGGTCGCAGGTGACCGTCTACACGCAGGATCGTGACCTCCGCTATATGTCGATCAGCAATTCGATGCTTGGCCGTTCCGCCGAGGATATTCTTGGCTGCACCGATACGGAAATTTTTCCGCGCGATGGCGCCGCAGCCATGATGGCCGTGAAGCGTGAAGTCCTGGCCACCGGCGAGGCCAAGCGCGCTGAAATCCCGCTTGAGGACGCTCGCGGAATGCGATGGCACGATTTGCACATCGAGCCGCTTCGCAATGAAGCTGACGAAATCATCGGTCTGACCTGTGCATCAGTCGACGTGACTGAGCGTAAAGAGGGCGAGGCCCACCTGCGTCTGTTGCTGAGAGAGCTGACACACCGGTCAAAAAATCTGCTGGCTGTCATCCAGGCTATGGCGCGCCAGACGGCGAACCATGCAGGCTCGACCGATGCTTTTCTCGCGCAATTTGGGTCGCGATTGCAGGCCTTGGCAGCGTCCCACGACTTGCTCGTTCGGGAAAGCTGGTACGGCGCGTCACTCGGTGAGCTGATCCGCTCGCAGTTGTCCAACTATCTCGATGGAGCCGCAGTCCAGGTTACGATCGAAGGACCGGCAATCGCGCTCAAGCCCGAAGCGGCTCAAAACCTCGGGCTTGCGTTGCACGAGCTCGCCATCAATGCCGCGAAGTTTGGTGCCCTTTCGGTGCCGACCGGCCGGATATCCATCACCTGGACAAGGCGTGAGAGCACTGCGGACAACGCGGTCGAGCTGGATTGGCGTGAGGAGCTTGGCCCAAAGGTGAAGGTCCGGCGCAAGAAAGGTTTTGGGAGCATGGTGATCGAGCGCAATCTTGCACGCGCTTTGGACGCCGAAGTTAACATGGATTTCGATCCCGACGGGCTGCATTGTCACATTGTCATTCCGGCGAGCCAAATTCTTGCCGCTCGCTGACCCAGAGCCGGAACCTAATTCGCACGATCGCCGTTTTGAGTCACGCTCGCAGGGCGCGCGTTGGCTTTTGCAGACTGCGCATTCCTGCAAGGAGAGCGGCAATGCGCAATATCTTCTCATATATTTTGGCCGGCGGTCTTGTCGTGCTTCTATTGGATGTCATTGCCCCGCCTGCAGGTTTCGGTTTGGGTGTCGCGGCGTGGCCATCGGTTGAGGGGCCGGGACTGGCGTCCCAAACCGTCGATCGCACGCGCAAGTCGGATCGATTGCAAATCCCGAACGCAAGCGGACGTCGGCTAACGCCGCCGGCCGCGCCGGTACTGGTCGGCTGCGAGCCTGTGTTCAGCGCCCTGTCTAAAGAAAAACAGGCCAATTTTGCGGGCCGTTGCCTCGTCTAATGGCATCGGCCAGGGGAATGGAACTTGTTGTTCCGGACCACGTTGATAGCGCGGCATTCATTGGGAAATAGGAGTTGCACATGCACAAGCCCTTGAGCGCTGTTGCTGCCTTTGCGGTAGCGGCGACGGTCGCGCTTCCAATTCCGGCGTCGGCGCAAGCTAACCGGACGAAAGTGGGCACGCTGAGCTGCGACATATCGGGCGGCATAGGCCTCATCATCACTTCGAAAAAGGAATTGACCTGCATGTTCACGCCCTCTCAGCCTGGACCGAAAGAGGTGTACGTGGGGTCGATCACCAAATTCGGTCTTGATCTTGGCGCGACGGCCGGCGGCGAAATGGTTTGGGCGGTTTATGCGCCGAGCACTCGTAAATTCGGCGCCTTGGCCGGCAATTACGGTGGTGCAACGGCTGAGGCGACAGTGGGCGCCGGCCTCGGCGCAAATGTTCTGGTCGGCGGTTCAGACCGCACCGTCGCCCTGCAGCCGGTGTCGGTCCAAGGCCAGGCGGGTCTTAACGTCGCGGCTGGCGTAGCCGATCTTCGACTGCGCCCGGCGCGTTAACGCCCAACAGTTTAATTGAAGTACGAGCGGCCGCCGCGTGGCGGCCGCTTCTTTTTAGCCAAAGGTGAAAGCGTCGTGGTAGGCGCCCTGCACCTGACCGCCCGGCACGGGTCCGCCGCCGGGCACGTGGACCATGTTTCCGATGACCGCGCAGGTCGCTCCGTGCAATCCGTGGCGCGGGATCGCCATCGGCGTCAACTGCTCCCACGTGTCGGTCTTCGGATCGTAGGCCTCATTGGTGCCGAACACCTTTCCGGTCGCTTCGCCGCCGAAAACAACGATCTTGCCGTTGATGTAGACGCATGAGGGGCCGCTGCGCGGGGTCGGCAACGGGGCGCGGAAGGTCCAGGCGTCGGTCTTGGGATCGTAAACGGCGTTCAAGCCGGTATTGAAGTCGTAGGAATCCATGCGGCCGGCGATTGCGTGGATTTTCCCGTCGACGACGGCAACACCCATGTGATCGCGCTGCCCGACGAACGGCTGTGTGCCGGTCGAACCTCGCATGCCTGCGAGGATCGTGTATTTGTCGGTCGCCGGGTCATAGATTTCATGCCATTCGACCGAGCGCACGTCGCGGCCGCCCAGCAGATGGATCTTGCCATCGAGCACGATGGCTGACATTGCGCCCCGCGGACGCGATAACCCGGCGATCGGTGCCCATTGGTCCGTCGCCGTGTCATACACGAAGCATTTCGAGTGCGGACAACGGTTCTGTTCGATGAAACCGCCGAACGTATAGATCTTCGAACCAATCGACACGCCCGCGACGTGATTGCACGGAAGCGGGAAGGGCGCCTTCAGCGACCAGGTTCCAGATTTGGGGTCAAATACCTGGTGGAAATTCTGGTCCACGCGATGTTTGGCGTAGCCCGCGATCGAATGAATCTTGCCCTGGCATTCGATGACCGCATGTTCACCTGTCGGGATCGGCATTCGAGGCTGCTCGACCCACTTTCCAGGATTGGCGGCTTTGGGGGCAACGCTGGTCATGTAGCGTTGCTTCTCGACTGTCTTGGGAATGTCGGTGATCGATTTGTCGTTCAAGCCGAGAAAAAGCGGAAGTTCCTGTTCTGCTGCCATGGTTGACCTCAACTGACATAATTCGGGACGGCATCTCGCAACAATTTGCGCGTGAGTTCGACGCCTTCACGCGCAACGTCGTATGGCGAACGCTCCCACTGTTCGGGGTTCGGGGCTTCGTAACTGAGATACCCGGTGTAGCGCTTTTCAGCCAACAGCCCGAGCATTTCGCGCCATTTCACGACACCTTTGCCGGGTGGCAGCCGATCGGTCGGTCTCCTGACGCCGGTGACTGGGGTGGGCGAAAGATCGCTATATTGGAAGCAATAGATCTTCGTCCGCCGGTACGGTCTCGAAGCCGCGGCCTCCCGCGCCACTCCGCGTGAAGTGATAGGCGTCGATCAGGTAGCCGCAGTTCGGCTTGTTCGCGCCTTCGATCAGTTCGGTCAGAACGGCAAGACTGTTAAGGACGTCGTGCTGGGAGTTGAACTCGATCGCGAGTTTCAGCTTGTACTCGGCGGCAATGTCGCCGGCGTCCTTGAGATATTTGATGGCGTCTTTGATGGGCCCGTTGACCTGGCCCGGCGCGCTCATCAGCGTGCCGCAGCCAAGCGCCACCGCGTTCTCGCACGACTCGCGAAACACCTTGAAAAGCCGCTTGCTCTCCTCGCCGGTAGCGAACAGCCATCCGTATTCGACCCCAAGCACGCCGCAGGGAATGCCGCTCTTTTTGATCAGGTCCAGCACCTGCTCATTGCTCATGCCGGCATCGAAACATCGCTTGAAATCGGTCCGGCGCAGCTCGACAGCGTCATAGCCTGCCTGCTTGGCCGCATCGAGCGCGATAGCAAGCGGCGTCGTGTCGATCGTCCACATATGTAGGGCGAGGCGCCCGAATTTTTGCGACATACTCAACATTCTCCGCGTGGCTACCGGCCTTCATATTGCAAAATGTACAGACCGGCATTTGTATCAGTGAGATACATAATGCCATCCGTATCGACAAATACGTCGCAGGATTGAATGACCTTGGCTGGATTGGGCCTCTGGTCGACAATTCTTTCTGGCGGCGGAGGTACGAAATAACCCGACCTGTCTTGGCTGAAACGGATCGCGTATGTCGAAGATCCGCAGTCCCGCATTGTGATAGGTAGCGAAAATCAGCTCCTCAGTCTGCAACGAGCCCGGCCGGTTCTCATGCAGATTGTGCGGTCCGAATTTTGCGCCTTTGGCACAGAAGTCCTCTTCGGCAGGCGTCGGCAAGGTCGCGATCGAAACCGGGTTTGACGGCTCGCGCACATCGATCATCCAAGTATAGGCCAGCCCATTGGCACAGTTTGCAGAAGTTGCTTCATCCGCAAGCACGAGAAGCCCACGTCCCGGCAAGGGCAGGGGCGTGTGGGCGCCTCCTGCAAAGGGCGGCGCATAGTTGCGGTGGCTGATCAATTTCGGGGTTGTGGGGTCGGTCAGGTCGTGAATGGTGAAGCCGCCATCGCGCCAGGCCGCGTAACCGAGTGTGCCGGCGCTAATGAGGTGATGGAGTGCCGTGCGCTTGCCGAACGATGCCGGCGGCGTTTCGCCGCCGGCGCGATTCATGCCCGGTAGCCACCAGCGCCCGGCAAGTTGCGGCTTTTCCGGATTCGAAACGTCAATGATCGCCAAAGCGTGGTCGATGAATCCCTCGAAGTGGACCGACACATAAGCGTAGCTGCCCGCCAACCCACCAAATCCGATGCGCCCCGAAACCCGGCATATTGAGAAATGCAATTTCACGAGGGCTCGACGGTTTTGAAATATCGAAGACGCGCAAACCCGCCGCAAAGGGCTGTTCTGTCTGGACAGAGTCGATCAGCGATTTTGCGTAGTAGTCCTGTTGCGTCGCGTACTGCTGCATGGCCCAGATATTCGGGCCGTTGACGGCGAGGAGAACGTCGCCGTGGATCTGCAAGTGGTGCGACCGCGTGTTTTTCGGCGCGGCGACGAACGCGACCGGTTTCGGCTTGAGCGGATCGCGCACATCCACGACTGTAAAGCCGTCGCTGAACATATGGCCGATGAACGCGTGGCCTTTGTGCACGATGACCTGCACGCCATCGGGCCGGCCGCCTTGGTCGCAACGCGAAACGAAACGGATGTTTTTGGCGCTCGCTCCTGAAGCGGAAGAGGTCATTGTGCTCATAGTGTCATTTTGCCGGGTAGAATTGCCGAGGCCCGGCCCGCTTATGCAGGACCGGGCCTCTATCACAGATAGGGCTCGCTTACGTGGTCTTGGCTGGCGCGGTTTGTTCATCATTGTCATAAGTCAGTCCGACAACGATCAGAACCACCCCGACCCAGGTCAGATAAGGCCGGATACGCAAATTTTCCTGCCGCTTCGGCGGCGGAGACCAGCGCTTCGCAGCGGGGCGACGTGTAGAAGATGCAAGGCAAGGTGTTCACGATTTCCTTCGCAGCGAGGTAGAAATACAACCACCAGCTCAGGGACACGAGCACCACGACCGCTCCGACTAATTTCATCCAAAATGCATTGTCAGCCTCCACCACCTTGCGGTGGGCGGTGCAATTTCGTCCAGGCCCAACTGGTTTGCCTCCGGTCCGAGCTGGGTCACGGACACAGCGGCAATGAGAAGCAGGACAGCGAGGCAAACAAAGACCGTCGTGAGGCCGTAGGTCTGCTGGATCAAGAGTATCGAAGGCACGATGAAAGCGGTGGCAAGACGCCCCACGCCCGCCGCCCAACCGAACCCGGAAGCGCGCGCGTTGGTGGGAAACACCTCCGAGGCGAAGATCTGCATCGAGTTTCCGGCGACCTGTATGAAGAAGATCATGATGAAGCCGGCGATCAGAAGTTGGGTGTCGCTCGCCGCATTGGCGAACACGATCGCCATGATGCCCGCGCAGATGAACGCGGTGACCGACGTCTTCTTGCGTCCGAACTTGTCGAGCGCGTACATCATGAACAGGCTCGCGCACGGCACCGCCAGCGTCATGCCGAAGGTGTAAGTGAGCGATTTGGTGATAGTGAAGCCCTTCTCGGTCATGATGTTGGGCAGCCAGGTTCCCAGACCGATCGGCGAGCCGAAAAATGCCGAGAAGCAGATCATGCCGGCGACGACGCGCTTCGGGAACATCTTGAACACGACGGCGAAAGGATCACTCTTGGTGCCGCTCGCAACGGCCTCGGTAAGCGGCTCTTTCGACCGGCTGAGGCCGAGCCTCTCAAGCACGTCGAGCGCTTCCTTGCCGCGGCCATGGGTCGCCAGATAGCGCGGCGACTCCGGCAGCCAGAAGCGGAACAGCCAGACGACCAGCGCGCCGATGCCGATGACGATCCACACCCCACGCCAGCCGATTGAAATCGCGGAAGAATAGCGTGAACAGCGAGGCGATCGGCCACACGCAGGCGCCGCCGATGAAGTGCACGATCGCGAGGACGCGGCCACGAATGCGTTTGGGCGCATATTCGCCGGCATAGGCAAAAGCAAGCGGCTGCTCGCCGCCGAGGCCGATGCCCGCGATGAAGCGGCAGGCCACGAGCCAGAACACGCTTGGCGCCAGCGCGCCGAGGATCGTGAACACGCCGAACAGCAGCAAGTTGAACTGGTACACCGTCTGCGGCCCCAGCGGTCGCTGAATTCGCCTTGTCCTGCCGCGCCGATGAACATGCCGAACACGGTTGCGGCGCCGACCATGGCAAGCTCTGGGTCCGGTTCCAAACTTGGTTGCGATCATGTCCGGGATCAGCGATCCGAGGACGATCAAGTCGATGACGTCGAAGAAGTAGCCGGCCGCGATCAGCGCGACGACTTTGACGTGGAGACGCGAAATTTTTGCGTTGTCCAATGCGTTGCCGACAAATCCCTCAATGGTCTGAGCCACGGCGAATTCCTCCCTATTTCCGTTTTTAATTGCTCACCCAGCTGCCGTCAGGATGAGCCACAAATCGGTTGATTGGCCAGCCCAATTCGAGGGCGCTGGAGCCAGCCACAACTGGTCGGCCTTTTGCAGTTTCGATTAGTGAAAACGGATACTTGGCTGGGGAACTAGGATTCGAACCTAAATTCTCGGAGTCAGAGTCCGATGTTCTACCGTTGAACTATTCCCCAGCAGGACAGGAAACGATTGTACTCCACCGTCAGCCTGGCGGGAGGCTTTCACATGGGGCAATTCCGTTGATTTGACAAGTCCATAGAGCGCCAGGTGATCAAGCGGTCCGCCGGGGCCTCGTCGCGACCGTCACGATCCCGAGTAGGGTGAAGACAGCAACCAGCAGGAACACCATCCGTGGACTGCCGTGATCCATCACTGCCCCGAAGATGAGGGGTGAAACAATGCCACCGATATTGAAGCCCGTGGTGACGAACCCGAAAACCTTGCCAAAAGAACCAGAGGGCGTGACTTCGCGTACGATCATGTCACGTGAGGGCATAATTACGCCGGAGAACAGACCAGCAAGCGACATGGCCGCTATCAACGCCAACGAATTAAGGTCGACCAGGGCAACAAGCACGACCGATAGTGCCATTGCAGTCAGTCCCAGTGTGGCCACCAAACTGTGGCGCTTTGTGCGTGTGACGAGCAGGCCTCCTACGAGCACGCCTGCGGCTGACAAAAGGAGATTGCCGGTCAGCGCCGCGTTGGCGGTGGTGACGGGTGTTCCATAGAGTGCTCCGAGTGCAACGACGGAATAGTTGTAGAGGCCGCTGCTCATCATCGCGAGCAGTATGAAGAACGCGAGATTGAGCAGAATCGGAGCCGAGAGGAGCAGTCGCCAGCCGGCATCCGATGAATCCGAGGCCGGGCGTGTACCTGCGTTTGCCGTGGCGGTCGTCCCGTCACGGACCAGCAAAAGCAAAAGCGCCACGGCAAAGCCGAACACACCCGCGCCAATGAAGGCGCCACGCCAGCCCCACGAGCTCTGCATCATTAAGAGGCTTGCTGGGGCAACCGCGGAACCGAGCATTCCGGCAAAGGTATGCAGCGAAAAAGCTTGGCCAATGCGGTCCGCCGGAACGTGCTGCGATAGCAAGGTATAGTCCGCCGGGTGATAAACGGTGTTGCCCATGCCGGCGATGGCGAACATGGCGATCATCACCCAGAATGAATTAACAAGGCCCGCCGTGACAAAACTGGTAGCACCGATTACGAGACCCAAAATCAGCAACGCACGGGCGCCCAGACGATCCACCAGAAATCCCGCTGGTGTCTGGAACACGGCTGTTACGATGTTGAACGCCGCAAAAGCTAATCCGATTTCCGTGTAAGTGACCTGATACTCGTCGCGTACGAACGGCATAAGCGGCGCCAACAAGATGATGTAATAGTGCGACATGAAATGCGCAGCGCTGACCGCGCCGACAACTCGGATATATGGCGCGTGCGTCGAACCGATAACGCCGGCAGCCTGGCTCATTGGCCGGCCTTTGCTTGTTGAATTGCCTGCCAGATACGTGATGGCGTCATCGGCATTTCAAGGTGTCGGACACCGTATTCGGACAGGGCGTCGATAACGGCATTAGCCACGGAAGGCAGGCCACCCGATGTGCCGGCTTCGCCGCAGCCTTTTGCTCCGAGCGGATTGCTTTTGGTTGGCACGGGGTGACTGGCGACATTGATCATTGGTACGTCATGCGCCCGTGGGCATCGCGTAGTCCATGAACGAGCCGGTAACGAGCTGGCCATCGGAATCGTAGACCGCCTGTTCCAGCAAAACCTGCCCGAGACCCTGCACAACGCCGCCCTGTATCTGTCCTTCGACCAGCAAAGGATTGACCACCGTCCCGAGGTCGTTGACTGCTGAATAACGAACGACATGTGCGGCGCCTGTTTCCGGGTCAACTTCGACCTCGGCAATATGACACCCGTTCGGAAAGGCCGACGGAACGGGATTGTTGACGACGTGGTCGACATCGAGCGAGTTCGGAGTGCCGGCCGGCAAGTTGATCCCGGCGCGCAGACGCGCGGCAAGATCGAGCAACCCGATCGACCGATCGGTGCCCGCGATCACAAAGCGCCCCGCCTGGAATTCGATGTCGCCCGGCGAGGCTTCCAGCACGTGAGAAGCGATTTGCTTGCCGCGCTCGATCACAATGGCCGCTGATTCAGTGAGCGCGGTCCCGACAAACATCACCGAACGCGAGCCGCCACTGCCGCCGCCGAAAGCCATCCGGTCACTGTCGCCCTCGACCATGCGAATACGGTCAAACGGAACTCCGAGAAGGTCGGTCAATATCTGCGCGTAGGTCGTTGCGTGACCCATCCCGAAGTCGAGCGTGCCGGTAACGATCGTCACCGTGCCGTCGGCTTCGAAATGAATGGCGCCGAGTTCCTTGCCGGGCGCGGCCGTAACCTCAAGGTAACAGCCGATGCCGAATCCGCGCAGCAGGCCGCGCTTCTTGCTCTCGCGCTTGCGTTTCTTGAACCCGGCGTAGTCGGCGGCATCGAGCGCCTGCTTGAGCACACCGAGGAAATCGCCGCAGTCGTAGGTCATGTCGGATGCGGCTTTGAAGGGCAGGTCGCTCTTGCGGATCATGTTGCGCCTGCGTAAGTCGAGCCGGTCGATACCGAGCTCGGCCGCAGCGAGATCGAGCGTGCGCTCGATATAGTAATTGCCTTCGGGCCGTCCGGCGCCACGATAGGCCGAGACAAAGGTCGTATTGGTGAACACGCATTTGGTCGCCACCTCGATCAACGGCGTGCGATACACACTGGCGATGTTCTTGACCTGGTTTCCGGTCGACAGCAGCGGGCCGAATTGGGCGAGATAGCCGCCCATGTCGCCATAACCGGTGAGGCGGACCGCAAGAATATGCGCGTCGTCGTCGAACGCCATTTCAACGACCATGTCCTGTGCGCGGCCATGATGGTCCGACACGAAACTGCCCGAGCGCTCGTCGGTCCATTTGACCGGCCGCCCGAGCAGGCGAGCGCCGTGCAGGAGACAGACATATTCGGGGTAAACCGCGGCCTTCATGCCAAACGAGCCGCCGACTTGACCGGTGATTACGCGAACCTTGTCGGCTGGCGCGCCGAGAATCTCCATCAGTGAGGTCTTCATGCCGTGCACGCCCTGACTCGTTGAGTAGAGCGTCCACTTCGCCGCGGCCGCATCGTATTCGCCGATCGCGGAGCGCGGCTCCATGGCGTTGACCACCATGCGTTGGTTGGAGGTCTCGAGCCGGGTCACGTGCTTTGCCTTTGCAAAGGCTTCCGCGACCTTGGCGGCATCGCCATAGTGATAATCGAGCGCGATGTTGTTCGGTACCTCGTCGAACACAAGTGGTGCGCCCGGCTTGACCGCTTCGGATGGCTTGAGCACTGCGGGCAGCGGTTCGATGTCGAGCGTGACGGCTTCGGCCGCATCTTTCGCCTGCGCCACGGTTTCCGCGATCACGCAGGCAACCGGATCACCCACGAAACGCACCTTGTCACCGGCAAGTGCCGGCCGCGGCGTGTAGCGGATCGGCGATCCGTCACGATTCTTTAAAGGCAGACCGCATTTGAGTGGGCCATATCCGGTCAAGTCGGCAGCGGTGTAAACAGCAAGAACGCCGGGCATCGCCTTGGCGCCAGCGGTATCAATCGAGCGGATAACGCCATGCGCGTCACGGCTTCGAACCATGACCGCATAGGCTTGGTTTGGTCGGCTGACATCGTCGGTGTAGCGACCCTGTCCGCGAACGAGCGTCGGGTCTTCGCTCCGCCGGACAGGCTGTCCGACACCGAATTTGGTCAGCGAAAGGGCAGTTTCGGTGATGCGGTCATCCATTGAGGGGTGATGCTTTCCGGGCCGGCGCTGTCAAATAAAGCACGCTGCATTCTTCGACAAGAATAGCTTTTGCGACGGAGGGTTGCGCAAGACACAGGCGCTGTTACACTTTTCGTGATCGAAGGAACACGGCTGCAACCGTGACGCGCCGAGGGAAATCGCTGGTTCACGGTGCAGACAGGAAAGGTTTTGGGAGATGAGCGGCGAGGCCGGGGACATCCCAGGCCTCGACCCTGCTATCGATCGGGCGCCGCCGCCGCGGGCCCGGTGGGGTCGGCGGTCGCCTGGACGGGCCAATGGTCGCTTCGGCAATGACCGGGGTGGGGCGACTTATGCCGCACTCGATCTCGGGACCAATAATTGCCGGTTGCTGGTAGCGCGGCCCTCAGGCGAAGGCTTTCGCGTCGTCGACGCATTTTCCAGGATCGTACGGCTCGGCGAGGGCGTCTCGTCGTCTCGTCGCCTGAGCGAGGCCGCGATCAGCCGCGCGATGGCGGCCTTGGCCATCTGCCGTAACAAAATGAAAAACAAGGGCGTTACCCGCGCGCGCCTGATTGCAACCGAAGCCTGCAGGACGGCCGAAAACGGCGCGGAGTTTTTGGATCGTGTGTCGGACGAACTTGGTCTTGAGCTCGAGGTGATCGATCGCGAGACCGAGGCGTGCTTGGCCGCGACCGGCTGCACGCCACTGATTGATCCCCATGCCGCAGGCGCTGTGCTGTTTGATATCGGCGGCGGTTCGTCGGAGCTCGTGCGGCTCGAACGCTCGCAGCGCAGCCGCTGCGGGCCGCCGTTGCCTCAGATCCGCGGCTGGATTTCCGTGCCGCACGGCGTGGTGACGCTGGCGGAGCGTTATGGCGGCATCACGGTGACGCGTGAATGTTACGACGCGATGGTTGTGGAAGTTGCCGACCTGATTGCTCCATTTGTGCGCGAGCACGGCGGCGACGAGGCCGAGGGGATTCACATGCTCGGGACATCGGGCACGGTCACCACCATCGCCGGTGTGCATCTCAACCTCAAGCGTTACGATCGCAATCGCGTGGACGGTTGCTGGATGAGTGCTGAGGAAATCAACGCTGTCGTCGAGCGATTGCTGACGATGAGCTATGAGGATCGTGTTGCGAGCCCTTGCATAGGCGCCGAGCGGGCCGATCTTGTTCTTGCCGGCTGTGCGATCCTCGAGGCAATCCGCCGTGCGTTCCCCTGTCCGCGTTTGCGTGTCGCCGATCGCGGGCTGCGCGAAGGCATGCTGGTGCAGATGATGCGCGAGGACGGCGCCTGGGGCGGTAACAGCCAGGCCGCTCCGTCGTGACACTGCGTGGCAAAAGCAGCGGGCCGCGCCAGCTCAAAGTTCGGGTTCGCGGCGGCAAAAATCGCTCGCAGTCGTCAAAACTTTGGCTGGAGCGTCAACTCAACGACCCGTACGTTGCGCGGGCGAAGCGCGAGGGCATGCGCTCGCGCGCCGCTTATAAGTTAATGGAGATCGATGATCGGGCGCATTTTCTGAGGAAGGGCGCGCGCGTGGTCGACCTCGGCGCAGCACCGGGCGGCTGGAGCCAGGTCGCCGCCAGGCGTGTGGGGGCGCCGGAGCAGGGTCGCGTGGTCGCAATCGATATTTTGCCGATGGATCCGGTGCCTGGCGTCGACTTCGCCGGTCTGGATTTCCTCGACGAAAGCGCGCCCGCAAGGCTTAAGGACATGATCGGCGGTCCCGCCGACGTGGTGTTGTCTGATATGGCGGCGAACGCAACCGGTCACGCCAAAACCGACCATCTGAAGATCATGGCATTGGTGGAAGCAGCCGCGGATTTTGCCCGAGAGCGTGCTAGCTCCCGGCGGCAGCTTTCTTGCAAAGGTGTTGCAAGGCGGCACAGAGGCTGAACTGCTGGCGTCCCTCAAGCGCGATTACAAAACCGTCAAGCATGTGAAGCCGGCCGCAAGCCGGGCAGACTCGGCCGAACTCTATCTGCTCGCAACCGGATTTCGCGGCGAGAGTAGCCAAAGGGCCTAGCCGGCGCGGCTGATCCGATGTTCTCCGTGAACAATGCGACCGCGATGATCAGCGGGACGATGCGGTCACGCGGCATGGACAGCCGAGCGGGCTCAGGCGTCATTGAATGCGGATTTTGAAGCGTAAAGCGGCGGCGGAAAGAAGGCCCCATCCTGTTTACGACTTCATAACAGCCATCCGCGATTGCGCTAGGAATCGGCGCGATCCCGTGCTATCGACCCACGCCAACCCAAAAGCGGGCCGTGACGCAGGCGAGGGACCCCCTCGCAACGGGCATTTTTAACCCCTGCCGGCCGGTCTGACTGCCCTTTTGGGCAAGACGGAGTTGGCGATGGCCGGAAAAAATAATGCAAGCCCGCGCGAAGGGCTCACTTTCGACGACGTGCTGATAAAGCCCGGCCTGTCAGAAGTTCTGCCCGCCGACGTCGATATCCGCTCACGCATCACCCGCTCGATTCCCGTCAACATTCCGATCATCGCATCGGCGATGGATACGGTCACCGAGGCGCAGATGGCGATCGCCATGGCACAGGCGGGCGGCATCGGCGTGCTTCACCGAAACATGGAACCGGATGTGCAGGCAGCGCAGGTCCGTCAGGTGAAAAAATTCGAATCCGGCATGGTGGTAAATCCGCTCACGATCGAACCGGACGCAACGCTCCAGCAGGCGCTCGACCTGATGAAGGACAACCACATCTCCGGCGTTCCGGTGGTCGAGCGCTCCGCCGGTTCGCAGCCGGGTAAGCTGGTCGGCATTCTGACCAACCGCGACGTGCGCTTTGCCACCGATCCGCGACAGCCCGTGTCGGATCTGATGACCAAGAAACTCATTACGGTGCGGGAAGGCGTCGGCCAGGATGAGGCCAAGCGGTTTGCTCCATCAGAATCGCATCGAGAAGCTTCTGGTCGTCGATGCGCAGTATCGCTGCGTCGGCCTGATCACGGTGAAAGATATCGAAAAGGCGGTCGCCAATCCGAACGCCTGCAAGGACGAGCAGGGCCGGCTTCGTGTTGCCGCGGCGACGACCGTCGGCGACAAGGGCTTTGCGCGCACCGAAGCGCTCATCGCAGCCGGCGTCGACCTTGTTGTGGTCGACACCGCTCACGGCCATTCGAAATATGTGCTCGACGCGGTGACCCGCATCAAACGTCAGTCGAACAAGGTGCAGGTCGTCGCCGGGAATGTCGCGACCAGCGAGGGCGCCAAGGCGCTGATCGACTGCGGAGCTGACGCTATCAAAGTCGGCATCGGCCCGGGTTCGATCTGCACGACGCGGGTCGTTGCCGGCGTCGGCGTGCCACAACTGACGGCGATCATGGATTGCGTCGACGCGGCAAAAGCATCCAACACGCCTGTGATTGCCGACGGCGGCATCAAGTATTCCGGCGATCTCGCAAAAGCCATTTCGGCAGGCGCCGACTGTGCGATGGTCGGCTCGCTTCTCGCGGGCACGGACGAGACGCCGGGCGAGGTCTTTCTCTATCAGGGCCGTTCGTACAAGACCTATCGTGGCATGGGATCCGTCGGGGCGATGTCGCGCGGCTCGGCGGACCGTTATTTCCAGCAGGACATCAAGGACGCACTCAAGCTGGTTCCCGAGGGCGTCGAAGGTCAGGTGCCGTACAAAGGTGCGGCCGCAACCGTTCTTCACCAGCTTGCCGGCGGACTGCGCGCCGCCATGGGCTACGTGGGCGCCAAAAATCTTGCGGAGATGCACAAGCAAGGCGGAATTCATCCGCATTACCGGGGCGGGTCTTGCGCGAGAGCCACGTGCACGATGTGACGATTACCCGCGAGAGCCCGAACTATCCGAGCCGGGTATAGTTATCCCTTCCGCTGCGGGAAGATTGGGCCATGTCCGTTCAGTATGTCTTGTTGCCCTTGTTCGTCGAGGTGTTGCTCACCTTCGCCGTGATGTTCGGCATGATGTATTGCCGTACGTCGACGCTGCATCGCGGCGAAACCCGGTTCGAGGAGATCGCGCTGCGCGAGCCGAACTGGCCCGTGCGCGCCAGTCAGTTTGCATATTCGTTTTCCAACCAATTCGAGCTGCCCGTCCTTTTCTATGTGCTGACGATCCTTGAGATCATCACGCACCACGCCGATTTCCTCTTTGTCACTCTCGCCTGGATTTTTGTTGTCCTGCGCTGGGTGCACGCGCTGGTGCATGTGACCAACAACAATGTCCGCGTCCGAGGTGCTTTTTATGGGATAGGCGCGATCATTCTGGTCATCATGTGGCTGATCTATATCGTGCGCATTCTTCTCGCTTTGCCATGACACCGGCAGCGCGGCTTGCCGCAGCCATCGAAGTCTTTGCATCGATTGAGAGTGAGCGCCGTCCAGCCGCTGACGCTCTCAAGTCCTGGGGTCTTACCCATCGTTACGCCGGCTCGGGCGATCGTGCAGCGATTGCCGGGCTTGTGTACGACGCGCTGCGGCGGCGGGCGTCGAGCGCCTTCATCATGCAGGCCGACAGTCCGCGCGCCATTCTTCTGGGCATGCTCAAGCGTGAGCGCGGACTCGATACCGAGGCGATCGGCAAGCTTGCTGACGGATCGAAATATGCGCCTGAGAATCTGAGCGACGATGAACGCAAGCGTCTTGAGACGGATGACATCGAAAGCGCTCCGCCTTACGTTGCCGGCGACTATCCGCAATGGCTGGATCCCTACTTCGAACGCACGTTCGGCGACGCGACGGGCCGAAGAGGGTGCGGCGCTTGCCTCCCGCGCGCCGCTTGATCTGCGCGTCAATACTTTGAAGGCAGAGATCAACACCGTTGCAACGGCGCTGGCGGATCTCAATCCTGAGCCAGTGCGATGGTCACCCTGGGGCCTGCGGGTTCGGTTGTCAGCCGATGCGAAAAGCCCCGCTATTCATGCCGAGCCGGCGTTTATCAAGGGCATGGTCGAGGTCCAGGACGAGGCGTCGCAATTGGCCGCGATGTTTTCAGGTGCCAGGCCTGGCGAGCAAGTCGTCGACCTTTGCGCTGGCGCCGGCGGCAAGACGCTTGCTCTGGCTGCCATGATGCAGAACAAGGGCCAAATTTTTGCAACTGACGACGACAAGCGCCGGCTCGCTCCGATCCATGATCGCCTCAAGCGCTCGGGCGCGCGGAACGTTCAGGTGCGCTCTCCAAAATCCGTTGGCGGTGAAATTGACGATCTGTCAGGGCGCATGGACCTCGTTCTTATCGACGCCCCATGCACGGGCACCGGAGCCTGGCGGCGTAACCCCGACGCCAAATGGCGGATGCGGCCGGGCGCGCTCGAGCAGCGTCAGAAGGAGCAGGCGGAGGTGCTCGATCGGGCTGTAACCCTGCTCAAGCCGGACGGCCGGATAGCCTACGTTACCTGCTCGGTGCTGGAGGAAGAAAATGGCGCACAGGTGCGGGCATTCCTGGGGCGGAACCCTTCGTTCGCGGTCGAAGCGCCCGGTACGGTGACACAGGCGTTGGGCGAGCGCGCTCTCGTGTTTTCGAAGGCAGCACGCCTGTCAGGAGAGGGTATATTGATGACGCCACGGCTGACCGGTACCGACGGGTTTTTCGTCGCCCTCCTACGGCGAGGCGGCTGACCTGTAACGATCGGTAAGGAATCGCAAACGGAATTCCCCGATTGCGCCCCAATCCGGGCCAATTTTCTCCTCGATATTCGCGTGTCTGTGGAACCGCGAGATTTTTTTCGGGGTTTTCCATGCTTGTCGCCAGGCGCGATCCGCCATTTCATGGGGACGCGCGCGATATTGCGCCCGTCAACATTGAAGCCAATCCAGGATCGAGGCCGCCGAGGGCGGTGCGCTTCGTGACCGTGATCCAGATGATCGGTTCGCTGCTCGCGGTGCCGGTCGGTATCGGAAGCGCCTACACGTTCTACCGCGCGAATTTTTCTCCCGAGACGACATGCCAGAGCCTTCGTAGCGGCATTATTGCGATGCTCGACAAAGGCGTGGACGCCTCCACCAGGCGCATCCTCGTGCGTCGAGACGTCGAGAGTTTTGAAAAGACCTGCGCCGCGGTCGATCCTGAGGCGACCGCAGCGTTCAAGGCCTTGCTGGCAGCTGAAAAATCGCCGCCGGTTGCTGCCGCGGCGCCTGCGACCAAAGCCCAGCCGAATGACGCTGCGCCGAAGGAACAGGTCCACAAAGCCGAACCGCGGCCGCAAGCGACACCCAAGCAGGCCGCCACGAACACGCAGGCCCCTGCCGCGCAAAATGCCCGCCGCGAAGCCTGCCGTGTCCGATACGCAATGGCTCGACGCCGTTCGCCAGGCATTGGTGACTCACCAACCGGATGCGCGGCCTGCCGAGAGCTCCAAGTCCCGCCCGATGCCGCAACCTTCCGCACGTCCGGCGCAACGTGAAGCGGAGCCGTCTGCGCCGCCGCCCACTGCGCCTCCCGCCACCGCAGCGGCACCCGCACCTCCCGCGACTGCGACGCCGGCACCCGCTGTTGCGCCGACTTTGCCGCCGCCGGTCGCCATCGCTCCGGCACCCGCGCAGAGAAATGTGGCGCAGCCACAGGATCCCGATCACCCGGTTCCACCAGAATCGATCCCATCTTCAGAAACGGTTGCCACCACGGAAACCAAGACCGATGAGTCCGGTCGCTCGCGGATCGGCAAATGGATATCGGCGATTCCGTTGCTCGGGCCGGTCGTGGATAACGCCCGGCATTAGCTCGGTTGCCAGTCCGCGCTAACATTGGGTTGCCCCGATCGCGGACACTTGACCTTCAAGCCCAAAGCCCGCAAAAAGTTGCCCCGAACGGCCCTTGCGCGCCCGAGTTGGCCAATTTCGGGGCACATCGACCGTCCATGCACGACAAGGTTCTGATCGTCGATTTCGGTTCCCAGGTGACCCAGCTCATTGCGCGCCGGGTGCGGGAGGAGAAGGTCTATTCCGAAATCGTTCCCTACCAGAAAGCCGAAGCCGCCTTCCGCGAGATGAAGCCGAAGGCGATCATCCTGTCCGGCGGCCCCGCTTCGGTTCTCGACAAGGATGCACCGCTTGCGCCTAAAGCCATATACGACGCCGGGATACCGGTGCTCGGCATTTGTTACGGCGAGCAGGCGATGGCGCATCAGCTCGGTGGCCAGGTGGAGGGCGGGCATCACCGTGAATTCGGCCGCGCCGAGGTGACTGTCACGGAAAAGTCACCCCTCTTCGATGGTGTCTGGCGCAAGGGTGAGAAATATCCGGTGTGGATGAGCCACGGCGATCGTGTGACCAAGCTGCCGCAAGGCTTCCACGTCTTCGGTACGTCGCCGAACGCGCCGATCGCGATCATCGGTGACGACAGGCGCAAATTCTACGCCACGCAATTTCACCTTGAGGTGATGCACACACCGCACGGAGCGGCAATCCTGCGCAACTTCGTACGCAAGATCGCGGGCCTCAAGGGCGACTGGACCATGCACGCCTTCAAGGAAGAGACGATTGAAAAAATCCGCAAGCAGGTCGGCAAAGGGCGCGTGATCTGCGGACTGTCAGGCGGCGTCGATTCTGCAGTGGCAGCCGTGCTGATCCATGAGGCGATCGGCGACCAATTGACCTGCGTGCTCGTAGACCATGGCCTGATGCGCCTCGGCGAAGCGCAGAAGGTAATGACGCTTTTTCGCGAGAGCTACAATATTCCGCTGGTGCACGTGGATGCCTCCGAAACCTTCCTTAAGGCGCTCGCCGGCGTCGAGGATCCCGAGCAGAAGCGCAAGACCATCGGCAAGCTCTTCATCGACGTATTCGAGCGGGAAGCCAGGAAAGTCGGAGGCGCGGAATTTCTCGCGCAGGGCACGCTCTATCCCGACGTGATCGAAAGTGTTTCGTTCACTGGCGGACCGTCGGTCACGATCAAATCGCATCACAACGTCGGCGGCTTGCCTGAGCGCATGAACATGAAGCTGGTCGAGCCGTTGCGCGAACTTTTCAAGGACGAGGTGAGGGCGCTCGGGCGGGAACTCGGGCTGCCGGAAGCCTTTGTCGGACGGCATCCATTCCCGGGGCCCGGCCTTGCCATTCGCTGCCCGGGGCCGATTACGCGCGAGAAGCTCGACATCCTTCGGCTCGCGGACGAGATCTATATCGAGGAGATCCGCCGTAGCGGACAATACGACAACATCTGGCAGGCTTTTGCGGTGCTCTTGCCGGTCAAGACAGTCGGAGTCATGGGGGATGGGCGAACCTACGACTACGTCGTTGGACTGCGCGCGGTGACCTCGACCGACGGCATGACCGCCGATTTTTATCCCTTCGATATGAATTTTCTGGGTGCCGTCGCGACGCGCATCATCAACGAAGTCAAAGGCGTCAACCGCGTGGTCTACGACGTGACCTCGAAGCCGCCGGGCACGATCGAGTGGGAATGAACATGGCGGTCATCATCTACGGCATCAAGAACTGCGACACGATGAAAAAGGCGCGTGCCTGGCTCGACAAGCATGACGTCGACTATGCCTTCCACGACTATAAGACTGCGGGCATCGAACGGGCGCAGCTCGAGCGTTGGGCGAAAAAAGCCGGTTGGGAGACGCTGCTCAACCGGGCAGGCACTACATTCAAAAAACTACCTGAGAAGGAAAAGGACAGCGTTACGCCGACAAAGGCGATCGCCCTGATGCTCAAACAACCGTCGATGATCAAACGGCCGGTCCTGGAGGCGGGTGGGGGGAAATTGCTGGTCGGCTTCAAGCCGGAGCAGTACGCAGCAACATTGGGCTAACTAACGCAATAAAAGCCGCGCATTTACTGGCGGTTTTGCGAGGCCGGCCCTTGATCCTGCCCGCTTTCCCTGCCACATGCCGCCCCATGAACAAGCCGATGGCCACGTCCGATTCGATACCGGCGACCCCGCTTGCGGCCGAGGTCGATCGCCGGCGCACATTCGCGATCATTTCGCATCCGGACGCGGGCAAGACGACGCTGACGGAAAAATTGCTGCTTTTCGGCGGCGCCATCAATCTCGCCGGCCAGGTCAAAGCAAAGCGGGATCGCCGCTCGACGCGCTCGGACTGGATGGCGATCGAGCGCGAGCGTGGCATTTCCGTCGTCACATCGGTGATGACTTTCGACTATGACGGGCGCGTGTTCAATCTGCTCGACACACCGGGTCACGAGGACTTTTCGGAGGACACCTATCGCACGCTCACCGCCGTCGATTCCGCGGTGATGGTGATCGACGCCGCCAAGGGCATCGAGGCGCGCACACGCAAGCTTTTCGAGGTCTGCCGGCTTCGCGATATTCCGATCATCACGTTCATCAACAAGATGGATCGCGAAAGCCGCGATCCATTCGAGTTGCTCGACGAGATCGAAAAGACACTGGCGCTCGACACCGCGCCGATGACCTGGCCGATCGGCCGTGGCCGTGATTTTGCTGGCACCTACGACCTGTCGACCGGTGAGATGCGCCTTGTCAGCGAGGACGGAAAAACGGTTGAGCGGCAAGCGCTCGACCTGCCGGGACTTGCGGCTAAAAATCCCATGCTCGACGCTAAGGCGATTGCCGATGAGCTCGCGCTGGTGAAGGAAGCCTGCCGGACATTCGACTTCAAGTCGTTTCGCGAGGGCCATCTGACGCCGGTATTCTTTGGCTCGGCATTGAAGAATTTCGGCGTCAAGGATCTGCTGGACTCGCTCGCGTCCTTTGCGCCGGCTCCGCGCGCGCAGGTCTCCAACGTGCGGACGGTCGATGCGCACGAAAATGCGATGACGGCGTTCGTTTTCAAGATCCAGGCGAATATGGATCCGAACCACCGTGACCGGATTGCGTTCGCGCGACTTTGCTCGGGAAAACTCAGGCGCGGCATGAAGGCGAAGCTCACCCGAACGGCAAAACCATTGACGCTGTCCACGCCGCAATTTTTCTTTGCGCAGGATCGCGCGCTTGCGGAGGAGGCCTATGCCGGCGATGTCGTCGGCATTCCCAATCACGGCACACTCCGCATCGGTGACACGCTCACTGAAGGCGAGGACATCGCATTCCTGGGCGTTCCGAATTTCGCGCCCGAAATCCTGCGTCGCGTAAAGCTGAGCGATCCGATGAAGGCCAAGAAACTGAAAGAGGCGCTGCAGCAGATGGCGGAAGAGGGAGTCGTGCAGGTGTTCCGCCCGCTTGACGGTGCGCCTGCGTTGGTCGGCGTTGTCGGGCCGCTGCAGCTCGACGTATTGAAAGTGCGGCTGTCGGAGGAATACGGTCTCGACGTCGGCTTCGAGCAGCCTGAGTTTCAACTGGCGCGCTGGATCTCCTCGAACGATGGCAAAAAGCTCGAAGAGTTTGTGCAAGCCAACTACTCAAGTTGTGCGGAAGACCTCGATGGCGACAAGGTCTTCATGGCGCGCAACCAGTTTATCCTCGACTACACACAGGAACGCGCCCCGGGGATGTCATTTACCGATATCAAGGACGTGAAAGACCGGGCGGCAGCCTAGTTTATTTTCACATTTACTGCCTTGATGACCGGCGCCCATCGGGGCAATTTCGCCGTCCATTCGCGCACGCAATTCGTCTGGCGAGGAGCCGACCGGCTCCATCAACTGGGTGGCCAGCTTTTCGCGCATGGCCGGCTGCCTGATGAGCTCGGAAACATCCTTGCTGATCTTCTCGGCAAAAGCGCCGTGATATAGTGAAAACACTGAGCTGCGACCTATTTGGGATCGGCTTGCATTGAGTGCCGCTATCCTCTACTGCGGCGACAATCTAACGCGAGTGTAGCATGGGTTTAGGCATTCTCATTCTCGGTCTGGCGGTTTTCCTCGCAACGCATGTGTTCGTTTCGTTTCGCGAGGCCCGCGCCAGCGTGATCGGGCGGGTAGGGTTGCCCCTATACCGCAACCTGTTCGCGATTGTTTCACTTGCGGGACTTGCGCTGATCGTTTGGGGCTACGCGCAATATCGCGCGCATGACCTGATCCAACTTTGGTCGCCGCCCGCTTTCATGCGGCATATCACCATTGGTCTGGTGCTGCTCGCGGCGATCTTTGTCGTCGCCGCGTTCTTTCCGAGCCACATCAGGACAAGGCTCAAGCATCCCATGCTGGCCGGCGTGAAGTCTTGGGCGCTGGCGCATCTGCTGTCGAATGGCGATCTCGGTTCTGTCCTGCTGTTTGGGACGTTCCTGGCCTGGGGTGTCTATGCTCGTATCGCTGCCAAGCGTCGTGGTGACATTGGTGCCGCAGCGAAGCCTGCTCCGGACGGCTGGACGAATGACGTCATCGTCGTGGCTCTTGGAACGGCCGTATTCCTTGCGCTCGGCTTCTGGTTCCACCCTTATGTGATTGGCGTACCGGTGTTTGGGAGGTAGTGCGTGTCGATTCAGGACGAGATCAGGCGGTTCACCGCGCCGGACATTCTTGCGCGCAAAGGCGGCGAGCCGATTGTGTGCCTCACCTCATATCACGCTCACACCGCCCGCCTCGTCGACATGTATTGCGATGTCATTCTGGTCGGTGACTTGCTTGGCATGGTGATGCACGGAATGGAGACGACCGTTCCGGTCACGCTCGACATGATGATCCTGCAAGGGCATGCAGTGATGCGCGGTTCGCGGCGGGCCCTTGTCGTCGTCGACATGCCATTCGGGTCCTATGAGGAGTCGAAAGAGCAAGCTTTCATGAATGCCGCGCGCGTGCTGAAGGAAACGGGTTGCGGCGCGATCAAGGTCGAGGGCGGAAGGCGCATGGCTGAAACGATCCGGTTTCTCGCCGAGCGCGGTGTTCCCGTCATGGCTCATGTCGGATTGACGCCGCAGGCGATCAACACCATCGGCTCGTTTCGTGCGCAGGGCCGCGATGAAGCCGACTGGGCCCGGATCGAGGACGATACGATCGCGGTCGCGCAGGCGGGGGCCTTTTCGGTCGTGATCGAAGCGGTCGCGGAACCGCTTGCGCGCAAGCTCACGGGTGCGGTGACAATCCCGACCATCGGCATCGGAGCCAGTGTTGCCTGCGATGGACAAATTTTGGTGCTCGAGGATATGCTCGGGCTTTCGCCGCGCGTTCCGAAGTTCGTCAAGCGCTATGGCACGCTCGGTCCCGGGTATCGAAAAGGCGATTTCCGACTACGCGGCCGAAGTCCGCGCGCGAACATTTTCCCGGGCCGGAACACGTCTACCCGATGAAAAGCAAAAAAGCGTAAGGCCCTGAAATATTAACGATTGCGGCCTTTGGCTTTGCCTTAGGCGCGCCACATCGTTAGGTTACGGCGCAATTCGGGCCCGGGGGTGGGCCAGGCGGTTGGGAACCATCGTGGCCGATATTTTTCATGAAGTGGACGAAGAAGTCCGGCGCGAGCAGCTCAAAAAGCTGTGGGACCGCTACAGCATTTATTTGATAGCCCTCGCTGTCCTGATCGTCGCCGGCATGGCTGGCTGGCGCGGGTACGAATATTGGGTTGCAAAGAAGGCTGCTGCCGCGGGCGCGGAATTTGAGGCGGCAATCGCATTGAACGAAGAAGGCAAGCGAGCCGAGGCCGAGGCAGCCTTCGCGAAGGTGGCAGCCGAAGCGCCGGCCGGCTATCGCGTGCTCGCGCGCCTGCGCGCGGCAGGCGCGCTCGCGCAATCCAAACCGGCAGACGCCGTGAAAGCCTACGATGAAATTTCTGCTGACGTTTCGCTCGGGACAATCTGGCAGGATTTGGCCGCGGTGCGCGCGGGATTGCTGCTTGTCGACACGGCGCCACTGGCTGACATGCGGCGCCGGCTTGACCCGGTTGCCGAGCCGACGCGGAGTTTTCGCCACACGGCGCGTGAGCTGCTCGCTTTGTCGGCTTGGAGGAACCACGACGTCGCCGCTGCCCGCAAATATCTCGACATGATTGCAGGCGACGCCGAGAGCCCGATCGGCGTCCGCGCACGTGCAGATGTCTTGTCGGCGGTGATCACGTCGGATGGAAAGAGCTGAACGCATGCGCTCAAGTTCCCGAATCGTTATGCTTGCAGCGCTTGCGCTTGCCATACCTGCGCTAGCCGGATGCACGAATTTCGATCCGGACAAGCTCGACGTGTTTGGCCTCAACGAAAAGAAGAAATTGCCAGGCGAGCGCAAGGAGCTGTTTCCCGGGGGTGTGCCCGGCGTAACGCAGGGAATTCCACCCGAATATGTGAAAGGCAATCACCCTCCGCCGGAAACGGCGCAAGCTTTGCAGGCTCCCGCGCCTGAGCAGAACAAGGCCGCGGAGGAGGCTGAGCCGGAGAAGAAAGCCGCCGCAGCGGAGACCGAGCCGAAACCAAAACCGAAGCGCGCCGCAAAGCCGCGCACGGCGTCGCAGCAGCCCGCGCAGGCCGCGAGCCAACCGCAGCAGCAAATGGCGCCATGGCCCCAGCAGAATCCACAGCCTGCGCCGCAACAGGCCCAGTCACCGTGGCCGACGCAGGGGCAGACTACGACGGCACCCTGGCCGTCGTCGCCGCAGCCCGGCACCTTCTCGCGCTGACACGTGTAGCAAGCTAAAACCTGGGCCGCCTCGTGCGGCCGGACCGTCATTCATGCCATTCACAGTCGCCATTATTGGCCGTCCCAATGTCGGCAAGTCGACCCTCTTCAACAGGCTGGTCGGCCGTCGGCTTGCGCTAGTCGACGACAGGCCGGGCGTCACCCGCGACCGGCGCGAGGGGGAAGGCAGACTTGGCGACATCGCCTTCACCGTGATCGATACCGCCGGACTGGAGCAGTCCGCTCCTGAAAGTCTGTCCGGCCGCATGCGGGCCCAGACCGAGGCGGCCATCGAACAGGCGGATGCCGTCTTCTTCATGATCGACGCGCGCGCCGGGCCGATTCCTGCGGACCATGCGTTCGCGGATGTCGCGCGCAAGTCGGGCAAACCGGTCGTCCTCGTGGCGAACAAGAGTGAAGGCACTTCCGGCGAAGCAGGACGGCTCGAGGCCTACGCGCTCGGCCTCGGCGAGCCGATACCAATCTCGGCCGAGCATGATGAAGGCATGTCCGATCTCTACGATGCCTTGCGTGCAGTGCTGCCCGAGCATTCGAATGCGGAATCTTCCGACATCGCACCGGACGCTGCTCATCCGATCCGCGTCGCTATCGTCGGCCGGCCCAATGCAGGAAAATCCACATTGATCAACCGTTTGATCGGAGAGGAGCGGCTACTCACAGGGCCGGAGGCGGGTATCACGCGCGACGCAATTGCGGTCGAGTATGTCTGGCAGAACCACAAATTTCGGATTTACGACACAGCTGGCCTGCGGCGGCGCTCCCGTGTCGAGGAGAAGCTGGAAAAACTTTCAGTTGCGGATGCGCTCAATGCGGTGCGCTTTGCCGAGGTCGTGGTCGTGCTGCTCGACGTTGAAAATGCGTTCGAAGAGCAGGACCAACGCATTGCCGACATGGTTGAGCAGGAAGGCCGGGCGATCGTCATTGCGGTCAACAAATGGGATCTGAAGGATAAAACGGCGGGAGCGATTGGCAAGTTGCGCGAGCAGGCCGAGGAAAAACTTACTCAGCTCAAAGGCGTGCCGTTGGTTGCCGTCTCTGGTCTCACCGGAGAAGGGCTCGACCGGTTGATGCAGGCAATCGTCGACGCCTATAACGTATGGAACAAGCGCATTCCGACCAGCGGACTTAACCGCTGGTTCGAGCATGCCGTGAGCGCGCATCCGCCGCCCGCGGTTTCGGGGCGCTCATTGCGGCTCAACTACATCACGCAAGCCAAGAGTCGTCCGCCCAGTTTTGTGATTTTTTGCACGCGTGCCGATGCGGTGCCTGACGCATACAAGCGGTATCTGTTGAACTCTTTGCGCGAGACCTTCGATCTTCCGGGCACGCCCATCCGCCTGACGTTGCGCGAGAAAGACAATCCCTACAAAGGCCGCGCGAAGCGCAAGCACTGATCGGCGCGAAAGACGGTCGGCTAGGCCGGAGGTTGAAACGACTTCAGCTTGCGGTCGCGATAGTCATAGAGCTTGCCGGACTCCGAGAAGCTCGGCAGGCAAAGCGGCAGGATCGCCTTGGCGACCTCTTCGGGTGTCGGCAGCGTCAATGGATCGACGCCTGGGAACGCCCCGAGGTACATGCGTGTCCGCGTAGGCCCCGGCCCGAACAAATTGGCGCGTACATTCGTGGTGGCGGTTTCGGCGGCATAAGTGCGCACCAGGACCTCCAGCGCCGCCTTTGACGCTGCGTAAGGTCCCCAATAGGCGCGGCCCAAATGCGCGACCCCAGACGTCAGGAATACCGCACGGCCGGCCTGTGAACGCTGCAGGAGGGCGTCCATGCAGCGGATGAGATGCCAGTTCGCGGTGACATTGACCGCGATCATGTTGTCCCAGTCTTTCGGCTCGTAGTGCGAAAGGGGCGATAGGGTCCCCAATATGCCGGCATTGCCGATCAGCACATCGAGGTGCTGGTAGCGCTCGTTGAGAGCCAGTGCGAGCCGGGCGATGCCGTCGCTGTCCTTCATATCGAGCGGCACCAGGGTCGCGGAGCTGCCGGCGGCCTTGACCTTGTCGTCCAGCTCTTCTAGCCCGCCGACCGTGCGCGCGACGGCCACGATATGGGCCCCGGCTTGGGCAAGTTCGAGCGCAACCGCAGCGCCAATTCCGCGTGAGGCTCCGGTGACCAAGGCAATACGGTCGGAAAGGGGCCTGATTGCGCCGGTCATTGGTCCGGCCATGACCGCGATTAAATGGCTTCCGCCAGAAGCGACAACTGGCGCGGGCTAGCTTCCTGCGCGGCGAGATCGGTGAGCGGTGTCGGATAGTCGCCGGTGAAGCAATGGTCTGTGAACTGCGGGCCGCACCGGATCGCGACCCTCGAACCCCATCGCCCGGTAAATTCCGTCGACCGACAGGAAGGCGAGTGAATCCGCTCCGATAAATTTCCGCATGCCCTCGAGGTCGTGGGTTGCCGCCAGCAGCTTGTCTCGTTCGGGGGTGTCAATGCCGTAATAATCGGGATGGGTGATCGGAGGCGAGGCTATGCGGAAATGCACTTCGCGGGCGCCGGCGTCGCGCATCATCTGCACGATCTTGCGCGAGGTCGTGCCGCGGACGATGGAATCGTCGACGAGCACGATACGCTTGCCGCCGACGACGGCGCGATTGGCCGAGTGCTTCATGCGCACGCCTTGATCGCGAATCGACTGTGTCGGTTGAATGAAGGTACGGCCGACATAGTGATTGCGGATAATGCCAAGTTCGTAAGGGATGCCGGACTCCTGCGCGAAGCCGATCGCTGCCGGTACGCCGGAGTCAGGCACGGGAACGATCACGTCAGCCTTGGCCGGCGCTTCACGTGCCAGTTCCGCGCCCATGGTTTTGCGGACGTCGTAAACGTTTCGGCCGCCGACGATCGAATCCGGCCGTGAGAAATAGACGTATTCAAAAATGCAGGGCCGCTGCGCCATCGGTGGGAACGGCTTGTGCGATTGCGCGCCGTCTTCATCGAAAATGACGACTTCGCCGTTTTCGACGTCGCGTACGTATTGCGCGCCGATGATGTCGAGCGCACAGGTCTCGGAGGCCAGGATCGGGCAACCGTCGAGTTTTCCGATGACGAGCGGACGAATGCCGAGCGGATCGCGGGCGCCGACCAATTTCTTGTTGGTGAGGCCGACAAAGGCATAGGCGCCTTCGAGCTGGCGCAATCCCTCGATGAAACGGTCGACGAAGCGGTTGCGTTTGGCACGCGCGACCAGATGCAAAATCACCTCGGTGTCGGTGGTCGACTGCATCATGGCGCCTTCGTGCACGAGGTCGCGCCGCAGCTTGATGCCATTGGTGAGATTGCCATTGTGGCCGATTGCAAAACCGCCGCCTTCGAGCTCCGCGAAGAGTGGCTGCACGTTGCGCAGGACGGTTTCGCCGGTAGTTGAATAGCGTACGTGCCCAATCGCGGACGTGCCGGGCAGGCGGTCGATCACCTCGCGGCGGGCAAACGCGTCGCCGACCAGACCCAAGCCGGCGCTCGGAATGAAATCGCTTGCCATCGAAGGAGACGATGCCGGCTGCCTCCTGGCCGCGATGCTGAAGCGCGTGCAGGCCGAGCGCTGTGATGGCGGCGGCGTCAGGATGACCGAAGATACCGAAGACGCCACACTCCTCGCGCAGGCGGTCGGCGTCGGGATCAAACGCTTCATCGGGCAGGGGCACGAAGTCTCGATTGTCCATTGTCACCGCACGCTTGCTCTCGGTTGCGTCAGTAGCTCTGACCGCTGGTCGGGATTGCTGTCGGGCGCATCCTGATCCTCAGGCTTCGGTCTCTTCAGCCTCTTTAAGATGGTGCTCTCGGGGTCGTCCGGCAACATCGACATCAGCCATTGTCCCGTGTTTTGCAGGACGACTTTCGACTTGGCGCTGCGCACCCATTCCGGTTGGCTGCGGTCGGGCACCAACCATGCGAAAAACAGGAAAGCGACGACGACGATGATGAGGCCTCGTCCTAGGCCAAAAAGAAAACCGAGCGTGCGGTCGAGCGCACCGACCCGGCTGTCGAGCACCATGTCGGAAATGCGCGCAGTTATGATCGAGACGACCAGGAGCGTGCCCAGAAAAACGCCGCCGGCCGTTACGGCGGCTGCAACCGTGTCACTGCTGAAGTACTGTTTCGCCGTCGGCAGCAGGCGCGAATACGAATACAGCGTCACCAAGGCCGCGACGCCCCAGGCGCCGATCGATAGAATCTCACGCATGAAGCCGCGGATCATGGCGAGCAGCCCCGAGATCAACATGACCGCCAGCAGAATGATGTCGAGCAGCGTGATCGGCATCGGTTGCTCAGGCGCTCCGCGTGCTCAGGCGTTTGCCGTAGCGCCTGGCATAGGGCCAGCGCGACGAATCCGGGCCAGCCATAGCGGCTCCGGACAGGGGCGGCAATGTCGACCTTAAGTGCTTAATTTTTAGCCCATTTCTGCGCTGGCGGCAGGGTGCCTTGAGGGGCCGCCGGAGCCGGTTTTGATGCGCCGTATATAGCGGGGCGCCGGGGCGCCGTCACCCGTCTTGTCCACCAGTTTTGACGAGCCGGGGTGCTTTACCGCGAGCGGCAATGTCCGCGACGAGGCCCGCAAGACTGTTGACGTCGGTAACCTTAAGGCTCGGCTCGGCCATTTCGCTGCGCGCGGCTTCAGGAACAATGGCGCGATTAAATCCGAGTTTGGCCGCTTCCTTGAGCCTGGCGGCGCTCTGCGCCACCGGGCGCACCGCTCCGGACAGCGATACTTCTCCAAAAAAGACCGCGTCTGCCGGAAGCGGAGCATTCGCAAGCGACGAGACCAGCGCTGCGGCTGCCGCAAGGTCGCCTGCCGGCTCGTGAATACGCATGCCGCCGGCCACGTTGAGGTAGACATCGTGTCCGCCGAGCCGCACCCCACAATGGGCTTCGAGCACCGCCAGCACCATCGACAGACGACTCGGATCCCAGCCGACGACGGCGCGCCGTGGCGTGCCGAGCGAGGTGGGTGCGACAAGCGCCTGGATCTCGACCAGCAATGGCCGCGTGCCTTCGATGCCCGCGAAGACGGCCGTGCCCGGCTGACCAAGATCGCGCTCCGACAAAAACAGCTCGGACGGATTGGCGACCTCACGCAGGCCCGAACCGGTCATTTCAAAAACGCCGATTTCATCTGTCGGTCCGAACCGGTTTTTGACCGCGCGCAGGATGCGGAATTGGTGCGAGCCTTCGCCCTCGAACGAGAGCACTGCATCGACCATGTGCTCGACGACACGCGGGCCTGCGATTTGCCCATCCTTGGTGACGTGACCGACCAGAATGATTGCCGCGCCGGTCTTTTTCGCAAAGCGAATCAATGCCTGCGCGCTACCGCGAACTTGGGTTACCGTTCCCGGGGCGGATTCGACCATGTCGGTCCACATGGTCTGGATTGAATCGATCACGATAAGGCGCGGAATTTTCCCTTCTGATAACGTCGCGATGATGTCTTCGACCGACGTCTCCGCCGCCAGCTCGACGGCCGCATCACGCAAGCCGAGGCGCTCGGCCCGCAGACGAACTTGAGCCACCGCTTCCTCGCCGGAGATATAGACCGCCCGGTGACCGGCGCGCGCGAGCGCGGCGGCCGCCTGGATCAGCAAAGTCGACTTTCCGATGCCCTGGGTCGCCGCCGACCAGCAGAACCGAACCGCGCACGAAACCGCCGCCGGTGACACGGTCGAATTCGGCAATCCCGGACACCAGGCGAGGGGCATCGTGGGCCTCACCGGTCAGAGCCTCGAGCGCAAACAGGCGACCTTTGCCCGGCTTGCGACCCGGTCCGGACGGTCGTTCAGCCCCTTCCTCGCTGAGCGTATTCCACTCCCCGCAGGCCTCGCATTTGCCCTGCCAGCGGCTGAAGGCGGCACCGCAGTTCTGGCAGACGAAGGTGAGGCTGCGCTTGGACATAGGGAATCGCCGCAAAATGGCCGTTCGCGAGGCTAAAGCGGCCACGAGAACAATACAAGAACAATTTTTAAGAAGGTACTAATTTTGCAGGGATTATGGCGTCAATTATTATTGTATATCCGATGGTACCGGCGGCCCAAGCTTACCAGTACCTCGTAACCGATCGTCCCCGCAGCCGCCGCCAGATCATCCACCCCGACCGTGGCGCCGATGAGTGTGATGAGATCGCCGCGTCGCACCGCATTTTCGGGTAGTGCCGTGACATCGACTGCCAGCAGGTCCATCGACACGCGCCCGGCCAGTCGACAACGCGTATCGGCGACAATGGCCTCAGAACCGGGGGTCGTGTCGGAGGCGCTGGCTGCGCGCGGATATCCGTCGGCATAGCCGACCGCAACGACGGCAATGCGCGCTGCGTGCTTGGCGGTCCAGGTCGCGTTGTAACCGATGGTCTCGCCCTTCGGAACGTTCCGTACCTGCACAACACGCGCGCGCAGTTCGATCACCGGGTGCATAGGGTTGCGGTGACCGGGTGTCGGATTGACGCCGAACAAGGCTGCCCCTGGGCGGACCATGTCGCAATGGGCGCTGTTGCCGAGAAAGATGCCGGATGAATTTGCGAGTGAGCCGGGAATACCGCGATAGAGCAGGCGGACTTCGCGGAAGAGCTCGATCTGACGCTGGTTGAGAGGGTGATCCGGCTGCTCGGCGCAGGCGAGATGACTGATCAGTAACGTGATGCCGTGATTTTCAGTACGGATACGAGGCGCGAGTGCCGCCGCTTCGTCGACGGAAACTCCAAGGCGATTCATGCCCGTATCGACGTGCAACGCCGCCCCGCCGTGCCATTGATTGGCCGAGCAGAATGCGTCCCACTCCGCGAGTTCGACGAGGCTGCCAATCACCGGCTGAGCGCCGATCTCGGCGAAGGTCGCCGCAGTCCCCGGCAGCAGGCCGTTGAGCACATAAAGCGCGGCGTTCGGCGCCGCGGCGCGCGCCCGCCGCGCCTCCGAGATGTCTGCGACAAAGAATGTCCTGCAACCCGCATGTGTGAGAGTTCGCGCGACCGGCTCTATGCCGCAGCCATACCCATCGGCTTTGATGACGGCGGCGCACTCTGACGGCATTGCCTGCCGGCTCAACAGCTCCCAGTTTGCCGCGATGGCCGAAAGGTTGATGGTCAGGATACCGCCGGCGTCCGCCTTAGCGGGGCTTGAATTGACGTCGCCCGCTGAAGCGGAGTCCGCTTGCAAGTCAGGCTGCAGGGCGGTGTCGGTCATACCGTTTGGGTTTAGCCGCCCGCGCGCCGGCAGTCCATGCCGGCTCGGCGAGTGCTCTAAGTACGCTCGGGGAGATAAGTGTCACGTGCGAGCGAGGAAAATCGGGTCACTTCGGCGTCGAACTGCAATTCGACGGTGCCAGTTGGTCCGTGACGCTGTTTGCCGATGATAATTTCTGCTTTGCCGTGGACTTCGTGTGCTTTGGCCTGCCACTCGCCAAAATCTTTTGATGATTCGAGCGGCTTTTTCATTACGTGGTAATATTCATCGCGAAAAACGAACAACACCACGTCGGCGTCCTGCTCAATCGATCCGGATTCACGCAAATCCGACAGTTGGGGACGCTTGTCGTCGCGGCTTTCGACCTGCCGCGACAATTGCGACAGCGCCAAAATCGGTAGGTTCAGTTCCTTGGCCAAAGCTTTGAGCTTGGTGGTGATCTCAGTGATTTCCTGCACGCGGTTTTCGGCCGATCGCCGGGTCGATCCCTGAAGCAACTGGAGGTAGTCGACCACCAGCAGATCGAGTCCGCGCTGACGCTTCAGCCTCCGGGCGCGGGCAGCGAGCTGGGCCACCGAAAGGCCGCCTGTTTCGTCCACATAGAGCGGGATGTGCTGCAGCTCGATCGAATAGTCCTTGATCTTCTCGAAATCGCTTTCACTGATGCCGCCGCGCCTGATCTGGCTTGACGGAATGCCGGTCTGCTCGGCGATGATACGGGTGGCGAGCTGCTCGGCAGACATTTCCAGCGAGAAAAATCCGACGATGCCGCCGTTTGCTGTAACAGCTTGACCGTCTGGCTCGCGGCGGGCCAGGGACCCATGCCTTGGCGATGTTGTATGCGATGTTCGTTGCAAGCGCGGTTTTGCCCATGCCGGGACGGCCGGCGAGGATGATCAGATCGGATTTTTGTAGACCGCCCATCATGCGGTCTAGCTCGTGGAGTCCTGTGGCGATGCCGGACAACTTTCCGTCGCGCTGGAAAGCGTGCGCGGCCATATCGATGGCGGTGGTGAGTGCCTGCGCGAAGCGCTGGAAACCGCCGTCGTAACGGCCCGTCTCGGCCAGTTCGTATAGCCGCCGCTCGGCGTCCTCGATCTGGTTGCGTGGCGAAAAGTCGACCGGCGCGTCGTACGCGACATTCACCATATCCTCGCCGACCTGAATCAGGGCGCGGCGTATCGAGAGATCATAGACCGTGTGGCCGTAGTCTTCGGCGTTGATGATTGTCGTCGCTTCAGCAGCAAGCCGGGCAAGATATTGACTGACGGTGAGACCCCCGATGTCGATGCTGGCATCGAGGAACGTTTTGAGCGTGACCGGCGTGGCGAGCTTTCCGGCCCGGATCAAGTCACGCGCGAGCTGATAGACCTTCTGATGGATTGGCTCGAAGAAGTGCGCAGGCTCGAGAAAATCCGAAACGCGGTAAAAAGCTTCGTTATTGACCAGGATAGCGCCCAGCAACGCCTGTTCCGCCTCGATGTTGTGCGGAGCGGAGCGGAAGAGCGGGGCAGGTTCTTCGGCCTGCTTGCGGGCTGTCGAATCAGCGAGTGCCATGGATGTCGGTGCTTACCCGGAAATTGTGGCATAGCACGCGTTTTGTGACCGCAACGTGCTGGCGTTGCAGTTGTCCCGCAATTCACATGCTGTATCGAGCGGTGGGAAAGACCGATTTTTTCTTGACCGTAGCCGGTAACGGGAGTTGAGCGGCCTGCAATCTATTCGCCGGCGAGCCGCAATGGCGGCCGGCGCCTGCTTTCCACAGTCGGCGAAACGCCGCTCTTCCTGGGAAATATAGTCTCGCGTGATTGGCACGACTCCCTGCCGCTTGGTCAGCTGGATCTGCATGACCATCATATTCTGCTCGCGGAAGGACATCTCGGAAGCGGCGAGATAAAATTCCCACATCCGCACAAATCGGGGGTCGTAGATGCGCTCCGCATCTTCCCGATGGGCGAGAAACCGCTCGCGCCATGCTTTCAGCGTTTCCGCATAGTGCAGGCGCATGATTTCAATGTCCGTTACCAGCAGTCCGGCACGCTCGACCTCGGGCAGAACCTCCGACAAGGCCGGAATATAGCCGCCTGGGAAAATGTATTTGGCAATCCAGGGATTGGTGACGCCCGGACCTTCGGAGCGGCCGATGGAATGCAGGACCATCACGCCGTCGTCGGAGAGCAGCGTTGCGCATTTCTTGAAGAAGGTATCGTAGTGACCCACGCCGACATGTTCGAACATGCCAACCGAGACGATGCGATCAAACGGCCCTTGCAAGTCACGATAGTCCTGCAAGAGAAAACGGGCGCGATCGCTTAGGTTTTTCTCAGCCGCGCGCTCGTTTGCGATTGCGTGCTGCTCTTGCGACAACGTAATGCCAGTGACATTGGCGCTACCAAACTCCGCGAGGTAAAGGCCAAGCCCACCCCAGCCACAGCCAATGTCCAGGACGCGTTGTCCTCCGCTCAGCCTTAGCTTGGCCGCAAGGTGACGTTTCTTCGCGAGCTGCGCGTCGTCGAGCGATGTGTCCGGCTTTTCGAAATAGCCGCAGCTATATTGCCTGTCGGCATCCAAAAAGAGCGAGTAGAGACGGCCGTCGAGGTCATAGTGATGGGCGACGTTGCGGCGCGCCCGCGTGCGGGGATTGAATTGAGCGAGGCGCCGCCCGATGTATCGCAGCAGCCATTGTGGCCACGCCCAGTTGGGCAACCACATCTGCTGTCCGAGCGCGATCGCCAGCACGTCGGCAATCGTGCCTTGCTCCACGACCAACGTGCCATCCATGTAGGCTTCGCCGAACTTGAGTTCGGGGTCGAGCAAAATGCCGAGTTCAGCGGCCCGGGTGGTAAATCGCACCGCGACCGGCTTTCCGGTGGCGTCGCCGCAGGTAAATGTCCGGCCACGCGAGGTTGTGACCTTGAATGTCCCCCGCCGGATAAATCGACTGAGCAAAAACTGAAGCAACCGGTCCATCGGCCGCCTCCGTCACCCAAATCCGCGTGCTGCTGTCGGCATTTGCCCCAAAAGGGGTCCAACGCAGCGCACCTACAAATTCACTGCGATAATTAATCAAAGTTCCGCGATAGCGGCAATCCTGCAGATGCAATGCCGCTCCCAAACCACCACGGGTCACAATCGCGAAAGAATGCGCTATCAAGGGTTTTGTTCGCTGGGCGACACAGGAGGTTCGATGATCAGCAGATCATTGCGAGGGCCAATTATCGGCCTTGTGACATTAATTTTGGCAGGTCCGGCGGCTGGCCAGGAAAGTCTCGATAAAGGCAAGACCCCTGCCCAGCTATTCGCGTCGGACTGCTCGCCGTGTCACAAATCGCCGCAGGGGCTCGCGAAATCGGGCGGGCTTTTCGGTCTCGACGGCTTTCTGCGTGAGCATTACACGGCCAGCCGGGAATCCGCGGCAGCGATCGCCAACTATCTCAAATCGATGGAAAGCCTTCCGGTCCAGGGCGGGCAACCAAGCGAGCGACCAAGGGCGACGAAAAAGCCAAGTCCGAGGCAACGAAAAAGCCGGCCGCCAAAACCGAGGAGGGGAAGGGCGTCGAGAAGAAGCCGGATGCGGCCAGCGAAGAGCCGAAGCCGCTGGGTATATTGGCGCCAGAACCGAAAGCGAGTGACACCAAAGCAAACGCGCCCGCGGCCGGCGACGCCAAGCCGGCCGAGGGCGGGAAAAAACCGGAATAGGCGTCAGGCCTCCTCGTCCGTCTTCTTCTTTGCCTTTGCCTTGGTCTTGGCCCGCTTTGCCGGCGCCTCGTCGCTCTTCGTGTCCGGCGATGCAGTCTCGGCGTCGGGTGCATCGTGCTGCGCCTTTGCTTCCGGGTCGAACATGGCTTCCGCGGCCGCAGCAGCAGCGGCCGCATCCTCTTCAGCCTCCGTTCGCCGCACGGTCACATCTTCGCCACGCGCAATGCGCTGCGCTTCGTCAGCGCTGCGCGCGACCGTGACGGTGATGGAAACCTCGACTTCCGGGTGAAGCGCCAGTGGCACCTTGTATTGTCCGATCGTCTTGATTGGTGCATTGAGCACGATTTGCGAACGGCCAACTTCGGCGCCATCGGTCTTGAGCAGGCCCGCGATGTCGCGCGTAGAAACTGAGCCGAATAATTGCCCGCCCTCGCTTGCCTGACGGAGGACGACATATAGTCTTGCCGTCGAGCTTGCTGGCAAGCGTGCCGGCCTCGCCTTTGAGTTCGAGGTTCTTAACCTGCAATTCGGCCTTCATGTCCTCGAAGCGCTTTTTGTTGTCCGCGGTCGCACGAAGCGCCTTGCCGCGGGGCAACAGAAAATTGCGGGCGAAACCGTCTTTCACGCGAACGACATCGCCCATTTGACCGAGTTTGCCGATGCGCTCGAGCAGGATCACTTCCATAGCTGCTTACTCCTCAATTTGAACTTTGGTTGGATGTCTCATGTTCAAGAACGGGTAGGGGGACCGCGTTTGGCGGATACGCGACCTCGCAATCCGATCGCCGTATCGACCAGTCCGAGCAGACAGAGGGCAAGCATCGGCCAGCCGAGCAGAATTACACCGGCATAGGTGATGCTGAGCACGAACGGGCGTGCACTCATTCCTTGTGTGATGGCGTGAAGCACCGCAAATCCGAGCACGCCATAGACCAAGAGCAAACTTGCCGCGACGATGCCGCCGACGATGCCGAGCATTCCGTCCAGAAAACTCAGCACGATTGCAATCGCGAGCGCTGCGGTCATCAACGGTGGAAAGGTCATTGACGAAAGCTGCGGCCAGGGACGGGCCAAACGGCCGGAGAATTTCACGACGCGCGCCGCAAGCCAGAGGTTAAGCAAATTGGTGATTGTCGCGAGCACAGCAGCCGCTGGCGGGATCGCGTTGACCAGAATTTCTAGCAGTCGCTCGGTGTTACTCCCGGCCCTGGCCGGCGTGCCGTTGTTGACGCGCATAATGGCGTTGAGCGCATCGCGTAGGCCGGCACGGAAGCTGTCTGCATCGATCCCGAAATTGGGAATGGCGACAATCACGACCAGAACGCCCAACACGGCCGCCCATACGACAAGCCTGCCGGGCGGATACCATTCAAACGAAGCGGCACCCTGGCCGCTGCCGTCGCTGACCGCGACCGGGCGGGCAAGCATTGCGAGGTAACCGAGCCACCACGCCGGGAAACCAGCTCCGGCCGCAAAAGCGAGCAGGAAGACGGTACCGAAAACCGCACCGAGGCCAAGCGCACCGGCAAGTGCTGCAGTCATCGCGGCCCAATGGCTCCAGCCAAGGCCTGCGATCATGATGGGCAGCGGTGCAAGATAAAATAACGGGATCGACAGCCACGAGCCGGAAGTCACCGAGGCAAATAGCAGAGCCGCCGCGGCGCCGGCGCCAATCCCTATAATTACGATCTGTATCATCACGAGCTGTCCCGCTCCTCACCGAGCGGTTAGAGACGGAGTTGCTCCGCCCCAACCATCGGCGCCCGGGTGTCCCCGGACGCCTTGTTGCGTCTACTGTATCACATATGGCAGCAAGCCGAGAAAGCGCGCGCGTTTGATCGCCTGCGCCAGCTCGCGCTGTTTCTTAGCCGAAACCGCTGTGATGCGACTCGGAACGATCTTGCCGCGTTCCGAAACATACCGTTGCAGCAGCTTCACATCCTTGAAGTCGATCTTGGGTGCATTGGCGCCCGAGAATGGACAAGTCTTACGGCGGCGGAAGAAGGGGCGGCGCGCGCCGCCCTGTGGCGCGAATGCCATGGTCTATTCCTCCCCTCCAATGGCGTCAGGAACGTCGATGTCGTCGCCTTCGTCACGCCGGCGGCGTTCGCCGCGTCCACCGCGATCGTCGCGACCGCCGCGATCGTCGCGGTCGCGGTCCGATTTGCGCATCATCGCGGAGGGACCATCCTCGAGCGCGTCGACGCGGATCGTGAGGTAGCGGAGCACGTCCTCATGGAGGCGTTCCTGGCGCTCGATCTCGTTCAGCGCTGCGGGCGGCGCATCGACATTGAGCAGCGTCATGTGCGCCTTGCGGTTCTTGCGGATGCGATAGGTGAGGGACTTCAGGCCCCAATATTCGTTCTTGGTGACTTTGCCGCCCATTTGTCCGATGACACCGGACAGTTGGGTGGTCAATTCCTCGACCTGCTGCGCGCTCAGATCCTGGCGCGCAAGGTAGACGTGTTCGTACAACGGCATGAATGCCTTTCCCTTCGTTTCAAATCCTCGGTCCTCGATCCTGGCGCTAAGCCCCTCGAGCCCTTCGGGGAAAGGCTCGAATGCTCTGAAGGCGAAAGCACGGGACGCCGGGCCAAGTAGCCCTACCGGCTGATCAATTGTGCCCAACCGGCCGTCCGTTCAGCTCCCAACCAGGATCGACGGAGCGCGCGGTTTATAGGCGGTTTTGGCAAAAACGCAAGGCAAATGCCGGTTCCAGGCCCAGAGGCCTGAGAAAACCCTGCACAGTTAATTCCCATACGTGTCCAGTTCAGTTCAAAGATCACCGACAACATCGTGCGGGTCGGCGTGAACTACAAATTCAATTGCAGGCGCTTCAACTTGACAGAACCGCCCACGCGGTGTCTTTCGGCGCGATTTCCGTGTGAAAGCATTAGCTAACGGAATAGGCATGGCGATCGCTTTCGTATTTCCGGGGCAGGGCAGCCAGGCCGTAGGGATGGGCAAGGCCCTCGCGTCAAATTTCTCCCCCGCGCAGCAGATTTTCGCAGAGGTTGACGAAGCGCTTGGTAGCAAGCTCAGCACCATCATCTTCGAGGGCCCAGCCGATACGCTGACGCTTACGGAAAATGCCCAGCCGGCCCTTATGGCTGTCTCGCTTGCCGTCCAGCGTGTCCTCGAGGCCGAGGCGGGACTGGACCTTGCGCGCGACGTACAGTTTGTCGCCGGTCATTCGCTCGGTGAATATTCCGCGCTGGCCGCGGGCGGCGCCTTCACTGTGGCGGATGCCGCGCGTCTCCTGCGGACGCGGGGCCAGGCCATGCAGAAGGCGGTACCGGTCGGAGTCGGCGCGATGGCGGCGCTTATCGGACTTGAGTTCGACGCCGCCGCCGCCGTGGCGGCCGAAGCCGCGCAGGGCGAAGTCTGCCAGGCGGCGAACGACAACGGCGCGGGCCAAGTGGTTGTTTCGGGAAACAAGGCAGCCGTCGAACGCGCGGTAGAAATCGCAAAAACAAAAGGCGCAAAGCGTGCGATGCTGTTGCCTGTGTCCGCACCCTTCCATTGCGCCCTGATGCAGCCGGCTGCCGATGTGATGGCTGAAGCGCTCGCGAAAACGACGGTCAAGCCGCCCGCCGTCCCCGTGGTCGCCAATGTGCTGGCGAAGCCGATCCGCGAGCCCGGCGAAATCGTGCGCGCTCTCGTCGCGCAGGTGACCGGAACGGTTCGCTGGCGTGAATCCGTTGTGTTCATGGCGGGCGCAGGCGTTTCAAGTTTTTATGAGGTCGGCGCCGGGAAGGTATTGAGCGGGCTGATCAAGCGTCTTGCCGACGGTGCCACGACGGCCGCGATCGGAAGTCCTGAGGATGTCGCCGCCTTCAAGGCGGGGAGGAACCCATGATGTTCGATTTAAACGGCAAGACTGCCCTGGTGACAGGTGCTAGCGGGGCGATTGGCGGCGCGATCGCGCGCGCACTCCATGCCCAAGGCGCGACGGTTGCAATTTCCGGGACGCGCAAGGAAGCGCTCGACGGTCTGGCGGCCACGCTCGGCAATCGCGTGTTTGTCCTTCCTTGCGATCTTGCGGACAAGGACGCCGTTGAGGCGCTGGTGCCGAGCGCTGAAGAGAAAATGGAAAAGCTCGATATTTTGGTCGCGAATGCTGGCGTCAACCGCGACAACCTTTTCGTGCAGTTGCGGGACGAGGATTGGGACAACGTGATCGCCGTCAATCTGACCGCTACGTTCCGGCTGGCGCGCGCCGCAGTGTCACGCATGATGCGTCGGCGCTGGGGCCGCGTGATCGGTATCTCTTCGGTGGTCGGCTTTACCGGCAATCCGGGGCAGAGCAACTACACGGCTTCCAAAGCCGGCATGGTCGGAATGATCAAGTCGGTGGCGGCCGAGTATGCCAAGCGAAACATCACGGCCAACTGCATAGCGCCCGGCCTCATCGCGTCGGCCATGACAGACAAGCTCAATGAGAAGCAGCGCGAGGCAATTCTTGCCCGCATTCCCGCCGCCAAGCTTGGCGCTCCGGACGATGTCGCCGCCGCCGCTGTCTTTCTCGCCTCGAATGAGGCCGCCTACGTCAACGGGCAAACCATCCATGTCAACGGCGGGATGGCTATGATATAGCGCGCGCCCTAAAAGTCGGGGACCGATGTTCGCGCTGGCGGCGGTGGATATGCGCGGTTTTCGGGGGTTGCTCGCTTGTCTGGCACGCGCTAGTCAACGGATTTGAAGTATGGTAACCGACTTTCGGCCCGGCTGGGGCGGCTAAGTGCGGAGTAATGTTCCGCAATTGGGGATCGTCTCATCACCGTCAACCACGACGAGGCCGTATCGCGATGGTTGCGAACTGAGCTTGGTGCGCAGCCCAATTCATAAAGCACGAGGTTGGAACGATGAGTGACATTGGCGAGCGGGTGAAAAAGATCGTCGTGGAGCACCTGGGCGTAGAACCCGACAAGGTGAACGATCAAGCCAGCTTTATCGATGATCTTGGCGCCGACAGCCTCGACACGGTTGAGCTCGTTATGGCCTTTGAAGAAGAATTTGGCTGCGAGATCCCCGACGATGCCGCTGAAACCATTCTGACCGTTGGCGACGCGGTTAAATTTCTTGAAAAGAACGCCAAAAGCTGAGCGCGTCCTGCGCAGCTGCTCGATTGCTTCGCTCGTCCATGGCTTTGGGCCGTCTGCAGTGCGACGGTGGCAATAGATGCGCTCGGAGCCGGCCATGAGACGTGTCGTCGTTACCGGAATGGGGATGCTCACGCCGCTGGGTTGCGGTGTTGAGGCAACCTGGACCCGGCTGCTCAAGGGTGAAAGCGGCGCGAAGAAGATCGACACATTCGAAGTTTCCGACATTGCATGCAAGATCGCCGGCGTCATCCCGCGGGGCGACGGTGCTGGCGCGACCTACAATGCCGACCAGTGGATGGAGCCGAAGGAGCAGCGCAAGGTCGATGAATTTATTGTCTTTGCGATGTGCGCGGCGCGTCAGGCCCTCGACGATGCAGGGTGGCACCCCAAGAGCTATGAAGAGCAGACTACGACCGGCGTACTGATCGGATCAGGCATCGGCGGTATCGAGGGAATAGCCGAAACGGCGGTGGCTCTCCACGAACGCGGCCCGCGCCGAGTGTCGCCGTTTTTTATTCCCGGTCGCATCATCAATCTTGCGTCGGGTTTCGTGTCGATAGCATTCGGGCTAAAGGGCCCCAACCATGCGGTCGTCACAGCGTGCTCGACTGGCGCTCACGCGATCGGAGATGCAGCGAGGCTTGTCGCGCTTGGTGACGCCGAGGTGATGGTGGCGGGCGGCGCGGAGTCGCCGGTCAACCGCATTTCGCTCGCCGGATTTTCCGCGTTGCGCGCGCTTTCGACCAATTTCAACGATGATCCGACGCGCGCTTCACGGCCTTATGACAAAGATCGCGACGGCTTCGTAATGGGCGAAGGAGCCGGCGTCGTTGTGCTGGAATCACTCGAACATGCAAAGGCGCGCGGGGCCAAGATTTATGCGGAACTGATCGGATACGGGCTGTCCGGTGACGCCTATCACATCACCGCGCCGACGCCAGACGGCGATGGCGCGCTGCGCTGCATGAGCGCGGCGATCCGTCGCGCTGGCATCTCCGCGAGTGACATCGACTACATCAATGCCCATGGCACCTCGACACCGTTGGGCGATGAGATCGAACTCGGTGCAGTGCAAAAACTGGTTGGTAACTCAGCTGGCCATATTTCGATGTCCTCGACCAAATCGTGTATCGGCCATTTGCTCGGTGCTGCGGGTGCGGTGGAAGCAATATTCTCAATTCTCGCAATCCGCGATCGGGTTGTCCCGCCGACGATCAATCTCGACAACCCGTCGGTCGAGACCCCGATCGATTTGGTGCCCCACCAAATGCGCAAGCGGGACGTCGATATGGCGCTTTCGAATTCTTTTGGCTTCGGCGGAACAAATGCCTCCCTGATTTTCTGCCGGTACGCGAACTAAAAAAAGCATCGACAGGGTCCCCCAGCTTTCGCCATAATTTTTTCTAACGTGCGGCATGCGCTGGTGTTTCGTCGGCGAGAACGGCGGTGGTGACTAGTGGAGCGAACCAGGTGAATTCCAATTTGCCGCCGGGAGGAAGTGGCAATGGCTTATCGGCTGCAAAGCCGGCAGTGCCGCGTAGCCCGCGTGCCGCGCTTGAGCCGGAACGTGTGCCAATGCCGAGCCGCCGCTCCAGTCGCGCGCGTCACCCGGTCATCGTGGTCGGGAATGCAATCTTTACAGTTTTGATCGTGATTTCGGTTGCGGTCGGCGCCGCGTTGTTTTTCGGAAAGCAACGCTTCGATGCCCCAGGGCCGCTCGCCGACGACAAGGTGGTCAATATTCCGCGCGGGCTGGGAATCCGCGATATCGCCGACGTACTGCAGCGCGAAGGAGTGATCGACCAGCCCTACATTTTCATGGGTGGAGTCATCGCTCTCAAGGCGCGCGGCGAGCTCAAATACGGCGAATATCAATTCAGCAAACATGCGAGCGTTGCCGACGTAGTCGACACGATCATTGAAGGCAAAGTGGTGCAGCATGCCTTCACTGTCCCAGAAGGACTGACATCCGAGCAGATTGTCGCGCGGCTTCTCGAGAGCACTGCGCTCACGGGCCAAATTAAGGAGATTCCGCGCGAGGGCACGCTGTTGCCCGAAACGTACCGGTTCACGAGAGGAATGACGCGCGAGCAGATTATCCAGCGTATGCAGCAAGCACATCGGCGCGTGTTGCAGGATGTCTGGGAGCATCGGATGCCGGATCTGCCGGTCAAGACGCCGGAGCAGCTGGTGACGCTTGCGTCGATTGTCGAAAAGGAAACCGGGCGACCTGACGAGCGAACGCGAGTGGCGGCAGTGTTTGTGAATCGCCTCAAGACCAAAATGCGATTGCAGTCGGATCCGACGATTATCTACGGTTTGACGGGCGGGAAGGGCTCGCTCGGCCGCCCAATTCAGAAGAACGAAATTGAGCAACCGACGCCCTACAATACGTATGTCATCGACGGTCTGCCGCCGGGGCCGATCGCCAATCCGGGACGGGCCTCATTGGAAGCTGCGGCGAATCCGGCGCGCACCAAGGAGATCTATTTCGTTGCCGACGGCAGCGGCGGCCACTTGTTCTCGGACAATTACACTGAACACCAGAAGAACGTTGCGAGGTTGCGAGGCATAGAGCATACCAACGGCAACCAGAACGGCAGGCAATAACTGGCTCGCCCTTGTGACGCGTGGTTCGCGCGGCTAAGGTCGCCACACTTTCGAGAAAGTACCAACGCGAGACCCTGAAGCCATGGCTCTGTCGAGCATGACCGGTTTTGCTCGAAGCCATGGCGTAGCCGGCGCTTACGCGTGGGCGTGGGAGATCAAATCTGTAAACGCCAAAGGCCTGGACCTGCGCTTTCGTCTTCCGGTTGGGTGGGATGCAGTGGAAGTGCCGTCGCGCGCCCGCGGCACGGAAAAACTCTCGCGGGGCACGGTGTACGCCAACCTCACTGTCGAGCGCAAAGGCACGCAACCGACTGTGAAGGTGAACGAGCCTGTCCTCGGTGCAGTCCTTTCGGCGCTTAAGGGCCTTTCGGGAAAGGTGCAAGCAGCACCGCCAACGCTCGACGGCATCTTGTCACTCAAGGGTGTGATTGAAGTTACCGAAGAGGACGAGAGCGAGGAGGACCATCGCGCTGCCGAGACAGCAATCATTTCTGGCTTCGAAGAAGCATTGGCGGCATTGCTCCACATGCGGCAGGCAGAAGGTAAAACTCTGGGAGGGCTGCTATCGAGGCGGCTCGACGAAATCGCAGCTCTCTCCGCACGAGCGGAGAGCGCCCCGGGGCGCAAGCCGGAAGCAATCAAGGCGCGTCTTTCCGAGCAAGTGTCAGCGTTGCTCCAGGCTTCCGAGCGTTTTGATTCGGATCGGCTCCACCAGGAGGCCGTCCTGCTTGCTGCCAAAGCCGATATCCGCGAGGAGCTCGACCGTCTTGTTTCGCATGTCGCGCAGGCGAAGAAGCTCCTGGCGGATGGCGGCGCGATCGGCCGCAAGCTCGACTTTCTGGCGCAGGAGTTGCACCGCGAATCAAATACGCTGACCGCCAAGGCCAATGATCTCGAGCTCACGAACATCGGTCTTGAACTTAAAGGCGTAGTTGAGCAGTTCCGCGAGCAGGTGCAGAACCTGGAGTGATGCTGAGATGGCTAAAAAGCGCTCGGAGACACCGATGATCGTGCGGCGCGGACTGATGTTAGTGTTATCTTCGCCGTCGGGTGCTGGGAAAACGACACTATCGCGTCGGCTTCTGGAGTCGGATCGCAATGTCATGCTTTCGATATCAGTCACGACACGCAAACGTCGGCCGAGTGAAATGGAAGGGCGGGATTACGCTTTTATCGATCGCCGACGTTTCGATGAGCTTGTGGAAAAGGATGAACTGCTGGAATCGGCTGAAATATTCGACAACTATTACGGCACGCCGAAGAGGCCCGTAATGGATGCGTTGTCTGCTGGACGTGATGTTCTGTTCGATATCGATTGGCAGGGCACCAAACAACTCAGCGCGAGTAGCGCCCAGAGACTTAGTGACGGTCTTCGTTTTGCCGCCTTCAATCCCGGAGCTTGAGCGCCGTTTACGTACACGAGCCCAGGACGACTACGAGACGATTCACCGCCGGATGGCGAAAGCCGCCGACGAGATGAGTCACTGGAATGAATATGATTACGTCGTCATAAACCGCGACCTCGATCAGGCTTTCGCGGAGGTGACCGCGATCCTTACGGCCGAGCGCCTTAAGCGCGAGCGCCAGTCTGGTCTTTCGGACTTCGTGCGCGGCCTGCAGGCAAAGATCTAGGTTGCCAGGACGACGCGGCCGATGATTTTCCCGGCGCGGAGGTCGTCCAGGGTGGCAGAGGCTTGCGCGAGCGGCCGCTCCGCAATTGGCGGCGGTTTAATGTCCTTGGCGCGCACAAGCTCGATCAATTCACGCGCTTCGGACAGCGTGCCGGTTGTAGTCCCTTCGATCGTCATCGCTTTTAGCGGAAACATGGCCACTGCCGTCGTATAGGCGCCGCCAATCAATCCGGTGACGATGACTTTTCCGCCCTTGGCCAGCACGCCGGTCGCAAAATTCAGGGATGCGTCCGACCCGGCAAAGTCGCACGCGGCATAGATGCCGCCGCTTGCCTTGAGAAGGGTCTTGCGGGCGTTCGGGTCCGATGGATCGAAAGCTTGAGCCGCACCCGCAGCCAGCGCGGCATCGCGCTTTTTGCCGTCGATATCGGCAACGAAGGGCGCCGTGCCATACATTGCACGGGCCAGGGCAAGGCCCATCAGGCCAACTCCGCCCAGTCCAACCAGCAAGAGTGGCGCGCGTTGTGCACGGTCGGCGAGCCGCTTGAGCGCGGCATAAGCAGTGAGTCCCGAGCACATCAAGGCGCCGGCATAGCCGGGCGTCAGTGGCGCGTAATCAATGAGGTAACGAGAGTGCGGCACGAGTACGTGTGTAGCAAAGCCACCATCAACCGTGATGCCGAGATGGCGCGGCGCGGTGCAGATGTTCTCATCACCGACACCGCACGCCGCGCAACGCCCACAACCGATCCACGGATAGACCGCGACCTTGGCGCCGGGCTTTACGTCTGCATCGGGGCCTGTGCTTTCAACCAGCCCCGCGATCTCATGCCCCAGTGTGAAGGGCAGTGTGCGCCCCGCCTGTACGTCGAGTTTCTTGCCGTCGCCGAGCAGAAAGTATCCATCCTGCATGTGCAGATCGGAATGACAGACCCCACAACGCTCGATCCGCACAAGGACTTCGGTGCCTTGTGGCCGCGGTGCTTCGACGATGGTCTCGCACAGAGGGGCACCGTAGGCGTTTAACGATTGGCGATGCATTTGCATCCGCAGACCTTACACGCGGCCGTGGGCCTGCCCAGCAAAAATATTTGCCATGGCGACGAAACCATCGACAGAAATCTCTTCGGCCCGCGCGGTCGGATCTATCCCTGCTTGCTCCAGCAGGGAGTTTGCATCGACACCTAACGTCTTCAAGCTTTGCCGCAACATCTTCCGCCGCTGGCCGAAGGCCGCTTCGGTTACCCGCTGAAGCGCAACTGCGTTGCATTGCGCCGGCACTGGTCTTGGCGTCAACCGTACCACCGACGATGTGACCTTCGGCGGAGGCACAAAAGCCGACCGCGCCACGTCGAAAAGGATTTTCGCCTCCGTACGCCACCCTGCCAGAACGGACAGCCGGCTGTAGGATTTTCTGCCTGGCGTAGCAACAATTCGTTCCGCAACTTCGCGCTGGAACATCAGAACAAGAGAGTCGTACCACGGCGGCCATGGCTCTGCGGTGAGCCAGCCGACGAGAAGTGGTGTTGCGATATTATACGGAAGGTTTGCAATGATCCGAGCACGTTCGGGACCAAGCTGCTCGCGCGGATCGATTTCGAGCGCATCGCCTGCAACGATATCGAGGCGCCCGGGATACCGTGCGGCGATCTCTGCAAGCGCATCGATTGCACGCGGGTCGCGCTCGATTGCAATAACGCGCCGCGCTCCAAACGCCAAAAGTGCGCGCGTGAGGCCGCCCGGACCAGGGCCGATTTCGACCACCGTGATGTTTTCAAGCGGCTCGGCAGCGCGAGCAATACGGGCGGTCAGGTTGAGGTCGAACAGGAAGTTTTGACCGAGGGATTTTTTCGGCGTCAGGCCATGCTTGCGGATGACCTCCCGCAGCGGAGGCAGGTCATCGAGTTGTGCCATTATTTAGCCGGAACCAGGGCCGGCGCAGTCGCTGAAAGGCGTGCGGCAAGCGATATCGCGGCGACCAGGCTGGAAGGGTCTGCGGTGCCTTTGCCCGCAATGTCGAAGGCCGTGCCGTGGTCGGGAGACGTGCGCACGAACGGCAAGCCGAGCGTAACGTTGACGGCATGATCGAATGCCAGCGTCTTGATGGGGATCAGCGCCTGGTCGTGATACATGCATAGAGCAACGTCGTAGGCTGCGCGCGCCCGTTCGTGAAAGAGCGTGTCGGCGGGAAGAGGGCCAACAGCATCGATCCCTTCGGCGCGCAGACGTTCGACGGCCGGCGCGACAATTGCAGCATCTTCCTCACCAAGTGCGCCATCTTCGCCGGCATGCGGGTTAAGTCCAGCGACGGCGAGACGCGGGCGCAGAATGCCGAAACGCTTGGTAAGATCGTGCGCGGTGATGCGTCCGGTCTCGACCACTAGCTCGAAGGTCAGTCTTGAAACGACATCCTTGAGCGGCAGGTGGATCGTCACCGGCACGACGGCAAGCTCCGGCGACCAAAGCATCATCACCGGGCGGCTGGCTTTTCCGCTCGCTTCCTCTACCAGCTTGGCAAGAAACTCCGTGTGCCCCGGCTCGGCGAAACCCGATCGATAAAGCACGTTCTTTGCGACCGGATTGGTGACGATCCCCGCCGCCTGACCCGCGAGCACGTCGGAGACAGCCCGTCGGATAGAAGCGATAGCGGCGGGCGCGCTCGATTCGTCCGGTTTTCCAGGCGCGGCCGTCACAGGTATTTGAAGCGGTACGATTGGCAAAGCGCGGGGAAATATCTCCGCCGCTTGTGCCGGAGTTACGATGCTCAATGCGATCTCGGATCCGAGCTGGCGCGCTCGATTGCGGACAAAGTCCGGATCCCCCACAAGATAAAAAGGTGGCAGCCGGAGCTCTTCACGGCGTCGCCAAATTCTGATTGTCAATTCAGGGCCGATGCCTGCCGGCTCACCCAGCGTCAGCGCCAGTGGAAGGCCGCCCGGTTCGCTCATTTCTGGTTCTTGTATTCGATCATCGCCGACTTGCGAATTTCTTCGAGAAATTTTTTCGAATTCTGATTCGTAGCGCTTAGTATAAAGCTGCTCCCGCACCTCGCGCCGCAGCGGAGATTCGGTTGTTGTTTCCTTCTTGTTGCAGACAGCGAACATCTGCAGCCCCTGCGCGGTCACTTCTGGAGCGGTCAGATGCCCCACTTCGATGTTTCCCAGAACTTCGCGCAGCTGTGCGCTCAAGTCCGCCGAGCTGCGCGTAATCGGCTCCCGGATGGCCACATCCCGCAGGGCGCGAGCCATGGCCAGACCTTCGTTACAAGACACGAATCGGACGCGGAGATTGTCCGCGATGCTACGCTTGGCTGAAATTGTGGCCTCACTTGAGCCGCGCGGAACCACGACGGTCACCGGATAGAGTGTGTAGATGTAGCCGACGGCTGACGCCTCATTTTCGTTTCGGTCCTTCAGAGCATTGGCGATATCGCTCTCGCCGATCTGCAATGACGAGCCGAATTTACCGCGGACCAGTTGCTGCCAGGTCAATTCGGCGCGGATACGTGCCTTTACCGTGTTCGGAGAAATGCCGGCGCGTTCAAGAACCTGAGAAAATTGTTGAACAGTGACGTGTTGTCGCGTCGCCATGCCTTCGAAGGCGCTGTTCACCTCAGCATCGGCGACTTCGAGACCGTAAACTTTCGCTTTTGAAATTTTGAGGCGGTCGTTAATCAGATCATCGATGACCTGTTGACGCGTCGCGGTTTTTTGCGTGGCGCTCGCTTCGAGCTTCATGCGTTGTTGAATGTCGTATTCGGTTATGGGGGAACCGTTGGCTATGACGACAACTTGTGCAGCTGCGGGGCAAGCAAGAACAATGGCGACCATCGCGCCCGCGAACCACTGATATCGCTTCATCGACACGTTCAGCATCGAGATGTACTAGCTCCGAGCTCTAGCGCGGGTATCTTAATTTGACGCCGGCCGGCCGACCGGCTGGCCAACGGACGTGCCACCTAGCGTGCGCAGACTGAGTTGCAGCATAACCGTGTGATTGGCCTGCACGTTTCCGCTATAGGTGTAGTTGGTAATGTAGTTCAGGCCCAGGATCAGGCAATCATCTACATAGCCCACCCCAACGCGCGTTTGATCGAATTTCCCGGCATTAATGTCGTAGCGCGCCGATCCCAATAAAACCCAGTTGGCATCAAGCTTGACCTGACCTGTTCCCAGGATGCCCTGCCGGCGATCGAGAAATCCAAGCTCGGGTTGGGCGGCGTAATTTCCATACAGCAAAGCTCCTGACCATCGATCGAAATTGACCCGGCCCTCCAGCTCGGTTCGCTGAACCTCGAAAGTATCGTTGTTAAAACGGAACCGTGAGGTGAACATATAAGTGCTGTTCGGCTGATAAGACATCCGCGCCACATAGTCCGATCTCGTTGTATCTAGGCCGCTGTCGAGACCCGTGTTGGTCGTACCGCCCAGCGCGAACGAATTTTGCCCGAACAGATTGTACGACTGTCCGAAGAGCACGTTGACAAATCCACCCTGATTTACTTGTGCGGTGTACTGCATGCCGTAGTTTGCGCGGCTACCACCTTCGACGCGATCCCAGCCGGAAAACTTGTCGACGCGGAACAGGTTGCTGTCGTCAAATACCAGGCTCTGCGCATCCTCGGTCGGCCATCGGCCAATCTGCTGCTCGTTGGGACGAATGATCACTTGCGCGATCGGTTCGATCGTCTGCGTGCCCCATGACTGTATATTGATGAACGGGTACCGATACTCGAGTCCAACGGTCGGCATCGCGCGTACGAGATTGTCGTCGCCGGTCTCAATGTAGTTGGCGACGCCCGGTTGATTCTTGATCTGCATGGATCCCGCATCGACCCTTACTAAGGCGAATGGCGTAAACACCTGGCCAAACTGGTCGGTAATCCTACGTCGCCATTGTGTCTCGGCCGAAAAGCGGGTGTAGGTGCCGGGGACGCCGCGTAGCAAACAGTTCGCGGTCGTTTTGATCGCGGGGTCCGCAGTCTGCGTGCAACTCCCGTTGTTCAGGGCGCTCTGAGTTATCGCATCGAAGTTGGCATCCTGGCGCGTGAGGCTGGTGAAATTCAATCGGTAGCCAAGTTCGCCGCCAAGGATCGGTCGATCAAACGTATAATTATAGTCGATCACAGGGTGGATGACCGGAATCTGGCTTTGCGAGTCCGCCTCGGAGAAGCCAAAATAGTAGATAGATCGCGCTTCAAAATAGCTGCGGTTACCCTTGCCGGCGAGGAACGCCTGCGAGATAGCCTCGCTATACGGATTCTGGAATGGATCAGTTGTCCGGTATCTCGACAGGCGCGGGTTGTAATCCTGAAAGAATGTTTTGTCGGACAGCAGCACCCCGTCCCAGCCCCAGACCCATTTATTGTTGAGCGCGAACAAGCCCGAGCTTTCCAAGCTTCCGCGAAAATCGCGATAGCCGGGCGTCGTACTGCCGTCGCTGCGAATAAAATAGTCCTTGTCGAGCTGGTAAATTCCTGCGGCACGAATTGAATAGGCGCCGTTTATCAAACGCTGGCGAAACTCGCCTTGGAGCAACGGTCCCTGCTTCGTCGTGATCATTGGCGCGAACGTAGCGTCGTAATCTGGTGCCAATGCCCAGTAGTACGGAACTTCAATGGCTCCGCCATAAACAGAACTTGTCGAAATCGACGGCATCAGAAAACCGGTCTTGCGCTTGACCGTCGGATCCGGTGCCGAGAAGTAAGGTAGCCACGCGAGCGGCCGACCAAAAAATTCGATCCGCGCGTCCTCGAAGTAGATCATTTTCTCGGTCTGATCGTGAATGATACGTGCAGCCTTGACCTGCCAAAGAGGCGGCTTTTTCGGATCATCTTTGCACGGCGCGCAGGCCGTATAGACGCCGTTATGGAATACCGTAAAATTGCCGCTGGAACGTTCAGCGCGTGAAGCGGCCATGCGCGTCTGGTCGGGAGCGTCTAGGCGCAGTGAGTCAACAAACCCGTCGCGGTAGTCGTCCGACAGATCCATGATCTCGCCGTAGGTGACTTTGCCATCCTCCTCGGCGAGCCTGACATTGCCCTCGGCGTGAAGCCGTTTGGTTTTCTGATCGTAGACGACCCGGTTCGCTTCGAGAGTCGATCCGCCATAATAGATCTGCACGTTGCCAACGGCGGCAACGCGATTGTTTGTGTAGTCGTAGTCGACCTCGTTCGCCTGAACGAGCATCTGCTTTTGCCCGGATTTTTCCCGCTCCAGGGCAATCTTGGATTTTCTTGGCGGCGGCGGCCGCTGCGGAAATTGCAGCTCCTGCGCCGGCGCAGACGCAACCAGTCCGTCGAAGGCTAACAGGCCGAGGACGGCGGCAAGCATCGTCAGGCCACGGCAATACGACCGCGGCCTTGATGGACGAGCGCTAAAAAGCCCCGCCATCACCCGTCCTCCTGGTACAACAACGCTACAAATCCCGTGACGCCGCCGACGAGCACGGGCAGCCAAGCTGCTGCTACAGGGTGCATCAACTCAGCCTTGCTTAAATCTTCAGTCACTTTCGACAAAACGTAAAGCAGAAACCCGGCGGCTATGCCACTTAAAACCATCTTCTGAACACCGCCGAAGCGGAAGAAGCGTAGACTTACTGCAGCTGCAAGAAGAACCATTGCCGCAAGCAAAAATGGACGCGCCAAAAGTCTCTGAAACTGTAATTTATAGCCTGCCGCTACGAGCCCCGCGTGTTCTGCGATCTGGATATACACGGGAAGATCCCAGAACGGGACGGTTTCGGGAGTAGCGAAGCTTTCGCGGACTTGCTCGGGGGTCAGATTGGTCTTGAGCCGATATTCGGCCTGGGTCGTTGGGAGGGTGCCGAGCCCATAGAGCCGGATGTCTCGCAAAACCCATGCGCCAGGGACCAGAACGGCAGCGCGTGCCTCAATCCGCTGTTTGAAACGGCCATCGATGTCGAACACGAAAATCGACACGCCGTTGAGATTGATGCCTTGGTCGCGGCTGGCAATTGCGTTGATGATGGCCTGACCTTCGTCGGTGCGCTGATTCATCCAGAACGTGCCGCCGCTCCGGCCGAGCGTGGAGGCAGTCTGCCCGAAAAGTTCAGCCTCGAAGCGCTTCGAGCGCTCCTGCAAAGTGGCCGATATTGGATTGTAAATGGCGGTGGCAATGAGACCGAAAACGAATGCGGCCACGACGGCCGGCATGACAAATTGCCATGCGGACATTCCAGCTGAACGGGCAACCACCAGTTCGAGCCGCCGAGACAAGTTGAGATAGCAAGACATGGCACCGATCAGCACGCAGAACGGCAGGATGCGTTCGACGACTTGTGGCACACGATAGAACGAGGTTTTCGCGACCAATGTGGCCGACACGTTTGGAATATCGCCGGCACGCCGCATCAGCTCGATGTAGTCGATCAGCGCGACCAGCGCGAAGATGCCGACAAAGACCACCAGCACTGCGTTGATAAATCGCAGCCCGAAGTACCGTGCAAGTGTTCCGGCAATGATTGGCATAGCGGTCACATCACGGCGTAACGAAACGTCGACCCAGGCGCTCGGTGAGCGCAGCGAGCCAATCGGAAATGAAGGTAGGGGGCTCAATGATCAGGCCGCGACGTATGACGTATAGTCCAGCGCCAATCGCAGCGGCCAAGGTCAGATACTGCAGCGCGAGCACCCAGGGCATAGTGGCGCCAAAGACCGTCGAGGCAAATCCGATCAGGCGCAGTAGTGCGACGCCACCGATTGCACCAAGCATTGACAAAGTACGGCTCTGGCGGGTCGTACGGGGAGCGCCGAGGTAGGCATAGGCGATAACGACGAATGCGAGCGGATAAAGCGGTGCCATCAGCCGGTCGTGCAGTTCGGCTCTGAACTGGCCGGGCTGTTCAACGTAAAACTGGTCCTTCGGGTCAGGAAACAGCAGTTGCCAGAGATAACGCTCGCGGATCGAATATTTGGCCGACTGCGCACCGCCGGCGAATTGCGATAGATCGAAGGCGTAACGATCGAAGACGACCATTGCGGGATCGCGCTGGCCGGGCTCTTGCCGCTGGACGACACCCTTTTGAAGGACCAGGTAGGTTCCGCTTTCGTTGTCCAGCAGTTCGCCAATTTCCGAAAGAACCGTAATGCGCTCGTTCGGATTGCGTCGATCGTCTAGAAATATTCCGGCCAGTTGACCGTTCGGGCGCCGCTCACGGATGTGGATGGTCACGCCGTTTTCGATCGTCGTAAAACGTCCCGGTTGAACGATGCTGCTCACGACATTGGCCCGAACTTCGGTCAGCCAATCGCGCAGCATGCGAAGGCCTTTTGGAGCGAAGTAGGCGCTGATCGCGCCGACGAGCAGCGACACAACCAGAGCGGCAGCTATGAACGCGCGGAACAAAACCCAAGGCGACATGCCTGCCGCGTTCATGACGATGATTTCTGAATCGTTGGACAGCTTGTTGAGCACATGGGCGACCGCGATCAGCAACGCGATCGGCGCAATCACAAGGACCAGCAGGGGTATGATCAGGCCGGTGATCCCGACGAAGACAAGGATCGTCTGCCCTTGGCTCGTCATGATGTCGATGTCGCGCAACGCCTGCGTTACCCAGATCACGGCGGTCAGGCTGACCAGCACGATCAGGAACGCACCCAGCGTGGTGCGCAAAATGTATTCGTTGATGGACCCCATCCGCAGCATCGTCCCCTGATCCGGCATAAACCGGACCCCGCGCTTGGTTTCCCCCACCAGGCGCCACGTCCTTTCAGCTTAAAACTCAACCCCCGTCAGACTTACTTTGATCGCCTGACAAAATGGCCGGGCAAAGGCAAAGCCGTTGAACATGCACAACAAAATGTAAAAACTGCAGTCGCCGTGGGCACGGCCGACCGGCTCGGCCATTGGCCGAATGGGTATTTAACTACCGGAATTTTTTGGGTGATTTCGTCAGCGAACTTGACCACGCCCGTGAGGAAAACGCTGGAATCCGGCCAATTGGGCTTTGCAGGGGCCATGCCGGGGCGCCATATGGACCAACACATCCCGCCCGAAACGCGCTCCTGCCAGCAAAGGACCCTTTTTCGATGCCCAACGCTTTGAAGCTCGGTTTTGGCCCCTTTACCGCCCCCGCAAGGGGCGTGTTCGTCGTGTTTTGCGACGAGGGCCTGAAATTCGGTCCGGCGACACGCAGGGCTCTCGGAGGGGTGACCGATATCGTCGCGCGCGCCGCGAGGTCAGAACGGTTTACTGGGAAAAAAAGCTCAACCCTGGATCTTGTTATGCCGGCCGGGCTCAAGGCGGCCCGTTTGGTCGTGATTGGCGTAGGAAAGGTCGCTGAGCTCACGCCAAAAGACTTTCTCCGGCTCGGCGGCCTTGCAATCGGCAGGCTGCCGAATTCGACCGCCAACGCCAGTATCTTTGCCGAGCTGCCGGGCGGCGCGATGCGGGCGGAGCAGGCGGCGGATCTGGCCCAAGGGGCCCGCCTGCGCGCGTACGCATTCGATCGCTACAAGACCAAGCGCAAGGAAGATGAAAAGCCGCCCGCTGTTCGGAACGTAACCGTCGCCGTCGGTGATGTTGCCGCCGTGCGCAAAGCCGATGCCCCGCGCGTGGCGATTTCCGACGGCGTCGCACTGGCCCGAGACCTGGTCAACGAACCGGCCAATGTCCTTTACCCGGAAGAATTCGCACGCCGCGCAGGGGCATTGAAAAAGCTTCGCGTCACCGTCGAAGTTCTTGATGTCAAGGCGATGAAAAAGCTCGGCATGAACGCTCTTCTCGGCGTCGGTCAGGGTTCGACACGCGAGAGCCGCGTCGTGGTGATGCGTTGGAATGGGGGAAGAGCGGGGGAGGCTCCAGTTGCGTTCATCGGCAAAGGCGTCTGCTTCGACACCGGAGGTATTTCGATTAAGCCCGCTTCCAGCATGGAGGACATGAAAGGCGACATGGCGGGCGCCGCCTGCGTCGTCGGACTGATGCATGCGCTTGCCGCACGCAAGGCGCGGGTGAATGCCGTCGGACTCATTGGCCTTGTCGAGAATATGCCGGATGGTAACGCGCAGCGTCCCGGCGACATCGTCAAGTCTATGTCGGGACAGACGATCGAGATCATCAATACGGATGCGGAGGGCCGGCTCGTTCTTGCAGACGTGATTTGGTACGCGGCGCAACGCTTCAAGCCGAAATTTATGGTGGATCTGGCAACCCTGACGGGTGCGATCATCGTCGCACTGGGACAGGAGTATGCCGGCATGTTTTCGAACAACGATCAGCTTGCTGAGCGCCTGACGAAAGCAGGAAATGAAACAGGAGAGCTGGTCTGGCGCATGCCACTTGCGCCCGAGTACGACAAGATGATCGACTCCAAATTCGCCGACATGAAGAATACAGGCGGAAGCCGGTGGGGTGGCGCCATCACGGCCGCGCAGTTCATCAAGCGCTTCGTTGACGACAAGATTCCCTGGGCTCACCTAGACATTGCTGGAACAGGGTTTGACTCGCGTCAGACGGACATCAACAAAAGTTGGGGTTCCGGTTGGGGGGTGCGACTTCTCGATCGGCTGGTTGCGGATCATTACGAAAAGTAGTCGGCCGGGGCGTGCACTCCTATGACCGAGATCTTGTTCTACCACCTGCAAGGACAGAAACTTGAAAGCGTATTGCCCGCGCTCCTCCAGAAGTCGCTGGAGCGAGGCTGGAAAGTTGTGGTGCAGGGTTCGACCGAGGAGCGCATCGAAGCGCTTGATGCGCATTTGTGGACCTACCGCGACGATGGCTTCCTCCCACACGGCACGTGGCGCGACCCCGAGGCGGCACAGCAACCGGTGTTGCTCACCCCCAATGAAGGTAATCCGAATGGCGCGACCGTACGCTTCCTTGTCGATCGCGCACCGCTTCCCGCTGACGTCGAACGGTATCAGCGGATCGTGCTGTTGTTCGATGGCGAAGACGACGAAGCAGTGGCTGCCGCACGTGCGCACTGGTCCGACGTCCGGGCGAAAGGTTTCGAGGCAACCTATTGGCAAGCGGACGAACTAGGGCGCTGGGCGAAAAAGAGCTGAAGGAAGGCAACCACCCCGGGGTTCCGGGCGTGGGCCGATCGGCCAATGCACCATCGGCCAATGGCCGATGTCCGGTAACCCTTTGGACGACACGGGCTTGCGGCGCGCCATTGTGATGACGCAAAATACGTTTTAAGGGACAAGCAGATAAGGTCATCCGGGGTCGGAAGTTTGCCGCGTCACCGCGCTTTTCTCAGCCTTGCGCTCGCCTGCAGTGCCGTACTCCTCGTCGGCGGCTGCAAGGGCGCGACGCAGGTTTTCGAGGATCAGAACGAAGGCGGATTTCTTAAGTCGGCGAATATCTTCAACAAACCGGACTGGGCGCGTCCTAGTACGGCAAGAGTCAGCTTAGGCCCGCAAGGTCCAGTGGGCGCGGAAGACCTGGTGGGCGCCGATGGCCAGTGCGCGCCGCCGGCCGCGGCGACCGCGCAAGCAGCAGAGCCGCCGCCAACCCAAGCTGCGGCGCCTGACGGTGCCGACCGCGAAGTCGGCTCGGTTGCCGGGGACCTTGCCGGCCCAGCGGCGCCGGCGCCGACGCGTACTTCGGCTGGTGCTAACCCAAGCCTTCAGAAGGTTGAGCCGGCGATGCCTCAGGTTGCGGGCGGTATCGCGCTCGGCATGACGGAATGCCAGGCGGTGCAGCGGGCGGGCGTTCCCGCCAACGTGGCGATCAGCGCTGGCGACAAAGGCGAGCGCAGGGCGGTTCTGACTTTTCTCAGTGGACCTTGGCCCGGAATTTACACATTTGCCGACGGCAGGCTGAAAGTTATCGACCGCGCACCTGAGCAGCCAAAGCCTGCTGGCGCTCCGGCCAAGAAGACGCCAAAGAAAAAATCCGGCGCGCCAAAGACCGCGAGCCAGGATTTCGGCCGCAGCTACGTCCAGTAAGGCGCATCAGCCGATTGTTCGCAGCGACCCTTCGCCGGTCTCGCGCTGGTAGATGATCAAATCAAAACTTGGCGTTCTGTCATTGCCGAGTATGCCGCTGACCAACGCGTGCGCCTGGCCGCGATGATGGGTCTGATGATTGAAGAAATGGTCGAGTGCCGGCGCGAGTATCTGTTCTATGTCCTGTGGATTGACGAAGGTTCGGTATCGGATCGGTTTTGAGAGATCGCTCTCAGTCAGGCTTCCGATGTAGTTGCCAATGCGTTGATCCTCAGATCGGCGCGCGGCGCGTAGTCGCGGGAAATCGTCGTAGAGTGTGGCGTCGAGACCCGGCGGGACTTCGCCCTGAGCGGTAAAACGCCGCATCCAGATGCGATCGCCCACAAGCAAATGATTGAGTGTGCCGTGGAGGGACCGGAAATAGACCCCTCGATTGGCTCGGTATTCGGCATCGGGAATCTGGGCGGCGGCCTCGTAGAGACGCTCATTGCACCAGGCATTGTATCCAGCGAACATCCGGTAGCGGGCGAGCATTCTTGTCTCCTGCGCGAGATTTCTCGTCAATAAAGGCCGAACTTGCCGGCTGAAATGCCCCCCGGTATAAGCCGCGCCATCCGGTCTCGCCAATGAAACCCCTTAAACTCATCGATTAGTTCCAGTGAAGGACAGTAGGATGGCTGTAGAGCGTACTTTTTCGATTCTGAAGCCCGATGCGACCGAACGCAATTTGACCGGCGCGATCAACGCCATCATCGAAAAGGCCGGCCTGCGAATTGTGGCCCAGAAGCGCGTGCGGATTTCGCGCGAGCAGGCGGAGAAATTCTATGCCGTGCATCGCGAGCGGCCGTTCTTTCGGGAACTGGTCGAATTCATGATTTCGGGTCCTGTCGTCGTGCAGGTTCTCGAGGGCGAGAAAGCCATTGCCCGGTATCGCGAAGTCATGGGAGCCACGGATCCTGCGAAGGCGGCTGACGGGACGATCCGTAAAATCCATGCCAGGTCAATCGGAGAAAATTCCGTTCACGGCTCGGATGCACCTGACACCGCGGTACGGGAAATTGCGCAGTTCTTTTCGGACAACGAAATCGTCGGATAGAGGCAGCGCGTAGATCCGGAAATCGCAAGGGCGATATCTGCCCTTGCCGGGCACCAGAACAAACCGCGAGCATCAGAACGCGGTACAGGGGAGGAGAGGCAAGTGGGTTCGATGGCACAACTCATGGATCCTGCCGGCTGGTGGGCGCTGGTCAGCTCCGGCTGGAACGACATAGGCCATACCGAGTTCTGGATCGCGCTCGCCAAGATCATGTGGATCAACATCCTGCTGTCGGGCGACAACGCGGTCGTCATCGCGATGGCGTGCCGCGGACTTGCCGCACCGGCAACGGGTGTGGGGCATGATCCTTGGCGCGGGCGTCGCCGTCGGACTGCGGATCATCTTTACCGGCGTCGTCGCATCGTTGATGCTTCTGCCTTACCTCAAGATCGTGGGCGGCCTCGCTCTGTTCTACATCGCGGCAAAGCTTCTCGTCCCGGACGATCCGGACGAGAGCGAGGCTGAAGCCGCCGAGCATCTCTGGCGCGCTGTCCGTATCGTCGCGATCGCTGACATCATCATGAGTCTTGATAACGTGATTGCGATCGCGGCTGCAGCGGGCGGCAACATGGCGCTGCTCGTGATCGGTCTCGGCATCAGCATTCCGTTGATCGTCGCCGGTGCCGCCTTGATCATGTCACTGCTTGATCGGTTCCCGATCCTGGTTTGGGCGGGCGCAGCGTTGCTTGGCTGGATTGTGGGCGAAGTCATCGCGACCGATCCGGTAATCGCAAACTGGCTGACCAGCCAGTACGGAGCGGCGACAGCCCACAAGGTTGAAATCGGTGCAGCCGCAGTGGGTGCTGCGCTGGTGCTCCTGGTCGGAGGCCTCTGGCGGCGTTCGAAGCTTCAGCCCGAAAGCGAAACTTAGCTCGGCCGCGCCAATCGGCTATAGTGGGAGCGCGATGAATCAAACGGTGCGGCTCCCAAAGGCGACGCGGATCGGTCATTCGGCCTGTCCGCATGACTGTCCGTCGACCTGTGCGCTGGAGGTCGAACTTCTCGACGAGCGCACCATCGGACGCGTGCACGGCGCAAAAGACAACGACTATACAGCCGGCGTGATCTGCGCGAAGGTCGCGCGCTACGCCGAGCGTGAGCATCATCCGCAGCGCCTGCTGCACCCGCTGCGCCGCACCGGCGCCAAAGGCTCGGGAAAATTCGAACGCATATCGTGGGACGATGCGCTCGATCTCGTGGCCGAAAAGTTCATCGAGGCCGAGCGCCGTTTGGGCGCGGAGAGCGTCTGGCCCTATTACTACGCCGGTACAATGGGCCTGGTGATGCGCGATGGCATCCATCGCCTACGCCACGCGAAGAAGTATTCCGGATTTCATTCGACGATCTGCGTCAACCCTGCCTACGCGGGCTATGCCGCCGGAATCGGGCGCATCGCCGGCGTCGATCCCCGCGAAATGGCGAAGTCCGATTTGGTGATCATCTGGGGCACCAACGCGGTGAACACGCAGGTCAACGTCATGACCCATGCCGTGCGTGCCCGGAAGGAGCGCGGCGCCAAGATCGCGGCCGTCGACATCTACATGAACGGAACCATGGAGCAGGCCGATCTGCCTGTGCTCATCAAGCCGGGCACCGACGGCGCGCTCGCCTGCGCGGTGATGCATTGCCTGTTCCGCGACGGCAAAGCCGACTGGGACTACCTTGAAAAATACACCGATGCTCCGCACGAGCTCGAAGCGCATCTGCGCTCACGCGATCCGCAATGGGCCGCTGCGATCACCGGCGCGCCGGTCGAGACCATTGAGGAATTTGCGCGGTTGATCGGCGAAACCAAGCGCGCGTTTTTCCGCCTTGGCTATGGCTTTTCGCGCTCGCGCAACGGCCCCGTGAACATGCACGCGGCGAGTTGCATTCCGGCCGTGACGGGCGCCTGGCAATACGAGGGCGGCGGGGCTTTCCATATCAGCGCTGACATTTTCCGGCTCGACAAGACCTTGATCGAAGGTCTCGACGTCTGGGACCGCTCGGTGCGGATGCTCGATCAATCTCGCATCGGGGCAATCCTGACCGGCGAGCGCGAAGCGCTGCATGGCGGCGCGCCGGTTACCGCGATGATCATCCAGAACACCAATCCGGTATCCGTGTGCCCCGATCAGACACAAGTGAAGCGCGGGTTCGCGCGCGAGGATCTTTTCGTCTGTGTGCACGAGCAGTTCATGACGGAGACCGCGCAAGTCGCTGACGTCGTGCTACCGGCAACAACGTTTCTCGAGCACGATGATATCTACCGTGGCGGCGGGCATCAGTACCTCATTCTTGGACCGAAACTGGTCGAGCCGCCGGGCGAGTGCCGCAGTAATCACGAAGTCATCTGCGGACTGGCGCAGCGGCTTGGTGCCGAGCATCGCGGGTTCACGATGAGCCCGCGCGAACTCATCGACCAGATGCTGCAGGTGTCGAAACGGGGCACGCTTGCCGAGATCGAGGCCAACAAGTGGATCGACTGCCAGCCGCCCTTCCGGGAATCGCACTATCTTGATGGGTTTTCCTGGCCGGACGGCAAATTCAGGTTCAAACCGGATTGGCCGAATGTTCCGTTCCGCAGCCCTTACAAGAGCGGTCCAGTCGGTGACATGCCGCGGCTTCCGGACCATTGGACGTCGATCGAAGTTGCGGATGTCGAGCATCCGTTCCGGCTTGCGACCTCGCCGGCGCGCGGGTTCCTCAACTCGACCTTCAACGAGACGCCGACGTCGCTGGCGCAGGAAAGCCGGCCGACCGTGATGATCCATCCCGACGACGCTGCGGCGCTCGGGATCTCTACCGGCGACTACGTCGTTCTCGGCAACAAGCGGGGGGAAGTGCGCCTGCATGCACGTGTGTTCGATGGCGTGCGGCAAGGGGTTCTGATTGCGGAATTGATCTGGCCGAACGCCGCCTATGCCGACGGTTGCGGCATCAATACGCTGGTCGGCGCGGATTCAATCGCGCCTTACGGCGGAGCCGCGGTGCACGACAACAGGGTCTGGATACGCAAAGCGCGCGGGGCATGAGCCCCGCGCGCTTCAATGCGTGCTGGTTCTTAGAGTTCCTTGCCGATCTTGGCGTCGACCAATAGGGTCCGCCGCCGCGCATGGCGATCGTGAGCAAAACGACGCCGATCAAGAGGACATATTCGTAGCCGCCCGCTCCGATGGAATACCCCTTCGGCAAATGTGCAACGATCAGCGCGATACCTATTTCGACCGCGAGTGCCGCGGCCCAGAAGCGCGTGAACAGCCCGATGATCAGGCAGATGCCGCCGATCAACTCCATACCCATTGCCGCATAGGCAAACAGGCCGGGCATCGGCAGGCCGTAATTATTGCCGAAGGCGGCGGCGATACGGGCGTGGCCAGCGTTGAATTTGCCCCAGACGTGCACCAAGAACAGCCGACGATCAGCGAATTCGATCGCGATCGCCGCCACGCAGAACCAGCGTGACAGCCCGATGTGACCAGCAGTGCCGCGACCGTCACATCGATGCATAAAATCCGGCGAGCCCGGGAAAAATCAGTTTTGTTTCGTTACTTCGGTTCACGTCGTCCCCTTTGTTTCTCTGCGGCCTTTTCCGCCGTCCGGCTGAGCGGCACATAATTATACGAAAGTCTATAACCCCGCGGCCAGCAAGGTATTCCGCGGTCGCGGGCACGTCTTCATCAATCCCTTTGTTTGGCGTTTGATAGGCGGTGGAGCTGTAAAACCGCAGCCGGGCGTCTTCACTGCGTTCGGGGAATTTACGCCAGGAAAATAGCGCCGTCCGGCATGGTGACGCCGTCCGCCTGGCACCGGCCAGCCACAATTCGCACGCGGCCTTCGGCAACTAGTTTGAGCGCCAACGAATAGATCCGGTGTTCGACCTGGATCACCCGGGCGGCGAGCGTCTCCTCGGTGTCGTCATCCCGCACTGCAACAGCGGCCTGCGCCACGATCGGCCCGGAATCCATCTCCGGCACCACGAAATGCACGGTCGCGCCGTGCAGCTTCACGCCGGCCTCCAGGGCGCGCTTGTGGGTCTCGAGACCTTTGAACGACGGCAGGAGGGCGGGGTGGATGTTGAGCATGCGCCCTTCCCAGCCGCCGACGAAGCCGGCGGTGAGCAGGCGCATGAAGCCGGCGAGGCAGACGATCTCGACGCGGTGCTTTTCCAGCGCCGCCTGCAACGCGCGTTCGAAAGCGCGCCGGTCTTTCCCGGAGGCGGCGTGGTCGACGACCTCGGTGGCTATTCCATTGGCGCGTGCGACCGTGAGGCCGCCCGCATCCGGACGATTTGAAATCACCGCCACGATTTCCGCAGGATAGGTCTTGTCCTTCGCGGCTTCGATGAGGGCAGCCATGTTGGAGCCGCGGCCGGAGATGAGGATTGCGACCCGCTTGCGGTTCATGCCTCACCCGAGATTGAGCTTGCCGTCATAGACAACGCGTTCGCCGCCTGAGGTCTTGCCGACATGTCCAAGCGCCACGACTTTTTCCCCCGAGCGCGTAAATGCCTGCATGACGGCATCTGAGTCTTTTGCGGATACGATGACGATCATTCCGATGCCGCAATTGAATGTGCGCAGCATTTCGTTCTGCGCAATTCCGCCCGCGTCAGCGAGCCACTTGAAGACCGGAAGAACAGGCACGGCTGCCGAGATTGATGCGCGCGCCAAGACCTTTTGGCAGCACCCGTGGAATGTTGTCGGGAAATCCGCCGCCGGTGATATGCGCCAGTCCCTTCACTGCTTTTGTGCCCCGTATCGCGGCCAGACATGATTTCACGTAAATCCGGGTCGGAGCCAGAATTGATTCACCCAGACTTTTTCCGGTCATGAATGGTGCCGGAGTGCTCCAGCTGAGTCCGCTTTTTTCAACGACCTTGCGGACCAGCGAGTAACCATTGGAGTGCACACCGGAAGACGCCAGGCCGATGATAACATCACCTTCTGCGATGTCGGTGCGCGGCAGCACGGCATCCCGTTCGACTGCGCCGACAGCGAAACCCGCAAGGTCGTAATCATCACCGCTATACACGCCCGGCATTTCCGCCGTTTCGCCGCCGATCAGGGCGCAACCGGCCTCGCGGCAACCGATGCTGATACCGGCGACAACGGCCGCGCCGAGCTCGGGCTCAAGCTTTCCGCAGGCGTAGTAGTCGAGAAAGAACAAGGGCTCTGCACCCTGCACGACCAGGTCGTTCACGCTCATTGCAACCAGATCGATGCCGATGGTGTCGTGCCGGCCGGTTTCAACGGCAACTTTGAGTTTCGTGCCGACGCCGTCCGTTGCTGCGACAAGAACAGGATCCCTGTAGCCGGCCTGCTTAAGATCGAAAATTCCGCCAAAGCCGCCGATCTCGGAGTCGGCGCCCGGCCGCGCCGTTGCCCGCACGAGGGGCTTGATCAACTCCACCATCCGGTTGCCGGCGTCGATATCAACACCGGCCTGCGCGTAAGTGAGTCCGCGCCGTTTTTCTGCCATGATACGCCCTCGCAAACGCACGATCCGGGACGCCCGGAATTCAGGAAAAGATCGTGCGCAGGCAAAATGTTACGCCGGGGTCCTACGTTGGAATCGCAAGTCGCGCAATGGTCCAGGCGCCGTTATACTCTGCCCGAAGGGTTGACGCTGTTCCGGCACCTGACGCCGGGGTGCGCGCGCGAGCCGGGATTGCCTTGAGTATTCCTAATCTCATTACGTTGGGACGCATTTTGCTGGTACCGATCGTGGTTTGGGCGATCGCGTCCGGTGAGCAATACATCTGGATCGCATTCGTGCTGTTTCTCGCCGCCGGCGTAAGCGACGCAGTCGACGGGTATCTCGCCAAGCGCTTCCAGATGACCACGGAGCTCGGGGCCTATCTCGACCCGCTTGCCGACAAGGCCCTGATCGTTTCGATCTATCTGACATTGGGTATCAAAGACTTGATTCCCGGATGGCTGGTCATCCTTGTTGTGTCGCGTGACATCATGATCGTGGGCGCGGTGATGCTCTCTTGGCTGGTGGGGACACCTATCAAGGTCAAGCCGCTGCTGGTGTCCAAACTGAACACGGTTGCTCAAATTGTATTTGCCTGCGTTGTGCTCGGCACGGTCGGCTTCGGCTATTCGTTCCCAACACTAACAACGGTACTCATGGCCCTTGTCGCCACGCTGACATTGTTGTCGGTTGCCGCGTATGTGGCGGAGTGGGTGCGCCACATCAATTCGACGGCGTTAAAATCTTGAGTCCGCACACGCCATCACGGCCCCGCCGTAAACCCACACTCGACCGCAGCGTGGTGGAGCGTCGCGTCCTCTTCTGGTTGGCTGTGCTTGTGCTCGTCGTCCTGGCGCTGTGGCTGCTGAGCGAAATACTGCTGCCCTTTGTCGCCGGCCTGGCGATTGCATATCTGCTGACGCCGCTTACGGACCGCCTTGAGCGACTTGGCGTCAATCGGTTGGCGGCAGCATTCATCATCATCGCCGTCGTCGTGCTAGCGCTCGTCTATCTGATCCTGCTGGTTGCGCCCATTGTCGGCACGCAGCTGACCTCATTCATCGATAGTATGCCGGGTTACGTAACGACGCTGCAGGCGCTGCTGGGCGATCCGAGCCGGCCTTGGCTGCAGAAGCTGCTTGGCGCCGGCTTCAGCGCTGACAAGTCGATCGGTGATCTCGTCACGCAAGGAGTTGGCTGGTTGACGGCGTTCCTTCGCTCGTTGTGGTCGGGCGGACGCGCGCTCGTTTCGATATTCTCGCTTGTCGTCGTGACGCCTGTCGTTGCCTTCTATTTGATCTACGACTGGCACCGCATGATCCGCAGCGTCGATAGCTGGATTCCGATCCAGCATCGCGACACGGTGCGCGAGCTTGCCCGCGAAGTGGATGCAGCGATTTCAGGCTTCCTGCGCGGGCAGACCGGGGTGTGCCTTATCCTTGGCTCCTTTTACGCGGTCGCGCTCACTCTCACCGGGCTCAATTTTGGCCTGCTCATCGGCCTTATTTCCGGCCTCATCACATTTATCCCGTATGTCGGATCCATGACGGGCCTCGTGCTGTCGCTTGGCGTGGCGGTCGCGCAGTTCTGGCCGGCCTACGGATCGATCCTCGTGGTGCTCGGCATTTTCCTTGTCGGCCAATTTGTCGAAGGTAACGTGCTTGCGCCAAAGTTGGTTGGCGAAAGTGTTGGAATTCATCCCGTCTGGCTGATTTTTGCGTTACTTGCCTTCGGCTATCTGTTCGGCTTCGTCGGGTTGCTGGTCGCCGTTCCGCTTGCGGCCACAATCGGCGTGCTCACTCGCTTTGCATTGCGTCACTATCTGCAGAGCTCGCTTTATACTGGGGAAGAGGCGGATTGACAGGCATGAGCAGTTCGGTGGCCCCGCGCCAGCTTCTGCTGGCGCTCGATCACTCTGTGAGTTTCGCGCGCGAGGATTTCCTGCGAGGTCCGTCGAACGCCGAAGCATTCAATCTTGTTGAGCGGTGGCCGGATTGGCCGGATCGCATTGTTGCTCTGGTCGGCCCGCAAGGCTCAGGCAAGAGCCATCTCGCGGCGATCTGGGCGGAAGCGACCGGCGCCCGTGTGCTGTCGGCAAAACTGTTGCCGCATTCGGACCTGCCGGCAGCTTTTGCGACCGGCGCGTTGGTGCTTGAAGATCTGGAGTTCGAAGGTCTGGATGAACGCGCGCTGTTTCATCTTCTCAATTTTGCGCGCGAGCAGGCCGCCAATGTTCTCATAACGTCGCGTTCGCCGCTGACGACTTTTCCTGTGGTTATTCGTGATCTCGCCTCGCGCATGCGCGCCGTGCCGAGCGTGGCACTGGCGGCGCCGGACGATGCCCTGCTGCGCGCGCTGATCGTGAAGCTGGCGGTCGACCGGCAGATCGCGGTGGATGAGTCACTTGTGAGCTATGTTGCCAATCGCATCGAGCGGTCGTTTGCCGCGGCGCATCATGCCGTGCAGCGTCTGGACGAGGAAGCGATGCGTCAGCACCGGCCTGTGACCCGGGCTCTCGCCGTCGAGCTGTTTCGCGTTCCTTAAGGCAGATCTGTAAAGCTTGACTGCCTAAGCTGTGCGGCGTCGACTGTCATTCAGCGGCCATTTTTTGCGGCTAATGCTTTGTTTTTCGAGGCCTTTTCGAGATGGCGGATCGCGGACAAGCTATTGCTTCGGTTGAGGAAACTTCGCCGGTCGTCAGCCGGCCGGAGGTCGCTCCACCGCTCAAGGATGAGCCAGCCCCGCCGCTAAGAGCGCAACCGGCCCGGTTCATCAACCGCGAGCTGTCCTGGCTGCATTTCAATCGCCGCGTGCTCGAAGAGGCGGCAAACGCACAGCATCCGTTGCTGGAGCGCGTGCGTTTTCTGTCGATCTCCGCCAACAACCTCGATGAATTCTTCATGGTGCGCGTCGCCGGCCTCAAGGGTCAGCTGCGCGAGGGCATTCTTACCCAGAGTCCGGACGGCTTGACGCCCGCCGAGCAGCTTTCGCGTATCGGTGAAGCGGTGTCGCAACTCGCGCGCGACCAGCAGCAGCGTTGGATCGAGCTGCGGCCGGAGCTTGCAGCTGCCGGCGTCGTTCTGGTTGGCGGCAGCGACGTCAAGAAATCCGACCGCAGCTGGCTTGAGGAGCGTTTTCTCACGCATATTTTCCCGCTGCTGACACCGCTCGCGATCGACCCCGCGCATCCGTTCCCCTTTATTCCAAATCTGGCCTTTTCCATCGCGTTGCAGCTTGCGCGCAGCAAAGACGGCAAAGCGATGAACGCGCTGATCCGCATGCCGCAAAAGATCGAGCGGTTCATCAGGCTGCCAGGCAGCAGCGATCAGGGGATCCGGCTTATCACGCTGGAGGAGGCGACGGCGCTGTTCATCGGCCGGTTGTTCCCTGGATATACCGTCAAAGGACATGGAACATTCCGCGCGATCCGGGATTCCGAAGTTGAAATCGAGGAAGAAGCCGAGGATCTGGTGCGGCTTTTCGAGACCGCGCTCAAGCGGCGGCGGCGCGGTTCGGTGATCCGTCTCGAGCTTGAGGCGTCAATGCCAGGCGAATTGTGCAACTTCGTGCAGCGCGCACTGGCTGTCGCCGACGACGAAGTTTTCCGGGTCGATGGCGTGCTGGCGCTGAACGACCTCAACCAGTTGACCAGGCTCGATCGCCCGGACCTCGAATTCGTCCCTTACAATCCGCGCTACCCTGAGCGCATCCGCGATCACGGCGGCGATTGCTTCGCGGCCATTCGCCAGAAGGACCTGGTCGTCCATCACCCGTACGAATCCTTCGACGTGGTCGTGCAATTTCTGCAGCAGGCCGCGCGGGACCCGAACGTCGTCGCCATCAAGCAGACGCTTTATCGTACGTCGGCGGAATCCCCGATTGTGAAGCAGTTGGTCGAGGCGGCGGAAGCCGGAAAATCGGTGACCGCGCTGGTCGAGTTGAAGGCGCGGTTTGACGAAGAGGCCAATATCCGCTGGGCGAGGGACCTCGAGCGCGCCGGCGCGCAGGTCGTCTACGGCTTCATCGAGCTGAAGACACACGCCAAGCTGTCGCTGGTTGTCCGCCGCGAGGCCGGCGAGCTTGCCACCTATGTGCATGTCGGTACCGGCAATTACCATCCGGTGACCGCGCGGGTTTATACCGACTTGTCGTTCTTTACCGCGGAGCCGGTGATAGGCCGCGACGTCGCGCGCATCTTTAACTACATCACCGGGTATGCGGAGCCAGCTGAACTTGAACGGATGGCGATCTCGCCGATCAATTTGCGCAAGCGGATTCTGGACCACATTGCGCAAGAGGTCGCTCACGCCAAGGCTGGGCGGCCGGCGTCAATCTGGATGAAGATGAACGCGCTCGTTGATCCTGGAATCATCGATGCCCTCTACGACGCCTCGGCTGCCGGCGTTTCGATCGATCTCGTGGTGCGCGGAATCTGCTGCCTGCGGCCGGGTGTGCCCGGCCTATCGGAGAATATCCGCGTCAAGTCCATCGTCGGCCGATTCCTCGAGCATGGGCGTATTTTCTGTTTCGGCGCAGGCCATGCGCTCCCGCATCCAAAAGCGGCGATCTATATTTCGTCGGCCGACATGATGCCGCGCAATCTCGACCGGCGCGTTGAAGTGCTGTGCCCGATCCTCAATGCCACCGTGCACGAGCAGGTCCTCGGCCAGATCATGGTGGCGAATTTCAAGGACAACGAGCAAAGCTGGAAGCTCTTGCCCGACGGCAGTTCCACGCGCATAAAGGCGGCCCCGGGCGAAGAGCTCTTCAACGCCCACAAATATTTTATGACAAATCCGAGCCTTTCTGGCCGTGGGAAATCGCTCAAAAAGTCGTCGCCGCGCAGCCTTTTACGCCGCCTCATCGAAGGCGCGTAAGCGTTCACACGCGATCATCCCAAAGGGCCAACTCGATCACGGGCCGCCGATCGCCGTCATTGATATCGGCTCGAACTCGATCCGCCTCGTCATCTACGAAGGCCTGACGCGCGCGCCGACACCGATCTTCAATGAGAAGGTCTTGGCGGGGCTGGGGCGACAGGTCCAGTCGACCGGTTTGCTGCCGGCCGACGCCATCGAGACTGCGCTCGGCGCGCTGAGACGTTTTCGTGCGCTGTGCGATATCCTGCATGTGCGGCGCATCTGGGCGATCGCGACGGCTGCATGCCGGGATGCGCGGAACGGACGCGCAGTTCATCGCCGAAGCCGAGCGCATATGCGGCACGCGCATTTCGATCCTCTCGGGCAAGCGCGAGGCTCATCTCACTGCGCTCGGCGTCGTCTCCGGCATCCACAAGCCGGACGGTATCGTCGGAGATCTTGGCGGCGGATCGCTCGAGCTCGTCGATGTTCACGGCACGCATGTGCGCGGCGGCGTGACTCTGCCGTTGGGCGGGCTGGCCTTGCAGGACATAACCGGCAAATCGCTGAAAAAAGCGGAAAAATTCGTCGAGGAGGCCTTTGAAGACCTCGACATGCTGCACGATGGGGAAGACCGCACGTTTTACGCGGTCGGCGGCACCTGGCGCGCGTTGGCGCGCCTCCACATGTGGCAGACCGGCTATCCGTTCCACGTCATGCACAACTACCGGATCTCCGCGCGCGAGGCGCAGGAATTCTCCCGGCTGGTGCATCACGTCGATCCGGAGACCTTGTCGAAGATCGAAGTCGTCAACGCTGCGCGCCGGCCTTTGCTCGCTTATGCAGCACTGGTCATGGAAAATCTCGTCCACACCATCAAGCCGAAACAGGTGATTATTTCGGTGCTCGGTGTGCGCGAGGGTCTGCTCTACTCATTGCTTAACGCGCGCGAACGCGCGCGTGATCCGCTTATTTCGGCAGCGGCCAACCTCAACGTACTGCGCTCACGCTCGCCGCGGCACGGTGAGGAGCTGATCGCCTGGACCGACCGCTTTATTGCGTCGTCAGGCCTGGAAGAGACTGCGGACGAGCAGCGCTTGCGGCATGCCGCCTGCCTGCTCGGCGACATCGGTTGGCGCGCGCATCCGGACTATCGCGGCGAGCAGTCGATGAACATCATCGCGAACGGCGCCTTCGTGGCGATTGATCATCCTGGCCGCGCCTATCTCGCGCTGTCGGTCTACTTCCGCCATGCAGGATTGAGCGAGGAGGACCTGTCGCCGCGGCTGCGCGAGCTCGCGACAACCCGCATGCTCGATCGTGCACGCGTGGTAGGCGCTGCCATGCGCGTCGCTTATATCCTGACCGCCGGGCAAGCCGGGGTGCTTCCAAAAACGCCGATGCAAGTCAAACGCGGCAAGCTCATTCTCAAACTTCCGGGTGCATATGGCGAGCTTGCCAGCGATCGGCTGGCCAGCCGATTGCGACAATTGGGACGGCTGGTCGGCCGCGAGTCGACGATCGAGACGTAGTTCTGCCAGACGGTGCTTAGTCCTTCTCCACCGTCACGACCTTTCCCTTTGTCGACGGCGAGCGCCAGGCGCCCGTGCTTGAGCGCGAGCGCCTTTTCACCGAACAGTTCACGTCGCCAGCCTTTCATCGCGGGAACGTCCGCCTCGTCGTCGGCGGCGATCCGGTCGAGGTCGTCGACGGTCGCAATGACCTTGGCGGCGACACCGTGCCGTTCGGCGGTCATCCGCAGCAGAACCTTAAGCAACTCGATTGTTGCAGCGCCGTTTACCGCCGGACGGAAGCGTTCCAGGCGTGGCAGCGTCTTCTGATCTCGTTCAAGCCCGCGCTTGACTGCATCGATGATCTGCTCGCCCCAACGCGAACGCTCGAAACCCTTCGGCAGCGAGCGAAGTTGGCCAAGCCGCTCCGGCGTGGTCGGTGCTTGGACGGCGATGTCTCCGATGACGTCATCCTTGAGCACGCGCCCACGTGGCACATCGCGCGTCTGCGCTTCGCGCTCACGCCATGCCGCGATTTCGATCAATACGGCAAGCTCTTTCGGCTTGCGCACGCGGCTTTTCAGCCGCTCCCACGCGCGTTCCGGCTCCGCCCGGTAGGTGTCGGGCGAGGTAAGGACATCCATTTCGGCCTCGACCCAGCTGTTGCGGCCACGCTTCTCCAGGTCCTCGGTAAGCTTGAGGTAGACGGTGCGCAAATGCGTCACATCCGACAGCGCGTAGGCAATCTGTGCGTCGCTGAGCGGTCGGCGCGTCCAATCGGTGAAACGGTGTGATTTGTCCAGTGTGTCGCCGGTGATGCGCTGCACCAGCTGATCGTAGGAGATGGAGTTGCCATAGCCGAGAACCATGGCGGCGACTTGTGTGTCGACGATCGGGTGGGGGATCTTTTGCGCCAGATTCCAGACGATTTCGATGTCCTGCCGGGCAGCGTGAAAAACCTTGGTGACCTTCTCGTTTGCCATCAGCTCGAAAAACGGGGCAAGGTCGACGCTTCCCGCCAAAGCGTCGATCACGACAGCTTCGTCGGGCGAAGCCATCTGCGCCACGCAAAGCAGCGGATAATAGGTGGTCTCGCGGAGGAATTCGGTGTCGACCGTCACGTAGGGGTGTTTCGCCGCCCGCGCACAAGCCGCCGCAAGTTGATCGGTGGTGGTAATAAGGTCCATTGCCGGGCTGACACTAACCCGATCAGGGTCCGTCATGGCAACCCGCTTCATGGTCCGCGCACGCGAGGCATCAGTATGAATTCCCACGGGCTCGGCATGGCCCCGACCGGCACCTCGATCAGCGTCGGCTCACGGCGCGCGAACGATTCCCGCAGGGCCTTGCGCAGTTCGTCCGGTCCGCGCGCGCGCCGGCCCGCTGCACCGAAACTTTCTGCGTATTTGACGAAATCTGGATTGGCCAGGTCACAGGCTATCAGGCGATTCCCGAACTCTTCCTGCTGAATGCGACGGACGTTGCCAAAAGCGCCATCAACAAAAACGATGGCCACCAGCGGAATACCGTGCCGGATCGCGGTGGCGAGTTCGTTACCTGTGTAAAGAAATCCGCCGTCGCCATTGATAGACAGAACCGGCACATCCGGCCTTGCGTGCTGCGCGCCAAGCGCGGTCGCATAGCCCCAACCGAGGTTGTCCTGATAACCGGGCGAAAGAAACGTGCGGGGTCTGTAGACAGGCAATGCAAGGCGTGCGGCAAATCCGATTTGCGTGACCTCGTCGACAAAAATTCCGTCTTCCGGCAGTTCGGCGCGGATCGCCTCGAGGAAGGCCAGTTGCGGCGCGAGCTTGGCAAGACGCTGCCGCAGCTTGGCCTGACGGTCCAGCATTTCGTCGCGACGTGGAGCACGGCGGAGATTGAATTTGACAAGCTGATCGATCAGTGCACGCAAAATCGGAGCGGCGTCACCGACAAGCGCTACTTTCGGCTTGTAGATCCGCGCCGCCTCGTCCGGGTCGGCATCGACGCGCACGACCTGCAACGCCTTGTCCATGCCCCACTGAGTCATCGGATTGAGAAGGCGCGTTCCGACGGCGAGCACGGCATCCGCCTCCGCCCATAAGTCGCGACCCAGCGGCAAGGTCACGCTGAAGGGGTCTCGCGAATCCAAGACGCCACGGCCGCGCCGGTAGCCGAGCACAGGAGCTTGCAACATGCTCGAAAGCAGCGTGACCTCCGTTGCCGCGTCCTGCGCTCCGCCGCCCGTGACGATCAGCACGCGTTGGGCTTTGCCGAGAATTTTTGCCGCGGCGCGCACCCTTTCGACATTGATTTTCGGCGTGTGGCGCGGAGCAGGAGGCACGATTGCCGGCACAGGACCACGCTTGCCCCAAACGTCGATCGCGCATTCGATGGCTGCCGGCCCGGGACGATCGCGGCTCATCGACTGAAGGGCATTTGCAATTTTGACGGATGCCTCGCTCGGATCCTGAATGAAAAACGAGTGATCCACGAGGCGGGACACGATTCCGGCTTGATCGCGGATCTCGTGCAGGTGACCGTGACCCTTCCCGATTGCCGCCGCCGGAATTTGTCCGATGATTGCGAGCACCGGCGCATTCATTCCATACGCGGTCAACAGAGCCGCGCCGGAATTGAGCAGGCCAGGTCCGGGAACGACGACGTAAGTCTGCGGCTTGCCGGTCGCCAGCGCTGCGCCGAGCGCCATGTAAGCGGCACCTTGCTCATGACGGGTATGGACCACGCGCATGCTTTCGGAAGCACGCTGGAAGGCATCAAAAAGATGGTCGTTGTGGATGCCGGGCAGTGCGTAGACGGTATCGAGCCCGTGGGCGATCAGGGTCGCCACCGCAGCCTCGGCGGTCGACATTTCGGTCGCCGCCGGTGTGGTCCTCTTCGTCTTCTTTCTGGCTTTGCGCATGAGTACCCGGTCACTTAAAACCAACTGTGCAGGGCGCAGGCAAGCGTGTCGAGGCGCCTGGACGCGGCGATGATTTCGAGGTCGGTTGCCTTGACAAAGCGCACCCCTCATGCGCTTTTCGCCCGCTTCACCCCGAGATTCTGACTCGTCCCCCGGCAAGCGCAAAGACCTGACAATGCATCGTTATCGCTCCCATACCTGTGGCGCACTTCGCGAGGGCGATATCGGCAAGGTCGTGCGGCTCTCGGGCTGGTGTCACCGCATCCGCGATCACGGCGGCGTTCTTTTTATTGACCTGCGCGACCACTATGGGCTGGCCCAGGTTGTTGCCGACCCGGACAGCAAGGCGTTCAAGCTGGCTGAGACGCTGCGCGCGGAATGGGTCGTGCGCGTCGACGGCAAGGTGCGCAAGCGTCCAGCGGGCACCGAGAATCCCGAGCTGCCTACGGGGCAAGTCGAGGTCTATATCGACGAAATCGAGGTGCTCGGCCCCGCGGCGGAACTGCCAATGCCGGTCTTTGGCGAGCAGGACTATCCTGAAGAGATCAGGCTCAAGTACCGTTTTCTGGATCTGCGCCGCGAGCATTTGCACAACAACATCATGCTGCGCGGCAAGGTCATCGAACTCGATCCGCCGGCGGATGAAGGAAGCGGGCTTCTTCGAATTCCAGACGCCGATCCTCACGGCGTCTTCACCCGAAGGCGCGCGCGACTACCTCGTGCCCTCGCGGCTGCATCCGGGGAAATTCTACGCGCTGCCGCAGGCGCCGCAGCAATTCAAGCAGCTGATCATGGTCGCGGGTTTCGACCGTTATTTCCAGATCGCACCGTGCTTCCGCGACGAGGATGCGCGCGCCGACCGCTCGCCAGGCGAGTTTTATCAGCTCGACCTTGAGATGAGCTTCGTCACCCAGCAAGACGTTTTCGATGCGGTCGAACCGGTGATCCGAGGCGTGTTCGAGGAATTCGCCAATGGCAAACCGGTGACGCCGAAGTTTCCGCTCATTCCTTACGCCGACGCGTTGCGCAAATACGGCAGCGACAAGCCCGACCTGCGCAATCCGATCGTGATGCAGGACGTGAGCGAGGCGTTCCGCGGCTCTGGTTTCAAGATTTTCGCGAAGATCCTGGAGACTCCCGGAAACGCCGTGTGGGCGATCCCGGCGCCGAAAGGCGGCAACCGCGCCTTCTGCGACCGCATGAATTCCTGGGCGCAGGGCGAGGGTCAGCCCGGTCTCGGTTACATCTTTTGGCGCGAAGGCGAGGAGGGCGGCGCGGGCCCGCTGGCCAAAAATATCGGCCCGGAGCGCACCAAGCAGATCGCCGACCAGATGAAGCTCGGCATCGGCGACGCCTGTTTCTTCGTCGCCGGCAAACCGAAGGACTTCGTGAAATTTGCGGGGCCGGCGCGGACCAAGGTCGGCGAGGAGCTGGGGCTCATCGACAAAGGCCGCTTCGAGTTCTGTTGGATCGTCGATTTCCCGATGTACGAGTGGAACGAGGAGGAGAAGAAGATCGACTTCTCCCACAATCCGTTCTCGATGCCGAACCTGGCGGTCGAGGAATTCCTCGCACTCGATGCCAAGGACAACGACAAACTGCTGTCGATCAAGGCGATTCAGTACGACATCGTCTGTAACGGCGTCGAACTGTCGTCAGGCGCGATCCGGAATCACCGTCCGGAGGTGATGAAGAAGGCCTTCGCGATCGCCGGCTACAGCGAAGACGTGCTCGAGAATAAATTCGGCGGCATGCTGCACGCACTGTCTCTCGGTGCGCCGCCGCATGGCGGTATCGCGCCGGGCATCGACCGTATCGTCATGCTGCTTGCCGGCGAAGAGAACCTGCGCGAGGTCGTGCTGTTCCCGATGAACCAGCGCGCCGAGGATCTGATGATGGGCGCGCCGTCGGAAGCAACGCCGAAGCAGCTCAAGGAGCTGCACATCAGGCTGGATTTGCCGAAGAAATAACGGGCAACCGCTCGTTTATTTGTCGGGTAGCGGGATGAATTCGATCTCGTCCCCCGGTACCTTGTCGAAATGGCCGGCTTTCCAGTCTGCCTTGGCCTGCTCGATGCGCTCCTTGCGGGATGACACGAAATTCCACCAGATGTGACGCGGGCCATCCATAGGCGCACCGCCGACGATGACGAAATGAGTATTGTTGACTGCGGTGATGGTCACCGCGTCACCGGGCTTGAAAACCAGCAGCCGTCCCGGCTCGAACTTGTCGCCGGCGATATCGACGACGCCTTCGATGATGTAGATTGCGCGCTCCTCATGGCCCGCATCGAGCGGCAACGACGTGCCCGCCTTCAGATGCACATCGCCGAATATCGTCTCGTGCACCGTCGGCACCGGCGATGAAGCGCCATACAGCGAGCCGACCACCACGCGCACGTTCTTTCCGTTCTCCTTGATGACCGGGAATTCGGCGGTTGCGTGATGCGCAAAGCCGGCCTCCATCTCTTCCCTCGCCGCCGGCAATGCGACCCACATCTGCAGGCCGTGGATCGGCTCGCCGTCAACGCGCCGCTCCGGCCGCGTGCGCTCGGAATGCACGATGCCGCGTCCGGCGGTCATCCAGTTGACTTCGCCCGGCCTGATCGCCATTGCGGTGCCAAGGCTGTCGCGGTGCATGATCTCGCCGTCGAAAAGATAAGTCACGGTGGCGAGCCCGATATGCGGATGCGGCCGCACGTCGAGCCCGTTGCCTGCGTGAAACTCCGCCGGTCCGAAATGATCGAAAAAAATGAATGGGCCGACCATGCGCGTCCGGGCGGACGGCAGTGCACGCCGGACCGCGAAGTCGCCGAGATCGACCGTGCGCGGCACGATGACTTGGGAAATGGCGTCACATTGATATGCGTCGCCGGCGGCCGGATCCTTGCCCGGGAAGAAACTCATGATCGCTCCTATTCTTTACTCGCGCCGCAGTCCAAACAGCCGCAACGCGTTACCGCTTGCGATCCGCTGCGCTTGATCGGACGGAAGTTGGGCGAGCCATCCGCGATATTCCTTGAAGATCGTGTCGTAGCCGAACCAGCGCTCATTGATCCAGGTGTCGGAGCCGAGCAGGAACCGGTCGGAATAACGTGCAAATAGGTTGCGCCAATCGCTTGTCAACTTGCCGTCGCCGCCGGTAATGCCGCCCCGGTATGAGAGCTCGCCCCAAAGCGCGTCCTTGTGCTCGTCGAGCAGCTCAGCCACGCGCGCGGGCGCTACCGAAAACCCGGTATGCGCCCAGATAATCTTAGCCTTGGGATTGTGCCTGAACAGAATTAGCAAGGCCTCTTCGTCGCAGTGCGCATGCAGATACAGGTTACGCTCGACGGCGAAGTCGACCATCTTCTTCACCCAGTCCGATTGGGCAGACTTTCCGTAAATATGGAATTCGCCGATCCCACGGTAATAGCCGCGGGCATATTCTTCCTTGATGAGCTCGAAAATCGTCGGATCGTTGAACCAGGTCTGGATGTCGCTGCGCACGCGATAGGGACGGATGAACGGCACGACCTTGAGCTCGGGCCACTTTGCGTCCACCAGCTCATGTGTGCCTTTGTTGGGCCGGCTGGTCGCGATGATGCCGGAGATGCCGTTGCGGCGGAACACGTCGCGCACCTGGTCGAGCGAGTAAAAAGGTTTGGGCTCCTGGTTGTAATGCAAATGCGCGTCGAAAATTTCGATCCGCTGCTGTGCCTGCGCGGACAAAGGCGCGGTCGCTAAAGCGGCCAGTGCCGCGATCCAATTGAAACGCCGTGTCATCGCAAATTCTCCGCTATTCGATCGAAGCCAGGCCTGCCTGACCGGTCCTATGAATTTAACCCATTACTAACCATGACGGCGCGGGCAGTGCATTTTCGCGCATTAGCTGGGGTTACGCGCCCTTAAGCTTAAGGTTGTCTTTACGGCGGCGTGGCTGACTGGCGAGGCACCAGGATGGGGGCCCCCTGGCTGGAGGCGGGATGGGGTTTTTTGTGCGCGGAGTTACGCGCCGGAATTTATTTGCGATCGTCGTCGGCGCCGCGCTCGCCGGTGGTCCGTTCATCGCCTTTAATCTCTGGCTCGACAATCTCATAGAACGGCAGGGTCAGTCGGAGGTGGGTACGGCTGCCAAGCGTGCAATCGCGCTTGCCGAGGCGCGTGTCCGGGATGCGGTCGGAACGCTCGATACTCTGGCTGTAGCAGGCATCAGCTCATGCGATCAGCAGCATATGGAGGCGATGCGCCGTGCCGCCTTCAGCGCGATTCCTGTGAAGGAAATTGCCGTCATCGGCCCCGACGGCAAGACGCTTTGCAATCATCTCGGCCTGCCTCCCGGCGAGCGGGAGGTGGTCTCATCCGAGCCGTTAGTCGGTGCGGGCGGCTATCGCCTTGACATAATATCTCTGCCGGGCGGCGAGCGAATGGTGCGCTTGCGACGTGATGTCGGCCCCGCTCACAACAGCATCAGTGCGCTGGTGCCGACGGTGTTGTTTTTGCCGCAGGTCTCGACGGGTGGGGGGCCTTTTAGCGGCTACGCGCGTATCGTGACCGCGCAGGGCGCTACGATCGGGGAGGCCGGCGGCCGGACAGCCGACAGCGAGAGCGCAAATTTCAGTGCCGACATAAGGTCGAACAAATTCGGTTTTAATGTCGAAGTCCTTAGTCCGAGGGCGCGGATCGAGGCAGAGCACGCCGACCTCAAATGGTTCGGTCTGTTTGCGGCCGGCATCATCATGATGACCGTCACGGGATTTGCGGTGCTGATCCCGCGCCGCGCGCCCCGTAACCCGGTGGCCGAAATCGAACGTGCGCTCGAAGCGGGCGAATTCATCCCGTACTACCAGCCCATCGTCGACATCCGCTCGGGTCAACTGCGCGGCGCAGAAGTACTGGTTCGCTGGCGCAAGCCGGACGGCACCCTTGTCCTGCCGGGTTCATTCATTCCGCTAATGGAATCGAGCGACCTTATCGACGATCTGACCCGTAGCCTGATGCGCAAGGTATGCACGGAAGTCGGTCCCGCACTTGGGCGCCGGCCGGACCTGAGGATTTCGTTCAACTTTGCAGGCAAGCTTTTCAGCGAGCCGTCAATCGTCAAGGATGTACGCGATATCTTTGCGAGCTCACCTATCAAATTCTCGCAGGTCGTACTCGAGGTCACCGAGCGCGATCCGATCGAGAATTTCACCGAAACCCGTCAGACCATCGCGGCCCTGCAAGGTCTCGGCGTTCGCATTGCGATCGACGACGTCGGCACCGGCCACAGCGGCCTGTCCTACATGCTGAAGCTCGGTGTCGACATCATCAAGATTGACAAGATGTTCGTCGATGCCATCGGTACTGATCGCAATTCGACCACCATCGTCGAGACGCTTGTTGATCTCGCACGCAACATGCGCATGGATGTGATTGCGGAGGGCGTCGAGAATTTCGAGCAAGTCATGCATTTGCGTACGCTTGGCGTGCGTTCGGCGCAGGGTTATGTTTTCGCACCGCCTTTGCCTGGAAGTTCGTTCCTGCAGCTCGTTGAAGCTCTCGACCCCTTACAACCGGCCGGACTCGAGTTCGGCGGCGCCGAGCGCATGGCTGTGTCCGCCTAGGTGCAATTGTCGACGATATGTTGACATGAAAAGGGGCGGCCTTGCGGCCGCCCAGTTAAAACGCCACGCGGGAGGAACCTCTTTACGGATCGGCATATTGATTCCTGCCGACCCACGTGACCGAATGTCGTGTTGACAATCCGTCATGCGCACGCCGATTTGTCAATCGAATTTTTTCAATATTGTGACAAAAGATTTCCGCTTGCTCGCGGAGGGCAGCCCGACATCCAGTGATTCGATCCGGGCTATGCGCCCGCCAGTTCTCTTTCGATGGCTGCGATCACGAGCGGATCGGTCGGCTCGACCGCCGAGGAGAAAGCAGCCTTGAGTTGGCCATCGCGACCGATGAGGTACTTGTGAAAATTCCACCGCGGAGCCTCGCGCGGATGGTCGGCCGCGGCCCACCTATAGAACGGATGGGCGTCCTTGCCCTTCACGGCAACCTTTTCGGTGATCGGAAAGGTGACGTGGTACGTCCCCTGGGCGGTTGCATGAATCTCGCTTTTGCCGCCCGGCTCCTGCCCGCCGAAATCGTTCGACGGCACGCCCAGCACGACCAACCCGCGGTCGCGGTAGCGCGTCCAGAGTTGCTGGAGGCCCGCATATTGCGGGGTGTAGCCGCATTGGGAGGCCGTGTTGACCACCAGTAACGGGTGGCCCGCATAGGACGAGAGCAGGATATCGTCCCCATCGATGCCCTTGAACGTGAAGGCGTAGGCCGTCACGCGGCTCATGCCGGTCGCCTGGGAGGTGTGAGCACCGAGCCCCGCGAGGGGAATGGCGGCGAGCGCAATGAAATGTCGGCGGTCGATCATGGCGGCACTATAGCGTGCCGGCATTCAGCCTGCTGCGCAAAATTCCGTGAAAAAAGCTGACCGATCGGCGCAATTTACGCCGCAGCTATGCGCACCGTGGTCTCGAACGACGTGCCGCACGTGTCGCATTGCCACAGATGGCGCACGCGGCTCCCGTCAAGACATTCAGACCATTCGGGAATGTAGATGCGCTCACCGCACTGGGCGCATTCAATCACCGGTCGAGAGCGCGCAAACTTCGCGATATCGCGGGACACTTCCATGGGCCTTCCTCCCGACCAATTCTTTGACGTGGCCCCGTACCCCACGCTGTTTGTATTTTCGACGGTAGTGCAATAGCTGCGCGAATGAAGCAGGAGCGTTGACATACCTTGCACGCGACTCATGAAATTTTTGCGGCAGAACGATCAAGCTCGAGTCAAAATTTTCAGGCTGGCCCATTTTTTGATTTACTGCGCTGCATCAAAGCGTGATGCCAAATTTTCCCAGCGTCCAGATTGTCGCAAGATAAAGCGCGAAGGTGAGCACGCAGCACACTGCAAGCGTTGGCCAAAAACCGATTCCGTGCCGCAGCATTGTTGGCATCACAAGAAACATCGGAAGCGTTGGAAGGACATACCAGAACGTCGACTGCGCGTGCGCTGCGATGCGTTCAGCGTCGCTGGTATCATGCCACAGCCACAGAATGCCAAGGATCGAGACCAGCGGCAGCGAGACGATCAGTGCACCAAGGGTTGGCGAACGGCGCGCCACTTCCGAGACGACGGCAATGATGAGACCGGACAAAGCGGCTTTGGCGGCCAGATAGAGCATTCGACCCTCCTGCAGATGGAACCCGGTGCTTTCACCGCGGTTAGGTTACATGCTCAAGAAAGGGACAACCATGCGCGTTGCATTTGTTGCACTTTGCCTGGCATGCGTCGGCGGCATAGTGTCCGCGCCAGCAAGGGCCGAAGACAAACCGGCCGACAAATCAGGCTACAGCACCGGCCGCCAGCAGACGCCGGAGACGACGGGTCAGAAGCAGCCGCAGGGTTGGACCGGCCCGCTCGAAACCGGGTCCGGGTGGCGCCCACCCGGAGAGCCCGCAGGGTCAAAGCCCGCCCGGCATGCAGCCTGCTCCGGAAGGCTCGTCGAAGACGACGGTTGCGCCGGACAAGAGCAAGTAGCGCCATCATCGGGTTGCCAGCCGCGAGTTCGGTGGCCGTCGCATTGCATCTCGTTGAATTTTCCAACGGATACGGAAGCAGTGGAATGCGCTCTGGGTTGGAGGCAAGATAGGGACTTGTGACGGGATGCCGGCTCAAGAGGATTCTACGTGAGCCAGAAGACCCTCGAGAAACCGCGGACCAAAGTCAAAACAAAGACACAGCGGCCACCGCTGTGGAAGGTAATCTTGCTCAACGACGATTTTACACCGCGTGAATTCGTCGTCCTGGTTCTCAAGGCCGTTTTCCGGATGAACGAAAGCCATGCCTACAAGGTCATGATGACGGCGCACCAGAAGGGCGCCTGCGTGATCGCCGTCTATACGCGCGACGTGGCGGAAACCAAAGCAAAGGAAGCGACCGAGATGGGCCGCGCGAAGGGCTATCCGCTCTATTTTACGACCGAGAAAGAAGAGTAGCGCCATTCTTCGCATCGGCGGAAGAAGCGGTAGACTTCCGGAGCCCGCAGCCAGATGAGCTCGTGTGTCAGACCGCCGTGCCGGCTCAGCCAGACCTTGATGTCGGTCGGGTAAGATCGCCAGGTCACCGCTGTCCCGCGGGGCAGGTCGGCGAGGCGGAAGCCAAAACTGCCCTCCGGCGTGACACATATGTGGTCGCGGTTGAGATGACCGATGACCATTGTGCACTCGGATTCACATGGGCCGGCAATTCGTACATGAACCCCATCTCGGCGATACTGGGCCCAGCGCGCAACATAGTTGCCGATGCTGCCGCCGTGATCGTCGAGGATGTCGATCGTCTCCGCTTGCGACGGCCACGCGCTCAACGCCGCGAGCGCCGCTGCAACGATGCTGTTTCTTATTGCGTGAACTCGCCCCGCCATGTTCAGGCATTTGGCGCATTTTTTGACGCTTCGCGTCCTCCAAATGGTTGAGAGAGTGCGCTAGCCCCACAATTCTCACGCGCGTTGGCATTCGTGATGTCGGGTGAGATGCCTTTGCGTACTTCATGAGTCACGCGCCGCGCGACTTTTTCCCGATCAACAATCGCGGCGACGCGGCGATCCTTTATTGCTTTATCTTTCTCTACCTCGCCTTCGGCGGAGGCGGGTCATGGAGCCTCGATGCGATCCTGGCCCGGCGGAAGACGAGTTCCGCGCAAAGGAAGACGAATTCCACTCTAAGAGCGGCGGAATAGGGCTGTTTTCACCATTCGACGGCGAGCTGGGCCCTGCCGAGGGCGGCCGGAGCTTTTTTGTGCCCATGCCTTGAACCGGGATGCGGATTATTGAATGATAATTTTATGAAAAGGATCCCATTTGCGGTGGCTGCCGTAGCGGTTCTGTTTCTCGCCCAGCCTGGCACTGCCGTGTCCGGGCCTGGCGGCGGGAAGGGCGGACACGGTTTTAAATTTGGTGGCCACGGTCACCACGCGATGAACAACAAAGGCCATTGGTGGAAGAACAATAATAACAACTGGTGGTACGCGATGAATAACGGCCAGATTTGGTGGCAGAACAACAAGTGGTGGTACGCCGGCTATGGCGGCTATGGCGGCGTGTACGCGACACAGCCTGCCGTTACCGAAACGGTTGCTGTGCCGGTCGCAGTCGCGGTCGAAACATCCCGGCCATGCCAGCGTATCCAGCAGCCGATGACGGTCCGGTCTGAAGATGGCGGCGAGCGCGTCATCTCTGTCACGCGCTGCCAGAACTGAGCTCCGGTAACCATTGCATTTAACGCTAACGCGCATTTTGTGCGTTCGGCCGATGTGTCGCGCATCTGCTCCTTGATATCTTTGTCGTGAAATTTTCCTGGAGCAGGTCGATGGTTGAAAAACGCAAAACCGCCCGCTCGCGCACGCTGCTTGGCGGCATGATCGCATTCAATAATCGTGCATCGACGATGGATTGCCAGGTACGCAATCTGTCGACCGGCGGCGCCAAAGTCACGTTCAGCAACACCGCCGCCGTGCCGGATCAGTTCGATCTGAAGATCGCGCGCAAGGAGCGTCCATTCCGCGCTCGCATGATATGGCGCGCGCCGAATGAGGCCGGCATCGCATTCTTGAGTGAATACAACCAGGATGTGCCGGTGCCGCTCGAATGGGCGAAGCGGGTGCGCGACTGCGAGGCCGAAAACGCAGCCCTGCGCAAGCGCATCACGCAGCTGAGCAAAAGCGGCGGCGTCTAGGCCTGACTTTGCCTCTTATTTCGCTTCGATCAGGGCGACCGGCTGGCGTCCGTCGGGTCCGGCCGCGGGCTCGGGCGGTCGTGGCGATTGCTGTGCCAGCGCCGCCGCCGGCTGGGCTGCCGGCATTATCGCAACAGCCTGAGGTGCGAGCGCCGCCTTGAACGGCGCTATGATGGCTGCGATCGCTGGCGAAAGGCTTTGCAGCAGCGCCGCCTGCTTCTTGTTCTGTGCGTAGAGGTAGAGGCCGCCAAGCACGATCACGATCACCACCAGGATGACCAGTGTATTGACGGTCTGATCCGTGCTCGCGCGCCGGCGTGCGGGACGCCTGCGACTTGCCTGTTTGTTTGCCGCCGCCTTTCGTTTCTTCGCCATGGCGTAGAGCTCCCTCGATGGTGTTGCCAACGCACGGCACTGCACCTCAATTCACTCGAACCAGGGCACCTCACTCCAATGCAAACCCGCTCCAGGGCCAAGCCGCCCGGGCGCGCAGTAACGGATACCGAATCAACGGCGGAAGCTTAGCCGATTCGGGCCTTTCAAGGGTGAACGCGGTACCGGCCAACCGCGGGCGAGCCGTTGTTCCGTGATGATCGGTATGGTCTGATTGCCCCGAATCATGTCGCAACGCGTCCTGATAACGGCCGGGGCCGCCGGCATCGGCCGTGAGTTTGCTCGCGCCTTTGCTGCGAATGGCGCCAAAGTCTTCGTCTGCGACATCGACGAGAAGGCCCTTGCCGCAATTGCCAAGGAAATTCCTGGCATAACCGCGCGGCGCTACGATATGGCGAGCCGCGCCGAGATCGAGCGGATGGTGCCGGAGGCCGTGGGGGTGCTCGGCGGGCTTGACGTGCTCATCAATAATGCCGGCATCGCCGGCCTGACGCTGCCGATCGTCGACTACCCGCCCGACGATTGGGACAAGGTCGTCGCGGTCAACCTCACGGCCATGTTCGATGTCTCGCGGCTTGCCATCCCGCATCTGAAGAAATCCAAGGCGGGCTGCATCATCAACATGTCGTCGATTGCGGGCCGCTACGGCTTTCCCAATCGCAGCCCCTATGCGGCGACGAAATGGGGTGTCATCGGCCTGACCAAGACGCTGGCGATGGAGCTCGGCGAATGGGGCATCCGCGCCAACGCGATCGCGCCCGGCGCCGTCGAGGGCGACCGTATCGTGCGCGTTTTCCAGGGGCGCGCGCAGATCAGCGGGCGCTCGCTGGAGGAAGTAAAGGCCGATGCCCTGGCTGCGGCCTCGATCAAGGCCATGGTTGATCCGAAGGATATCGCGCAGCTGGCGGTGTTCCTCGCATCCGACGCTGCGAAGGCGATCTCGGGGCAGGTGATCCCGATCGATAACGACCGCCAGAATGCCTAGACGCCTGCCCGGGATTCGCTGAAGTCGTCACGCGTGAGGTCGCCGTCATGGCGGCCTCATTTGCATTCATTCGCGCGGCAAGATGCGCGCACTTAACCCTGTCTGCGCGGAAAAAGTTTATGAAGAAAAATGCCGCGCTGAGGAATTAAAATTGCTCCGAGATCGTCGCGCCTAGCCAATTTACCATCGAAAGTGTCGCGTTCGGTCGCTTCGTCTTAACGTTTAACCTTACCTGGTCAGCTTACCGGCCGGATTTGCTAGCTGCCGCAAACGCGAGCCGCTACGACTTCATCCATCACATCAGAGGCAAAGCGGAAACACCGGTCACGCGGCCGGACCGCTTTGGAAGGATGGAGTACCTGTTGAAAAAAGGAACGATCATTATTGCTGCGTGCTTTCGGGTGACGCTTTCAATTGCCTTGGCCGTAAGCGCCAATGCGACGCCCCGCCACAAACAGCAGCGCCAGACGATTGTCTGCGACATGCGGGGCTGTTCCGATCAGGCAAGCCAGGCACGGGCTGCGAGGGCCGAGGCAAATGCCCCGGTCGATGCCAATGGCGGCGCGGTGGTGAACCGCAGGCCGCAAGGTTGCCCGCATGCCTTTTGCGGCTGCGAGGCCTCGCTCTATGTGTTCGGAAAAATTCGGCCTGAGCTCAATCTGGCCTCGAACTGGATCCGGAAATTCCCCCGTACGTCACCGGCGCCCGGAATGGCGGCTGCGCGCAGCGGTCATGTCATGGTGCTCATGAGCCATGTCGAGGGCAACAACTGGCTCGTTCACGACGGCAATTCCGGCGGCGGGCTGACTCGCGAGCACGTCCGGTCGATCAGCGGCTACGTGATCGTCAACCCGCGTGGCTCCTATGCCGAAAATCCCTCCGGCGGCAGTTCAAGCGTAAACTAAAAGTCCCGGGAACCGGGTCGCTCGCCCCGTGTCAGAAGGAATAGGGCCGCCACTGAGGCGGCCTTTTTTCTTAAAACGAGCCCCATGATGCGTGCAGCCGCGAAAGGGCAGCAGTGCTGCTCCGCCGATAGCATCCGTCCGGCTACGCTTTGCGTATATGGCCTTAAAGGCGTCCTGTTTGGGTCCTAGGCTTTTCGGACATGCAGCGCGTGCCGATGACATCTCGTTCATTGAAGGCACTCCTGGTCGTCGTCATGACGGCGTGGACGCAGCTGTGCGCAGCCGCGCCCTATTCCATTTACGAGGGCTGGAACGGCGCCGGCTGGTATCGCTGCGGCTTTGAAAACAAGAATGGAAAGGGATGGGGCGGTCCCAAGGGCTGGCAGGGCGCGGCACGAATGCCTCCCAGCAGTGGCGCCTGGTTCGAACTGCCGCCACCGGCGCCTCCGGTAAGCGCACCCAGTATCGCGAGCGAACGCTATGTCGAGCCGTTGCGCGGCGGCGCGGCGGCGGGATCGCCCGCGGGCGGATCATTGAGGCGGTGAGGTGATGTCCATGAAACGTCAGGTTTCGATATACGTCGCGGCAGCTGCTGGCGCTGATTTATGCGGGCCCTCAGTCCGGAGCACGCGCGCAGGTTTTCGATTTCGGCCAGATCGAAGAATTTGAATCGCTCGGCTCCGGCACGCAAAAGGGCGGCTCTCCGCCGAAGACAATCATCGATGACGGCGCGCGGCACACGGTGCTGTTCACGATCCTTGAGTTCGAACACCGAGGCGAAGATCTACTGGAAGTCGAAAGACGGAAGCCAGACAACGATCATGCGCGGGCAGGGCTTGCGGGCCTTTCAGACCGTCGGCGAATTCAGGATCGAGGCCACCGGCGATGACAGCCGGAGCTTCAGATATGGATACGTGCTGTTTCGCCTGAAGAGCGAGAAAAGCGCGCAGGAAGACAAGATCTGACGCGAACGTGTGCGCTGTCACCGGTCAGTTGCGAACCACGCTCATTCGGGCCTTTGTGTTCAGGCTGTTCTGGATCGTCTGAAAGATCACGCAATAGCGTTCGGTCATTTCAAGCAGTTGAGCCAGGTCGCTTTGCGGGGCATCCGTCTCGACATCGAAATGCAGGCGGATCTCCTTGAATCCGACGGGCACACCGTCCGTGACGCCGAGGGTACCACGAAGATCGACATCGCCTTCGGCCGAAATGGTCGCCGATTTGACCGGAACGTCGAGCACGCTTGCGGCCGCTTTTAACGAAACCCCTGCACAGGCGATGAGCGCTTCAAGCAGCAGGTCGCCCGAACACAGCTCGAGGCCCGATCCGCCGCATTTCGGATGGATGCCCGCGACGGCGAGGCCGCGCCCGGTTTCGACCTTGCAGGTCACGGTCGAGTCGTCGGCCCTGCCTTTCGCCTTCAAAGTCAGGAGCGCTGCTTTGGCATCCTTCCGGTAGCGTTCCTTGAGAGGCTCCTGCGCCGCCCGGAATTTCGAGGCTTCCATCGTTTTCTCCTTGCGCCGCATTCGGCGAGCGGCGTTGTGCCGCAGGAGAGACCTCCGGACCAGACGGCGTTTTTGACAATGTTGGTAGGCGATAGCGACTCGACTATTGGCCCGCGCTACGCGATTTCGCCGCGCGTTGCCGGCACGCGAGATATTCGCCTGACCCGGGCGTCGCGTAGGCCCGGCAGCGCGCGTCGTCGATCGACGCGACGGTTTCCTCGCCCTGCTGCTCCTGCGTCATCTGCTGATGGCCCATCGTGCCCGGCGCGCAGTCCTTGGTGCCGGTGCCGGTGACGCAGGCGGGCGAATAGCCAGTGCATCCTGCAAGAAGCAGGGCTGCGAGCGTCATCAGCGCGATCGGGTGCATTCGCAAGCCGTCGTGATGTTATTTTTTCTCGATCGTAATCCCGCTAGGGCCGACGTTGATCTGCATTCCCTTCGGCTCCTTGCGGTCCTGATAGAGTTGATAACCAAGCACAGCAACGACCACGACAAGCGCACCGACGAGCATGTAGAGCACGTTGCGGCTGAGCCCTAGCTGCATCCAGTAGTCTCCCAACGACCGTCACCAATCGGATCCACCACAACGTGTTAAACGCGGTTCACCGCCTGGTCTTACTTACTTTGGCTTTTTCTTCGCCTTGCCCTTCGCCATCGGATTTGGCGGCGCAGCTGCCGCAGCTGCCGCGGCTTCGCGATCGGCTGCTTCCTTGGCGAAACGAAGGGCGCGCAGCCGCTCGGTCTTGGCGCGCTCGGCGTTCCCGGCCGCCTTGTATTCGGCCATCGCGGTCGCGCCCTCGCGGGCCTGGACTTCCTTCTTGTGGAACGCTGCCTGCGCGCGTTCCATGTCCTTTGTGCTTTTCTGACTACTCACGAACACCCCGTTGTTGATCCGCAGGTATCGCACTTCATGCAGGTGCCGTTGCGCACCAGCGTGAAGTTGCCGCACTCGCCGCAGGCTTCGCCTTCGTAGCCTTTGGCGCGGGCCTCGGCGCGTTTCTCGGAGGCCGCGGCCTTGGCGTGCGCGCGGGCGTCCTGCGGGTCGATGCGCTGTTCGAGCTGCTCGGCCGGCGAAAGCCTCGCCTCAGGTTCGGCCTTGAGCGCGGTGGTGCCGGCCACTTCAGCGCGCGCACCGCCGACCGCGGCGAGCGCGGTGACGTTGCCGCCGGTCGCCGGTGTAGGCGAAGCGACGCCGCGCACCACCGACAGGCGGTCGGTGCGCGAGCGGGTGAGGCCCTTCGACACGTAATTGGTCGCGGGCGCCGGCTTGCCTTCTTCCACGCCCTTGCCGAGTGCGTCGAAGCCGCCGGCCTCGCTCGGGTCCACATGCGCGAGATCGAACCGCTCCAGATAGGAGACGGCGAGCTCGCGGAACACGTAGTCGAGAATCGAGGTCGCGTATTTGATCGAGTCGTTGCCCTGCACCGGGCCTTGCGGCTCGAAGCGGGTGAAGGTGAAGGCGTCGACATATTCCTCGAGCGGCACGCCATATTGCAGGCCGAGCGAAACCGCGATCGCGAAATTGTTGATAATGGAGCGCAGCGCCGCGCCTTCTTTGTGCATGTCGATGAAGATCTCGCCGAGCCGGCCGTCGTCATATTCGCCGGTGCGGAGATAGACCTTGTGGCCGCCGACGACCGCCTTCTGGGTGTAGCCCTTGCGGCGGTCGGGCATGCGCTCGCGCTCGCGCATCACGACGATACGCTCGACGACCTTCTCAACCATTTTCTCGGCGAGCGCCGTGGCGCGCGCGGCGGCGGGACGCTCGAGGAACATCTCGACCGCGTCGTCCTCATCGTCCTCGTCGGCGATGAGCTGCGCATTGAGCGGCTGGGACAGCTTCGAACCGTCGCGATAGAGCGCGTTGGCTTTCAGCGCCAGCTTCCATGAAAGCAGGTAGGCCGCCTTGCAGTCTTCGACCGTTGCCTCGTTCGGCATGTTGATGGTCTTGGAGATGGCGCCCGAGATGAAGGGCTGCGCCGCCGCCATCATGCGGATGTGGCTCTCGACCGAGAGATAGCGCTTACCGGTGCGGCCGCACGGGTTGGCGCAGTCGAACACAGGGTAGTGCTCGGCTTTCAGGTGCGGGGCGCCTTCGACCGTCATCGCGCCGCAGACATGGATGTTGGCGGCCTCGATCTCGCGCTTGCCGAAGCCGAGCGCGGCGAGGAGGTCGAAGGCGGGCGAGGCGAGGTCCTCGGCGGGGATGCCGAGCTTGTCGCGGCAGAAGTCTTCGCCCAGCGTCCACTTGTTGAAGGCGAACTTGATGTCGAAGGCCGTCGGCAACGCTTTCTCGACTTTTGCAATGGCTTCATCGGTGAAGCCCTTGGCCTTCAGCGTGGTGTGGTTGATCGCGGGCGCCTGCGACAGTGTGCCGTGACCGACCGCGTAGGCCTCGATCTCGGCGATATCGGCTTCGCTATAGCCGAGCGTGCGCAGCGCTTCCGGCACCGCACGGTTGATGATCTTGAAGTAGCCGCCGCCGGCGAGCTTCTTGAACTTCACCAGCGCGAAGTCGGGCTCGATGCCGGTGGTGTCGCAATCCATCACCAGGCCGATGGTGCCGGTGGGCGCGATCACGGTGGCCTGCGCGTTGCGGTAGCCATGCTTCTCGCCGAGCGGCGAGCGCGCGGTCCCAGGCCGCCTTGGCATGGGCGATAAGCGTCTGATCGGGGCAGGCGGCGTGGTCGAGCGGCACCGGCGGCGTTGCAACCTTCTCGTAGCCGCTGCGCTCGCCGTAGGCGGCGCGGCGGTGGTTGCGCATCACGCGCAGCATGTGCTCGCGGTTCTTCTTGTAGCCGGGGAAGGGTCCGAGCTTCTCGGCCATTTCGGCGGAGGTCGCGTAGGACACGCCGGTCATGATGGCGGTCAGCGCGCCGCAGATGGCGCGGCCGGCATCGGAATCATACGGGATGCCGGAGGTCATCAGCAGGCCGCCGATATTGGCGTAGCCGAGGCCGAGCGTGCGGAATTCGTAGGACAGCTCGGCAATCTGCTTCGACGGGAACTGCGCCATCATCACCGAGATTTCGAGAACGACGGTCCACAGCCGAACCCCGTGCTCGTAGGTTTCGACCTTGAATTTGCCGGTCTTCTCGTCGCGGAAGGTGAGCAGGTTCAACGACGCGAGATTGCAGGCGGTGTCGTCGAGGAACATGTATTCCGAGCACGGATTGCTGGCGCGGATCTCGCCGGAGGCCGGGCAGGTGTGCCAGTCGTTGACCGTGGTGTGATATTGCAGGCCCGGATCGGCCGAGGCCCAGGCGGCGTAGCCGATCTTTTCCCACAGCGCGCGCGCATCGAGCGTTTTCGCGACCTTGCCGTTCTTGCGGATAGGTGAGGTCCCATTTGCCGTCGGCTTCGACCGCCTTGAGGAAATGGTCGGTGACACGCACCGAATTGTTCGAGTTCTGCCCGGAGACGGTGAGATAGGCCTCGCAATCCCAATCGGTGTCGTAGGTCGGGAAGTCGATGTCCTTGTAGCCCTGCTTGGCGAACTGGATCACGCGCTTGATGAAATTGTCCGGCACCATCGCGCGGCGCGCGAGCTTGATCTCGCGCTTGAGCGCGGGGTTCTTCTCCGGCGAGAAGCAGTCGTCGCCCGAGCCCTCGCAATTCACGCAGGCCTTGAGAACGGCTTTCAGGTGCTTCTGGTTGATCTTGGAGCCGGTGACGAGCGCCGCCACCTTCTGCTCTTCGAGCACCTTCCAGTTGATATAGGTCTCGATATCCGGGTGATCGACATCGACGATCACCATCTTCGCCGCGCGGCGCGTGGTGCCGCCCGACTTGATCGCGCCCGCGGCGCGGTCGCCGATTTTCAGGAACGACATCAGGCCGGATGACTTGCCGCCGCCGGACAGCTTCTCGCCTTCGCCGCGCAGCTTGGAGAAGTTCGAGCCGGTGCCGGAGCCGTATTTGAACAGGCGCGCCTCGCGCACCCACAGATCCATGATGCCGCCCTCGTTCACCAGATCGTCGGAGATCGGACTGGATGAAGCAGGCGTGCGGCTGCGGGTGCTCGTAGGCCGATTTCGATTTGGTCAGCTTGCCGGTGAACGGATCGACGTAGTAGTGGCCCTGGCTCGGGCCGTCGATGCCGTAGGCCCAGTGCAGGCCGGTGTTGAACCATTGCGGCGAATTCGGCGCGCACATCTGCGCAGCCAGCATGTAGCGCAGCTCGTCGAAGAAGGCCTGCGCATCCTCTTCGGAATTGAAATAGCCGCCCTTCCAGCCCCAATAGGTCCAGGTGCCGGCGAGGCGATCGAACACCTGCTTGGAGGAGGTCTCGCCGATATAGCGTTCCTTCTCGGGCAGCGCGGCGAGCGCATCCTCGTCGGCGACCGAGCGCCACAGGAACGAGGGAACGGAATTCTCTTCGACCTTCTTCAGGCGGGCAGGGACACCGGCCTTGCGGAAATATTTCTGCGCAAGGACGTCGGAAGCAACCTGCGACCAGAATTCGGGCACCTCGACATTGTCGGCCTTGAACACCACCGAGCCGTCCGGATTGCGGATCTCGCTGGTGGTGAGGCGAAACGCGATGTCCGCATAGGCCGACTGTCCATCCTTGGTGTAGCGCCGCTCAATTTGCATATGTTTCTAGCCCCAAATTGCCGGACGGTTGGCCACCGTCCTTTTGTCTTCGGCGGACTTGTCCTTCATCCGCCGCGCATTGCTCGACACTCGTCCGACGCAACCCATCCCACTCATCTAGGCCCGATGCTTTGAAGCGGCACCGGTTCGATCCGGGGTTTTTTGCCCCGGGCACACAACAATTCCCTGTCCCAAAACGCCATGTTCCTGGCGTGGGTTGAGCTCATCGACTGAAAAGCCGTTCTGAGGGTCCGGAGGGAACCTGAAACTCAACGCCACCGAACATACCAAAGCTAAGTGGACTCGCCGTACGCGTCAACAAGAGATAGTCGGTAAAGCTGAATCAAACACTAAATCTTGTGTCCAACGGTGAACTTTGGGGACAAACGGACCGCGAGAACGAAGCCAGTATTGGGCGATCCTGGACGTCCGGAAAGCATTTTTCTCGGGGGGCGAGCCTAGGTTTTTATGCCTCCGGCCATGACGGAAAAATGACGGAAAAATGGGACTTGCGTGCACGAGGCGGCAAACAGCGGTCGATGGCGCGGCGGGGGACAGGACGGGGAAAAGCGGTTCTCACCCAACCTTGGAGTCGCTGATTCTCGGAATTGAGTCAGTGCGTTAGCTCACAAGCGGGCGGTGAGAAATGCGCCACGCGGCTTACCCAACGCTGTGAATTGACGCTCGGGTGCATCGCTAGTGAAATCCGGCCGCTGCTGAAACGACCTCGCCATCGAGACCGTTGAATCCGTGATAGCCGCGCGCCTGGCAGGGGTCACCGGAATCCGTTCCGCCGTCGAGCCATTTAACGCTGGCCTTCCCGCCGGCCCAGCGAATGAACGGGTCAACGCCAGCGGGAAGTGTGAAACGGCATGAATCGTGACGGTGCGCGATCACCAACGTGCGCGGCAGCAGCCGCGGCGAGCCAAGAATATTTGCAACGTTCTGGCGGCTGCCGGAGCCATCGGTCAGAAAACCGGAGGTCAGGACAAGCGCATCCGGCTTCGCTCCCCCGGCGATGCCGTGCGCCGCGCGCAGCGTGCCTTTGCTCGTGGCGACAACCGTAACCGGCCGCTTGATGGCAGCCATATAGTCCACCGCACGCGAGAGATTGACGTCGGCATCTACGACGAGAACCGCAAGCCCGTGCGCGAGATAGGCGTTGCGCGTGCGAACGAGCTGATTGCCCTTGAGGTTGCCGATCGTGCCGCCAGGGCCGGCCGCGATGTATCCATCGCCTCCGGGCATCAGGATGACGCTCGCTCGCGGCGCAGTCGGGCGCAGCAGAACCGCATTCGAACCGCCGATGCTGACGGTCTCATCCGCTCGAACGATGGGTGATCTCAACAACAGCAGCGCGATGGCCGAAGCGATCAGCAGGGCGTAACGCATTGCGCTCTCCGCTTTTTGAAAGCGGCGCACTCAATCATCGAAACGTCATGGCGGCAAGCTACCGCCCGCTGGCGGTCTTTCTGCTGCTCAGGTCTTTCGGCGTGGCATCGGCTTCCGGCTCGCTCTTGACGGCGACCTGCCGGGAGTGTGGCAGCGCCTCGGGATGCTCGCGCTGGATAAAATCGATGAGCTTTTCGCGCACCTCGCAGCGCAAGTCGAAGGCCGCCCCCGATGAGCGGGCGCTCATCAGCAGACGCAGCTCCATTGTGCCTTCCTTGAAGTCGGTAATCTGCAGGGCGGCCGTCTGGCCATCCCACAGTTTGGATTCCTTGACGATATCCCTGAATTTCTGGCGGATGATGCCGACCGGCGCTCGGTAGTCGAGATACATCATCACGTTGCCGATGAGCGAAGAGTTTTCGCGTGTCCAGTTCTGGAACGGCTTCTCGATGAAGTAAGTGAGCGGGACGATCATCCGCCGCAGATCCCACAGCTTCACGACGACATAAGTGGACGTGATCTCCTCGATGGTGCCGTACTCGTTTTCGACAATGACCGCGTCATAGAGCCGGATCGGCTGCGTCATCGCGAGCTGTACGCCCGCCATTAGGTTGCTGAGCACCGGCCGCGCGGCGAGACCTGCGACGATGCCCGCGACGCCGGCGGAGGCAAAAAGGCTCACGCCGTATTGCCGCACGGCGGGGAACGTCATCAGTGCGGCGCTGAGTGTGAGCATAACCAGCAGCACGTCGACCGTGCGCGCAAGCACGCGCACCTGCGTGTTGTGCTTGCGCGCAAGTAGATTGTCGTCGATGTCGAGGCGGAAGCGGCGCAGGTAGAGATCGGCGGCGATATGCAGCGCTATGATCGCCGCCCAGCCGATGAGGCCGATCACGGCGACTGCCATCATGCGGGCGAGCAGAGCCGCGGTTTCCGGCGGTAGCGGTGCGACCGGGACGGCAATCATCATCGCCAGAATCAGCAGCGCCGCCTTTGTGAGCTCCACGCGTCTGGGTGAAGACAGAGAAGACGAAAGGATAACGTCCGGCTATGGCCCGACGGACGAGCTTGCGCGCCCAGCGATGGAGCGCGAGCGCAAAAAGCACCGCGATCGCGAGGATTAGCAGTGCGACCACCAGATCGGGCAGCCAGTCGAGCAGATCCTTGACCGAGGTCAGCGCGGCTCTGAGCGAATCCATGCGCCTTTCATATCATTCATGTCTGTGCGGCAAATATGGCCTAATATCCAAGCGCTTCAACATGCTCTGGCTGGACAAGGCCGCGGTCAGGTGGCAAAAAGCCCGCGTTGCAATGGGATTTAATGCGCGACGCCGATGAAAATTTTCCTGCTCAAATTGTTCACCTGGTGGAATTCGCAGACCTTCGGGACGCAATTCTGGACCTGGATGTATGGCGAGATCGTCGGCGAGGACGAGTTCGGCAACCAGTACTATCGGACCCGCGGCGGCAAGATCGACAAGACGCTCGGCTTCGAACGCCGCTGGGTGATCTATAACGGCTATACGGAAGCCTCCACGGTGCCACCGTCCTGGCACGGCTGGCTCCATCACACTGTCGACACGCCACCGACGCAGGAAAGCTACAAACCGCATCCGTGGCAGAAGCCGCACCGGGCAAACATGACCGGAACGCCGGCCGCATATCGCCCTCCCGGATCAACACTCGCCGCTGGCCGCCGGCCGAAAGCAACCGGCGACTACAAAGCGTGGTCGCCGGATACGAAATCGTAGGGTCGCGGCTATTTTTGGGTCATGGCCGGCCGAAGGCCGGACCCGGTTGGCTGAGCGTGACGCCTGGCCGGCAGTTTGTACGTGGTTGTTACTGCGACCCCTCCAGCCCCAGCTTCTTCACCAGCGAGCCCCACTTCTCGCGTTCGCTCACGAGATATTTCTCGGTGTCTGCGATCGAGGGCGGATCGATCGGCAGGAGTCCGATATTGCTGGCCTTCTGCTTCATCTCCGGGTCGCTCATGATCTTCGTCATCTCGGTATGGAGCCTGTCGAGAATGGGCTTCGGCGTCGCCGCGGGCGCGAACAGCATGTGCCACGAGACCGCTTCGAAGTCGGGCGCATTGGCGGCCTTCGCGAAGGGCGGCACGTCGGGCAGCGTCGGAATCGGCGTCGCTGACGATACCGCGAGTGCGCGCAGCTTGCCTTCGCGGATCAGTGGCAACGTGGCGCCGGCTTCGGCGAAACCCAGTTGCACGTGGTTGGCGACGATGTCGGACACTGACTGCGGCGTCGAACGATAGGGCACGTGCGTAAAATTGATGCTGAAGCGCTGCTTCATGTATTCCATCGACAGATGCTGTGCCACGCCGGCGCCGGGCGAGGAGTAGCTGAGCGGCTTCTCGCTTTTCCTGGCCATCTCGATGAGCTCCGGCACCGTCTTGGCCGGCAGGTCCGGGTTCACCACCAGGATGAACGGCGACTTCACGTAGAATGACACCGGCACGAAGTCTGTGAGCTTGTAGTTAATCTTCTTGTAGAGGACCGGATTGATCGCCATTGCCGACGAGGTCGAGACCAGGAGCGTGTAACCATCCGCGGGGGCGGAGGCGACGGCCGTGGCGGCAAGCATCAAGGCGGCGCCAGGCTTGTTCTCCACCACGACCGCCTTACCGAGCGCGGCCTGCAGCTTGTCGGCGTAAAGTCGGACTAGGGCGTCCATTCCGGTACCGGCAGCGAGCGGAACAACGATGGTGATGGGGCGGTCGGGATAAGTCTGCGCCCGGGCGTCCGGTAACGTTGCGACGAGTGCGCAAGCCGCCAGCATCGAGAATCCAAGAAAGCGTCCAAGAAATCGCCGCATTGAAAGCCCCCTACAAAGCCACAGTTCTTATTAGCGGGACCATGCCGGTTCCGGTGGGGAGGGGCAACGCGGCGTTTCGCCCTGCCGCACAAGACCCGCGCGAGAACTGCCCTTCCGCCGCCGTATTCCCCGTGTTAACCGGGCGCTGCTAATTCACGCCGGCCGAGGCCGTAACCGGATCTTGATGGCGCGTCGCATCCGCCCAGTCGTGTTGTTTGCGTTCGCCGCACTGCTTGCGGCGCCTCCAGCATTTGCGCAATTCGGCTCGATCTTCGGCAATCCTCCGCCGCGCCCGCCTGCGGATGTTCCAAACGCACCGCCTTCGCAGCAACCGCCGCCATATTATCCCAGCAACCGCGACACGCCGCCGTCGCAGCCGCTGCCCGCCCCGATGAATTTGCCTCCTTCCAACCGGCCAGGGGCCGGCTCGGTCCAGTCGCAGCCGCTTCCGCCACCGCCAGGCGGGATTGTGGCGCCGGCTCCGCCGCCGGGTCAGCGTCCGCAACAGGATGTATCGACGCCGTCCCAGCCGCCCGCGGCGCTGCCGCCCGGTCCAGGTTCGCCGCGCAATGCTCCGCAGCAGGCCAATACGGCGCCGCAGCCCAATGACGAAGTTGTGGTCGAGCCGCCGCCGCAGCGCATCACCAATCCGACTTCGGTGTTCTCCGGTCTCGACAAGATCACCGGACGGATCATTTCATTCGATGTCGCGATCAATGAGACCGTGCAGTTCGGCGCGCTGCAGGTGACGCCGCGGGTATGCTACTCGCGGCCGCCGACCGAGACGCCCAATACCGACGCCTTTGTCGAAGTCGACGAAGTCACATTGCAGGGCGAAATCAAACGGATCTTCACCGGCTGGATGTTTGCCGCCAGTCCGGGCCTGCACGCGGTGGAGCACCCGATCTACGATGTGTGGCTGACCGAATGCAAAGGCGGGCAGAATCCGAATGTCGCCGAAGTGCCGGCGGACCAGAAGCCGCCGGCACGGCAGCAACAACAGCAACCACAACAGCGCCGTACGTCGCCGCCGCCACAGCCGCAGCGCGCGCCGCCGCCGCCCGGCTTCTTCCCGCCGCCGGCGCGTTAATCACTCACTGTTGCGAAGAATCGAGAGCGCTTCTTCGCCGCTGATTGTCCGCGTGACAGGCAGGGCGGCAAAATCGGCATCGCCATGCAACGCCTCTTCGAGCAGCCGATGATAGCGGCGCTTCGGAATTTCGACGGCACCGAACGTCCTTAGGTGCTCGGTAACATATTGAGTGTCGAGCAACCGGTAGCCGCCCAGCTTGAGGCGTGCGACGAGGTGCACGAGCGCGATCTTCGAGGCGTCGCGCGCGCGATGGAACATGCTTTCGCCGAAGAAAGCGCGACCGAGCGACACGCCGTACAATCCGCCAACAAGATGATCGCCGTCGTAGACCTCCACCGTGTGGCAGTGACCGCGATCGAACAATGATCGGTAGATGCGGCGGATACGGATATTGATCCAGGTGCGCGCGCGGTCCTTCTTGGGTTCGGCGCAGCCTTCGACGATAGCGTCGAAGTCGCGGTCGATATGGACCGTATAGCGCGTGGAGCGGACGGTACGGGCGAGGCGGGCCGGAAGATGAAACCCCTGCAGCGGAATGACCCCACGCATGTCCGGCTCGATCCAGTAGAGTGCGGGGTCGTCGGCACTTTCCGCCATCGGAAAAATCCCGCAGGCGTACGCCTTCAGCAGCACGTCCGGCGTGATCTCGATGAAAGTGTTTTCGCGGTTTGCCATGGCGCGAACCTGTCCTACGGTAACGCAAACATGGGGAGGAAACAGCGGCCTCGGAACCCGCTCTGTTAACGCTTTCCACACCCGAAATGCAGCAAATTTTCGTATGCTGGGGCCTGCGTCGGGGACGCAGGCGGGGCCAAACCGACGGGGAGAGCAGGGATGAGCCGGACGGCGGCTGCTATTTCGGTTTTGCTGGTCGAAGACGAAGTGATGATCAGCAATCTTGTCGCGGACTGTCTGAGCGAGTCCGGCTTTCGCGTGCACGAAGTCGCCACAGCGGACGAAGCGCTGCGCTTTATCAAGTCGGACGCGAACGTTGACGTGCTGTTCACCGATATCAATCTGCCCGGTGGCATGAACGGTGCCGAGCTTGCCGAGCGGGTGCGCGAACTGCGGCCCGAGATGCCGATTGTCTACGTTTCGGGACGCTACAAGATTTCCGAAATATCGCCGCTGGTGCCGCGCTCGTTGTTCGTTGCCAAGCCTTACGACCCCAACGATATCTGCGCGCTGTTGACGCGCCTCACAGGTGGACGTGGCGCGCCGGCCTAGTCCTCGATGCCGCCGCGCGCGAGGAACTGCTCCAGCCAGTGAATGTGATAATTGCCGTCGATGACGTCTTTTTCGCGCACCAGCGCGCGGAAGAGCGGCAAAGTCGTTTCAATTCCGTCGACCACGACTTCGTCGAGCGCACGCTTGAGCCGCATCAGGCACTCGGTGCGGGTCTTCCCATGCACGATCAGCTTGCCGACGAGTGAATCGTAGTAGGGCGGAATGGTGTAGCCCTGATAGACCGCGGAATCGATGCGAACACCGAGGCCTCCAGGCGGGTGGTAGTGCAGGATTTTCCCGGGCGACGGACGGAAAGTGATCGGGTTCTCTGCATTGATGCGGCATTCGATGGCGTGGCCGTGAAACTTCACGTCGCTTTGCTTGATGGCGAGGTTGGTTCCGGCAGCAACGCGGATCTGCTCGAAAATCAGGTCAATGTCGGTGATCATCTCGGTGACCGGATGCTCGACCTGAATGCGTGTATTCATCTCGATGAAGTAGAATTTGCCGTCCTCGTACAGGAATTCGACGGTGCCGACACCGAGATATTCGATCTCGCGCATCGCCTTGGCGACTGTCTCGCCGATCGCCTCGCGCGTGCTGGCATTGAGCGCGGGAGAGGGGCCTTCCTCCCAGACCTTCTGGTGACGCCGCTGCAAGGAGCAGTCGCGCTCGCCGAGATGGATGGCATTTCCATGGCCGTCACCGATCACCTGAATCTCGATGTGGCGGGGGCGCGTCGAGATATTTCTCGATATAGACGGCGTCATCGCCGAAAGCGGCCTTGGCCTCGGCGCGGGCGGTCGAAAGCGCGGTCGATAGCTCGGCAGCAGAACGGGCAACCTTCATTCCCCGCCCGCCGCCGCCGGCAGCCGCCTTGATCAGCACCGGGAAGCCGATTTCGCTCGCGATTTTGCTTGCTTCCTGGTCGGTGCTCACCCCGCCCTCCGAACCGGGCACGACCGGAATGCCAAGCTTTCTCGCGGTCCGCTTGGCCTCGATCTTGTCACCCATAATGCGGATATGTTCGGGCTTCGGTCCGATAAACTGCACGCCATGTTCGGCAAGGATTTCTGCAAAGCGCGCGTTCTCGGACAAAAATCCGTAACCGGGATGAACGGCATCTGCGCCGGTAATCTCGCAGGCCGAAAGAATTGAGGGGATGTTGAGGTAGCTGTCTTTCGCGGCGGGCGGGCCGATACAGACGCTTTCATCTGCGAAACGCACATGCATGGCGTCTGCATCGGCGGTCGAGTGCACCGCCACAGTCGGTATCCCGAGCTCCTTGCAGGCGCGCAGCACGCGCAAAGCGATTTCGCCGCGATTGGCGATCAGGATTTTATCGAACACTTCGAGACGGCCGCTTCGCGGCCTCCTCAGGATGAGAACGTAGCGAGGTAACGCGTATCGGCATCACTCGATAATCACCAACGGCTCGCCGAACTCGACCGGCTGACCGTCCTCGAAAAGAATTTGAATGACGGTGCCGGCACGCGGGGCCGGAATCTGGTTCATCGTCTTCATGGCTTCGACGATCAGGAGCGTGTCGCCGGCTTTGACCGTGCTGCCGATGTCGATGAAAGGCTTGGCGCCCGGCTCTGAGGCCGCGTAGGCGGTGCCGACCATCGGCGAAATGACGACGCCGGGATGCTTCGACGGATCGATCGGCTTGGCGGCGGTGTCCGCCGCAGCTTGCGGCGACGCTACTTCGACGCGCACGGCGGCGGGCGCGGCGGTGACCGTCGCGCCGCGTGCCACCCTTACGCGCCGGCCATCCTGCTCGATCTCGATCTCGGTCAGTCCGGTCTCATCCAGGAGCTTGGTCAACTCGTGGATGAGTTCATGGTCGACGATCGACTTGGGTGATTTGCCCATCCGGCACGCTCAACGTTTCTGTTTGGCGCCGACGAGGCCGGCCAGGCCGGTGATCGCCAGCACATAGCCGTCGACACCGAAACCGGCGACCACCGCCTTTGCCGCCTTGGAAATATACGAATTGTGCCTGAAGGCTTCGCGCTGGTGGATATTGGTGATGTGGATTTCGACCGCGGGTACTGTCGCCTGCACCGCCAACAGTGCGTCCATGATGGCAATCGATGTCGTCGTGTAGCCAGCCGGGTTGATCACGATCCCCGCAGCTTTCTTGGAATGCGCCTCCTGAATCCAGTCGACCAGTTCGCCTTCCTTGTTCGATTGACGGCAGACGACATCCATGCCGAAGCGCTTCGCCGTCTCCGCGCAAAGTTTCTCAACGTCGGCCAAGTTGGCGCGCCCGTATTTCTCGGGCTCTCGCGTGCCGAGCAGGTTCATATTGGGTCCGTTGAGGACGTAGATCGTCTTGGCCATGAGGTCCCCGCCGAGCTCGCGCGAGGGGGCTCCGTGCGCGAGAAATCGTCGAACTTTATAGGTGGCCGCGAGGATAAGGGGAAGCCCGGACCGGCATCAGGTCCGCGGTTTTGGCCCGCAAATCGCCTGGGTCTCGGATGCCGCCCAATCGACGACGTCCTTGAGCGCCGTTAACCCTCGGCGGCCGGCGGACTTGGCCTTGCCGAATATTTCGATCTGCCGGTCAGCGCTTGTGCCATGGGCGACAATGGCATGCAGGTGCCTGATTTCACCGGCGCAGTCGAGTGCCTCGATATCTTCGGCGATAAAGTCGATAACCTGATCGAGCCATTGCGGAAGTGTGAGCGGTGAGCGGGAGAAAGGCTCGACGAATGTTGCAGCGATGCCGTAACGCTGTGCGTGCCATTTGTTCTCTTGCGTGATGGCGCGGCCGACGCGATCGAATCCTGCATTGAGCGCGCGATCGCGATCGAGCGCGCGCACGAGACAGCGGAAAAGCGCTGCGATGCCGATGGCATCCTCGAGCCGCGTGCAGCTGTCGGCAACGCGCAACTCGATGGTCGGATTGTTGAGCGAGGGCCGTATAGCCCACCAGATGTAACTTGCATCCGGAATAATTTTTGCCCAAGTCAACGCGGAGATGAATTCGCGATAATCCTCATTGGTGCGGAAGAGTTCAGGCAATCCCGTGCGCGGCAACTCATCATACGCAGCCAGCCGGTAACCGACGAGACCGGTCAGGTGGCCTTGCCAGAACGGCGAGGAGGTCGAAAGGGCGAGCAGGAGCGGAAGGTAAGGCGTCAGCCGCATAATCAAGTTGATGCGCGTGTCGACGTCCGGCACCGCGACGTGCACATGCATCCCGCACAACATGTTGCGGTAACCGATCATCTGCAGGTCGTCCATGATGGCGCCGTAACGCGCCTTGCGCGTCACCATCTGCTCCGGCCAGAAGGCGAGGGGAAAGGTCCCCATGGCGGCGAGGCCAAGCTTGTGCTCCGCGCCCGCCTTTGCGAGCGTCTGGCGATAGTGTCTGAGATGGCCGCGCGCCTCGTCCATGGTGGCACAGGGCGGGGTGGCGACCTCGAGCTGTGATTGCAGCATCTCGGTCATGACGCGGTCGCCGAGCTGCTTTTGCGCAAGTGCAAGAAATTTCTTGCTCGCGCGACGCACCGCGTGGCGCGTTTTGGCGTCGAACAGGAAGTATTCCTCTTCCATCCCGAACGTGTACATGCGCGCAACAACTGCCCCGCGGGAACTTTGTTCCGTTATTGCTTTTGACGCAAAAATGGCCGCCGCAGGGTACCGCGGCGGCCGAAGTCCGTATCGACGCCTATTGAAGGACTTGCCGCCGTTCAGCAGCTCGGCTTGCCGCAGCGCGAGGTGTTGACCTTCTCCCTGAGTGCCTCGAGCCCGACCGCGCCAACAACGACGTTGTCGCCAATCACGTAGCTCGGCGTGCCGTTGAGCCCGAGCGCTTCGGCGAGCTTGAAGCTTTCCTGCAAGGCCGCCTTTACTTCGGGGCTCGCCAGGTCCTTGTCGAGTCGCGCCATGTCGAGGCCGATGTCCTTGGCGACAGCCAGCGCGCGCGCCTTGTTCGCCTCACCGCGCCCGCCGAGCAGCTTCTGATGGAATTCGAGGTACTTCTTGCCCGTCTTGTCCTGCATGTGGACCGCAACCGCTACCTGCGCGGCCTCGATCGAGCCCGGTCCGAGCACGGGGAATTCCTTCAGGACGACCTTGAGTTTCGGGTCGTCCTTGAGCAGCGTGAGCATGTCGTCCATGGCGCGCTTGCAGTAGCCGCAGTTGTAGTCGAAGAACTCAACGAAGGTGACGTTGCCGTTCGGATTGCCGAGCACGACCTGCCGCGGCGAGCTAAACAAGGCGTCCGAATATTGCTTGATCGCGGCCTTGTGCTTCTCCGCTTGCGCCGCTGTCTGCCGTTTGTCGAGCTCGTTCATCGCCTCCTGAAGCACCTCAGGGTGTGCGATCAGGTACTCGCGGACAATACGCTCGACCTCGCTACGCTGACTGGACGAGAACTCGTCGGCGTTTGAGCTCGGCGCTGCCGCTAGGGTCAATATGACCGCACAGGCGGCCGCGAAAGAGCGCGAAATCGATTTCATGGTTCTTTGTCCTTGTGACTAATGGAGGCCGGCGTTGGCATTGGGCGGCTTGACATTGACGATGTCGTCGGCCCGCACCCATGCGGGAGAGCCGACCGGAAGACGAGTCTTGGCGCGGGCGGCCAGTTGACGTGCGGTCTTGATGTCGCCGCGGCTGAAGGCGGCCTGTGCGGAAGCAAGGTCGGCATTGGCCAGATCACCTTTGCGGCCGTAGGCCACGGCAAGCTGCGAGTAAGCATCCGGGGCCTCCGGCTCGCGCACAATTGCGGAGCGGAGTATGGCGACGGCTTCCTCCGAAAGTTTTGCGTTGCCGGTGGCATTGAGCGCCTGTGCCAACAGGATCTCGACCAGCGCATTGTTGTGCGACAGCTGGACGGCGTGCCGCAGCGGAGCGATGGCTTCCGACGGATGTCCGCCTTCCAGCAGCGCCTGGCCCTTGAGCTCGTAGAAATATGGATTGTTCGGCTGCACCTGGATGAGTGAATCTATTTGCGCAATCGCCTGTCGCACGTCGGAGTTCCGGTAGGTCGAGATCGCGCGCGCGTAACGGGCCGGCAGGCTATGGTCAGTGGCCGGGTAGCGCCGCGCGACGGTGTCGGGCCGTTCCAGAAAACCGGAAAGCTTGGCGCGCATCATGTCGTGGCGGAGCTGCAGCTCGGGAGGATCCTTGCGCTCCCAGTAGGGGCTGGCTTTGGCGACGGTTTCGAGTGCAGCGACGCGTTCCGCCGGCATCGGATGGGTTTGCATATAGGGGTCAATGTAACGCGAATTGAATAACGATTCGCTGCTCAACCGCTTGAACAGGTCGACCATGCCGCGCGGCGATTGACCTGTCGCGTTAAGAAATTTCACGCCTGCGTGATCGGCCTGATCTTCCTGCGTGCGCACATAGGAGAGCATCGTGCGCATGATCGCCTGCTGCGGCGCCAGGATCGCGGCTGCTCCGATATCGGCGCCGCCTGCTCCGCCGCGGGAGCCGGCGACCGCGGCACCAATGCCGGCCAGCAGCGCGATGATCGATGCCGTCTGCGCGGAGGCAAGCTGCTCGCGTAAGCGCTGCAAGTGACCGCCGGCAAGGTGTCCAGTCTCGTGAGCAAAGACGCCAATGACTTCGTTGGGTGTCTTGGCGTCAAACAATGCTCCCGCATTGATGAAGATATGCCGGCCATCCATCACGAAGGCGTTGAACGAGCGGTCGCTCAGGACCACCACCCTCACATTCTGCTTTGCAAGTCCCGCCGCCCGCAGGACCGGCTGTGCATAGTCGCGCAGCAATTGCTCGATCTCGGCGTCACGAATGATCGGCATCCCGCGCGTCGCGCTGTCCTGAGCGTGTGCGGGTGCGATGCCGGCGGTGCCGACGGCGACCGCCGTGAGCAAGGCGATCGCCCGGGCTGCTGGCGCCCTGCGCCGCGTCCTGATAGGTGTGCCGTCCAAGGACATGCCGATGTGCACCGAATGCGCGTGAAACTATTGACGCCCTTACAGGCGGTCAACGCAGCCTGCGATCACGACCCGGTCATGACGGCGCTGGTCGCAAGCAAACCGGGGAATGCGGCGGCAGCGGGGCAGGGAAATAAGGCCCAATCGGCTAAAAACGATGCTTGATGCGGCAAAAAGGCTATTAGCGCCATCGAAACGCAGTGATGTGCCACCGTTCATCGTCATGGATGTCATGGCGGCGGCGGCGCAACGCGAGGCGCAAGGCGCCAATATCATCCACATGGAGGTCGGCCAGCCGGCCGCCCCGGCGCCGGCGACGGCCATCCGAGCGGCACAAGCCGCGCTTGCACATGGGCGCATCGGCTACACCGAGACGCTGGGAATAGCATCACTGCGCGCGCGTATCGCGCGCCACTACAGGGATGCCTACGATCTCCTTCTTGATCCGGCCCGTGTCGTCGTGACCACCGGATCTTCCGGTGGGTTCATTCTGGCATTCCTGTCACTGTTCGAGCCGGGCGACCGTGTCGCCTTGGCCAATCCCGGCTATCCGCCGTATCGCCACATACTCTCGGCGCTCGGATGCGAGCCGGTGCTCATCGAGACATCCGCTGAAACGCGTTGGGCTTTGTCGGCAAAAGCATTGCTCGCGGCGCACCAGCGCAAACCGCTCAAGGGCGTCGTGATTGCAAGTCCAGCCAATCCGACCGGTACCATGATGGATGCGGACGCGCTCACGCGGCTGATCGCGGTCGCCGAAGCGGAAGGCATCCGAGTGATCTCCGATGAAATTTACCACGGACTCGACTATGCGTTTGCCGCCGAAACCGCGGCCAACGTGTCGGACCGTGCTGTCGTGATCAATTCTTTTTCGAAATATTTCTGCATGACAGGCTGGCGTGTCGGTTGGATGATCGTGCCGGACGTTCTGGTCCGTTCGATCGAGTGCCTGCAGGGCAACCTTGCGATTTCGGTGCCGACACTGGCGCAGGTTGCCGCCGAGGCCGCATTCGATGGCCGCGAAGAGATGGAAGCCGTCAAGCATGGCTATGAAGAGAACCGGCGAATTCTCGTGGACGGTCTGCCGAAAGCCGGGCTCGATAAGTTTCTGCCGGTCGATGGAGCGTTCTATCTCTACGCGGATATTTCGAGTTTCTCTGCCGACAGCCTGGATTTCGCAAAACGCATGCTCAATGAAGCGAGCGTTGCCGCAACGCCGGGCATCGACTTCGATCCGTTGAACGGAAAGCGCTTCCTGCGTTTCTGCTACGCGGGATCCGCCGCCGAGATGCACGAGGCCGTCGGGCGCATCAGCAACTGGCTGCGACGATAGACGCAGAGCCGCTGAATTTGCGGTCGGCTATTTCTTGAATGCACCGAGAATGGCGCGGATCCGCTCGCGGTTGATATTTTCCGACGGCGTGGTGTCGCGCTCCGGTTCAAGCCGTGCATCGCAGTTGACGTAATTGGCCGAAACCATTTTGCCGGTGCGGTTGTCGAACCGGCGTTCCTCGCAGCGGCCTTTTTTGTCAGTTTCTACGACGATCGAAGCGACGCGGCTTGCGGCTTCGCCCCCTTCGGTCGGGGGCAGCGGGGTTACCTTTGATACCGAGCTCATCGCTTGCCGATCGGTGGAGAGAAAAGAGCCCGCGGTCACGAAGGCGGCGAGAAAAAACAGCCCGGTGAGCGCTGCCATCACGATGATGGCGCGCCGGCGTTCTCCTGCCGAAAGGGCTCTGTTGCGGACTTGCTTTGCCTTGCGCATTTGGTCTTTGAGGCGAAATTGACTTGTTCCCGTAGCACCTTACCTCCGCACGCTTGATGAAAGTTAAACAGAACAGGTCAATTTGAATCGCGTTGAACCGACCCCGAAACGGCCGGAAATCGCGGCACAGGAGCGGCGGCACCTTTTTATTGTGGCTGTCGATACTTACATCACGGTCCAATTCACTTAACCCCAACACGCCAATGCTCGATTTTGCCTCGTCGCCCGAAGTCCGGGACGCCGGCGAAGCCGCGTCCCCGTCCGTCAGTGATACTGAAATCCTCGACGCCTATTCCAATGCGGTCACCTCGGTCGCCGACGCTGTCGGCCCGGCCGTGGTGCGCGTTGAAGTGCGCGCGAGCAACGGCCGTCCGGCCGGCGTCGGATCGGGCGTCATCATTGCGCCCGATGGCTTGGTGCTGACCAACAGCCACGTAGTCGAGGGCGCCAAGGACATCTGGCTGCAGGATGCCGACGGCCACCTGATGGAAGCCCGCAGTCTGGGCGAGGACTCCGACACCGACCTGGCGCTGTTGCGCGCCGGCTCTGCACGCGATCTGCCGAGCGCTCCGCTGGGTGATTCCAAGTTGCTCAAGCGCGGCCAGCTGGTCGTTGCGATCGGTAATCCGCTTGGTTTCGAGTCCACCGTAACCGCGGGCGTGATTTCAGCGCTCGGACGGTCTTTACGCTCGCGTACGGGTAGGCTGATCGAGGACGTGATCCAGACCGATGCCGCCCTCAATCCGGGGAATTCCGGAGGCCCGCTGGTGTCGTCGCGAGGGGAGGTCATCGGAATAAATACGGCGGTCATCATGGGCGCGCAGGGCATCTGCTTCGCGGTCGCAAGTAACACCGCCAGGTTTGTTCTCGGCGAACTGATCCAGCACGGTCGCGTTCGGCGCGCCTATATCGGGATATCGGCACAAACGACGGCCGTTCCCCGCCGGCAGGCGCTTGCGGCGGGCATCGAGAATGAGTCGGGTGCAATGATCACCGCGCTCGAGCCGCATGGTCCCGCCGCGCTCGCCGGATTGATGAGCCTCGACACCATCGTGCGGCTTGATGGCCTGCCAATCACCGGCGTCGACGATCTGATCCGCATCCTCAACGGCGAGCGGATCAATCGCGTCACGACGATCGAAGTGCTTCGCCGCGGTCAATTGCGCTCATTCGACGTCAAACCGCTGGAGCGGCCTGCATCCGCTCCGGCGGCAAGCGCGCGGTAAGCTCGGCTACTTTTTCTGTTCCGGCTTCGCCGCGTTTTTACGCGCCGGCGGCTCGTAATTTCCCCCCGCCATACACTTTTTAATGAACGCGGAACGCTTCGCGCCCTGAAGCTGCTGGCTTTCGGCGCCGACTTTGCACGTCTCCATTTTTTCCTGCGACGTGACGGCTGCGGACGGCGTTGCCGCAAGCACGACTGGGATGATGGCGATGGCAAGGGTTCGCAGCATCGGATCGGCTCCTTTTCGGTGTCGATGCGGGATCAGGATAGCACGCTTCTCGATGTCAGGGACGCAGGCGTGAGGGCGTTCTCGTTGGCAGGATTTTACCCTTTTCAGAGGTGCCTAGCTCTTGTCTCCAAGCAGACGCTTACCCCACCAGCCGCGTTTCGGGGCGGTCTGCTCGTCTGCTGCCGAGCTGGAGACGACCGGCGTCGGTGGTGGGAGATTTGCGGGCGAGGGTGGCATGCCTTCGCCGGAAAAGGCGACCGGTTCGCGAATAGTGGAACGGCGTCGCCGCACGTCCTGCTCGCTTGCAGCCACCGCCGGTTCTTCGGGCGGCGGGGCAGGGGGGTGCTCGACCGGCGCAGCATAGGCGGGCTCGCTCTCATACTGCGGCTGCTCGTCAGGCCGCTGAGCCTCGAACTCCGGGGTTGTATCGCCCTGGAATGGCGGCCGCTCGCCGTTGCGCTGCCGGTTGCGGCGGCCGCCGCGGCGGCCACGCCGCCGGCGGCGCCCGCCCTCGCGGGCTTCGCCTTCGCCGAGTTGAGCGCCGTCCTGAGTTGACGGTTGCTGCCCTGAACCGTTCTCTTCGGGCAAGCCGCCGTCATGGTCCTCGTGCGCGATGACATGTTCGGGGACGGTGTCGTGCGTGAATGCTTGCGTATCGCGGCGCGGCTCGCCGCCGCGCCCACGTCCGCCGCGTCCGCGCCGGCGCCGGCGTTTGCGGCCGCTTTCACGTTCGCCGCCCTCGCGATGGGCTTCACCCTCCGGCTCGGCTGCCGCAAGTTCGGTACCGTCTTCCTGTTCATCCGCTGCGACGAAGTCCTCTTCGGCTTCGTCTGCCGAGACCGGGATCTGCGGCTGCTGGGCGGCGAGATTGCGCGCTGCCTCGGGGGTGTGCACCTGTTCGCCGCGATCGATCACGTAGGACTGCTGCCCGGTTACCGCCGGGTCGGCTGACACCGTGATGGTGATGCGGAAACGCTCCTCGAGCACGCGCAGATGAGCGCGTTTGTGATTAAGAACGTAAAGCGCGACTTCTGCGCGCGTGCGAACGATCAGATTGTGCGTTGCGCCCTTGATCAGCATCTCCTCGACGGCGCGCAGCAATTGCAGTGCTACCGACGACACCGAGCGCACGTGGCCGCTGCCGCCGCACACCGGGCATTTTTCGGTCGAGCTTTCCAGCACCGACGTGCGGATGCGTTGGCGCGACATCTCGAGCAGACCAAAATGGGAAATGCGCCCGACCTGGATTCGCGCGCGGTCATGCTTGAGCGCCTCCTTCAGGCGCCGCTCGACCGTGCGATTGTTGCGGCCCTCGTCCATGTCGATGAAATCGATGACGATGAGGCCGGCGAGATCGCGCAGGCGCAGTTGCCGTGCGATTTCGTCCGCCGCTTCGCAATTGGTCTTGAGCGCGGTGTCCTCGATGTGGTGCTCGCGCGTCGCGCGGCCCGAGTTCACGTCGATCGCAACCAGGGCTTCGGCCTGGTTGATCACGATGTAACCGCCGGAACGCAACTGGACGACCGGTGAGAACATGGCATCGAGCTGGCTTTCGATGCCGTAGCGCGTGAACAGCGGTTGCGTATCCTTGTACTGTTTTACGTTCTTGGCGTGGCTAGGCATCAGCATCCGCATGAATTCGCGGGCTTCCTTGTAGCCTTCCTCGCCCGAAACGATGACTTCCTCGATGTCCTTGCCGTAAAGGTCGCGGATTGACCGCTTGGTGAGCGAGCCTTCCTCGTAGACCAGCTTCGGGGCGGTCGATTTGAGGGTGAGGTCACGCACCGTCTCCCACAGGCGCAGCAAGTATTCGAAGTCGCGCTTGACTTCGGTCTTGGTGCGGCTTGCGCCCGCGGTGCGCAGGATCACGCCCATGCCTTCCGGCACCTCGAGTTCCTGCGAGATTTCCTTCAGCCGCATACGATCTTCGGCCGACGTGATCTTGCGGGAAATGCCGCCGCCGCGCGCGGTGTTCGGCATCAGCACCGAATAACGGCCCGCGAGCGAGAGATATGTTGTCAAGGCTGCGCCTTTGGTGCCGCGCTCTTCCTTGACGACCTGCACCAGCATCACCTGCCGGCGCTTGATCACTTCCTGGATCTTGTACTGGCGCCGGAATCGCGGAAGCCGCTCCTGCACCTCTTCGAGGGCGTCGGCGCCGCCGACGGATTCAACTGCCTCGTCGTCGGGGTGTTCCTCGCCGTTGCCGTTTTCCGCCGCGTCGACCGCCGGGGAGTTGGAATGATACGGGGCTTCTTCGGGCGTCGTGTCCGCGGTGAGGGCGCCTTCGGCAGCGGCGGACGGTTGCTCGCCTTCGGCGATCGTCTCGAGCGGCGCGTCGGCCGGCGGAGCTGGCTCCTCGCTCGAGGACATCTCGGCAGGCTCATGCTCCTGCGCGTCGGGCGCAAACTCGGGCTGTACCGTCTCAGACCCAGCAGCATAATCTGTCGCCTGCGCGACTTGGTCCTGCGCCGATTCCCCAAATCCGTTGTCGGCCGCTGGAGCTTCTGTCGCTTCGGCCGCAGCCTGTTCGGCGGAGACGGGCTCGCTCTGCACGACGTCGCGATCCCGATGCCGCTCGGCGCCGCGGTGGCGGTTACGGCGGCCGCGGCGTCCCGCCCGACGCTCCGCTTCGGCGTCGGCATCGCGCTGGTCACGTTCTTCCTGGGCGATCAACGCCTGCCGGTCAGCGACCGGGATCTGGTAATAGTCCGGGTGAATTTCCGAGAACGCGAGGAAACCGTGGCGGTTGCCGCCATAGTCCACAAACGCCGCCTGTAGTGACGGTTCGACGCGTGTGACCTTGGCGAGATAGATGTTACCGCGAAGCTGCTTGCGGTTGGCGCTCTCGAAGTCGAATTCCTCGACGCGATTGCCGCGTAGCACGACGACCCGGGTCTCCTCCGGGTGGGTCGCGTCGATCAACATTTTGTCGGCCATTGGAAAATCTCACTGGGCCGCAAACTCCCACGGGCTCGCGCGTAGCAGACGGCGCAAGTCGAATGTCCGGGGAGCCGGCCTGATAGGTGTTGAAGGGAAGGGCCGCGTGGCCAAGGCGCATACCATCGCGCGCCGTCATGATGGCGGCGCGTGGGTTATGAACCTCAAAATACCTTTGCTGCGTCAGTGGCAGCATGAAACTTGCGACCCGTATCACTGCGGCCGCGCCTGAAGGCGCGAACCGAGGTTTCTCGTCGCTCACAGCCAGGGTGCGAACGGCTTTGCACGCCGCGCGCTGATCCGGGTGCCTTCACAAGGGTTTCGGCATTTCGCTTGTCCGTCCGCCGACCTCCTTCGGGGGGCGGTACTGGACCTAAGCGGCCGGGGCCCGAACACGGCACAACCGGAACTCTAACCGTCAGCACAACCTACATACGGCCCGGCGTTCCCACTGGCAAGGGAAGCTTTGCAGTTAGGCCACAGTGGTGCGGGGAATTACGCCAATGCTCAAGTTCCGTTAACCGAAACGCCCCCTAATGGGTTAAAAAAGCGCGTTATAAAGGGTTCGGATTCGTGACAGCCCGCGCGATTGCCATCGCCAGCACTCTTGCTTGTGCGCTGCTCAGCGACTCGGCCGGCTTGGCGGCCGAGGGTGCTGTGACAGAGCACGCGCTTGCGGCCGCAGTGGAGCAGGAGGTCATCGCCACAGACCTGCGCATCGGTGGGGACGATAAACAGACGAGATTTGTGGTCGACCTCAATCGGAAAATCGACCTCGCGGCCTTTACACTCGCCGATCCCTACAGAGTTGTCGTGGACCTCCCGCAAGTGAACTTCAAGCTGCCGGCTAAGGCCGGCACCCAGAGCCGCGGCTTGGTCAAGGCGTTTCGGTATGGGCTGATCATGCAGGGCGGCTCGCGCATCGTGCTCGATACCAAGGGGCCCGTGCGCATCGAAAAAGCTTTCGTGCTGGATGCCGCGGAAGGCCAACCGGCCCGGCTGGTGCTCGACCTTGCGGCAATCGATCGCGCCGCTTTCATGCGAAACATTTCGCTGCAAACGCGACCCGCCCACAATATCGGAGCGAAACCAAGCGAGCCCCCGGTCAAGGCAGACGGCGATGCGCGTCCCTTGGTCGTCGTGGATCCCGGTCACGGCGGTATCGACAATGGAACGAAAGGGTCCGGCGGAGAGCTGGAAAAGGACATCGTGCTGGCTTTCTCGCAGGCGCTTCGCGAGAAGCTTGAAAGCGGGGGAAAATACCGCGTCGCAATGACGCGCTCTGACGACAGCTTTATTCCATTGTCCGAGCGGGTGCGCTTCGCGCGCACGCGCGGTGCCGCGCTTTTCATTTCGATTCACGCCGATGCTTTGCCGCGAAAAGAAGGTCTCGCCGAAGGTGCTACCGTCTATACGCTTTCCGAGACCGCTTCCGACGCCGAGGCGGCAAGGCTTGCCGAGGCGGAGAACAAAGCTGACGTCATTGCCGGCGTCGACCTGACGGCCGAACCCAATGACGTCGCCAATATTCTCGTCGACCTGGCGCAACGCGAAACCAAGACGTTCTCCATGCAATTTGCCCGCACGGTCGTTGATGAGCTCAAGAGTGCGGCTCGCATGCACAAGCACCCGCTGAAGTCGGCCGGATTTAAAGTATTAACAGCTCCGGATGTACCCTCGGTGCTCATCGAACTCGGTTACATGTCGACGAAAGACGATCTCAAGCAGCTCAATTCGCCGGCCTGGCGGGCGCGCACGGCCCAGGCCGTGGTTAAGGCGGTCGAGACCTTCTTTACGCCGCGCGTCGCCGGCACCGGTGGAGGGCGTCGCTAGATGTGTGCCCGGCCTCAGTTTCAACATAAAACCCAGCAAACACAGGGCGATGGCTCCTTGCCGGGCATGAACGGGCGGGTAGTGGTAAAATACCAAACACGACGCGGGATCATTCGATCATGAAGCTCTTGCTGCGCTTCTTCGGCTTCCTGTTCGCGGCCGGCACCATTTTGTTCGTGGTGGGCGTAGCGGCGGCCGCCGGTCTCCTGTGGCATTTTTCCAAGGACCTGCCGGACTATTCGCAACTGCAGGATTACGAGCCGCCGGTGATGACCCGCGTTCACGCCGCCGACGGCTCGCTGGTCGCGGAATATGCGCGCGAGCGACGCCTCTATATTCCGATCCAGGCGGTCCCTAAGATGGTGATCAATGCCTTCCTCGCCGCTGAAGATAAGAACTTCTACGAGCACGGCGGGCTGGATTTCACCGGTATCGCGCGCGCGGGGATCAACTACCTGCAGAACTACGGATCGAGCCGGCGGCCGCAGGGTGCTTCGACGATCACGCAGCAGGTTGCCAAGAACTTTCTGCTGACCAACGAGCTCTCCATCGCGCGGAAGCTCAAGGAAGCGCTGCTGGCGCTCAAGATCGAGCGCACCTACAGCAAGGACAAGATTCTCGAGCTCTATCTGAACGAGATTTATCTCGGCCTTGGTGCTTATGGCATCGCGGCTGCTTCGCTCACCTACTTCGACAAAGCGGTGAACGAGCTGACCGTGCCCGAGGCGGCCTATCTTGCGGCGCTGCCCAAGGCTCCGAGTAACTATCACCCGTTCCGGCAACGCGAGCGCGCAATCGAGCGCCGCAATTGGGTGCTCGATCGCATGGCGGAGGCCGGCTTTGTGAAGGCCGCTGATGCAGAGAAGGCAAAGCGCTCGCCGCTCGGCGTCACGAGCAAGTCGACAAGCACGCATACTTTTGCCGCCGAATATTTCGCCGAGGAAGTGAGGCGAGAGCTTTATGAACGCTACGGCGAAAAGAAATTATATGAAGGTGGACTGTCGGTTCGTACGTCGCTTGATCCGAAGCTGCAGGTCCTGGCGCGCAAGACCATGATCGACGGCTTGGTGCGCTTCGACCAGACGCAAGGTTGGCGCGGGCCGGTGACCAAAGTCGACATCGCCGGAGATTGGGGCGTCAAGCTTGCCGAAATCAAAGCCTTATCCGATGTTGCGCCGTGGCGGCTTGCCGCGGTGTTGGAGGTCAGTGATCAGTCGGCCCGCATCGGGCTGCAGCCCGGACGCGAGCCCGGAGGCTTTGTCAGCAAGGAGCGTACTGTCGGCATTCTGCCCCTCGATGGCCTGAAATGGGCGAAGACCAGCGGGAAGGTCCCGACGAAAGTCGGCCAAGTCGTCAGCCCCGGCGATGTCGTCTACGTCGAACCTGCGAAGACTGAAGGTCAGTTCAGCTTGCGGCAGGTGCCGGAAATTTCCGGCGCGATGGTCGTCGAGGATCCGTTGACCGGTCGCGTGCTCGCGATGGTTGGCGGCTTCTCCTTCGATCAGAGCCAGTTCAACCGCGCGACGCAGGCGCTGCGGCAGCCGGGTTCATCATTCAAGCCCTTTGTCTACGCTGCCGCGTTGGACAATGGATATACCCCATCGACCATCGTGCTCGATGCGCCGCTTGAGATCGATCAAGGTCCGGGCATCGGCGTCTGGCGGCCGGAAAATTATGAAGGGAAATTCTACGGGCCATCCACGCTGCGTTTCGGCCTCGAACACTCTCGCAACGTGATGACCGTCCGGCTCGCCCAAGACATCGGCATGCCGTTGATCGCCGACTATGCCAAACGTTTTGGCGTCTATGACGATTTGCCCCCGTATCTTTCATTCTCTTTGGGTGCCGGCGAGACGACCTTGCTGCGCATGGTGACGGCCTATGGAATGTTCGACAACGGCGGCAGACGCGTCAAGCCAACGCTCGTCGACCGCATCCAGGATCGTTACGGGCACACGGTGTACAAGCACGACGAGCGCGAGTGCATCGGCTGCGACGTCAAGAAGTGGGAAAATCAACCTGAGCCCTCCCTGGTCGACAGGCGACAGCAGGTGCTCGACCCGATGACGGCCTACCAGATCACGTCGATGATGGAGGGTGTCGTCCAGCGGGGCACGGCAACCGTCGTGCGCGAGGTCGGGCGACCGGTGGCCGGCAAGACCGGCACCACGAACGACGAGAAAGATGCCTGGTTCATCGGCTTCACGCCGGACATCGTCGTCGGAGTTTACATGGGTTACGACAAGCCGCGTCACATCGGGCGCGGGGCGACCGGCGGTCACCTTGCCGCGCCGATCGTGAAGGACTTCCTGAAAGTCGCGCTTGCCGACAAGCCGGCAGCGCCTTTCCGCGTGCCGCCGGGGATCAAGCTCATACGCGTCGATGCGAAGACCGGAATTCGCGCAGGTCCCGAGACCTCGCGGGCAATTGTCGAGGCCTTCAAGCCGGGCACTGCGCCACCGTCGGACGGCTACTCGGTCGTCGGAAGCGGCGATGGCAGGGACGTTGAGCGGCCTTGGGGTGCCGGCGTGAGTCCCGATGCCGATCGCGCCGTTCGTTCGGGCACCGGCGGGCTGTACTGAACGACCTCCGGATTGTCTTGGCGGAAGCCCCCGGTTGATGTGCCGGGGGTTTTGCTTTTGATCGCAACACCAAGCCGGCATTGCCCGCGCGGTGCCTTGAGGGTTGCAGCACAAGTTCAGGAACGCTACATGCGGAACAATCGCGGTGAGGAACGAATTGATGCGCGCGGAAACCCAGAACCTGGTCGAAGAAATCAAGCAGTCCGTACGGCTGCTGAGGAGGCATCTTTGACGTCGACACCGCGACGCGACGCCTCGCCGAACTGAACAAAGAATTGGAAGACCCCAATCTCTGGAACGATCAGGCGCGGGCGCAACGCGTGATGCGCGAGCGTGACGCGCTGGACGATCAGCTCAAGGCGATCGGCCGTATCGAGCAGGAGCTTGAGGATCAGCTCACGCTCATCGAGCTCGGCGAAGCGGAAAAGGACGACAAGACCGTCGGCGAGGCGGAGGCCGCGCTCAAGCGCCTGAAGGTCGAGGTGGCTCGACGCGAGTTGGAAGCGCTCTTGTCCGGCGAGGCCGACGCCAACGACTGTTATCTCGAGGTGCATGCCGGTGCCGGCGGCACTGAGAGCCAGGACTGGGCGAGCATGCTCATGCGCATGTACGTGCGCTGGGCCGAAGCGCACGGATACAAGGTCGAATGGATTGAAGAGACGGAAGGCGAGGGCGCCGGTATCAAGTCGGCAACTGTGGTGGTGAAGGGCCACAATGCCTACGGATGGCTCAAGAGCGAGAATGGCGTGCATCGCCTGGTCCGCATTTCGCCATTCGATTCGAACGCGCGACGCCACACATCGTTTGCCAGCGTCACCGTCTATCCGGTGGTCGACGACCGGATCAAGATCGACATCAAGGAAAGCGATGTACGCACTGACGTTATGCGGTCAGGCGGCGCCGGCGGGCAGCACGTGAACAAGACCGAGTTGGCGGTGCGACTCACGCATATCCCCACCAACATCGTGGTGAAATGCCAGAACGACCGGTCGCAGCATCGCAACCGTGCAATGGCCTGGGACATGTTGCGCGCGAAGTTATTCGAGGTCGAAATCAAGAAGCGCGAGGAGAAGGCGGCGGCCGAGCAGGCCGCCAAGACCGACATCGGTTGGGGCCACCAGATACGCTCTTACGTGCTTCAGCCCTATCAGATGGTGAAGGATCTTCGAACCGGCGTATCGACGTCGAATACCGCTGGCGTGCTCGACGGCGATCTCGATGAATTCATGCAGGCAGCGCTGGCCCAGAAGGCTTTCGGTGGCGGGCCTGACCAGGTCGAGGACGTCGAGTAGTCGCGGCCGGTGTCAGATTTCGCCGAGCCTGAGGCCTGCACGCAGGAATTTCTGCGGATCGACGGCCTCGCCGTTGACCCGCGTCTCATAGTGAAGATGGGGACCGGTCGAGCGCCCCGTCGAGCCGATTCGGCCGATGGTCTCACCGATGCGGACGAATTGACCAACCTTGACCCCGATCTGTGACAGGTGCCCGTAACGGCTTGCGAGACCGTTGCCGTGATTGATTTCCACCATGTTGCCGTAACCGCCCTCGCGCCCGGCGATCGTCACGCGCCCTGTGGCCGTCGCGCGGACCGGCTCCCCGGTATCGCCGCGCAGGTCGATGCCGGTATGGACCGCGGGCCGGCCCAGGAACGGGTCCATGCGCATACCGAACGGCGAGCTCATGTCGACCTCACCGATGATCGGCTTGCGCACCGGCACAGCGACCAATGTGTGTGAATAACGGTCGATCTGTGCGCGGGCGACATTTACGCGATAAAGCTGACGTTCGAAGGCGCTGGCACCGGCCTGCGGCGGTTTGATCGGAACGAACGGCCCGCCGACCGGCCCGTCACCTCGCGATCTGACCGGATCGACTCCGAGATCCGCGAGCACACTGCGCATGCGGCGCGCCTTCGTATCAATACGCTCTTCAAGATTTGTGAGTGACGCTGCTTGCGTTTGCTCGACCTTGTCCAGCGATAGCGAAATGCGCCCGAGCACGCCGGTCAGTCCACCGCTGGTCGTGCGCTCCGCGATCTGGGTCGCCGCCGCCGCAAGTTCGCGCGAATGGAGCCGCGCCTCACGATCCGGCGGGGCGACAAAGATCACCGTGTCGTTGATCGGCGACGGCCTCGGTGTCCTTTCGGCCGCTCCAGGCGGCGCGACGCGCGAAGGTTTGATCGTGCCGGTCGTCAATGTCTCGCCGCCGAGGGCTTTGGTGCGTTGCTCCAGGGTCGCCTGCCGCTGCAGCAGCGTGTTGAGCTTCTGCTCGAACTGCTCCTGGTCAAGCAGCTGACGGCTCATGACCCGATCCACCTGCGCGCGCAACTCAGCGATGCGGTCCTCGTAGGCGAACTGCATCTCGGCCTGGCGGCCGATCAGCCGCGTGAGCACGTTCTCCCGAAACGCGAAATAGGTGCCGGTTGCAATCGACCAGACACCCATCACCACCAGCGCTCCGACCACGATCCAGAACGCGACCGGTCCGATCCGGATCTGGTGGCCGGCATGCGTGAGCGTGTAGCCCTTGTGGGTGCGCTGGACATGGCGCGACATTGCTGCGGCGGATGCGCGCGGATGCGCGTGGCGCGTGCCTTGCTCGGAAATCGGATGGTACGTTGAAAACGAATGTGACATCAAAACTCCGCGCAGCCGTGGGAAGCCGCTGGCAGACGGAGCCGATATCAATCGGATATGGTTAAGAAACCGGTAATCGGAATGCGCTATCGCTGGGATTCTTCAGCGATTGCTGAGGATTACGCATTGCGTGCAGCCAGCAAAACGTCTTGGGCATGCCCAGGCACGCGAACTTTCGGCCAAATCTGGATGATGCGGCTGTCCGCGCCAATCAGGAATGTCTTCCGCAGGACGCCCATAAATTTGCGCCCGTACATCGACTTCTCACCCCAGGCGCCATACGCGGTCAGCATATCCTTGGTCTCGTCGGAACCCAGTGCGATGGACAGGCGATGCTTGGCTTTGAACTTGTCCTGCGCTGTCACCGGATCTGCTGAAACGCCGAGAATGGCGGTGCCGGCCTTGGCAAAATCAGCGCGCAAGCGGGAGAACTCCATCGCCTCCTTCGTGCAACCGGGTGTATCGGCCTTGGGATAGAAGTAGAGGACGAGCTTGCCTCCCTTGAAATCACGCAGTGAAACCTTGCCGCCACCGTCCCTGCTGAGGGTGAAGGCTGGAGCCTTCGCACCCGCAATAAGTTCGCGGCCCATGTGCCTTCCTTTCGTCGTTTTCGAGCGGTCAATGTCGCACATGCCATTTGCGTCGGAGGGGCGCAACAGGTTCCATACATATGTGCCGGAGGCCGCAGCGGTCGCTTGCCTGCCCGGCATTGCTTTACGCGCGCTGCGTCAGACAAGGGGTGCGACTAACGCATGCTAAGCGGCGGACACCAGCGCGGACATCAAGTCCACCATGCTGTGGCCGTGGGCCGCGTTCCGTATCGTCACCGCGTGATGCATCGCCTGGCGCGACGGCCGTGGTTTGGTCTGCGCTACACTGTTTCCAATCTGTTTCGCAGACCGCTCGTGAGGCGCTTGCTTCTCGGTGCAGCGATTTGCGTCTCCTTGGCGATCGTCGGAGTCCTCGGCCTGTGGTGGCGTCTGTCAAGCGGCCCGATCGAGCTCGATCTGGCTACCCCATGGCTTAAGGCAGCGATCGAGGAAAATTTCGGCGGCAACCATATCGTTGCGGTCGGAGGTACTCAGCTCGAGCGCGACGAAAAGGGCCGCACGTCACTGAGGCTCCGCGACATCGTGGTGCGCGATGCCGACGGAACGGTTGTCGCAAGTGCCCCGAAAGCCGAAGTTGGCCTGTCCGGCAGACGTTTGATCGTCGGCCAGCTGCGTGCCCAGAGTCTCAATCTGGTCGGGGCGGAAATGGCCGTCCGTATCGAAACCGATGGGCGGCTGACCGTTTTTGCTGGAGCCGACAAGCGGCCGATCGCGACCGCCACGGCAAACAGCAATATTTCTTCCGCCGATCAGCCGGCCCCTTCTGCCAATCCGCAGGGCGCCTTGCGTGCAGAGTTCGAGAAGCTCGCAGGCATCATGGCGTGGATTGATGCGCTCGGGCAGACCGGACTCGACGGCCACGATCTGCGTGAGCTCGGTCTGAAAAACGGCAACCTGGTCGTTGACGATCGGCGCAACGGCAAACGTTGGACATTCGACGGCATCAACGCGAGCCTGACGCGGCCACGGCGGGGCGGGGTTATCTTCCGGCTTGAGTCCGACAACCCCGAACGGCCATGGGTGCTGAGCGCCGCGATGCGTCCGCTGACGGACGGCGTACGTGCCGTCGGTATCGAAGCGCGCAAGGTGTCGATGCAGGACATTCTACTCGCGCTGCGACTTAATACCGAAGATTTCGATATCGATCTTCCGGTGTCGGCGAGCGTCCGCGCCGACGTGCTGGCGGACGGAACGCCGCAAGCCGTTCAGGGCCAATTGTTTACCGAGAAGGGAACAGTCGTCGACAGAAACAACGACAAAGTCAATCTCACCATCGATCGGGCGGACGTCAGGTTCAATTGGGACAATCAGCGCCGCAATCTGGTTGTTCCGTTTCAGGTTCAGTCGGGCGGCAATCAATTCACCATGCGCGCGACCCTGGACGCGCCACAGGAGCAACCTGGGACATGGCTGATCAATTTTACGCGCGGTGATTCCGTCATTGATCCGGTTATTCTTGCTCCGGGCGGATCATCCGAAGATGAAGGTGTAGCGCTCAATCGGGTGGCTATGCGCCTGAAGGTCGATACGAACCGCAAGCGGATCGACCTCGAGCAGGGCGACGTCAGTCGAATCGATACGCGCGCATCACACAATATCGGCCTCGCACTTACAGGCCGCTTGGACTATGGCGGCAAGGAGCCGCATCTTGCTTTCGGCGTTGCAGGCACGCGCATGCCTGTCTATGCGCTGAAGCGCATTTGGCCCATCTTTGCGGCGGCGGACGTGCGTTCGTGGGTCGAGACGCATATTTCGGACGGCATGGTTGAGCGCGTTGTCATCGCAGGCAATGCGGCGGCGGCTAACTTCAGGCACGAGGGGCCGCCGATGCCCGACGATGGCCTCTCGGTCGACATTGAGACAAGTGGCACGACATTGCGTCCGATCGCGAGCCTGCCGGCCATTCGCGATGCCGACGTGACCGTGCGGATCAGGGGCCGCGCGGCAACTGTCAATGTTGGGCGCGGGACGGTTGAGGTTGCTCCGGGGCGCAGACTCAATGTTGCCGGCGGCGTTTTCGAGGTACCTGACACCCATCCCAAGCCAGCACCTGCGCGGGCGAATTTCCGGATCGACGGCTCTGTGCCGGCAGCCGTGGTGCTCCTCTCCAGCGAGGGTTTGCGTGACATTGTCGGACTATCGCTCGACCCTGCATCCACCCGCGGCACAGTTACGGCGCAGGTTGCCGTAAAGCTGGCGCTCGCGCGAACGATGTCGGACGACTCGTCTTCGTACACGATCAACGCCGATCTTACGAACTTCGCCGCCGATAAAATGTTGCTCGGTCAGAGGCTCGAGGCGTCGACGCTCAAGGTTACGGCGTCGGGGGATGGGTATCAGATCAAAGGCGATGCCAAGGTCAATGGCACGCCCGCATCCATTGATTTGCGCAAGCAAAAAGGGGATTCGGACGCCGAATTGCGCATGCAGTCGGTTATTGATGATGCGGCGCGTCGCCGGCTTGGCATGGATATCGGCAACGCGATCACCGGCGCCATCCCGATCAAGGTCATCGGCAAGATCAATGATGACGGGAAAAGACGAAGGCTTGAACGTCGAAGCCGATCTCACGCCCGTAAAAATCGACAATCTCTTTCCTGGCTGGACAAAGCCGGCCGGCCGGCCCGCGCGGGCAGGCTACAAGATGCTCAAGACCGCCCAAGAGCGTCCGCATCGACGACCTGAGCATTGACGGTTCAGGGGCCACGATCCGCGGTTCGGTTGAACTCGACGGTTCGACGAACGAAATCGTTTCCGCCAATTTTCCGGTATTCGCCCTGTCCGACGGCGACAGGGTGGCGCTCAAGGCCGACCGCACCTCCGACGGCGTGCTGCATGTCTCCATGCGCGGCGACATCTATGACGGGCGACATTTTGTGAAGTCGTCAATGGCCGGTTCGTCGACGGATAAAGGCAGGCAAAAGCAGGTGGATCTGGACCTGGAGGTAAAGGTCGGCACGGTCGCTGGCCACAATGGCGAAACCTTACGCGGTCTGGATTTGAAGATGTCTCGCCGCGACGGCCACATCCGTAGCTTCGCCATGGCCAGCAAGATCGGCCGCGACACGCCATTCAACGGCGACCTGCGCATACGTTCGCGCGACAATCACCAGGTCATCTATTTTGAGACGGACGATGCGGGCGCGCTGTTCCGGTTCACGGACATGTATCCGCGCATGTACGGCGGCCAGATGTGGATGGCGATGGACCCGCCGACCCAGGAACAATCGCCGCAGATCGGCACTCTTTATATCCGCAGGTTTGTGGTGCGCGGCGAACCGGCGTTGGACAGGATTGTATCCGGGGCTCCGAACTCACCCGGTGGCCCCGGTGCCCCCGGAACCTCCGGCGTCGACTTCAGCGAGATGCGCTCCGAGTTTACGCGCCTTCCCGGCAAGATGGCCATTCGCGACGGGATCGTGCGCGGCCCCCTGGTCGGCGCGACCGTCGAAGGAAACATTGATTACGTGAGGGACGAGGTACACCTCCGCGGCACGTTCGTTCCATTCTACGGTCTCAACAATATGTTCGGGCAGATACCGATCGTCGGCCTGTTCCTTGGCGGCGGCAACAAAGAAGGTTTGCTCGGCATCAACTACGAGGCGGTCGGCCCGCCTGGCGCGCCAAGGGTCACGGTCAATCCGGTCAGTGCGATCGCGCCCGGCCTGCTTCGGAAATTTGTTCCGTCGCCGGGGACATTCGATCCGAAGTTCGCTCCGTCTCCGGGCGCGTACGATCAAAACTTTATTCCGCCTTCGCGCTAATCAGTGCGGTTTCAGCAGCACGTGCTGTTTTTTGCCAAGTGACAGCTTGATGACGCCATCCGGCGTGATGTCCTTGCTGGAGATCACGTGCTTGTCGCTTGTGATACGGGCGTCGTTGACGGCGACCGCGCCGTTGCCGATGGCGCGCCGGACCTCGCCATTCGATGCTGCAAGGCCGGCCAGCACGAAGGCGTTGAGCACGCCGATACCGGCCGACAGATCCTTTTGCGAAACCGGTATTGTCGGCAGGGACAAGGATGTGGCGCCTTCCTCGAAGGTCTTCCGCGCTGTCTCGGCCGCCTGATCGGCGGCGGTGCGGCCATGCACCAGCGCCGTTGCTTCGGTGGCGAGGATCTTCTTTGCGTCGTTGATCTCGTTACCCTTGAGTGACGCGAGGCGCGCAATCTCATTCATCGGCAAGACGGTGAAGAGCTTGAGGAAGCGCACGACGTCGCCGTCCTCGGTGTTACGCCAGTATTGCCAATAGTCGTACGGACTCACCTGATCGGCGTTGAGCCACACCGCGCCGGCTGCGGTCTTGCCCATCTTGGCGCCGGACGATGTCGTGATCAGAGGCGCGGTCAGGGCGAACAGCTGCACGTTCCGCATGCGGCGGCCAAGATCAATACCGTTGACGATATTGCCCCATTGGTCGGAACCGCCCATCTGCAGGATGCAGTCGTGACGTTTGTTCAACTCGACGAAATCGTATGCCTGCAAGACCATGTAGTTGAATTCGAGAAACGACAATTCCTGCTGGCGATCGAGACGCAACTTGACGGAATCGAAAGAGAGCATCCGATTGACCGAAAAATGCCGGCCAACATCGCGCAAGAAATCAATGTAGTTGAGCTTGTTCAGCCAGTCGGCATTGTTCGCCATGATGGCATTGCCGCCAGCTCCTTCGAATTTCAGGAATTTGGAAAATATCGCCCGGATGCCGGTGAGATTGTCATTGATCATCTGGTCAGTGAGAATCCGGCGGCTTTCGTCTTTTCCCGATGGGTCCCCGACGCGTGTCGTGCCGCCGCCCATCAGCGCGATGGGCCTGTGCCCGGTCTGCTGCAGCCAGTAGAGCATCATGATCGGCAGCAACGAGCCGACATGCAACGACGCCGCGGTGCAATCGAATCCGATATAGGCCGTGATCACGCCCGCCTTCGCGCGTGCATCCAGCGTCTCGGGCTCCGAGACTTGATGAATGAAGCCGCGCTCGGCCAGAACTTTGAGAAAATCGGATTTATACGTGCTCATTGTCGCGCTCTCGGGCAGCGGCCTTGTCGCATGCGTCGGCGGGTGGTGTAACAGGTCCGCCGTCGGATTCAACAATGGGTGGCGCCGGCAAGCATAGCGTCGGTGCCGGGTTGCGGGTAAGATCGTGCGGGAACGGAAAGGGTCTGATTTGGGGTGGTCGGCAGACGCCCTCGAGGCGCAGGCCTTTGCGTATCTTGCCGTGCGTCCCTTAAACGACTTTCCGATCACCTTTCCGAAGTCGACCGGCCCGCCGCAGCCGTTCGAGGGCGGCGTTGTCGCGCGACCCTGGATTGTTCGCGACGACCCGCAACTTCCTCTTCAGGAAGGCCGCACAAAAACCCGCGCCGAACTGCCGATAGTCATTGGTGATTTCTTCGCCCTTGCGAATGGTGCGCGTCGCAACGATGTGACCATTGTGCCAATGGGTGTTGGCATTGTCGGAGTGGTTCATGTGGTGGTCGTGATCGCTGGTGAGCAGAATCTCGCCGTCCACGCGGTATCCGTAGTTCCAGATGTAGTCGCGCGCGGGCTTCGGCAGTTTGGCGAACTGGGTGGGTGAATAGACCCGGTCGAATCCATCGACAAATCGCCAGACCTTCGTGCCCTTGCGAATGACTTCGCCTGCAAAAACACCAAGGCCGTGGATGGCGCTTTTATCAAGGTAAGTTCTGACAAGAAGCATGTTTATTCCGCGGACGGTTGTCCGCGTGTCGCCGATTCCCCCGCCAGACACGAACCAAGCGTTGGGACGTGGGGCTCCGCCGAACTTTTACGCAGCCGGCTTGCGCTCCGTCTTCAGCCGCTTGTCGAGATAGGCGCTGATCGAAGTAAGCAGCGCTTCGACCTTTCCGTCAAAGAAATGATTGGCGCCTTGCACAACCTTTTGCTCGATCACTATTCCCTTTTGGGTCTTGAGCTTGTCGACCAGCGTCGTCACGTCTTTGTGAGGGACGACGGCGTCCTTGTCCCCATGAATGATGAGGCCCGACGAGGGGCAGGGAGCGAGGAACGAGAAATCATAAAGGTTGGCCGGCGGGCAGATCGAGATAAAGCCCTCGATTTCCGGACGGCGCATCAAAAGCTGCATTCCAATCCAGGCGCCGAACGAAAAGCCTGCGATCCAGCAGCTCTTGGCCTCCGGATTGATGGTCTGCGCCCAGTCGAGCGCGGCTGCGGCATCCGACAGTTCGCCCTGTCCGTGATCGAATGAGCCCTGGCTGCGACCGACGCCGCGAAAATTGAACCGCAACGCCGAGAAGCCGCGGTGCACGAAGGCGTAGTAGAGCTGGTAGATGATTGGGTGATTCATCGTCCCGCCGAACTGCGGGTGGGGATGAAGGATGATTGCGATCGGCGCGTTCTTTTGTCGCGCGGGGTGGTAGCGCCCCTCGATGCGTCCGGCCGGGCCGGCAAAGATAATCTCAGGCATTGCTCTCAACCTCGGACGAGTTCGCCGGGTGCGGCGACACGATTTTGTTGCGCTCCGGAGGGACCTTAACGAACCGGTGCATCTAGTTTAGAATTATTCTAATTATATGATTTCCGCTGTCCCCAGCTGCAACACACGCTATAAGGGCCGGGTGATTTTGGGCTTCTACCACGACCCGCAGGGCAAAAAGCAAGCTTTTTGCAGGTCTAGGGCCAAAAAACGGTAGGCGAATACTGGCCAAAACTATGGCTGACCGTGCGTATTTTGACTGGAACGCGACCGCCCCTCTTCGGAAGGAGGCGCGAGAGGCTATGTGCGCCGCCCTTGCGCTGACTGGCAATGCGTCGTCCGTCCACGCCGAAGGCCGCGCAGCCCGCCGCCTGATCGAGCAGGCGCGTGACGACGTCGCGGGGCTGGTTAGTGCCGAGAGCAGAAATGTCACCTTCACCAGCGGCGCAAGCGAAGCGAATGCCTTGGCTCTGACACCGGCCATCGAGACCGGCGGGCGTCGTGAGCCACGCGACCGGCTATTTATTTCCGCGATCGAGCATCCGTCGGTGCTGAGCGGCGGGCGCTTCGGCGCCGGACAAGTCGAAGTACTTCCGGTGACGTCCGGCGGGGTCGTTGATCTGGATGCGCTTCGCCTGGCACTGTCGCGATCCGAGCGGCCGCTGGTTTCGGTGATGCTTGCCAACAACGAGTCCGGGGTTGTCCAGCCGATCGCAGAGGTCGCCGACATCGTGCATGCGGCAGGCGGTGTTCTTCACGTTGATGCGGTGCAGGGGCCTGGCCGAATTGCGTGCGACATTGGCGCGCTTGGCGCAGACCTGATGTCGATCTCCTCGCACAAGCTTGGCGGTCCACAGGGGGCCGGCGCGCTCATCCGGCGCGGCGACGTCCATGTCGGCGACCCCGCTGATCAGGGGCGGCGGACAGGAGCGCGGACTACGGCCGGGAACGGAAAACGTGGCGGCCATTGCTGGATTTGGTGCGGCTGCGGTGGCGGCGGGGCACTCGAATTTCCAGCGGCTTGCGGCGCTCCGCGATCGTTTCGAAGCGGGCCTCAAGTCGTCGACACCGCAGGCGGTGATCTTTGGTGAAAACGTCCCGCGGCTGCCCAATACGAGCCTGTTTACGGTTCCGGGACTGAGGGCGGAAACCGCGATAATCGCCTTCGATCTCAATGGCGTAGCGGTTTCGTCAGGTTCCGCATGCTCGTCAGGCAAGGTGCAGGCCTCCCATGTTCTGGCGGCTATGGGCGTGGAACCCGCCCTTGCGCGGGGCGCCGTGCGCGTCAGCCTCGGCTGGAGCACCACCGAAGCCGAAATAGATGCCTTGCTAACTGCTTGGAATAAGGTGGTTTCGTCATTACTTAACAAGCAAGCGAATGCCGCCTGAGGCGGCGCTAACCGGGATCGATCGCGACGCACAGAGCGAACCGACCATAACCGACAAATCCAACCCGCGGTCCTTGCAACCGTGAGCGGAGGGAAGAATGCCGGCCGTACAAGAGACCGTCGACCAGGTCCGCCGTATCGACGTTGACCAATATAAATACGGGTTCGTCACCGATATCGAATCCGAGAAGGCTCCCAAGGGCCTTTCGGAAGACACCGTCCGTTTCATTTCGGCCAAGAAAAGCGAGCCGCAATGGATGCTGGACTGGCGGCTGGAAGCTTATAGGCGCTGGCAGACCATGCGCGAGCCGACCTGGGCGCGCGTCGACTATCCCAAGATCGATTACCAAAACGCCTATTACTATTCGGCGCCAAAGAAAAAGGCGTTGGCTTCGCTCGATGAAGTCGATCCGGAAATTCTCAAGACCTACGAAAAACTCGGCATACCGCTGAAAGAGCAGGAGATCCTCGCCGGCGTGCGCAAGCAGGGCGAGCCGAGCGCACTCGACGACGAGTCGACCGGTGGCGATTTCCGCTCGGGCCGCGTCGCCGTCGATGCCGTGTTCGATTCCGTTTCGGTCGCCACCACCTTCAAGGCAGAGCTGAAGAAGGCCGGCGTGATCTTCATGCCGATGTCGGAGGCTATCCGCGAGCATCCCGAACTGGTGAAGAAATATCTCGGCTCGGTCGTTCCGACCTCGGACAATTTCTTCGCGACGCTGAATTCGGCGGTGTTCTCCGATGGCTCGTTCGTGTACGTGCCGCCGGGTGTGCGCTGCCCGATGGAGCTGTCGACCTATTTCCGCATCAACGAGGCGAACACTGGCCAGTTCGAGCGTACGCTCATCATCGCCGACAAGGGCGCATACGTAAGCTATCTCGAGGGCTGCACCGCGCCGATGCGCGACGAGAACCAGCTGCACGCTGCCGTGGTCGAGCTGGTCGCGCATGACGATGCCGAGATCAAGTATTCGACGGTGCAGAACTGGTATCCGGGCGACGCCGACGGCAAGGGCGGTATCTTCAACTTCGTCACCAAGCGCGGCGACTGCCGCGGCGCGCGCTCGAAGATTTCCTGGACCCAGGTCGAGACTGGCTCGGCGATCACCTGGAAATATCCAAGTTGCATCCTGCGCGGCGACAACTCGCGCGGCGAGTTCTATTCGATTGCGATCTCGAACGGCCGTCAGCAGGTCGACAGCGGCACCAAGATGCTGCATCTCGGCAAGAACACCACCAGCCGCATCATCTCCAAGGGAATCGCGGCGGGAAAATCCAACAACACCTATCGCGGTCTGGTGACCGCGCACCGCAAGGCGGCGAATGCGCGCAACTTCACCAATTGCGACTTGCTGCTGATCGGCGATCAGTGCGGCGCGCATACCGTGCCATATATCGAGGCGAAGAATGCCTCCACCGTGTTCGAACACGAAGCCTCAACCTCGAAAATCTCCGAGGACATGCTGTTCTATTGCCGCCAGCGCGGCATGTCGGCAGAGGAAGCGACCGCGCTGGTTGTCAACGGCTTCGTCAAGGACGTGCTGCAGCAGCTGCCGATGGAATTCGCGGTGGAAGCGCAGAAGCTGATCTCGATCTCTCTGGAAGGAAGCGTGGGTTAATCAATGTTGCTTGAGGTCAAAAATCTGCATGTCGAGGTCGAGGACAAGAAAATCCTCAACGGCCTGACGCTGTCGGTCGAGAAGGGCCAAGTCGCCGCCATCATGGGCCCGAACGGTTCCGGCAAGTCGACGCTTGCCTATGTGCTGGCCGGCAAGGACAACTACAAGGTCACCGAGGGCGATGTGTTGCTCGACGGCAAGAGCATTCTGGCGATGGCGCCGGACGAGCGCGCCGCCAAGGGCCTGTTCCTGGCGTTCCAGTACCCGGTCGAAGTGCCCGGCGTCGCCACCATGACCTTCCTGCGCACCGCGCTCAACGCCCAGCGTAAGACCCGCGGCGAGGCAGAGCTTTCCACGCCTGAGTTCATGAAACTGGTGCGCGAGACGTCCAAACATCTCGGCATCGACCAGGAGATGCTGCGCCGCGCGGTTAATGTCGGCTTCTCCGGCGGCGAGAAGAAACGCAACGAAATTTTGCAGATGGCGATCCTGCAGCCGCGGCTGGCTGTGCTCGACGAGACCGATTCCGGCCTCGACATCGACGCGCTCAAAATCGTGGCCGAGGGCGTCAATCGCCTGCGCTCGCCCAAGCGCTCGATGATAGTTATCACGCACTATCAGCGGCTGCTCAACTTCATCGTGCCCGACGTAGTGCACGTTCTGGCCAAGGGCCGGGTGGTGAAGTCCGGCGGCAAGGAGCTCGCGCTCGAACTCGAAGCCAAGGGCTATGCGCAATATGCCGATGAGGCGGCGTGAGGCCATGAACGCGGAAGTTCGCGCCATCAAGACCTCGGCCGAGCAAGGGCTTGTGCAGGCCTATGCGGGGGCGCGCGGCACGTTGCCGGGCGATGGCGTGGTCGCCGCCCTGCGCGAAGATGCTTTCAAGCGCTTCGATGCAGGCGGGCTGCCGCACCGGCGGGTCGAGGAGTGGAAATACACTGACTTGCGGGCGCTGATGCGCGAGGCCAAGCCGCTCGCGGGTCCGGCCGACCGGCGCCCGGAGGCTATCGTCGATATCACGTCGGTTCTTTCCGGCGTTGAGCCGTCCTTGATCGCGATCGTCAACGGCCGCTATGCGCCGGAGTGGAGCGACAAAAACCAATCCGATCCGGGCGTCACGGTGCTCGAATTGTTCGCATTTGCCGGCGGATCTCCGGACTACCGGTTGGGGCAGGGCCCCGGCAAAGACGATGCCGCCTTCGGTCTCAATACCGTGTTCATGACGGGCGGCGTCGGTTTGCGTATCAAGAAAAATGCGACGCCTGCAAAGCCGATCCATATCGCGCATGTGTTTTCCGGCAAGGCCGCCGCCGCGATGTATCCGCGCTCGGTGGTGGTGGTCGAGCCGGGCGCGCATCTGACATTGATCGAAAGCTTCTCCGGCCCGGATGGCATCGACTATCAGGTCAATTCGGCGCTCGAACTGGTGATCGGCGACAATGCGCAGGTCGATCACATCAAGATCGGCTATGACGGCAACGCGGCGCTGCGGGTTTCGACGCTTGGCGCCACGGTCGGCGCCAAGGCGGCCTACAGAGATTTCGTGTTCACCAGTGGCGGGGCCGTGGTGCGCAACCAGACCTTCGTGCGCTTTGCCGGCGAGGGTACCAAGGGCGCAATCGGTGGCGTCAGTCTGCTTAAAAACCGTCAGCACATCGACAATACGCTTGTGATCGAGCACGCCGCCGCGAATTGCGAAAGCCGCGAGCAATTCAAGACCGTGCTGGATGGCCAAAGCCATGGCGTGTTCCAGGGCAAGATCGTGGTCGAGCCGCACGCACAGAAGACCGACGCCAAGATGATGACGCGCGCACTGCTGCTGTCGGAGGATGCCGAGGCCGACAACAAGCCGGAGCTGGAAATCTTCGCTGACGACGTGGTCTGCGGCCACGGCGCCACCGCCGGCGCGCTCGATCCTGGATTGAAGTTTTATCTGATGTCGCGCGGCATTTCCGAGAAGGAATCCGAAGCGCTACTGATCGAAGCCTTCATCGACGAGACCATCGAACAGATCGCGCATGAGGGTATTCGCGACGCGCTGAAGTTTGCCGCGCTCAAATGGCTCGGGACGCGAGATTGACCATGCATCCGGCGGTCAGCAACGGCTCCTACGACGTCGCCCAGATCCGCAAGGATTTTCCCGCGCTGTCGATGCAGCATCTATGGCAAGCCGCTGGTCTATCTCGACAACGCAGCCTCGGCGCAAAAGCCGAAAGCCGTGCTCGACCGGCTCGCGAAGGCCTACACCGAGCAGTACGCCAACGTGCATCGCGGTTTGCACTACCTCGCCAACGAAGCGACCGAAGCCTACGAGGGCGCGCGTGAAACGGTGCGCGCCTTCCTCAATGCCGGACGCAAGGAAGAGATCATCTTCACGCGCAACGCCACGGAAGCTATCAATCTCGTCGCCTATACCTTTGCGCGCGAGCGCATCAAAGCGGGCGATGAAATCGTGCTTTCGATCATGGAGCACCACTCGAATATCGTTCCCTGGCACTTCCTGCGCGAACGGCAGGGCGCGGTCATCAAGTGGGCGCCGATCGACGAGGACGGCAATTTCCTGCTGGATGAATTCGAGAAGCTGCTGACGCCACGCACCAAGATGGTGGCGATCACGCACATGTCGAATGCGCTCGGCACCGTCGTCCCCGTGAAGGAGGTCGTGCGCATCGCGCATGCGCGTGGCATCCCGGTGCTGGTCGACGGCGCGCAGGCGGCGGTGCACCTCGACGTCGACGTTCGCGACATTGATTGCGATTTCTACGCCTTCACCGGCCACAAGATTTACGGGCCGACCGGCATTGGCGCGCTTTACGGCAAGTACGAGCATCTTGTGGCGATGCCGCCGTTCAATGGCGGTGGCGAAATGATCCATGAGGTGTTCGAGGATCGCATCACTTACGGCGAGCCGCCGCACAAATTCGAGGCGGGTACGCCGGCGATCGTGCAGGCGATCGGGTTCGGCGCGGCGATCGATTATGTCAACGCGGTGGGCAAGGCGCGCATCCGTGCGCACGAAGGCGCGCTGGTCAAATACGCCCATGAGCAGCTCGGCAAGATCAATTCACTGCGGATTATCGGCAAGGCTCCTGACAAAGGCCCGATCGTTTCGTTTGAAATGAAGGGCGCCCATCCTCACGACGTTGCCACGATCATAGATCGCGCCGGTGTAGCGGTTCGCGCCGGCACTCATTGCGTGATGCCTCTGCTCGCGCGTTACGGACTGACCGCGACGTGCCGCGCTTCATTCGCGATGTATAATACCCACGATGAGGTCGATACTCTTGCCGCCTCGCTTGTGAAGGCTCAGGAATTCTTCGCATGACCGACGACACGATCCAAAATACGCAACCGTTCGCGGAAAAACCGCCGGAGAATGCGGCGGTCACCGGCTCTCCGGCACTGCCGCAGGACGAGCTCAATAAGCTGACCGACGACATCGTTGCGGCGTTGAAGACCGTTTACGATCCTGAAATCCCCGCAGACATCTATGAGTTGGGTCTGATCTACAAGATCGATATCGGTGACGATCGCGGCGTGAAAATCGACATGTCGTTGACGTCGCCAAACTGCCCGGCGGCGCAGGATCTGCCGATCATGGTCGAGAACGCGGTGTCGAGCGTTGCGGGCGTAAAAGAGACCAAGGTGGAGGTCGTTTGGGATCCGCCGTGGGACCCCAGCCGGATGTCGGACGAGGCCCGGCTGGTGCTCAACATGTGGTAATCTGCAATCGCTTGCCTACATAAGATTCGATGAGGATGAAATGGCTACGGCACGACCTAGACCCCAGGTGATGCGGCTGACTGAGGCCGCAGCGTCGCGCATCAAGTCAGTGATGGCGCAGGCGGGCAAACCTGTGGCCGGCGTCCGGGTCGGCGTCAAAAACGGCGGCTGTGCGGGAATGGAATACACGATGGAGTATGCCGACGCCGTAAATCCGACCGACGAGATCGTCGAGGACAAGGGCGTGAAGCTCCTGATCGACCCGAAAGCGGTGCTGTTCCTCCTCGGAACAGAGATGGACTACAAGACCGAAAAGCTTTCTGCGCAGTTCGTTTTCAACAACCCGAACCAGACCAGTGCATGCGGTTGCGGTGAAGTCTGTGCAGCTGACGCCGGCGAAGGCCGCGGACTAGGGCCGTCAGGCAACCTGCGCGGTTGCGTTCGGCGCGGCAACCTCGGGGTCGGTTTCACAAACAACACGGTTGCGGCCGTTCCGTTTTGCCGCATAGAGGCAGCCGTCCGCGCGTTCGATCAGCGACTGTGGCGTATCGCCTTTGCGCAGAGTTGCAACGCCGATCGAGATGGTCACATGTCCGAGGTGCTCCCCGGTCGAGCGCTTCATGAGTTCCTTCGACATCACTTCCTTGCGTATGTGATCGGCGACAGTAGTCGCCGCGCGCAGAATGGTATTCGGCAGGACGACAGCGAACTCCTCGCCGCCGTAACGAGCCGCGGTATCCTTGCCTTTGACGTTATTTTTCACCGACATCGCAACGAGACGCAGGACCTGATCACCTGTCAAATGGCCGAAGCTGTCGTTGAAAGCCTTGAAGTGATCGACGTCGGTCATCATCAGGGACAGCGGCTCGTTCTTTTCGGCCGCATCAGCGATAGATTTCTCCAACGTGACGTCGAAATATTTCCGATTGGCGAGCTGCGTGAGCGGATCGGTCAGGCTCTCGGTGCGGACGGCCTCGAGATTTACCTGAAGATCATTGATTTCTTTTTTCGAAGCAATCAGCCGCTCTTCCAGCTGCTGGTTGGAGCGCTCCATCGCCTTGGTTGTTGCCACGAGATTTTCGACGATGATCCGCAGCCCTTCACGGTCTTTTGAAAGAGCAAGCTGCTGGGTCGCGCCAGCGAGGCTTTCGGTATAGCTGCTTGCGTTGCCGGCGACCGAATTGATCATCGCCATGACCTGATCGATCTCGGCCTTGACCTGGCTACCCACCTCATCGATGCGCTCGGTCAGGCGCGAAGGCGAGAGGTAGCCGTCATAAATCTGGGCGAGATCCGCTTCCGTGATCGTGCCCTTGGCCTTGAGCGTCGCGTTGATTTGCGCGTTCAGCGCAGGGTGATAGCCCGTCGCATAAGTGTACCAGATTTCGTAATTGCGCGGATTGTTGGCGTGCCGCAACGCCTTCATCTGCCCGAGGGCGATTTCGGCGAATCCCGTTGTGCGTTCGTACTCTTCGGCACGCCCGGTCATTGCTAAGACCCCCGATGCAGGTCTGGCCTGCAGAGGACGGCCCGCACGGCGTCTCTCTTGCGCGGACGGTATGCGACGGAAATGAATGACCGGTAAATTTGGAACCCGCGCGCTGCAGCGCGGTAAGCTTTTCAGTCAGGCTGAGGCGGCTGCTTTAGGCTTTTACCGACACCGGCCGGAGCAGGAAGGCGGGCAGGTGGCTGCCGCTGTCATCCTCGGCCGGTTGAGGCGGCCGCAGCCTTTGAGGTTGCTTTTGTTTTGCCGCTCGGGGCGGCTGGTTGCCGCGCCGATGACGCGGCGACGAATTGCGTGGGGCTTGCTCCGCTTCCTGGCTGGAGCGAATTTCTGCCGGAATTTCGGAGGACGCGGGCTTGTCCATCCATGGAATTGTCTGGCCAGTCAGCCGCTCGATGGCGCCGACGGCCTTGCCGTCGATCGGCGCGACGATCGTGATTGCGGTGCCGCTTCTCCCGGCCCGGCCGGTGCGGCCGACGCGATGGACGTAATCATCGGGGTGGTGTGGCACGTCAAAATTGAAGATGTGGCTCACCTCCGGGATGTCGAGGCCGCGCGCCGCAACGTCCGAGGCAATGAGCAATTCCGCTTCGCCGCGGCGAAACCGGTCGAGGGCCGCCATGCGTGCGGGCTGATCCATGTCGCCGTGCAGGGCGACCGCGTTGAATTTGTGGCGCAAAAGCGAGCGATGAAGATTGGCGACTTCGCGCTTGCGGTTGCAGAAGATGATCGCGTTCTTGAAGTTGTCCGCGGACCGGATCAGCCGGCGCAGCGTCTCGCGCTTCTCGTGCGGATCACGGCCGGTCGCGACCAGCAATTGGGTGATCGTCACGGCGGTAGTGGCGGGTTTGGTCACTTCGACACGCACCGGATTGTGCAGGAATGTGTCGGCGATGCGCTGAATTTCCGGTGGCATCGTCGCGGTGAAAAACAAAGTTTGCCGGGTGAACGGCACCAGCTTTCCAATGCGCTCGATGTCGGGAATGAAACCCATGTCGAGCATTCGGTCGGCTTCGTCGATGATCAGAAGTTCGCATCCCGACAGCAGCAGCCGTCCGCGCTCGAAATGGTCGAGCAGCCGGCCGGGCGTGGCAATCAGCACATCAACTCCGCGCAGCAATTTTGCGTCCTGATCGTCGAACGAAACGCCGCCGATGATCAGCGCGACGTTGAGTTTGTGGTTCTTGCCGTATTTTTCGAAGTGGTCGGCAACCTGGGCGGCAAGCTCGCGCGTCGGCTCCAGGATGAGCGTACGCGGCATGCGCGCGCGTGCGCGTCCTTGTTCGAGCATCGTGAGCATCGGCAGCACGAAGGCGGCGGTTTTGCCGGTGCCGGTCTGTGCAATGCCGAGCACGTCGCGCCGCGCCAATACGTGCGGGATAGCTTGGTCCTGAATAGGTGTCGGGGTTTTGTAGCCGGCCGTTTCGATAGCCGAAAGAACTTTGGCAGATAAGCCGAGATGGGAGAAAGCCATATAACCTCAGAGATCGCCCAGATCGCGCCGGACTGGAAAAACCGATTGCTATGCGCGGGGGCGACCGAATCTTCACGTCTGATCGGTTGCACGGAACATAGGGTGCGATGCGCCAAAGTCAATGCTGCAAAGCTGCATAAGTCGTATTAATTCTTAATCTTTTCAGAGCTTAGGCCGGCAATGTTGCTGCCGATTTGGAGAACCGAAGCTATGCAGAGGACGCAAGGATACCCCCGGAGTGATTGCGCCGCCGCCGCTGTTGGCACTGGCAACGATTGTTCTGGGCCTTCTGCTGGATTGGCTTTTGCCAGCCTATGTGCTGACCGTGTTTTTGTCAGGCACGGTCCGGACGATCCTTGGTGTTGCGTTTGTCGGTGCCGGTCTGGCACTCGTTATTGCGGCCAATATCACTTTCCGGGCCGCCGGCACACATCCAGAACCTTGGAAGCCGTCTACTGCTTTGGTGACAGACGGCATCTTCGCGTGGCTGCGAAATCCCATGTACGTTGGCGGTACACTTTTCCTTGTGGGTCTCGCCGTTCTGCTTGCCTCCGACTGGATGCTTGTCATGACTATTGGTTTTTTCGTTGTTCTGCACTTCGGTGTTGTAAGGCGCGAGGAGCGGTATCTCGAGGCAAAGTTCGGGGAAAGTTACCGTCATTATCGTAATCGCGTGCCGCGCTACGGCTGGCCGGGGTGAAGGCGCCCAGGAATTTGTGCAACACTTTCCGGTCTTCATCCCTTTGCCAGGCTGGCAGCCGCCGCCTATAGGAACACGAGTAGGCAGGACACGATGACATGCGCACGCAGGTCGGAATCGTCGGAGCAGGCCCTGCCGGGCTGATGCTGGCGCGGCTTCTCCACTTGCAGGGCATTGAGTCGATCATCGTCGAGAACCGCAGCCGCGACTACATCGAAAATCGAATTCGAGCCGGCCTGATCGAGCACTGGGCAGCGGACCTTCTCACCGACCTCGGTGTCGGCGAGCGGATGCAGCGGGAAGGCATGCTGCATTGGGGCATCAATATCGGCATCAACGGCGACCTGCACCGCATCGACTTCAAGGCGCTGGTGAACAAACGCGTCACCATTTACGGCCAGCAGGAGGTCGTGAAGGATCTGGTCGAACGCCGTCTTGCCGACGGCGGCGCGCTGCTGTTTGAAGCGAGCGACGTGAGCATCCACGACCTGACCGGGAAGCACCCCAAGATCAGGTTCAGCCACGAAGGCCGCCAACAGGAAATCAGCTGCGATTTCATTGCCGGGTGTGACGGCTTCCATGGTGTCTGCCGGCCGAGCATCCCCGATGGCATGCTTAGCGTGTTCGAGCGCGACTACCCGTTCGGCTGGCTCGGGATCCTGTCGGAAAGTCCGCCACCGGATCATGAGCTGGTCTATTCCTACACCGATCGCGGTTTTGCGCTTTACACCATGCGTTCGCCGACACTGGCCCGTCTCTATCTGCAATGCGACCACGACGAAGACATCGAGAACTGGCCGGACAGCCGTATTTGGGACGAGCTTCACAAGCGGCTCGGCGGAGCGCGCAAGCTGCAGGAAGGGAAGATGCTGCAAAAGGGCGTCACGCCGATGCGCAGCTTCGTCGTTGAGCCCATGCAATACGGGCGACTCTTCCTCGCAGGCGACAGCGCGCATATCGTTCCGCCAACCGGCGCGAAGGGCATGAACCTTGCGTTTGCCGACGTGATGATGCTGTCGCGCGCTGTCAGCGCATTTTACAAAGACCGGCGCAATGATTTGCTGGAAAATTATTCGACGACTTGTTTGGGGCGGGTGTGGAAAGCCCAGCGGTTTTCATGGTGGATGACCCAGATCATGCATCGCTTCCCGCACGAGACCGCTTTTGATCGCCGACGCCAGCTGTCCGATCTTGACTATCTGACCAGCTCGAAGGCTGCGGCGACCTCTCTGGCCGAACAATATGTCGGGCTTCCGCTGGATTAGTCCCGCAAGACCGAGCGCAGCGGATAGCTCAACAGGACGATGGCCGCGCTGGCCGTACCGGAAATTATCGCCAGCAAGAGAAAGAACTCGATTTTTCCCATGCTCGACCAGAAGCTGCCGAGGTAGCCGGCGAGGAAATTTCCGGCAAAACTGGTCGCGAGCCAGACACCCATCATCATCGAGAGTAGGGACGCCGGTGCAATCTTGGTGACTAACGATAGGCTGGTCGGTGAAAGGTAAAGCTCGCCAATCGTAATAACGACGAAATACGCCAGCAGCCAAACCCAGCTCGCTTTGCCGGCGCCGGCGTTCCATGCCGCAAGCGCCATGACGAGGTAGGCGAGCGCCGTCAGGAAACATCCGATCGCAAGCTTCATCGTCGTCGACGGCTCGTTCGGTCCCTGGTGTCTCCAGAGAGCGACAACAAAGGGGGTGAAGGCGAATATCATGAAGGGATTGAAAGCCTGAAACCACGTCACCGGGATCTCGGCGCCGAATAATCTGCGGTCGGTAAACTGGTCGGCCCAAAGCGCGATGGTATTTCCCTGTTGCTCGTAGGTCGCCCAGAACAGACTGACGGGCACAAACAACAGCAGCAAAGCAAAGATCGATCGCCGCCCGTCTTTATCGATGGATGCGGCCGGTGATTTTCGGCGGCCAAATGCGTCCTTGGGCAAATGCGGCGTTGCCAGAAGATAAATGATAAGCCCCGCCGTCATGCCAAATCCGGCCGCTGCAAATCCGTAGTGCCAGCCAAGCTCTTCGCCGAGCGTCCCGCAAATGAGTGGTGCGAGAAACGCGCCAAGATTGATACCAACATAAAATATCGAGAATGCGCGATCCCGACGGCGGTCGCCCGGCGCATAAAGCTCGCCAACCTGTGTGGAGATATTGGGCTTGAAGGCTCCGTTGCCGAGAATGAGAAGCCCGAGTGCGAACAAGAAAAGCTGCTCGAATGCCATCGCAAAATGCCCGGCAGCCATCAGTGCGGCGCCGATGATGACGGTCCGGCGTTGGCCTAGCACGCGGTCGGCAAGTAGGCCGCCCAAAATCGGTGTCAGATAGACCAGGCCGGTATAGAAGCCGTAGATGTGAGAGGCGAAAGGCTGCGCGGCCAGCGGTCCGAAAATGCTTTCGAGCACGGTCCTGAAAGCCGAGAGCCCTATGACATGGCGCGCTCGTTCGGGTTCGAGCAAGTATTTGACCATGTACAGGACGAGCAGCGCGCGCATCCCGTAATATGAGAAGCGCTCCCACATTTCGGTCGCGAACAAATAACCGAGGGCGCGCGGATGGCCGAAAAGGTCTGTCCGCGAACGGCGGTTGGATCTTGGGAGTGCGCGCGCCGTGCTCATATCGATGCAGAACGGGTCCTTGACGGGAAACGGTAGCATAGCCGACAAAGGCATTTTCCAATGGCCGGCCCCGGTGTACGCTTTTGAAATGCGCAACCGGGGACACGCTGCGCAAACGGGGGATGCAATGATCAAGACAAAAAAGGCTGTCATCTGCGCGCTTTCGGCGTTGCTTGTCGCATTTTCGGCCGGTGTTGCAGGCGCACAAACCGACTATCCGAGCCGTCCAATTCATTTCATTGTCGGATTTGCCGCCGGCGGCGGTAACGACCTGTTCGCACGGCTTGTCGTGCAGAAGTTCCAGGAAAATACGGGCGCGACCGCAGTCATCGAAAACAGGGTAGGGGCCGGTGGCCGTATCGCGGCGGACTTTGCTGCGCATCAGCCTGCCGATGGCTACACCGTTCTCGTTGGTGCCACGGGACAAATGTCAATTGCGACCGCGGTCATTCCCAATCTCGGCTATCACGCAAGCCAGAGCTTCATCCCGCTGAATATGATCGCATCTTTTCCGCTGGTTCTGGTCGTCCCTGCGGATCATCCGGCCAAGACCGTGAAAGACCTTGTGGCCTGGGCCAAGGCCAACCCCGACAAATCGAATTACGGCACGTCTTCCCCGGCGTTCACGATCACCACGGAATTATTCAAGCTCAAAAGCGGAATGCCCGCCGTGGCAATCCCATACAAGAGCAGCAACGAGTCGAACTTGAGCGTCGTATCCGGGCAGAGCCTCTTCACAATCTCGGATGGCCCGCCGGCGATTCCCCTGGTCAAAGGCGGCAAAACGCGGGCACTAGCCGTCACCGGCTCGGAACGTTCGTCGGAATTGCCGGATGTGCCGAGCATGGCCGAAGCAGGATACCCCGAGGTCAATACGCAACTGTGGAGCGGCTTCTTTGTACCGGCAGGCACCCCCGCGCCAGTCGTCGCCAAACTGACCGCCGAATTAGGCAAGGCGCTGGCAGACCCTGGGGTTCAGGAAGGTTTGAAAAAGATGGCGGTAAAACCGGGAGGGCCGACGGGCGATGCCTTTAAAAAACGCATCGACGAAGACATCAAAACCTTTGCCGATGTGGCGAAAGCCGCCAACTTGACCTTTAAATAGTCATCAACGTTGCAGCAAAGTAGCGCCATCGCGCGGCGCATTTTGGCTTCGGCCAATTGTTGCCGCCGCGCGCGCCGCTGTTATTGTGGTAGGCGTTGGAGTTTCGACAGTATGCGGTTCGTTGCGGTCATTGGAGTTGTGGTGTTGGTGGCTTTGTCCGAGATGGCGAATGCCGCTTCTGTCGAACAGGTGTTCCAGGAATTCGGTCTGTTTGGCACGTGGGCGACGGATTGCAGCAGTCCGGCAACGCCGGGCAATCCGCACGTCGTTATTACCATGCCGAGCGCCGGGCTGGTCCTCGAAGATCACGACCTGGGCCCTGACTTTGCGGTCAACCGGTACAGTGTTTTGTCGGCAGAGCCGATGTCTCAGACGAACGTATCGGTGCAGGTGATCTTTCAGCCTGGCACAACGGTCGAGGAACGGCAGAAGCTGGTATTTTCGGTCAACAACAACACGCGCCGCACCATTTTCAATCAGAGCGACGCGGGCGCAATAAGGGTCAAGGATGGTATCGCCGTGGCGCGCGGCAGCAAGACGCCGCTGCTGCGGAAATGCGAAGAGGGCAGGGTGAATCGCTGACGTAGGCTATACGTCCAGTAAGTCGGCGCTCGCGAACTCGGCCTTCTCCTGGATGAACTCGAAGCGTGCCTCGGCTTTGGTGCCCATCAGTCGTTCGACGGCCCGGGCGGTTGGCTTCACTTCTTTATCCGCAAGCACCACGCGCAAAAGCGTGCGCTTGCCGGGATCCATGGTCGTTTCCTTGAGCTGCGCCGCCATCATCTCGCCGAGGCCCTTGAACCGGCTCACCTCGACCTTCGCGTTGGCGTGAAATTCTTTCTTGAGCAGCGCTTCTTTGTGCTTGTCGTCGCGCGCGTAGACGATCTTGCCGCCATGCGAGAGTCGATAAAGTGGAGGCACCGCCAGGTAGAGGTTTCCGCCTTCGATCAATTTTGGCATCTGGCGATAGAAAAAGGTGATCAGCAGTGATGCGATGTGTGCGCCGTCGACATCGGCGTCCGTCATCACGATGACCTTTTCGTAGCGCAGGTCTTTCTGGTGATAGTGCGTGCCGGTCCCGCAACCGAGCGCCTGAATGAGATCGGCAAGCTGCGCATTCTGCGCAAGCTTGTCCTTTCCGGCCGAGGCGACGTTAAGAATCTTGCCGCGCAACGGCAGCACGGCCTGGGTGCGGCGATCGCGCGCCTGTTTTGCCGAGCCGCCCGCGCTGTCGCCCTCGACGATAAAGATCTCGGAACCTTCCGACGCCGATGAGGTGCAGTCGGCAAGCTTTCCCGGCAGGCGGAGCTTGCGGACCGCAGTTTTGCGGGCAATGTCTTTTTCCTGTCGGCGCCGGATGCGCTCTTCCGCGCGTTCGATGACGAAATCCAGCAGCTTGTTGGCCTGCATCGGATTGGCGGCAAGCCAGTGGTCAAATGGGTCCTTGATTGCCTGCTCGACGATGCGCTGGGCTTCCGCGGTCGCGAGACGGTCCTTGGTCTGACCCTGGAACTCCGGCTCGCGCACAAACACTGAAAGCATGCAGCCGGCACCCGTCATCACGTCGTCGCTGGTCACCGGCGTCACGCGCTTTTCCTGACCGACGCGCGAGGCATGGTCCTTGAGACCGCGCAGCAAAGCAGATCGCAGCCCGGATTCGTGCGTGCCGCCATCCGGGGTAGGGATTGTGTTGCAATATGAGTTGAGAAATCCGTCGGTGTCCGCGGTCCAGGCGACCGCCCACTCGACAGCGCCGTGACGGCCGGTCTTTCCCGTCGAGCCGGTGAAGATATCAGGGTGCACCAGCGTTGCGCCGGTCAGATTGGAAGCCAGATAGTCCTTCAATCCGTCCGCGAAATGGAACGTTGCCTTTTCGGGCACGTCCTCGACGCCCTTGAGCAACGCCTTGTCGCAGTGCCACCGAATCTCGACGCCGCCGAACAGGTAGGCCTTCGATCGCGTCATCTTGAAGACGCGATCGGCCTTGAACGCGGCCTTGGGCCCGAAGATGTCCGGATCCGGCCTGAAGCGCACTTTGGTGCCGCGCCGATTGGGAGCACGGCCGGCCTTTTCCAGTTTGCCTTTCGGCTTGCCGCGCTCGAAAGCCATCCGATAGAGCTGCTGCTCGCGCGCGACTTCGACTTCCATGCGCTCCGACAAGGCGTTGGCGACGGAGACGCCGACGCCATGCAAGCCGCCCGACGTCTCATAGACTTTGGAGTCGAATTTGCCGCCCGCGTGCAGCGTGCACATGATCACTTCGAGCGCCGACTTGCTCTTGAATTTCGGATGCGGGTCGACGGGGATTCCGCGGCCGTTGTCCGTGACGCTGACGAAGCCGTTGGCCTCCATCTCGACTTCGATCCAGTCGGCATGGCCGGCGAGCGCCTCGTCCATCGCGTTGTCGATGACTTCGGCAAACAGGTGATGCAGCGCTTTCTCGTCGGTGCCGCCGATGTACATGCCCGGCCGGCGGCGTACAGGTTCGAGCCCTTCCAGCACCTCGATGTGCTTGGCGGTATAACCTGCTTCCGCGCCTGAGCCGCGCGCGGAGGCCTTCGACCTCGCACTGGTTTTACCTCGGGCGGATGCCTTCGGCGCCTTGCGCGCCGACGATTTGGCGGTCCGCGGCGAATCAAACAGATCGGGCTGTTTCGAAGGTTTTTTCTTTGTCGCTGTCTTGGCCATCGAACCCTTCAGATAGTGTCGCGCGAATCGGTTGCTACCCACTATGCCACGATGGTTATGCAGGCGTGACCTGCCGGCAAGGGGCGTATTCAGGCCATCCGCGGAGCCGTGTCGCCCTAGAGTCCGGGCAGGAAAGTCGCTAGTTGCGGGAAAGCCGCCAAGGCTGCAACAATGCCCAGCAGCACGATCCAGTAGGGAATGGAACCGCGGAATATCTCGGCCAGCTCCACATTAGGGTCGGGCACCGCCGATTTCACCGTGAACACCAGGATGCCGAACGGCGGCGTCAGCAGGCCGGTTTCGATCGCCAGAATTCCCATGATAGCGAAGGCCAGGGGATCAAAACCCAAATGCATGGCGATCGGCGCGAAGATGGGGACGGTAAGAAGAATGATCGAGATGGAATCGATCAGGCAGCCGAGCACGAACCAGATCGCCACCATCACCAGCAAGTATGCCCCACGGACCGAGCCCCGGTGCCGAGCAGGAAGATCTTGGCGGCTTCCGTAAAGCCAGTCATCGACAGTACACGCGAATACAATTGCGCGCAGAACAGCAACAACAGCAGCGGACCCGACGTGCGCCCAACATCGAGCACAACCTGCCAGACCTCGCGTGGCTTGATTCCTTTGATGACCGCCAGGATGAGAGCGCCGACAGCGCCGACACCTGCGCCCTCGGTCGGCGTGCACAGGCCGAGCCAGATCGCCCCCAGGTGCCGAGGATGAGCAAGAACGACCAGCAGCGTGCTCGCCAGCATGGCGCGGAACGGACTCCTCGTCAGCCGGCGGCGCAATGTCGGCGCGCGCTCACATCGGCGCCGAGCCGGACGCGCGGCCAGTCGCGAGGCATGCGTTTCGCCAACCAGTTCCGGCTTCAGCTTCGCTGCGATCACCACATAGGCGATCATGCCGCCGGCGGCGAGCAGTCCGGGGATGACGCCGGCAAGGAACAGCTTGCCGATCGACAATTCAGTCAACACGCACCAGACGATCATCAGGACCGATGGCGGTATCAACATGCCAAGGCAGGCGCTGCCGGCGACGCAGCCGAGTGCGAAATCGCGCCGGTAGCCGATAGCGCCGCATTTCCGGATAGGCGATGCGCGAGAATGCGGCGGCGGCGGCGATGCTGACGCCGGTCACGAATCCGAACAGCGCGTTCGCCACAGATGGTTGCGGCTGCCAGACGGCCCGGAAGCCACCGGCTGGCACGGTTGCCAAGTGCATAGAGGATCGCGCGCGGCGCCGCATTTTGCCAGAAAATCGCCCATCAACATGAACAATGGGATCACGGCGAACACGTAATCGCGCAGCGCCTCATAGGCGGTGTTGGCTACGAAGGTGCGTACAACCTCCAGATCGCCGGTCATCAGATAAAGGCCGAGCGCCGCGGTAATGCCCAGCGCGATGGCGATGTGCACGCCAGCAAACACCAATGCCGAGCAGGACGACGATGATCGCGATCATGTCGAAATGGCCGAGCATGATGCGGCTTCCTAGATGTGGGTGGACGCAGTCGGCGTCACGACACTGTCCGGCTCGCCCGTGACAAATGATCGGGCGGCGCGCAGTCGCACGACAATCCGTAGCTGACGACCACGAGTACAGACCCGACCACGACGACGACACGGGCCGGCCAGGCCGGCACGCGCAATGCCCCTTCGCCTTCATATTCGCCGCTGACCCATGGCGTGCAGCATGGGCTCGTAGCTGCCCCAGATAATGAGACCGAAGAACAGAATTCCGAGCACCGCCGACAGAAGCTGGGCCAGAGGCGCGGCCGCGAACTCCGAACATCGAGGAGAACACGTCGGTGTAGATCATGCTTCCGCTCTGCACCGAATAGCCGGCGAGGAGAAAGCAGATGATGACGATCGACATTGACACCAGTCTCCGGGCGTGCCCTTTACCGGCGAATTGAATAACGCGCGCCCGAAGATGTCGGCGCAGACCAGAAATCCGAGCAGAAAAATGATGACGCGCGGCGCCTGCGAGCAGGAGCCGTACGATCTCGCGCGTTCAAGTTCTCAAGCATTTTCGGCAATCTGACTGAGCGTGTCGCCGTAGGATCGAAAGCAGGCGATCAATTCAATGATCGCCTGCTTGTGGAGCGTCACTTGAGGCCGTAACGGACCGGCCACTTGTGGCCGTTGTCTTCCGCTGCCTTGAGCGCAATCTCTAGCACCTGCGTTCCAGGCAAGCCGGCGGCGTCCAGTTCCTTAGCCTTCTGCGCCGGCCAGGCAGCGAGCGAGTTGGCCCAGTCCTGCCGTACCTTCTCGGGCAGCGTGCGGACGTTGACGCCGTGACCCTTCAGATCGGCAAGCTGCTTCGGATAGTTCTCCTTGTTCACCGTGCCGGTCTTGGCCTCGTACTCTTTGGCGACCTCCAGGATGACGTCCTGTACTTCCTTCGGCAGTTTCGCCCAGCGCGCCGAATTGATGGTGAGGCCGTGCCAGGTGATCGCACCGAAACCGATCTCGGTGTAGAATTTGCCGACTTCGTAGAGCTTGAAATTGACCCAGCCCGACGGGAACATGATCCAGCCGTTGTAAACGCCGGTCTGCATCGACGTGTAGGCATCGGGCAACGACGATTGCACCGGCGTCGCGCCGGCGAATTCCAGCCATTTCAGGTTGAGGCCAGCGCCCGCGATCTTCTGGCCTTTGATGTCGGCTATGCTGTTCCATTCAAAATTGGTGCCGAGGTTGTAACCGTTGTCGGCGATCAGCGCGATCAGCTTCTGCTTGAACTTGTCCTCGAACACTTTCGACATGTACGGCACCTTGTCGTACACGGCGCGCGCCACCTTCAAGCTCACCGTCGGGTCCATGGTGCCGAAAGGCAGCATGACCTGGAACGCATGCAGCGGCAGGTTGGATGGTTCGAAGCAGAAGCAGTAGCCGCCGATATCGATAATGCCGGCTTGCACACCTTCGAGCGTATCGGCGACCTTCACCATGGCGCCGCCATAACCCTCGACGAACTCGACCTTGTATTTGGTCTTCTCGGCGACGCGCTTGGTAACCTCCGGCACGAAGAAGTTTTGCATCAGGTTGACGTAGGTATTCGCCGGCGGATGGCCTGAGGCGATCCGCAGACGGATGACCTCTTGCGCCATCGCCGTCGTGCTCGACGGCAGAGAGCGCCAAAAAGGCGACAGTTCGCAAGATTGTTCGGATATGCATTGTCTCCCCCAAATCGCCGATTTCCGGCGTTGTTTCGTGATTCCGACAATCCGTCGCCTCACCATTCGCTGTCAATGCTCTTCGGGGACGCATAGCGCGGTGGCGGATATCGGCGCGCTTCGCCGTTTGTTCCTCAGCCTTGGCAACCAAACGGTGGGTAAGCCGTTGTCTAGGGCCATGGAATTTCGCGATTTGAAAGCCGATAAGCGACGTAAGGATATACCGGATGCAGCTCACGCCGAACGGCAAGCGCGCTCCATTTTTTCGGTCAGCGATCCTAAACCCGTAACCGAAGTCGCACATATTTGGCGGACTGCGGCGCAATCGGCGACCATCGGGATGTTTATCATCCTGTTTGTCGTCGCCTTGAGCCTGGCGCGGCCAATCCTGTTGCCTGTGGCGTCCGCCTTCGTGGTCACCATGATGCTTGGACCGCTGTCGGCACGTGCAGAACGTTATCGCGTGCCATCGTTGATCACCGCGATTGTCTTATGGCTGCTCGTCATCGCTGGTGTGTTACGGCGTGATTGTCCTGTTGGCCGCTCCAGTCGTGGACTGGATCGGCAAGGCGCCGGACATCGGCCGCAACATTCAGGAAAAGCTGCGCGTGCTCGACCGGCCGTTGTCGGTTCTGCAGGAGTTGCGCGACGCGTTTTTCCCGTCCGACAAGAAAGGCAGTCTCGGCGTCGATATCATGGCATTCATTCAGCCGGCAGTTCTCATTGTCACGCCGGCGATCGGCCAGATTCTTATTTTTTTCGGCACGTTGTTTTTCATGCTGCTCGGTCGCACGCAGTTGCGCCGCGTGCTGATCGCTTTTTTTGATGAGCGTGATGCGCGTTTGCGGATGATCAAGATCATGAACGATATCGAGCATAATCTGACGGGATATCTGAGCATTGTGGCACTCATCAATATCGGTGTCGGCCTCTGCGGCGGATTCGCCGCCTGGGTGACCGGACTGCCAGATCCTGTTGCTTGGGCAGTGCTCGCCTTCATCCTCAATTTCATTCCTTATATCGGGGCGCTGATAATGGAGGCTGCGTTGTTGATGGTCGGCCTCGTGACGTTTCCGACGCTTGCGCAGGCGCTTGTGGCGCCGCTGATATTCCTGGCTCTGGCGACGCTTGAAGGGCACTTTATAACGCCAAGCATCATGGGCAGGCGTTTGACGCTAAATCCGCTTACAGTATTTCTGTCCTTGGTTTTCTGGACTTGGCTATGGGGACCGGTCGGGGCGTTTTTGGCCGTGCCGCTGTTGATCGTGGCGCTTGTCGTGATTGGTCATCTCTTTCCCGAAAATGAGCCTGAACTGCCAACCTAGCGCACTGGCGCAGAGGTCGGGGGCGGGCTAGACACGAGCGATCGTCCGCCGATCCTCCCCATGGATTTTCAGAATGTTGTCCAGCAGACCGTTGATTTTGTCCGCCACAACCAAGGCTTGGGCGGTGCCGATCGTATTTGCGCTTGGCATTTGGAGAATCGCTGGCATTTATCTCGCTGCTTCTGCCGGCCTGGGGCGCGCTGGTCGCTATCGGAGCCCTCATCGGATCAAGCGGGATCAAGTTTTGGCCGATTTGGGTCGCGGCCTCGCTGGGCGCGGCGTTCGGCGACTGGGTCTCTTATTGGATCGGACTGAAGCTCGAATACAGAGTTGCGCATATGTGGCCGCTTTCCGGGCATCCCGATCTCATTCCGCGCGGGGAGGCCTTCATGAAGAAATGGGGCATTCCGGGAATTTTCATCGGCCGCTTCTTTGGGCCGCTGCGGGCGATCGTGCCGCTGATCGCAGGAATTTTTGAAATGCCGTTCTGGCATTTTCAGATTGCAAATTTCGTCTCGGCTTTCGTGTGGGCGGCTACGCTGCTGACGATTGGCGATGTCATAAGCAAGGCTCTCAGGTGGGTATGGTGAGTCTGCGACACCCTATAAAAAGAGGCCGCCAAATGAGGCGGCCTCTTTGACTATGCGCGCGAATTAGAAATTCGGCCTCTGCGGATTTGCTTTGTCACTTCACAGCCGCTGCAGCCGGCTACCCCAGATTGATGATCCTGTAACGGCGTCCCGCCGCTTACACCGATGGCGCCAATAAGTTTGCCATTGACGACGATTGGCACTCCGCCCGCCGCCGGTACCATACCGGGCAATCCTAATATGAAGGTTTCTCCCGCCGCGAGGCGATCTTGGTAGACTTTGGTCGGCACCCGAAAGGTGGCCGACGTGCTCGCCTTGGCCTTCGCTATGTTGACGGAGGCGTTGCCAGCGAGATCGGCTTTTCGAAATGCAATAAGATTACCGCCGCCGTCGACGACAGCCACAACATGATTCCAGCCATTCTTCTTGCTTTCTGCCGTGGCGGCGGCAATCGCAGCCTTTGCCTGTTCGAGCGTAATTGGCGCGCCATAGGCGGGCGGTGGCGGCGGTGGCGATGCCGGTTGCCGCGTCGGCCTGCTGCGCATGAACGACCCGTTACCAACAACAGGGCCGCGCACGACCGTCCCGCCAATCACTAGTTAAACGACGCATTATGTCGCTCCCGACATGATTGATTTGATCGTGCTTTTGCATGTGCTTGCCTGCGCCGACGCTGGCGCAGGGATAGATGCACATACTATAGGGTCAACCGCACAGGCGCCGCCTATACGGGGCGGCCGTCCAGCGCCGAGGAAAATTGAAAGTGTTAGCCGCGCGATGATAATTTCGCATCGAACCCGGGGGTATTGTCGGCAGCCACAGCATGCCGAACACAAATCGGCCAGTTTCAACGAATAAAAAGTCACTCTACGAAGTGACGTCGATGCCTGATACTCTTTCGCCGTTCGCTGCTTGTCGGCCTGCTGCCGTTGGCGCCGCCTCGCCGGAACAAAGACAATTATGCCTACCGGCGAATGCTGCCGCGCCTGCTGCAGGCAAGCAGAACGCCGGCTGGTACCGCTATAAGGTTGGCGACTTCGAAGTCACCGTCGTCACCGATGGGCAGGGCAGCAACCCGCTCGGGGACAGCTATGTCGTCAACACGCCCAAGGACGCGGTTGCCAAGGATCTTGAGGCGCAATTCCTGCCAAAGGACAAGGTCATCCACACCTATACGCCGGCCGTGATCAATACTGGATCGAAGCTCGTCGCCATCGACACCGGTCTGGGCCTCGGCACCTACGCGCAGTCCAAGGGTGCGCTCGGCCAGTATCAGACGAACCTGAAGGCCGCAGGGATCGATGCAAATACGATCGATGTCGTCATCATCTCGCACTTCCATGGCGACCACATCAACGGTCTGATCGGTCCCGACAACAAGCCGATGTTCCCGAACGCGGAAATCATGGTGCCGGAGACCGAGTGGGCCTTCTGGATGGACGAGAGCAACGTCAGCAAATTGCCAGACCCGCGAAGGGCCAGATAAACGAATCCGAAACGCGTTTTCGGAGCGCTCGGCGACAAAGTGACGAAGTACCAAGGCAAAAAAGAACTCGTGCCCGGAATTACCTCTGTGTTTACCCCGGGTCACACGCACGGCCACCACTCGCACATTGTCTCGTCCGGCAACAACACGCTGCTCGTTCAGGCGGATGTCACGGCCGGTGCCGCCACACTCTTCGTGCGCAATCCGGATTGGCAATTCGTGTTTGATTCCGACAAGCCGCTGGCAGTCGAGACGCGCAAGAAGCTTTACGACATGGCATCCGCCGACAAGATGATGGTGCAGGGTTATCACCTGGCGTTCCCGGCGGTCGGCTATATCGAAAAGAGTGGCAATGGCTATCGATACGTGCCGGCGACCTGGCTGCCCTCGATCTTGATCCAATCGATTGCGTGAACAATGGAAGGCCGCCGGAACCGGCGGCCTTCTTGTTTGCGGCAGGCCGCGTAAGCTTGCGCTTCGCGGCAGATGGAAATTGTTCCATGGTCGGGACTGCATTTGAACAGGCTTTGGCGGCGCGCACGGCAGCGATGCTCGATGCCTGCACGCGGTGCGGCAAATGCGTCGAGGTTTGCCCGATGGCGCAGCCGGCCGGTGTGGGTGACGCCGCGCCGGAAAGCGTGATTGCCGGCGTGCTCGATATCGTCCGGACAGGGGAGGGGCCGGAGCCATCAAAAGCATGGGCTAAAGGTTGCGCGCTCACAGGCGACTGCATCACGGCCTGCGACGAAGCCGTCAATCCGCGCTTCCTGCTGGCGATGGCACGCGTCGCCCTCGCGAAGCATTCCTCCGAACTGCGCAACCGGCGCAAGCAAGGCGTTGAGAATTTCCGGCTGGTTGCCGACGGCGTGAATGTTCTCGCGCGCATGCAGCTTGATGAGAACGAACTTGCACGTCTTGGCCAGTACGTGAACGAGCGCCTCGAGAATGGCTCGACCGCGAAGCCGGGCGAGCGCCCGGACTTTGTGTTTTACACCGGCTGCAATGTGCTCAAGACCCCGCACATGGCGCTGACGGCGCTCGACATCATGGATGCTCTTGGCGTGACCTATCGCGTCATGGGCGGCCCAACGCATTGTTGCGGGGTCATTCAGTTGCGCGCGGGCGACACAGACGTCTCGGGGCGCGTCGCCACGAGCTCGCTCGACAAGCTCGCCGAAGGGAAAGCCGGCGTCATATCATGGTGTGCGAGCTGCCATGTCCAATTCACCGAAACGACGATCCCGACCGTCGAAAAGGTGAGGGGATCGCGGCCGTTCGAAATGACGCCTTTCATGCTGTTTCTGAAGACCCGGTTCGAAGACCTTCGGCCGATGCTGAAAAATCCGGTGCCGATGCGGATCGCGCTGCACAAGCATCCCGGCGTCAAAGGCGTGGTCGAAGCCGGCACCGAGCTACTGCGGATGGTGCCCGGAATTGAGATCGTCGATCTGCATCAGCCGGCAGTCGGCCTGATGAGCAATGCGCTGAATGCGTTACCGGAGTACAAGCGCGGCCTTCAACTCGCCGAGCTTGAGGCCGCTGCCGCCGCCGGCGTCGATGCGCTGGTTGCGATCTATCATGTCGACCATCGCGAGCTCTGCGCGCACGAGCGCGACTGGCCGTTCCGCATCATCAACATCCTCGACATTGTCGGCGCCAGCATGGGCCTGCACCACGACGATCACTTCAAGCGGCTGAAGATCATGCAGGATGCCGATGCGATCGTCGCCGACTGCAAGGACATGATCGCGTCCTACGGCATTGAGCCTGCTTTCGCGCGCGAGGTCGTTATCAAGGCAATGCTGAAAGAGCAGCCTTTGCCGCTACGCGGGCGCACAGTTGACGGATCAGGGCCCTGCGGCCTATATCGCCCCGGCCATGACGATGTTTTTGGCAAAGAGAGAGCCGCGCCGCCGCCGTGCCCCCCAGGCACGGGCGTAGAGCTATCGTCACCCGTGCCGCCGGATCCGAGGCCGCGGCACGTTTCCCCAAGACAAACCGCGCTGTTGGCCTTCTTCCGGTAGTTCTTTAAGACTTCTGGATAAGGATCGATTCATGGCTGCAAAAGCGAAGATCGGCGTACTGGGGGCCTCGGGCTACACGGGGGGCGAGTTGGTGCGCGTGTTGTTGCGTCACCCGCGCGCCGAGATCGTGCTGCTGACCGCCGAGCGCAGCGCCGGCAAGGCTATGCGTGACGTGTTTCCGCAGTTCTCTCCCTTTACGCTGCCGCAGCTTGTCGCGATCGATGGCATCGACTGGCGAGGCGCCGCACTGGACGTTGCGTTTTGTGCCTTGCCGCACGCGACGACGCAAAAGGTCATCAAGGATCTGATGGCGAAGTCGCCATCGACCAAAGTTGTCGACCTGTCGGCAGACTTTCGCCTGTCGGATACCGCGGCCTATGCGAAATGGTACGGCCACGACCATCACGCGCCGGAGCTGCAGAAGGAGGCCGTTTACGGTCTGACCGAAATTCACCGCCGCGAGATCAGGCAAGCGCGGCTGGTTGCCAATCCGGGCTGCTACACGACATGTGCGCAGCTGCCGCTTATCCCGCTCATCAAGAACAAGGCGATTGAGCTCGACGAAATTGTCGTCGATGCAAAGTCCGGCATGACCGGAGCAGGGCGCGCCGCCAAGGAGGCCATGCTCTTTTCCGAAGTTTCGGAGGGCTTTCACGCGTATGGCGTTGGTCATCACCGGCACATGGCCGAACTCGACCAGGAGTTCTCGCTCGCCGCCGGGCGGGAGGTAGTCGTCACGTTCACGCCGCATCTGGTGCCAATGAACCGGGGTATTTTGTCGACGATCTACATCCGCGGACGGCGGGGTCGGACCGCCGAAGACCTTCATGCGATACTTTTAAAGTTCTACATGAAGGAGCCATTTGTGCATGTCTTGCCGTTCGGGGAAACGCCACAGACTCGGCATGTACGGGGCTCGAATATGACCTTCATCGGGGTGGCAAAAGACCGCGTCCCCGGGCGCGCAATCGTCGTGTCTGCGCTCGACAATCTGGTCAAAGGTGCCTCCGGGCAGGCGATCCAGAACATGAATTTGATCATGGGCTGGCCGGAGACGATGGGATTGGAGCAGGTCGCGTTGTTTCCCTGATTTCACTGGTACAATCGCCGTAACTTCGCGGGAGACCTACGGCCGATGTTCGAGGTTCAGAACCAGCCGCCGCTGCTTGAGCCGTATAATCTGTTCGCGAGCGATGCGGTATTGCGCGAGGCGGTGCGCCGCGAAGGCGCAAGCTGGGCCGAAGGCGATCTGACCGAACTGGGCGCCAGGCTCGGCAAACCCGAGACCGTGCAGCTCGGTTTCGATGCCAACAGGTTTCCCCCGCAACTTCGTACGCTCGACCGCTACGGTCACCGGCTCGACGAAGTCGAGTTTCACCCGGCCTGGCATCAATTGCTCGAAATCGCCCTCGAGGCTGGTCTTCATTCGAGTCCTTGGGCAAATCCAAAACCGGGCGCGCACGTGGCACGTGCCGCCGGGACATACATGCTGGGGCAGATCGAAAGCGGCGTGTACTGCCCACTCGCGATGACCTATGGCTCGGTCCCGACATTGCGGCATGCGCCGCAAATCGCGGACGAATGGCTGCCCCGAATCTACTCGCGCGAATACGATCGCCGCTTTCGGCCGGCGCGCTTGAAGACTTCGGCCCTTGTCGGCATGGGCATGACCGAGAACCAGGGCGGCTCGGACCTGCGCACCAATTCGACACGCGCACAACCGTCCGCCGACGGCAGTTTCCGCCTCTATGGCCACAAATGGTTCATGTCGGCGCCGATGTGCGATGCGTTCCTTGTGTTGGCGCAGGCGCCGAACGGCTTGAGCTGCTTTTTGATGCCGCGATGGACGCCGGACGGCGAGCGCAACGCGATCCTCATACTTCGGCTTAAGGACAAACTCGGCAATCGCTCGAATGCGTCGAGCGAGGTCGAGTTTCATGGCGCCTACGCGCAGCTCGTCGGCGAAGAGGGGCGCGGCATTCCGACCATCATAGAGATGGGTAACTACACGCGACTCGATTGCTGCATAGGTTCGTCCGCTCTGATGCGGCAGGCGGTTGCCCAGGCGATCCACCACGCGCGACACCGCATCGCGTTCCAGAAAAAGCTCGTCGACCAGCCCCTTATGACGAACGTGCTTGCCGATCTCGCGCTCGAGTCGGAAGCCGCCGCCGTGCTGACCATGTGGCTTGCTCGTGCCTATGACGAGAACAATGACGCCGCGCTAGCGATCCGGCGCATCGTCACGCCCGCGGCCAAATTCTGGATCTGCAAGCGGACGCCGTTCCTGACCTACGAGGCCATGGAGGTGCTCGGTGGCTCCGGCTACATCGAGGAAAGTATCATGCCGCGTCTCTATCGCGAGGCGCCGGTCAACTCGATCTGGGAAGGTTCCGGCAACATCATGTGTCTCGATGTGCTGCGCGCACTGGAACGAACGCCGAATGCTGCCGAAGTTTTGCGCCACGAACTCGGTGAGGCCAAAAATGCGCGGATCAAGGCGTTTGCCGAGCGCATCGAAAAGCGGCTTGCCGCCCGCGATCGCGCCGACGAGTCACAGGCGCGCGCGCTGGTGCGCGACCTCATTGTCGCTCTTCAGGGTTCGTTGCTGGTCAGGCACGCGCCATCCAACGTGTCGGATGCATTTTGCGCATCGCGGCTCGATGGCGAGGGGGCGCCGGTCTTCGGGCTGCTGCCGCGCGGTCTGGATACGCGCGGCATCGCCGAACGTGCCGGCCCTGCGAACTAAAGTTTTCCGAACACCGCGAATACGAGCGCGACCTGCGCAAGAAAGCCGACGGAGAAGGCGAGCGTGCGGAGAACCGGCACGCCCATTGTGTAAACGATGACGTGCGCCAGCCTCGCCCAGAAATAGACCGCGCAGGCAATGACGGTGTACTCGGTCGAGTAGCCTTGTGCGTCAAGAATGAGCACCAGCGGCGCGAAAATGATGAGGTTCTCAACGGCGTTGGTGTGCGCAAAATAGAGCCGCTGCGCCCAGGCGGATTGCGGCTTATCGTGCCGCGAGGGATTGGCCAAGCAGCCCATCAGGCCGCGCACCATGGCGCGATCGATGATGTAAGGCACCCACAACAGCCCGGTCAGGATGATCGTCAGCGTCAGCCACATCAATTCCTTGGTCATCGGCGCTCCCCATTTCGTACACGAAAGGCCGTGAGCATAGGGGATGCACCCGCCATTGTCGCGGCTGTCGGCATCAAGAAGCCGTTAGTGACCTTACGACGACATAACATCCGACCGTGATCACGATGCCAGAAAAAATGCGAGTCAGCGCGGTCTTATGGCCGGAGAGATACGTCGCAAGCCGGATGCCGAGCAAGCCACCGAGCGCGCCGCCAAGTACGAAGAGAAATGCAAGGCGCCAATCGACCAGACCGGACCACGCGTAGCTCGCTGCGGTCGTCAGGCCGAAAGCGGTGACCGAAACGAGCGATGAGCCGATTGCATTGATCAATGGCATTGCGGTGGCCCCGATCAATCCGGGCACGATCAGGAAGCCACCGCCAATGCCGAAAAAGCCCGACATCGCGCCAACCACGAGGCCAAAACCAATCAGCATCGGAAGCAATCGCGGCACGCTTTCTCGCGTGAGTTTGACATCTGGATTGCCGGCGGTCTTGCGCGGCTTCAGCATCATTATGCCAATGACGATCATCAGGGCGCCGAACAAGGCCAAAAGGCGCTCCCCATCGACCATTTTACCAAGCTGCGCGCCACCGGCCGCGCCGATCATGCCCGCAATTGCGAATGTGATTGCGCATGGCCATTTCACCGTCCGCGCACGTGCATGACCGGCGAGATTGGCAGCTGCGCTGAGGGCGACGGCAATCGCGCTTGTGCCGATCGCGATATGCGGTGAGGGCACACCGACGACATAGACCAGCAGCGGTACGGCCAAAATCGAACCGCCACCGCCCACCAGGCCGAGGACAAAACCGACCATGCTTCCTGAGGCTATGGCGAGCAGGTCATGCAGCATTTTAGGCCGCGCGCACGGTCCGGCGGTTCCATGGCATCAGGGCCAGCAAGTGCGCCATTCCACAGAAGCCGCTGATGCCGGCAAACATCAATCCCGCGCCGACAAAGGCCGAGAGCGCATAAAAGCCAGGCGCCACGAATGTACCGAGCAATATGCCCATCAATACCAACGAACCTGCAACAATCTGCACCTGCCGTATGATGTCGATCGGCTGGCTGCGGTCGAGCGCAACGGGCAGGCCGGCCTTTTTCCATGCGTCAAGGCCGCCATCGAGAATGTATGCCTCGCAGTTTGCGGCGGCGGAAAGACGTGCGGCGTGCCCGCGCGTGCGCGCGCCCGACCGGCAATGAAATACGAGTACTTCGTCGCCGGGGCGCGCCGGACTTTCGGTGTCCATCCGGCTTAATGCATGATGCCGCGCACCGGGGATGCGCTCACGCGCGTGTTCGTCGGCCTCGCGGATGTCGATGAGGACCGCACCTCTGCGCACGAGTTCGGCGGCGCGCTCCGGAGAAATTGTTTGCAGGTCAGTCACGATCGTTCTCCCTTTTTGCTTTGGTTGGCCCTTCACGGGCAGTAGATATTCTTGAGCAACGCGAGCAGTCGCGCCGCGTTCGGATCGGCGATGCGGTAGAACACCGTCTGCGCTTCCCGCCGGGTGGCGACCAAGCCATCTTCACGCATCTTGGCGAGGTGCTGGGACAGCGCTGACTGGCTCAAATCGACCGCTTCCGCGAGATCGCCGACCGACATTTCTCCCGCGACAACCAGGCGGCACAGGATCAGCAGCCGGTTTTCGTTGGCGAGCAACTTGAGCAGGCCGGCGGCTTCACCTGCCTTGCGCTCAAGTTCAGCAATGCCAATATCGGCCGAAGCTTTTGATCGACGGACGGTTTGTACAGGCACGGCGATTAGCTCCATAAATTAGCTATTGCTAAATTAGGTAATACTAATATATATGTCAAGTGCCAGGCTGAACGAAAGAGGAGTGCGTCATGACCGCCACTGCAAAACCTGAAGTTCGGGGATTTTTCGATGAGCCGACCAATACCGTCAGCTATCTCATCTGGGACCCCGCAACGAAATCGGGCGCGGTGATCGATCCCGTTCTTAATTTCGATCATCGCAGCGGAGAGGCAACCGTGGAATCGGCCGACGCCATCCTTGCGGAGGCAAAGAAGCTCGGCATCAAAATCGAACAGATCCTGGAAACCCACGCGCATGCCGATCATTTGTCGGGCGCGCCTTATATAAAGCTGAAAACCGGCGCCACGGTTGCGATCGGAGAGCATATCAAGGACGTGCAGAGGATCTTTCGGCCCATTTTCAATGCGCTCGATGTATCCGGCGACGGGTCGGAATTCGATCATCTGTTCAAGGATGGCGAGCGCTTCAAAGTCGGCACTATCGACGGCGAGGTGATCTATACGCCGGGTCACACGCCGGCCTGCGTGTCCTACAAGATCGGTGACGCCGTGTTCGTCGGCGATACGATGTTCATGCCCGATTACGGCACGGCGCGTGCCGATTTCCCCGGCGGCAACGCGCGCGAGCTCTATCGGTCGATCCGGCGGATTCTGTCTTTACCGAAAGAAACGCGGCTTTTCATGTGTCACGACTACAAGGCGCCCGGCCGCGACCAATATGCCTGGGAAACGACGGTAGGCGAGGAAAAGGCGCGCAATGTTCATGTGCACGAGGGCGTCACGGAAGATGAATTCGTCAAGATGCGCGAAGCACGTGACGCCACGCTTTCGACGCCTTTGCTTTTGCTGCCCTCGATCCAGGTGAACATTCGTGCCGGCAAGTTTCCGCCGGCTGAAGCCAATGGCGTGCGCTACCTCAAGGTGCCTGTGAAAATCGCGTCGTAGCTCAGAGCTACGTCCAGCTCTTCACCTTGACGTAAGATCCCGGCGCATCTTCGATCGGCTTGAACTTGCCGCCGCCGATCTTGCGAGCGGTCACGGTTTCCGCATCCTGCGCTTTGAGCCACTCGAGCCAGTCAGGCCACCAGGAGCCTGGATGCTCGGTGGCCGATTTTCATCCAGGTTTCGACGCTTTCGCCGTTCGGCTTGTCGCCTGTCCAGTACTGGTATTTTGGTTTGCTGGGCGGATTGACCACGCCAGCAATGTGGCCGGAGCCGGCGAGCACGTATTTGACCGGGCCGCCGAAATATTGCGAGCCATAAAGCACCGATTTCGCCGGCGCGATGTGATCTTCGCGCGTGGCCAGATTGTAGACCGGCACTGTCACTTTGTGCAGGTCGATCCGGGTGCCCGCGATTTCCATTTCTCCCTTGGTGAGTTTGTTGTCGAGATAGCAGTTGCGCAAATAAAAGGAATGATTGGCTGCGGGCATGCGGGTGGCGTCGGAATTCCAGTAGAGAATGTCGAAAGGCAACGGCTTCTTGCCGCGCATGTAATTGTTGATGATATAGGGCCAGATCAGATCGTTTGAGCGCAGCATATTGAAGGTGTTGGCCATACGCGAGGCCTCCAGATAGCCTTGCTCCTTCATGTGCGTCTCAAGTTGTCTGATGCGCTCCTCGTCGACGAACACCATGAGGTCGCCCGCGTAGGTGAAATCGACCTGCGCGGTAAACAATGTCGCCGATTTGACGCGGTTCTGCTTTTTTACTGCGAGATAGGCGAGGGTGATCGCGAGCAGGGTCCCGCCGACACAATAGCCGATGGCATGAGCCTGCTTCTCGCCGGTGACCGCTTCGACCGTGTCGAGGGCGGTGATCACGCCCTCGCGCATGTATTCTTCGAAGCTTTTTGCCGCGAGCCTGGCGTCCGGATTGACCCACGAAATCACGAATACCGTGATGCCCTGATCAACGCACCATTTGATGAAGGATTTTTCGGGCGCAAGATCCAGGATATAAAACTTGTTAATCCACGGCGGAACGATCAGGAGCGGCAGCTTCAGCACATTCTTGGTCGTTGCTTCGTATTGGATGAGCTGCATCAACTCATTCTGGAACACCACCTTGCCGGGCGTCGTCGCGAGATTTTTGCCGACGTCGAACATGGAGTGATCGGACTGGCGGATTTTGAGAACCCCGTGGCCGGCCTTGATGTCTTCCGAAAGCATGTGCATCCCGCGCACGAGATTTTCGGCGTTCGAAGAGAGTGTCTCGCGCAGCAATTCCGGATTGGTCAGCACGAAGTTCGACGGTGAAATCGCATTGGCAATTTGCTTGACGTAAAATTCCGCCTTCTTCCGCGTATGCTCGTCGACGCCGGCCGCGTCCTTCACCAGCTTGTCGGCCCACTGCGCGGTAAGCAGATAGGCCTGTTTCAGAAAATCGAAGAACTGGTTCTGCGACCATTCCGGGTCGGAGAAGCGTTTGTCTCTCGGGTCGGGCGCGACGACGGGCTCCGGTTGCTCGCCCGCCATGCGCTTCACCGCGCCGGCCCAGAGATCGAGGTAGGCGCGGCCAAGGCTGGTCTGCAGCTCGATCGCGCGCTGAGGATCGGACATCCAATATTCGGCGACGCGGCCAACTGTTTTGACCGCATCAGTCAGGCCCTCAGTGAGGTCGCTCCGTATTTTTCCTTCCTCGCGCGGTTTCAGGTAGGCCGCGAGCGCCTTGCCGCCTTCCTCGATCAGGCGGGCAAGATTGCGCGAGAGCGCCTCGATATCGACGTCGCCGACCTTGGCGGGATCTGTGGTGGACTTATCCATCCCTTCCATTCCCCTCTGCCAAAACAGTTGGCCCGCGCCGCGTTCCATCGCAAGGCGCGTTTACGCGCATGGTTTCGTGGGCCTTCAGCCGAGCGGTTAGCAACGGGTGACCTTGCTGTGGCCATATTAGCCCGTTAACGGCACGGTGATATAATTCATTGAGTCTACATCGATTTCGCCGCTCGTGCGGTGCGTTGGCGGAGCAGGGTGTGTGGCGGTCAAACTTTTCATATGGGCAGCGGTAGGCCTCGCCGCTCTACTATCGGGGTGCGCACCCGGGCCGATTATTGACCGTTTGCCGGGTGAACTGGGGTTGCCTGCAGGCGCTCCGGCACGTCCGGAAACCCCCTACGAATACCCGGCCGTGCACGATATGCCGCCCGATCGCGCATCGTCTCCGATGACGGAGGAAGAACAAGTCAGGCTTGAAAAGGAATTGATTAACGTCCGCGATCGCCAGGAGGGCCGTCCGCCGGCGGCTAAAAAGGCCGCTCCGACAGCGAAAAAACCACCCAAAGGCGCGCAAAATGGCCAAACCGATGGCACCAAGGCGAACCCGTGATAAAAGCCAGCCGGGGTTATATGCGGCGGCTGGCGAGGGCAGCCGTCCTTTGAGGTTTTGAGCCGATGGAAGACTTCTACCGCATTCGCCGTTTGCCGCCCTACGTTTTCGAAGAGGTGAACAAGGCCAAGGCGAAGGCCCGCAACGCGGGAGCGGACATCATCGATCTCGGCATGGGCAATCCGGATTTGCCGGCGCCCGCGCACGTGATCGAAAAGCTCAAGGACACGCTCGGCAAGCCGCGCACAGACCGCTACTCGGCTTCGCGCGGAATTCCCGGATTGCGTCGCGCGCAGGCTGCCTACTACGACCGCCGCTTCGGCGTGAAGCTCAATCCCGAGACGCAGATCGTCACCACGCTCGGCTCCAAGGAAGGTTTCGCCAACGTGGCGCAGGCAATCACCGCGCCGGGCGATGTCGTGCTGGTGCCGAACCCGAGCTACCCTATCCATGCGTTCGGATTCCTGATGGCGGGTGGTGCAATTCGCTCGGTTCCCTCAGAGCCGACGCCGAATTTCTTTCATACGCTCGAACGCGCGATCGTGCATTCGATCCCGAAGCCGACGGCGGTCGTGGTCTGCTATCCGGCAAATCCGACCGCGTATGTGGCGACGCTCGATTTCTACAAGGACCTCATCGCGTTTGCGAAGAAGCACGACATTCTGGTGCTGTCGGATCTCGCCTACGCGGAGGTCTACTTCGACAACAATCCGCCGCCGTCATTGTTGCAGGTACCGGGGGCCAATGACATTGCGGTCGAGTTTACCTCGATGTCGAAGACGTTTTCGATGCCGGGCTGGCGCATTGGCTTTGCCGTCGGCAACGAGCGTGTGATTGCGGCGCTGGGCCGCGTGAAATCGTATCTGGACTACGGCGCCTTTACCCCTGTGCAGGTGGCGGCAACCGCCGCGCTTAACGGTCCGGATGACTGCGTCAAGGAAATGCGCGCGACCTACCAGCGTCGGCGCGACGTTCTGGTGGAAAGCTTCGGACGCGCTGGTTGGCATGTTCCGTCACCGCGCGCGTCGATGTTCGCGTGGGCTCCGATACCGGAGCCTTTCAAGACGCTCGGAAGCGTGGAGTTTTCCAAACTGCTGGTCGAGAAAGCCGATATCGCGGTGTCGCCCGGCATCGGCTTCGGAGAATACGGCGAAGGCTACGTCCGCATTGCGCTTGTCGAAAACGAACAGCGGATTCGGCAGGCCGCTCGTAACGTCCGCCGCTTTCTCGAGAACGCGCCCGATCAACTGCACAACGTCGTTCCGCTCGCGACGCGGCGCTAGCAACGGACGCGCACGTTCATGGCACCACCGCTGAAAGTGGGCGTCGCCGGGTTGGGCACGGTCGGCGCCGCGCTGCTTGCCCAAATCGCGCACCAGCGCGAGGCGCTAGCGGCGCGTTGTGGGCGCCCCATCGACGTTGTCGCCGTCTGCGCGCGATCGCGTACCAAGAACCGCGGCGTCGATCTCAAGAAAATGAGATGGTTTGCCGAGCCTTCTTCGCTCGCGCGCGATCCGGACATCGACGTTTTTGTCGAGCTGATCGGCGGTGCCGGGGAGCCCGCCAAGGGCGCGGTTGAGACGGCTTTGGCGTCCGGAAAATCGGTTGTGACGGCCAATAAGGCACTGCTCGCGCGGCACGGCGTCAAGCTCGCAGGGCTCGCCGAGCGTAATCACATCGCGCTCAACTTTGAAGCCGCGGTCGGCGGGGCCATTCCGATTGTCAAAACACTGCGCGAAGGAATGGCAGGCAATTCGTTTGAGCGCATCTATGGCATCCTGAATGGCACCTGCAACTACATCCTTACGCGGATGGAACAGGACAGGATGTCATTCGCGGACTGCCTTAAGGATGCACAGCGCCTCGGTTATGCCGAGGCCGACCCGAGTTTCGATATCGAGGGTCATGACACCGCGCAGAAGCTCGCCATTCTTGCAAGCCTTGCGTTCGGCACCAAAGTCGATCAGAGCGCGATATACGTGGAAGGCATTTCCTCGATAACGCCGGCCGATCTTTCGGCAGCTGACGAGCTCGGCTATCGCGTGAAATTATTGGGCGTTGCTGTGAGGACGCCAAAGGGCATCGAGCAGCGCGTGCATCCCACGATGGTGCGCAAAGATTCCGCAATTGCGCAGGTGATGGGCGTGACCAATGCCGTCACGATCGATGCGGTCGACATCAATCCCCTGACCCTGGTCGGACCTGGGGCGGGCGGGGCGGCGACCGCGTCGGCGGTTCTTTCCGACATCGGCGACATCGCACGGGGCGTACGCACCGCGCCTTTCGGGCGGCCGACGGGGCGCCTTACCGCCGTACGGAAAGCTCCGATGCAGCGGCATGAAGGCGGCTATTACATTCGGCTTGTCGCGCGCGACAAGCCGGGAACCGCGGCAACCATCGCCACGCGGCTTGCAGAACAGGAAATTTCGCTGGAATCGATTGTGCAGCGCCACGATCCGGCGCATTTAGGGCGCGACACCAAAGCGGGTTCCGTCCCCGTTATCCTCATTACATATGCGACCAGCGAGGATGCGGTGCGCAAAGCACTTGCGGCGGTGGGCCGCGATAGGGTGATCTCAGGCCGTCCGCAGGTCATTAGGATTGAAAAGAACTGAACGCGCCCAAGCGTTTGTGAGGGGAACGTCAAATGCCGAGTATTACCGTCCAGCCGGAATTGCTGCTGGAACGCATTCTCAGCCTCGAAATCGTGCGCGTGACGGAGCGTGCGGCCGTCTCTTCGGCCCGCTTGCGCGGGCACGGCAAGGACAAGGCCTCCGACCAGGCGGCCGTCGATGCCATGCGGCGTGAGCTTAACAAACTGCCCATCGACGGCACCGTGGTCATCGGAGAGGGTGAGATGGACGAGGCTCCGATGCTTTTCATCGGAGAAAGAGTCGGTACCAAAGCCGGGCCGAAGGTCGACATAGCGGTCGATCCACTTGAAGGCACGACGCTCTGCGCCAAAAACATGCCCGGCGCCATCGCGACCTTGGCAATGGCGGACGCCGGGACGCTGTTGCATGCGCCCGACTGTTACATGGACAAGATTGCGATCGGTCCAGGCTATCCCAAGGGGACGATCGACCTTGACGCGCCGCCGACGGAAAACATTCTTTCCCTTGCAAAAGCCAAGGGTGTGAAGCCCTCGGAAATTACGGCGATCCTGCTCGACCGCCCACGTCACGCCGATATCATTGCCGCTGTGCGAAAGACGGGCGCCGCAGTCAGCCTGATCAGCGACGGCGACGTCGCCGGCGTTATCCACTGCGCGGACCCGAAGACCGGTATCGATATTTATCTGGGTATTGGTGGTGCGCCGGAAGGCGTGCTTGCCGCTTCAGCTTTGCGCTGCATCGGCGGACAAATGCAGACACGGTTGATTATCGACACCGAGGAACTGCGCGCGCGAACCTTGAAAATGGGCATCAAGGATCCGAAGAAAAAATACCAGATCGAAGACATGGTGAGGGGCGACTGCCTCTTTGCGGCGACGGGTGTCACAACTGGGCCGATGCTCAGCGGCGTCAAATTTGGCAAGGATGTGATCGAAACCGAGACCGTCGTGATGCGTTCGGTGACGGGCACGGTACGGCGTGTCCTGGCCGAACACCGCCAATTCGATAAGTTTCATCTCGACTGATCCTTCATGCGTCACGTTCACCTCGTCGGCAGCGTGCCGCTTCGCAACGCGCGCGAGGTCTTCGCAACAGTAAGCGGCGTGCTCGGCTCGCGTCTCAAGCGCATTCCCGACGGTGAAACAGGGGAGCGGTCCGACTGGATCACCTGGCTGGAGCCGGCATTCTCCGAAAACCCTGCGCTTGAAAAGTCCGAGGAGCTTTTTCGTGTGCACGCGACGGGCACCGCGCGCATCCGCTACCGGTTGCGTTCGGGGAAGAGCGTAGATGACGTCCGGTTTGACAATCTATTTTATGCGGATATCGCCAAGGCGTCGTATGACGAATTTGCCGCGCTCAAACGCGAAGGGGTCGTGCCGAAGGGCTGTCGTTTCCAGATCGACCTTGTCCCGGCGCATTCGGTGATTTGGCTCTTTCTGCAGGACGATCTGCATGCGCCGCTCGATCCGGTCTACAACGACGCTCTTAAACGGGAAATCGATAAGATCGCCGCGGCACTTCCGCATGGTGATATTGCTATCCAGTTCGATGTGGCCTCGGCCGTGTTCGCCCGCCTGCAGCGAGGCGAGCCAAATGCTTACGGGAAGACGCGCGCGGAGATGTTGAAGTCATTCTCGGCGATTCTTACGGACCTTGCCGATCGCGTGCCGCCTGATGTCGAGCTTCTTTTTCACTTCTGTTACGGCGACTCCAACCACAGGCACGTCGTTGAGCCGACCGATATGGGCGATATGGTCGATCTCGCAAACCGCCTTTGCGCGGATATCAAGCGCGGCGTTCAATTGATCCATATGCCGGTGCCGCGAGATCGCAGTGATGATAGCTATTTCGAGCCGCTCGCGCGCCTGAGGCTCAATCCTGAGACCGAACTGAGCCTTGGCTTGGTTCACTTCACTGATGGCGCGGCCGGTACGCGCAAGCGGCTTGCGGCGGCCGAACGGCATGCGAAAGCATTTTCAGTTGCCACTGAGTGCGGGTTCGGCCGTCGTGACCCAAAAACGATACCGGAATTGCTGCGCATTCACGCCGAAATTGCCGGTTGATCCGGGCTGGTGCCCTCGGACGGCCTTCGCCACTATATGGGACTTCCGACAACCGATTCTTCGCGGGCTCCCTCCCGCCCGTAACACGACCGACGCGCAATGGCTTTGCCTGCTGCACAACTGAAGGAAAGCGACCGGCATTTCCTGGGCGTCGAGCGCTCGCTGACCGGGCGGGCCTGGCGCGATCGGCTCGACGCGCGCGGGTCGGCGCTCGCTCTGGCCATTGCGCAGCGTCATGGGCTCGACGAATTGCTTGCCCGTGTTTTGGCCGGACGGAATGTCGAGGTCGATAACGTTGAGGCCTTTCTCGACCCCACGATCAAGCGCCTTTTGCCCGATCCGCATACCCTCACGGGCATGCAGGCCGCGTCCGCTCGCATTGCCGACGCGGTGATCGGCGGTGAAAACACGGCCATTTTCGGAGACTATGACGTCGACGGTGCGACCGCCGCGGCCTTGCTCTGCCGTTATTTGCGGCTCTGCGGTCTGGATCCAATCGTCCATATCCCCGACCGCATCTTCGAAGGCTATGGGCCGAACGTGGACGCGATCCGTTCGTTCGCGGAGCGCGGTGTAAGGCTGCTGATTACGGTCGATTGCGGTGTGACAAGCCTCGAACCTCTCGCGGAAGCACGAAAGCTCGGTCTCGACACTGTCGTAATCGATCACCACCAGGCAGACGAGAGGCTTCCCGATGCGGTTGCGATCGTCGATCCGAACCGGGCTGACGACTTGTCCGGCCTTGGCCATCTCGCCGCGGTGGGGCTGGTGTTCATCACGCTTGTCGCGGTCACGCGCGAATTGCGCCAGCGCAATTTCTGGAGCGGCAATCGTCCAGAACCCGATCTGCTTTCATTGCTTCATTTGGTAGCGTTGGGGACGGTTGCCGACGTTGTCCCATTGCATGGCCTCAATCGAGCCTTTGTCGCCAAGGGGCTCATCGCCCTTAGGCGTCGCGAGCATGTCGGAACGACCGCGCTCATGGATGCAGCCCGTCTCGCAGGGCCGCCCGAACCCTGGCACTTGGGATTTCTACTCGGCCCGCGCATCAATGCGGGCGGACGCATTGGCCGGGCCGATCTCGGCGTGCGACTGTTGTTGGAAGAAGACCCCGTTGAAGCGGCGCGTATCGCCGCCGAGCTCGACCGGCTCAATCGCGAGCGTCAGCAAATCGAGCAGACGACCTTGGCGCAAGCCGAGGCTGAGGCACTTGTCGCGCTAGGTCTGGAAGACAAAGGCGCAGTTGTCGTGACGGCTGCAGAAGGCTGGCACCCGGGCGTTGTCGGATTGGTAGCGGCACGCCTGAAGGAGCGCTACGGGCGTCCGGCATTTGCGATTGCGCTCGAACCAGGGGGCATCGGGACGGGCTCGGGCCGGTCAATTCCCGGGGTCGACATCGGCCGCACGGTGCGCCGCGCCGTTCAGGAGGGATTGCTCCTCAAAGGCGGGGGTCATGCCATGGCCGCCGGCGTTACGCTGAAAAAAGACGCGCTCGGAGCTTTTCGCGCCTTCCTCGAGGATGCGCTTGCTGCATCAGTGGGTGTTGCGCGGCGTGATATCGCATTGCCGATTGACGGTGCGGTTTCGGCCGGTGGCTTCAATTTTTCACTTGCCGATATGCTGTCGAGAGCCGGTCCCTACGGCGCCGGTAATCCGGAACCACTGCTCGCGCTTCCAGCCCACACACTCATTTATGCAGATCCTGTCGGCGAAAGCCATGTGCGGGCGCGATTCCGGTCCGGCGATGGAAAATTCGTCAATGCCATCGCATTTCGGGCCATGGGCCAGCCGCTTGGGCGAGCTTTGCTCGACAATCGCGGCCGCGTATTGCATGCGGCAGGTCACATCGCCGTTGATCGGTGGCAGGGCGAAGAGCGCGTGCAATTGCGGCTTGCCGACGTCGCGCCCGGCTGATTGCGAAAGCACAAGGGCCGGATTCCGCCCGATTAAAATCTAATGCCGCGGAAAAATTCGACACAAATTTCCGCGGCTGCGAACTTGCAAATAACCATTTTCCGAATTCGGCATTTCTTCAAAGCCGCGATGATCTACAGTCGTCGTTGCTAATCCACTCATTCACACGAGCTACGTCGCGGCTTCACCCGTCATGGCTGTGCATTCGGATATCGGCCGACTGCGTAACGAGCGAAGACGTCGACGAAGATATCTGCGGGGACGACTAAGGTGGACGGGGATTGTTGCAACCCGGATCAGCACGGGAGGCCCGCATGCAATCTCGCTACGCCATCATCGCAGCTGTTCTTGTCGTCTTCCTGGCGGCGCAAGTATTCGGTTTATTCGGACCGAAGGCCGGCCCAGGCGCCTCGCTCAGCAGTGACGGTCTGAACATCAGAGAAATGATGATCGCCCCTGCCGTGAAAGACCTTCCGCTTCAGGTCGTCGAGAATCCGACATGACCGTTTCAATAAAAAGGGCCTGACCAAGGGCAGACGCCGGCTGACACCGGCGCGGGAATAGCGGTCGCGTCGGTATGGCTCGTCCTGTACATAGCGATTCTCGTGGCGGTGCTGGTCGATCACTATCCCGGCGCCGTAGTCGACGTCGCCTCGGCTGCGCGCTGACGAACCTGATCTGATCAGGCGCCGAAAATCACGCTCAAAGTTGCGTGGTCGTCATTTATTGAGAGCAAATTGCGGCCGGGGTAACCTCACCGGCGAGGGCAATTCGTGCGCCCGAGTTCGCGTTGGCGTGCTCGCGCACCATCGAAGCGATGCCTTTGCAAATAGGGGGCGCCCTTGGCACTTAATTTCAGATCAATCTTGCCGGCTGATCCGGTCGCTCAACAAGAAATCAACAATACCGGCGCGTTGTCCGAGCAGTTCGTTACGATCGGCGCTGCCTCACTGGCGTTGCTCGTTGTCGCGGCGATCGCTGTCCTGATGGGAATGGCTTGAATCGCCTTTCGAGTTGATTGCGCCTGGCGACGGTCCCGATACCTGCATGCTCTTGCGCGATACCCCGATATCGAAACGAGGGTAGGGGTCGTCGCGTGTTCGGCGCTATGCTAGTGGACAAGTCATCCCGAGGAGAGCCATGCCGCAGACGATCACGACAGGTTACAAGGCCTTGTGCGAGGCCGCTGAACGAGAAATCGAGACCTTGCCGGTCGAGGAGGCGATCAAACTGGCGGGGCGTAGCGATACGGTGCTCGTCGATATTCGTGACATCCGTGAACTGCAGCGAGAGGGCAAGGTGCCGGGCGCTTTCCACTGTCCGCGCGGGATGTTGGAATTCTGGATCGATCCGCAGAGCCCGTATCACAAACCGATATTTGCGGACGACAAGAAGTTCGTATTCTTCTGCGCTGGCGGACTGCGGTCTGCGCTTGCCGCGCAGACGGCACAGCACATGGGACTAAAGCCCGTCGCCCACATTAAGGGCGGATTTGGTGCTTGGAAAAAGGCCGGCGGTCCGGTGGATACGGTCGAGCCTGGTTCCGCGCAGGCCAAAAAGTAACAACCATTCACCGGGCTGTTCAGGCCGATCAGAAAATTTCGCTTGTTGTGTTTTCAGGCTTGCCGCAGTTTCTGCGCGGGTGGAGATCGGGTTATGGCGCTGACATTGATTATCGGTAACAAGAACTATTCTTCATGGTCGTTTCGGCCCTGGATTGCCATGAAAGTGGCGGGGATAGCTTTCGAGGAAAAGGTCGTTCCTCTTTATGAGCCGGGTAGCCGCGAGCAGATCTTGCAATACTCGCCGGCCGGCAAGGTTCCTGTCCTCGTGGATGGTGACCAGCGGATTTGGGAATCTCTCGCTATCCTCGAATATCTCGCCGAGAAATTTCCCAAGCAAAAGCTTTGGCCTGACGATCCGCGTGCGCGGGCACATGCCCGGATTGTGGCGACCGAAATGCATGCTGGCTTTCAGCCTCTGCGTAAAAGTTGTCCGATAAATCTTTGGTTGCCGGTGAAAACACGGCCTCAGTCGGAAGAGGTGATGGCCAATGTGCGGCGTATAGAATTCCTGTGGGCGGATTGCCGCGCGCGGTTTGGGCAGGGTGGACCGTTCCTATTTGGCCCCTTTGGGGCGGCAGACGCCATGTATGCGCCTGTGGTGGCGCGATTGCATTCGTACGGCCTGACCGTCGGCGACGCGACGCGCAACTATATGGATGCGGTGATGGCTCTGCCGGCCTGGGCTGAGTGGCGGACAGCCGCGCTTAAGGAGAGTTGGATTTTAAAGGACGACGAACCGGAGTGGCCCCTGGTGCGCGGGGTTCCTGTCGCGTGATGGCGGATGCGCAGTTGTGCCGCAGTTTGCGGCGCGGACAGTTGGGCTGATCGCCGCGACGATACTGGTGTTCGTCGCCGGCTACGTCGCGTTCCAACGCCAGGAGGAGAGGGGCGTAAAGTCAAGCCGACGAGAATTTGTCGTCTGCTTTCAGATGTCGGATCAGTTCATCGATGAAAGCGCGCTGACCAGGCAGTATCTTTCGCCGAGCTTTCGTCACGCTGAAATAGGCGACACGGTCGATTTCGGGAAAGTTTTGTGTCTTCCCCGATCGCGGCGGCCATTCCATTTCGAAATGGTTGCTGGAAAACCTGCTCAGATCGAAATCAGCTTCCATTGCGAAGGCGTGGACCATTTTCCCGCTCTTTTGACGTAGTGGCGTGAGCGCCGTGAAAGGTCCTGTGGGCGTAAGGCCGGTTTCCTCGTTGAATTCGCGCTTTGCGCAAGCGAGCAGGTCGCCGGATTCGACGTTGCCCTTCGGGATCGACCAGGCGCCTTCATCTTTGTTGCGCCAATAGGGCCCGCCGGGATGCGCAAGCAGCAATTCAAGTGTCGGCTTTCGTCGGAAAGCCAGAATACCGGCGCTGACCTCCGACCGACGCGCCACGATCGTTACCAGGGCCGCTCGACAGAATTGGTCACGTGGTCACGATCCGGCGAAGTAAAGCACAGACCGACGCAGAGGTAGGGCAGCTCCGGATGCGGATTGTGCCCACGATGAAATTTGGCGATCGGCTCGGAATAACATTCGCCAGCTTTCGCCTTCACCAGAACGCCCTCCTGGAAATGCGCTTCGAACAATCCTTGCAACGCTACGAAAAATGCCGCGCCGTTGTGGCAATGCCAGTTGGTGTATCCGCTGGGCACGATTTCGGCATTGTAGATCTGTACTTTTACCTGCGGGTCGCGCGGCAGCGACGCATAAAGGCAATCGAGAAGAAGGTTGCGATGGAAACCATGTCCAGGCGGCACAATGCCCTCGAGCTTGAGTTTCAGATCCTTGTAATTGTCGGTCTTGGCATGCATCTCATCGCCCCACGATTAAAGAAGGAGCGAGCCTAGTACGCCAGCGGGCTTGAAGTGAAGCGTTGCGCGCGAGCATGCACACGCCCCGTGCCGGTGATGTCCGGCACGGGGGTGTGTCACGCACTCGTAACGCTACGCTACAGACTTACTGCTTCGAGCCGGTCGTGCTCTTCTTGGGATTTGGTGAGCAGTTCAGGTTCTGGGCCTTGGCGTCCTTTTCGCAGGCCGCCATGCTCGCATATTTGCAATTCAGGGGGCCGCCCGGTGACGTGGCAATGCAGAACGCGGCATTTCCCGTTGTTTGCGGCGCCTGCATGCCGCCGCTCGAAGAGCCGGTTTGTCCCATCGTGCCTTGTGCCTGGGCAATTGAAATGCCCGCGACAAGCGCCACAACGGCGGTAAGTGTAGTCAGGGTTTTCATCATTTGCCTCCTGGGGAGCTAGTGCCGACACCAGATAGCGGCACTTCGGAACAACGGAGGCGCAAGGATGACGTTCCCGGAACCCGCACTTCGAATGCTAAAAAAGTTTGCCGCTTTGCGAAAAGACAGACGGCCGGGAACTTTCCCGGCCGTTGCCATGATCTTTCAAAGTAGTTGCGAGTCGAAATTACGCCTCGATGATCGCCACGATTTCGTGTGACCGCGGGTTAATGACAACAATCTGGTCGCCAACCAGGATGTACTCATAACCTCGCCACGCCGGATAGACCTCGACCACCTCTACGGGGAGCGGATAAAGGTGCACGCTCGCCGGAACGCGGGTGCCGACGCTGACCGACACGCTCAACTTGGTCGGTTCGACTTTACGCTGCTTGATGATCGAAGTGATCTTCGTGCGTTGCTCGGTTGATAGCTTGGCCGAGCCCGCAGCAACGCCCTGGCCGGTCGTCGTTGAGCGGTTCTGCTCCGTAGTACTCTGATTGGACTTCGACGCCGCGCCGTTCTGCTCGGACTTGGAGCGGATGTCCGACTTGCCGCTTGGAGCACTGGACTTATCCTTGTCCATCGCGCCTGGCTTGTCAGTGGCCTGCGACTTCGGGGACTGTCCCGTCGTCTCGTGCCCCTTGCCGGTTGCCTTGCTGTCGGGCGCGGCCTGGCCGGTTGTCTGCGGCGATTTTTGCTCGCCCGGCCTTTATCGAAGGCGCGACCTTTTCAGCCGGCGCACTTTGCTGTGCGGCGGGAGCGCGTTCCGGCGGCTCCTTGCCCATTCCTTGTGCCGAAGCGGCGCCGCCGCCTAGCAGCAACGCCATCGCTACGGTCGACAACAGTTTCGTTTTCCTCACGGGATGCCTCCTCTGGATGCCCCTCGAAATTCCCGACGATGTCGGGACCTCACAGGAAAAACGTTTTGTTCGACCGGCCGGTTCCGAAACTTACGGATTTGCAATGAAAGCGCCCCGCCATTGCGTTCCGGGTTCCACCAAGGCACCTTTCTTGCTGTTCAGGGAGGAAGTCTTGGCGATTCTTTCGTCGTCGGTTGACAAAGGCACCGCAGAATATCGGGCCAATACCGAACGCATGCGCTCGCTCGTCAGCGAGCTGCAGTCGCGCCGGGCCGAGGCGGCTTTAGGCGGCTCCGAGCGTTCACGGGAGCGCCATGTGGCCCGCGGGAAGCTGTTGCCACGCGACCGTGTCATGAATTTGATTGATTACGGGTCGCCTTTCCTGGAGCTGTCGCCGCTTGCTGCCAACGAGATGTATGACGAGGCGATCCACGGCGCGGGGCTGATCACGGGCATAGGACGCGTCGAAGGCCGCGAGTGTGTCATCGTCTGCAACGATTCCACCATCAAGGGTGGCACCTACTTTCCGATGACCGTAAAGAAGCACTTGCGAGCGCAGGAAATTGCGCGCGAGAACCGTTTGCCCTGCCTCTATCTTGTCGACAGCGGTGGCGCCAATCTGCCGCATCAAACCGAGGTCTTTCCGGACCGCGAGCATTTCGGTCGTATTTTTTACAATCAGGCGACTCTGTCATCGCTTGGTATTCCGCAAATCGCGATTGTGATGGGGTCATGCACGGCGGGTGGCGCTTACGTGCCGGCGATGTCAGATGAGACAATCATTGTCAGGAATCAGGGGACGATCTTTCTCGGCGGTCCGCCGCTTGTGAAGGCCGCGACCGGCGAGGTCGTCAGCGCGGAGGAGCTTGGCGGTGCCGACGTCCATGCCCGCAAGTCCGGCGTCGCAGACCACTACGCGCAGGACGATCATCATGCGCTGAGCATAGCGCGCCGCATCGTCGCAAATTTGAATACCAAGAAAAGCGTCGACATACCTCTCGTAAAGACGCGCGAGCCTGTCCTCGACATCGCAGAACTTGACGGCATCGTGCCGGCCGATCTCAAGAAACAGTACGACGTACGGGAAGTTATCGGGCGTATTGTTGATGCGTCCGAGTTTGACGAGTTCAAGGCGCTGTATGGCACCACGCTCATAACCGGATTCGCACATATCCACGGAATGCCCGTCGGAATCCTGGGCAACAATGGGATCCTGTTTTCGGAAAGTGCGCTAAAGGCGGCGCACTTCATCGAGCTCTGCTGCCAGCGACGCATTCCGTTGCTGTTCTTGCAAAATATCGTGGGGTTCATGGTAGGGCGCGACTACGAGGCGGGCGGGATTGCCAAAGACGGTGCGAAAATGGTCACCGCGGTCGCCTGCGCACAGGTGCCGAAGATCACGGTTATCATCGGCGGCTCATATGGCGCGGGTAACTACGGGATGTGTGGCCGTGCCTACGGCCCGCGCTTCCTGTTTACCTGGCCGAATGCACGCATATCGGTCATGGGCGGTGAACAGGCGGCCAGTGTTCTGGCAACGGTCCGGCGTGAAAATATCGAGGCCAGCGGCGGTAAATGGTCAGAGGTTGAGGAGGAGGAATTCAAGCAACCGCTGCGTGACCAGTTCGAACACGAAGGTAACCCTTATTACGCGACGGCTCGGCTTTGGGATGACGGAATTATCGCCCCATCGGAGACGCGTCGGGTGTTGGCTCTTGCGTTTTCCGCAGCGCTCAACGCGCCTGTACCGCCAACGAAATTCGGCGTGTTCAGAATGTAGCTACTGCGCTTGTGCAACAAGAATTTTAAATTAGACAAATTCCAATCTTGCACCTCCAGACTTGAATTCACCGACACGAGGTGACAGTGATAGCGCACGCCACGTGGCGCGTATAAACATTGAAAGAGTTTACGCCGTGCGCCGTTTAGTCGTCATTTTGCTCGTGATTGCCGGAATTTCGACGCCGCTTGTGACCAGCGCACAACAGACGAAAGAAACGGCGAGCGACGCGGCCAAGAATGTGCCGAAGACCTATGTGCCCGGTCTCGAGCAATTCATGAACGTCATTTTGATGGAGCACAACAAACTTTGGTTTGCCGCAAAAGCACGCAATTGGCGGCTCGCCGAGTATCAGCTCGGTGAAATCAAGGAAGTCATGGGTGACGTGCAGGATCTCGTGCCGACATTTAAGAATCTGCCGTTGGCCGATATGCTCGACGCCGTGATCACCAAAGAAATCGCAGCCTTGGAAAAGTCGATTGAGGCCAAAGACTACAAAACGTTTGTCAGCGGATACGACAAGCTCACGCAGGCGTGCAATGCCTGCCACCAGGGCACGGAGAACGAATTTATCGTTATTCAGCGCCCGACGCGGCCCGCTTTCACCAACCAGGTCTATGACAAGCGTCGATGACGCGCATCGATTTTGCGTGGCGCCATAGCGGTATATCGCCGGTCGTGCTAGATGCACCACGATGACCAGCCCTGAGGATCTCAAACAACTCGCTCCTACCGGGACGTTGCGTGGCGGCGTCGTTACGGCACCCGCGGCATCCGCCTTTTTTGCGATTAGGGACGGCGGAGGAGAGGTTAAGGGCGTTACCGTCGATCTGATCCGCGGGTTTGCAGCGGCGCTAAAATTGCCGCTGGCTCTTCAAGTCTACGACAATTCCGGCCAGGTGACCGATGCGGTCGCTAAAGGTGACTGCGATCTTGCCTTCATGCCGCAGGATGCCGAGCGTGCGAAGCGCGTCGATTTTGGTCCAGCATATTATTTCATCGAAAGCACATACTTGGTGCCGGCTGGCTCGAGTATAAAAAGCATCGAAGAGGTCAATCGGCCCGGTCGCCGGATCGTTGCAATTTCGAACACGACGACGGCTCGCAGTGCCCGCCGTACTGCCCCGAACGCCAGCGTCGAAGAGGTGCCGAGTGTCGACAAGATGACTGAAATGGCGCGGCAAGGGCAGGGCGATGCTTTTGCGCTGTCGCACGATTTATTCGCCGGGCTGCTGCCGAAACTTCCAGGCGCGCGCGTTCTTCCCGGTAACTTCCAGCAGACCGGGATTTCAGTGGCCGTGCCGAAAGGGCGGCCGGTCGCGCTGCAGATCGCGAGCGAATTGTTAGAGGTGGCGAAGACGTCGGGCCTCGTGCGCCGCGCGCTCGACGCGGCTGGATTTCCGGAAGCCGTGGTAGCGCCGTCGGTGTGACAGCCTCACGGCATCATAAGTACGTTGCCGAGGCTTCCGCGTTCGACGGCTTCATGAGCGGCAGCGATATCTTCGAGCTTGTACGTCGGCTGCGCCACCCGGTTGAGCAACACGCCTTGCTTCAGCGCGCTGTCGATGGTCGCAATGGCCCGTTCACGCTCAGTTGCGTCAAGCTCGTAAACCAGGAAAAACTGCAATCGGATCGAGTTGACCAGGCAGAAAGCCGCCGGAATGGTCGCCTCCGGCCCGGTGCCATAGACGATGACGCTGCCCTTTGGCCGCAGGACTGCCGGAAGCAGTTTGGCATTGGCGGTTAAGTCCATATCGATCACGACGTCGACGCCGCGCTTTCCGGTGAGTTCCATGACACGATCACCGACGTTGTCGCGCTTGTAATTTATGGTGTGGTCTGCACCGACCTCTTGTGCGGCTTTGGCTTTCTCAGCAGAGGATATCGTTGTGAGGCAAACCGCGCCTTTGGCCTTTGCAAACTGAAGGACGTACTGGCTGACGGCGCCGGCTCCGCCAGAAACCAGCACCGTTGTGCCTTTGCCGACGTCTGCGAGGGCAATTGCATGCGCGGCAGTCATTGCGGGGATGCCGAGGCATGCGCCCGCATCGAAGCTGATCTTTTCGGGCAGCACGACGGCCTGGGTCGCAGGGAGCACGATAAATTCGGCGCCTGTGCCAAAAGGGCGTTTCCACTGGCCGTTCCATACCCAAACTCGTTCGCCGAGCCGCGTTTTCGAAACTCCGTCACCAACTTCATCGATTACACCGGCACCGTCGCTATGAGGTATGACCCGTGGGTAGGCGATTTTTCGCGTGGAGCCCTGCCGTGACTTTACGTCAGATGGATTGACCCCTGACACGGCGAGCTTGACGCGAACTTCGCCGGGACCCGGGCGTGGCGTTTCGACATCGCCGACCTTGAGGACGTCGCGAGCGCTGCCATTGCGTTCGTAATAAGCCGCTTTCATGAGCCGCCCCCTTTGTCATCACGATAGCACGCTGTTCTGGATAAGAAATCGCCACCGGAAACCTCGCGGAGCGTCGCACGTTATCTTTGTTGGGCAAATTCAATGGGGAGAGTGGGCCGCATCGAGCGGCTCCAGGCCACGAGTGTTCGTCATGACTTATCGCGTTTACAGCGGGCCAAAAGGGTCCGCAGATGTATCACCGCTAGAAAAATCGCAATTGCTGTTCAAGGAGCTGCATACGCTCGATGAAGCGCTCTCTTGGGCGCGGCATTTGGAGCATACTGGCAGGATGCCACTGCTGATCGAAGGCGACGACGGGACACGAATGAACCGCCGCGCAATCGTCGACGCCTTGCGAGTTGGAATGCGTGAGGACGTTGATGGGTCGGCGAGCGCCTAGCTCTGTCGCGCTAGCTTGCGATCCGATTCCATTCCGCCCGCGCCCGCTCGGTGAGATGGTTCCACTTCGTACTGACCACATCCCAGTTCACCATTGGGCGCTGCGCGCTGGCTGATGAAGTGGCCGCACCTGGAACCGTGCGGGAATCGTACAGATAGGCACCGCCAACGGTCAGGACGGCGCCAAGAATGATCCCGATGAGGACGCGCATGAAATTTCTCCTCGTGCCCCACCGCAAAACGCGGTGGCCAATTGCCGGTTCCATGCCTTGCCCGGCCGATTTTGACCGCAAACCGGACTATTTTGGGTCATGCGCCGTTAACCGTGGATAGTCACCAAGCGTGTTCTAACTTATTGAAAATGCTAATGTTATTGCGGAAAAAACTTTGCCCGCAAACAAAATTTGCTGCTATATTGAAATTATGAGCAGACATTCAGCAAAAACCGCCGGACGGTCTACCAAGACCGCCCGACGTACCGCCAAGAAGAGTACGAAAAGCGTACGCTCTGCGGCAAAAAAGGCGTCGAAATCCGCACGGTCGCCGGTTGGCAAGATCAACCGGACCACGCGGGTGCAGGGCGCTGCAACAAAGATGATCCGGACGCAGAGCCCGCCGGTGCAGCCGGTAGCCGCGCACGAAATTCCTATCCGCACGCACAAGTATCAGGTTGGCGAGATCGTCTATTACACCTCACCGACGTTTGGCCGAGCGGCGGCGACGGGCAGCTATACGGTGGTGAAGCTGTTGCCGTCGGAGGGTGACGACTATCAATACCGGATCAAGAGTTCCGGTGAGGCTTTCGAACGCGTCGCCAAAGAAAGCCAACTCGACCGCGCCTGACCGCGGTGTCGCGATTTTGCCTCGGCGCCAGCTTACAGTTCTCCTGGGTGCGCGATTTTCGCGCTTGGAAGAGCGTAAGTGCCAACGGCTGCCGACATCACGTCTAGACCCGATCGGTCGACGCCGTGTAGTGCTTGCACCGGAGGATTAAACGTAAGATTTAGAACGTCATAAACAGCCTAAACAAGCCAAGAGGGGAGGAATTCATGCGCGCGCTTTTTCGTCTGGCCGCATTCTTATTGCCAGTTTTTCTGGCTTGGCCAGCACCTGCGCAAAACTATCCAAACCGTTCCGGTCAAATTGATCGTGCCGTTTGGCGCGGGCGGGCCCGCGGATGTCTATGCGAGAGTTCTAGCGCAGCATCTTTCCGAGGAAACCAAACAGTCGTTTGTGGTTGAGGATCGCCCGGGAGCGGGCTCGATTATCGGTACCGACGCTGTCGCAAAGTCGGCACCTGACGGTTACACGCTGCTGGTGATGTCCAATACGCATACGACCAATGAATCCCTGCTACCGAATAAGCCGTTTCAGCTGATGCGGGACTTCGTCCCCGTCGCGACAGTCAACTATTCGGACTTGCTTATGGTCGTGCACCCTTCAGTGCCGGCGAAGAGCGTGAAGGAATTCATTGATCTTGCCAAAAAAGAACCCGGCAAGCTGAACTACGCATCGTCCGGTCCCGGCACCCCTTATCACATGGCGGGCGAACTATTTAAGGCGATGAGCCAAACCGACATTGTTCACGTTCCGCACAAAGCGTCCGGCGACGCGCGAAACAGCGCGGTATCCGGGACTGTGCAGATGATGTTCGATGCAGTCACGACGATGACGGCGCTTGCCAAGGGTGGGCAAGTTCGCGCGCTCGCTACCACCGGTCTAAAACGCTCCGAACTGACGCCGGATTTGCCGACCGTTGCCGAAACCGTCCCTGGATATGAAGCAACGATCTGGCTCGGCATTATGGCCCCGAAAGGAACGCCGAAGGAGGTCGTTACTTTCCTCAATAGCCACATCAACAAAGTAATCAACAGGCCGGAGGTAAAGGAAGCCTGGCTTAAGCAGGGGGCAGTTCCACTCGTTAAAACGCCCGAGGAATTCGACGCCTACCTTCGGAAGGACATCGAGAAATGGGCCAATGTGGTAAAAGTCTCGGGAGCAAAGATCCAATAGCGCTGCCGCAAACAGGCAACTGAGCGGACACCGATGTCAACGATCAACAGCACGTTTTGGAACGGGCTGCTTTCGACGCCGCTAGTGCTGCCGGCCCCCGTGGCAGGCGCATTGGCGGCGCTGTTTTTTGTGATGGTCGTTCTCGCAATCAGACGCGTAACCCAAGGACAGGCATCCCGCATCGTGGTGCCGGTGCTTGCGATCGCGGTCGCGGGGATGGCCGTCTTCGGCATACTCGACCGGCTGACGCGCAGCGAACGCGCTGCCGAGGAACGGGCGCTGCTTGAACGAAACAGTCAGCTTAGCCTGAGCGCTGCTGCACCTGGATCCGTACTTTCGTGCCTCGATGGCCTGGCCGGCGAGGAAATTGAAAATGCATGCGAAAAATCAGTATTCGCAGACCCACAAAGCGCTGCGCGAGCGGTGGGCTATATCAGCGCGCGCTTGTCGCTGCTGGCGGATGCTGCCGCAACGGCCGGACGCGGCGGTTCCGACGTGCTGGCGGCGTTGGCTCCGACACGTCGTGCAATCGAACTCGACCGCTTCGGGATAGCCGCGCATGTGCTGGCCGTCCGTGACGGCTGCACGGCCGAGAAGTGCGCCGCATTTGCAATGCTTAACGACGCGTCCACGCTTAAAGCCAATTTCAAGGTCCACGCCTTCGACGCCTATGTTGCCCGGTACGCGGCCGCATGGGGGAAGGGCGAAGCTGCGCCTGAAAATGTACCGCAGGCCTCCGCACCCGGAACAGCGCCGGTCGCTTCGGCTCCGGAGCCGCTGTCCCCATCGCATCCTCTCGACAGCCGTTACGATTTTCCATCGTCGGCATCGATCCCGCCCGTCAGCATCATGAATGCTGAGCCGCCACCCCCCAAGGAGCCGGCGAGCCCCCAGGGTGCTCACGCGGCGACGGAGAAAACAGGCACCACTCCGCCTGTGCCACCGAAACGGCCGCAGAGCCAGGCGGCGTCCCCGCCCGCGCGCTAGTATCGGGGCCAACCGGCGCGGCCTCATGTTTAAATCAGTCCTGATTGCCAATCGTGGCGAAATTGCCTGTCGCATCGCCCGGACCGCGCGACGGATGGGGATACGCACGATCGCGGTCTATTCCGATGTGGATGCAACTGCGCTCCATGTTCGGCAATGCGACGAGGCATATGCGATCGGGCCGGCGCCGGCAGCCGAAAGCTACCTTGTGATCAATAAGCTGATCGCAGCAGCCAAACAGGCGCAGGCTGAGTGTATCCATCCCGGCTATGGTTTTCTGTCCGAAAACATTGACTTCGCCGAGGCCTGTCTAGACGCGGGCATAGCGTTTGTCGGCCCGCCTGCATCAGCCATACGTGCCATGGGCCTCAAACATCATGCCAAAACGCTGATGGAAAAAGCGGGTGTGCCCGTCGTACCCGGCTATCACGGCGAACTGCAGGAGCCGAAGTTCCTCAAACAGAAAGCCTACGAAATCGGATATCCCGTCATCATCAAACCCCTCGCGGGCGGCGGCGGCAAAGGCATGCGACGTGTGGAGCGCCATGCCGATTTCGATGCCGCGCTGGAAGGAGCGCAGCGGGAAGCCAAAAGCTCGTTCGGCGACGCGCGCGTGCTGGTCGAAAAATACGTTGCAAGCCCACGTCACATCGAGGTCCAGATCTTTGCCGACCGTCATGGCAACGCCATTCACCTCGGCGAGCGCGATTGCTCGCTGCAACGCCGCCATCAGAAGGTCATGGAGGAGTCGCCGGCGCCTGGAATGACCCCAGAACTGCGGGCGCGAATGGGCGCAGCAGCAGTCGCGGCGGCAAAGGCGACGGGCTATGTCGGCGCGGGAACCGTGGAATTCATCGCCGACGCTACCAACGGCCTCAAAGCAGGCAGTTTCTGGTTCATGGAGATGAACACGCGGCTTCAGGTGGAGCATCCCGTCACAGAGGCGGTGACCGGGCTGGATCTGGTGGAATGGCAGTTTCGGATAGCGGCCGGCGAAAAATTGCCTTTGATGCAGGAACAGATTGCCCCCAAGGGGCACGCGGTTGAGGCACGGCTCTATGCCGAGGACCCGGAGCGCGGTTTCCTGCCGTCGACGGGCCGGCTAGTCGACCTGCAATTTCCAGAAATCGACGGGCTACGTATCGATACAGGGGTGGAGCGTGGCAGCGAAGTGACACCTTTCTACGATCCGATGGTCGCGAAGTTGATCGCTCGCGGGCAAACAAGGGATGAAGCCTTCGACCGGCTGGCTGTGGCGCTCGAGCAGACAATCGTGGCGGGTCCGCGCAGCAATATCGGATTCCTCGTGGCGCTCTGCCGCGCGGCTCCGGTTCGCAAAGGCGATTTCGATACGGGCTTCATAGACGGGAATCTTGCCGAGTTAGGTGCAGTACCCCACGGGCTTGATCGCGGCGCAGCCGCGTTCGGGGCGCAGTGGCTGCTGGCACAGGATCATCTTCCAGCATCGGACCCGCCGGAGGGTACAACCGAGGAAACGCAATCGCCCTGGGATGTCGCTGACGCATTTCAAATGTCCGGCACGCGGCGGCTGACATTGCCGATACTCGCGGATGGTGAGTCGGCCGTCGCGGAGGTTGTGTATACCTCCAAAGGGCCCGAACTGTCTGTCGAGGGAGTTGGGCCCGCGCCGGATGCTGTTGCGATCGGCGACTCAAATGCCGTTTTCGTGCTGCGTCATGGTCGGCAGACCAAAGTCAGCCTACGTGACCCTAATCTTGCCGAAGCTGGCGACGAGGACAAAAGCGGGCTGGTGTGTGCGCCAATGCATGGCAAGGTGCTGGCCTTGCTTGTGGAGAAGGGGACCCAGGTTACACGCGGTCAGCGCGTTGCCATCATCGAAGCGATGAAGATGGAGCACACGATCATGGCACCAATAGACGGCATCGTGACCGAAATTGTCGTCGCCAAGGATGCACAGATCGCAGAAGGGGCCCGGTTGATGGTGGTCGCCCCGCCAATCACTTCCTGACAAAGATACGAAACGAGCCGATTGGGCTGATCTCACGGTAATGCGCGAGGACGCTTGCGAAATCGGTATGTGCGCCGAGCCATGTCACGTAATCGAAGGTTTGATGATTAAATCCCAACATGTCATCGCCTGTCGCAATAACGATGACTCCCGGCTCCTTGGTGCGCACGGCAGAAATCGCTATTTCCGCCTGATTCAGTCCGGCGGCCCGTATTTTCGGTCGGTAAGCCGCCGGCGCTTCTTCTACGCGCGCGGCCGCCGCGATGAGGTATTCGCAGCAAAACGGTGCAGCCCATTCCATCTCGGCGGCAACCACGGCTGGGAAGACGTCGCGTGGCGAAGTGATGAATCCGAAAACCGTTCTGTTCGGTCCGGGATTGCTGCGGAAGGTGGCCGCTAACTGATTTACCCGGCTCGAGGCGCCTTCAAAGGCCCGCACCGCTTCGAAGGCGGTTGGCACAACGGCCATGACCACGAGGATCGCGAAAGCGATGCGGCGCAGTGTAAGTCTGTCAATGCGTGGATTTTCCGCGGTGAGGAGGATGACTGCCGAGAGATCACAGAACACGATGCTGGGAAGGAAGTGGTAGGCCCAGGGCTTCGCCTGGATCAGCGCGGCGATAAAGCTTGCTGCACCTGCAACTGCTAAGGCCTGCGCAAGGGCCGGAACTTGCGCGCCTTGCTGGCGGGTCAGATAACCGACCCCCAGCAGCATTGCGGCGGGAGCAAGGAGAATGAGCGCAGAGCGCAAAACCTCCTGCATTGGGCTCTTGTACGACCAATAGCCAAGCAGTGCCGTCGGTATCTCTATTTCCAGGTAGGAGCGCGCGTAGGTCAGCGTAAGTGCTGCATAGACAATGCCGGCGGTCGCCATGGCGATTGTCTCAGGGCGGATTGACAAACTTGGCCGCCGTGTTCGCGCCAATATCCAGACTTCAAGCGCGACAGGCACCAACAGGAAGTAGGGCTTGATGCAAAAGCCGAGGCACGCGGCCACCCCGATGACAGCACCGGTGGCTGGAGAAATCATTGAATTGTTTAGGCGGCAACCGCGCGCGACGATGTAAGGCAGGGTGAGCAGCACCATCCAGTGCTCGCGCTGCCCGAAATCGTAACCGGGAATGAACAGAACCAGGAGGGTGGCAAAGACAAGGAACAGGCTGCGGGGAACACGTCCAAGGCCCGCTGCCGCGGTCAGGCGCGCAACTGCAGCGACCGACAGGACGGCCATTGTGACGGTAAATACAGGTGCGGCGACATCGAGCCGCAAGCCGGTCTGACGGGCCAACCAAACTGGCATGGCGCTGATCCACCAGACGTGCGGCGGATTTATATCCACAATGTCTTTGCCGAATTGCCCGCCATCAAGCAGGCGTCCAGCGAGCGCCATGAAATAAGCTTCGTCGTGATTGATTGGCGCAAAAAAATGCAGCAGGGCCGCGCCAACGGCCAAACACGCGATAATTCCCGTGACCAACAGCCGATCGTCGGCTGCCTCGCGCCGCATGATCGCGCTCATGGCCATACGCGGGTTCCCGTCGCTGGTTGTGCCAAAGTCTCTAAATCATCGGGTGTTAAGAAACTCTTGGATTTCGGGGCCTGCGCGGGGGAGAATGCCCGGAAACGGCTTTCCTATGGTCCATTTGCCCGTTATGCATGGGTTATCCAGTCGTTTTGCGCTCGTCAGGCTGTCGGAATGTCGCTTCATCTCATCAAGCTGTGTGTCGGCTGCGATTCAGTCGCCGATCTCGAAGACTGGATCAGGGAGAAGCTGAAAGAAAAGAAGCGCCGAAGGCAGAAGCCCGAGCATATCCACACGACGCGAATGGTGCCGAAGCGCGGCGAGGAACTCATCGACGGAGGCTCGTTGTATTGGGTAGTTCGGGGGCAGATCGCTTGTCGCGAGCGCATCCTCGATATTCGCCCGTTCACTGATAAAGACGGCGTCGGACGCTGTCGCATCGTTCTCGACGGCAAAGTGGTGCTTGTCGAGCCGCGGCCGCGCGCGGCATTCCAGGGTTGGCGCTATCTGGAGCCCAGGGATACGCCCCGGGATCTCTCGCGCGCAGCGCCTGGTGCCGCGAGAATGCCAGAAACGATGCGGCGCGAGTTACGCGAGTTGGGTCTTCTTTAAACGGCGACGTTGTCAATCAGGCGTGTTTTGCCAAGCCTTGCAGCGATGAGCAGGCGAACCGGCCCTTCCTTGAGCGACACGACGGGTGCCAACGTCAGTGCGTGGCGCGCCTCAAGATAATCCAGGCCGAATCCGGCCAAATCCACTTCAATGCGTCCCACATTTAGAACGCGGTCGATCTTCTCGCCGCTTTTGATGCGGGACGCGCAACCTTTGAGGACTTTGTAGAGCATCGGGGCGACCGCGCGCTCCGCCGAAGAAAGGTACAGGTTGCGAGAGGAAAGGGCCAAGCCGTCCGGCTCACGCACCGTCGGAACTCCGATAACCTTCACAGGCAGATCGAAATCCTTGGCTATTTGGGTGACAACGCGCAGCTGCTGGTAGTCTTTTTGCCCGAAGAACGCAAAATCCGGAGAAACTTGCGTGAACAGTTTGGCAACGACGGTCGCGACGCCGCCGAAAAAATGTGGACGATATTCGTCCTCGAGGCCGGCTTTGGCCGGCCCTTCTGGGGCAAGGCGAGTGGCGAAACCGTCCGGATACATCGCCTCGACGGCAGGCGCCCACACGGCATCAACGTTCTCCGCCCGCAAGGCCTTGAGGTCGGTTGCGAAGCTCCGTGGGTAACTTGCGAAGTCTTCATGCGGCGCAAATTGCGTCGGATTGACGAAGATCGAGACGACGACCCGTTTAGCCCGCCGCCGCGCTTCTCGGATAAGCGCCATGTGGCCGCGATGCAACGCACCCATCGTAGGCACCAGCGCGATACTGGCGCCCGCCTTTCGATACGGTTCCAATGCACGCCGGAGCGAAGGGACCGTCCGCAAAATCTTCGGAGCTGTTGCCATAATTTTCGGCCTTGTCGGCGGAGTGTCGCAAAACCGCAATACGTCGAGCGAGGCGGCAAGACACAGACTAGCTAATTGAGGATCAAATCGGGATTAACTTGACTAACGTACACAAATATTTTGACAATTAGCGGCCGGAGAGGGGCGGCATGCTAATCCAGCCAATTCAGGAAAACGTTCAATCAGCGCACGTTGTCGTTCTCGGGAACGAGAAGGGCGGTTCGGGAAAGTCGACGACCGCTTTGCATATTGCGGTCGCCTTACTGAAGGCTGGGCAGCGTGTAGCGACGATTGATCTCGATTCGCGCCAGCAAAGCTTCACCCATTACATCGACAATCGGCGCGCTTGGGCCGAGCGCGCACGAGTGTCGCTTGAATTGCCTACGCACTATTGCATCGCGCGCGCTGAGGGTAATTCGCTCGAGGCCAATGAGGCGCGCGAGTTTGAAAACTTTTCGGCCGCGATCGGGGCGATCGAGCACAATCATGATGTTGTCGTCATCGATACACCAGGGGCCGATACCTACCTGATGAGGCTTGCTCACTCGATGGCCGACACGCTGGTCACGCCGCTAAACGACAGCTTTCTCGACTTCGACGTGCTGGCCACACTTGATCCGACAAATTTTGCCGTGACGGGAGAAAGTCACTACGCCGAAATGGTGCGGGAAGCGCGCCGTCAACGCCGGTTGGTTGACGGCCGCCTCACGGATTGGATTGTGGTGCGGAACCGATTGTCCAATCTCGTGTCGCGAAACAAGCGGTTGGTCGGCGATGGGATCAACGAGCTGTCAAAACGAATGGGTTTTCGATGCGTCGATGGCTTTGCCGAACGCGTTGTCTATCGTGAATTTTTCCCCAGAGGATTGACCGCGCTCGATGATCTGGATGAGGAAACACTTGGTACGCGGCCAAACCTCTCGCACGTGACCGCGAGAGAAGAAGTCATTTCGGTTCTCAATGCTCTGCAGTTGCCGTTGTCGGAGAATGGTAAACGGCGTGCCGCTGCCCGCGCGGAATGGTTCTCCGTCATGGATCAGCCCCTGCAGGTTCACGATATCATCGGATAGGTCCGCAAGCTTGCATTCACGCTGTGGGGCCGCCATTTACGTGGTGTGCGGAGAGTCGCGCGAGCATTCCAAATTCGGTGTAGAATTGCGTCATGGCCAAAAACTCCGAGCAGACGCCTGCGCCAGTTTCGTCCAGGTCCGAGATTGAAACGTTTCTTGATCGCGTCCGCGCGCTCGGACCTTCGAGTGCGCAAGGTGCCCGAGGCCGTCTGCTCTTTGCGCTTGATGCGACAATGAGCCGGCAGCCAACCTGGGATACAGCATGCACGCTGCAGGCCGACATGTTTCGGGAAGCAGCTGGCATTGGCGGGCTCGACATTCAACTCGTCTATTTTCGCGGCTTGAACGAATGCCGGGCATCAGGCTGGGTTTCGGACGGGAAGCAACTCGCTGACCTGATGTCCAGGATCGATTGTCGCGGAGGGCAGACACAGATCGGTAAGGTTCTCAACCATGCCCGTCACGAGCACGCGCGCGGCAAGGTCCAAGCCCTGGTTTTCGTCGGCGACGCCATGGAGGAGGCGATTGATAGTCTATGCCAGGCGGCCGGTGAACTCGGCATTCTTGGGGTTCCGGTATTCATGTTTCAGGAAGGTGACGACCCAATCGCGGAAAACGCATATCGCGAGATCGCGCGTTTGTCGCGCGGCGCGTACTGCCGGTTCGACACGGGTTCTGCACACCAGCTTGGCGAACTGCTGCGTGCGGTTGCCGCGTATGCCGCAGGCGGCGTTCGGGCGCTCAAGGAATTGTCGTCCAGGCGTTCGGCCGGCGCGCAAAAATTGTTGTCGCAACTGAAGTAGCCATGCCCGCGCTTATTTTCGGCGTTCTGGTATTGGTGCTCGCACTGTGGGCACTCAGTGTGATCTCGAAGGTCGATCCGAGAATTGCTGCGCGCGTGACCAAAATCGGTGGCGGCCTGGTTTCACTCGGACTTGCAGTCTTCTTGGGCTTGCGTGGAGAGGTTGGCGTTGCCATTCCGTTAGGCGTCTTTGGACTTGGGTTGCTCGGCTGGGTGCCGTTTGGGCCTGCAGGCTTTGGAGCGCGCACGCAGAAGACAGGCGGACAGACGTCGCGCGTACGTTCTGCGTACTTTGAGATGGAGCTCGACCATGACAGCGGCTCGATGCGCGGTCACGTTATTGCCGGCCGTCATCAGGGCGCTGCGCTGGAAGGGCTCGACGTCGAGACCTTGATCTCGATGTTCAGAGAGATTGACGAGGAAAGCCGCGCCTTACTTGCAGCTTATCTTGACCGCCGGGATCCCGGTTGGAGTGAGCACGCGCAGGCGGATGCGGCGGCGGGGCGGCGCGCGACGGCCAGCGGAAAAATGTCGGAGCAGGAGGCCTATCAGATCCTTGGCCTGGAGCCCGGCGCGAGCGCCGACGACATCGGCCGCGCGCACCGCACGCTTATGAAGAAACTGCATCCCGACCAGGGGGGCTCGACGTATCTCGCGGCCCGTATCAACGAGGCCAAGGAAATCCTTCTTCGCCGTCATCGCTGAGGTACTCCACAAACGCGACCATCAGCGGCTCCTGGTTCGGCACGTCCCTGTTATGCATTTTTTTGAAATCTCAATTTTTCACCAACATGCATGGAATATCGCTGCGCTTGAGATGCTTGCAGGCGGCCTCCGCCTGGTTCTTCTCCAGCCCTGCGAACCGCGCACGGAACAGCACCTTCTCGCCTTTCTCGACACGTTCGGTAAACGGGTCGGCCTTACCGAGAAGGTCTTTGACCTTTGTTTGGGCGAGCTCCAGTCGCTGCCAGGCATCTTTCTCGTCTGGTAGTGCGCCGATCTGAATGATCCATCCCGAACGCGGCTTAGCGGTGGGCTCCGGCGCCCGCGTTGCGACAGGCGCACTCGGAACGGCGGAAGCCATCTTGGCTGGGGCTGCAGGAGGAGAGGGGTCAGATTTTGTGACAGGCGGCTCGGGGACAGCCGGTGCAGGCACAGGCGGTGCGATTGCTGGGGATTGCTCGGTCTTTACCGCGATAACGGTGGTGATCGTCGCCTGTGCGGACTCTGCCGGCGCCGGCGTGAGCTGCCGGCTTTCAGATGGCAACGGAGTCAAGGCCGCAGTCCGCATGCTCCCGGGATGGACGGCGACCGTCTTTACGGCATTCGGCTTGATCGGATCCGTCGAGCCGGGAAGCGGTGCGTCAGAGGACGCACGCGTCACCGATGCAACGCGCACAGGCGCGGAGCCGGTGCGATCATCATCTTTCTCCTTGTCCTTTTTATCGTTGTCGATGTGATCCTTGCGGGCCAGTGCGGTTTCCCATCCCTCGACGACGGGAGGTGCGGTCCGTTTGACCGCAGCGATGTTGATATTGTTGTCGATGAGGCTTCTCACCCGCGCGTCGCGTGCCGGGGCGCTGCGTCCACCGAAAACGACCGCGACAATATGATGGTTCGTGCGGCGCACCGACGTGACGATGTTGAATCCGGAGGCGTGGATATAGCCGGTCTTGATTCCGTCAACGCCATCAACCGTGCCGAGGAGGTGGTTGTGGTTGCGAATGGCATGGCCGCGATATTCGAAAGTGCGGGTTGCGAAATAGTGGTAGTAGTTCGGGAAGCGGTCCTGGATCGCGCGGCCCAGGATGGCCTGATCGCGCGCAGTTGTGATCTGCTGGTCATCCGGCAGCCCGGATGCATTGCGATAGGTGGTCTGGTTCATCCCGAGCGCACGGGCCTTCGCCGTCATCATCTTGGCGAAAGCAGGCTCGTCACCCCCAATCGCTTCCGCAACGATGACAGCCACGTCATTGGCCGACTTGGTCACAATGGCGCGGATAGCGGTTTCGACCCGGATCGAGTCACCTGGCTTGAGGCCAAGCTTGGACGGCGCCTGGACGGCGGCGTGAGCGGAGACCGGCAAATCGGTCGTGAGCTTGATCTTGCCTTGCTCCAGACGCTCAAACAGCAAATAGAGCGTCATGATCTTTGTGAGCGATGCAGGGTGGCGCGGAGCATCGGCGTTGGTCGCCTGCATGACGGCGCCTGAATTGGCATCCACGACGATCGACGAATAGGCAGGCTGATAGCTGTCGGCTGACCGGGCACGCTGAGCGCGCTTGGCATGGGCATCGGTGCTGAGGGCGGTGATTGTGAGGACGGTCGCCAGACCGATGGCGCTACAGCAAAGACCGCGCTGAAATACGCCTCCCCCAAGCAACATCAACTCTCCCCAAGCCCCGGTTTTATGGCCATCCCCTAGGCCGCCATCGTGGCCGATTTATAGCCTCACCGCGGCGCGACAATTTATGACGGTAGGAGAACGTAGTTTACAAATTACTAAGGCAATCCACTGAATTTTAAGAGATTTTTGCAGTGCAATAATAATGCTTGACTTTATTGTGCAGTGCAGTATATGAGCCTTCAGTCCTGGCACGGCCAGGTTCGAAATTTAGCACATTGGCGCCGCCTAGCGGGCCGGGAAGGGATGACATGGTCAAGAATTTCGAGGACCTCCAGCAGGTCAGCAAAGACAATGTGGACGTGACCCTGAAAGCCATGGGTGCGCTTTCTAAAGGCACTCAGGCGATTGCAGTCGAGGTTGCGGACTATTCGAAGAAGGCGTTCGAGGACGGCACCGCCGCGCTCGAGAAGCTTTTCGGCGTGAAGTCGTTCGACAAGGCGATCGAGGTTCAGACCGAATACGCCAAGACCGCCTATGAGGGGTTTGTGGCCAAGGCTTCGAAGATCGGTGAGTTGTATGCCGATCTCGCCAAGGAAACCTACAAGCCTTTCGAGTCTCTGTTCGCAAAGACGAAATAAGTAGCGTTGAGTTCCGCGTCGGTAGCGTCGCGTAGAGTTCAGTTGGAATGCAAAGCCCGGCTCGATGAGCCGGGCTTTTTGTTTGTCGCGACAGACGCGGTGGGGCAAAACCCGCCCGCGGGTCACACGGTCTTTATTGCGCCACCCGCAGCTTGGTGAGGTTGGTGCCGATCTCTTGGAACGTCGCCGTCATCTGGTCCGCCGACGTCAAATGAAAGAACTTATTCGAATCGCTGGCGCAGTTCTGCAGCAGGGTCGACATGGGATCGCCACCGGTGTTGACCTGGATTGTGTAGAACATCGATTTTGGCGGCCTTGACGTTGTCGCACGTCATTTGCCTGGCGCGCGTCGATCGAGGCTGCGTCGTTGTACCAACGATCCTGTGTGTTCAAGCCGTCGCTCATCAGAATGATGACCTGATCGTATTTGAAGTCGGGATCCATCGCCGGCACGGTGAACGGCCCGCCGCCGACAAGCGACACCCAGCCGACCTGGAGTCCGATCGCCTGATTGGTATTGCCAGCCGGTGTCATGCTGTCGACCAGCGTGTGCATGCTGGACCAATCATAGCTCAGGCTCTTACCGCCTTCGGGCAGGAGCTATATTGCTCCGCCGCGTACAAAGATGACCACCTTGGTGTGACCGGATCGGCCGGTTCGGCATTGGTGTCAAAATTGTATGTGGTATCCGGGTCGTCCCAATTGCCGCGGTCCATTACGCAGCCGTTCCAGTTGGTGGCGTTGTGGACCTTGGGTGTCCACGTTCCGGTCACGGTCCAAATGCCATTGTAAGACGTCCAGGTGTTCAGTGTCCACGTCCCGCCGTGATTCTGGCAGCTGCTTTTCTTTGTATAGGACGGATTTGAACAGGTGCCGTGGCTTGTGCAGGTGCTCTCTGAACTGTAGCTCCCGTGGTTGCACATTCCGGAACTCGTGCAGGAATCCTGGTTCGTATACCCCGAAACGCTGCAGGTACCGACGTTTGCGAGACATTTGCGCTCCGCGTGTTCCAGCTTCCGCTGCTGCAGGTTCCGCTTGTCGCATTCCAGGATGTGTCGTCGGAGGAGGTCGGATCCTGGATCGGATCCGAGGGATTGTTAACATTATTGTCTACCGGTGCGGTCCCCCAGTAGATCCAATCTGCGGCGAAGTTCGACTTGCCTAGGTTGACGTCCTTCACGAACGGGACGATCGACACATAAACGTCACCGGGAGTGGTCTCAGCGGTCTGCAACTGGTCAAGCAGGTTTTGCGTCGCGGTCTTCAACGCCGGCATCTTGCCGTCGTCGGACATCGAACCGGTGTTGTCCAGCACGAGCGCGACGCGCAGCCGCGTGATGCCCCACCTGGCGACGGACGAAGCTCCCACGTGGAACGTCTCGTATCCGAGCACCCTCACAAATTTCGCATCAAGAGCAGCTGTGGCCTCGACCTTGATGTTGGAGCCGCCAGTCGTGCTGTAGGTGACCTTGACATCGATGTCCTTGGCCTCCTCGGCTGTGAAGAGGGCCTTGAAATACTTCGTCGCGTTTGTCTTCAGCTGGTCTTCGGTGTCGCTCGCGGCCTCCTTCGAGAGCATCAGCGCGGTGGCATCGAGCGCGGTCTGCATGGCCGCCTTGACCGAATTGGCGCGGCTGTAATCGACGGCGGCGCCGACAAAGCCGATGATTGGCAGGGATGCGAAGGCGAATGTGATTGCGACGTTGCCGGCCTGCGCGACGCGGAAGGCGGACAAGGTTCGACGAAACTTCTTCCAAGCATTCATCATGGCGCACCAAGGAAATGTTTGAGCCCGGCTGCCGTGTTAAAGGACGGTGCTAAAGGGCCGGTATATCGGGGTGGGCCGAATCCAAGGACGGCAGTAAGGATTTGGGGTCGCTTACGGACATTGTCTGCGCATTTTCAAAGGCTTTGATGGTAAATGGCCTTTGTTTCCATTCGGACAAATGCGCGCAAATCTTGTGAGGCGTCCTTAACGTGCCGTTGGCCGGATCGGAGAAATGTGGCTGAGAGCCCGGCGTAGCGATGCCTCGTTAAGGCAAGCTACGCCGGGACGTTATCAGTTACATTGACAGGCGAAGATTTTGGAGCGCCGTGCCGATCTGACCGAATGTCGTCACGATCTGTCCGGCCGTCGTCAGCAGGAAGAATTTTCCCGGATCGGTGGCACAGTTCTGCAACAGGGTCGAAGTCGCATCGCCGCCCGTATTGACCTGCACGGTATACAGCGTGATGCCGGCGGCCTTCACATTGTCACAGGTCTTCTTCTGACGGGTGTCGATCGACGTCTGCGAGGTATACCAGCGATCCTCGGTGTTGAGGCCGTCGGTCAGCAGGATGATGACCGTCTGATACTTGTAGTCCGGATCGATCGGGGGGACCGTGAACGGCGCCGCCGTCAACGTCTGCCAGCCCACCTGCAAGCCGATGGCCTGGTTGGTATTGCCGACCGGCGTCATGGCGTCGACCTTCGCATTCAGTGCTGTCCAGTCGTTGGTCAATTGCATCAACGGCACGGAGCAGGAGCTATATTGCTCGGTTGGATAAAGCGTGGCGCCGGCGACAGGCGCATGTTGGTTGTGTCGAAATTCTGGTCGCGGTCGGTAACACAGCCATTCCAGGTGCTGTGCGCGGCCGGCGTCCAGACCTTTCCGTGAGATACGCAGCTGCTTTGCTTGTGATAACGTGTAGTCGCTGCAGGTGCCGTTCACCGCATCCCACAGATCCCAGCGCAGCCAGCTCTGATCGTAGTTGCCAGGGCCGAAATTCACGTCTTTGCTGAAGGGCACGATGGAAACGTAGACATCTTCGGGCTGGTGCGCAGCGCTCTTGAGCTGATCCAGCAAATTATGAGTGGCCGCCTTAAGAGCGGTCATCTTGCCGGCGCTCGACATCGAACCGGTATTGTCGAGCACAAGGGCGACCCGCAGGCGCGTGTTACCCCAGGTCGAAACCGCGGTCGCGCTGATATCGATCTGGCTGACCCCGATGACGCCGAGGAAGTTGGTGTTGATGACACCGGTGCCCTGAAGCGTGAGCTGCGACCCGGCCACCCCTGACGTGTATGCCGGCGTAACCGTGATGTTGTTCACTTCGGGGTGTTTGTAGAGAGCGTTGAACGTGTTGGTCGCCTGCGTTTGCAGCGCAGTGCTGTCTTCGTTCGCCGCATTTTTTGAGAGCATCAATGCGGTTGCGTCCAGTGAAACCTGGAACGCGGTGCGGGCGGCATTCGCCCGCGTGTAGTCGACGGCCATACCGACCGCCGCGAGGACGGGGACGGCAACGATGGCCATGAGGGGGGCGACACCGCCCCGGGTGTTCGAGAGAAAACGGGCAAACATGCGGCTTCACCCAATGTTTGAGGGCACGACCTACCAATAGAGTTCCTCCTTATGGGGGTACCCCCTTGAGAAAACGTGAGAACAACGCGCCGAATTTGGGGGAAAGTCGCCTCAATTTGCCGCCAAACGGGTTGCGATCGCTTAAGCAATAGTTATCTGCTTTTGGCCGTGGCAAATCGCGCGGATTCTGGCCCTGTCCCGGAACGGGGCAGGCCTTGTGCGAATTGGCGGCTTGGAAGGGCTGTGCCGAGGTCTTTATTATATTAGGTGGTCACGTGACGGCGTGGCCAAGGCGCAACCTGAATGCAATGCTCCGACCATGAGATTCCCTTCTGCAAAGACTGACCTTGCGATCCGTGGTTCGCGAGCCACCGGTATGGCCGACGATGATCGCAAGCGCCGGAACGAGCAGGGCGGGCCGGGCACCGCGGTCATCACCAAGACCAAGCCGCAAACCAAGCGGCCGAACATGTACCGGGTCCTCATTCTCAACGACGACTACACCCCCATGGAATTCGTCGTGCATGTTCTGGAACGCTTCTTCGGCAAGGACCACGAAGCCGCCACAAGAATAATGTTGCATGTGCACCACCACGGGATCGGCGAATGCGGCGTCTATACGTACGAGGTCGCGGAAACCAAGGTCACGCAGGTCATGGACTTTGCGCGCAAACATCAGCATCCTTTGCAATGCGTGATGGAAAAAAAGTAAGTCGCGGGAAGAAACGGTCAATACAAGCAGGAATGAGAAGCTAATGCCGACTTTCTCGCGCAGCCTCGAACAATCCCTTCATCGGGCCCTGGCGCTCGCCAATGAACGCCACCATGAATACGCAACGCTAGAGCACCTGCTTCTGGCGCTGATCGATGATCAGGATGCGTCCGCGGTGATGCGTGCATGCAACGTCGATCTCGACAAGCTGCGCCGCAGCCTGACGACCTATCTGGAATCGGAATTGGAAAATCTGATCACCGATGGTGCGGAGGATTCCAAACCGACGGCGGGGTTCCAGCGGGTCATTCAACGTGCGGTCATCCACGTGCAATCCTCGGGTCGCGAGGAGGTAACGGGCGCAAACGTGCTTGTCGCGATTTTTGCAGAACGCGAAAGCCATGCTGCCTATTTCCTGCAAGAGCAGGACATGACCCGCTACGATGCCGTCAATTATATCAGCCACGGAATTGCCAAGCGGCCCGGCCTCTCGGAATCGCGTCCGGTGCGCGGCGTTGAAGAGGAAGCAGATACGAAAGGCGGCGACGAGCCGAAGAAGAAGGGCGATGCGCTCGAAGCGTACTGCATCAATCTCAACAAGAAAGCCAAGGACGGAAAGATCGATCCGCTAATCGGCCGAGATGCCGAGATCAATCGCACGATTCAAGTTCTCTGCCGCCGGCAGAAGAACAACCCGCTGTTTGTTGGTGATGCCGGCGTGGGCAAGACCGCGATCGCCGAAGGGCTTGCGCGGCGGATCGTGCACGGCGAGGTGCCGGATGTACTTAAGGGCGCGACGGTTTTTGCGCTCGACATGGGCACGCTGCTGGCCGGCACGCGCTATCGCGGCGATTTCGAGGAACGGCTCAAGCAAGTCATCAAGGAGATCGAAGCCTATCCTGGCGCGATCATGTTTATCGACGAAATTCACACCGTGATCGGCGCGGGCGCGACGTCTGGCGGCGCAATGGACGCTTCCAACCTTCTCAAGCCTGCGTTGGCGTCGGGAACGATCCGGTGCATAGGCTCGACGACATACAAGGAGTATCGGCAGTACTTTGAGAAAGACCGCGCACTTGTGCGGCGATTCCAGAAGATCGACGTCAATGAACCATCGGTTCCTGACGCGATCGAGATTCTCAAGGGACTCAAGCCTTATTTTGAGGACTATCACAAACTCAAGTACACGAACGAGGCCATCAAGGCGGCCGTCGAGCTTTCATCGCGCTACATTCACGACCGGAAATTGCCGGACAAAGCAATCGACGTGATCGACGAGTTCGGCGCGGCGCAAATGCTGCTGCCGGAGAGCCGGCGCAAGAAGACGATCGGGATCAAGGAAATCGAGACGACGATCTCGACGATGGCGCGCATCCCGCCGAAGACGGTCTCCAAGAATGATGCGGAGGTGTTGCTGCATCTCGAGCAGACCCTGAAGACTGTCGTCTACGGTCAGGACAAAGCGATCGAGTTGCTTTCGGCGTCGATCAAGCTCGCCCGCGCCGGGCTGCGTGAGCCTGAAAAGCCCATCGGTTGTTATCTGTTTTCCGGTCCGACCGGCGTCGGCAAGACCGAGGTGGCGAAGCAACTCGCCGCGTCGCTTGGCGTCGAGCTGATCCGGTTCGACATGTCCGAATATATGGAGCGGCACACGGTGTCCCGCCTGATCGGGGCTCCTCCGGGCTACGTCGGCTTCGACCAAGGCGGTTTGCTCACCGACGGCGTCGATCAACACCCGCATTGCGTCCTGTTGCTGGACGAGATCGAGAAAGCGCACCCCGACCTGTTCAATGTGCTGCTGCAGGTCATGGACCACGGCAAGCTCACCGATCATAACGGCAAGCAGGTCGATTTCCGGAACGTCATTCTGATCATGACCACGAACGCAGGCGCTTCGGACCTTGCGAAGCAGGCTTACGGGTTTACGCGCAGCAAGCGGGAAGGCGACGATCAGGAAGCGATCAACAAGATGTTCGCGCCCGAGTTCCGGAACCGGCTCGACGCGACCATCACTTTTGCGCATCTGTCGCAGGAAGTGATCGCCAAGGTGGTCGAGAAGTTCGTCCTGCAGCTTGAGGCGCAACTCGGCGACCGCAACGTCACCATCGAGCTTTCGGAAGAGGCCTCACGCTGGCTGATTGCCAACGGCTACGACGAGTTGATGGGCGCTCGGCCAATGGCGCGCGTCATCCAGGAGCACATCAAAAAGCCGTTGGCCGATGAAGTCCTGTTCGGTCACCTGAAGGCTGGCGGCCACGTGCGCGTTATCGTCGACAAAGACGAGCAGGGCCGCGACAAGCTCGGCTTCCAGTTCCTCGACGGCCCGGTGACGCCCAAGCCTGAGAAGCTGCCGGCACCAAAGCCGAAGGCAAAACGCCGCTCGCCGCCACGGCCGAAGCCCAAGCGCGGGTCGGTGCCGAAAGTGCCATTGGCCAAAGTTTGAGACCACGAAGGACAGCGCCGTTTGCAAGGCCGGGCTCGCGCCCGGCCTTCGCTTTTCGCACGTGCCGCATGCGGATGTGGCCCGTTGCGGAGACGCGGGCGCTGTGAGAGACGTGAATGCCCGCCATGTCCGCGCCCGTCGCCTTTTCGTCGTCCTCAGCCGCTTTCTTTGCCGGCGCAAAGACCGCTGTGACGTCGGTGTTCATGTTGGTGCTGGCCGGAACCTATATCGGCATCGGTGCGCTGACACATGATTTCGGCCTGAGCTCCTGGTGGCTGGCGATATCGACTGTTCTGGTATGGGCAGCGCCGGCGCAAGTCATTCTGATCACAACGGTGACCACGGGCGCCGCGCTGTTCGAGATCGCGCTCGCGGTCACCCTGAGCGCGGTGCGGTTGTTTCCGATGGTCGTGGCGCTCATGCCGGTGCTGCGCGGACCGACCACGCGCCTGCGCGACCTGCTGCTGCCAACACATTTCACCGCGGTGAGCATGTGGGTCGAATCGCTGCGCCTCCTGCCAAGCATCGAGCATCAATGGCGCATTCCGTTCTGCAATGGCATGTCGGCCGGCTACATGGCTACGGCGGCCGTCTTCGGATTTGTTGGTTTCTATCTGGCGGCCGGATTGCCGCCGCTGCTCGCCGGCGCGCTTTTGTTCCTGACGCCGATGTCGTTCCTCATGTCCACGGCGCGCAACGCACGCATGATGGTCGACAAACTTGGACTGGTATTGGGATTGCTGATCGGGCCGTTGCTGACAATTCTCGACGTAAATCTCGATCTGATGTGGACGGGTCTGGTCGGCGGCACGCTTGCTTATCTCGTGCATCGCATACGAGAGGCTACGACATGAACACGCTACTGACGGAGCTCTGGCCTTACTTTTTGATGGTGTTGGTCGGCTATTTGCCGAACGAGGTGTGGCGCGTGTTCGGGCTTGTCCTGGCACGCGGGCTAAATGAGGATTCCCAGGTCGTGGTCTGGTCGCGCGCGGTTGCGACTGCCATCTTAGCCGGGGTCATTGCCAAATTGGTTCTGTTCTCAACGGGAGCGCTTGCCGCAATCCCATTGTCAGTACGCGTAATCGCCGCGGTGTTCGCTTTTCTCGTATTTCTTGGCGCCAGACGATCCGTTTTCGCTGGAGTCCTCGCCGGAGAGGTCGCGCTACTGGCCGGCGGTTTCCTTTTCGCCCACTAGTTCAGCCGGCGGCAATCGCGGCGGCGAGAGCTTTGGCGTGCTCGGCCAGAACTTCCGGTTTTTCTTTCTCGCTTGCGGGCGGCTTCATGACGACACCGGCCTTACGCGGTATGACGTGAACATGCAGGTGGAAAACCACCTGACCGCCGGCCCCTTCATTGAACTGCTGGATTGTGATGCCGTCGGCTGAGAATGCCTTCATGGCGGCCTTGGCGATTTTCTGAGCTGTCATCATTACGTGCGTCAGATCGTCGGCGCCGATATCGAGAATATTCCGGGCGGGCGCTTTTGGTAGAACGAGGGTGTGCCCCGGTGAACGAGGCATGATGTCAAGAAAAGCAATCGCCTTATCATCCTCGTAGACTTTGTAGCTGGGCAGCTCGCCGCGCAGGATCTTGGCGAAAATGTTGTTCGGGTCATAACTGGGCATCGTATCCCCCGGTCAGTCCTGTTCGACCAAATCTTTGCGGAACGGGGCCGCCGCTGCAAGCTCCTCGGCCGCAGCCTGCACATAAACGCGCTCGCGCGCGAGATAGTCGGCAATAGCCCGGCGCAGGGCCGGATTGGCGATGAAATGCGCGGAATAAGTGGTGTGGGGGAGATAGCCGCGGGCCAGTTTGTGCTCGCCTTGCGCACCGGCTTCGACCCGCCTCAACCGATGCGCGATCGCATATTCGATTGCCTGGTAGTAACAAAGTTCGAAATGCAGAAAGGGATGGTGCTCGATTGCGCCCCAATTTCGGCCGTACAGTGTATCGGCGCCAATGAAATTGATCGCGCCCGCGATCCAGCGCCCGGCGCGCCGCGCCATTACCAACAAAATGCGATCGCGCATTTTCTCGCCTACGACGGAGAAGAACTCACGGGTTAGATAGGGGCGACCCCATTTTCGCGAGCCGGTTTCCATGTAGAAGGCGAAGAAGGCGTCCCAGATTGATTCCGTCAGATCGGAACCGGTGAGCCAGCAGACGTCGATGCCGACGCTCAGGGCCTCCTTGCGCTCGCGCCGGATCGTCTTTCGTTTGCGCGATGCGAGCGCAGCCAGGAAATCGTCGAACGAGTTGTAGTCGGCATTCTCCCAGTGAAACTGCTGATCCGTGCGGCACAGGAAATTCCGCTCCCCAAGCGTCTGCCATTCGTCCTTGGTCAGGAACGTGACATGCGCGGACGACAGCTCGCTTGCCGTCGTGATTTCGACCAGCGCGTCGGCGAGAGCGCAGCGCACCGCGTCGGTTTCCAATCCGGCCCGAGCGAGCAAACGCGGGCCGGTCACCGGCGTGAACGGCACCGCGACCTGAAGCTTGGGGTAGTAGCTGCCGCCCGCGCGCTCAAACGCTTCTGCCCAGCTATGATCGAAGACGTATTCTCCGCGCGAGTGCATCTTGACGTAGCAAGGGAGCGGCCCCCACGAGCTCGCCCGTAGCGTCCTCGGCGAGGAGGTGCCTGGGCTGCCAGCCGGTTCGTCCACCCACCGATCGCGACGCCTCAAGCGAGGACAGAAATTCGTGTGAAACAAATGGGTTAGGAGCGCTTCCTCGTGTTGATAATGTCGGGCACAAATTGTCCCCAGCTGTGGATTTCAGTTCAGATTTTGGTTGAGCGGCAATCTTCCACCGCCTCACCGGCGCACATATTCCAGGCGCGCGCCGGGACTTCGGCAAGCGACTGCGTGATGCGAATGCGAAGTTCGAAATCAGTCATCGGGTGATGTCATTGTATCCCGATTTTACGCACGATTTCGTCCGGGATTCACGCAACTACCCGCGTCGGCCGCGGGGATAACGGCAGACAACAATATCGAACCCGGTGGGGATTCCATCCCAGTTGTAGCCGGCTTCCGGATGACAGTTGGGCGGGATCCTTTGGCAACCAGCGACCGTGCAGGCGATCTGTCCGGGTTCCTGCCGCCGGGCGGATGTTGATTTCTTGCTCGCTGCCGAAATCGTGATTCCGACAGGCGCCTCTAAGCCGCTTGCCGCGGTGCATGGGGTACCTAGGAACGCCGCAATGACGACGATTGTGAGCAGGCGGGTCATCTGACCTCCAGACTTGCGCGCGCCGACAGGACAACCACTAGCGGAGATGTTTTGGCAAATTATGGCCGCCAACCCTCAAATATGACCTGGTCTGCCCAGCGAGCAGCCCGCTTTCGATCCTTGTCGCTGCGCACTGTCCACGTCAGCAATGGCAATTTCCACAGAGCATGCATCAGCAGCGGCGGCCCAGCCGGCAAATCCCGGACAGAATAGGCGATGAATTGTGGACGGCTCCGCGGGACGTGCAACAGAAGGCCCATGTTCCGTCTGCGCAGAAGCTGGCAATTCTTTCCACTCGCTGTGTGAATAATGGCGTTGCGCGACGATGCCTCGGACCAGGGCAGGGTATCTGCTGCGGGCAAGTTCGATCAGTTCGGGATCAAAGGACATAAGTGCGGTCGGCCCGCGATAGGCGGAAAGGACATCGGCTGCCCGCGCCAAGAGCCTGTATCGCCGGTGAAGTGACTCTTGAGCTCCAAGAGCAAAGTGGCTCGGCCGGCTACCAGATCGAGCAATTCACCGAGTGTGAGAATGCGATCGGCCGTCGCCTTGAATTGGATGCTCTTGATCTGCGCCGCGCTCAGTTCGGCAAGGCGCCCCGTACCCTCGGTCAATCGACCGAGTGCATCATCGTGATGCACCATGGCCTCGCCGTCGGCGCTGATTTGCAGATCTGTTTCGATGCCGTAGCTGCCCGAAATCGCTGCTGCGAAGGCGGTAGCAGTGTTTTCGATGATGCCGCGCTGCGCGTCATGCAGGCCGCGGTGAGCAATGGGTCGCGCAGTCAGCCAATCGAGGGACATCGGACAATCACGAGACCTCGAACTGGCCTTCCACCTCGACGGCAGCGTTAGCCGGCAAAGCTGCGACACCGACGGTGCTCCGCGCATGCCGGCCCTTTTCGCCGAAGACCTCGACCATGAGGTCGGAAGCGCCGTTCATGACCTTGGGTCCATCGGTAAAACCGGGCGCCGAATTGATGAAACCGCCCAAACGAACGACACGTGTCACCTTGTCCAAATCGCCGAGCGCAGCTTTTAGCTGCGCAAGCAAGTTGACGGCGCAGGCGCGTGCTGCCTTTTGCCCATCGTCCATCGAAACTCCGCCGCCCAACTGGCCTCTCGCCACGAGATTGCCGTCAGCACCAAAGCAAAGCTGGCCGGATACGACGAGCATGTTCCCGCTGCGAACGAACGGCACATAATTGGCAATAGGGGTCGCCGGTGTAGGCAGGCTGATACCCAGACTAGCGAGTTTCTTCTCAACCGAACCAGACATGCTGTCCTCCGCGACGCACGATTTCGTGCGATCCTTCGCCAATTGGGCACTTCGGCGCAAGCCTGGGAGCGGTTGATTTGGCGGAATTGGCTGCGGCCTCTATCTTGCCCAGATCATGCATCTTGCTTGCCTTCCGGCTGCTTTGGCCCAAGGAAAAGGTTCGCGATAATGAGAATCCCGGTCGGCACGAGACGTACGCTCATTTTGGGGTCTTGTTTGACCGTCGTGGCAGCCGGCCAGCCCGTAACGGCAGCGCCGCCCGCCGATCGCGTCTTACTGGCTCCGCACAGGGCGATATACGACCTCAAACTGGCTAAGTCGCGCGGCACTCGCGGTATCGAGGGCGTGCGTGGCCGAATTCTGTACGATTTTTCCGGCAGTGCCTGCGAGGGTTATCAACTGCAGTTCCGGCAGGTATCCGAACTCGATTCAGGTGAGGGAAAGGCGGCGCTGAGCGACCTGCGATCGACCACCTGGGAGGACGGCGACGGCAAGAAATTCCGCTTCAATTCCGAAAATCTGTTCAACGAGAGACGCACCGATATCGTTGATGGGCACGCTGATCGGAATGAGAAGGCCGTAGCTGTCATCCTGAGTAAACCGAAAGAAAGAAATTTCACGGTGCCGAATACGGCAGTCTTTCCGACCGAGCATATGCGACGCATTATTGGCGCGGCGCGTGAAGGTAAGTCGGTCCTCGAGTTTCCCGTCTACGACGGCTCCGAAAGCGGTGAGAAGCTCTACAACACGCTGACCGTTATTGGTCACCTGATCGAGCCGGGCAACAAAGCACCTGACGACGCCAGTGCAAAGATTCCGGCGCTTGCAAAGCTCGCGCGCTGGCCGGTGACCATCAGCTACTTCGATAAGTCGGAAAAGAAATCCGAGCAAAGCGGGGAGGAAACCCCCGTCTATTCGATTTCGTTCGAGCTTTACGAGAACGGGATTTCGCGGTCTCTCACCCTCGACTACACCGACTTCACCATTAGCGGCGAGATGACGTCGCTCGAATTGAAGAATTCAAAACCCTGTCCGTGATCGGCGACTAGTTGTCGTCGAGCGCCAAACCCTTCACCACCGCGTTGCGTCCGAATTTTGAGCGCAGTCTGTCGACCGCGTGTTCAGCCTCGGCGGCGCGCCGGTCGATCAGATCGGCGAGGTCGTCACCTATGGCGTCTTCCAGGTTGCTGACGCCGATGCCGATAAGGCGGAAACGCGTGGCGCCCACCTCGTGCGTGAGCAGATCGCGGCCGGCCGCAAATATGCGCGATGCAAGTTGCGTTGGCGCGCCGAGCGCTCGCGCTCGCGTGCGGATCTTGAAATCAGCGCTTTTCAGTTTGAGGGTCACAGTGGATCCGGCAAGCGCGTTCGCCTTCAAGCGGGCCGACACGCGTTCGGTGAGGTCCCATAGATATTGCTCGAGTGGACGAAATTCGCCGATGTCGTGATTGAAGGTCGTCTCGGCGGAAATGCTTTTGGTGTCGCGCTCGGGGTTCACCGAACGCCCATCGATGCCGCGCGCAAGCCGCCAGAGTCGCAAACCTTCCTCGCCATAGCGCCGCATGAGATCGTGCTCGTCGGCGTGCTGCAGGTCTGCGATGGTACGGAAACCGTCGGCCGCAAGTTTTGCCGCGCTGACCGCACCAACACCGTAGATGAAACCGACTGGCTTGCTGGCCAGAAACGAAACGGCTTCTGTTGCGCCGAGCACGGCAAAGCCGCGTGGCTTGTCGAGATCCGAGGCAATCTTGGCGAGAAACTTGTTGGCGGATAGTCCGATCGACACCGTAATTCCGAGGTCACGCTCGACCTGCGTCGCGAAGCCCGCCAGGGCTTTGGCGGCGCTCTTGCCATGCAGGCGCTCGGTGCCACTCAGGTCGAGAAAGGCTTCGTCGATCGACAGCGGTTCAACGAGCGGCGTCAGGGCGAACATCGCTCTGCGAACTTCGCGTCCAACCTGAATATATTTCGCCATGTTCGGTTTAATGACGATGGCATCGGGGCATCGTCGTTTGGCTTCGAACATCGGCATTGCCGAACGAATGCCGTAAGTGCGGGCCACGTAGCACGCCGCAGCGACGACACCGCGGGTGCCGCCGCCGACCACGACAGGTTTGTCGGCAATGTCGGGATTGTCGCGCTTCTCGATGGTCGCATAGAACGCATCGCAGTCGATGTGCGCGATCGTCAGGCTGTGAAGCTCGGGGTGGCGCGCGAGCCGCGGCGAACGGCAGGCCGCGCATCGGGTCGCACTGTCCGCCGTATCGCTGAGACAATCGCGGCAGAAGCTCATGGCACGTCCCGTTCCCAAGGATTGCCCGCGAGCATTGCGCGGCCGCGCTCGACGTCGGCGGGATCGAGGCCCGCCTCAGATGCGAAATCAGCGATCAGCCTTTCATCGGATGCGACATAGTCAAGGACGCCGCCAAGGAATCCGGGCTCACGCGCGGCGGCGCGAATCTCGGACGGCCCAATGCCGGTGACCGCGAGGAACCGGCCAAGCCGCTCGCCGTCGCCGGCGATAAATGTAAGGGCCTGAATCGCAAGCGCTTCGGCCTCTTTCCGTGCGAATTGGGCGCCCTGTTTCACCGGCCAATTTGCCTTTCCGTAAGTAGAGTGGATGCCGTGAGAATTCAGCGACATACACTTGCAACCCGCAAACGAATTCGCCGCTAGTGCACAGGAGTTTTCGCCTAAAGTAGCAACCCCGAATTTAGGGCTGCCTCTGCTATCAGCTAACCCCGGCGTGCGTTGCCGGTCATTCCGAAAATTAAACCAACTTGCCCGCGCCGGGGAAACAAAAGCCCGGCTGCGTTGCTGCGCATACGGGCAAGTGTACCGAGGGCGGCGACAGGATCGCCGCTCGCTTCATGCGCCAGGATTTTTTCGAGTTCACGCCGGCATTCAAGCTGATCATTGCAGGCAATCATAAACCTGGGCTGCGTTGTTGAGGCAGTCCGCCGTCGCTCCAACCTGGTTCCGTTCACCCTCACGATTCCGCCCGAAGAGCGGGACGAAACGCTACGCGACAAGCTTAAAGCCTAGCTGCCTGAATTCTGGTCTGGATGATTGAAGGGCGTTTGAATTGGTTAGAGCGCGGCCTCACGCCGCCGCAAATCATAACGGAAGCAATTGCAGAATATTTGCAGTCAGAGGAACGGAGTTGCAGCTTGGGTCGAACACTGCGCCATGCGCGACCCAAACGCCTTCGCCAAGAACTCCGACCTGTTCGCCTCATGGTCAGGGTGGGCGACCAAATTCGGCGAATACGTCGGCAGCCAAAAACAGTTCTCTCAGAACCTCGAAGCCCGAGAGTCTTCGCCACACCGCCACCGCCAACTTGGTAGAAGCTTCCACGGCATTAGGCTTATGAACGCCGGCCGACCTCAATTAGGCTTGTATGAACTGGCTCATAGTGCTTTGACCGGACTTGCGGTAAGATTGGGTCTTCCGGGACCGGCTATGGCGGTTAAGGTTTTCATCAATTACCGCCGAGATGACTCCATCGGCATGGCCGGTCGGCTGCATGACCGGCTCGTGGAAACATTCGGCCGCGACAATCTCTTTATGGATGTCGACAACATCCCGGTCGGCAGGGACTTTGAGGACTACCTCAATAGCCAAGTAGCTGCATGCGATGCCATGCTGACCGTCATCGGTCCAAACTGGCTGACTGCGAAGGACGAAAACGGGCAACGACGGCTGGACAATCCTGAAGACTTCGTCGTGATCGAAATTGGGGCGGCGCTTGCCCGCAACATTCCAGTTGTTCCGGTGCTGGTTGACGGCGCCCGCATGCCGAAGGCGAGCGAACTTCCGGGTTCCCTCAAGCCGCTCGTCCGCCGTCAGGCCGTCGAGATGCGCCATGCGCATTTTGGTAAAGACGCTGAAGCGCTCATCGCAAGAATGGGCGAGGCACTCGGTGACGAGGTGCTGGTCTCAGACCAGCGCGAAGCACTCGGTGACGAGGGTCGCAGGCGCGTATGGCCCACGTTGAAAAAACATTTGATCTCAACCGCAATTGGTTTGGTGATTGGCCTCTTAGTATTGGCCTGGGTACAGCCACTTACTTCAGGGGGGATAAGCCTTTTGCTCTTACTTGTTGTTGCGGTTGCGAATGCGGGCGCACTTTTGATCCCTAGAACTGACAAGAACATGAAAGGACCAGCGACGAAAAAGAAAACATCAATACGCAGCGCCGTTAAATGACTTGGGAGCGTTCGATGCGAGTTATGTTTATGGTCGCAGTTCTATTAACTGGGATTGCTTGTATAAGCAGGGCGGAAGCACAAGTTTGCGGCGGTGATTGCAGAAGATGTCTTGTCTATGCTCGCGGCGAGTGCATTAAACGTGGTGTTGATCCGGTTTGCGAGGCTCGCAAAAAGAGGTGCTTAGCGGAGCGGAAGGTTCCAAAGGGTGCGCCGAAACCGCCAACAACTGCTGCTCCGCGACCGTCTGCTGTTCCTCCGCCACCGACTGGGCGTGCGCCGTACGTGCGACGAACGCTTCCGGCACCGACTGCCGTTCCACCGGCACCGACTGGTGCACCGGCGCCGAAATCAGTACCAACTGCTGTTCCACCGGCACCGACCGGTGCACCGCTACCTCGCCTCGTACCTGCACGAATATATCTGCGCGCCGCCGACATACCGCCACCCTCAATCGGTGCATATGGTGTCGTGGCCTTTCGTTCCAAACCGACGCCGGCAAATCGCGAACGACTGCTCAGGACGTGTATTGCCTATCGCGCGAGTTTGCCGCCACAGAGGACGTTGCCTAGCTCTATCCCACCTAGCAATCAAATGCTCACGATCTGGCCCCTCGACGAACCAGACGCAAGCGAGGCATTGAAGGATGACTGCGATTTTGCAGTGGACCATTACGATCTTGTTGGCGGGATTTTGGCAATCCAAGATGCATCGCGTCATCAGGGAGGTAATCTCGAAGGGATGGGGCCATTCTTGATCGGATGGTCTCCCTCAAACGCTCGCGGCGTGCCTGACAAAGTGGTCCTTATTTTCGACCTATCTCGTCTAGAAAGTCAGGCTAGTTTCGACGAAGCTTTTTCGATTTGGCAGAAAAGGATAGTTGAAAATCCTACCTTGTGGGTCTCAGGCTTTTCGGTCACAAAAATTCGACTAGCGTTGCGCGATTTCGTTGACCATTACGGAACGGACGTCGTTAAGTTTTGGGGAGGCAAGAATTAGAGTTCGCTTGGGTCATTGGCGGAGGTACCGTAGCGTTCACATTGCGGACGGTGTCCCATTACACTAAGCGGGCGAATCAGCGCATTTTGGCGCGGCCGGCGATGGACAAACTGGAAGCCGCCGAAAGTGGCAAAGCCAGGAACGCAACGGGGTGAACCGTGTGGCGACCCCATTGTTTTTATTAGCAATCAAGCGTTCCGTAAGAAATCGGCACTAGCTTGCCGATGATGCCCGACTATGGCGGGGCGCAAAAGGACGGAAAAAGAATGCCGAAGACCGTCCTGATCGTGGAAGACAACGAGCTCAACATGAAGCTCTTTCACGATCTCCTGGAGGCCCACGGTTACCAGACTGTAGGAACGCGCAACGGCATCGAGGCGCTCGATCTCGCCCGCAAGCACAAGCCCGACCTGATCTTGATGGACATCCAGTTGCCGGAGGTATCCGGGCTGGAGGTCACCAAGTGGCTCAAGGATGATCCCGAACTCAAACCAATTCCCGTCGTGGCCGTGACGGCGTTTGCCATGAAGGGCGACGAAGAGCGCATCCGCGAAGGCGGGTGCGAGGCCTATTTGTCAAAGCCGATCTCGGTCGGGAAATTCATCGAGACCATTCGTCATTTTCTGGGCGCCGCCTGACGAAGACTGTCATCCCACCGACTGCCACGCGAGTTATCCACAGTCTTCGACGAGCGGTTATTCGTGGAATCCCAGCGTCTTACCGGCTTGGTTGGTAGGCGAGGGGGGCTGGTCTACCCTTGCGTCGCGGCGCGTGAGTTTCGCGCATCGTAGTGCAAGCAAGCTTCGACACCCTGCGGAGTGCTCAGGTCCGCCGCATCTCCTGGGTCCGTGGGGTTCGGCCGGCTCGGGAGCGGTGCGAGTGGCCTCCTCAAGCCGCCGCTTCCGGCCGGCCACCACTGCGCGAAAATTTTGTGACGCTCAGGGGCGGACGATCGTCCAGCCTTTTTCGCCGAGCTCGATCAGGGTGACGACGCCCGCCTTGACGCGCTCGGCGTTTTCGACGAGCGGCGGCTCCTTGCCTTCGTTGCGTGTCATTGCCTCGAGCGTGTTCTCGCAGGCCATGAACGACACGTTCGGCATGCCTTGCTTGAAGGACTTCAACCGCGGCTTCACCGGCGAGGTGTCCTCACGCAACATGTGAAGACCGGCATTGAAAGCCACGATCTGAATATCGATGTCCTCGCCTTTGTCCGAATAGTACTTCGACACGTTTGCGGCGACGTTGAGGACCGCATTCATTTTCGCCGGATCATTGTCACTGATCTGCAGCGCGAGCTTGTGCTTTTCGGCGGCACCGGCGGGCAGACAGGCGAGCGGGATCAGCAGCAGAGCCGCAAAAACCGTGCGAAGCATCGGACTGCTCCCGCGACTACTTGATCTTGGATTCAGTGTACTCGACGTGCTTCTTGGCGATCGGGTCGTACTTTTTCTTTTTCATCTTGTCGGTCTGCGTGCGCGAATTCTTGCGCGTCACGTAGTAGTGGCCCGTGCCGGCGCTTGAAACGAGTTTGATCTTGAGACTGATGGCCTTAGCCATGGAATTTACCTTTTAACTTGAGCTGCGATGGCGGCGTTGGCGCGGAAACTAGCGCCGAAGCGCAAAAAGTCAAGAAAAGCGCCGCTTTTGCGGCGTTTACAGCAGTTCCCGAAAGAATTGCCGATCGATCATATAGTAGTAGGGGACCGGCAAGCCATGTCCCATGCCGGCCTCCACGCGGGCCAGCAGTTCTTCGAGAATGATGCCGGTGATCGTTGGCATGTCGAGGTGGGTGGCTTCCTCGATCGGGACCCAGACAAGCTCAACCAGCTCGGAGTTCGGGCCGACCACGCCCTCGATCGTATGCGCAACGGCGGAAGCGTCTGCCGTCAAAAAACGCGTGTCGAAACGGCGAGGCCGCCGCGGCGGCGTCACAGCGCGCGCGATGAAATGGATTTGGCCCAGGTCGGGGTGAACATTCGCCTTCGCGAATTCCGCCCAGATCTCACCCGGCACTTCCGGCGCACGGTCACGTTTGACGCCCAGCAGGAGACCGGTTTCCTCGGCCGTCTCGCGCACAGCGGCCAGCGCGAAGGCGCGCGCAAAATCGGCATTCGGCTCGGCCACTCTCTCCAGAAGCTTTTTCTGAGCATCCGGGTGCAACTCGCTGATCGCGGGCATCTTCCGATCGAGCGGCTCGATCCTGCCGCCCGGAAAAACGAACTTTCCCGGCATGAATTTATGACCGGCATGCCGGCGACCCAGAAGGACCTTCGGTTTCAGGCCGGACCGGTCGATCAGCATCAGTGTTGCTGCGTCGCGCGGCTCGCTATCGGGAAATGACTGGTCGCGCTCCGACTTCGTCATCCGCTCGGCCCAGAGTTTTCCGAGATCCTCTGTCATCGTGCCTTCCGTTGCTTGCCGTGCGGGCGACGATAATGTCGCTCGTGTTTCGGCCGGGGGAGCGGCCGGCCAGACCGGCCTTCCGAAAGAAGTTCGAAGCGCAGCGCGCCGGCAACCGGCGCTGCTTCGACCAATTTTACCGTCACGGGGTCGCCCAGCCTGTAGGTCTCGCCGGAACGCGATCCCACCATCGCGTGACCTGTTTCGTCGTACCGGAAATATTCGTCACCGATCGTGCGGGCTGGGACGAACCCATCGGCGCCGGTTTCGCGCAGTTTTACGAAAAGGCCCGCACGTGTCACGCCGGAGATGCGGCCTTCGAAGCTCGCGCCGATACGATCGGCGAGAAAATGTGCGATCAGCCGGTCGTTGGTCTCTCGTTCGGCCAGCATTGCGCGCCGCTCCGTGGCGGAAATCTGGGCGGCGACCTCCGCCAGAGCTTTCGGCTCCACTCCGTCGGGCAAACCGTCATGGCCGAGCTTGAGCGCGCGAATGAGGCCGCGATGGACGACCAGATCTGCGTAGCGGCGGATTGGCGACGTAAAGTGTGCGTAGCGGCGCAGATTCAGCCCGAAGTGTCCGTAATTCTCGGCGGAATATTCGGCCTGGGCCTGTGTACGCAAAACCACTTCGTTGACGAGTTGCTCGGCATCGCGGCCTTTCACGCGGGCCAAAATACGGTTGAACGCTTCGGGCCTGAGCACGCCACCTTTGGCGAAGGGGATGTCGAGCGTGGCAAGGAATTCGCGCAACGCCTGCACTTTCTCCATCGCCGGCTCGTCGTGTACACGGTAGATGAGCGGCACGCGTGCGCGCTCCAGGGTTTCGGCGGCGGCGACATTCGCCAGGATCATGAATTCTTCGATCAGGCGATGGGCTTCCAGCCGCTCCGGCGTTATCACGCGGTCGACGGTGCCGTCCGCTTTAAGGAGGATCTTGCGTTCCGGGAGGTCGAGGTCGAGTGGCTGCCGTTCGGCCCGCGCCCGTGTCATCACCTCGTAAGCGGCATAGAGGGGGCGGAGAACCGGCTCGACAAGGGGCTGCGTGTCCTCATCAATGCGGCCGCCGATTGCTAATTGTGCCTGCTGGTAGGAAAGACGCGCCGCCGAACGCATCATGATCCGGTGGAACGCGTGCGATCGCTTGCGGCCGTCGGCGCCGATCACCATCCGCACGGCTATCGCCGCGCGATCTTCATGCGGACGCAACGAGCAGAGATCATTCGATATCCGCTCCGGCAGCATCGGCACGACACGATCGGGAAAATAGACCGAATTGCCACGCGTGAGGGCTTCGCGGTCGAGTGCCGAGCCCGGCCGCACGTAGTAGGCGACGTCGGCAATAGCCACGTTGACGATAAACCCTCCACGATTGTTCGGCGCCGTGTCGGGTTCGGCCTGCACCGCATCGTCGTGGTCCTTGGCATCGGGCGGGTCGATCGTGACGAGCGGCACGCGCCGCCAGTCCTCGCGGCCGGCGAGTGTCGCAGGTGTGGTGGCATCGGCCTCCTGCTGTGTCTCGCGACGGAAGACGGACGGGATTCCGTGCGCGTGAATGGCAATGAGGCTGACGGCGCGCTCGCTCGTAAGCGATCCCAGTCGTTCAACTACGCGGCCGGTCGGCAGGCCGAGACGTGGCGCGCGGGAGGTTTCGACCGCGACCAGGTCTCCATCCTGGGCATCGGCAGCGGCACCGGCAGGTATTGCCAGCTCCTTGCCGAGCATTTTCTTGTCAACCGGCTCCAGCCGGCCGCCGCCATGCGCAATCTTTCGGAAAATGCCCAGCACGCGGTGCTTGGGATGATCGATGATTTTGATGACGCGGCCACGATGGCGAATCCCGTCGTCCTCTTCCGTCTCATCGACGCGGAGCAGCACGCGATCGCCGAGACCGGCGGCTTCGCCGGGGCGCGGTTTGCGTGGAACGGAGATACGGATCTTGGGCGCGGGTCCGTGCGCGTCCTCGTCCCATTCGTCAGGCGTGGCGATGAGATCGCCATCGCTGTCGCGCGCGGTCACATCCGCGAGCACGGTGGAGGGCAGAGTCCCCGGATGATGTAGCTTTTTCCGCCGTTTCTCGACGGAGCCTTCGTCGGCCAGTTCGCGCAGCAGGCGTTTGAGATCCGCACGCAGCGCGTTTTTCAGTCCGAACGCACGAGCAATCTCGCGGGTGCCGACTTTTCCGGGCTGGTTGCCGATGAAGGCGAGTATCTCGGCTTTGGAAGGGAGGGAGGGTGTTCGTTTGGATTTCTTATTCAAAATAGACAGTCCTGCGCCAAAACGGCGCTGTTAGATCAAATGTAGTCAGGCAAGCCGGTATTCGCCAGCTATTCGGCGGCGGTGAATTTTGTGGCCTTCTTTGCCGGCTTCTTGCGCGGCTTGGCTGATTTTTCGGCCTTGTCTGCCAGTTCGGCCATCTTTTTCTTGCGGCCTTTCGGGGCCTCGGATGGCTCGCCGGCCTTTTTGCGGCCGGCCGCACGCCGCGGCTGAGAGCTGAGCTGGTCGGCGCGAGCGTCCAACAGGACGACGGCCTCGGTGAGTGTGATCGTCTCCGGTGTTTTGTCACCGGTGATCGTCGCGTTGATGCCGTTGTGGCTCACGTAGGGTCCATAGCGGCCATTCTTGACGACAACCGGGCCGCCCTGGTCGGGATGTTCGCCCAAGACCTTGCCCGGATCGGCGCCGAACCGGCGCCCCTTCTTGGGGTTGGCCTTCTTCTCGGCGATCAAGGTGACGGCGCGATTGAGGCCGATCGTCAGGACATCATCGCCGTCTTCGAGATTGGCGTAGGTCTTGCCGTGCTTCACGTAAGAGCCGAAGCGTCCGATGCCGGCAACGATCGGCTCCCCGTCTTCCGGCGACAGTCCGATTTCGCGCGGCAGCGACAGAAGACCGAGCGCCTTCTCCAGATCGATATCATCCGGCGACACGCCTTTCGGAACACCGGCGCGCTTGGGTTTCTCCACCTCCGGTTTTTTCTCGCCCCTTTTCGGTTTCGGTGGCTTGATCTGCTCGCCAAGCTGCAGGTAGGGCCCGTACCGGCCTCCGCGCAGGGTTACTTCCAACCCCGTGGCGGGATCTTCGCCCAGGACCTTCTTGCCCTGGATCCCGTCGGCGCTCGGCGTGATCTGCCGCGTGAAATTGCAGTCCGGATAGTTCGAGCAGCCGACGAAAGCCCCGAAGCGACCGGTCTTCAGCGAGAGCTGGCCGGTTTCGCATTGCGGGCATTGCCGGCGTGGCTTGCCATCCGTTCGCTCGGGGAAGATATGCGGCTCAAGGAGATCGTTAAGCGCGTCGAGCACGACGCGATTGCGCACTTCCTTGATGTCGTTGACGGCGCCGACGAAGTCCGCCCAGAACTCGGCGAGCACGGCACGCCAGTCGATGTTGCCCGCCGAAATCTCGTCGAGCTTTTCCTCGAGGCTCGCAGTGAAATCGTATTCGACGTAGCGTGCGAAGAAGCTTTCGAGAAAGGCGACGACGACTCGGCCTTTGTCTTCGGGAATGAGACGCTTCTTGTCGATCCGCACATAGCCGCGATCCTGCAGCACCTGGAGGATGGAGGCGTAGGTGGAGGGCCGGCCGATGCCGAGCTCTTCCATGCGCTTCACCAGGGCCGCTTCCGAGAATCGCGGCGGCGGCTCGGTGAAGTGCTGCGAAGACTTCGATCGCTTGCTTGCTGAGCGTTTCGCCTTCCGACATCGCGGGCAGGCGCCGCGATTCGTCGTCATCCGGCGTCTCGTCCTGGCCTTCCTGATAGAGCGTGAGGAAGCCGTCGAATTTCACCACCTGGCCTGAGGCGCGAAGCTCGATGTTGCGTGAGCCCGCCTTTGCAACAATGTCGACGGTGGTACGCTCGAGCTCCGCGGATTCCATCTGGCTTGCGACCGCGCGATTCCAAATCAGCTCGTAGAGCCGCGCCTGATCGCGATCGACATATTTTGCGACTTCCGCAGGCGTACGGCTTGCGCTGGTCGGGCGCACCGCTTCGTGCGCCTCCTGCGCATTCTTGGATTTGTTGTGATACTCGCGCGGCGAAGCAGGGACGTATTCCTTGCCATAATTGCGACCAAGCATCGCGCGGATGTCCGCAATGGCCTCCGGCGCCATGTCGATGCCATCGGTACGCATATACGTAATCAAGCCGGTTGCTTCGCCATCGATTTCCACGCCTTCGTAGAGCCGCTGGGCAAGACGCATGGCGACTGCCGGAGCAAAGCCGAGCTTTCGACTGGCCTCCTGCTGCATGGTCGAGGTGGTAAAGGGCGGCGGCGGATTGCGCCGTGCGGGCTTTGCCTCCACCGCCGTCACCTTGAAGGTGGCGTTCTCAAGGTCCCGGGTGAAAGCTTCCGCTTCTGCGCCGGAGCCGATGTCGAGACGCTGGATCTTCTGTCCGTCCGCGCCGACCAGGCGCGCTTCGAACACTTCGTTGCGCGGCGTCGCGAACTTGGCGAGGATCGACCAGTACTCTTTCGCGACGAATTTCTCGATTTCGAGTTCGCGATCACAAACAAGCCGAAGTGCGACCGATTGCACGCGTCCGGCCGAACGTGCACCCGGCAGCTTCCGCCACAGCACCGGCGAGAGGGTGAAGCCGACAAGATAGTCGAGGGCACGGCGCGCGAGGTAGGCATCAACCAAAGCGGCGTCGATGACGCGCGGATGCTTCATCGCATCGATCACCGCCTGCTTGGTGATTGCGTTGAACACGACGCGTTCGATCTTCTGATCCTTGAGCGCCTTCTTTTCCTTCAGCACCTCGAGCACGTGCCACGAAATCGCTTCGCCTTCGCGATCCGGGTCGGTGGCGAGGATCAGCTTGTCGGCGCCCTTGAGTGCCCGCGCGATATCATTGAGCCGCTGGTTCGATCTGGCGTCGACCTCCCAAAGCATGTGGAAATCGTTGTCGGGATCGACGGAGCCATCCTTGGGGGGCAGGTCCCGGATGTGGCCAAATGAGGCCAGAACCTCGTAGTCGGAGCCGAGGTACTTATTGATCGTCTTCGCCTTGGACGGCGACTCGACTACGACAATATTCATGAAAACCCAATGGGTTAGCCGCCAGGCCTGTTGAGAATCAAGGCGGAATCGACCGCATGTTTGGCCCGGAACATGGGGAAGGTGGCCCCTACTGTCAAATACGCGGGTTAAGAACGCGTGTCAGACCAGCCAAATGGGGCGCGAAAGAGACAGCAAGCATAACGTGTATTCTTAAATAGACGCCTGTTTTAAGGGCAGTTGTCCAACAGCGCGATCTAAAACCGAGGGGAGACGCCGAGCTTTTCGAGCAAGGCAGGCGTCGGATTGCCGTCCGGGAGCATCCCCAACTTTTTCTGCTCGGCGCGAATATTGTCCCGCAAATCAAAGTCGATATGACCCTCAAACTCGTTCACCTTGTAGCCAAGCGCCGCGAGCCTCTTCTGCAAGGCGACGCGCGCATCACGTGAAAGCTGACGATCATCCTTGGGCCAGGGCGTCTTGATCAGATCGCCGCCGTGGATTCGATCGGCGAGGTGACCGACGGCGACCGCGTAGGCATCGGAGTTGTTGTACTCCTTCAGCACATCGAAATTTTCCGTGACGATGAAGCCCGGGCCGCCGGCGCCGCTCGGAAAGAAGAGGATGCCCTGTCCGGAATTGGGAAACGCCTTGCCGTCGGCGCGGCGGACGCCGAGCGCGTGCCACTCCGCGAAACTCGCGCGGCTGCGCATGTAATCGAATCCGTCCGGCACAAGAACCTCGAAACCCCAGGGAAGCGCCGGATTCCATTTCCATTTGCGCAGGTAGTTGGCGGTCGACGCAAGAACATCCGGAACGTTGCCCCAGATGTCGGCGCGCCCGTCGCCGGAAAAATCGATCGCATAGTCGACGAAGTTCGACGGCATGAACTGGGTCTGGCCCATGGCGCCGGCCCATGAGCTGACCATCTTTTCGCGGGCGATGCGATTGTCCTGCATGATGCGCATCGCCACGATCAGCTCGTTGCGAAAATAGGGGTCGCGGTATTTCACATAGGCGAGCGTGGCGAGCGACCGGAAAACGTCCCAACGATCTTTTTCCGACCCGAAGTCCGATTCCATGCCCCACAGGGCAAGCAATACCCAGCGTTCGACCTGAAACTTCTTTTCGACGGCATCGAATGTCTTTGCCCATTCGCGGCCCTTGAGCTGCGCGTCCGCGATGCGTCGTTTCGACACGATGGCATTCACATAGTCGCCGACGGGTTTTCCGTATTCCGGCTGGCGCCGGGTCGCTGCGATCACCCGCTGATCGGGAGTGAATGCTTTCGTGGCGGCATCGAAGGTCGTGCGGCTGATGCCCTTTGCCTGCGCATCGGTCCACAGCTCGGCGAGAAAAGTCGAAACGGGCTGTTCCTGGGCCCGTGATGGCGCCACCAGCACAATCAGTATAGCCGCGACGGCCAGGTAAAATCGGATGAACATGGCGATTGGGGTATCGCACGTTACAGCAATGACACCAACCCCGCGCCATGACGTTCAATCCGCCCGGCAATTTCGAGTTCCAGCAGGGCAGCGCGCACGATCGCCGGCGTGGTCTGCGCAAGGCGCACCAAATCATCGATCGAAACAGGCGTCGGCCCGAGAAGTGAAACGATCCGGTTGCGGTCGTCGGCGCGAGGCTCGGCATTTTTCTGCAGCGCGTCCTGCGCCGGCTCCCGCACTTCGGCGACTTGGATGCCGCGCCCGAGGATCGGCTCAATAGCGGCGATCACGTCAGAGGCCTCGGTCACCGGAATAGCTCCCTGCTTGAGCAATCCGTTTGTTCCTTCACAACGTGGATCAAGGGGAGAGCCGGGCACCGCAAAGACCTCGCGGCCCTGTTCTCCGGCCAGCCGGGCGGTGATCAGGGAGCCCGACCGCCGTGCGGCCTCCACGATGATGACGCCGATCGAAAGACCGGAAATCAACCGGTTGCGGCGCGGAAAGTCGTGGGCGCGCGGCTCCCACGCAAGCGGCATCTCCGAAATGGCGGCGCCGTCAACCACCAGAGCCTCGGCCAACTCAACGTGCTCGGCCGGATAGATACAGTCATGGCCGCCGGCGAGAACGGCGATCGTGCCGGTTTGCAGGCTGGCGCGGTGTGCTGCCGCGTCGATGCCGCGTGCAAGACCGGAGACGACGGCAAATCCCGCAGAACCGAGATCGCGCGCCATTCGATCGGCGAATTTCACGCCGGCGGCCGAAGCGTTGCGGGACCCGACAATTGCAATTTGCGGTCGCGCGAAGACGTCGAGTTTTCCACGGATGCCGATCAACGGAGGCGCGTCATCGATCATCTGCAGGCGCAAAGGATAGCTAGGCTCGCCAATCGCAACGTATTCGACGTTCCGTGCACGTGCGGCCTTTAGTTCCACCGCGGCCTGTTCGCGAGTGAAAATGCGTGGCGAGGATGCTGACCCTCCGCGCCGTGCCAGGTCGGGGAGTGCCGCCAGCGCAGCGTGAGCGCTTCCGAAGTGCTGGATCAGATCCTGAAACGTTCGTGGACCCACCCTGTCCGTTCGAATGAGGCGGAGCCAATCGAGCCGCTCGGTGTCACTTAGCCGCTGTTGCCCGGTCAACGTGCCGCCCGTCCCTATTTAATGGCGCCGGCAGCACTACAACCGTTCGAGCGGTAATACAACCATTGGTTTAGTTGGCGGTGGACGCTTTCGCGCCGATTTTTCCCTCGCTGCCGTTCAGAAGGCGCGCAATGTTCGCGCGATGCATGAACCACAACAAAACGGTGAGCAGCAAAAATAGCGCCGCCACACTGGGCAAGCCGAAATACCAGATGGCGAGCGGTGTAAGCGCGCTCGCGACGAGTGCGGCGAGCGAGGAATAGCGGGTGGCCGCAGCAACGACGAGCCACACGACGCAGAAGAACAATGCCGCCGGCCAATGAAGTCCGATAAGCAGGCCAATATAAGTGGCGACCCCTTTGCCGCCTTTGAATTTGAGCCACACCGGAAAGAGATGGCCGAGGAACGCGCCAAGTGCGGCCGCAAGCGCTGGCTCAGGACCGTAACGCGCCGCTGCGAGAGCAGCGACGGCGCCTTTGAGCATGTCGCAGAGCAGCGTTGCGGCGGCGAGAGCCTTGTTGCCCGTGCGCAAAACATTGGTTGCACCGATATTGCCCGATCCGATCGCCCTGATATCGGGGCCGCCGGCTGCGCGCGTGAGCAGGAGGCCAAACGGGATCGAGCCGAGCAGGTACCCGAAAACGAAGGCAAGAGCGGCGATCATACGTACTCGTAGACAGTTCGCCCGGCGACTATCGTGCGCACCACACGGCCGGTGAGCCGTGCTTCGTCGAAGGGCGTGTTCTTGCACTTTGACTTGAGCTCATTTGGGTCAAGGACCCAGGGGAGCTCGGTATCAACAACAATGACGTCGGCAGGCGCGCCGCTTCTGAGCGTGCCGCCGGGAAGGCCCAGCAACTCCGCCGGGCGCGTCGACATCGCGCGCAACAAGGCCGTCAACTCAATCTCGCCGCTATGGACGAGACGCAGTCCGGCGCTCAGCATTGTTTCGAGACCGATCGCGCCCGGCGCAGCCTCTGCAAAGGGGAGACGCTTTGTCTCCACGTCCTGCGGATTGTGATCCGATACCACCACATCCACGAGACCACCGGCGACGGCCTGGACCAGCAATTTTCGGTCGTCCTCGGCGCGCAGTGGGGGCGACAGTTTCAGGAACGTACGGTAGGGGCCAATGTCGATCTCGTTGAGCGTGAGGTGGTTGATTGAGGCCGAAGCGGTGACGTTGAGGCCCGCGTCTTTTGCCCGGCGCAGAACGTCCAGCGTCTCCGCGCAGGTGACAGAGGCCGCGTGATAGCGGCCGCCTGACAATGCGACGAGACGTGCGTCGCGCTCGAGCATGATCGTTTCGGCAGCCTTGGGAATTCCGAGCAGGCCAAGCCGAGCGGCGAATTCGCCTTCGTTCATGACGCCGTCGCCGACCAGATTTGGATCCTCGATGTGATGCACGATCAGAGCGTCGAAGTCGCCGGCATAGGTGAGGACGCGGCGCATGACCTGTGCGTTGGTGACGCTCTTGGCGCCGTCGGTAAACGCTACGGCTCCGGCGGCCTTGAGCAGGCCGATTTCCGTCATTTCCTTGCCTTCGAGGCCTTTGGTGATCGCGGCCATCGGATGAACGTGGACGATGCCCGTATCGCGCGCGCGCCGAAGGACGTAGTCGACGGTCGCAGGATTATCGATTGCTGGCGACGTATCCGGTTGGCAGATAATCGTCGTAACACCACCGGCTGCGGCCGCGTGGCTGGCCGAAGCGAGTGTTTCGCGGTTGGCTTCGCCCGGTTCGCCGATGAAGGCGCGCATGTCGACTAACCCTGGCGCGACAAGTTTGCCGCGGCAGTCGATCACGTCGGTGCCTTCCGGCACTCCTGCAGCGCCGATGCCTTTCTTCGCCTCGCGCACCACGCCGTCGGCGATCAGCAGGTCGCCGACAATATCCAGGTCGCGCGACGGATCGACGATCCGGGCGTTGGCGAGCAGGATCGGGCGGCGGTCGGATAACATCATTGTCATGCGTTCGGCAGATTTCGTGAGAGTGCTTCCAGCACCGCCATGCGCACGGCGACGCCCATTTCGACTTGCTCGCGGATCAGCGACTGAGCGCCGTCCGCGACAATGGAGTCGATTTCGACGCCGCGATTCATCGGACCCGGATGCATGACCATTGCGCCCGGTTTCGCGTATGCGAGCTTCTTTTCGTCAAGACCGTAGTACTGGAAATATTCCGACATCGACGGAACGTACGAGCCGTTCATGCGCTCTTTCTGAAGCCGCAACATCATGACGATGTCGGCATCGGCGAGACCCTCGCGCATGTCACGGGCCACTTCGACGCCAAACCGTTCGACACCGGGCGGCAAGAGCGTCGAAGGCGCGACGACCCGGACGCGCGCGCCCATGGCGTTGAGCAGGATGATGTTGGAACGAGCCACGCGCGAATGAAGGATGTCGCCGCAGATGGCAACGAGCAACCCTTCGATGCGTCCCTTGTTGCGGCGGATTGTCAGCGCATCGAGCAAGGCCTGGGTAGGGTGCTCGTGCGATCCATCTCCGGCATTGATAACGGAGCAATCGACTTTTCGTGCCAACAACTCGACCGCCCCAGAGGCGTGATGGCGCACTACGATAATGTCCGGGTGCATAGCGTTGAGCGTGATTGCGGTATCGATCAGGGTTTCGCCCTTGCGCATGGAGGACGAGCTGGTCGACATGTTCATCACGTCGGCGCCCAAGCGCTTGCCTGCGAGCTCGAAAGAGGCCTGGGTCCGGGTCGAGACCTCAAAAAACAGGTTTATCTGGGTACGACCGCGTAGCGAGGTGCGCTTTTTTTCGACCTGACGATTGAGTTCGACGAATTCCTCGGCAAGGTCGAGGAGGCCAGAAATGTCGTTTTGGGAAAGCCCCTCGATCCCCAACAAGTGCCGTCTGCTGAGGACGAATGAGGGTTTCGGCGCAATGGTCATTAAAGCAAGACCTATAGGCGCAACCCGCTGCCCCGGCAAGGGCGCCACCCGCCGATTCACAAGTCCTCGCGGCGATCGTTAATAGGCCGCTTGCATGCCACGAACCCCTCCGATTTGCACCCTGTAAGCACCATTGCGGCCGCGCTCCTGCCAGCCGCGGGGGCGCATTTTGCGGACCTCCCTCAAATTCTCTGCGCCAATCAACCGGGCTGGGCAAAATGGAGAGCACGATGCAGAAGAAAACCTTCTTCGCGTATGCAATCGCAATTGCCGGGATCGTCATTTTGAGCGGCGCCGCGGTTACATCGGCGCTGTCGCGGGAAGCTCAAAAGGCGACGAACGCGACGGCCTACCAACTGCAGTTGGCCGATTCGAGCTATGCCTATGCTCCGCAGCAGGTGTACGCCGGCCCGCGCTATGGGCAGTGCTGGATCGCCACCGACTCCAGCCGCCCCTACGGCTACAGGGGCTCCTGCGCCAATCCGCTGGCGCGCGATCCATCGCTCGATCCGACATACAATCCGGAATGGTAAGAAGGCCGTGAGCGGGGCGGGCCCGCCGGGCCCGCCCTTCTTGTTTTCGGTTGTTTGCTCGGTTCCGCCAAATTTTCGTGAACGGACACACGACATTTTGTTACTGCAAGAATTGCATACCTCAGGAACCAGTCGCCGTGTTCCCGGGTTTTCTTCCGATGCGACCAAGCCGGCACGGAAGGAGACTAAAATGAAGACATTGATCAAATACACCGCTGCAGTGGCGCTGACCGGCGCGATGGCGCTCGCGGCAGCGACACCGAGCGAAGCGCGGTACGGGCGCAACGCGGCCGCGATCGGTTTCGGCGTGGGCGCAATTGCGGGCGCAGCGATTGCCAGCTCCGCCTATAACGGCGGCTATTACGGATACGGCGGCTACGGGTACTATGACGAACCCGCCTATGCCTATTCGCCCGGCTATGTGTATGACTCTTACGGCTATGACAGCTACACTTACGCGCCGGCACCGAGGTATCGGTACTATCGAAGGTGGCAGGACGAGCACAACACCAACAATTTCTCGATCGACTCTCAGCGCTAGCTCTCGCATATGAGATCAGGAAGCCGCCTTACGGGCGGCTTCTTTTTAGACGCGCGCCAGGCGGTCGAGTGCGCCCTGCAGGATAAACGCCGCCGCGTGCTGATCGATCACCGCGGCGCGCTTTTTGCGGCTGACATCCGCTTCGATCAGTTGCCGCTCGACGGCGGCGGTCGATAGGCGCTCATCCCAAAACGCGATCGGCAGGTCGGTAAGCTTGCCAAGGTTGCGCGCGAAAGCTCTTGTCGACTGCGCGCGCGGGCCTTCGCTTCCATCCATGTTGATGGGGAGACCCAACACGAATCCGACTGCTGAGCGCTCGGCGGCGAGCGCCAGCAGCCGTTGTGCGTCGGTAGAGAAGTTTTTCCGCGCGATGGTCTCGATCCCGGTTGCAAGCCTGCGATCGGGATCGCTTCCGGCAACGCCGATCGTCTTCGTTCCGAGGTCAATGCCGATCAGAACGCCGCGCGGCGGAAAATGTGAAGCAGCCTCGGTGAGCGGCAGAATGACCGACATCCCTAAGCGCTAGCACGAGGCTCTCAGGCCGCCAACGGCGCTGCCTCACGGGACCGTTCCGGACGGAAGTCTCTCTGTGTGAGCGGCAATGTTGCCGGCCGTGGTGAGCCACACACTCGACTCTGCCCGGTCCACAATATGCTTGAGGGCGTATGCAAGATGTTTGAACCGGTGCGGCCAGCCGACGATGTAGGCGTGCAATGCGATCCCCATGACCAAGGGTCGCTTTCTGCTTTCGTGCTGCATGACGTCGAAGGCGTCCACAATCATGGCGGCGAAATCGGATCCTTCGCGCTTGCGTGCGACGATCTGCGGAATGTCATTGAGCTCCTGCGGGTAGGGTATCGACAAGATGCGGCCCCGGCGGGTCTTCATCCAGACGGGCTGGTCGTCATGGCACCAGTCAAGCAAATAGCGATAGCCGGTCTCCTGCAGAAGATCCGGAGTGAGCGGAGACTGCGATATCCACGGGCCGAGCCAACCTTGCGGACGCTTGCCGGAGTGCTTTTCGATTGCCGCCGTCGTTTCGGCAATCAGCGCAAGCTCTTCCGCTTCGGTCAGGGTGCCCTGACGCTCTGAATTTGTCCGGCCGTGCCCGATGATCTCGGCGTCGTGGAATGCCGCGACTGCCTGCGGCGCGTGGCGATACATTTCTGCATTGACCAGAAGCGATACCGGCAATTTCAGATCGGCAAAGAGCTCCGCCAGGCGAAAGACACCGACACGATTGCCGTAGTCGCGCCAGGCGTAGTTGAGGACGTCGGGCTGCGGTCCGCCCGGCGCCAGCTCCGCGCCCAGCCCTTCGCCAAAAGAGAACCACTCGAGGTTAAGACCGATGTAGACGGCGAGGCGCTTGCCGCCCGGCCAGTCGTAGACCGGCCGGGAGGAGATTGGAGAGTAAGGATAGCGGTCGTGGGTTCGAATTGGCATTGCTGATCGTAGCCCGTTCCATTGCCGGTTAGCTCACCTTACACGACATCCTTCGCCGCCGTAGCAGCTGCCATTAATCGGTCGCGAATTCATATGCTGGGTTGAAAGCGCTAACGTCGTTGCCAGCGCAGCAATTGGAGCAAGCCGATGTGGCCGGACCGAACGCTTCTGGATCTTTTCGCGATCGACGTCCCGATCCTCCAGGCGCCAATGGCGGGAGCATCGGACGCCGAGCTTGCGATCGCGGTCGCAAAGGCGGGCGGCCTCGGAGCTCTGCCTGCCGGCATGTTGAGCGGCGAGCAGGTCCGTGCGCAGGTCGCGCAATTCCGCGCGGCAGCCGGCGACAGGCCGCTCAATCTCAATTTCCTCGCGCACAAAATGCCGGTGCCGAACAATGCGCGCGAGCATGCGTGGCGGGAAAAACTCAAGCCTTATTACCTCGAGTTCGGCATTGATCCGGCTGCGCCCGTCGCGGGCGCCGCGCGCAGGCCGTTCGACGCAACGGCGTGCGCGATCGTCGAAGAGACAAAGCCCGCGGTCGTGAGCTTCCACTATGGCCTGCCTGAAAAAGAATTGATGGCGAGGGTCAAGGCTGCGGGATGCAAAATTATTTGTTCCGCTACGACGGTCGACGAAGCGAGATTTCCTGGAAACGAACGGCTGTGACGCCATCATCGCGCAAGGCGTTGAGGCGGGAGGCCATCGTGGGATGTTCCTGAGCACGGACCCGGCCACCCAGGTCGGATTGTTTGCGCTGCTCCCGCAGGTGGTCGATGCGGTCAAGGTGCCGGTGATCGCGACCGGCGGCATTGCAGACGCACGCACCATGGCGGCGGCGCTGACGCTGGGTGCCGCCGCAGTTCAGATCGGAACGGCGCTTCTGTTCTGCCCGGAGGCGAAAATATTGCCGCCGCACCGGGCGGCACTGCGAGTCGCTCGCGACGACAGTACCGTCGTCACCAACGTGTTCAGCGGCCGGCCGGCGCGAGGGCTGGTCAACCGGGCCATTCGCGAGCTCGGGCCTATCAGCGATATCGTACCGGAATTTCCGCTCGCCAGCGGCGCACTGGCGCCACTGCATGCAAAGGCTCAAGCACAAGGCTCGGGCGACTTTTCTCCCATGTTCGCCGGACAGGCCGCCGCCCTCGGTCGCGAGATGCCGGCCGGCCAACTGATCCGGATATTGGCTGCCGAAGCACTTGATCTGCTGCCGCAAAAGCCGCCGCAGGCGGCGACCCGGTTGTCGCGATGAAAGACGCTCTGCTATAGGCTGGCGAAGGTTGTTGGGTTTCCGGAATTTTCAATGGCTGTCGACGCCGATACCGTACGCCGCATCGCGCACCTCGCCCGCATCGCCGTGGCCGAGGAGGAGATCGACCACCTCAAGGGTGAGTTGAACGCCATGCTGTCCTTCGTCGAGCAGCTCGGCGAGGTGAACGTCGAAGGGGTCGAACCGATGACGTCGGTCACCCCTATGGCGATGAAGAAGCGCGTCGATGTCGTGACCGATGGCGGTATTGCCGAGGATGTCGTCAAGAATGCGCCGATGAGCGAAGACAACTTCTTCTTGGTGCCGAAGGTGGTGGAATGATGGGCGAAGCGGATCATTCCACCATCCCCGGAGACGGAGTAGCCGATGTGCATCGCCTGTGAACTCGGATATTGGGCGATGGTCGACGCCCTCGAAGCGGAACGAAACGCCGCGAAGAAGAACATCGCCGTCGAGGATCCGTCCTTTGCATGCGAGCCGGGCGCTGAAGGGGCTGAGCCGAGCCCGGCACCGAGCGTGCAACGAACGGTGGATGAGCCAGCACCGTGACCGAATTCACGTCGTTGAGTTTGGCGGAAGCGCGGGACGGGCTGAAGAAGAAATCTTTTTCCGCCCGTGAGCTGACGGCCGCGCACGTCTCGGCGATCGAGAAGGCGCGCCCACTCAATGCGTTTGTGCTGGAAACGCCGGAACGCGCCGCCGACATGGCGAAGGCGTCGGATGCGCGCATTGCATCGGGCAATGCCGGACCGCTCGAGGGCATTCCGCTCGCCATCAAGGACATGTTTTGTACGGCCGGCATACGCTCGACCGCGTGCTCACACATTCTCGACAACTTCGTGCCGACCTACGAGTCGACGGTGACGTCGCAGCTTTGGCGCGATGGCGCGGTGCTTCTTGGCAAAACCAACTGTGACGAATTCGCGATGGGCTCGTCCAACGAGACATCGCATTTCGGGCCGGTGCATTCGCCATGGCGACGTAAAGGCTCAAATACACCGTTGACGCCGGGCGGTTCATCGGGCGGCTCTGCCTCCGCGGTCGCTGCGAAACTGTGCCTGGGTGCGACGGGGACGGATACCGGTGGCTCGATCCGTCAGCCGGCGGCTTTCACCGGAACGGTCGGCATGAAGCCGACCTATGGCCGTTGCTCGCGCTGGGGAATTGTCGCGTTTGCGTCGTCGCTCGACCAGGCGGGGCCGTTTACGCGCAGCGTGCGCGATGCGGCGATCCTGCTGCGATCGATGGCGGGGCCGGACGTGAAAGACACGACATGCGCGGACTTGCCGGTGCCCGACTATGAGACGGCCGTTGGAAAGTCGGTGAAAGGCCTGCGTATCGGCATTCCGAAGGAATATCGCCTCGATGGGATGCCGGCGGAAATCGAGAAAATCTGGGAGAGCGGCCGCGCATGGCTGAAAGCAGCCGGCGCCGAACTCGTCGAAGTTTCGCTGCCACACACAAAATATGCGCTGCCTGCGTACTATATTGTGGCGCCCGCAGAGGCGTCGTCGAACCTCGCGCGCTACGACGGCGTGCGTTACGGGCTGCGCGTGTCGGGCGGCGACATTATCAATATGTATGAAAACACGCGCAGTAACGGTTTTGGCGACGAAGTGCGAAGGCGGGTGATGATCGGCACATATGTCCTGTCGGCCGGGTACTACGATGCCTATTACCTGCGTGCGCAAAAAGTAAGGACCCTGATCAAGAAGGATTTCGAGGACTGCTTTAAAGCTGGCGTGCACGCAATGCTCACACCTGCGACGCCTTCAGCCGCATTCGGTTTGGGAGAGAAGGGCGGTGCCGATCCCGTCGAGATGTACCTGAACGATATCTTCACCGTGACGGTGAACATGGCCGGCTTACCCGGCATTTCGGTGCCCGCAGGCCTCGACGGCCAGGGGCTTCCTTTGGGCCTGCAACTGATAGGCCGTCCATTCGATGAGGAAACGCTGTTCGCGCTCGCTGCCGTCGTGGAGCAAGCGGCGGGACGATTTGAGCCTCAGCCGTGGTGGTGAAGTTCCGTCACTTGTCGGTCGTCGTAACCGGCGGAAGATCCTGATCGCTTTCGACGGTTTTCTTCCCGCCGAGCTCGCCGCCGGTGATAATGAAGATGACGGCTATCGCGGCGACGACGCCGCCGACGATAATGCCGAATGTGCCGCTTCCATCGTTTTTCATGACATTCACTCAACGTTCGCCGCTTGCACGTGGTTCCGGTGCCGCGTTATGCGTGCGAAAATCGGCAGAAATCGTCGCGGAATTTGGGCCATTTAGAGGTACTGGTCTGCATGGATAACAATTCAGCTTTGCTAAAACGTGCAGCGAGCGCTTCGCGCATGAATTTGTCTAAACTTGCCGCGCATCGGATGAACCGCTACCAGATGTAGAATTCACGCTTCCCGGATTTTCAGAGGCAAGTGCGCGACGTTATGACCGTTCAGTCCAATGCTCAAAAATTGATCAAAGGTGCGACCGGCGATTGGGAGGTCGTCATCGGCATGGAAATCCATGCGCAGGTGACGTCGGAGTCGAAGCTTTTTTCGGGCGCGTCAACCGAATTCGGCGGCGCCCCGAATTCACACGTATCGCTGGTCGATGCCGCGATGCCCGGAATGCTGCCGGTGATCAATGAGGAATGCGTGCGGCAGGCGATCCGCACCGGACTTGGATTGAAGGCAAAGGTAAATCTGCGATCTGTTTTCGACCGGAAGAATTATTTCTATCCCGATCTGCCGCAGGGCTATCAGATCAGCCAGTACAAATCGCCCATTGTTGGCGAAGGCGCGGTCGCCGTCGATCTCGAAGACGGCAGCAGTGTCGTCGTGGGGATCGAACGCGTTCACCTCGAGCAGGATGCGGGCAAAAGCCTTCACGATCGACATCCAGATTATTCGTATGTGGATCTCAATCGCTCCGGCGTTGCGCTGATGGAGATTGTCTCAAAGCCGGATTTGCGCTCAGCCGACGAAGCGAAGGCCTTCATAGCGAAATTGCGCTCGATCCTGCGCTATCTCGGCACCTGCGACGGCGACATGGAAAAAGGAAGTCTGCGCGCTGACGTGAATGTGTCGGTGCGCCGGCCCGGTGAGCCGCTCGGCACGCGATGCGAGATCAAAAACGTGAATTCCATCCGGTTTATCGGCCAGGCGATCGAGCACGAAGCGCGCCGGCAGATCGAGATCATCGAGGAGGGCGGCACGATAGAGCAGGAGACCCGGCTGTTCGACGCCGCGCGCGAGCGAAACCCGCTCCATGCGATCGAAGGAAGAGGCGCACGACTACCGCTATTTTCCGGACCCCGACCTTCTGCCGCTTGTGTTCGACCAGCCTTATGTCGATGCGCTGGCGGCGAAACTTCCGGAACTGCCCGACGAAAAGAAGTCGCGCTTCATGCGTGACTTTTCGTTGTCAGACTACGACGCCAGTGTGCTCGTCGCCGAACGTGAGACGGCGGAGTTCTTCGAAGCGGTTGCCAAAGGCCGCGACGGCAAGGCGGCTGCGAATTGGGTAATCAATGAGCTGTTCGGCCGGCTCAACAAGGAAGGCAAGACCATTGCCTCGTCTCCGGTATCGGCCGGCCAGCTCGGCGCGATGCTCGACCTGATCCGGGACGGCACCATATCCGGCAAGATTGCCAAGGATCTGTTCGAGATCGTCTGGACGGAGGGTGGCGATCCGCGTGCGATCGTCGAGCAACGCGGCATGAAGCAGGTAACCGATACCGCTGCGATCGAGAAAGTCGTCGACGATATCGTCGCCAAGAATCCGGATAAAGTTGCCGACGCAAAGTCTAATCCGAAAGCAATCGGCTGGTTTGTCGGACAGGTGATGAAATCCTCCGGCGGCAAAGCGAGTCCGCAGGCGGTCAATGATATTTTGAAACGCAAACTCGGATTGTGAACCGTCTTGGTGCGGCGCGAGCGGAATTTCTGCGACGATGGTTCCGCGTGCTCTGCCTGCCAACGAGGAACTGAGGGGCCGGCTGAGCCGAATCGCCGCGAATCACTTCGTGCTGATTCGCTCATTTTTGATCGAATCCGATGCTTTCCGTGACGCTCGCGTGCGACCATCTGTGCAAAAATTTTCATTACGCCGGCATACGTGCTTCGAGCGTCGTCAACGCAAAACGTAGCGATCAATATGCGCAAATTCTTTTTCGAAATTGCGCGGAGAGCCGGTTACCGCCGTTACAAAAATCCTTATTTCATCGTGTTTTTTGCAATCGTGACGATGCGTGCACAAATTTGGTCGCACGTCGTGTGTACGCGCCAATGATGACGACTGTCGTCACGCGAATGCGTCGTCGCGTGTCGCAACTCGCTCGCGTACACGTTTCGTTAAGCGGCAACGCTGTTTTTTTCGCCGTGCTGTAGTAAACCGAATGCAGCGCGTGTCGATTTGCGATGCGTGCTGATGCGACACCCGCCATGATTTATGGCTAGGAGGGCAGCAATGGCTAGACGTAGGAAGAAGGCAGCGGCGAAAGCAGCGAAGAAGACGAAGCGCCGGAAGCGGAAGCTTTAGTCTGACGCTACTTCCCGATCTTCGGCCTTACGTGTCGGAGATTGCGTCATACGGGCCGGTGTGCGTCATGGAGTAACGAGCGTAATGCGGTTGCCCCGCGGCGCCCCGGTTCCGGATGACAAATGAGGGCGTCGGCGAGACTTCGAAGTCTCGCCGACGCCCTCAAGCTTTTGTTGTGGTCGTGACGGCGCGCTGAGAAAATTTGGCCGCGTTATTTTGCGGCGGCCTTGAGCCGCTTGTTGCAGTCGCTCCAGAATTTCGGCCAGGTCGCTCCCTTTTCAGTCTTGCCGGCGGCTTTCGTTTCTTTCCATTCAGCTGCGCATTTCTTCTGGCGTTCGCGCGCGGCGAGCTGGCCGGCGCTTGGCTCTTTTTTCGTTTTGGCAGTCTTCTCGGATGCGCTCGACTGCTGCGCGAACGCGGCAGAAGAGTGTGGCGGCAGCGGAGCTGCGAGCAATCCGGCAGCGAGCAGGGTGGCAAACATAACTTTGTACATGACGTTACTTCCCCTTGATGGCTTTCAGGCGCGGACAGGGACCGTCGGTCTCAATCCCACAACCTGGTTTGCATCATAACCCGCATAGGTTGTAGGCTCACTATCGTGCAATCGAAGGAGATTTGCGGGCCGCGGCAGTTGCGGAGTTCAATCGCCAGAACTAGGTCTGGAAGGTTATTCGCAGAACAAAATTGGACGTGGAGCACGACATGGCGCGCGGTAAGAAGCGGGGAGTTGCAAAGCGGGGTAAGGCCAAAAAGCGAAAGTAACCGCGAAGAAGATCGCGAAACAGGCAAAGCCGATTGAGCTTTATTACTGGCCCACACCGAACGGTTTCAAAATCTCGATCATGCTCGAGGAGTGCGGTCTGCCCTATGTCTTGAAGCCGGTGAACATATCGAAGGGCGAGCAATTCAATCCGGATTTCCTGAAGATCGCTCCGAACAACCGCATGCCTGCGATCGTCGATCCGCAGGGGCCGGGCGGTCGCCCCATTTCCATCTTCGAGTCCGGCGCGATCCTGCAATATCTCGGTCGCAAGACCGGAAAATTCTATCCATCGGACGAACGTGCGCGCGTCGAAGTCGATCAGTGGCTGTTTTGGCAAATGGGCGGACTTGGCCCGATGGCCGGCCAACTCAACCACTTCAAGCACTATGCGCGTGAGACGCTTGACTACGCGATCAAACGCTATGACGACGAGGTCAACCGGCTTTACGGCGTGATGAACACGCGCCTGAAAGACCGGCCGTTTCTTGCCGGAAAATATTCAATCGCCGATATGGCGTGCGTGGGCTGGGCCAATCTCTGGCAGCGGCAAGGGCAGGACATCGAGCAATTTCCGAACCTGAAACGGTGGCTGGAAACGGTGAAAGCACGGCCGGCCGTGAAGCGCGGCATGGCGCTCGGCCTCGAGTTGCGTCAGGGCATCGACATGAAGGATCCAAACGTTCAATCGGTGCTCTTCAACCAGCGAGCCCGCGTGGCCTAAAGCCACGTCGTCGCAAGATAGATTTTGTAGGGTGGGCAAAGGCGCGTCGGAGACGCGCCGTGCCCACCACTCATTCGCCGAACGTGTCGTCAGGCAGGTCACGAGTATCGCCACCCCAACCGCGGCAAATCGCCGCGCTTCACATATCGATGAAAACTGCTGTGTGGCCAGTCGCACACGCGCGGCACGAGGCGATGTTTGACCGGATTGAAATGGATGTAGTTGATGTGCCGTTCCAGATCGCAGATTTCGCGCACCAAAAGATCGCTTGAGCGGTCCTCAAGCGTCAATGCTGAAACTAAGCGATAAGTGCCGCCGTCAATTCTTGCACGTCGATAGTTCGGCATGAGTTGCGCCGCTTGTGGTGGGCACGGCGCTTGCGCGCCTTTGCCCACCCTACGAGTACACCCACGCCATCGTCGTCACCCGAAAGAGCGGCGCTGACACAGAACAAAATCCGAAGCGGTCAACGTCAGAATTTTACGTCTTTGTTCCAGTCCGCCCGAGTCACACACCACAGGTAACGCAGTCGCGCGCAGCCAGCCGATGGCGGCTTGTTTGGTGGTTAGTTGCGGCTGAATGAGTTGGGTTAGCGAACGGTCAACCCGTGGGACAAACGCGCCGTTTGCTGCGGTAACAGCGCAGCCCGCGAGCAATGGCTGTTCCAGCGTTCATTTTCGATTCATCGCATCATTTAAACTGTCATTCAAATTTTCTCCCGAAGATCGCGCTGTTCGGAACGCTGAGATCCGAACAACAGGGACGTGGGTGATCGACCGGCTGCACGGGGCGCAGTGGTCGAAAATGGGGAGCAAAAATGACAAGCGTGGAGATTGCCGCGGGGGGCATCGAACCGGTCAACGCTGAAGACTGCTTCAGCATGGGCATGGTTTTTTCTTCGGGGGCGGGCGTGCCGATCGATCTGGTGCAGGCCCACAAATGGTTCAATATCGCTGCAATGCGCGGTCACAAGGATGCCGCGCAACTTCGTCGCGAAATTGCCGAGCAGATGAGCGATTCAGAGATCGGCTGCGCCCAGCGCGCCGCGCGTGACTGGCTCAAAGCCCATCCGCAGGCACCCGCGCCGGCTGCCGCCATCCGCGTCGCGGCCTGATTGCAAGCTCAATCGGTTGCGATCACGTTCGTAACGCGTCGCGCACTGTAGCGATGACGTTTGGCCAATCGCCGGGTGCGCGCTGACGGAAAAGCCGCACCTGCGGATACCAGGGGCTGCGCTCATTCGTGAGCGTCCAGCGCCAATCGGGCGCGAAGGGAAGCACAACCCAGGCCTCTCGTCCCAGGGCGCCGGCAAGATGGACCACCGAGGTATCGACCGAAATCAAGAGGTCCGCGAGCGCCAGGACCGCTGCGGTGTCGGTCATATCCGCAAGGCGTGGTCCGAAATCTGTAATGCCGAATTCCGCCAGCCGCGCTGCGTCGTCGCCGCGCAGGTCGCGCTGGACGCTCACGAATGAAACGCCTTCGGACGCAAAGAGCGGTTCGAGCAGCTTGAGATCGATCGACCGGTTGCGGTCATTGGCATGACGTGCATGGCCGGCCCAGGCCAAAGCGACCCGTTTCCCGGGCAGCGCCTCGAGTACCGGCCGCCATTTCGCAATACGCGCATCGTCAGCACGAAGATAGGGAATAGCAGCCGGGATCGAGGAAGGCTCGGTCTTGAGTGCAAGCGGCAGGCTCCCGAGCGGACAATAGACATCAAAGGGCGGCAACGTTTCGCCGCGCGCATGACACGATGCAACGCCGCTGACGGTAGACAGTAGCGCCTTGAGTTCCGGCTGTACCTCCAGGACGACATTTGCTCCCATTTGTGCCAGGAGCGGCGCGTAACGCACGAATTGAATGGTGTCGCCTAAACCTTGTTCGGCCGGAAGCAGGATTGTGCGCTTGTCGAGCGGAAATTCACCGAGCCAAAGACGGCCGCGGTAGCCGCGCCGTGCATCGGTCATCCCGGTGCGTCTCCACCGCCACTCATATTCCGCAAATCCGCGCTGCAGGTTTTCGAGTGTCAGTAGCGACAACGCAGCGTTGAAGTGTGCGTCGCCATAGTTCTTGTCGATGGCAAGCGCCTTGTCGAAGCTGTTAACCGCCTCCTCGTGACGGTTAAGCGCCTGGAGGGCGCGGCCGCGATTGGTCCAGGCTCGGAGATGTTGGGGCGAGCCCGCCAGCGCATGATCGAGCGCCAAGAGGGCTTCGGCGTAACGACCCAACTCGATCAGCGCTGTCCCGCGATTGTACAGGGCTTCAGCGTCCCTCGGCATACGTGCAAGAACGGCATCGAAATCGGCGAGAGCTTGCTGGTGGTCACCGAGAGTCGCTCGCGCGACGCCGCGGTTAAGAAGCGCATCCCGGTGTCCCGGATTCCGCGCCAGCACTGCATCGAAGCAGGGCAAAGCTTCGTTCGTACGATTGAGCGCCTTCAGAGTGTTGCCGCGATAGAGCAGGGCATCTGGGTCGCCGGGCCGAAGCGCGAGGGCCTTGTCGATGGAGGCGAGCGCTTCGTCGTCTCGTTTGAGCCCGTGCAGGACATTGGCGAAATTGATCAGGACATCCGGCACGTTCGGATTGATCTTCAGGGCGGCGGACATCAATCGATAGGCTTCGCCCATCTGGCCGTTCTGGGCATTGATCAAGCCGAGCAGATGCAGGGCATCGAAATTGTCGGGCGCCGCCTTGAGCGCGCGCACGTAAAGTTTCTCGGCCTCGCGCAGGCGTCCCTGCTGATGCAAGCTCAGCGCATCTTGCAGAATTTGCGCAATATTGAACGGCCTTGACTGCACGGCCGCGCAATTGCGCACGACCCCATCGACCAGTCAATGCGGGCTAGCGCGGTTGTTTCTTGCGGGACTTGGACCCGCCACGCGGATTGTAGAATTGGTTGGGTTCACAAAACCCGCCAATGCCGCTCACCGTCGCCATGCATTGCTGCCACGTGCTGAAGCCGCAGTTCGAAGCGCCGCCGCCACGGCCGCCGTAAACCGCGCACCAGGGATACGGATCATAGGGAAATGGCTGGCCCTGCGCCCACGCCGGTGCCAGCGTCGCTGGAAGGATGAACGCTGCCAACAGAATCGAAGGGAGACGCATGGATTTCTCCTACGATTAATTTATAGCAGGCGGTGCGGAGTGATACTAACGCTGCTGCACGCAGGTGTGCAGTCCCGACCTCAAATGCGCGTGACCCGGCACCTAGCGCTTGCGTGAACGCGAGGCCGGTCGCTGCGGATTGTAGAATTGATTTGGCCCGCAGAAGCCACCGATGCCGCTTACGGTCGCCCGGCACTGTTCGAGTGTAAGAAAGCCGCAGTTGGTGCCGCCGCTACCATCGCCTGAGTAAAAAGCGCACCACGGGTAGGGGTCATAAGGCATATCGTAAGAATGCGCCGGCTCAGAAGAGATCGCTGCGATGACTGCCGCGACGCCGAAAAATGCCGACCGCATGAGCAGGTCTCCTCGCTCGTCCGTGACTGAATAACCGTCGTCGGCCCGTTTAGTTCGTCGGCTTTTGTAAGGCTTCTGCACCCAGAATTGATACATGCGGCGAAAGTCTCCGGATGTTCGTTGCTCGAAATCGTGCCAGGCGCCGAGATCCGTGAGTGATCTCCCTGACGGCGCGAACAGCGACGCGACGTGCGCTGCCCTCGGGGGGTCGAATACAAAACCGACCAAGTTCAACCCGGCTTCCTCCAGCAACATTTCTATTTTTGGGATCGTCAGCTGCGCGCTCTTGCACGTGAAAAAGCAAGTCGCGGCATTCGCTGGTCGAATAGAAATCCCCGATATTGCGCGACGCTGCGCAAATTCGAGTTCAGCAGATCCTGGCGGGCGCGCCGAATGTCGTCAGCGCTGGTGCCGTAGCCGCTTGTCGGCGACGTATTTGCGCGCTGCAGTCACAGTGCGTCGTCCGGCCTCGCTGTACAGTCCGAGGTGCATCAAACCACCCGGCCGCAGCAGCGCAAGCAGCACGTGCAAGCCTGCGAGCGGGTCGGCCATGTGATGCAACACACCGCTTGCGTCAACCACGTCGAAACTTCTGCCAATAGCATCGAGTTTAAGAATGTCGGCCTGGGCGTAATTTATGTCGCGTGGCGAGCCCGGCCGGGGTTTTGCGCTTGGCGTAGGCCAGACTGCTCATGCTGAGATCGACGGCGAGCACGCGGCCCCGATAATTTTTGCGCAAGTTCAATTGGATGCTCTCCGGTTCCACAGCCGGCCACCAATACGTCGAGTCCTCGACTTTGCCCAGCGGCGTAAAAACTGCGCCGGGAATTGCCGTGCGCATGTAATCGTCGATCGTCTGCGGTTCGACATTGCCGCCGCGTGTACCCAACGCGGGTAGGGGTTCTCTTCGTATTGTTGCTTTACGCGCAGCGAAACATCATCCTCGATGGCGGTAAGCGCGGGATAGTGGATGCGCAGCGCACGCTCCTGCATCGGATCTCGCACATTGTTGATTGACGACATCGTCAAGTGGCCCCGGCCATCGCGCGCCAGGGCCGCTTGCGCCTCGGGCAACTCATGCAGCGGGAGATACATCGCGAGCGCGGCCAGCTGCGCGTGAGAAATTTCACCCGATATTTTACCCGACTTGGCGATCAGTTGATCGACCAGAATGTCTTCCTCGGGCGTTCTCGCGAACAGGTATTCGTTGATGAAGCACTGCTGCGCGAGTGCGCAGATCAGTTTTAACGTCGTGTCGTCGCCTCTTTCATCGGTTGCGGCTTGTGCGAGCAGGGCTGCGCGCAGTGCCGTCAAAGTGCGCTCGAGCACGACATCGCGTACCGGAGACGCTTTCAGGATCGTGAGCAGCAGCGGATCGCTCGCGATCGCGGCGAATCCGGAACGGTCGAGCAACTGATCGAGCGACGGCCGCTGTGGCCAAGTCCGTTCGACGCTCTGCGTAACCTTGGCAAGCGGCGGCAGGATGGCAAGCAGTGTCGTACAGATGCGGTCAAATTGTTCAAACAGGCGCGGCACGAGTTCGAGCGCGCGCGCAAAATGAAGCGACGCTTCGGTGAACTTGCCCTGCGCCTGCAATACGCAGGCGAGATTGTTGCTGGTCTCGGCATCGTCCGGTTTGAGCGAAAGCACCCGCTTGTAGGTGCGCGCAGCCTCGTCGAGCCTGTTCTGCTGCTGGTACAGGCGCGCGCTGGCCAGCATCTGCGCGGCCTTGTTGGCTGTGCCCGCGGGCGAAGGACTCTGCTTGAGCGCGGCCCGGCGTTGCTTACGATTCATCGGCGGCATTTCCGAAATTATCGGCAACTCATCTTAGGTTGATGTGATGTGACGCATTGCCGAGGAGCAACGCAATCGGATTTTCCGGTTCGCCGTGCGCGGTTTGACCAGCGGATGCGGAGCGCCTAGGTATCTCGCACGCGGAGACGTGGCCGAGTGGCTGAAGGCGGCGGTTTGCTAAACCGTTATACGCCCCAAAGGCGTATCGAGGGTTCGAATCCCCTCCGTCTCCGCCAGAGGGGCTCGGCCGAATCCACTCCGAATCAGTTCCAGAATCAGTCTTGGCCACCCAGCTGCGACAGTTAACCATCGCGGGTCCGCCACGGGCCTCTCTCGACGGTGGCACTTCCGAGACGAGCGCGGCGAGCGCCACCCGAAGTCGTTTGGAGCCAAAATAAGCCTCCAAGTTGTACCGGGTATTTCTCCGATAAGTATCTGATAAAAAATAACTATAGCTGATTTTTATGGGCGCGGTCCGGGTGGACTTTTCAGCGGCAGCAGCCTGCGTGTTTTTTACGCAACACTCGCCCGAAAAGCGCCTTTGGACCCTGTGGGAAGGGCGCTTCTTCATTGCTTGGAGGGGGTCTTCGGTTAATGTGACAAAGCGACGGAGGGGGGCATCCCCCTGTTGCGCTGCCCGGGTTACGGATTGCACACGTGGTGCGAAAAGTTCTCGGCTAGCGGGGAGCAAGGGGAAGTTCCAACACGTGCTGTCGCACTGGGCGGATACGGAACCCTCTCAAGAAACAATGTTTGGAGGTTCAAGATGAAGATGGTGAAAAGCCTTCTCCTTGGCTCTGCAGCGGGTCTCGTTGCCGTGGCTGGGGCGCAGGCAGCTGATCTTCCCGTCAAGGCCAAGCCGGTCCAGTACGTGAAGATTTGCAGCCTGTATGGGGTCGGGTTCTATTACATCCCCGGCACCGATATGTGCTTGAAGATCGGCGGCTGGGTCCGCGCCGAATATACCTGGGGCGCCAACGCCAACATCGCCTGGGGTTGGGCGAACGCCAACGTCAACAACCGCGTCACCAACAACAGCACGTGGCGTGCACGCGGCTACATCACGGCCGATGCGCGCAACCAGACTGAATACGGCACGGTGCGCGGCTACATCGCGGTCGGTATCAACTCGAGCGACACGAACGGCACCGGCGCTGCGTCATTCAACGCGAACCGCGCCTTCATCCAGTGGGCCGGCTTCACCTTCGGTCTGGCGCAGTCGTTCTTCGACTTCTACAGCAGCCCGGCGACGGCTTACTGGGGTTCATACCCCGGCACCGACACCGGTGACGGCGGCTGGATGGTGATGGGCTATACCGCCCAGTTCGGCAACGGCTTCTCGGCGACGATCGCCGCCGAAATGCGCCGCTTCACCACGATCGACTGGGCTTCAACGGCATCAGCGGCTACGGTGGCTTCCAGGCTCCGGACATCGTCGCCAACCTGCGCATCGACCAGGCTTGGGGTTCCGCCCAGATCATGGGCGCGTTGCACCAAGTGAACCCACTGTACTATGGCGGCTGCTGCATCGGAGTCGGGCTCCTTCGCATCCTGACGACGAGTTGGGCTTCGCGGTCGGCGCGGGCATCAAGCTGAATGCCGCGGTGATCGGCCAGGGCGACTTCTTCCAGGCCCAGGTCACCTACGCAGTGGGCGCGACACGATATCCGTTCCAGACGCCGGCCACCGACTGGTTCAAGGCTGACGCTTGGGGCGCGATTGCTGGGCCATCCGGCTTCGGCAACCTGAGCGACGCGACGTTCGGCGGCACGCTCGCCGCCGCGACCGCAACCAACCTCGAGCTGACCACCGCCTGGGCCGTCAACGCGGCTTACGAGCACTTCTGGAGCCCGCGTTGGCGCACGTCGCTGTATGGCGGCTATGGCGAGGTCAACTACAGCGACAGCGCCAATGCCATGCTTTGTGCGTCTCAAGGTACGGCCAACGGCACCGGTGCTGGCAACCTCGCTGTTGCTCTTCCGGGTTGCGACAACAACTGGAGCACCTGGTGGGTCGGCTCGCGGACCCAGTGGAACGTCACCAAGGACTTCTACATGGGTCTGGACGTGATGTACGGGAAGCTGCAGACCGCAAGCATCAATCCGGCAGTCGGTAGCGCCCGCCTTGACGTCTTCACAGTTCTGTCGGCACGACCGACATGGACAACTGGCAGTTCCGCTTCCGCGTGCATCGGGACTTCTATCCCTGATCGGTTGATCGTGGATATCTGAACAACAGCCCCCGGCGGGAAACTGCCGGGGGTTTTGCTTTTCAGCTGAACAACGCGATGTAGCTATTGGACTGCACTGCCGCAACGCGACACGAAATCCGCAATTCGCGCGATCACGTTATCCTCCGCGAGCAATGGCGCGTGGCCCTGATCCGGCACCTCAAGCGTCTCCAGCCCGGGATGCCGCGCCCGCATCGCTTCAACCGTAGCCGCGGACAGAATGTCGGAGTTCGCGCCGCGGATGACCATCACCGGCACGTTGGCGAGTGCGTCGAATTCCTTCCACAGCGGCGGCATCGGACGTTCGAGGTCGATGGCCTGCAGGGCCTTGGCGAGCTTGATATCGTAGGTGGGCACCAGACGACCCTGTTCGTCCTTGAACGTGCGCCGGGCGCTCGCCAGCCAGTCCGCAGGTCCGAGTTTCGGAAACTGCGCCTGGAATAGCCGCTGCAGGATCTCGGCGCCTTCCTCAAATGTCCGGGGCTGCGGCAACTTGCCGACGTAGCTCTTGATGCGCATCAGACCCTGCGGCTCGATGACAGGGCCTATGTCGTTAAGAACAACGCCGGCGATCGCGGTCGGCCGCACCGCCGCGAGCGCCATCGCCAGAATTCCGCCGCGAGACGTGCCGATAAATATTGCCGGCAGTGCTTCGAGCGCGGTCGCGACGGCGATCACATCCCTGAGCTCGACGGGAATCGAATAGTTGTCCGGATCGCGATCATAACTCGAGCGGCCGCGGCCCCGGTAATCAAGGGCGATGACACGGCGAGGGCGGCTGCCGTTGCGCGCAAGCGACGAAGCGAGCGCATCAAAGTCTTCCGTCGTGCGGGCAAGGCCGGGAAGGCAAACGATCGGCTGGCCACCGGCGCTCCGCGGACCGACACAGCGGGCGTGCAGCCGCAGGCCGTCCGGCGCCGTGACAAACAGGCTCACTGCATCTGTCGTCATATTCATCTGGGCTGATAACAAGATGCAGGATGCGGCGCAATGAACTGAAACGTGCGGGGCCCCACGGCCTTTGCAGCAAACCGGATGCAGCCGATGGCCCGTGACAGCGTCCTACCTTGCTGATATTGACTTCGGCCATCGGCGGCTTTCACGACGGGCTGTACAGACCTGCTGAGAGACCACCCCCACGGGCGTGGACTTGGGGCAAAACTAGATCAATTCAGTGGTGTCGCGCTGCGTATGACGACCGTTCGAGCCGACGATCTCAACAAGGCGATAGAGCTTCACCGGAAGGGTGACCTTCCGGCCGCCATTCACGCTTATGAAAAGTTTTTGCAGGAGGCGCCGCAACACCCTGGCGCCTTGAATCTTTTGGGCCTTGCGTATTCTCAAACAGGCGATGCTGTTCGCGCCGTGCCGATGTTGCAGCGTGCGCTGGCGCTGCGGCCGGATTTGCCGGGACTTAATTACAATCTTGGGACGATGCTGTCCGGACTGAGGCGCTATCAGGATGCCGTCCCGCATTTCAGAAAAGCCATCGAGTCTGATCCGGCGGACGTCGAAGCGTATAACGGTCTCGGCAGTGCATTGAATTCGCTGGGCCGCGCGGATGAAGCCGTTACCCATTTCGAACGGGCCATAGCGCTCCGGCCGAGCTATGCGCCCGCGCACCATAATCTTGCCAAGCTATTGTTTGCAGGCAAGAAATTCGAGCAGGCGGCTGCTCATTACAAGTCGGCGCTGGCGAATGATCCGGGAATGATGAGCGCCCAGCTTGGGCTGGGCATGACGTTGCGCCAGCTCGGCCGTCTCGATGAAGCGATGGACGTCTACGCCAATGCGGTTGATCGATGGCCTGCGAGCGCAGAAGCGCACTGCGATTTCGGGGCTGCGCTGGATGAGGCCGAGCGGTTCGGTGAAGCGATCGAACAGCAGCAAAAAGCACTCGCGCTCGATCCTCGATATGCCATTGCGCATTTTTGGCTGGCCTCCACTTATTTTGTGCAAAATAAGTACGAGCTCGCTCAAGAGCACTATCAACGCGCGTCGACCCTCGGCCTTCCGCCGGACCAGGCATTTAACGCCAAGCTCGCAATCAACTGGTGCTTGTACCATCGCGGGCAATACCACGAGGCACTCGCCGGTCTTGACGCGCTGATCGCGGAAGACGGCGGCCGGCGTCGCGAGGCCAGGACGGAAAAAGGCGTGATGTGTCTCCGCCACGGCGATTTCGCCGTGGGCTGGCCGTTGTATGAATATCGACCCGGCGTCGGCGCCGGCATCAGCCGGGAACAAAAAACGCCCCGGTGGAAAGGCGCGGCGGTCCGCGGCACGCTCTGGGTCTGGGGCGAGCAAGGCCTCGGCGATCAGATCCTGCACGCCAGCATGATCGACGACCTGCGGGCGCGCGCTGACGCAATCCTGTTGGAGATCGAGCCTCGTCTCGTCAGCCTGTTTGCACGATCGTTTCCGGGCGTCACAGTAGTTCCATTCGATAGCCAATTGCCGGAAGATAGCATCGCAGCACAAACACCCATTGGAAGTCTTGGCGGGCATTTCAGGCTCGACTGGGCTTCATTCCCCCAACGCGAACGTGGTTATCTCACGGCTGATCCGGCGCGCGCCGCGGCGTTGCGCGAGCGGCTCGCTGTCGGAGGCCAAAAAATCGTAGGGCTCTCATGGCGCAGCGTCCGGCAACGTCTTGGTGCACACAAAAGCGCCCGGCTTGCGGATTTTGCTCCAGTACTGAAATTACCCGGCGTGAATTTCGTGGACTTGCAATTTGGAGACACGGCCGAGGAGCGAGCTGCCTTCGAGCGCGATACCGGTATCTCCGTGACCCGACTTGAGGACGTCGACACAACCAACGATATCGATGGCCTGGCGGCGCTGATGACGGCCTGTGATGCGGTGGTCAGCGTGAGCAACACGAATGCGCATCTGGCCGGTGCACTCGGGCGCCCGACATGGGTCTTCGCGCCTTTCGGCTTTTCGCGGTTTTGGTATTGGTTTCCGCAGATCGGCAGAGTCCGTGGTACCCTCATGTTCAGGTGCGGCAACGGAGCGCCAATGCGCCGTGGCAATCGGTGATTGCGCCAACGGCGATCGAGATCGAGGCTTTTCTTCGCTTGTCCGGGGGTAGGCGGTCATGACCGAGAAATTTCGCGTGTATATCGGCTGGGACAGACGGGAGCCGATCGCGTATGAGGTTGCCCGGTTTTCATTGGAGCGGCGCGCATCGATACCGGTGGATGTGCAACCCATCAAGCTCGACGAGCTGCGCCAGCGAAAGCTGTTCTGGCGCGACCAGGATCCGCTCGCGTCGACCGACTTCACCTATTCGAGATTCCTGACACCGAAGCTCGCTGGCTATCGGGGCTGGGCATTATTCTGCGACTGCGATTTCCTTTTCCTTGCCGATATCGCCGGACTCGCTTCATACGCAAAAGGTCAGAAAGCGGTTTATTGCGTGCAACATGACTATCGGCCCACAGAAACCACGAAGATGGATGGCGCCGTTCAAACCGTTTACCCGCGCAAGAATTGGTCGTCGCTCATGTTATTTAACTGCGACCACGCCTCGGTGCGTGCGCTGACCCCCGACGTCGTCAATCGCGAAAGCGGGGCATACCTTCATCGCATGCAGTGGGTCAGTGATTCCGATATCGGATCGCTTCCAGTGGAATGGAACTGGCTGGAAGGCTGGAATAAGAAGCCGGCATCCGGTACGCCGAATGCGGTGCATTTCACGCGCGGGGGCCCATGGTTCGAACAGTGGCAGAACGTCGACTATGGCGACTTGTGGCTCGCCGAGCGACGAATGCTGGAAGAAGGTGCTTCATCCGCACACGCGCGGGCCTGATCAAACGTTGAAAGCGCGGGCTAAGCCCGCCAACCGCCTGGCATGTATCTAGTGCGCGCCGCCGCGCCTGATATCCGCTTCGATCAGGAGCTTGCTGCCGCCGCCAAAGCGCACACGGTAGACCTGCAGATTCTCCATGACCCGCCCGACGTAATTGCGTGTTTCGGAAATCGGAATTCGCTCAACCCAGTCGACGGGATCGACGTTAGGATCGCGCGGGTCGCCATAGGCCGCGATCCATTGTTTCACCCTGCCGCGGCCGGCGTTATAGCCGGCGAAGGTGAGGATGTACGAGCCGTTATAGCCGCCGAGCAGAATGGCGAGTTCGCCTGCTCCCATCTGCATATTGTAGACGGGGTCTTTGAGAAGGCGCTCGCGGCTGTAGGTGACCTTGAATTTCGCGGCGGTGTCGATGCCGGCTGCGGGCGTCACCTGCATCAGGCCCATCGCGTGGGCGCTTGAGACGACCTTCTGATTGAAGTGACTTTCCTGGCGCGCGATCGAATAGGTGACCGCAGGCTCAACTGGAGGGGCGATCGGCCGATAGTCCGGCAGGCCAATTGTCGGATATGCGTAATGCTCGAGTGGAAGGCCGCGGCGGTAGGCAGCTTCACCGAGCAGGAGCATTGCGCGGCCATCTCCGTGTTTAGCCGCGAGTTCGCCCATCATCGCCATTCCCGCAATGTCCGTCGCGCTCTCGCCAAGCTCGGCATAAATCGAGGCCAGCATGTCCCGCTCGCCGAGCTCGTAAAGAATCGCCGCCGCCCGTACGGCTTCAAGATTGTTCAGTACATTCATTTCTTGCGGCGTGAAGGCGGGTGGCGCGCGCAGCCCAACATCCTTGAGCCCGAGACGTGCGCGCGCGAGCTGGCCGTAATAGGTCGCCACATGCTGTCCGGCCATTTCATAGAAAGCCTTTGCCTGCGCAATCTGGCCCATCGCCTCGGCGGCACGGCCCTGCCAATAGCCGCCGCGTGAAAGTGCGTGCGGATTGTGGGTGCCTTCCACGATGTGCGCGAAGTGCTGTGCAGCCGCTTTCGGATTGTGCAGATAGCGCAGGGCGACCCAGCCGGCCGTGAAATGTGCGTCCACGCGGTACACGCCGCGCATCGGAGTCGCCGCATCGCGGGCAATGTTGTAAGCGGCCTTCGGGTCATGCTCGTCTAGCAGCTTGCGCACCAGCAGACGTCGCTCCAGCCACCATTGATCGAGATCGACAAGAGCCTCCGGCTCCTTCGGCGCGGTCAGGATGAGCTTTCCGGCTTCTTCCGGCTGGTTGTTCTGGCGCAGCCACTGCACGCGGGCGAAGATGTAGCCAGGCTCACGCTGCGCGGACACAGGCACGGCGTCGAGGAGCGCTTTTGCATTGCGCGCCTTTTGCAGGACCGCGGCGCGTGCCCGGGCGATCACAAGATCGTTGCCGCCAAGGCGTTCGGCGGCGCGCAGGCCGGCGGCGGCATCGCCGGCGTAAAAGCGGGTCTCCATACGCACCTTGTGATCGGCGGCGGTGATCATGCCGTCGAACATCTCGAGTACTTTTTTCTCGACCTCTGCGCTGCAGTCGTCGTGGCGCCAGGCGTGCTTGACCAGCGTGGCAGCTCCGTCGCGATCGCCTTGGGCAAGCAAGACGCGCGCAAGCATGTAGCGGCCCTTGGCGGTTGACGGCGGTTTCGTAGCATAGAACGCCCGCACCGCCGCTGCGTCGACGCCATCATTCCAAAGCGCGTTCTCGGCGCGGCGGCGGAACAGCGGCACGTGCGGCCAAGCCGGGTTGCTCTGAGCGAAAGCGGCGTATCGCTCGAACGAGGGATTGGTGTTGTCCGAACGCAGGATGACCCACTCGGCCAGCTTGCGAGCAACCGGATCGGCGATACTCGCCTGGGCCGAATTGGCGTCGGCGTCTCTGCCTTTGCGCGCGGCTTCGATCACACGCTTTACCGCGGCGACGTCGTTTGCTGATGTGGTCGCGTTGGGCGCAACAGCAAACGGCCCCGAAGCTGGGCGGACAAGCGGTTTGAATTCAGCGCGGCTCTCGAACAGTGCCCCATGCAAACCGACATTGGCTTGAGCAAAGGCCGTCAGCCCGCTGCCGTTGGGTTGCGGCCGCGTTTGAGGCAAAGGCGCTGCTTGCCGCACGGGTGCGAGCGTTTGCTTGGTCGCCGCCGCAGCGGGTCGCGGGCGCGGCAACGGCACTTTTTGCGCGGCCGCCAACGCGGCGTCCGCGCACAGCCCGCAGGCTGCAATGACTGCCAAAAATAAGCCCGAGCGGCTGCGGCCAGTCGCGTCCATTAAACCCCGCACTTGTCCTTCGATCCGTCCGACTCAGTTGCCGAAACCGCAAATCGGTCAGCCCATTAGGCCAAAACTATTGATGAATGATACCGAAAAATTTCATCCGCCGGCATTATAGGCGGCAAGACGGGCAAAAACACGTTGTCGCATGCCGAGTTCCAGCCTGTCGGTGGCGGCGGAGGGCTTTCTTCGCGCTCTCCGACCCGATATCAATGGGGCTTAAACCCGCCTTTTGTGGAGAAGTCGTGTCATGACCGCCAAGACGAGCTTTCGGGGCTCTTTTACAGCGCTGGTCACGCCGTTCAAAAACGGCTCGCTCGACGAAAAGGCGTTTCGCGACATCGTCGAATGGCAGATCGCGGAGGGCACGAATGGCCTGGTCCCTGTGGGAACCACGGGGGAAAGTCCGACTCTGTCGCATGACGAGCACAAGCAGGTGGTCGAATGGTGTATCGACCAGGTCGATGGCCGGGTTCCGGTCATCGCGGGTTCCGGCTCCAATTCCACCGCAGAGGCGATCGAACTGTCCCGTCATGCGGAGAAGGCCGGAGCCGACGCCGTCCTGATCGTGACGCCTTACTACAACAAGCCGACGCAGGAAGGCCTGTACCAGCACTACAAGGCGATCAACGACGCGATCGGGATTCCGATCATCATCTACAACATTCCCGGGCGGTCGATCGTCGACATGTCGGTCGAGACGATGGCGCGCCTGTTCGAGCTGAAGAACATTGCAGGCGTGAAGGATGCGACGGCCAACATGGCACGCGTTTCCCAGCAGCGCGCGGCCATGGGCTCCGACTTCAATCAGTTGTCGGGCGAAGACATCACGGCGCTCGGCTTCATGGCGCATGGCGGGCACGGATGCATTTCGGTGACGTCGAACGTGGCGCCGCGTCTTTGCGCCGAATTCCAGGCGGCCTGCCTGAAGGGCGATTTCGCTACTGCACTTAAATTGCAGGACAAGCTCGCGCCGCTGCACATCAATCTGTTCGTGGAAACCAGTCCGGCGCCCATCAAGTATGCGATGTCGCTTATCGGCAAGTGTGCCAACACGGTACGGTTGCCGATGGTGCCGGCCAGCGAGAAAGCGCAGGCCGCCGTGCGGCAGGCGATGGTGCATGCCGGGCTGATCAACTAGCGGGCTGGTCAACCAAGCCGGAAGCGATGGCCAGGTGGATCATGTGCGGCGAGGTGGACCGTCATGCTTGAGGAATTCAAAAAATTTGCACTGCGCGGCAATGTTGTCGATCTTGCCGTTGGCGTGATTATCGGCGCCGCCTTTTCGGGGATCGTGAATTCACTGGTTGGCGACCTCGTCATGCCGGTGATCGGCGCAATTACCGGCGGCATCGATTTTTCGAATTACTTTCTCCCGCTGTCCTCGAAGGTGACAGCCGGCACCCTTGTCGAGGCAAAAAAGCAAGGCGCCGTATTGGCTTGGGGAAATTTTCTCACGATCGCATTTAACTTCATCATCATTGCGTTCGTGCTTTTCCTTGCGATCCGCGCGCTGAACCGGCTTGCCCGCAAGGAGGAGGAAAAGGCGCCTGAACCGTCGAAGACCGAGCAGCTCCTCACGGAAATCCGCGACCAACTCAAATCGCGCTGAACCATAATCGTCGCACATGGCCACAAAGCCCGAGCGCCGCTTCAAGGTGGTCGCCGACAACCGCAAGGCGCGATTCAACTACGCGATCGGCGAGACCTTCGAGGCCGGCATCGTTCTCACCGGCAGCGAAGTCAAATCATTGCGCGCAGGAAAGGCGACGATCGCCGAGTCCTACGCCGATGCGCGCGGCGGGGAGCTCTGGCTGATCAACTCCAATATCCCGGAATATCTGCAGGCGAGCCGTTTCAACCACGCGCCGAAGCGGGCACGCAAGCTGCTGCTGCAGAAGCGTGAGATCAACCGACTGACCGGGGCGGTCGAACGCGAAGGCATGACCATCGTGCCGTTAAAGCTTTACTTTAACGAAAAAGGCCGTGCCAAAGTTGAGATCGCGCTGGCGCGCGGCAAGAAGCTGCACGACAAGCGCGAAACGCTCAAAAAGCGGTCGTGGGAGCGCGAACGCGGCCGCCTGATGCGGATGAAAGGCTAGGCCGCAGCGCGCGCCGACCGCTATGGGATCACACCACAAGCGATCCGCCCGCCGGCTTCACCCGTAGGGTCGGTCTTGTAATCATCGCTTCCGGCGTGAATGACGATCGCCGAGCCATCGGTGTCATACACCGAATTCGGCTTGCCCTTCTCGAGCGTGATAGCGGCATTCAATACTTCGACCGTCAGATCTCCGCTTTGCGGTATGTGCAGATTGGGCATATCGCCGGCATGTTGGCCTTCGGGTGACATCATCCCGTGCTTCTTCGCCCCGGGATTGAAGTGTCCCCCCGCGGACGTGAAGGGAGGCTCGCACTTGCCGACAGCGTGGACGTGAAACGCATGCTCGCCTGGCGGCAGCCCTTTGAGTGCTGCATTAATCAACACACCTTGCGTGGTTTGCGTGAGATTGACCGAGCCGACCTCCTTGCCTTCGGCATTTTTCATGACGACGGACGCGGCTCTGCGCGGCAGCGGCGACTGTCGCGCCAAAAAGCGCAACGGTAGTCAGAAAGCCCAGGCTGGCACATTTTTGGATTGTCATAGTCTTGCTCCCCGTATCGTTGATCGCCAAGCATACTGTCACTAAGTGCTGACACCGGAGACTTGACGATCGACTGCAATCACGTTGCTGTGAGTAAGAAAGATCAGGAAAATCAGCATGGTACCAACCAGACTTGATCACTGCGTCATCCACGTTTCCGATTGGGACCGGTCCAATAAATTCTACGAAAAAGTAATAGGAGCCGAACTCGTGCAACGGCCGCACGGTTGGGCCTACCGGCTTGGTGACAAGCAGCTCAATGTCCACGGCCCGGGTGTAAAGCCTGCCGAAGTTGCGCGTTTGCCGGTCCAACCCGGCAACAGCGATCTCTGTTTTGAATGGCTAGGACCGATTGACGACGCGATAACGCATCTGAAGGAACACGGCATTGCCATAGAACGCGGCCCGATGCAGCGGTTCGGCGCAAAAGGGCCGGGCACGTCGGTCTATTTTCGGGATCCGGACGGTTCGCTCATGGAATTTATGAGCTATGGAGCAAAGAAATGACCGAAGCGCCAGGCACGCATAATCCGCAATTTCTGCCACCGGGAATTCCCGTCCCGCAAGATGACGGTGCAGCGCGCCATCTCGCGGGCGCACGGCTGCCCGATTTGGCGCTTCCGGCCACCGATGGGGCGCTTGTCAATCTGTCCAGGCTGAGAGGCCGGACCGTCATCTACATTTATCCGCGGACAGGCGTTCCGGGCGTTGATCCGCCGACCGGATGGGACCAGATCCCGGGTGCGCGAGGCTGCACACCGCAGTCCTGCGCGTTTCGCGATCATTTCGGCGAGTTGACGCGGCTCGGCGTGGCGCATCTCTACGGACTTTCGACGCAGGATACGGCCTACCAACGTGAAGCGGCGACGCGCCTGCATCTGCCATTCGCATTGCTGTCGGACGAGAAACTGGCGCTGACAAATGCGCTGAAGCTTCCGACGTTCTCGGTTGCCGGCATGACGCTGCTCAAGCGCATGGCGCTTGTTGTCGACGACAGCCGAATTACGAAGGTGTTCTATCCCGTCTTTCCGCCGGACAAGAATGCCGCCGAGGTTGTCGCCTGGCTTCAGGAGTTGAGATAGCGGCGCACGGTTGCAAAGACCTCCCGGAACATTTCGGGGGTGAGCACGCCGGTGTTCGTGTTGTAGCGCGAACAATGGTAGCTGCAGAACAGCGCAATTGGGCCGAGCTCGTGCCTCCTGCCGTGCGCAAACGGAAGCGCGGCCAACCGGCCGCCGAGCGCACGCACCGTGCTTTCATGCGCGATGCGGCCAAGAGCAACGATAGCGCGCAGTTTTTTCATCTCGCCGATCGTAGGCGTCAGAAAGTCACGGCAAGTTTTTATCTCTTCCGGCGTCGGCTTATTCTCGGGCGGCACGCAGCGCACCGCATTTGTGATCCGGCAATCGACAAGCTCAAGCCCGTCATCGGGATGCGCATGATACTCCCCGCGGGCAAATCCATATTTTCCGAGCGTCTCGTAAAGCAGCACCCCGGCATAATCACCGGTAAACGGGCGGCCGGTACGGTTGGCGCCTTGCAGCCCCGGCGCCAATCCGACAATCAGCAACCGCCCATTGATCGATCCGAAAGAGGGCACCGGAGAATTGAACCAGGTGGATTCTTTCGCGCGCCATGTTTTGCGGAAAGCGACAAGCCGCGGGCAACGCAAACAGTCTCGTCCGGGCTTGCCGTCAGTCTCCGCCATTGCGCATGAATCCGAGAATTGCCGGCGCACGACGCCGTCACGCGGATAAGATCATGCGCGCAACAAAAACGCTATTGGTAGGAGTCGTCGTCTTCGTCGGCCCCGACCGGAGCGCCCGCGCGTTGCGGCGACGCCGGGCGCTGCAGGAATTGCGGTGTATGGGATGCCGCGCGATCTTCGCGGGGAGGGCGGCCTTCGCGTGTCGTGCGCTCCGCGGGGTCGCGGCCGATCTTGGTCTGCAATTCGACGATGTCGACGAACACGTCAGCCTGGCGGCGCAGTTCGTCCGCAACCATCGGCGGCTGCGTCGTTACAGTTGATACGACGGTTACGCGCACCCCTTTGCGCTGCACGGCCTCGACAAGCGACCGAAAATCGCCGTCACCTGAAAAGAGCACCATGTGATCGATCGTGCCGGCAATTTCCATGGCATCGACCGCGAGTTCGATGTCCATGTTTCCCTTGACCTTGCGCCGGCCGGTCTGATCGACAAATTCTTTGGTCGCCTTGGTAACGACCGAGTAGCCGTTGTAGTCGAGCCAATCGATCAAGGGGCGGATGGACGAATATTCCTGATCTTCGATCACCGCCGTGTAATAGAAGGCGCGCAACAGATAGCCACGTGATTGAAATTCGCGCAGCAGGCGCTTGTAGTCGATGTCGAAACCGAGCGATTTTGCTGTTGCGTAGAGATTGGCACCGTCAATGAATAAAGCGATTTTTTCTCCGGATACTGTCATTGGTCTCTCTCACAATTCACATAGGTTACTTTCAGACCCGCCGCGCGCAATGCGGAACGCTCCGCGTGCGCGGTTCCGGGTCCCCCGTTAACAGAGCATCGTGGCCCCTTCGATCAATTGGGCTGCCACCTGCGCAATCGCGCCGGGCCGACAAAATCCCGTGCCATCGGCCTTCCGGCGGTCTTGCATTCGTCGAGTAACAGACGGATGAGGCCAAACCAAGACAAAAATGCTTGAATTTCCATGCGCCAGGGGATACCTAGCAGGCGAATTCAGGCACAAGTTCCACCAGATGGAGTGACGAGCCGATGGCCCGTGTCACCGTAGAAGATTGCATCGACAAAGTTGAAAACCGTTTCGATCTGGTTCTGTTGGCCAGCCATCGGGCGCGCATGATTTCATCCGGGTCGCAGATCACGGTCGAGCGCGACAACGACAAGAATCCGGTCGTCGCGTTGCGTGAAATTGCCGAAACGACCGTTTCGCCCGGCGATCTTAAGGAAGATCTCATTCACAGCCTTCAGAAATATGTTGAGGTTGACGAGCCTGAACCCGAGGTGCCGCTGATCGGAGCGGGCGCAGGGGCTAGTGTCGATTCTGACGATACTGAGGTAACCGCGGATCGGATGACGGAAGAAGAGCTTCTCAAAGGCCTTGAGGGCTTGGCGCCGCCAGAGGAGCCGCCGGAAGACGACGCCGAATAGGCTGATATTCGTGATAATTCGATGCGACGGCCCGGTCTCAAAGCCGGGCCGTCGTCTTTTATCAACCAGTCGGCTAAGCCCTTGCAGCGCCATCGAAACGACGTGATATCTTAAGGTAGTTTCTTAGCAGCCGCTGCAGGACACCAGAATGGCGCGTACGCGCTCCGACCTTCCGCGAATGCAAAAGCAGGTCCCGGCCCGGGCACCGCGCCCAGCCCCCATTGCGCCCGAGTCAACGATCGAAAAGCCGGCGGCGACAAGAAAACCGCCGATGATGCGGCAGTACGACCTCATCGAACGGGTACGCCGCTACAACCCGGACACGAATGAAGCGCTGCTAAACCGCGCCTACGTCTACGCCATGAAGGCGCACGGTGAGCAGCGGCGCGCATCCGGCGATCCTTATTTCTCCCATCCGATCGAGGTCGCGGCCATTCTCACCGACCTCAAGCTTGACGACGCGACGATCGCGGCGGCCCTCCTGCACGACACCATTGAGGATACCGAGGCCACGCGTGCGGAAATCGACGGCCTGTTCGGTCACGACATCGGCCGGCTGGTCGAGGGGCTCACCAAGCTCAAAAAACTCGACCTCGTCACCAAAGAGGCAAAGCAGGCGGAAAATCTCCGCAAATTATTGTTGGCGATCGCCGACGATGTGCGCGTGCTTCTGATCAAGCTCGCCGACCGGCTGCACAACATGCGAACGCTCCAGTACATGCCGCCGGAGACTCGCCGCCGCGCCGCCGAAGAGACGCTTGAAATCTATGCGCCGCTCGCCGGCCGCATGGGCATGCACGAGATGCGCGAGGAGCTCGACGATCTGGCATTCCGCGAACTTTATCCGGAAGCCTATGAAGTCGTAACCGCGCGGCTCAACGCGCTCACCGAGCGTAGCAGGCTGCTGATTTCCGACATTGAAAAGCAACTGACCAAAAAGCTTGCCGATCGCGGCATCGATGCGCGGGTGGTCGGCCGCCGCAAGCGTGCCTATTCGATCTGGCGGAAGATGGAACGCAAGTCGGTTGGATTCGAGCAGCTTTCCGACATTTTCGGATTCCGGGTGATCGTGAAAAGCCTGGCCGATTGTTATCAGGCCCTCGGCATTGTCCACAGCGCCTGGCCGATGGTGCCGGGGCGTTTCAAAGACTACATCTCGACGCCGAAGGGAAACGACTACCGCTCGATCCACACCACTGTGATTGGGCCAAGCAAGCAGCGTGTCGAATTGCAGATCCGCACCATCGGCATGCACGAGATCGCCGAATACGGCATCGCCGCTCACGCGCTCTACAAGGACAACGCAGGCTCTCCAACCGAATTGCTGTCGCGTGAGTCCACTGCCTACGCCTGGCTGCGCCGCACGATCGAGCTGCTGGCGGAAGGCTCAAACCCAGAAGAATTTCTCGAGCATACCAAGCTCGAATTGTTTCACGATCAGGTGTTCTGCTTTACGCCGAAAGGCAAGCTCATCGCGCTGCCGCGCAAGGCGACCCCGATCGATTTTGGCTACGCCGTCCATACCGACGTCGGTAACACCGCGGTCGGCTGCAAGATCAATGGCCAGATCGCGCCGCTGACGTCCGAGCTCGTCAACGGCGATGAAGTCGAGATCGTAACGTCGAAGTCGCAACACGCGCCGCCTGCGGCGTGGGAGTCCATTGTAATGACCGGAAAGGCGCGCGCGGCCATTCGTCGTGCGACGCGCCAGGCCGTGCGTCTGCAATATGCCGGCCTCGGCCGTCGCATCGTCGAACGGCTGTTCCAGCGTGCCAAAATTGCGTTCTCGGATGAAAAACTGACCGGCGCGCTGCCACGTCTCGCGCGGGCCTCGGTCGAGGATGTGATGGCTGCGGTAGGACGAAGCGAGCTCAAGGCGTCCGACGTCGCCCGGGCGATGTACCCCGACTACAAGGAAGAGCGCGCGGCTGCCATGGCGGCAATACCGAAGGCCGAAGGCGGATGGTTCGGCTTGAGAAAAATTACGTCGGTCAAGTTCAGGGTGCCCGACAGTTCAGCAGGGCAGGCGATCCCCATTCGCGGCATCAATGGCGACCTGCCGGTGCGGTTTGCGCCGAATGGAGGCGCGGTGCCGGGCGATCGCATTGTTGGCATTCTTTCTCCCGGCGAGGGCATCACCATCTATCCGATCCAGTCCCCCGCCTTGAGTGAATTCGAGGACAAGCCCGAGCATTGGCTCGACGTGCGTTGGGACGAAGAGGAGCGCACGCCACGGCGTTTTCCTGCCCGCATCGCCGTGCAGTCCGTGAACGAGCCCGGCTCGCTGGCACAGATTGCGCAGGTCATTGCGGAACACGATGGCAATATCGACAATATTCGTATGACGCGGCGCGCGCCGGATTTCACTGACGTGACGATCGACCTTGAGGTCTACGACCTTAAGCATCTGACCGCGATATTGGCGCAGTTGCGCGCGAAGTCCGTGGTGGCCAAGGCCGAACGGGTGAACGGCTAGCGCATGGATCGGCTTCGTCTTGGCGTCAATATCGATCACGTCGCCACCATCCGTAACGCGCGGGGCGGCCGTCATCCGGATCCCGTGCGGGCCGCGAAGCTGGCAATTGCCACCGGCTGCGACGGTATCACGGCCCATCTGCGCGAAGACCGGCGTCACATTCGCGACGACGACATTGCGCGTTTGAAGGCCGAGATTGACAAGCCGCTAAATTTTGAAATGGCGGCCACCGAGGAAATGATTGGCATCGCTCTCAAGACCAAACCGCATGCCGCTTGCCTCGTGCCGGAAAGGCGCACCGAGCGTACCACCGAAGGCGGTCTCGACGCCGTCGGCCAGCGCTCGCAGCTGGCGCCGGCGATCCGCACACTCAAGGCCGCCGGGATCCGCGTTTCCCTTTTTATCGGGGCGGCGCCCGCGCAGATCGAGATGGCGGCCGAGCTCGGCGCGCCTGCGATCGAAATCCACACCGGGAGCTGGTGTGATGCATTGGCTGAACGGCGTATGCATGAGGCGGAGGCCGAGTGGCAGATTATTCGTGACGGTGCCGAGCGTGCATCGGGGCTCGGTCTGGAAGTGCATGCCGGCCATGGCCTCGACTATGGGACAGCCGAGACCATCGCGGCGTTGCCGCAGGTGGTCGAGCTCAACATCGGCCATTTCCTCATCGGTGAGTCGGTATTTGAAGGCCTGGTTGAGACGATAAAATTCATGCGGGCGGCTATGGACCGCGGCCGGAAAAGGGCACGCGCATGATCATCGGGCTGGGCTCTGACATCGTCGACGTACGGCGGATTGCGAAAGTGATCGAGCGGCACGGCGACCGCTTCCTTGATCGCATTTTCACGACGGTCGAACGGACCAAAGCCGAGAACAGAGCGAATGCGGTTGAAACCTACGCTAAACGTTTTGCCGCCAAGGAGGCGTGCGCCAAGGCGCTCGGCACAGGGCTCAGGCGCGGCGTTTTCTGGCGTGACATAGGCGTCACCAATCTTCCAGGCGGCCGCCCGACGATGAAGCTCACCGGCGGCGCGCTCGTGCGGCTGCACTCCATCACACCTGCCGGCTGCGAAGCCAGAATCGATGTTTCTCTGACAGACGAAGGCCCGACCGCGCAGGCCATCGTCATTATCTCCGCTGAGCCCATATCGGGTCGGGTCGCCGAAAATTGACGGCAGAAGCACCAATTCAGGTAATTGTTTGCACGATGCGTTGGCCCTTGTTCATTGCTTGTCCGCAGGCCACCCGCTACAAAGTCGCCGGGGCGCGCAAGCCGTTTGGCGGGACGAAAGGCCTATGAGCGTGACATCTGGGACAAAGCGAAAAGAGGGCGGCATCGGCGAAACGGTGCGGGTAATCATCCACGCCCTGATCATTGCGCTGGTGATCCGCACATTTTTCTTTCAGCCGTTCAATATTCCCTCCGGCTCGATGAAAGACACGCTACTGGTTGGCGACTACCTGTTCGTGTCGAAATACACCTACGGTTACAGCAAGTATTCCTTTCCGCTGTCGCCCTCGATTTTTTCCGGGCGCATTCCCGGAGACTGGCTTCCGGAGCGGGGGGATGTGGTGGTGTTTCGGCTGCCGAAGGATCCCTCGACTGATTACATCAAGCGCGTGATCGGCTTGCCGGGCGACAAGATCCAGGTGATCGACGGCGCCGTGAGCATCAACGGTGTGCCGGTCAAGCACGAGCGTGCACCGGACTTCATCGACACTGAAGAGGGAGTTCGCGAGGCGCCGGTCAAGCGCTGGAAGGATACGCTGCCGAACGGCGTTAGCTTCTACACGCTCGATCTGGTGGACAATGGCTTCGCCGACAACACGCAGATCTACACCGTCCCGCCCGGTCATTATTTCATGATGGGCGATAACCGCGACAATTCCACCGACAGCCGGTTCAGCCAGGTCGGCATGGTGCCCTTCGAGAACATCGTGGGCAAAGCGCAGATCATCTTCTTTTCCGTCTACGAGGGCGAGCGCGCCTGGCAGTTCTGGCGTTGGCCGGTGTCGGTGCGCTGGAGCAGGCTGTTCACGATCGTCAAATGAGCCGCAAGGCGAAGGACCGGACCGCGCTCGAAGACAGGATCGGCTACAAATTTGCCGACAAGGATCTGCTTGAACGTGCGCTGACGCACATTTCGGCGCTGTCGGGCGGCAACCGCGCTGCCAGCTATCAGCGGCTCGAATTCCTCGGGGACCACGTTCTTGGTCTCGTCATATCCGACATGCTGTACCGCGCTTTTCCGAAGGCGAATGAGGGCGAATTGTCCCGGCGTCTTGCCGATCTGGTGCGCAAGGAAACCTGCGCCGAGGTCGCACGTGCGATGGATCTCGGGCCCGTGCTCAAGCTCGGAAATTCGGAATCCCATGCTGGCGGGAGGCGCCGGACAACGATACTCGCTGATGTGTGCGAGGCGCTGGTCGGCGCGGCGTTCATTGATGGCGGCTATAGCGCAGCGGATGAATTGATAGCGCGCTTCTGGAAAGAGCGGATGCTCAAGCCGCTGCGGCCGCTGCGCGATCCAAAAACGATCCTGCAGGAATGGGCACAGGCTCGCGGCCTTCCGACGCCGGCTTATCGCGAGCTGGCGCGCACGGGACCGCACCACGATCCTGAATTCCGCGTTGCCGTCGTGCTACCGGACCGGCCGCCGGCGGAAGGTATCGGCAGTTCCAAGCGCGCCGCCGAACAGGCCGCCGCCGCCGTCATGCTTACCCGCGTCGGTGTGCCGGTGGACAAGCTTGATGGCTGACGATTCCACCCGCTGCGGCTTCATCGCGCTCATTGGGGCGCCCAATGCCGGCAAGTCGACGCTGCTGAATGCGCTGGTCGGGTCAAAGGTCAGCATCGTCTCGCGCAAGGTTCAGACCACGCGCGCATTGATCCGCGGCATCGCCATCGAAGGTCAGGCCCAGCTTATTTTTGTCGACACGCCTGGAATATTTTCGCCGCGGCGGAGGCTAGATCGCGCGATGGTCACGACGGCCTGGACGGGCGCGCACGAAGCGGATCTGGTTGGCGTTCTGATCGATGCACGCAATGGCATTGAGGACGAAGCAGAGGATATCCTTCGCAGGCTTGACGACGTTAAGACCCCACGAGTCCTCATTCTCAACAAAATCGATGTGGTCTCGAAAGAAAAGCTGCTCACGCTTGCGAAGGATGCCAACGCGGCAGCGAAGTTTGAGGCAACCTTCATGGTTTCTGCGCTGACGGGCGACGGTGTCGGCGATCTGAAGACCTGGCTGGCGCAGCGCGTGCCGCACGGGCCGTGGCTTTACCCGGCGGACCAGATCTCCGAAGCGCCGATGCGCCAGCTCGCTGCGGAGGTCACACGCGAAAAGCTGTTCGAGCGCCTGCACCAGGAGCTGCCCTACCATTCGACAGTTGAAACCGATGTCTGGAAAGAGCTTCGCCGCGGCGACGTCAGAATCGAGCAGACAATCTATGTGGAGCGCGAAAGCCAGCGGAAAATCGTGCTGGGGAAGGGCGGTCAGACCATCAAGGCGATCGGCGAGGCTGCGCGCAAGGAGATAGCGGAAATAGCCGACGCCAAAGTTCATTTGTTTTTGTTTGTCAAAGTGCGTGAGAACTGGGGAGATGACCCCGAACGGTATCGGGCCATGGGGCTGGAGTTTCCAAAAGAGTGAAGTAGAACAAGGCGTCGGCGAGAATCTGCGCCATGCAATGGACTGATGAAGGCATCGTGCTTGGCGTCAAGCGTCACGGGGAGGGCAATGCCATCCTCGAATTGATGACGCGTGAGCACGGCCGTCATCTCGGCCTTGTGCGGGGCGGATCTGGCTCGCGTCTCAAGCCGGTGCTCCAGCCGGGCAATTGCGTGAGCGCCACCTGGCGGGCGCGACTCGATGAGCATCTCGGCAACTACTCCGTTGAGGCTCTCAATCTGAGGGCGGCCGGTTTCTTTTCGTCCCCGCATGCGATCTACGGTATCGGTCACTTGGCGGCGCTGATGCGCCTGCTGCCCGAGCGTGACCCGCATTTGGGCCTCTATGAATCACTGGATGCGATTTTCGGCCGGCTTGATGACGCTACGAGTGCTGCGCCGATGGTCGTGCGGTTTGAATTGCAACTGCTGTCCGAAATTGGCTTCGGTCTCGATCTCGAGCGATGCGTGGCGACCGGTGTGTCCGGTGACCTTGTCTATGTGTCGCCGAAATCGGGTCGGGCCGTGTCCCGTCTGGCGGGCGAGCCATGGGCGGACAAAATGTTAAGGCTGCCGGCGTTCCTGCGGGATCGGGAAATAGAACCGACCGGGCCGGATCTTGCCGATGGATTTGCGCTGACGGGTTATTTCCTGACCCGCTATGTGCTGGAGCCGCGCGGTCTCGCGCTGGGCGACGAGCGCGCGCATTTCATAGCCGCGCTCAATCGCGCTTTGCCAAGCGTTGCGTAGCACTGGTCGCCCGCGAGGGGCGACCAGGACGTCATTGCGAATTTTGCTGACCGCCTGCGCTACCAGTAGCGGTAGCCATAGCGATAGCCATAGCCTCGATAGTAACGTGGCCCAGTCCACCAGCAGTGACGCGCGCCACCCGCAGCCCCAAGGGCCACAACGCCAAACCCGGCGACAGACATAAGCGACGTCCTGAGCCAGGCTGGATCCGTCGATCGCTTTGGCGATGCCGGCCGGCATTGCAACCGTCATGGCATCGGCGCGATTCGTTATTGACCCTGCCGCAAGAATGGCAAGCGTGGCGGCAGTTGTAAGTACAATCCGGCGCATTGCTTCCTCCACCCAGTAGAAATTCGCCCCCTCCGTAGTCTTGCGCAACCTAACGCAGTCAAGGCCTACGGGTTCGCAAACAATACGCAAAAATCTCGAAGATTAGATGGCCGGATCGTTCATCGCTTGTTCATCGCTGCGCAACCGACTAGCTATCAGGCATGGGAAAGCGACTGATTCCCCCCGACAAAGGCGACGTTGAAGAGGTTGCGCTGCGGGAGGCGCTGGAAGAGCGCTACCTTGCCTACGCCCTCTCCACGATTATGAATCGGGCCCTGCCCGATGCGCGCGACGGCCTCAAGCCGGTACACCGCCGCATTCTGTATGGCATGCGCCTGTTGCGGCTCGATCCGGGAGCGGCCTTCAAGAAGTCCGCCAAGGTCGTCGGCGATGTGATGGGTAATTTCCACCCGCACGGCGACCAGGCGATCTATGACGCGCTGGTAAGGCTCGCGCAGGAATTTGCCCAGCGCTATCCGCTCGTGGACGGCCAGGGCAACTTCGGAAACATCGACGGCGATAACGCCGCCGCCATGCGCTACACCGAGGCGCGGCTTACCGAAGTGGCGCGGCTGCTGATCGAGGGTATCGACGAGGACGCGGTTGATTTTCGCGCGACCTATGACGGCACCAATGAAGAGCCGGTGGTGCTGCCGGCCGCCTTTCCCAATCTGCTTGCCAACGGCTCTCAGGGTATTGCAGTCGGCATGGCGACCGCCATTCCGCCGCACAATGCAGCTGAACTGTGCGACGCTGCGCTGTTCCTCATCGACAACCCGAAGGCACGCAGCAAGACGCTCCTGAAATACGTCAAGGGCCCCGATTTTCCGACCGGCGGCGTCATCGTCGATACGCCCGAGACAATCGCCGAAGCATACAATACCGGACGCGGCTCGTTCCGTGTTCGCGCGCGATGGAAGCAGGAAGACACCGGCCGCGGAACATACGTCATTGTCATCACCGAAATTCCCTGGCTGGTGCAGAAGTCGCGCCTCGTCGAAAAACTCGCCGAGCTCATCAACGAAAAGAAGCTGCCGCTCGTGGCCGATGTTCGCGATGAATTGGCCGAAGATATTCGCCTGGTGATTGAGCCGCGCTCGCGTTCAGTCGACGCCGAGCTGATGATGGAATCGCTTTTCAAGCTTACCGAGCTTGAAGCCCGCATCCCGCTCAATATGAACGTGCTCGTGAAAGGCCGCGTCCCGCAGGTGCTCGGGCTTGCGGAAGTGTTGCGTGAATGGCTCGACCACCGACGGGAAGTGCTGCTCCGCCGGTCCAAACATCGGCTGGCCGAAATTGAACATCGCCTGGAAGTGCTTGGCGGATACCTGGTCGCCTATCTCAACCTCGACAAGGTGATCAAAATCATCCGCAAAGAGGACGAGCCAAAGCCCGTCCTGATGAAGACCTTCAAGCTGAGCGAGGTCCAGGCCGAGGCGATCCTCAACATGCGACTGCGCAATTTGCGCAAGCTCGAGGAAATGGAAATCCGCGCCGAGGACAAGGCCCTGCGCGAGGAACGAACGAAGTTGAAATCGCTGATAGGTTCGCCGGCCCAGCAGTGGAAAACGATTGCCGGGCAGATCAAAGAACTAAAGAACACCTTTGGCCCGAAAACCGACCTTGGCCGCCGCCGTACGACCTTTGGCATTGCGCCCGCCCATGATGAAGCGGCGATCGAAGAGGCGATGGTGGTGCGCGAGCCGATCACCGTCGTGGTTTCGGAGAAGGGATGGATCCGAGCTTTGCGCGGCCACGTCACCGATCTTTCCGGTGTGACCTTCAAGACAGACGACGACTTGAAGTTTGCTTTCCCGACCGAAACGACAGCAAAGATCCTGATCTTTGGCAGCAATGGCCGGTTCTACACGATTGAAGCCTCAAAGCTCCCGGGCGGGCGAGGGCATGGCGAGCCGGTCCGGCTGTTCATCGATCTCGAGGATGCCGACGTGGTCGCCGCACTCGCGTATCAAGGCGGGCGCAAATTCCTCGTTGCTAGCTATGGCGGCAACGGTTTCGTCGTCCCCGAGGACGATGTGCTCGGAACGACCCGTAAGGGCAAGCAAGTGCTCAATTTGAAGGCGCCTGACAAAGCGGCCGCCATGACGACGGTCGACGGCGAGCTGGCGGCCACAATCGGCGCAAACCGGAAGATGGTCATCTTTGCGCTGGATCAGGTGCCCGAAATGGGCCGCGGCCGTGGCGTGCGGCTGCAACGCTACAAGGAAAAAGGACTTTCCGACGTCACGACTTTCAAGGCGGACGACGGGATGTCCTGGATCGACGGTGCCGGCCGCAGTTTCACGCTGGCTATGAAGGAACTCAAAGACTGGCGAGGCAACCGCGCCGACGCCGGCCGTATTGCGCCAAAGGGCTTCCCGAAAAATAACAAATTCCGCAGCCCGCCGACCGGCGGCAAGAGCAACGGCACTGAAGCTGACTAGCGCGCGATTTCGCTCGCGATGAACAACAGCGACTGCTTCGATTTCTCCAGCAGAGTAGCGGCCCCGTTGAAACTGGGGAGGTTCCCAATAAACTGCAATTGCAAATTATTCGCAATAAGGTAGGTTTGTCCTTGGATTTCGGTCTTTTTTCGAATCACGCTGATGGATGCGACGACACGACAATCGATGACCGATGCGCCGGGTTGGCGGCGCGAACGCGGCCGGCCGCCACTGGCGGAGGTCTTCGGTTCGATCGCCACCCGTCCTTCGGGCTCACTTGGCAGAAAGCTCCTAGCCTTTCTCGGCCCAGGTTACCTGGTCGCCGTTGGTTACATGGACCCCGGCAACTGGGCGACGTCGCTGGCCGGTGGGTCGAAGTTTGGTTATGCGCTTCTCACGATCGCGCTTCTTTCGAACTTGATGGCGATCCTGCTGCAGGCGCTGTGCGCGCGTCTCGGGATCGCGTCGGGCCGCGATCTCGCACAAGCCTGCCGCGACGCGTTTCCTCGCGCGGTGTCGTGGCCGTTGTGGGTGCTCGCCGAAATTGCGATCTGCTCTACCGACCTCGCGGAAGTGATTGGCACTGCCATCGGCCTCAACCTGCTGTTTGGCATTCCGCTCGAGATCGGCGTTCTGATCACCGCGCTCGACGTGTTCCTGATCCTATGGATGCAGAACCTCGGCTTTCGTTGGGTCGAGGCGTTTATCGTCACGCTGCTGGGGGTCATCGCGGTCTGCTTCGCCATCCAGATTGCGCTTGCCGATCCGCAATGGGGCGCGGTAATCCGCGGCTTTGCGCCGACCACCAACATCCTCACTAATCCCGATATGTTGTACCTCGCGATCGGCATCATCGGCGCGACCGTGATGCCGCACAATCTCTATCTGCATTCGGGTGTCGTGCAGACTCGCCGTTTCGGCGAGGGCATCGAGGACCGGCGCGAGGCGATCAAGCTTGCCACCATCGATTCCACCATCGCGTTGATGTTCGCGCTGCTGATCAATGCCTCGATCCTGATTCTGGCAGCTGCGACCTTCAACAAGACCGGACAGACCGATGTTTCCGAACTCGGCGAAGTCCACAAGTTGATCGCGCCACTGCTCGGCTCCGGAATGGCGCCGATGCTGTTTGCGATCGCGCTCTTATGCTGCGGGATGAACTCGACCGTGACGGCGACGCTGGCAGGTCAGATCGTGATGGAGGGCTTTATCGACATCCGGCTGCCGCCTTGGGCGCGGCGACTGGTGACCCGCGCCATCGCCATCGTGCCCGCCGCCATCGTCACGATTTGGTATGGCGAGGCCGGGACGGCGAAGCTTTTGATCCTTAGCCAAGTCGTGCTCGGCGTTGCGCTTCCGTTCTCGATCGTGCCGCTGGTGATGTTCACCGCCGACCGTCGCAAACTGGGCGAACTTGTCGCGCCGCGCTGGGTAACCGCGCTCGCGGCCATCACCGCCGCGATTCTCATCGCGCTCAATTTTAAGCTGCTTTACGACATTGTTTTTGGCTAAAGCAGCTAGCGCTCGACCCGGCTCCAGCCGGACGGCATCAGGCGCTCCTGCGGCAGAAAGCGGCCCTTGTAGTCCATCTTGCGTGAGCCGGGCACCCAGTAACCCAGATAGACGTAAGGCAAGCCCATCCGCTTTGCGCGCTCAATGTGATCAAGGATCATGAAGGTGCCGAGCGAGCGATCGCCCTCGTCTGGTTCGAAAAACGAATAGACCATGGATAGGCCATCGCTGAGCACGTCGGTGAGAGCGACGGCCAGCATCTGGCCTGTGTTGCGCCCATTGACGCCCAGATGGGGTTCGCGGCGGCGATATTCGATAACGCGGGTATCGACATGGCTGTCCTCGATCATCATGGCGTAGTCGAGCACCGTCATGTCGGCCATGCCGCCGTCGCGGTGCCGTGCATCGAGGTAAGCGCGAAACACGGAATACTGCTCGGATGTCGGCGCGGGCAAACGCATATGGCCGACCATGTCGGCGTTGCGTTCGGCGATTCGGCGCATGTTGCGCGACGGCGCAAAATCCGCAGCGATCACGCGGACCGACACGCAGGCCCGGCAGCCCTCGCAGGCGGGCCGGTAGGCAATGGACTGACTGCGGCGGAAGCCGCCGTGGGTGAGAAGATCGTTGAGTTCGCCGGCGCGTTCCCCGACCAGGTGCGTAAACACCTTGCGTTCTTCCTGGCCGTCCAGATAGGGGCAGGGCGAGGGTGCCGTCAGGTAGAATTGCGGCGTATCGCGCGAGTGCTGGGTCACTAATCAGGCCGTGCTGTCGTAGTCCTGGATTCGCTCTAGCATTGCGCGCCGGACGCCCTGCGTCAAAGCCCTTCAGCCCGCCCGGGCGCCCTGCATGGATCCCCGCAGCATCGAGGCCCGGGACGCATTGTTAATGATGACGGTGCCAAGCAGGATGTCGTGCAGAAGCCGCCGGCGCTGATTGAAGAAGGCTACCAACAGCACGAACGGCGTAAAGAACGACACCGTGAACCAGAACGCGATGGCGTGCACGGCGCCCAATACGAAATAGGCGGGCGCGCCGTACCAGGTGCGCATTTCGAGATCCATCACCCGCATCCCGATGGTTGCGGAATTCGGTCCTCCGAGCGTGCCGCCAAAGTAGAGCAATGCCCAGATGACCGTTGCAGGCGAGAGCAGCCAATACAGGGCGAATCCAAGCCCCAGCGTGACAATTCCAAAGGCGAAAATGAACATCGCTGCCAGCAAGACCGGGACGGCGAGAATAATGAAGTCGATGACAAAGGCCACGACCCGGCGCGCCAAAACGCCCTCGAACAGCTCCGGCTGGGTGGCCGGATCGTAGGCGTGTGGTTTGATGTCCATCGACATTACGCAAGCTCCCGCTGCGATCGTATTATAGCGTAGCCGGTGTCGGTCCAGATGGAGAAAGACGAGGCCATCCGCAAGGGCCTGCCGCATTGGTCGCGGGCGCGGCTGGAACCTTTGTCAGCCTTGCGGCATGGTGCGACGGATGGCGCCAAGACCAGAAACTCCGCCGTACAGCCCTTGCCGACATTGAAGCGGCCCGCCGCGTCATCGCGGGCGTGGTGCTGCGTACCCCAATGTTGCCGGCGCCAAAGCTCTCCGCGCTCACCGGCGCCGAGGTTTACGTCAAATACGAAAATCTTCAGGTCACCAACTCATTCAAGGATCGCGGCGCCTTGGTGAAGCTGGCGTCGTTGAGCGAGGCCGAACGCGCACGCGGCGTGATCACCATGTCGGCGGGCAACCATGCCCAGGCGGTGGCCTATCATGCCCAGCGGCTCGGCATTCCGGCGACCATCGTGATGCCGGTGACGACGCCGTTCGTGAAGATAGCGGCAACGCGCTCCTATGGTGCCGAAGTCGTTTTGCATGGGGAGACAGTGGCCGAAGCGCAGTCGCGTTGCGAACAGATCCAATCGCAGCGCGGGCTTCTGCTCGTTCATCCTTATGACGACCCCCGTATTATCGCCGGGCAGGGAACGATCGCACTCGAAATGCTGGAAGACGTTCCCGACTTGGACATTCTCGTGTTTCCGGTCGGGGGAGGCGGACTTATTGCAGGCAATGTCATTGCAGCGCGTGCCAAAAGCCGCAGCATAGAAGTCGTGGGGGCAGAATCCGCGCTCTATCCTTCCATCTGGAACGCGCTCCACAACGAGAGCCGGCCGATCGGCGGATCGACGCTTGCCGAGGGCATTGCTGTCAAGAATGTTGGCAAACTTACATTGCCGATCATTCGCGACCTCGTTTCGGAGATCATTTTGGTCGATGAAGTGCAGCTCGAGCGCGCCGTCAACGCCTATCTAACCCTGCAAAAGACCATGGCGGAGGGTGCCGGCGCCGCAGGCCTTGCCGCCATGCTTGCAAGGCCTGAGTTGTTCAAACGCAAAAAGGTCGGGCTGGTGCTGTGCGGGGGCAACATCGACGCGCGTGTGGTCGCTTCCATCATGGTGCGGGAGCTCGAGCGCGAGAACCGCATCGTGTCGTTCCGATTGACCATTCCGGATCGGCCTGGAGTCCTCGGGACCATCGCGACACGCCTTGGGACGTTGGGCGCCAATATTCTCGAGGTCAATCACCGGCGGCTGTTTCTAGATGTACCCGCGAAAGGCGCCAAGCTCGACGTGACTGTCGAGACACGCGATGCAGCGCACGCCGAGGAGATCATGCACGCGCTCGCTGCTGACGGCTATCAGCCGGTCCGGATCGAGCCTGGCGCAGCGATGGAGTGAGTTGCTCAGGCCGCCGACGATTGCGCCGGCATGTCGGGGATTTGCAGCTCGTTGACGACCGGGTCGCTCTTGTGGATCGCGAGCAAATTGATGCCGGCTTCGACGACCTTATATCCGCATTGGTCGAGGAAGCTACGCAGACGCTCGCGGCCTGCCTTGATGGATTCAACCAGAAAAATTGGATGGCTGCGCTCGATCGTCTGGCGCGCGCCTTCCAGCGCCTCGAGCTCCATTCCCTCGATGTCGAGCTTGATGAAATCCACGCGGGGCAGACTGAGTGCGTCGATCGACATCTTCTGGATCGCGACCGTGTTGCCTGCCGAATAGTCGATCGGCTGGCCGATGAATTCCGTTTCGGCGCGCGGCTTCAGCTCCAGGCTTCCAAAGCTCGACGGGACAAGGTAGTCCGGCGTCGGAATCAGCATGATGCCTTGCTCCGACGATATTGCCGCATGCATGGCAATTGCATTGAAGCAGTTGTTGATCGCGATATTCCCGGCAAGCGCGTAATAAATTCGCTCCTGGGCTTCGATCCCAATGACCGAGCCCCAGCCGGTCATCGCCGTCGCCCACTCGACAGTGTGAACGCCGATATTGGCGCCGCCATCGATGGCAACCACGCCGTCGCCGTGGACGCGCTTGCGTGCCTCGATCAATTGCAGCGCGAGCTCGACTTCCACCGGATCGAATGTTGCCGCTTCCAGCAGTTGGTAGCCGACACCGATGCCGCTATCGGGGCCGCTCATGCGGTAGTCGAGACGATTGACGATCATCGTGCCGTGATTGGATGAGGCAAGCACGAAAGCCAGCTTGCGTCCGACATTGCGCATGAATTTCTCCTGGGCGGGGGACGCAATACGGGCGCCGGTTAGGTCGAATCAGCGCTCAGTATAAGGCCTATTGCGCTAGCCGCGCATTGCCCGCCAGATCCGCTCGGGGGTCGCCGGCATCTCGATATGCTTGACCCCGAACTCGGACAGGGCGTCGACCAGCGCGTTTGCGACCGCCGGCAGGGCGCCGACACACCCGGCCTCGCCGGCGCCTTTCACGCCCAACGGATTGGTCTTGGTCGGCACCGGATTGCTCTCGACCTCCATGTCGCAGAGGTCGTGCGCATGCGGCATGGCGTAGTCCATGAACGACGCGGTGACGAGCTGACCGGAAGCATCGAAATGGATGTCCTCCATGAGGGCCTGCCCGGCCCCTTGGGCGATGCCGCCGTGGACCTGGCCATGCAGCAACAGGGGATTGAGAACGGTGCCAAAGTCATCGACGACGCTGTAGCGGGTGATCTCGACCTTGCCGGTCTCGCGATCGATCTCGAGCTCACAGATATGGCAGCCGTTCGGATAATTGTTGACCGGTGCCTTATAGACCGCCGTTGCGAAAAGACCCGGCTCGATGCCGCTTGGAAGATTGGCGGTATCGAATGAAGCAGCGGCAATTTCTTTGACCGACAGCGTACGGTTCGTCTTGTTTGTCGAAAATACGCCTTCATCGAATTTCAGGTCGGCCTCTTCGACCTTGAGCATGTTGGCAGCAATCGCGCGGGCTTTTGTCACGACCTTTTCGGTCGCCAGATGGAATGCCGAACCAGCGAGCGTGGCCGAGCGCGAACCACCTGTGCCTTCGCCATAAAAGACCTGATCGGTATCGCCCTGAATGTATTGCGCCTCTTTTGGATCGAGGCCGAGGCGGTCGCAGACCAGCTGCTTGAACACCGTCTCGTGACCCTGACCTTGCGAGTTCGAGCCCGAGAAAAGGATAAGTGAGCCTGAACGGTCAAAACGAACTTCTGCACCTTCAGTGCTCGGTGCGCCTGCGCGTTCGATCGTGTTCGACAGGCCAAAGCCAAGCAGCTTGCCGCGTTTACGGGCTTCCGCTTTGCGCGCTTTCACACCCTTGCGATCGGCAAGGTCAAGCGCGAGATCCATATTCTTTTCGAATTCACCGCTGTCGTAGGTGAAGGTGAGCCCGGTCTTGAATGGCATGGCTGAAGGCGGGACGTAGTTCCGTCGCCGCAGCTCGGTTGGATCCATGCCTAGCTCCGCGGCGGCCAGATCGACCATGCGCTCGATTACGTAGGCAGCCTCGGGCCGTCCGTTGCCGCGATAGGGACGCATCGGGTTGGTGTTGCTGAAGACGGCCGTAATGTCGACGTGCATCGCGGGAGTGCGGTAGACCCCGGCAAGCGTGCCGGCGTTGAGCACGAATGCAGGCATCGAGTGCTGCAAATAGGCGCCAATCGCGGCAAAGGTCTTCACGCGAAAAGCGATGAAGTTTCCGTCTTTGTCGAGGGCCAGCTCCGCTTCCGTGACATTGTCGCGCGCCTGCGCATCGCTCAGGAACGCTTCGGTGCGCGTGCTGATCCACTTGACAGGTCGGCCAGTGAGCTTCGAGGCGAGCAGCACCAGAGGCGTTTCATTGAAGATCGGCGACTTCATGCCGAAACTGCCGCCCGTATCACCGGTGACAATACGCACCTTGCTTTCCGGCACCTTGAGCACCTTCGCGAGGTCGGCACGGGTCGGATGCGGGCGCTGTATCGGCGTATAGATGGTGTAGCGGCCGTCAGTCGCATTGTAGTCGCCGACGGCGCCGCGCGGCTCCATCGTCGCTGCGGTGACGCGGTTGATCACAAAGCGATGCCGGGTCACATGCGCGGCACGTGCGAACGCCGCATCGACGGCTGCCTTGTCGCCGATCAGCTCGACAAAGCAGATATTGTCCGGGCAGTCGTCCCACACCCGCGGCGCACCGGGCTTCGGTGCTTCCGCGGTCGATGTGACGGCGGGCAACTCCTCGTAGTCGACCGAGATCATCTCGGCGGCGTCGAGCGCCTGCGCAACCGTCTCGGCAACGACAAAAGCAACGCTATCGCCGACCCAGCGCACCCGGTCCTCAGCCAGGATCGGGTAGCGCGGCCTATACATCGGCGAGCCGTCACGGCGCTTGAGCCCTCCAGGCACCGGCAAGTCGCCGTAGCCTGCCGCCTTGATGTCCGCGCTGGTAAGCACCGCCAACACGCCGGGCGCCGTCTTTGCCGCGGTGCTGTCGATCGATCTGATTTTCGCGTGCGCATGGGGTGATCGAAGCACGACGCCGTGGACCAAGCCCGGCAACTTGATGTCGTCCGTATAACGTCCGCCACCCCGCACCAACCGCGGATCCTCAAAGCGAGACACGCCTTGACCGATGGCGAATTCACCCATGGAACGTCAACCTGTCGAATTCATGGGTCACTGGGCGGGTGACTGGGAGGGAAGCGCCCTGATCGCGTCAACCTGCTTTGAGCTTTTCCGCCACGCGCGGGGCGAAATAGGTCAGAACTCCGTCACACCCGGCCCGTTTGAACGCCGTCAGGCTTTCGATCATGGCACGCTCGCCGTCGAGCCACCCGTTCTGCGCCGCCGCCATGATCATCGCGTACTCGCCCGACACCTGATAGGCGAAGGTCGGCATTCCAAAGATTTCTTTCACGCGCTGCACGATATCGAGATAAGGCAAGCCCGGCTTGACCATGATCATGTCGGCGCCTTCCTCGATGTCGAGCGCAACCTCACGCAAGGCTTCGTCCGAATTGCCGAAGTCCATCTGATACGTGCGCTTGTCGCCGGTGAGCGTCTTCGCGGAACCCACGGCATCACGGAATGGCCCGTAAAACGCCGATGCATATTTTGCGGCGTAGGACATGATCGACACGTCGGTGAATTTCGCGGCATCGAGCGCCTTGCGGATGGCGCCAACGCGCCCATCCATCATGTCTGAGGGCGCGATGATGTCGCAGCCGGCTTCCGCTTGGACCAAAGCCTGCTTCACAAGCACGGCGACCGTTTCATCATTCAGAATGACGCCGTCGCGCAACAGGCCGTCATGGCCATGGCTTGTGAAGGGGTCCAGCGCCACGTCGCACAGGACACCAATCTCCGGCACCTCATTCTTGATGGCGCGAATGGCGCGGCAGACAAGATTGTCCGGATTGAGCGCCTCGCTTCCCGTCTCGTCGCGCAGCTTTGGGTCGGTGTACGGAAAGAGTGCGATGCAGGGAATGTTCAGTTTGGCAGCGCGCGCGGCTTCGCGCGCGATCTCATCGACGGACAGCCGCTCGACGCCCGGCATCGACGGAACGGGAGTGCGTGCGTTGGTGCCGTCCATCACGAACAGCGGCCAGATCAGGTCGTCGGTCGTGAGAACGTGTTCGCGCACCATGCGGCGCGCCCATTCGCTGCGCCGGTTTCGGCGCATGCGCACGGAGAGACCAAGCTGCTCGTCCTTGGCCGCGGGGTTTGTTTCAACCGGGGTGAACCGGGTGCGGCTTTCGATTGGGCGGCCGAATTTGATCGCCATGAGGATGCTCCCGGCGATCTTTTTAGCCGGTCTCGGCAGGTCCCGCTACCAGCAGGTACGCATAAGCGTTAAGCGGGTTAATCGGCCACGTTCTACGCCTTTGCAGCCTCTTGCTCCATCGCCACGCCGGCCTCGAGGCTCTCCTTGTCGCGGTAAATCGAGGCAACTGCCAGAACCCGGCCGCCGCGCTTGTAGCGGACAACACAGTCGCGCTTCGTCACGTCGCCTTCGATGTCGATGGAGTCCCACTTTTCCGCGTGGCCCACATAGTTGATCGGCACGTCATAGTGCTGGCTCCAGAAGAACGGCGCCGAACGGAAGGGCGTCGGCACGCCCAACATGTTGAGAGCCGCGACCTGTCCCTGGCGCTCGGCGACGACCCAGTGCTCGACGCGGATGCGTTCGCCTGAAACGGCATCGGGCCAGCGCGCGATGTCGCCGGCCGCGTAGATGCCGCCGACACTTGTTTCCATATGTTCGTTCACGCTCACGCCCTTGTCGACTGCAAGCCCGGCCTTTTCGGCAAGCCCGATACGCGGTCGCACGCCGACGCCGATCACGACGAGATCGGCGTCGAGTCCATCACCGCTCTTGAGAACGGCGCGTTTGCCATCGATTGCCGTGACAGTGTTTTCGAGGTGGAATTTAACACCATGCTCTTCGTGCAGCGCGCGGATGAAGTCACCGAGCTGCGGTCCGAACACCCGTTCAAGCGGGCGCTTCTCCGGCGCGACGACATGCACTTCGATATCACGCGCTCGTAGCGCAGCGGCGGTCTCCAGGCCGATGAAACTCGCGCCGATGACGACCGCGCGCTTGGCGGTCTTTGCCTGCTCGATAATCGCACGGCAATCCGCGAGGGATCGCAATGTATGTACGTGTGGTTGATCGGCACCCGGAATGTCGAGCCTGACCGGTTCGGCGCCGGTCGCCAGCAGCAGTTTGTCGAACTTCATCTTGCTGCCGTTCCCGAGCGTCAGCTCCTTGCTCTTTGTATCAACTGAAGCCACCTCGGTTTTGAGTTTCAGATCGATCTTATTCTCCGCGTACCAGTCGTCGCCACGCAGCGGTATCCAGTCCTCCGGAGCGCTGCCGGCAAGATAGTCTTTCGACAAATTCGGGCGGTCGACCGGAGCTGTATCGTCGTTGCTGAGCATGGTGACGCGCCCGGCGAAGCCGCGGCGGCGCAGCATCTCTGCGGCGGCAAATCCGGCAGCGCCACCACCGACAATGACAATGTGCTCATTTGCCGATCCGGCGGCCTTCGGCGTGGTCCGGGCTCTTTTGCTTTTGACGAAAACTCTGCCGTCGCGCTCCTCGACCTGCCAGCAGGTGAGCGGGCTGAGCGCGGGCGCCGCGGTCGCTTCGCCGGTCTCGAGATTGAAACGCGCGTGATGCCACGGACAGCGCACCGTCGCGCCGACCAAGAGGCCGTCGGCGAGGGGCCCGTGGTAGTGCGTGCAATGAGCGGATAGCGCGTACAGGGTGCCGTTCTGACGGACGAGCAGTATCTCGTCATCCCCGATATGACCGGCCATCATGCCGCCGTCCGGCAGATCGCCTGCCGAAACGCCTTTGGAAAGGTCGGGTCCGGTTGGTCCTTTATCGTCGCTTGCCATCGTTTCCTCCGTGCGCCGCCTGTCAGCTTGGATGCTCCAGCTGCCGGAAAATTGCAGCATAGGGCAATAATGCCGACTGGGCCTTCCCGGTTGCCGCAGTCCGGGCTCCCTTGCTAAGCCGCAGGGGCCGAAGCGGGGCGGTTCATGGATTTTGAGCTTTCCGAAGAACAACGAGCGTTTCAGACGACCGCACGCACCTTTGCGCGCGACGAGATGATGCCGAATGCGCGTGCGTGGGACGAAGGTGAGATCTTTCCGGTCGATGCGTTACGCAAGGCCGCTGCACTCGGTTTTGGCGGCATTTATGTCAAGGAAGACGTCGGCGGATCCGCCCTGTCGCGGCTCGATGCCGCATTGATCTTCGAGGAGTTGGCGCAAGGGTGTACGTCGACCGCTGCCTACATCTCGATCCACAACATGGCGGCATGGATGATCGACGCCTTCGGCGGCGCAGAGGCGCGCAAAAAGTTTCTGCCGAAGCTCTGCACCATGGACCATTTCGCGAGCTATTGCCTGACCGAGCCAGACGCAGGCTCCGACGCCGCGAACTTGTCCACACGCGCGCGACGCGACGGTGACCATTATGTTCTCGACGGCGCCAAGGCGTTTATTTCCGGCGGGGGTGTCTCGGATATCTACGTTGTTATGGCGCGCACGGGCGAGGGCGGTCCTCGAGGCATATCCTGCGTCGTTGTCGAAAAGGGGACACCTGGCCTGTCTTTCGGCGCGCTTGAAAAGAAGCTCGGCTGGAAGTCGCAGCCGACCGCCATGGTGATCTTCGAAAATTGCCGCGTGCCGGTCGCGAACCGCATCGGTGCCGAAGGGCAGGGTTTCAAGATCGCGATGGCCGGGCTCGACGGCGGCCGGCTGAATATCGGAGCCTGCTCGATTGGTGGTGCGCAATTCTGTCTTGATCGTACCGTCGATTACATGAAAGAGCGCCGGCAGTTCGGATCCAGACTCGCTGATTTTCAGGCGCTGCAATTCCGTGTTGCCGACTATGCGACCGAGATTGAGGCTGCGCGCCTGCTACTGCATCGTGCGGCGGTCGCGGTGGGCGCGGGTGAGCCTGCCGCCACCAGGCTCGCCGCACAGGCAAAACGTCTTGCAACCGATACAGGGTTCGACGTGGTCAATGGCTGCCTGCAACTGCACGGCGGCTATGGCTACCTGCGCGATCACCCGATCGAACGCGTGTTGCGTGATGTACGCGTGCATCAGATTCTTGAGGGTACGAATGAGATCATGCGCCTGATCGTCAGCCGTGCAATGCTGGGGAACTAAAGACGGCATGGTCCAATCGGAGATTCTGTTCGAGCGACGCGGGGCGGCCGGGGTTATCACGCTCAATCGGCCCAAAGCGCTCAACGCTGTCACCCATGGCATGGTGCGCGCGCTCCGCGCCGAACTCGATCGCTGGGCGAACGATCCGGCGATCACGCGCGTCGTCATCATGGCGGCAGGGGAGCGCGCTTTCTCGGCAGGAGGCGACATCCGGGCGCTGTATGACCTCGGCAAAGCCGGCCGTATCGATGACGCGCTGCAGTTCTGGCGCGACGAATATCCGCTCAATCTGGCCATCAAGAACTATCGCAAGCCGTACGTCGCATTGATCGACGGCATTGCGATGGGTGGGGGCGTCGGCGTGTCAGTGCACGGCTCGCATCGAATTGCAGGTGACCGGTTCTCTTTCGCAATGCCGGAAGTCGGCATCGGCTTTTTTCCGGATGTGGGCGCAACCTGGTTTCTGCCGCGGATGCCGGGAGAGTTGGGTGCCTATGGTGCGCTGACCGGCGATCGGTTCGGGGTGACGGATGCAGTTTCGTGCGGCGTTGCAACGCATCGCATCCCTTCCGCGCAATTTGACGCGGTCCTCGATGGGCTGATGGGGACTGTCTCCGTCGACGCCGTGCTTGCCGCCTTTGCCAAACCGGCGGAGGAGGGGCCGATCGCGCAACGCAAGGGTGCCATCGATCGCATCTTTGCGGCCGATCGGGTTGAAGACATTCTCGATGCTCTCGATCGAGAGACACGATCATCATCTGCCGACGCCGAATGGGCGCAGAAAACCTTGGCCACGATACGCACCAAGTCGCCGCTCAGCCTGAAAATCGCTCTGGCTCAAGTCCGCCGCGGCAAACGCTGGGATTTCGAGACGTGCATGCGCACGGAATTCCGCATAGTGTCGCGGATCGTCGAAGGGCACGATTTTTATGAAGGCGTACGCGCCGTGATCGTGGACAAGGACAACGAGCCGCGCTGGCAACCTGCGGAGCTTGCCGAAGTGGTTGACGCGGACGTCGAACGCCACTTCGCGTCGCTCGGGGAAGCTGAATTGGTGTTGCCGTGAACCAACCGGCTACTCACGAAGACGTTCGAACTCTTGAGCCGGTTCATGAGCACGAGGGTGATCGGTCGATCGGGCGTTGGACGAGGCGGCTTGTTCTTTTTCTGAGGGCAATGGCCGCCATCTCGATGTTCAAGGGGCTCTATCACTGGGCGCAAGTCTGCGGGATAGGATTCGGGGAGACGTTATCCTTTGAATACCATTCAATCGCGTGGCAGACCGCGACCGTCTTTTTCGCCGTCATCGATCTCGTTGCGGCCATCGGCCTCTGGCTTGCGGCGGCGTGGGGCGCGGTGATCTGGCTTACGTCAGTTGCCTCAATGCTGGCGGTGGAAATATTTTTTCCACAGGTGTTCGGCGGCGGCTGGCTCACCGGTGCCCTGGAGGGTGCCCTGCTTGCTCTTTATCTTTGGCTCGCGTTGAAGTCCGCGCAAGAACATCCGCTGTAAACGGGAGGGCGCCATGGCGCGCATCGGATTTATCGGCCTCGGCAATATGGGATTGCCGATGGCACAGAATCTGCTCAAGGCCGGCCATCAGGTCGAAGGCGTCGATGTCAATCCGGCGGCGATCGAGAAGCTCAAGGCGGCCGGCGGTGCAAGCGTCGAGGCCGCGAAGGGAGCGGCGTCACGGGCGGATGTTGTCATCACCATGCTGCCGTCCGGCAAGGAGGTGCGCGACGTCTACCTCGGCTCGTCGGGAATCATCGAGAACGCGAATGCGGGTACGCTGCTGATCGATTGCTCGACCATCGACGTTGAAACCGCACGCGCGGTTGCTGCCGGGGCGGAGAAGAAGGGCTTGCTGATGCTTGACGCGCCTGTTTCAGGCGGCGTCGGCGGAGCGACCGCTGGAACGCTCACGTTCATGGTCGGCGGCAGCGCGCAGGCATTCGCGCGCGCCCAATCGATCCTCGAGAAAATGGGCAAGACAATCGTGCACGCGGGTGGTCCCGGCAACGGGCAGGCTGCCAAGATCTGCAACAATATGATCCTCGGCATATCGATGATCGCTGTTTCGGAAGCCTTCGTCCTGGCGGAGAAGCTTGGCCTCGATCACCAGAAGTTGTTCGACATTTCTTCGAAATCGTCGGGGCAATGCTGGTCTTTGACAACTTACTGTCCCGTACCGGGACCGGTTCCAACATCGCCCGCCAACCGCGACTACCAGGCCGGATTCACCGCGGCGATGATGCTGAAGGATCTCAAACTGTCCCAAGATGCGGCAAAAGCGACGCGAACCAAAACAGAACTTGGTGCCGATGCCGAGCGTATCTATTCCCAATATGTGGCAAGCGGCGAAGCGGCGCGCGACTTTTCCGGCATCATTCGTTTTGTCCGCGGGTGATGCGGGCTTTTAGCGTGAACGAAGGCTTGCGCGCTTTTGTAGAATTGTAAGGTCAACACAGCGTTCACCGTCGCAAATAAACCTAATCTTTATGGTGTTATTTAAGCCGATTTTAGACTGGCTCTCTTAGGGTGCGCCCCATCCGGAACGAGGAAGACAGGGCCTCGCAACCGGAAACGTGCATATAAAACGCAAGGGGCGTTGAACATGAAAGCCGTCGCTAAGACGGTCGAGCCCGCCGGACGAGAGGCGACGCTCGACCACATTCGGCCACAGTACTTGGAGGCCTTGACGCTAGTCGAACGGCTGCATCGCCGCTTGCTCGACGTGATCAAGGATGAATTCGATCGGCGCGGTCGCTCCGACATCAATTCGGTGCAGGCGCTGCTTCTCTACAACATCGGGGACAAGGAGCTGACGGCCGGTGAGCTGCGTACGCGCGGCTACTATCTCGGTTCGAACGTTTCCTACAACCTCAAGAAGCTCGTCGAGATGGCGTTCCTCGATCACCAGCGTTCGCGGGTCGATCGGCGCTCGGTGCGCATCAAGCTCACCGACAAGGGACGCGAGGTGCGCGACATCATCGAGACGCTTTACCAGAAGCATGTGCGCACGGTTGAGCAGGTCGGCGGCATCAACGCCGAAGAGTTCTCCACGCTCAACAAGTCGCTGCACCGGCTTGAGCGCTTCTGGACCGACCAGATCCTTTACCGGCTCTAATTCGACTGCGGGGGATTGGATTTGCCCCGGCCGCCTTGCGGCCGGGGTTTTTCTTGTGCCTAGTCCGTGGCGAAGTGGCCCCTAGATGTTGCGGCCGTGAGCGGTCCACAGCCCAATGCTTGGCGGTTCGGCGTCGATATGCTATTTCCGGGCGCAATCCCGGACCCTTTCATCGTTCGGCGCCGATGGCTCGCGGCGCCAGGAGATCGTGATGTCGGCAACGTCGAACCCCAGGCCAGCAGGCGATATCGAGGCTCTTTTCTCGGCGCCGCTGGGCGACGTCGACCCCGACATTGCCGACGTGATCGGGAAAGAGCTCGGGCGCCAGCGCGACGAGATCGAGCTGATCGCCTCCGAGAACATCGTGTCGCGTGCGGTTCTCGAGGCGCAGGGATCGGTACTCACCAACAAATATGCCGAAGGCTTGCCGGGCAAACGCTACTACGGCGGCTGCCAGTACGTGGACGTTGCCGAGCGGCTGGCGATTGACCGCGTCACGAAGTTGTTCGGGTGCAAGTTCGCGAACGTGCAGCCGCATTCGGGTGCTTCGGCCAACGCGGAGGTCTTCTTCGCGCTGCTGCAGCCGGGCGACACTTTTATGGGACTCAATCTTGCCGCCGGCGGTCACCTCACGCACGGCTCACCGGTCAACATGTCGGGAAAATGGTTCAAGCCGGTGGCGTATGGCGTTCGCCGTGACGACCACCGGATCGACATGGAGGAAGTTGGACGGCTTGCGCGTCAGCATAAGCCGAAGCTGATCATCGCCGGGGGCTCGGCGTATCCGCGCATCATCGATTTCCGCGCCTTTCGGGCGATTTGCGACGAGGTCGGCGCCCTGCTGATGGTGGATATGGCGCATTTCGCCGGGCTTGTCGCCGCGGGCGTGCATCCTTCGCCATTCCCGCACGCGCATGTGGTGACGACGACGACGCACAAGACGCTGCGCGGCCCGCGCGGCGGCGTGATCCTGTCGGATGAGGAGGAGATTGCGAAGAAGCTCAACTCCGCGGTGTTTCCCGGAATGCAGGGCGGACCGCTGATGCATGTGATTGCCGCGAAGGCTGTCGCCTTTGGCGAGGCGCTGCGGCCGACGTTCCGCGCCTATGCCCGCAACGTGATCGAGAATGCCAAGGCGCTCGCCGAGACGCTGAAATCGCATGGACTCGATATCGTTTCGGGCGGCACCGACACCCATCTGATGCTGGTCGACCTGCGGCCGAAACGCCTGACCGGCAAGGTGGCGGAAGCGGCGCTGGGCCGAGCGCACATTACCTGCAACAAGAACGGCATTCCGTTCGATCCGGAAAAGCCAACGGTAACGTCCGGAATTCGCCTCGGCACGCCAGCCTGCACGACACGCGGCTTCGGTATCGCCGAATTCCGCCAGGTCGGCGACATGATCGTCGAGGTGCTCGATGTGCTGTCGCAGAAGCACGTCGAGGAAGATTCGCTGGTGGAAGCGGCCGTACGTGACAAAGTGAAAACCTTGATCGGACGGTTTCCGATTTATCAGGACTGAGGATTGGGGGCGGCATGCGTTGCCCGAGTTGCGGCAGCCTCGATACGCAGGTGAAGGACTCGCGGCCGACCGAAGATTTGGCTGTGATCCGCCGCCGCCGCGTTTGCCTGACCTGCAATTTCCGCTTCACAACCTTCGAGCGCGTGCAGCTGCGCGAATTGACCGTCATCAAGCGCAACGGTCGCCGCGTTCCCTTCGATCGCGACAAGCTCATGCGTTCCGTACAGATTGCGTTGCGTAAGCGGCCCGTTGAGCCGGAGCGCATCGAGCAGATGGTCTCCAAGATCGTGCGCGAGCTGGAAAGCCAGGGCGAGAGCGAGATTTCGTCGGAGGCGATCGGCGAGATCGTGATGGAGCATTTGCGCGAGCTCGACGACGTCGCCTATGTGCGTTTTGCGTCGGTCTATCGCAACTTCCGCGAGGCCAAGGACTTCCGCGCCGCCCTTGATGAGTTGTCGGGCGAAGACGACGGTCGGCCCGCAGCCAGCGCGCGCAAATGAACGAGCAGCTCGCCTCAACCGCACAACCAGATGATGAGCGCTTCATGCGCCTTGCGCTTGCCCTTGGCCGGCGCAATCTCGGTCACACCTGGCCCAATCCTGCGGTTGGCGCGGTGATCGTGAAGGACGGGGTTGTCATTGCGCGTGGCTGGACGCAAGAGGGCGGCAGGCCGCATGCCGAAGTCGAGGCCCTGCGGCGGGCAAAAAAAGCGACGCAAGGCGCGACGATGTATGTCTCGCTTGAGCCGTGCTCGCATCAAGGCAAGACGCCGCCCTGTGCAGATGCGATCATCCGCGCCGGGATCGCGCGCGTCGTCTCCGCGATGGAGGATCCCAATCCAGAAGTGGCGGGGCAGGGACACGAACGGCTGCGCGCAAAGGGCATCACTGTAGAGGTCGGGCTTGGTGCCGAAGAGGCGCGACGCATTCATGCCGGCCACGTCATGCGCGTCACGAAGGGGCGTCCGCACGTCACGCTTAAGCTCGCGATTTCCGCCGATGGCAAGGCCGGGCTTGCGGGCCGCAGGCCGGCGGTGATCAGCGGCGAGGCTGCGCGCGAGCGCGTCTTTCAAATTCGAGCGGCAAACGACGCCATCCTCGTCGGCATCGGCACGGTTCTGTCAGACGACCCGCAATTGACCTGTCGTCTGCCAGGGATGTTCGAACGCTCGCCGGTGCGGGTTGTGCTCGATGAGGATTTGCGCCTGCCGCTTGCGACATCGGTTGTTGCAACTGTGCGCGAGACTCCGACCTGGGTCTTCACCTCCCATCGGCCGTCGGCAATCGCTGAGGAAATCCTTCAGCAGAAAGGCTGCAAAGTCTTCCGCGTCGACGAAGACAATGGCCGGCTCGATCTGAACCAAACTCTGAAAAAACTTGCGGAACAGGGGATCACGCGGTGCTTGGTCGAGGGTGGGCCGACTGTTGCATCGAGCCTCGTTGCGGCGAATCTTGTGGACGAAGCAATTCTGCTGCGCGGCGAGAAAATCATCGGCGATACGGGGATCGACCCGCTGGAGGGTATGCCGCTCGAAGCAATGACCGGCCGCCTCACATTGCGCGGAAGCGAGAAGCTTGCAACGGACACGATCGAAAATTTTGTTCGCGGTTAGATCATGTTCACCGGCATTGTCACTGATCTCGGCGAGGTGCGCTCGGTAAGCCAGCGCGCTGGAGACCTGCATCGCCTGACGATTTTTTGCAGCTATGCGCGTTCTGAAATCATTCAAGGCGCGTCGATCGCGTGCTCCGGAGTCTGCCTTACAGTGGTCGATGCCGGTGAAGAGGATGGCCGTGTATGGTTTGCCGTCGATGCGGCGGCCGAAACTCTACGCGTCACTACGGCCGGCCGCTGGCGGCACGGATCGAAAATCAACCTCGAGCGCCCGCTGAAATTTGGCGACGAGCTGGGCGGCCATCTTGTGGCCGGGCACGTTGACGGGATTGCGACGGTCGTCGCTCGCGAAGACATGACGGACATGGCGCGCTTTGCGCTGCGCGCGCCCGCCGGACTCGCGCGATTTATCGCACCAAAGGGCTCGGTTGCGCTCGACGGCGTCTCTCTGACTGTCAATGCCGTGGAAGCAGATACTTTTTCAGTGCTTGTCATTCCACATACATTGCGGGCAACGACCTTCGGAGCCTTGCGCAAGGACGACAATGTCAATCTCGAGGTCGATACCATGGCCCGTTACGCCGCACGACTGATGGAAATGCAGACGTGAAGCCAGGCAGCTGCCCCTTGTTCGGGCATGGGCCGCTTGCTACGACGCCGGTTGATGAGGACATTGGTTATGGCAAGGAAAAAAAAGCGCAGCGCAACGGCAGCCGACAACCTGCACATGCTAATCGTGGAAGCGCGCTTTTACGACTCGATTTCTGACGAGCTGCTGCGCGGCGCAACACGCGTTCTGGATAAAGCCGGCGCGCGCTATGACCGCGTTACCGTTCCGGGCGCCTTGGAAATCCCAGCTGCCATTGCGATTGCAATTGATGCGGCGAAGCGCAGGCGGGCACCTTACGATGGCGTCATTGCGCTTGGGTGCGTGATCCGCGGCGAGACCCATCATTTCGACATCGTCGCGAATAAATCCGCGCGGGCGCTCATCGATCTTGCCGTGAGCGAGCGGCTCGCCCTCGGAAACGGGATTCTTACCGTCGAGAATGAGGCCCAGGCGAATGCGCGCGCCCGTGTCGAGGAGGGCGACAAGGGCGGTGCCGCGGCGCGAGCCGCGCTCACGATGGTCGCCCTCAAACACACATTGGTTTGGCGGTGATGGCCACTGGGGCTGCACGTGACAATGATGCGCGTAAAGCGAACAAGCGCGGCGCTGCGCGTCTTGCCGCGGTACAGGCTCTCTATCAAATGGATCTTGCAGGAAGCGGCCTGAATGAGATTTTGGCCGAGTTCGAGAGTCATTGGATCGGGCGTGAGGTAGAGGGGGCGCAATATCTGCCGGCCGAGGCTGCATTCTTCCGTGACGTGGTGTCCGGCGTCGTGCGCGAGCAACGCGAGCTTGATCCTTTGATCGACGAGGCTTTGTCGAAAAGTTGGCCGCTCAAACGCGTCGATACCGTCCTGCGCGCGGCGTTGCGGGCGGGGGCCTACGAACTAACGCATCGGCAAGATGTGCCAGCGCGTGTCGTGGTTGCCGAATATGCTGACGTTGCCGCTGCTTTTGTCGAGCGTGACGAGACCGGAATGGTCAATGCCGTTCTCGATCATCTGGCGCGGCGTTTGCGCGCGACCGAATTTGGTCGCGGGACCGGATAAGCCAATGGCTGCGCCTGATGACATCTCAGCCGAGGATCGCCTGATCGCGCGTTTCTTCGGGCCGATCGCGACCGATCCTGGCGCGCTTGGGCTATCCGACGACGCCGCATTCATTAAGCCGCCACCAGGATGCGATCTCGTGCTCAAGACCGATGCGATCGTCGGTGGCGTCCATTTCTTTCCTGAAGATGCCGCGCAGGCGGTGGCGAGCAAAGCGCTTCGCGTCAACCTTTCGGATCTTGCCGCCAAGGGAGCGCGCCCGCTCGGCTTTCTGCTTTCATTGGCAATCCCGAAGGACATTAAAGAAGACTGGCTCGGCGGATTTGCAGAGGGTTTGCGGGGTGACGCAGTGCTGTTCGGCTGCCCGCTGTTCGGGGGCGACACCGATCGTACCCCGGGGCCTGTAACGGTTTCGATTGCCATGTTCGGCAGTGTGCCGGAGGGGACCATGGTCCGCCGGGCCGGCGCGAAAGCCGGGGATCGTGTCTTCGTGACGGGCACGATCGGGGATGCCGCGCTCGGTGTGGCACTTCGCGGCGGAAAGGCAAAAACGTGGAAGCTCAACGACGCGCAGCGCCAGCATTTGATGTCGCGTTATCTCCTGCCGCAGCCGCGCAATGTGCTGGCCGAAGCCATCCGTAATCACGCCTCAGCGGCGATGGATATTTCGGATGGGCTGGTCGGCGATTTCGGCAAGCTGTGCCGTGCCTCTGGCGTTGCGGCCGATATCAATGTCGCAAGCGTACCCGTATCGGATGCGGCCAAGACTGTTATTGCGGGCGACGCGGCTGCGCTTGAATTGGTTCTCACCGGCGGTGACGATTACGAAATTATCTGTACCGTGCCGAACAAAAAGGCCGAAAGCTTCCGCACAGCAGCAAAGGCCGCAGGTGTCCCGGTCACAGAGCTCGGAGAGATCAAAACGGGCGAGGGCGCTCGTTTCATCGACGCCGCGGGCAAGCCGCTGGTCTTCAAGCGCGCCTCTTTTAGTCACTTCTGAATTGGCAGGACGAACGGCGCGCTCAAGGCTATAATGCGGTGGGAAGAGACGGAAATTCACGATGCATGACATGACGGCGAAGAAAGCGGCGGTCACTCCGGTCGACAAGCACCCGAACTTTCAGAAGCACCACAGGAAGTTTCCGACCACAGCGTGGCTGCGGCGTCACGCCCCGCGCAACGTGCCGCTTTTTGCGTTCGAATATGGCGACACTGGCGCCGGCAACGACGTGGGCATAGCCCACAATTGGGCGGCTCTGGACGCAGTCGAGATCGCTCCGCGCTACGGCGTGATGCCCGCACTGCCTCCCGTCGACGTAAAGTTGTTCGGACGCAGCTACAGCGCCCCGATCGGCATGGCGCCAATGGGTGGCCCGTCGCTTGTGTGGCCGGGCGCCGATCTTCTGATGGCGAAGGCTGCTCAACGCGTCCGAGTGCCCTACACTTTGAGTGTCGCGGGCGGCGTCACGATCGAGGAAGCTGCGGAGGCGGCGCCGGATGTGTTCTGGCTCCAGCTCTACAGGTTCTGGCACGACGATCATAAAATTGGTTTTGACCTCGTGCGACGTGCACAGGCGGTCGATGCCAAGGTCCTCGTTCTTACGCTCGACGTTCCCGTTCGGACGACACGTTCGCGCGAGACCTATGCTGGTCTTGCCCATGAGTTTCGTCCCAATGCCCGGATGATTTACGAGATGCTGGTGCGGCCGCGGTGGCTGCTCGCCCTGTTGCGCAACGGCTATCCCCGTTTTGCAACCATCAGCGACTATGCTCGACCCGGTGCCGGAACGAATGAGATCATCGCGTATGCCCGCGCCCGCATGGGCGGCGCGTTTTCATGGGAAGAGGTCAAGCGGTATCGCGACGCGTGGAAAGGCCCGATGGCCGTCAAAGGCGTGCTGCATCCCGAGGATGCCGAAATCGCGGTCGGACTCGGCGTTGATGGCATCTGGGTTTCGAACCACGGCGGCCGGCAGATCGAGGCCCTTGCGACGTCGATCGACGTGCTCCCGGCCATCGCCGCGGCGGTCGGCAAGAAGGCGACCATTCTTCTCGACAGCGGCATCCGCAGCGGCCAGGACGTGATGCGGGCTCTGGCGCTTGGAGCGAACGCTGCTTTTGCCGGCAAGTCGTTCCTCTGGGCGGTTGCTGCGCTTGGCGACGAGGGGCCTGATTATCTGATCGACCTCTATATCGACGAGCTGCGTGCGTCGCTCGGCCAGATCGGCGCACGGTCGATTGCGGAAGCGCGGGAGGCAAGCATCCGTCACCCCGGCGTTTTTGAGTTTCCGGCTAAACGGGCCCCGAAAGCAACGCGCAAGCGCTAGGCCGGCGGCTGCATGTATCAGTGCCCGAAATCGCGATTTCAATAAAAATCATCCCTGATCTGCGGCACCGGCAGTGGCAATTCAGTGCCACCGCCGATACAAAGAGCGGCTTTTTTCCCGAGGACACACATGTCCGCTGCTGCTGAGCCGCTCGAGCACATCGTGCCAGACGACAATCTGGCACGGCGGAATGCCATGGTGCTGTCGGCCGCACAGGCGCTCGCCGGCGGCAATAACACCGTCATCGTGAGCACCGCGAGTATCGTTGGTGCCGTGCTGGCGCCGGACAAGGGCCTGGCAACGTTGCCGGTGACGGCGATGGTTTTCGGCATGTGGCTCGGCACGTTGCCGCTCGGTGTGCTGGCGCGCAAATTTGGCCGCCGCTTCGCCCTTCAATGCGGGTCGGCCTTCGGCATTCTCTCCGGTCTCATCTCCTATTCGGCTGTGATGAACGGCAATTTCTGGCTGCTGCTCTTCGGGACGTTTTGCGGAGGTCTCTATGCGGCCGCGCACCAATCCTACCGGTTTGCTGCCGCTGACACCGCGAGCGACGCCTATCGACCGAAGGTCGTTTCATGGGTGCTTGCGGGCGGCGTTTTTGCTGCTGTGCTAGGACCGCAGCTCGTAATTTTCACCAAGGATCTGCTGACGCCCCATCTTTTTGCGGCCAGCTATCTCGGCCAATCGGTTTGTGCGGTGGCAGCGGCGTGCGTGCTTCAGTTCGTCAAAGTGCCGCCGCTTGCCGCTCCCCGCCACGGCAGCGTGAGGCCGCTGGGCGAGATCGTCCAAAGTGCGCGTTTCATCGTTGCGGTCGCTTGCGGAATCGCAAGTTACGCCATGATGAACATGCTTATGACCTCGGCCCCGTTGGCCATGGTGGGCTGCGGCCATTCGGTGACCGATGCCGCGCTGGGAATCCAGTGGCATGTGCTGGCGATGTACGCGCCCAGCTTTGTGACCGGCTCGCTGATCGCGCGCTTCGGGGTCGAGCGCATCACGGGCATCGGCCTTCTGCTGATTGCAGCGACTGCCGTGGTGGGTATTTCCGGTCTCTCGGTGGCTCACTTCTGGACTGCGCTGGTATTGCTGGGCGTCGGCTGGAACCTGTCCTTTATTGGCGCGACCACGATGGTGACGCAGTGCCACCGTCCGCATGAACGCAACAAAGTTCAGGCGTTCAATGATTTCCTGATTTTCGGCAGCATGGCGCTGAGTTCCTTTTCGTCCGGGCAGCTTCTCGACAAATTCGGATGGGCGACGATCAATGAAGTGATTTTCCCCACGATTTTTGTAACGGGTGCCCTGCTCATCTGGTTGGCGCTGCGGCCGCGGCCGGCGGAGGTTTAGCGGCGCACCGGGCGGTGGCGTCGGTCAGCCAAAACGGGCGTGGTGACGGGCCGGGCGCCACGCGCAAATTCTGCGTTGCGCAATCCACAAGTTTTTGGCTATATCCGCGCGCTTACCGGTCGGGGTGAAGCGCCCTTACAAGCGGCCATCCTCGACGCTCCTGGCGCCGGCGGGAGCGTTCGTCCCGCCAGCACCATTCAAAATCGAGGAAAATGGCCACCATGACTACTTTGTGGTTGATCGTCGGCTGTGGGGTGCTCGCGATCGTCTACGGAATCTGGGCGACCCAATCGGTGCTCAGCGCAGATCCCGGCAGCAAGAGAATGCAGGAAATTTCCGAGGCCGTGCGCGAGGGCGCGCAGGCCTACTTGAAGCGCCAATACATCACCATCGGCATTGTTGGGGTGGTGATCTTCGTCATCATCGGGTTCACCCTCGGCTGGCTGGTTGCGATCGGCTTTGCGATCGGGGCCGTGCTTTCGGGTGCGACCGGCTTCATCGGCATGAATGTCTCGGTGCGCGCCAACGTGCGGGTGGCGCAGGCCGCCACCAAGTCACTGGCCGGCGGGCTTGAGCTTGCCTTCAAGTCGGGCGCCATCACGGGAATGCTGGTTGCGGGTCTCGCGCTGCTTGGCGTGACACTCTATTTCGGCTTCCTGACCGGCACCATGCACAAGGCGCCCAATGACCGAACGGTCATCGACGCTCTGGTCGCGCTCGGATTCGGTGCATCGCTGATTTCGATCTTCGCCCGTCTCGGCGGCGGCATCTTCACCAAGGGCGCGGACGTTGGCGGCGACCTCGTCGGCAAGGTGGAGGCCGGCATTCCCGAGGACGACCCGCGCAATCCGGCAACCATTGCCGACAATGTCGGCGACAATGTTGGCGACTGCGCCGGCATGGCCGCCGACCTGTTCGAAACCTATGCGGTCACGACTGTCGCGACCATGGTGCTGGCTTCGATTTTCTTTGCCGGCACGCCATTGCTGCTCACCATGATGACCTATCCGCTCGCCATCGGCGGCGCCTGCATCATCACCTCCATCATTGGCACATTCTTCGTGCGGCTCGGCCGCAAGTCGGTCGATCATGGGCGCCCTCTACAAGGGCTTCATCGCCTCGGCGCTGCTTTCGTTGGTCGCGATCTGGTTCGTCACGGACTCCCTGATCGGTTTCGGACGCATCGCGGGGGTCAACTTCACTGGCCAGGCGCTCTTGTCTGTGCGGTCGTCGGCCTTGCGGTCACCGGGCTGATCATCTGGATCACCGAGTACTATACCGGCACCAATTTCCGGCCGGTGCAGGTCGATCGCCTCGGCCTCGGTCACCGGTCACGGCACCAACATCATTCAGGGCCTCGCGGTGTCACTTGAAGCAACCGCGCTGCCCGCGCTGGTGATCATTGCCGGCATCCTGGTTGCCCATGCGCAGGCCGGATTATTCGGTATCGCCATCGCGGTGACCTCGATGCTCGCACTCGCGGGCATGGTGGTTGCGCTCGATGCGTTCGGTCCAGTCACCGACAATGCTGGCGGCATTGCCGAAATGGCCGGTCTGCCGAAAAACGTCCGTAAGTCGACAGATGCGCTCGATGCGGTCGGCAACACGACGAAGGCGATCACTAAAGGCTACGCGATCGGGTCGGCCGGTCTCGGCGCGCTGGTGCTATTTGCCGCCTATAACCAGGATCTGCAGTTCTTCACCAGGACCGCGGCACAGCATCCGTACTTCCAGGGCATCCAGCTCGATTTCTCGCTGACCAACCCTTACGTCGTCGTCGGCCTGTTGTTCGGCGGTCTGCTGCCGTACCTGTTCGCCGCGCTTGGCATGACCGCCGTAGGACGTGCGGCCGGCGCAATCGTCGAGGAAGTGCGGCGGCAATTCCGCCATAAGCCCGGCATCATGAAGGGCAAGGACAAGCCGGACTATGGGCGTGCTGTCGATATGCTTACCAAGGCGGCGATCAAGGAAATGATCGTGCCGTCGTTGCTGCCGGTGCTTTCACCGATCGTCTGCTACTTCGCGATCTACTTCATCGCGGGCGGCGGCCCGGCCGGCAAGTCGGCGGGCTTCTCGGCGGTCGGTGCCATGCTTCTTGGTGTGATCGTGACCGGCCTGTTTGTCGCCATCTCGATGACGTCCGGCGGCGGCGCCTGGGATAACGCCAAGAAATACATCGAAGACGGCCACTACGGCGGCAAGGGTTCTGATGCCCACAAAGCTGCGGTCACCGGCGACACCGTCGGCGATCCCTACAAGGATACGGCGGGACCGGCCGTGAACCCGATGATCAAGATTACGAACATCGTGGCGCTGCTGCTGCTGGCGGTTCTCGCCCACTGATCGTGAGCGCAAAAAGTGAAGGGCCCGCGTGTTGCGCGGGCCCTTTTTTGTCGAGCTTACAAACGGAAGCCGACGTTCTTGAAAATATTTCGGACGTAACTCAACTCCTGGCCGCCGGTCGGTGTCGTTTGGGAATAGAAGTCGAAGATCTTTCCGTCCTTGACCCCGTAATTGGCGAGTCTCGTGACCCGTCGCTCTTTGTCGAAATAAACTCCGATGACACGTTGATCGGAAACCTCGTACGGCATGAACGCTGCGGAGCGGTGGGCCTTTTGCGAAATGTAGTAGAACGCATCGCCACTCACGGTTGCCACCGTGGATGGCGTGCCAAGCACGATGAGAACCTGCTCCTGCGTTGCGCCGACGGGAATTTGCTCGAGTGCGCCTTCCGGCAGCACGTAACCGCGTTGCAGCGTTTCGCCGGTGTTGCCGCAGGCCGAGAGCACCAGCGCGCTGGCGAGCGCGACCGTCAGATGAAAGCCTTTCATGGTACGACGCACCGCTCTCGACCCCAGTAAGCCCCGCTCAAATCTTGCACCGCCGAGGGCGTTGACGTAACGCGACGAGCGGCAGCACCTGAACGGATCCGATGAAATTCCCCTTGTTTCGCCGCCGCGCGCGGTCGGACACCATTTCTACCCTGTATGGCACGATCGTGGCGCAGGCGCGATTGCCCTGTTTTTATCGCGAATATGGGGTGCCGGACACGGTAAATGGGCGTTTTGACCTGCTGGTTCTGCATTTGGCCCTGGTTCTCGACCGGTTGGCGGACGATCCGCAATTGCGGGAACTCGGGCAGGCGCTCTTCGATCATTTCTGCGCGGACATGGACCGTAATCTGCGTGAAATGGGCGTCGGCGATCTTTCAGTGCCCAGGCAAATGCAGCGCGTTGGGGAAGCGTTTTATGGGCGTGCGCAGGCGTACCGGGCAGGTCTGGCGCATGACGGCGAACAGGCGCTCGTGAAGGCTCTGGAGCGGAATATCTACGGCCAAGACGCGGCCAGCCGGGCTGCGGCCGCACGTCTTGCGGCCTATATGCGGGGGACGGCAGCTGAGTTGAGGGTGCAACCAGCCTCACAAGTTCTCGCCGGCCAGCTTACAATGCCGGAGCCCGCTGCTACCGTTCTTGTTGAGGATGAGGCTTCCGGCGCAAAAGACTGATACTGATGAAAAACACCCAAAACCCCTGGAGTGTGCCAGTTGCCGTGGACGATATCCCGGAAACCGGGCTCCACATTGAAGCGGAGGCGCCAGCCGAGGTGCGCGCGCAGCTGGCTAAGCTCGCGAACCTGCGCGAACTGCCGCACCTCTCGGCGGTCTTTGACCTCACACGCCGGGGCGGCGGCGTGCATGTGGCCGGCCAAGTAAAGGCCCGGGTCGGGCAAACCTGCGTGGTGACGCTCGAGTCTCTCGAAAACGATCTCGATGAGCCGATCAACGTTCTTTTCGCGCCGTCGCTCGATGCCGCTGCGAATGGCGCAGACCACAAGGCCGGCGACGAAGAACCGCCCGAGCCGCTGATCGAGGGAAAGGTCGATCTCGGTGCGATCGCAACGGAATTTTTGCTGCTCGGGATCGATCCCTATCCTCGCAAGGCGGGCGCTGAATTTGCCGCGGTTAAGACCGCCGATGATAGTGCGAGGCCGTTCGCAGCCCTGGAAGCGCTAAAAAAGCGGCTCGGCGGATAACCTTCGAGGAAGCGGGCAACGGGCATGGGCGTGGCAGATAATCGGTTTCTGTGGGATGAACGAGCGGCTATGGTCGCACCCACGTACCGGCTTCACATAAGCGTGCGGCCGGCGCCGCAGTCTACGCCGTCAAGAGCGGTCCATGCCGGATAAGGTTCGCATCGCGCTCGATGCCATGGGCGGCGATCACGGCGCACCCGTGATTTTGCCGGGAGCCGACATTTCGCTCACGCGCCACCCCGACATCGAATTTCTCCTGTTCGGTAACAGCGCCGCGGTTCAGCCAGTTCTCGATAAATTGCCGCGCTTAAAAGCGCATTCGAAGGTCGTGCATACGGAAGTCGCAATCCGAATGGACGACAAGCCGAGCCAGGCCCTGCGCTACGGCCGATGGAAATCGTCGATGTGGCTTGCGATCGACGCGGTCAAAAAAGGGGATGCCGACGTTGCAGTCTCTGCCGGCAATACCGGCGCCTTGATGGCGATGTCGCGTTTCAATCTTAAGATGATCGAAGGAATCGAGCGCCCGGCCATCGCGGCGCTCTGGCCGACGCTGAAGGGCGAATCCGTGGTGCTCGACGTCGGCGCTTCGATTGGCGCCGATGAAGCGCACCTCGTCAATCTTGCCGCCATGGGCAGTGCGATGGCGCGGGTACTGTTCGACATCGAGCGGCCGACCGTTGGTCTGCTGAATATCGGCGTCGAGGAGGTCAAAGGACTGGAGCAGGTGCGCGAAGCTGGGCGCATTCTGCGCGAAGGCCAGTTTCCGCATTTCGACTACCATGGCTTCGTCGAGGGTGACGACATCGGCAAGGGTGCGGTGGACGTCGTGGTCACTGAAGGGTTTGCCGGCAACATTGCGCTGAAGACCGCGGAGGGGACGGCGCATCAGCTCGCATCTTATCTGCGCGCGGCAATGAATCGCACTTGGGCGGCACGCCTCGGTTATCTGCTTGCGCGCCAAGCCTTCCGCACGGTGCGTGACAAGATGGATCCGCGCAAATCGAACGGTGGAGTATTTCTTGGTCTCAACGGCGTTGTGATCAAAAGCCACGGCGGCGCGGATGCCGAAGGCACCGCGTCCGCCATCGACATGGGCTACGACATGGTGCGCTACGAGTTGCTCGAGAAGATCGGGCAATCGATGGCGCGCGACCTGAAAGCAGGAACGACGGCGCGACTCGCGGGCGGAGCAGGCTCGTGACGGTTTTGCGTTCGGTTGTGCTTGGCTGCGGCATTTATCTGCCAGCTCGGATCGTCAGTAACGACGAACTCGCGCGTTCCGTTGAGACCACCGACGAGTGGATCGTTCAGCGCACCGGGATTCGCGAGCGCCATATTGCGGCGCCAGGGGAGATGACGTCAGATCTCGCGCTCAATGCGGCGCGGGCGGCTCTCGCGAATGCGCATATTGAGGCAAGCTCCATCGATTTGATCGTGCTCGCGACGTCGACGCCCGACCAGACCTTCCCGGCCACCGCGGTGTCGGTGCAGGCAGGGTTGGGGATCACGCGCGGCGCAGCTTTTGATCTCCAGGCAGTCTGCTCGGGTTTCGTCTATGCGCTGCAGGTGACCGACGCGTTGCTGCGCAACGGCACCTACAAGCGCGCGCTGGTCATCGGCGCCGAGACGTTTTCGCGCATTCTGGACTGGAGCGATCGCACGACCTGCGTCCTGTTCGGTGATGGCGCCGGCGCCATGGTGCTCGAGGCGCAGCCGCAGCCCGGGACCCGCGAGGACCGCGGCATTTTGACGACCCATTTACGCGCCGACGGACGTCACCGGGCGAAACTCTATGTCGATGGCGGGCCGTCATCGACCCAGTCGGTGGGTCACCTGCGCATGGAAGGGCGCGAAGTTTTCAAGCATGCCGTGGCCATGATCACCGACGTCATCGAGGATGCCTTCAAGGCCACAGGCTACAGCGCGGCTGACATCGACTGGTTCGTGCCGCACCAGGCCAACAAGCGAATTATCGACGGCTCCGCCCACAAGCTCGGTATCGCGCCGGAAAAGGTGGTGATTACCGTGGATCGTCACGGCAATACGTCCGCGGCATCGATCCCATTGGCGCTGTTCGATGCGGTCTCCGACCGCCGCATCAAGCGTGGGAACCTGATCCTGCTGGAAGCAATGGGTGGCGGGTTCACATGGGGGTCGGCCCTCCTGCGTTGGTGAGCGGGGCGAAGGCCCTGGTCACCCCCATCAAATTCCTTAGCGGCCCCGTTGACCCCTCCCGGTCATGCTAATATCGTCGATAATTCAGCGGGATACCTTCGCCGGGGGCTAGGGCAGGCGATGACCGGAAAAACTGTGACGCGGGCCGACTTGTGCGAGGCGGTCTACCAAAAAGTCGGTCTTTCACGCACGGAATCGGCTGCTTTGGTTGAGTTGGTGCTCAAGGAGATCACCGACTGCCTGGAGCGTGGCGAAACCGTGAAATTGTCGTCGTTCGGGTCTTTTGTTGTGCGTAAAAAAGGCCAACGCATTGGCAGGAACCCAAAAACGGGGAAAGAAGTGCCAATCTCGCCGCGACGCGTTATGGTGTTCAAGCCGTCAGCGATTCTCAAGCAGCGCATCAATAACGGCGCCGCGGAACCAAGCTGAGCCGACGTAGTCGCGTAAAACCGCGTTCGATAAACAACCAGAGGTGAGGTCGCTTTGGACAACAAGGCGCCGGACGCTTTTCGCACCATCAGTGAAGTGGCGGACGATCTCGACTTGCCGCAGCATGTACTGCGCTTTTGGGAAAGCCGTTTTCACGAAATCAAGCCAATGAAGCGCGGCGGAGGACGCCGCTATTACCGGCCGGACGACATCGACTTGCTGCGCGGGATACGCCACCTGCTTTATGGCGAGGGCTACACCATCCGCGGCGTGCAACGAATTCTGCGCGAGCAGGGCTCGAAGTTCGTGCAAGCCGTGTGGGAGGAGGGCGCACCGCAGCCGCCCCATGGCGTTGTCGAGAGCGAAGAACAATTCGCCGAAGAAAACGAGACAGTCGAAAATCTCCTTGAGGAAGAGAGCGGCATTCGTGGCCGGCTTTCGTCGTTGATTGGCCGCGATCTGGGCGACAGCCAGGACGACGCCGCGGCGCGGATTGACCCGCCGATGGCGAGCGCACCCATGCCGCGCATCGAACCCGCTGACCGTGCGCTCCACGGCGGCAGTGCCATCGATCAGTCGGTCCAGCAACTGCAAGACGCCGTGCCGGCAGCGTCGCGTCAACCTTCGCCGGCCGTGACCGGCGGGTTGGCCGGTGAGGATTTGCACAAATTACGTGCGGTCCTGCATGACCTCGTCGAGTGCCGCAAAATGATTGATGCGGTGGTGACAAGGCCGCATTAGGCCAGTTTCCCACTTCAGCCTCTGAACCGGACGGGCATGGTGCACGACCAATGGCCGTGTAGAATGCTTTCGGCCGTTCGGAGGGGATGTATGGGGAAGCTCGCAAGGGCCGTGTTGCTTGCGATTGCCACCGTCGCAGGTGCGTTGGCGCCTGCGTATGGGCAACAGACGGTTCCCAACATTCCCCCGCCACCGACGATCATTGACCGCGGGACACCGATCACGCCGCTCGGTTGGTTCGTCATAGGCTCGGTCGGGTGCGCGGCCGTGTCCCCGATGATCGGCACGGTGATACTGGGCCGCGAACTCACGCTCAACGAAGCCTACCGCTCGACCCTGGGGTGCTTCCTCGGACCGATCGGCTGGCTATTGGCGGATGCGCTTGTGCCGCCCACGGTCACAACTCAAATCCAAGACCCAGACCCAAACCCAAACCCAGACGTCGAAACCGCCGCCTCGGCAGCAGCGCACGGGACGCGGGCGCAATTTCAAGATACCGCCGCAGGGCGAAACACGATTTGTGGCCAACGAACTCATCCTCGAGTTTGCGCCCGGCGCAACCGCGCAGATGCGCAATGCGCTCGCGAGCAATTTGCAGTTGACTGAGCTGGAAACCCAGAGATTCGAGCTGAGCGGCCGCACGCTCAGCCGCTGGCGCAAAGGCGGCACGCAGTCGGTGCCGGAAACGCTGAGCCTGATCGCCCGCAATTATCCAGGCGTGTCGGGCGGCTGGGCCAACATGGTCTATGTCGGCGCGCAGACGCAGGCACCGGCAACTCAGGCGCCGCCGGCGGCCGCTAGCTCCGCGCAATACGTCGTGAACAAGCTGCACCTCCTGGAGGCGCATCGCATCACCAGCGGCGACGACGTGCTGGTCGCGGTGATTGATTTAAAAATCGACACGAAACATCCCGACCTTACCGGCGTGGTCGCCGACGAATACGATGTCGTCGGCTCGCCGGCCATTGCCCATTCGCACGGCACTGCCATGGCCGGAGCAATTGCGGCGCGGAGCAAGTTGACCGGTGTCGCACCGAAAGTGAAGTTGCTCGCGGTGCGCGCCTTTTCGGGCTCGGGAGAAAGTGCGGAAAGCACCACCTTCAATATTCTCAAGAGTGTCGATTGGGCTGCGAGCAAGAACGCGCGCATCATCAATATGAGCTTTGCCGGCCCTCCCGACGACCTGTTACGTGAGATGCTTGCCAAGGCAAATGCGCGTGGCATCGTGCTGATTGCCGCCGTCGGCAATGCCGGGCCACGGTCGCCGCCGCTCTATCCAGCTGCCGACGCGGGCGTCATCGGCGTGACGGCAACGGATGTCGACGACAAGCTGATGGCCCAGGCCAACCGGGGGCCGCAAGTTGCGGTGGCGGCGCCCGGTGTCGAGATTCTCGCTGTCGCACCGGACGGGAAGTATCAGGTGACTTCGGGCACTTCCATCGCAGCCGCGCATGCCAGCGGGGTCGCGGCCCTCCTGCTGGCATCGAAACCGAACCTCACGCCGGCCCAGGTACGCGCCAGCCTCACCCGTGCCGCGACCCGAATTCCGGGCAAGCGCAATGAGGTCGGAGCCGGGGTCATCGACGCGCTGGCCGTGATCAATCCAAGTCGCAAATAACTTGCCGCAAATAGCCTTCCGGGCCCGCGATCTGCTAGGTAAGGCCCCGACGTCATTCCTCTGGGTCGATCGCCATGGCTGCGCCGGATTCCCTCATCGTTGAACGTCCGTCCAGCGACATTGTTGTCCTGAAGATCAACCGCCCGCAGGTACGCAATGCGCTCAATCTGGAGGTGCGCACGCGGCTTGCAGACGAAGTGACGCGCTGCGGTGCCGACAATGCCGTGCGCTGTATCATCATCACCGGTTCGGATGTCGCTTTTGCAGCCGGCGCCGACATCGGCGAGATGGCCGAGGCGGGTCCTGTCGAGGTCATGTCGCGCAATGTGCAGAAATACTGGCGCGCGCTCATGGACTGTCCAAAGCCACTTATCGCCGCGGTGGAGGGCTTTGCGCTTGGCGGCGGACTTGAACTGGCATTGTGCGCCGACATCATTATTGCGGGTGAGGGGGCAAAGCTCGGCCTGCCAGAGGTCAAGGTCGGCATTCTTCCCGGTGGTGGCGGCACGCAAAAACTGGCACGGCTTGTCGGACGCCACCGCGCCATGTTGCTGATCATGACCGGGAAGATGTTCAGCGCTGCGGAGGCTTTGGGCATGGGTGTCGTCAGCGAAGTTGCGCCGTCCGGTCAGGCACTGCCGCGCGCGCTCGAAATCGCCAGCGACATTGCCGCGATGCCCGCTGTATCGATCATGCAGATCAAGGAAATCATCAACGCCGGGCTCAATGCGCCGCTCGATACGGCGTTGATGCTGGAACGCAAAGCGTTCCAACTGCAATTCGCCACGCGCGATCAGAAGGAAGGCATGCGTGCCTTCATGGAAAAAAGAAAACCCAAGTTCGAAGGGCAGTAGCGCGTGGCGTTTGACCTTTCCCGGCCCGATCTTGTCGCCGCGGTGTTCGGCACCGGCACCATGGGTCGCGGCATCGCTCAATTGTGCGCGCAAGCCGGGCTCACGACCTTGTTGTTCGATTCAAACAGCGGCGCGGTAAAGCAAGCCATCGCCGCGATCGACAAAGGTCTCGAAGGGCTGGTGTCGAAAGGGCGCATGACCGCCGAGATAAAGAAGGATGTGCTCGGCCGCCTGAAACCGATCAGCACCTACGATGAGTGCGCAAGAGCGGGGATTGTGATCGAGGCCATCGTCGAGGATCATCTCGGCCAAGCGTTCCCTGTTTCGCGAGCTCGAGCAGCGGGTGGCTGCCGATGCCGTGCTGGCAACGAATACATCATCCCTGTCGGTCACCGAAGTTGCCGCCGGATGTGCGCAGCCGCAGCGCGTTGCCGGCCTGCATTTCTTCAATCCCCCGCCGTTGATGAAGCTGGTCGAGGTTATCGGTGGCCTGCGCACCGAGCCCGGGGTCGTGGAGGCGCTGGTCGAATTTGCACGGCGGATCGGCAAGCATCCGATCGTCGCCGCGGACTCCCCGGGCTTCGTGGTCAATCACGCGGGCCGTGCCTATGGTCCCGAAGCGCTCCGCATCGTCGCGCAGGGAATTGCAAGCCCGCAGGAAGTCGATGCCCTGATGAAAGAAGCGGCCGGATTCCGCATGGGCCCGTTCGAGCTGCTCGACCTTGTCGGCGGCGATGTCACGCACGCGGTGATGGTGAGTATCTTTGAACAATTTTTCGATGAGCCCATGTACCAGCCTTCGGCACAAATGGCGGTGCGCGTCGCGGGTGGTCTGCTCGGTCGGAAGTCGAAGCAGGGCTTCTACAGTTACGAGGGCGCGCCTGCGAAAGACAAACCGACCGTGCCAGTCCCGCCGGGGGCGAAGCCCGCCGCGGCCTGGGTCGCGAACGAGGACGGCGGGGCCGAGCTTGCCGAATGGCTGAAAGGCGCTGGCGTCAAAGTCCAGTTCGGCGGCACGCCGGCAGCGGGAATTCCGTGCTTCGTCGCGCCGCTTGGGGAGGATGCCTCGGGTGCGGCCGTGCGGTTGCAACTCGATCCGGCGCGGACCGTTGCTGTCGACATGTTCGGGCGTTTTTCCGGACGCCGGACGCTGATGAAAACGCCGCTCACCAAGCCGGACACCCTGGCCGCTGCGGTGGCGGCGCTGTCGACGGAAAAAATACCGGTCACCGTGATCAACGACAGTCCGGGCTTCGTCGTGCAGCGGCTGCTCGCGATGATCGTCAATATCGGCACGCGCATCGCCGAATTGCGCATTGCAGCGCCGGCCGACATCGACACGGCCGTCGAACTCGGTCTCAACTATCCGAAAGGGCCGCTCGCGCTTGGAGATGCGCTCGGTCCGGGTCGCGTGCTCGCCGTGCTCGACGGAATGCAGGCCATTACCCACGATCCGAAGTATCGCGCTACCACCTGGCTGCGCCGACGTGCGCGGCTCGGGGTGTCGCTGCATACGCCGGAATGAATGCCTGCAAAAAACGCGTGAACAGTTTTATTTGTAAGTGGAAAACCGCTTTTCGCGCCGCGCGAGCCGGTTACGATCGGGAGCATGTTGAAAGCCCCGACCGATACGGACCTTGTCCGCCTGCGGCAGTTTTTACACAGGCTTGAAACCGACGCGAAGGAAGCCGTCGGCGACGCGGGGCTATGCCGCCGAGAGATCAATAAACTAAAAAATGAGATTGCTTACCTCGAGGCCGCCCGCTCGAAGGCCTTCCTGGCGCAGATTGGCATTGACTTCGGCGCCACCGGATCAGGGCGGTGGAATTATTCCGCTCAACGCGGCAAGCCGAGTTGACCAAACCTTGGTCGCGGAAGGCCCGCCTTGTCGCGCATCATCAATTCGAAAAATCCTGCGAACATCGCCAAGTTCGGAAGCGCGAACATCCATAATTCGGTCGTTCGCAGCAGATGGTTGAACGAATCCATATGGCTGCGGGTATTAAGCAAATACTCGACCGAGTAAGCGAGCGCGGCGATCCAAAGCAGCCACCGGGCGTATCTGAAGAACAAATAAGCATAAGATACAGTCATGCGGACGCTCCTGAATTGATGAGCGTAGTCGCGAAAGCGCGGCCGTTCAACTGATCTCGGAGACCGCGGCGTCAACTCTCGGAGGCAAGCTGGTCGGGGCGGCGGGATTTGAACCCACGACCTCGCTGCTCGCCGTCGTTTTCTGGGGAATAGGCGCAAACGCGCAGACGTCCGGAGGTAACTTGCGGTAGCATGTGGCGGAGCGTTCTGCAGATTCTTTGTGGGCTAATGGGGCTGGGCCATGAAGGTGCTCTTTGGAGCCGCATTGCTGTCGACTGTTTTGGTGTCAAAAGCTTCGGCTCAACTCGCAGTCGGACCCATCACGATAACAAACTACGTCAATGGCGTGCCGATTACCGTCAGCGCGACGTCATGGATTACCACCAGTTCAGTCGATAGCGAACGTACTGTAGACGCAAGAATATTCGTCGATCTGGTCGACCTTCAGCGAAAGCTCCCTGCTGTCTTAGACCGGCTTGGGGTTTCGGCTGCCGATTGCGCAAAGCGTGACGCTGATAGCCGGAGTCCGGCGGTATCCCTCACAAGCGGATCGCTGCTGCCAATCGATGATCAGCTCATCATGTCGGTCCGCGGCCAAGTTGATCTCTGGTCGTGCAGGGCCCGACCTGCGAAATCATCTATTGTATGGAAGAAGCAAAAAATCGGATTCCTGAGCATCAAACTGCCAGAACGTCATACTGTGAAAGCAGCCATGACAAAAACGAAGGATGGCACCCAGCCATTCCGGGGAAAACTGCCCATTCAATTGGTGCAAAAAGATAGCGCAAATATCGCACTAAAAATTTCCGACCCGGAGATAAGGCTAGAAGGACAGGAAGTAGTCATCACACATGCCAACCTGGACCACGCAAAGGTGGACATAAATCGGAAAGCTTATGCTGTGATTCTAAGTGCGATCAATTTCGTAAAGCTCAAGGCCATGCTTCCGAAAGAGCTTCAAAAATCGACCGTCGTTTCGACTCGTTTCAGGAGTCAGGGCGGCCATGCCATAGCTGAGATCAACCTCGCCGCGACAAGCGCACCAAACACGCAGTGACCGGGACCGCACGCTGACAATCGGCTTGCCTTTCTTCCACACAATCGGAAGCTTGCCTGCCAAGAACGATTACGTCGCTATGGGGTCGAGATCAGTCCTCTATTGGTCGCAACGATCCAGCGATTTCCCCAGCGAACGATAGAATCGACCCTTCCGGCACCGGGCAGGACATCGCCGCGCGCCACCCTCCAGGTGCCATTGGGCCCCTGAACGACCGCCGTCCCGTTAGCGACTTCATGCACGATCCAGCCCGGAATTGTTGTCGGCGGAGTCTCCGGCACCGGAGCAAGTCTTGGCTGAGGTTGCGGCGCTGGGTTCAATCGCGCCTCTTTGGTTTCCTGTTCGCTCCGGGCTGGCTCGGAATCGCGGTTCAGTTGCTCCTGCTTGGCGGCAAACTGCTGAACGTTGTTCCGCATGTCGGCCACTTCACGTGTCAATTCTTCAAGCTGCGAACTCACTGCCGGTGAAGTCGCCTTTTCTTCAGACTGTGGCGTGATCATTTTTGCCGCTGACGTGGGCGGCGGCGGGACGATCGCCCGAGTCCAGGTCGTAAGTGTCTTATTTGCGTCCTCATGGTAGACCCACAAAAACACGGCAATACCGATCAGGACTGCAACCAAAGGAATGGTTCCGAGTCGGATGCCTCGCCGCGGCCGTTCTTGCACAAAATGATCGCTCGGCGACACGTGAATTGACGGCTCGCTGCGCGACGCGGACATCGCCTCGGGACCTATCGGCTTACGCCCATCGGCTGAAATTTCCGCAGTGGAGTCATCCGCGCGGGCTGCTACTCCTTCGACTACCGCCAACGCCGCGAGAGGCGCATCGCTGCGATCGTCTTGGTCGTTCAAAGCTGTTCGTTTTTGGGCAAGCATCGGCTCCGCGACTGAACCCGCGCCCTTATACGTTGTTGTCAATAAAGGGGCCCGGGGAAAACGGTCGTGCTGCATCCGAACTTGGGGAGAAATCAGGTGCGTGCTGGCCTCTTCAGGGAGCGGCGAATCAGCTGGCACGGTGGAGAGCGACGCGAGCTCATGGGGGTGATCTTGCTCGATGTTCAGCCTGATATCGGAAGCACCGATCTGCTGCTTGAGGGCGCCCACTTCAGCCTTGAGCAGGAGCAGTTCCACGTTCTGCGCTTCGCGCTCAACCTTAAACCGGTTGATAATGTCATCTTTCTTCCCGATTTCGGCGCGCTGGCTAGTATTGCTTTCCTTGAGCTGTTCGATGGTGATCTCGAGGCGTCGCGTCGAAACTGCAAAATCCGCGCGCTGTAGATCTTTGTCGGCTTGGATTTCGGCCATCGACTGCGGTATCGAGTTTTCTATGCGCCGGGTGGTCAGTCGCACCGCACGCCCGTGGATCAGGGGGATGACGCTCACCGCAATGAGGGTTGCAAAAAGAAAACCAATCCCGAGGTACATGAGCGCCTCAACCATACGATTTCCCCCTCACGCGCTCCAAGACAACACAGGATCAGGATGATCCGCAAAAAGCTTCATCAATGGTGGGCATCGGATCCCGACGGACAGTGGCAGGCCGCCACTCTGTGAACTCGACATGCCGTTGACTCCCCAAGCAGCAGCACTCGAACAATCTAGTCGGAAATTTTTACCAAGGATGTGCAACAGATGTGTTTTAAAAACGGCGCGGCGCCGGCGGTGTAGCCGAGTCTTGAGCTTGATCCGCGTTCGGCGGAGGTATGTGGTTAGCGACACAGACGCGGCGGACCAAACAACGATCGTTGGTGACGACCGTTCGCAGAACAACCCAAGCTTTTGCCATGTTCGTCCCCATAGATTTCACTACCGGTCACGCAATAGACCGATTGTGGGGATCATCACCGTGTTTTGCGTACAGGAGTTGAGGGGGTGAAAAGTGCCAGCACGAGTATCGAAGCGCTAATGACTGAACTGCGTGCCGCGTCGGCCGATCTAGCCAAGTCGGCGAGCGTTGGCACTTCGAGGATGGTACTTCGATTCAAACTTTCGAATGCGATTTGCGATGCAGAAAAGGCCGAGCGTGCCGCCGAGGACCTTCGAGCTGTGGCATCGGCCATTATAAACGGCCATGAGCAGACAAGCCTTGTGCCTGATCCAACGCGCCACATCGAGATGGAGAGCGCGGACAGCTGACAGTCCTGCATCGATTATAGGTGTTGTGAAATTCGTGTGTGGTAGCATCGCACTTCGAAAACAATCGCGACTTCAGACTTATATGATCGTGTGGCGCATTCGCGAATGCGCGCAATTCATCGTTGCAGAAGCGCGATGAAGCCGGTCGTTGTCGCTCGTAATCACCTGATGGAGTGCTCGTGACCTCTGTTGCTGATGCTCGGCAAGCCACAACGACGCGATTTGTCTGCCGGTCTTATTTGGCGGTCGTGCTTGCACCGGAACCCCCGATTGTCGAGTGGATGGCTGAGATCGATCAAAGGTTAAAGAGCGCGGAAAGCTTCCTAAGCGGTGCGCCAGTCGTGGTTGACTTGAGCGCGGTGAAACTCAGCAAGCTCGCGATCGTGCACCTGATTTCCGAACTCGAGCAACGCGGCATTCGCATTTTGGGCCTCGAAAATGCTGATCCGCTTTCGACGGGCGCGGGTCTGCCACCTTTACTGCGGTCCAGCCACGCCGGCAGCGTCATACCTGATAGAGTTGAGTCACCCGCGCGGGACGTGCGCAAGGAACCGACGCTACTGCTCGACAAGCCGTTACGGTCGGGGCAATCGATATTCTTTCCTGATGGGGATGTGACGGTGCTCGGATCGGTGGCATCCGGAGCGGAACTTGTCGCGGGCGGTTCCATCCACGTCTACGGCACGTTGCGCGGACGCGCGATGGCGGGTTCCCACGGCAATTCCAGGGCGCGCATCTTCTGCAGCAAGATTGAGGCCGAGCTTGTGGCGATCGACGGATATTATCTGACGGCCGAATCACTCGATCAGAAGTTCCCAAAAGGGCCCGTTCAAGCGTGGCTCGATGGCGATGCGGTGAGAATCGCCGCATTGGACTGATGATTCACCTTAGGAGATGCAAACAATGGCGAAGGTCGTGGTTGTTACTTCCGGCAAAGGCGGTGTGGGGAAGACCACAACGACCGCGGCAATCGGAGCGGCACTGGCGCAAATTGGACAGAAGGTCGTGATCGTCGACTTCGACGTCGGCCTGCGCAATCTGGACCTGGTGATGGGGGCTGAAAGGCGAGTGGTTTATGATCTGGTCAACGTGATCCAGGGCATCGCCAAACTCCAGCAGGCCCTTATTCGCGACAAACGCATCGACACGCTCGCACTGCTTCCGGCTTCTCAGACCCGCGACAAAGACGCGCTGACTGAAGACGGCGTTCGCCGGATCATTGGCCAGCTTCGGCAAATGTTCGATTGGGTGATATGCGACAGCCCCGCGGGAATCGAGCGCGGTGCAACGCTCGCAATGCGCTTTGCGGAGATCGCCATCATTGTGACAAACCCGGAAGTGTCTTCGGTGCGCGATTCTGACCGCATCATCGGGCTCCTTGACGCCAAGACGCTGAGAGCGGAGCGCGGCGAGCGCATCGACAAGCATCTCCTGATTACACGTTACGACCAGGGCCGTGCGACCCGCGGCGAGATGCTCGGGATCGATGACGTGCTTGAGATTCTGTCAACGCCGCTCCTGGGCATTGTTCCGGAGAGCGAGGAGGTGCTGCGGGCATCAAATCTTGGCTCGCCGGTGACACTGAACAATCCAGGTAGCGCTGCCGCGCGTGCCTATTCCGATGCCGCCCGAAGACTTATGGGCGAAGACATCGAAATGACAGTGCCCTCCGATAAGGTGGGGTTGTTTGGCAAGCTCTTCGGCCGGAGAGCAGCATGAACTTTTTCAATCTGTTCAAGCGGGGAGGGTCCGCCCCCATAGCGCGCGACCGGCTGCAGATTCTGTTTGCGCATGAGCGCTCGGCCCCGGGCTCTTCCGATTTGCTGACCCTCTTGCGCCACGAAATTCTCGCTGCCGTGGCCAGGCATGTCGACATCGACCCCGCCGGGGTCAGCGTGCAAATGACTCGTCGCAATAAAATTTCGACACTTGAGGTCGAAGTCGAAATTCCGAATAGCGTCAGGGCGCTATCCAGCCGAGGCCGGCACAAGCGGCCGCTCCAGGCCGCACACCGTTCAGCTTAGGCTTAAAGATTGAACGGATTGGCGGCGATGGCGATGGCCCAGGCGCTGAGGCCGCCAGCTGTTCAAGGACAGCTTGTCTGGGACTTTTGGGTTTCGTCCAATTCCGAACACACGACGATGATGCGCGCCCCATTATAGATGTTCGACACGTCTGTTGCTGTCGAAGACGTGGCGCTGACCGGGAGTGGCGTGGACCTCGGCGCCGATTTTTCAAGCGAAGCCACCTCATCCCGGAAAATATGAAGCGACGTGTACGCCGCACCCCAAATGAGAAGGGTCATCGCAGCGATGGTTGTCATGCCGAGTAAGGCAAATCGCGGTAGCATTGTTTTACTCCACAGTGACTTTGAGCATCGTGCTATTCGGGCGCTCACCATTTCAAGCGTGTTCCGTGAGCGCACGCGGAAAAGTTCCATGAAGCAATACGCCAAAGCAAAAACTTACATGGGTAGGCTTGAGATTTCGGCGTAGTCCGATACCAGCGCCAACCGCCGTATGTCATTCCGCCTCATGGCTTCGTGGGACCGATGACGTTTGTCGCCGAGTTGCGCGACATCGACGGACACCCGCTTTCGCGCACCCCTGTGCAATTTACCTGGACCGCGGTGGATGGCTCTTCCGCTATTGCAGAAAAGAGCCCGCCGAAAGAGAGCCGCCTGTCACTGCAGTCGCCAGTGCCGCCGATGCCGGAAATCAGCAATTGTTTGGCCAATTCGTTGACGGCAAAAAGAAAAGGTTGTGCTACCGAAGCCCAGGCCGATCAAACACGCATCTTTGGGCGGAAAGGCAAGCAAGCCGAAAAAACAAATAGCAACGGCGCATGGATACAAAGAGCGCGTGCCGCGACGCGATCTCTATGTGGCGCAGATACTCGCTGGGCATCAAATGAATTGCCACCTCACAGTTTGTTTGCGGAGTCCTGATCCCAGGCGGGAACGACGAGCAATTGTGGACGGCATTTTCCGAAGCATCTTTTATGGCGATGGAAGATGCCAACGAATGCGGGCCCACGACGCTGAAACGTGGCACACAGAAAAAATTGGGAGATGATTGCCGACTGGAGCCGATGATCGGCTTCGATGGATAAATACCATGCGGTACCCGAAGGTATCGACGCTGTTCGGCGTCAATGTCTGAGTGCGGCGCAATACCAAATTTTGTTCTTTTTAAGTCTTTGGCCGTTCCTTCGTAGATTAACTATTTCTCCGCTTGGTACGGTTCTACCAATGTCTATTGGAAGATTAGTGCAAATATTACCTGCGGTAACTTTCAGCATCTGTCGCCACAACGGCAACATAACTCCGAGTGGTATTGCGTAGGGGGACGCCGATGAGCAATCCGAGCAATGATGAAAAATTTTCCCACCGTGACGAGGATCTTGAGCACAAGCGCTATGCGCCGAGATGGGTGCGCGAGCAGCGGCGATGGCTCAACAACAGCAGCCGTTTGTCGACTCGGCATCCATGGCCCGGCTCCGAATCGCCCGCATCAAGACTGGCCGCCGATCTCGGATTTCAATTCCGGCCCGCAACGTGTCCCGGAGCCGCCTGTGCGACTAGAGGAAGGATCGAGCGGATTGGTCGGGCGCATTGCGCTCTTTGTCACGTTTGCGGCTACCGTTGCGCTTTTGATCATTTTTGCAAAACCACTATCGCAATTGGCGACCGGATTATTTGAGGGATATTCCGGGAGCGCACAAGCATCAAAAACCAACCGGCTTGCAGCAAGCACTACTGTTGTTCCCGAGCAATCTTCGCCCTCTGCGGATCGAGCGCCCGCTCCCGTGAATACAATGGCAGTTGCAGCTGCGGGGAGTGTTCCCGTTGCGCAGCCGCAGCAATACGCCCCCGCACAGCAGCCGGTGCAACCTGCAGCCGTCCCGCCTCAGCAATCCATCTCACAAATGCAACAGGCAGCGCTTCCGGCTCCCGCGCAACCTCTCGCACCGGAATTTGGGGCCCCGAAAAATTTCTTTCGTGGGGTGACCGACACCGAAATCCGTTTCGGGATTTCGGCGGCGTTCAGCGGCCCGGCCAAAGAGCTTGGCCAAAATATGAAGCGCGGTATCGAGGCTGCATTCAATGCTGCGAACGATGCTGGTGGAGTATTCGGACGGCGGCTCAGGCTTATTGCGGCTGATGACGGCTACGAGACCTCTCGGGCGGCCATAACGATGAAACATCTCTATGAGAAAGAGCAGGTTTTCGGAGTGATTGGCAACGTGGGCACCCCCACGGCTGTCGTCGCGTTACCCTATGCGCTTGAGCGGAAAATGTTGTTCTTCGGCGCGTTCACGGGAGCCGGTTTGCTGAGAAGCGACCCGCCAGACCGGTATGTCTTCAACTATCGCGCAAGCTACGCTGAAGAGACAAATGCCACGGTCCATTATTTGGTGAAGGTCAGGCACCTCAGACCCAACCAGATCGCGGTGTTTGCACAGCAGGACGCGTATGGAGATTCCGGCTTTTCCGGTGTCGCCAAGGCCATTCGCGCGCTCGGGGGCGATGACAACGCAATTTTGCGCCTCAATTATCAGCGGAACACGGTGGACGTTGACGACGCCATCGAGCAGCTCAAGAAGAGCCGTATTCCGATCAGAGCGGTGATCATGGTGCCGACCTATCGCGCGGCGGCGAAATTCATTGAAAAGACGCGCGACCTCTACCCGAACATGATCTACACAAGCGTGTCTTTCGTTGGCAGCACAGCTCTCGCGAATGAGTTGATGCTTTTGGGTAAAAGATTTGCAACCGGTGTCATCGTGACGCAGGTCGTGCCGGCAGTCGAAGGTCACTCTTCGCTTGTGCTCGAGTACAGGTCGACGCTCGCCAAGTACTTCCCGGGGGAGCAGTCGGACTACGTCTCGCTCGAGGGTTATATTGTGGGCAAGCTCATGATCGAGGCCTTGAAACGCAACGGGCCCCAACTTGATACCGAAAGATTGGTGGCCACGCTTGAGGGTATCCGCAACCTTGACATTGGTCTGGGGACACCAATCAGTTTCGGACAATCCGAACATCAAGGCGTGCACAAAGTTTGGGGTACCCAACTCGACGAGAACGGGCGGTATCAACCTATCGATCTGCAATAAAGGGAGTATGTGCGCGCCGGCGCTCGTGGCGTCGCGTCGACGCATTGAGTGAATGTTATGTGTCAAGCCGGTGCCGGCACTGCGCTATACCGCCCGATCCTTTAGATCTACCGTCGCTTGCTGACGCGGGCGCTATAGCACCGATTGTGAACTGACGGTGGCGGCTCACGCATTGTTTCGCGCACACTCATGGCTGCTCTGAGCGGCGCTTTTGCTTAGAGTTGAAGGTGTAAGGGTTAAATTGAACTTCAGAACCCCTTACCTCAAGTCTCTCGCGTTCTGACCTAATCTTTAGGGGGGAGTGAGCTCCAACGACGACGGGAGAATGCTGATGGGAGATCTCCTATCACTGATAACGATAATCTATTTTGTCGCGGTCATCCTCGCAGTGTACCACCTGCAGCAACAGGAGCTTGATCGGATACAGCGTCAAATCGACGAAAACAATCGTCTTATCGATGAGATGCAACGGCGCCTTCACGTCCATCCGACATAGTGTACGGCGCAAGCATCGCCCTTTTTCCACGTTTACACAAAGCACAGGAATCTTAGGCCGCGTTTGACCGTTGCAAGTGTGGTTGCTCGGCGCCCCTGGCGCGCATGCCGATTGGGGATCACCGACGGCGCTTTCATCGCCGTTGGCAAATAAGAATGTGTCAACGTTTTCAATTGGACCAGGGAAATATTTGAGGACCGCCTGCTCCAATAATTTGCAGATTTCTTCCGCATCAGCTGATGGTGCAGAATTTGTATTCACCGGTTTTTCCTCCGTGCCAATGGTGGCGATGACGCGGAGGGGAACGAGCCGCCGCCCAAGCGCAAGCGGACCCGTTCGCGTCTATTTGTCGAAGGGGGTGACGCAAGCCACATCATCGCCGCCACCGTTATGACTGAGTCGATGCAATGGAGTGCAGTAACACTACACCCGAACCAAAAAAGTCTGTGGTGGGCTTGATCTGGGAACTATAAAGCGTGCCAAATTGAATGGCGTATCTCACCGATCAAATGGTGGGGGCATTAATTCACCGCCAAACTCAGCGATGAAAAATTCCGCGTATGCAGATTCCGGAAAGTGCCACTGCAAAACATCGCCATCATCAGTTCGATAGCAAAAGCATCGTTCTGCGATGCCGTTGCTCATATGAAATTTGTGTATGTCGTCTAGGTATGCCCATGCCCCTGTCAGGACGACGACTTTGACAGTATACGGATCGTAGTCGCGGCTAAACCCAACTCGGTTTGCATGCCACATGTAAAAACTCTAACGCCGAATGCTCACCGTGCGACGGTAGGTCTGCACCGTGTTGCGCATCATGCCGAGAAAAACGCGTAGGTATTTCGGTGGTTAACTAAAAAAGTCGACGGCGTAGAGTACTTGCCAATCATTCAACGGCAAAATCGAGGACGCCTTGCCGCTACTGCAGGTCGATTGGTTGATAACGCCCATTGCCATCAAGCTGTGTACCCCACACCTTGTGCACGCCCTGGTGCTCGGATGGGCTGAAGGTCACGGGCGTACCGAGCCCAATGTCGAGGCCGCGGAGATTTTCAAGAGTTGTTACCAGCCGTTCGGTGTCGAGTTGAGGGCCATTCCGTTTCAACGCCGCGATCAGCACATTGGCCGCCACATAACCTTCGAGCGACACGTAGTCCGGGGACTCTCCCGGGAAGTACTTGGCGAGCGCAGATTTGTATTCGAGCACCAATGACGAGTGTCCATCCACCGCCGGCACGACCTGAGTGACGATGACCCCGTTTGCAAACTTTTTGCCAAGGAGCATCAGCTCGTTGGCCAACGCAGTGCTGCCGACGAACGAAACGCTGGTGTAAATCATGTCCGGATACAGATCGCGCGTCTTCTCGATGAATTTCGCCGCCGCCCGATAGGTCGGCACCATGATCACCGCTTTGATCGGGATGCGGCTCTTGTTGGCGTTGTGCGCCTGAAGCTGCGCGACGGCCTCATCCACGTCCACGGTATTGCGCTGGTAATTGAGCCGCAAAATTGCACGGTCGTTGCCTCGGAGCGACCGAATGGCTTTGGCTACGCCGGCGAAGCCCGAGTCACCGTAGGCGTCCTGCTGGGCAAAGACCGCGATCTGACTGGTCTTCAGCTGCCTGACCTTCACCAGATAGTGGACCGTGGCCTCGGTTTCTTCAGCATAGCTGGCGCGGTAGTTGAAGACATAGCGATCGGGGGGATCGTTCCTGAGCAGGCCGGCGCCGGTGAATGCCCCGAAAAACAGCATCTTGCGCTCAAGGGCGTAGGGCAATGCGACCACCGCCGTGGGAGTCCCCACGTTGCCGACTACTCCAAAAACCTGGTCGTTCTCATAAAGCTGCTTCATCGCTACGGCAGCTCGAGCCGGCTCGTAGCCGTCGTCGGCCGCGATAAGCCGAAGCTGCCGGCCATGCACACCGCCATTGGCATTGGCTGCGTTGAACGCAGCCATAATGCCCATCTTCATGTTCTGGCCGAGTTCCTTGGTCGGACCACTGAGTGCTGCAGAAATCCCAAACCGAATCTCAGTGTCGGTCACACCGCGAAAGAGAGTCCTGGTGCTACCCGCTTCCTGCTGGAGCGGTTGCGGTGCCGACGCGACCTGCGCCTGCGCGTTTGCGGGCGGGGCCGAAGGGGGCGCCGCTGCCGGTGCATGGGAGGACTGTGCTGGCTGCGCCATGGAAGCGGGCCGCTGGCGACGGGCCTTGTGGAACAAGAGCCGGCGCGGGCCGCGCAACAGAGGCCGTTGCAGACGGCGCGTTTGGAGCGAGGCGATCGCCACGCCCATCCAACGGTGCGGTATTCGCGATTGGCCGGTCGGATGGTTTCGAGGGCTGCGCTAGTTCGAATAGGGCGCTGACAGCATGCGATACCGGTTTGTAAAAAATAATTCCCAGCGCGACGACAGCCGCAAATGTGATCACCGGTAAAAACCGGACGAACAACGATGACGACTGCGCTCTGATCGCGGCGGTGGCGGTTCCGGGACACGTTCCGGCCATGAATCGAATTCGGTCGTCGTCCGTCGTTCCAGATGCACGTCTGTGGGCAAGGGGACCGTCGGCGCCGAGTTACACGAAGTTGCTCGGCGGCAGGCATACGCGGCTGCTCACGAAATCGTTTAGGCGCATAGTTACCAAATTCGTCGTCGGAATTAGGTGCACCCATCTTTGCCCTCCCACGTTCTTGTTCTCTCTGATGGGACTCTCGTCCTCTTAGAGTGACCAGGAATATCCCGAGACGTGGTGGCTTTCCTGCTGACGAGGCACCCCCCAGCGCCGCAGAGAGATTTTGGAAAAAGTTACGACAATTCGAGGTCGAGCAGGGGCAGCCGAATACCGCCGTGTCAAAATTTTGAATTCACGACTTGTTCTGCAAATGCAGCCGTTGTTGCGCGGGCGAAAGCACTGTCAGCTATGACGTCGAACGCTGGCTGTGTCCGCTATTGGGCATGCCCGGTATCTCGCCAAAATGGCTCCGCACTTTCACCGCAGTAATGGCACCATCAATTGAGCGCTGCCGATGAGGCGGTGCCTGTTTGAATTTTTCTCTAGGGCTTCTTGCCCGTTTTCTGGGCTGTGCTCTTTTTCGGCGGGGACTCACAAATCGATTAAAACAGTTAAGACGCTCATCCTCTTCCTGTACAAAGCGGCAATCTCGCACTGTCTTGGCTGGAACAGAAACCTGTTTGGGTGCTGGCGCTATTTTTTCATCATAGCAGTCCAGGCGTTCCTTGCTTTGATCTTCAATCTCAAGGCAGGTCCGCAATGTCTGCAATGGAACCTGCGCCACCGCGAAAGTCTTAACTCCTCTGAAATCAGGCAGCGGCGGTGCCGGGATTGAGACAGCCGGTTCGTTGGTTGCTGGTTCCGGCGTCTTCGCCTCGGGCTGCACACGCTCGGTAATTGCAGCTTGGCGTATTTGTTCTGGAAGCCCAGTGTCTTTCTGTAAGTCATTGATGTATGAAAATCCGGTCTTCGCCCGGACAACGGAAGAGGGCGGCTTTGTTTCGCTTCTAAAAGCGTTCAGCTGCAAAAAAATGCCAAAACCGGTGGCGACCGCGAGTGCTATTAAGAGAAGGCGGACCGTTGGCAATACGAACATGAGCTGTCCCCCGAGCGGATCATGAACTCAACGCCGCACGGAAACAATTTGTCCCACGCCGGGGATTATATCCTGATCGAGGGCGCAACACCAACGAGCCGCATTTCCCCGTCGCACACGGTGCAGCGTGGCTATTGGATAAACGAGGATGCAGTGCTTAGAGCAATGTCGGTACGGTGCATTGCATGAGCCCCCAAACACGCAACAAGGCTATCGCTTCGTGGTTCCAAAGGTGGTCGGCTACCGAAGCCTGCACGGTCGAGACACGTCGGGTTGCGGGCAATACCGACAGCGTTCGCCGATCTATGGCGGAGTTCATCGCCCTCGCGCCGAACGTCATTCTGGCTACTGGTAGTCTAACGTTTGGACCGTTGCTGCAGGCGACGGGCACCATTCCAATTGTTTTTGCGATCGTTCCTGATCCGGTCACAGCGCACCCGCAACAGATCGAGCTTGCCGATGAGATCACTGAGTATGATCGCGCCGTCGCTGGGCATTTAATTTGAGTGCGGCGTGAGCGTGATCTTGCCGTCGATCCGCTAAATCTTCCAATCATAGATCAAGCGGGTCTCGATTAGAGAAGTGTCCGGTTTTGTGGGCTTTTTCTGGTCGGGGCGGCGGGATTTGAACCCACGACCCCCAGTCCCCCAGACTGGTGCGCTAACCGGGCTGCGCCACGCCCCGACCGAGAACGGGGCGGACTATAGGGATGAGCGCGGGTGTGTCAAACGAAGGGTGAGCGCCTATGCCTTCGCGGTCGGACGTGAGCAGGCTGCGAGCGACGGTGGGCGTAGGCGACGACGTTCATGCTGGGCTGGTTGACAGTGCCCGACCTTCGCAAAGATTTCTCAACAAACAGCTGGGGTAGTAAATTGAATTGCCGCAGGGGCCGGGGAGCCCACCGACATTGAAAAAAACCGTCATCCGTGCCGGCTTTGAGACGATGTATTTCAGCGGGCTGCACCATTGGCTGCGTCCGCTCGTCGGCGGCGTCGGCGCCATCCTTGCGCTGCACCATGTGCGCCCGGCACGGCCCGAGGCGTTCCAGCCGAACCGGCTTCTGGAGGTTACGCCGGAATTTCTCGATCGGCTGCTGCGACGGCTTGCGCGTTCGCGCATTGACGTGGTGTCGCTCGACGAAATGCATCGACGCTACATCGAGGGCGATTTCGCGCGGCGTTTCGTCTGTCTCACCTTCGATGATGGCTACAAAGATTTCCTGCGATGGGCCTATCCGTTACTTCGGAAATACAAACTGCCGTTTGCGATGTTCATCGCGACCAGTTTTCCCGACAGGCTGGGTGAATTGTGGTGGATCGCGCTCGAGGCAGTTATTGCGCGAAACAATCGCATCGGAATGGTGATCAACGGCGTCGATCAATATTTTGAATGTGCGACCACGCGACAAAAGCGCGAGCTCTACGCTGCGATCTACGGCTACCTGCGCAGCATGAAGACGGAAGAAGAGGTGCGTCGCACGGTGCGCGACCTTTGCGCGTGTTACAGCGTCGATGTCGTTTCGTTCTGCCGCGACCTGTGCATGGGTTGGCAAGATATCGCCGAACTTGCCAGCGACCCGCTGTGCACAATTGGCGCGCATACCGTCAATCACATGATGCTCAAAAAAGTGCCGAGCGATGCGACTGTGCGCGCTGAGATGGAAATGAGCAGGGCCGTGTTGGAGGCGGCGCTCGGAAAACGTCCTGAGCACCTCGCATTTCCCGTCGGCGACGTGACGTCAGCCGGTCCGCGCGAATTCCGCATTGCCGCCGAACTCGGCTTCAAGACCGCGCTGACGACGCGGCCGGGCGTGCTGTTCAAGGCGCACCGCGACTATTTGACCGCGCTGCCGCGCATCTCCGTCAACGGTGAGTTTCAGCGCCAGCGTTATCTGAAGGTGCTGATGTCGGGCGCAGGCACGGCGGTCTGGAACCGGTTCCGTCGGCTCAGCGTGGCTTAGCGTCGGGCTTTGCCATCCAGCTGATTAGCGGCATCGCAGGCAGCACCCAGCCAAGTCCGGCGACAATGTAGTAAATCGTCGCCACCCAGCCGTTGATGTTGGTAAGCACGGATTGCGCCAGCGCCATGGCCAAAAGGCCCCAGAAGAAGACCAGGGCAAGGAGCGCGACTGCGCCGACCAATTTGCGGGTGCGGATCGACATAGCTGACAGTCTTGCCTCTCAATTGCGGGGCGTCGCTGCGGACTATATGGTCCGCGCCGTCTCCTGCAAGCAAGACGATGCACGAACCGATCAAAGCGTCCAATGTTCATTTGCGGCCGGTGCGGCTGTGGCTGCTGATCTCGGCCGCAATGATATTGCTCACATTGATTGTCGGCGGAGCGACACGGCTCACGGAATCCGGACTTTCAATCGTCGAGTGGAAGCCGGTCACCGGTGTCTTGCCGCCGTTTTCGCAGTCTGAGTGGCAGGCCGAGTTCGCCAAGTACCAGGCCATCCCGCAGTATCGCGAACTCAATCGCGGCATGAGCCTTGATGCCTTCAAGACGATTTATTGGTGGGAGTGGTCGCACCGTCTGCTGGCGCGGCTGACCGGCGCTGTGTTCCTGCTGCCGTTGTTATTTTTTCTCTGGCGCGGCGCGATTCCTCCCGGGCTTCGACTGCGATTGTGGACGATTTTCGGTGCGGGAGCCGCACTCGGGGCGGTTGGTTGGTGGATGGTATCTTCCGGTCTGACGCAGGGCGTCAGCGTCTCGCAATATCGCCTGGCGTTTCATCTGACGCTGGCCACGACGATTTATGCGGCGATCTTGTGGACGGCCCGGCAACTCGCGGACCAGTCCCCGAGCATGGCGCCGGCGCGCCTGCGCTTCGGTGCGCTCGCGCTTGCCGCGCTGCTGCTGCTTCAGATCTATCTCGGCGCGCTGGTCGCCGGTCTCGATGCCGGGCTCGTCTTCAATACCTGGCCGCTTATTGACGGCGCATTCGTGCCTTCGTCCGAAAGGCTGTGGTTCATCGAACCGGCGTGGCGCAACTTGTTCGAAAACACGCTCACCGTCCAGTTCAATCACCGTATGGTCGCATATGCAATTTGGGTTCTCGCGACGTTGCACGCCTGCGATGCATGGCGCACGCGCGTGGGCTTGGGTAGTGCTCTGACACTCGCCGGCGCGATCACCTTGCAGGCTGGGCTTGGGATTGTGACACTGCTGCATCAGGCGCCACTGCCGCTGGCGCTTGCGCACCAGGTGCTGGCAATTCTTGTATTTAGCGTGGCAGTGATCCATGCCGAGCGTCTGTCGCATCGAGGCGCTTCACTGGGCCGAAGGCAGGCGGAGCGGGGCGCATGATTGATAGTAAAATCGTCGACGGCGTCGCCGTTCTCACGATGACCCATGGCAAGGCCAACGCACTCGACATCGAATTTTGTGACGCGCTGGCAGCACGCTTCGAAGATTTGCGCAAGGCCGACGCGAAAGCGGTCGTGCTGACGGGACGGGGAAAGATCTTCTCCGCCGGCGTCGACCTCAAGCGGTTGAGTGCAGGCGGAGCCGACTACATTCGCCGGTTCCTTCCCGCGTTGCACCGTCTTTACGAAGCGGTGTTCTTCCACCCGAAACCCGTGGTGGCTGCGGTCAACGGTCATGCCATTGCCGGCGGCTGCGTGCTCGCCTGTTGCGCCGATCGCCGGCTCATGGCGCGCGATGCCGGCCGCGTCGGCGTCACGGAAATTCTGGTGGGCGTGCCGTTTCCGGCACTGGCTTTCGAAGTCGTACGCTTTGCGGTTCCGCCCCGCTATCTGCCGGAGTTTACGCTCTCAGGCGCAACCTATGCGACCGACGAAGCGTTGCGGCGCGGTTGGGTGGACGAAGTGGCCGAACCTGGCGAGCTGATGGAAGATGCCATCGCGGTTGCGCGCGAATTGTCGCTGCTCTCGCCGCGCGGCTTTCGCGCAGACCAAAATGCAAATCCGGCATCCGGTCACCGAACGGCTGCGGACAAGCGGTGAGGCGACCGACAGGTCGGTCACCGAAATCTGGACCGCGCCGGCGACGCTTGCGTATATTCGCGACTACGTCGCACGCACGCTGACGAAGTCTTGAGGCCACCTATTTGGCCGTCAGGCCCTCTTCGAGATCGGCGATGATGTCTTCCTTGTCCTCGATGCCGATCGAAAGCCGGACGACATCCGGTCCGGCACCGGCCTGGATTTTCTGTTCGTCGGACAGTTGGCGATGCGTCGTCGAGGCCGGGTGGATGATCAGCGAGCGGGTGTCGCCGATATTGGCAAGGTGCGAGAAAGTCTGACGTTGGATACGAGCTTTATACCCGCGTCGTAGCCGCCCTTCAGGCCGAAAGTGAAGACCGCGCCGGCGCCCTTTGGCACATATTTCTTGGCGAGCTTGTGATACTTGTCGCCGGGCAAACCCGGATAGCTTACCCATGCGACTTCGGGTCGTTTCGTCAGCCACTGGGCGACGGCCAGCGTGTTGTCGCAGTGCTGCTGCATGCGCAGCGGCAATGTCTCGATGCCAGTGAGGATCAGGAACGCGTTGAAGGGCGACAGCGCAGGTCCGAGATCGCGCAGGCCGAGCACGCGGCAGGCGATGGCAAATGCAAAATTGCCGAACGTTTCATGCAGGACGATGCCCTGATATTCCGGGCGCGGCTCGCAGAGCATCGGGTATTTTTTGTCACGCGACCAATCGAAGGTGCCGCAGTCGACGATCAGCCCGCCGATCGAATTGCCGTGGCCGCCCAGAAACTTGGTCAGCGAATGCACGATGATATCCGCGCCGAAATCAATCGGCTTGCACAGGTAGGGCGTCGCAAGCGTGTTGTCGACAATCAGCGGAACGCCGGCCTTACGGGCGATTTTCGAGATCGCCTCGATGTCGGTGATGATGCCTCCCGGATTTGCGATCGAACTCGATGAAGATACACTTCGTTTTAGGCGTGACCGCCTTTTCGAAGGTGGAGAGGTCATCGGGGTCTGCCCAACGGACGTTCCAGCCGAAATTCTTGAATGAATGATTGAACTGGTTGATCGACCCGCCATACAATTTCTTCGATGCGACGAGTTCGTCGCCCGGCGTCATCAGCGCGTGCATCACGATAATCTGTGCGGCATGACCGGATGCAACCGCGAGCCCGGCGGTGCCGCCCTCGAGCGCAGCGACCCGCTCCTCCAGCACGGCGCAGGTCGGATTGCCGATGCGGGTATAAATATTGCCGAAGGTCTGCAAGCCGAACAACGAGGCGGCGTGATCGACGTCGTCGAATACGAATGACGTGGTTTGATAGATCGGTGTCGCGCGTGCGCCAGTAGTGGGATCAGGCTTGGCGCCGGCGTGAACCGACAGCGTCGCAAAGCCCGGATTGCGTTCGATGTCGCCCATAAGACCTCCGCTCGCGCTAAGAAATGAAAAAAGCCATCCCGCACCGAATGAAGCGGCGATTAGTGCGGGTGCGGAGGGGTGGCGTCAAGGCAGAACCGCGTCGCAGCGGCCAACAAAGAACTCAGGCGTCGCCGTCCCGGTCGGTCGCCGGGCCAAGACGCATGCGCTGAACGCCGTCCCCCAGCCCTTGCGGACGCCTCGAAGAAAGCGTCCGCGAGTTAACCCCCATCCAGGAAATTTCCGACGAAAGACGGCCATACTCAATTTTTGGACAACGGTTCATGACGACCTTCAGCCCGGCTTCCTCGGCGCGTTTGGCAGCCTCGTCATTACGAACCGTGAGTTGCATCCAGATCACCTGGGGCCTCGGATTGAGCGTGATTGCTTCCTCAACGATAGGCGGCACATCGGCGGAATTGCGAAAAATGTCGACCATGTCGACCGGTTCGGGAATTTCCGAAAGGCGCCCATAGACCTTTTGGCCAAGAATTTCTTTCCCCGCCTGTCCTGGATTGACAGGGATCATGCGGTAGCCTCGCTCGAGCAGATACTTGAACGCAAAATAGCTCGGCCGATTGTCTTTCGGCGAGATCCCGACCATGGCGATGGTCTTCACCGTATTGAGAATGCCGCGGATATAACTGTCGGGATAGCTATCGTGGTTCATTCGGACGGCGCTGCCGGCTGCTTTTCGATGACCGAGCGCAGATGTGCGTTCTCGGCCTCCAGCTGCTGCGATCCTGGCCTGGACGGTGGCAAATGCTTCCTCGATCTCGGTTTCGGTGAATCGCGTGACGATGTGCGAGGAGCAATTCACGTCCCAGGCTTCAATCGTGAACAGAATCGCACGCTCGGGCTTAGCCTTGTACCCGCTGTCGAACAGCTGCTCGATCAGAGCCGGGTCATTTTCGATCATCCGGGCGCGGCCCCAGATCTTGATCCGCTGGCGGCGCGCAGGATCGAGCAGAAACAGGAACGCGCGATCGTTTTCCGATAAATTGGCAAGCGTGATGTATTGCCGGTTACCGCGATAGTCGGCAAAGCCGAGCGTTTTTTCATCAATAACTTTGATAAAGCCTTTTGGCCCACCGCGGTGTTGCAGGTACGGCGCGCCGTCACCGCTCGCGGTCGCAAGGAAGGCGGTATCCTGTTCTGCAATAAACTTCGCAAGCTCCGGCGTGACGTGGTCCGGAAAGCCTTCGGCCATGCGGCGCGCATAGGCCTTTGCCGATCCACGCTCGGCCTGAGCCTGTTGCGCGGCCGGTGTGAATACCCGGCTGGAGTTATTCATTTGTAACCGACCCGATCGCTGTCCCGAGCGGAACAAAGATAGTCTTTCGCTGTTGCTCACGGTAGGGCCGCGCGAATTGAATTGGGCAGGATTGCGGTAGCAGACGACATAAGAAGGTCACGCTGATTTGCTGCCATCCGAACGCTGAGGGGCGCCGCCTAGGTTGTGCACAAACAGGAGGCGTTCGATGTGTGACTATAGTCTTCACGACGTTGCGTCTCGACCTGCGAAGGTCGGCGACAAGCTGGTTTCAACTCAATTTCCCAATGCCATCACGCGCGGTTTTGCCGATCCGGCGGAGCCGCGTGTTGCCGTGTGCCTGATGCCCGGCACCGAGGTTGCATTCGAAAAAGAAGTCGAATGCGATGCTTCATTCCGGTTCTTGCCGACGCGCAAGTCGACGCACAAAGTTGCGCGTTTTCGGCAGGTCAACCTCAACCGGCCGGCGGCTCATCACGATGCCTTGGAATTCCCGGACGGCAAGATCGTATTGGTGACCGATCTTTGCGAGGGCCAAAGCGTGACGGTGTTGCAGCTGCCGAGTGCCGGGCGCCCGGTGGAAGATCACGGCAAGAGCGAAGCGGCGCAAAACGAGCCGCTTATCGCCTAGAGCCTGTGCGGCAAAACAAGAGAGCCACCGGCTCCCGGTGGCTCTCCATGAAATTCGACTGCCGTTGACGCCATGAGCGCAGTCAGCGGTCCTCCCATTTCGGTTCCCGCTTTTCGATAAACGCGTTCAGCCCTTCCTCGGCATCGCGCGCCATCAGGTTTTCGACCATCACTTCCGAAACGTATTGATAGGCGTCGCTCGAGGCTCATCTCGGCCTGACGGTAAAATCCCTCCTTGCCGATCTTGACGATGTGGCTGGATTTGCCTGCGATCTTGCGCGCGAACGCGAGGGCTTCCTCGCGTTCTTTGCCTGGGCTGACCACCCGGTTGATCAGACCCATGCGGTAGGCGTGCTCCGCCGTAATGGCGTCGCCGGTGAGCAGCATTTCCATTGCGTGCTTGCGCGCGACATTGCGCGAGAGGGCAACCATCGGGGTCGAGCAAAACAACCCGATGTCCACACCGGGCGTGGCGAATTTTGCGGCCGTAGAGGCGACGGCGAGATCGCAGCTGGCGACGAGCTGGCAGCCTGCTGCAGTCGCGACGCCCTGGACCGCGGCAATCACCGGCCGAGGTAGATTGACGATCTGAAGCATCGTTTTGCTACAAAGGCTCATCATGTAGCGGAAATAAGCGCGCCCACCGTCGGGATCGCTGCGCCGGCTCGTAAGCTCCTTGAGGTCGTGACCGGCGCAGAAGGCGGGGCCGTTGGCGGCGATTACGACCGCGCGCACCGTCTTGTCCGCGGCAATTTCCGTGAGAGCGTCGGATAGCGCCGTCAGCATTGCTTCGGACAGGCTATTCCGCGTTTGCGGGCGATTGAGAATGAGTACAGCGCTGTCACTGTGATATTCCAGCAGCAGTTCCGGCGCCTGGGCGTCGGCCGCGCGGGAAGTGGTCGGAGCGGTCATTCAGTCAATCCCACAAAGTTACTCTGCCGATGTTAAGCCGAAGCGAGGCCCATGCAAGGCTCGGAACGACATGGCTTTTATTCGCGTTAACGCGGAGCCATGGTCAAGCGGCGCACAAAATCGAAGCGGTCAAAGCATGGACGGCGCTGGTCTGCGCGGGTGACCCGTGAAAGCGACGCGCTGACGCTCGAAAAAGGCGTTTTTAGCAAATCGAACCCGCGCAAGATTGCCCACTCTCTCAAGCGTTCCGCCGACCGCAGCCGGCGCCGCAAAACGAGTGCCTATCGATCTGCAATGTCCATGCTCACCTTCTTCATAAATCGCGCCGGGAAAGGTCTGTCCCGGACGCGAAAGTGGAAATTGGAGAAGGCAAAGAACAAACTGCGCGAGCTTTACGGCAAGGCCTGAAATCCCTGATTGACCTGAATACTGCGCAGACTATGACCAGAGCTGCCGGATTAGCCGGCGAAGGGGGGCGCGCATGCCGGCTCCGGCAATGGATGCCGAGGCAATCGGAAATCTGCTGCACGAGGTCTTTCCTCAGGCCGTTTATCCCGGCTGCGGGCTGATAATAGAGCGCGTGGATTACGCGGATATCCGCGTGCGACGCCATTTTCAGGAAAGCCACATTCGGCCCGGCGGCACGATTTCCGGGCCGACCATGATGGAGCTCGCCGATTTCGCAATGTACGTCGCGGTCTTTTCCGCGATCGGCCCGCAGCCTTTGGCGGTCACAACCAACCTCAACATCAACTTTCTGCGCAAACCCGCACAGGCCGACCTGATTGCGGATGCCCGCTTAATGAAGGTCGGCAAACGCCTGGCGGTGGGGGAGGTCACGATTTACTCGGATGGCTCGTCAGATGCAGTCGCTCACGTCACCTCGACCTATTCAATCCCAGAGAGCCGCTAGACCTTGGTATCAAATTACCATTCTCATAAAGTATTGATAGATAACGCAAACTTCTGAAAGTATTGCTTGACCACCGAATAGGCCCTCGGTAGATACCAGCAAATCGCGCGGCTCTGCCGCGCGCACGTTTTCAGGGACTCGTCATGAAGACCTATTCGGCCAAAGCGGCCGACATCGAGAAGAAATGGGTGACCATCGACGCCACCGGGCTCGTCGTCGGGCGATTGGCCTCGATCGTCGCAATGCGGCTGCGCGGGAAACACAAAGCGACGTTCACGCCCCACGTGGACGACGGGGATAACGTCATCGTCATCAATGCGGCGAAGGCGGTGCTCACCGGCCGCAAGCGGGAGAAAAAAGTTTATCACCACTACACGGGATTCATCGGTGGGATCAAAGAGCGGAGCGCCAAGGCAATCCTGGAAGGACGCTTTCCCGAACGGATCGTCGAGAAGGCTATGGAACGCATGTTGCCGCGCGGACCCCTCGGTCGCGTTCAACTTGGAAACCTGCGCGTCTACCCAGGTCCCGAGCATCCGCATGAGGCGCAGAAGCCAGAAAAGCTCGATGTCGCTGCGATGAATTGCAAGAACGTGAGGAGTGCCTGATCGTGGCCGAGACCGTGCAATCTCTGGAAGGACTAGCGACCCTCAAGCCGGCAGCGCCGGAAGCGCCGAAATACGAGAAGAAAGTCGATGCGCAGGGCCGCGCCTACGCCACCGGCAAGCGCAAGAATGCGGTAGCGCGCGTGTGGATCAAGCCCGGCTCAGGCAAGATCCTCGTCAACACCAAATCCGTGGAAGTCTTCTTTGCGCGTCCGGTGTTGCGCATGCTCATTCAGCAGCCGCTGATCGCGACCAACCGCAATGGCCAATACGACGTCACCTGCACCGTTTCCGGCGGCGGCCTGTCCGGTCAGGCGGGCGCGGTTCGTCACGGTCTCGCGAAAGCACTGACTTATTTCGAGCCGGACCTGCGCGGCGCTCTCAAGCGCGGCGGCTTCCTGACCCGCGACCCGCGCGTCGTCGAGCGCAAGAAATATGGTCGCGCCAAGGCGCGGCGTTCCTTCCAGTTCTCGAAACGTTAAACAGTCTGACAGTCGAGATTGTCGTAAAAGGCGCGCAAAAAGCGCGCCTTTTTGTTTGCCGTTCGCGATCGTTCAAATTGTAACTATTTCATTTGCGCTGCATTAATCGAGAAAATGCACGGGTCGCGCGGAAACGAACCTCAAGTTTGAATACAATTCGCGACAGTCTTTCATCGAAGCCCAGCGAATAGTGCAAAGGTTTCCCCACGAAAACGGGGTTATTTTACCGTCGCAGTTTGGCGAAGTGTGCGCCAAACGGAGGTGGGAGCTCAAATGTTGCTCGCAGGCGGCCTGCAATCCTCATCGCTGGATTTGCCGACGCTGTCGTTGGTCGCAGTCTGCATTGCCGGACTGCTCGGCCTATTCCTCATCATTGACTGGATGCAGCAGCGTAACGTCCGCGCGCTGGCGTGGTGGGGCTCCGCTTACCTGATTGGAGCATCTGCAATGGCGCTCGGCACAATGCCTGCGCCGTTCATCAAACTGCCGGCAGCGCTACCAGGCGCGTTAACGTTCCTCGCTTGCGGCATGGTCTGGAACGGTGTCCGGCTGTTCCAGGGCCGTCGCGTGCTGCCGTTTGCAACTTTCATCGGCGCTGCGCTGTGGCTGGGTCTCGCCCAGATTCCGGGAATGCTGGACGGCGGCAATGGCGAAGTTGTCGGTGCGCTGATCGTCCCCGTCTACACCTTCTTCATTGCGATGGAGTTGTGGCGTGAGCGGCGCAGGACGCGCTATTCGCGCGCCGCGGCGATCGTGGTGCCGTGCTTGCATGCCGGCATCTTCCTGGTACCGCTGGCGATGCGCGTGTTCTTGCCTGACGGACATAGCGGCGCCTGGCTGACGGTCTTCACGCTTGAAACGATCCTTTATGCGGTCGGCACTGCGTTCATCGTGATGCTGATGGTTAAGGACCATCACGTGCACGTCTATCGCACCGCCGCCTCGACCGACCATCTCACCGGGGTTCTCAACCGCCGCGCATTTATCGAGACTGCCCAGACTCTCTGCAAACGTCAGGCAAAGCGCGGCGAGCCGGTCGCGGTGCTGATGTTCGACCTCGATCATTTTAAATCGATCAATGACCGGTTTGGCCACTCGGCCGGCGACGAAGTGCTGCGGTTGTTCGCGCGGGTCATGCGGGCGAGCACGCGTCTCAACGACATCATCGGCAGGTTCGGCGGCGAAGAGTTCATCGCGATCGTACCGGGTGGTATCGAGGTCGCTCAGAAAATCGCTGAGCGCGTCCGGACTGCGTTTGAAAACGCGGGGGCCGTGATTGAAAGCCAACCGATCGGCGCCACGGTCAGCATTGGCGCGGCTGCCTCCTACGATGCGACGATGCCGATCGACGCCCTGATCGCAAAGGCCGATGCCGCGCTGTACCGGGCCAAGCACGATGGACGCAATCGCGTGGTTGCGACCGAGAGCGAGAACGCTTCGGAACGCGCCCGACTCATCGCCGCGGCGCGACGCACGCGTCCGTTTGGCATGGCGGCATTTGCGCGTATTCCGCAACGCAACAAATCCGTGCGTTCGGCCTGATCCATAAGCCGTACTTGCGTTTCCCGAAACTGAAACGTCTCGTTTACATGCCGGCGGTACCATTCCGGCATGTGGGGACCATCAATTCACGGCCGGGGCGGAGCTGACGTGCTCCAGCTTGAGGCCTATGCCGAGCGCGCCGGCGCCGCGATGGCCTGCGCCTATTCCAATTCAGCCGAATTCGATGCCGCGCTGATTGCGGCACGCCGCGCGGCGGGCGTCTACGGGCCGCGCCGCCATCGCCGCCAGATGCTTGCGACTGCTGCGGGTGTTGCGGCCGGCCTTGCCGTTGTTGCCTTCCTGATCGTCTGATCGACGTCCAAGCAAAAAAATCGGGCGCCCGTTGCGGGGCGCCCGAAGTTGCATCGCAAAGCTACGTAGCTTGCGCGATGATTGGGAGGAACGCTTACGCCGAGTAGTACATGTCGAACTCGACCGGATGGGGTGTGTGCTCGAAGCGGATTACTTCCGTCATCTTAAGGTCGATGTAGCTGTCGATGAAATCGTCATCGAACACACCGCCGGCCTTGAGGAACGCACGGTCCTTGTCGAGGTGGCCGAGCGCCTCGCGCAGGCTAGCCGCACACGGTCGGAATCTTCTTGAGTTCCTGCGGCGGCAGGTCGTAGAGGTCCTTGTCGACCGCAGAGCCCGGATCGAGCTTGTTCTTGATGCCATCCAGGCCGGCCATCGTCATCGCGGCGAAGGCGAGATAGGGATTGGCAAGCGGATCGGGGAACCGGACCTCGACGCGCTTGGCCTTTGGATTGGCGGTATAGGGAATGCGGCACGAGGCCGAGCGATTGCGCTGCGAATAGGCGAGCAGCACCGGCGCCTCGAAACCGGGCACCAACCGCTTGTAGGAATTTGTAGTTGGGTTGGTGAATGCGTTGATCGTGCGGGCATGTTTGATGAATGCCGGCGATGTAGGACAGGCACATCTCCGAGAGATCGGCATACTTGTTTCCAGCGAAAGCGGGCTTACCGCCCTTCCAAATCGACTGATGGCAGTGCATGCCCGAACCGTTATCGCCGTAAATCGGCTTTGGCATGAACGTCGCGGTCTTGCCGTAGATCTGGGCGACCTGCTGGATGCAGTATTTGTAGATCATCAGTTGGTCGGCCATCCGGGTCAGCGGTGAGAACTTCATGCCGAGCTCGTGCTGTGCGGAGCCGACCTCGTGATGGTGCTTCTCGACTTTGACGCCCATTTTTGCCATGGCCGCCAGCATTTCGCTGCGCATATCCTGTGCGGTGTCCTGCGGCGGCACCGGGAAGTAACCCTTCTTGGTGCCGATGTGATGGCCGAGATTGCCGCCCTCGTATTCGGTATCGGAATTGGTCGGGAATTCGATCGAGTCAAGCTTGAAACCCGGTCTTGTACGGCTCGGCGGAATATTTGACATCGTCGAACACGAAGAACTCGGCTTCCGGGCCGAAGTAAATGGTGTCGCCGACGCCTTGCGCCTTCACCATGCCTTCCGCCTTCTTGGCGATGCCGCGTGGGTCGCGGTTATAGGGCTCGCCAGTGGTCGGCTCGAGTACGTCGCACACCAATGACAGCGTAGTTTCCGCGAAGAATGGATCAATGCAGGCGGTTGCCGGATCCGGCATCAGGTTCATGTCCAATTCATGTATCGCTTTCCATCCGGCGATCGAGGAGCCGTCGAACATTTGGCCTTCAGCGAAAGTCTCCTCTTCGATCATGGAGATATCGAAAGTGACGTGTTGCCACTTGCCGCGCGGATCAGTGAATCTGAAATCGGCATATTTGACGTCGTTGTCTTTGATCAGTTTCATGACATCTTTGGCTGTCGTCATGGATTGCCTTCCCCCTTGTTTTCATGAAATTGACCGCGAGGACGGTTGCCTGCGGTCTAGATTGCATCAATTCCGGATTCCCCGGTCCTGATCCGAATGGCTTCTTCGATGTTGGAAACGAATATCTTGCCGTCACCAATCCGGCCAGTCTGAGCGGCGCGCCGGATCGCATCGATCGCTTTTTCCACCATGTCGTCGCCGAGCACGATTTCGATTTTCACTTTGGGGAGAAAATCGACCACGTATTCGGCGCCGCGGTATAGCTCGGTGTGCCCTTTCTGTCGTCCGAAGCCTTTTGCTTCGGTCACAGTTATCCCCTGCAGGCCCACTTCCTGAAGCGCCTCTTTCACCTCGTCCAGTTTGAATGGCTTGATGATGGCTTCGATTTTTTTCATTGCCTGTCCTTCCCGCAGCTCGCCGGACAACATCCCGACGGGCCGCGCTACCGGTTTGCAGGTCTCGTGCCAACCCGGCGAGAGACAAAAAATCTCTTCTCTGCAATAGTTTAGGTGGATCGCAGAGGGCCGCCCAGCGCGCTGCCTAATATTCGACGCCCATGAGTTAAGCAAAGTGGTTAGAATTTAGCCAGTCGCGAAGGACCTCTTGGGACACAATAGGTTGGCTTGAATTGTCCGTGGTCGGGCGCGCCGATACTCTTTCCGGCAAATGATCGAACTGCTCACGACGGCGGAGATGGCAGAGGCCGACCGCCTGGCCGTTGCCGGTGGCATTCCCAGCATCGCGTTAATGGAGAATGCCGGCCGTGCCGTTGCCGACGCTGCCTCCAGAATGCTGCAAGGGCGCCGCGTCGTGGTCGTCGCAGGCCCCGGCAACAATGGCGGCGACGGCTTCGTCGCTGCGCGCTATTTGGCCGAGCGTGGCCTGGTGGTGAGCGTTTGTTTCGTTGGGAAACGCGAGCGGTTGAAAGGTGACGCCGCTTTGGCGGCACAGCGCTGGAACGGACCCGTAAGCGAGCCATCGCCGGCAGCATTTACGGACTGCGACTTGATCATCGATGCGCTGTTTGGTGCGGGACTTGACCGGGATGTTGAGGGCCCGGCGCGCAACGTCATCGATTTGATGAATGCCGCTTCGGTACCCATCGTTGCCGTCGATTTGCCGAGTGGCGTGAACGGCACCACCGGAGCGGTGATGGGATGTGCCATCAACGCGCAACTCACTGTTACGTTCTTCCGGCGCAAGCCCGGACATTTCCTTCTTCCGGGACGTCTGCATTGCGGCGTGGTCGAAGTCGCCGACATCGGAATTCCGGAGCGCGTCCTCGACAAAATCAAGCCGACGACGTTTGCGAATGTTCCTGCGCTTTGGCGGAATGCGTTTCCGCAGGCCAGGACCGAGGGCCACAAATATTCTCGCGGCCACGCGGTCGTCGTTTCGGGAGGGCCATCGTCGACCGGTGCCGCGCGACTGGCCGCGCGCGGGGCGCTTCGGGCAGGGGCAGGGCTGGTCACCATCGCAAGTCCAAGGGCTGCTTTGAACATTAATGCCGCTGAGAACCTGGCGGTCATGGTCCGCCCGGTGGACGGACCAATTGAGTTAAAGGAATTTCTTGCCGACAAACGGAGAAATGCCATCGTCCTCGGTCCTGGTGGAGGCGTTGGCCCGGCTATGCGCGAACAAGTGCGCGCCGCGCTCGAAGGGGATGCGGCGGTGGTGCTGGATGCAGATGCATTGACGAGCTTTGCCGGAGAACCCGACGCATTGGCCAATGCAATCTGGCAAGCGAGCCGGTCGCCCGGTTGTGCTCACACCGCATGAGGGAGAGTTCTCCCGGCTGTTCAGTGTATTGGAGCAGGGAGCGCATTCTCGCTCTAAACTTGAGAAAGCCCGGCTGGCCGCTACGAAAACGGGCGCCGTTCTGGTTCTGAAGGGAGCCGACAGCGTGGTGGCTGAGCCAAATGGTCGTGCGGCGATTGCAGACAACGGTCCGCCGACGCTTGCCACTGCCGGTTCCGGAGACGTGCTGGCGGGCATGGTCAGCGGCCTTTTGGCGCAAGGCATGCCGGTGTTCGAGGCGGCCTGTGCCGCCGTATGGCTGCATGGGGAAGCGGCCAAGGAATTTGGCCTTGGACTCATCGCAGAAGACCTCCCGGACATGCTCCCGCGGGTTTATGGACGGCTTTTTGGCGGCCGGGGTGCCCAGGGCTGACGGATGCTATTGCGGTCCGCCCTGGAGGGGCTATTTCAGTGCTGGATGCGGTAAACTAACGCCTTAGGCCCGCCCCGCTTAAGCCTTGCCTAGGCGGGCATGGCCGCGTTAAGCCCTGCCGGATTGCGGGGCCAGGGTTGTCCTGTAACCGCCCCTTGCGGGCGTGGCGGAATTGGTAGACGCGCGGGATTTAGGTTCCCGTGACGAAAGTCGTGGGGGTTCAAATCCCTCCGCCCGCACCACGCCAAGGGCTATAAATGCGGGGCGACCACCCGTTTCCGGATTTCCGTGACGTTGACGCCAGGTCAGGCGAGCGTCGTACGAGTGTAAGCAACGAGTAGTGAGCAATGCAGGTTACCGAAACACTGTCGGAAGGTCTCAAGCGCGAGTACAAAGTCGTCGTACCGGCCGCCGAGCTCGACGCCAAAGTAAATCAGCGCCTTGACGATCTGAAAGGTCGCGTCCGGATCAACGGCTTCCGTCCCGGCAAAGTCCCGGTCGCCCATCTCAAGCGCATGTACGGCCGCTCGGCGATGGCCGAGGTGATCGAATCCACCGTGCGCGACACCAACAATCAGATCGTCAGCGAGCGCGGCTTCAAGCTTGCGGCTGATCCGAAGGTCACGCTGCCGACCGAAGAGGGCGCGATCGAGCAATTGATCGACGGAAAGAGCGATCTGAACTACACGATGGCGCTCGAAATTGTGCCGCCAATCGCGCTTGGTGACTTCAAGACTATCAAACTCACAAAGCTGACCGCCGATGTCGCGAAACCGAAGTCGAAGAAGGCATCAAGAACATCGCCGATCAGAACCGGCCCTACACACCGCGCCCGCAAGGTGAGAAAGCGGCGAAAGATGACCGCATAACGATCTCATTCGCCGGCACCATTGACGGCAAACCGTTTGAAGGCGGCACGGGCGACGACGCAGTCGTGCTCATTGGCTCCAACACCTTCATTCCGGGGTTCGAGGATCAGCTGATCGGCATTACGACGGGCGAAACGCGCACGCTGAAGGTGACCTTCCCCGCGCACTACATGAAAGAGGACCTGGCCGGAAAGGATGCCGAATTTGTCGTTACGGCGAAATCGATCGAGGCCCCCGGCACGGTGACGATCGACGACGAATTCGCCAAGGCGCTCGGCCTCGAGTTGCTCGAGAAGTTGCGCGACGCCGTCAAAGACCGCATCACGCGCGAGCACGCGTCGATGTCGCGCCAGAAGATCAAGCGCGCGCTGCTCGATGAGCTCGACAAGATGCACAAGTTCGATCCGCCGCCGACCTTGGTCGAGGAGGAGTTCGACCGTGTGTGGAAGTCGGTGCTGCAGGAGCTCGAGAATGAGCGCAAGACGTTCGCCGACGAAAACACGACCGAGGAAAAGGCCAAGGCTGAGTATCGCGCGATCGCGGAGCGCCGTGTTCGGCTCGGCCTGGTGCTCGCCGAAATCGGCGAAAAGAACAACATCACAGTGACCGACGACGAGCTCAGCCGCGCCGTCATGGACCGTGCGCGCCAGTTCGCGGGCCAGGAGCAGCGGGTGTGGGACTACTATCGGCAGAATCCGCAGGCGGTTGCCGCCCTGCGCGCGCCAATCTTCGAGGAAAAGGTTGTCGATTTCCTGCTCGAGCTCGCAAGCGTGAAGGACAGCAAAGTGTCACGTGAAGAGCTCTACAAGGACGACGAATTGGCCAGCTGATATGCGGCGTCTTGCGCGGCTGCTTGTGGGAAAATAGATCAACGGATGCGCCGCGGCGGCTAAGCTAGCCGCTGTGATTCGCGTCAAGGAGACGAAATGAGAGATCCCGTCGATACCTACATGAATTATCTGGTGCCCATGGTGGTCGAGCAGACCAACCGTGGCGAGCGGGCCTACGACATCTACTCGCGGCTCCTGAAGGAGAGGATTATCTTCATCACTGGGCCGATCGAGGATGGCGTGGCCACCCTGGTGGTTGCGCAGTTGCTGTTCCTGGAGGCCGAGAACCCGAAGAAAGAAGTGTCGATGTACATCAATTCGCCGGGCGGGGTCGTGACCTCGGGCATGGCGATTTATGACACCATGCAGTTCGTGCGGCCGCCGGTCTCGACGCTCTGCGTGGGGCAGGCCGCATCGATGGGCTCGCTGCTTCTGGCCGCCGGGGCGAAGGACCAACGCTTCGCGCTTCCCAACGCCCGCATCATGGTTCACCAGCCCTCAGGCGGGTTCCAGGGTCAGGCCACCGACATCATGCTGCATGCCCAGGAAATCCTGAACCTGAAGAAGCGGCTCAACGAAATTTACGTCAAGCATACCGGCCAGTCGCTCAAGAAGATCGAAGACGCGCTTGAACGTGACTACTTTCTCACCGCCGAGGCCGCCAGGGACTTCGGGCTGGTCGACAAGGTCATCGACAAGCGCCCCGAGGAGCTCTCACCCAAGCCTGCCTGATGATTTGCCGGGCGGGTTCCACCCGACTTTTCGGCTACGAGCCGCGTGCCCCGAAGGGGCGCTTTTGCGGCTGTAGGTGCGACGTTATCGTTAACAGAATCTTGATTATCAGGTCGTTAGCATGCTTCGCTTATGGTGTAAGGGAGAAACGGGCGTGCGGGCCTTCCCAAAACTAGGGCCGCCGTGCTGGAGTTTCGGCGCGATACTTGCTTCGTTGCGGGTGGGCGGTTAAGCGAAGTCTCGCCGCCACCAGGAAGTACGGAAGCGTGTAACGGAGATTGGAATGAGCAAAGTCGGCGGCAGCGATTCCAAAAACACCCTCTACTGCTCGTTCTGCGGCAAGAGCCAGCACGAAGTGCGCAAGCTCATTGCCGGCCCGACCGTGTTCATCTGCGACGAGTGCGTCGAGCTGTGCATGGACATCATTCGCGAGGAGAACAAATCCTCGCTGGTGAAGTCGCGCGACGGAATTCCCACGCCGAAGGAAATCCGCAAGGTGCTCGACGACTACGTGATCGGTCAGGACCATGCCAAGAAGGTCCTCTCGGTCGCGGTGCACAATCACTACAAGCGGCTCAATCACCAAGCCAAGCACAACGACGTAGAGCTCGCGAAGTCGAACATCCTGCTCATCGGGCCGACGGGCTCGGGCAAGACGTTGCTTGCGCAGACGCTTGCGCGCATCCTCGACGTGCCATTCACGATGGCCGATGCGACAACGCTCACCGAAGCCGGTTACGTCGGCGAGGACGTCGAGAACATTATTCTCAAGCTGCTGCAGTCCGCCGACTACAATGTCGAGCGCGCACAGCGCGGTATCGTCTATATCGACGAAATCGATAAGATCTCGCGCAAGTCGGACAACCCGTCGATCACTCGCGACGTGTCGGGCGAGGGCGTCCAGCAGGCGCTGCTGAAGATCATGGAAGGCACTATCGCTTCCGTGCCGCCGCAGGGCGGCCGCAAGCACCCGCAACAGGAATTCCTGCAGGTCGACACGACCAACATTCTGTTCGTCTGCGGCGGCGCCTTTGCCGGCCTCGAAAAGATCATTTCGGCGCGCGGCCGGTCGACCTCGATCGGCTTCAGCGCCAAGGTGGTCGCTCCCGAGGATCGCAAGCAGGGCGAAATCTTCCGCGAAGTCGAGCCGGAGGACCTGCTCAAATACGGCCTCATCCCCGAATTCGTCGGCCGCCTGCCGGTGGTCGCCACGCTCGAGGATCTGGACGAGGCCTCGCTCAAGAAGATCCTGGTCGAGCCGAAGAACGCCCTGGTCAAGCAGTACCAGCGGCTGTTCGAGATGGAGTCGATCGATCTGACGCTGGCCGAAGAAGCGCTGGGCGCGATCGCCCGCAAGGCCATCGATCGAAAGACCGGCGCTCGCGGCCTGCGTTCGATCATGGAGGGCATCCTCCTCGACACCATGTTCGATCTTCCAAGCTTGGAAGGGGTGGAGGAGGTCGTGATCTCCAAGGAGGTCGTCGAGGGAACCGCTCGCCCGCTCTACATCTATGCCGACCGCAGCGACCGGACGGCGGAAACAGGCAGCGCCAGCGCCTGACCTCGGCTTGGGCCACACCCGAAATATTTCGGAAAAGCCTGCCGATTTGTCCGTTTTGCGGGGTTGTTACCGACGCGGGACTCGCTTTAACTGGAAAAAGCGAGGCTTCTTGCGGAGCCTTTTGGTCCGCCATACGTATAGCGTACCAACCGAACTGGCACACGAAAGGTCGTATCTGACTACCGATTGGGCGAGGATTTCGTAGGCTCTCTTCGACGGGAGCCGAGCATCTGACGTCTGCGCCTCTTTGCTCAGCATGCCGGCACTGCCGCCTGATGCCGCATAAGCGGGTCTAACGGCAGGGGCACAACAAAAAGGACCAAAGCAATGACCAATAAGCCACGACCCCAGCTGCAACCCGGCGAAACCCGGGCCTATCCGGTTTTGCCGCTGCGCGACATCGTGGTGTTTCCGCACATGATCGTCCCGCTCTTTGTCGGCCGCGAGAAGTCGATTAAGGCGCTGGAAGAGGTGATGCGTTCTGACACCTTCATCCTGCTTGCCACGCAGAAGAACGCCTCCGACGACGACCCGGCAACCGATGCAATCTTCGAGACCGGGACGCTCGCGAGCGTGCTTCAGCTGCTCAAGCTGCCCGACGGCACGGTCAAGGTGCTGGTCGAGGGCGCCACGCGCGCGAAGGTTCTCAAATACACCGACCGGAACGACTACTACGAAGCCGACGCCAGTCCGGTTGTGGACGACATGGGCGACCGCGTTGAGGCGGAAGCCATGGCGCGCTCGGTCGTCACCGAGTTCGAAAATTATGTGAAGCTCAACAAGAAGGTGTCGCCGGAAGTGGTCGGCGTGATCCAGCAGATCGAGGATTACGCCAAGCTCGCGGACACAGTGGCTTCGCATCTCGCGGTCAAGATTCCCGACAAGCAGGACATCCTCGAGACCGCGTCGGTCACGCAGCGCCTGGAAAAGGTGCTCGGGCTGATGGAGAGCGAGATCTCCGTGCTGCAGGTCGAAAAGCGCATCCGGACCCGCGTCAAGCGGCAGATGGAGAAGACGCAGCGCGAGTACTACCTCAACGAGCAGATGAAGGCGATCCAGAAGGAGCTCGGCGACGAAGAAGGTCGCGACGAGCTTCAGGAGCTGGAAGACAAGATCAAGAAGACCAAGCTCTCGAAGGAGGCTCGCGAGAAAGCGACGCACGAGCTCAAGAAGCTTCGCCAGATGTCTCCGATGTCGGCGGAAGCAACCGTCGTGCGCAACTATCTCGACTGGCTGCTCTCCATTCCGTGGAACAAGAAGAGCAAGGTCAAGAAGGATCTCAATCTCGCCGAGCAGATCCTCGACGCCGATCACTATGGCCTGGAGAAGGTCAAGGAGCGCATCGTCGAGTATCTCGCCGTCCAGCAGCGGGCGAACAAGCTGACCGGGCCGATCTTGTGCCTCGTCGGGCCTCCCGGCGTCGGCAAGACCTCGCTCGGCAAGTCGATCGCGAAAGCGACCGGCCGTGAGTTCGTGCGCGTGTCGCTCGGCGGCGTGCGTGACGAGGCCGAAATCCGCGGCCACCGGCGCACGTATATCGGCTCGATGCCCGGCAAGATCATCCAGTCGATGCGCAAGGCGAAGAGCTCGAACCCGCTCTTCCTGCTCGACGAGGTCGACAAGATGGGTGCCGATTTCCGCGGCGATCCGTCATCGGCCTTGCTGGAGGTGCTCGACCCCGAGCAGAACCACACGTTCAATGACCACTACCTGGAGGTCGACTACGACCTGTCCAGCGTGATGTTCATCACCACGGCGAATACGCTCAATATTCCGCCGCCGTTGATGGACCGCATGGAGATCATCCGGATCGCCGGCTATACCGAGGACGAGAAGGTCGAGATCGCGCGCAAGCACCTGATCCCGCACGCGATCGTCAAGCACGGCATCGAGGCGAAGGAATGGTCGATCGACGATGAGGCGCTCATCACGCTGATCCGCCGCTACACGCGGGAGGCCGGCGTCCGCAATCTCGAGCGTGAGCTCTCGACCCTGATCCGCAAGGCGGTGAAGGAGCTGATGACGTCGAAGAAGAAGTCGATCGCCGTCACTGCGGCGAGCCTCGGCGACTATCTCGGCGTGCCGAAATACCGATATGGCGAGATCGAAGAAAATGATCTCGTCGGCGTGGTCACGGGCCTCGCCTGGACCGATGTGGGCGGCGAGCTGCTCACCATCGAAGGTGTGATGATGCCCGGCAAGGGCAAAATGACTGTAACGGGCAATCTGCGCGACGTCATGAAGGAGTCGATCTCGGCGGCGGCATCTTATGTCCGCTCGCGCGCGGTCGCCTTCGGCATCGAGCCGCCGCTGTTCGATAAGCGCGACATCCACGTGCACGTGCCGGAAGGCGCGACGCCGAAGGATGGGCCGTCGGCCGGTGTCGCCATGGTCAGCGCGATTGTGTCGGTGATGACGGGCATTCCGGTGCGTCGTGACGTCGCCATGACGGGCGAAATCACGCTGCGCGGCCGCGTGCTGCCGATCGGCGGCTTGAAGGAGAAGCTGCTTGCGGCGGCTCGCGGAGGCATGAAGACCGTGCTGATCCCGGAGGAGAACGCCAAGGACCTGGTGGAAATCTCCGACACGATCAAAAAGGGCCTGGAGATCGTTCCGGTGACCCGCATGGACGAAGTGTTGGCCCGTGCCTTGGTGCGTGTGCCGCAGCCGATCGAGTGGGATGAGGCTAGTGCCAAGCTTGCGGCCGAGACCGGCGCGTCCGAGCCGGCCGTCGACGAGGACGGATCGGGGCTGACCGCGCACTGAGCGCAACCGCAACACGAATTGAAAACGGCGCCGCAAGGCGCCGTTTTCTTTTTGCGGAGCGTGCGCCCGCCCGGGACCCGCACGTTCTCAAGGGTCGCGGCGCCTGATAGCCTGACCGGGCGCCAAGTTAAAAGGCGCAATCACCGGGGGTGACGATCATGAAAAAGCTCGCTGTTGCGCTCGCGCTGACGGCATTGGCCGGCATCGCGTCGGTACAGGCGCAAACCTATCCATCGCGTCAGATCACGCTCATCGTTCCGTTCCCGCCGGGCGGATCGACCGATGTTGCGGCGCGCATTCTGGCCGAGCATATGCGGGCGCGGCTCGGACAGCCGGTCGTGATCGAAAACGTCGGCGGTGCTGGCGGCAGCATCGCCGTCGGCCGCGTCGCCCGTGCGGCGCCCGATGGCTATACGATCGACATCGGCCAATGGGACACCCACGTCGGCAGCATCATCTACAAGCTGGACTACGATCTGCAGAAGGATTTCGAGCCGATCGGGCTGATATCAAACAACCCGCAGCTCATGGTCGCAAAAAAGGATCTTCCTGCGGGAAATCTGAAGGAGCTTGATTGCGTGGATGAAGGCAAATCCGGGCAAGATCAACTATGTCAACCAGAATGCGGCGGCGAATGTCACCGGCGTTATGTTCGAAAAGCTGACCGGACAGAAGTTCCACTACATCCCTTATCGTGGCGCAGGACCCGCCATGACCGACCTGGTTTCCGGCCAGGTCGACTTGCTGGTGGTGCAGGGCGCGGTGGCGCTGCCGCAGATTCGTGCCGGGAAGATCAAGGCGATCGCCAATCTTTCTCCCCAGCGTTCCGCGTCGATGTCGGACATCCCGACATCAGATGAGAGCGGCGTCCCGGGTCTTTATATGTCGGGGTGGTTCGGTTTCTTCGCCCCGAAAGGCACGCCGAAAGATGTCATAGCCACGCTCAACAGCGCGATGGTGCAGGCGCTCGCCGAGCCGGCCGTGCGCGCGCGATTCACCGAGCTGGGACTCGATGTTGCCTCGCGCGAGCAGCAGACGCCGGAAGGTCTCGCCGCTTTCCAGAAGGCCGAAATCGAGAAGTGGTGGCCGATCATCAAGGAGGCCGGCATTCAGGCGCAGTAAGGGAATTCTGCCTCGCGATCGAACGCGCGTAGCGCGAAGCGGGGTGGTGGGCGGTGACGGACTTCGAACCGCCGACATCCTGCGTGTAAATTTTCATGATATCGGTTTTCTTGTGCAAAATCAGACTCGCTCATGCCCCTTTGCGCCCGTTCGTTCCCGCTCGGTTCACGGTGTTTTTGGTACGTACCATTTATCCGGTTTGCAAAGAGAATGCGGCTGGCATCTCGTCGTATGTCCGACCGCAAAAACGTCTTCCCGTACGATCTTTGTACGAGCATTGGCCTTCTAGGTCGCGAATGACCCAAAGCGACATGGGTCGTCGTCCCATGCCTGCTTCTACTAATTTGGATATGCTTCGCGTGGAGGATGCGTGGTCAATTTACTGACAATCCGAGTGCGGCAGGCTCTGGCGGGCGTCAAAGACCGAATGCGCGAGCTATCGCGTCGGCAAGTTCGCAAGCTGGTCGAACTAATTCTCACCGATATGGATCTGATGGCACGGGTCCGTGATGCCGGGTCGAGTGCAACATTTGAGGAAAAATACCTTTGCGACGCAGCTGCATTTAAAACCCGCACTGCGCTTCATCGCGCCATAGTGAGGGAAATCTTGAATAAGGATGGCCTACATTTGGAATTTGGGGTCTATAAGGGCGACTTGATCAATAATTTTGCTGAACTACTTCCTGACGTGATCTGGTACGGATTTGACTCGTTTGAGGGGCTGCCCGAGACTTGGACGCTTGGAGCTAAGGCAGGTGCGTTCAGTATCGGCGGCAAGCTGCCATCCGTTCGCGCTAACGTACGGCTGACTAAGGGCTTCTTCGAGCAAACACTGCCGGCCTTTGTCGCCCAACATCGCGACGCGAAGATCGCGCTGCTGCACATTGATTGCGATCTTTACAGCGCAACGAAAACGATTTTCTCAAATGTTGAGGGAGATGCTCGCGTCTGGCAGCATCATCATCTTCGATGAGCTCATCAACTATCACGGTTGGGAAGAAGGCGAGTTTAAGGCTTTCATGGAGTTCATCGAAGAGCATAACGTGACCTTCGAGTATGTGGCCTACAACCGCACAGGCAGCCAAGTGGCCGTCCGAATTTTGGGAACGGCGCCGACCGAGTGCGATATAAATCGGGTCCCAAGAGCACGTAGAAGAGAGATGGTGGGCGGTGCAGGGATCGAACCTGCGACCTTCCCGGTGTAAACGGGATGCTCTACCGCTGAGCTAACCGCCCAATTCTTTATTTCAAAATCGCTGACATCCTACGTTTAAGTCAGGATGTCTTTGATCATATGTACACTGCACTCCCGCAATCGCAGACATTCTGCGCTTAACTGCAATCGCAGACATCCTGCGTCAAGGGCAGGATGCCTTCGTTTCATTTTGATCGGGGTTTGATCGCCATTTATTCTGGTACGGATTTTGGTACAAAAAGTTTTCACTTTTCAAAAACCGCTGCGGCACAGGCACTTTTTTGTAGGCACTCCTGCGTGTAAAGCAGGCGCTCTACCAACTGAGCTAACCGCCCATCAAAGTCGCCCAATATCGCGGGACCGCAGCCCGATGCAAGCCTCGCTGCCACGGCCCAAAAAGAAACGGCAGGCGGGAGCTAATCGCTCCACGCCTGCCGTATTTCCCCGGAGGGTCAGGCAGGAAGTCGTCAGATCGATTCTTTCAACTCTTTCGAAGCGCGGAAGGCGACCTTTTTGCTCGCCTTGATCTGAATTTGCTCGCCGGTCGCAGGGTTGCGGCCAATGCGTGCAGCGCGCTTACGAACCTGAAGTATGCCGAGTCCGCCGATGCGGATGCGCTCGCCTTTCTTCAGATGCTTGACAATATTGCCGACGAAATCCCCGAGCACGGTCTCCGCCTGTTTCTTCGACATCTCGTGTGTTTCCGCGAGTGCCGCAGCAAGGTGCTTGAGCGTGACGGTCGGTGGTGTCGGAGCTTTTCCAGGAACCATTGCCATCAGTGGGACCCTCCTCTTGAATCCGCGAGCTTGGCGAAGCGCCAAACACACCGCCCGAATAGACGATTCGGGGGCGGTCTGACCATCGATTCTTCTAGGTAAATAAGGCTTTTTCGCAATTTCCCGTGTTTACCTTGACTATGCATTGAGCCGCCTATAACTCGTCCGAACGCCCGCGGGGGCGTAGCTCAGTTGGTTAGAGCGCTGCCCTGTCACGGCAGAGGCCGCGGGTTCGAGTCCCGTCGCTCCCGCCATTTTATCAATGACTTAGCCGTTATTTTGGGTTGCCCGGCCGGAGCCGTTTTGGGTCCGGGAATGGCCTGTCAAGGACATCCATGACCGTCGTTCGGGCGATGTTTTTTGACGTGTTCGGGACGCTCGTCGACTGGCGCACCTCGGTGGCCCGCGAGGCGGAACGGATCCTCGGACCCCTTGGACACGACCTCGACTGGCTCGCCTTTGCGGACGCCTGGCGAGGTGAATACCAGCCCGGGATGGAGGAAGTCCGCTCGGGCCGCATTCCGTTTTGCAGGCTGGACGTGTTGCATCGGCACAATCTCGAACGCTTTATGCCGCGCTTCGGCCTGCGCGATTTGTCCGAAGATGTTCTGAGCGAGCTCACGCTCGCGTGGCATCGGCTCGATGCATGGCCGGACGTGCCGGCAGCGCTCAAGCGTCTGCGGAAACAATTTCTTCTGGCGCCGGTGTCGAACGGCAACATTTCTTTGATGGTCGACCTTGCCCGCCGGAATGAATTTCCCTGGGACGCAATCCTCGGCGCGGAAATCGCCGGCGACTACAAGCCGAAGCCGCGTGTTTATCTTGCTGCATGCGAAGCGCTCGATCTCAAGCCGCAGCAATGCATGATGGTCGCCGCGCACAGTAACGATCTCGCGGCTGCAGCTGCGTGCGGGTTGCGCACCGGCCATACCGCACGGCCCAACGAGTATGGACCCGATACCGGTGAACGCAAGCCGACGGTGAAAGTCGACGTGGTCGCGAAAGATTTGGCTGATTTGGCGGAAAAGCTCGGAGTATAGCCGCTGTCGTCCCCGCGAAGGCGGGGACCCATACGCCGAGCACTTTCGATAGGCTGCGGAGTATGGGTCCCGGGCCTCGCGCTACGCGCTCGCCCGGGACGACCAGTGAATGTGTCAACCGCGGTACAGCGGTGCCGGCTGCGCGAAGAAGCTTGCAAGGATGTGATAGACCAGCATGTAATTCTTCTGCTGGAAGCTCGCGTGAGAAATCCCGGGCATCACGGTGAACTGCTTGTCCGGGTTCGGCAGCTTCGCATAGAACTTCAGCAAGTCCTCGATCGAAGCAATGCCGTCCCATTGGCCGCGCATGATCAGCGTCGGGACGGTGATCTTCTCCGGGTTCACCACGGGTAACTTCGAGCACATGTCCACGTAGGTTCCGGTCGGCACCGAGCTATCAAGTGAGGTAACCGCATCTGCGAATGCATCAATCACCTTTTCCTCGGCGGTGCCGGGATGATCGCGATCGAAAATCGAGTGGATGAAGGCCTTGTCGATTGGCCGGCGGTTCTTCGACTGGAATTCGGAGAGCTTCTTACGCCGCTGCTCAAGGGTGGGAGAGCCTTCACCGGTCCACACCATGGCGTCGAGCGCAAGCCGCGCGACCAGTTCCGGATGTCGCTCGGCGAACATTGCCGCGCGCAGTGCGCCGGATGAAATTCCGTAAACCAGGAACGGCCGCTTGCCGCGCAGTTTCTGGATATAGAGTGCCGCGGCGTAGCAGTCGTCGGCGCCCTGCGAAATCGGAGCATTGTTGTCGCGGTCTTTGGTCGAGCGGCCATAGCCCTCCATGTCGACGCACCAGCAGTCGTAGCCGCGCCGCGCGAAGTGATCCATCGCCGACGAGTTCGGCCGGCCCGGCACCTGCAGATCGAAAGTGGGTTGTGAGGCCATCGACGAGCCGTGCACGAACAGGATCGTGCCGATGCTTTTGGCAGGATCGCCGGCGCACTTTTCAAACAGAAACAGCTTTACACCGCCGTCTTTGGTCGTCCAATGATCCTGGCCCTTGATTGCGGCAGTCGGTTTGCTCATCTCGTTCATCACGTCACCTGTGCTGAGACTCTCAATTGATCGGTGTGATGCGGTTGGTCTTGATGACCTCCGCCCATTTCGCGACTTGAGCGTCCATGAAGCTCTTGAATTCGGGTTGCGTCATCACAATCGGGGTTGCGCCGGTCTTTTCCCACGCTTGCTTGATGTCGGGCCGGCGCAGGATCTTGGTGATCTCGTCGTGAAGTTTGTCGATGATCGGCTTCGGTGTGCCCGCGGGAGCCATGAAGCCGACCCATAACGTCGCGTTGAAGCCGGGCACACCGGCCTCCGCCATGGTCGGGACATCCGGCAATATCGGCGAGCGCGTCGTTCCGCTGGTGCCGAGCGCGCGCACCATTCCTGCCTTGATCTGCGGCGCCATCGTCGGCACCGAATTGAACAGAATCTGAATCTGACCGCTGAGAATGTCGTTTCGGGCGCCTGTTGAACCCTTGTACGGCACATGCACGATGTCGACGCCGGTGAGGTTTTTCAAAAGCTCGCCGGCCATGTGATAGTTCGAACCGGGCCCTGACGAACCGTAATTGAGCGTGCCGGGTTTGGCGCGCGCCAGCGCCAGCAACTCGCCCAGCGTTTTTGCCGGTACCGATGGGTGTACCACGAGCACGAGATCGGTATCGATGAGCGGCGCGATCGGCACGAGATCGCGCATGAGCTGGTAAGGCTTGTGGGCATAAAGGGTTTCGTTGACCGTCTGGGTACCTGACACCATCAAGCAGCGTGTAGCCGTCAGGCTGCGACTTGGCGACCACGTCGGTGCCGATGGTTGTGCCTGCGCCAGGGCGATTTTCCATGATAAATGGCTGGTGCAGCGACTTACGCAATTCCTCGGCAATTGCGCGGGTATAGACGTCGGTTGGGCCACCGGCGCCGAACGGAACAATGATTTTGACGGGGCGCGAAGGGTAGTCATCGGCTATTGCGGCCGGCGCCGAAGCGATGACCGCGCCTGCGAGCGCGAGCAGGGCCACGATTTGTCGCAGGAGCACCATGGGTGTCTTCCAGGTTGTGCAATTGATGCCGCCCGAGTCGACTATCGAGGGCCGGTCGCTGGCCTGTCAATCGAAGCGCCGCGCGCCGCCACGATCGTTCGTGGATGCCGCCCAATGTCGGCTTGCCACTCCTGGTACGCTGCGCTAAGCCTCGCCCGCTCCCGTTCTTGAGGCTATTCCAGCAAACAAGGGCCTGTTTGTGCGGGGTAAACCGGCGCCGTTCGGGCTGCCGCGTGGGTCCGGACGGGCGTACAATCTAGTAGGGTGGGGTTGCAGGCTTGGGGTCGCCGATGAGCGCATTGCTGATGGACTACCTGCCCCTCGTAGTTTTCATAGCGGTCGCGCTCGGCATCGGTCTTGCGCTCCTGATCGCTCCCTTCATCGTCGCCTACAAGCAGCCGGATCCGGAAAAGCTTTCGGCTTATGAGTGCGGATTTAACGCTTTTGACGACGCACGCATGAAGTTCGATGTGCGGTTTTATCTCGTCGCCATTCTTTTCATCATTTTCGACCTCGAAGTCAGTTTCCTGTTCCCGTGGGCGGTCGTCTTTCGCGAGATCGGTCTCTACGGTTTCTGGTCGATGATGGTGTTCCTTGGCGTTCTCACCGTCGGCTTCATATATGAGTGGAGGAAGGGGGCACTGGAATGGGATTGATAAGCCCATGACCCTCGTTGCACCCGCGCCGAAGGGAATTCTTGATCCGCGCACCGGCAAGCCGGTGGGAGCGGACGACTCCTTTTTCACCGGCATGAATGCCGAGCTCGCCGACAAAGGTTTTCTGGTTACCGCCGCCGACGACCTGATCACGTGGGCGCGCACCGGCTCGCTGATGTGGATGACGTTCGGACTGGCATGCTGTGCAGTCGAGATGATGCAGATGTCGATGCCGCGCTACGATGCGGAGCGCTTCGGTTTTGCTCCGCGCGCGTCGCCCCGGCAATCCGACGTGATGATCGTTGCCGGCACGCTCACCAATAAGATGGCGCCGGCCATGCGCAAGGTCTACGACCAGATGCCGGAGCCGCGCTACGTGATCTCGATGGGGTCCTGCGCGAACGGCGGCGGCTATTATCACTATTCATATTCCGTCGTCCGCGGTTGCGATCGCATCGTGCCGGTCGACATCTACGTGCCCGGCTGTCCGCCGACCGCCGAGGCGCTGCTCTACGGCGTGATGCTGCTGCAGAAAAAAATTCGCCGCACCGGCACGATAGAGCGTTGAGCGGAGTTTCGGCATGGAAGACACCCTCGAAAGGCTTGGGCAGACCATCCAGAATGCGCTGGGCGCTTCGGTCACCGGCCACGTTGTGGCGAACGGCGAGCTGACGGTTCACGCGAAGGCGGCGGACGTCGTGTCTGTCGCGAAGTTCCTGCGGGACGATCCGGCCTGCCAATTCGTCAACATCATCGACGTTACAGCGGTCGACTGGCCGTCGCGCGAGAAGCGGTTTGACGTCGTCTATCATTTCCTGTCGCCGCGATTGAATCAGCGCATCCGGCTGAAGGTGGCGACCGATGAAACGACGCCGGTGCCTTCGCTGATCGATGTCTTCCGCGGCGCCGACTGGTTCGAGCGTGAGACTTACGACCTGTACGGGGTGCTATTCACCGGTCATCCCGACATGCGAAGGATCCTCACCGACTACGGGTTCGAAGGGCATCCGCTCCGCAAGGACTTTCCGCTCACCGGTTTCGTCGAGGTGCGCTACGACGACGAGCAGAAACGCGTCGTCTACGAGAAGGTTGCGCTGGCACAGGAATTCCGCAGCTTCGATTTCCTGTCGCCCTGGGAGGGTTCTGACTACGTGCTGCCAGGCGACGAGAAGGCAAAGACCGAAGGGAAGGGGTCGTAGCGCATGAAGCCGACCCTGAAAGCCGGTCTCAGGCATTCGTTCTCGTACAAAGTGCCGGAGAACAAGACCGTTCCCTATACCTATCCGGAATCGCCGATCATCGCGCAAATGCCGGAGGTCTTTGCGACCGGCTTCATGATCGTGCTGATGGAATGGACCTGCACGCAATTGATGGAACCGCATCTCGATCCCGGCGAAGGCTCCCTCGGCACGCATGTGGATGTTTCGCATCTGGCGGCGACGCCGATCGGATTCACGGTGAAGGTCGATGCCGATCTGGTCGCAGTCGACGGCCGCAAGCTGACGTTCAAGGTCAGGGCGCATGACGGCAAGGACCTGATTGGCGAGGGCCGTCACGAGCGCGTTGTGGTGGCATGGGACCGTTTCAACGCAAAAGTCGCCGAGAAGGCCAAGGCGGCCGCGGAGCTCGTCAGCTGATGGCCGAAACCGCAGTCCGCAATTTCACCATCAATTTCGGGCCGCAACATCCGGCCGCGCACGGCGTGTTGCGCCTGGTGCTCGAGCTCGACGGCGAAGTCGTCGAACGCGTGGATCCCCATGTCGGGTTGCTCCATCGCGGCACGGAAAAACTGATCGAGCACAAGACCTATCTGCAGGCGGTGCCGTATTTCGACCGGCTCGACTACGTCGCGCCGATGAACCAGGAGCACGCCTTCTGCCTTGCGGTCGAGAAGCTGCTCGGCCTCCAGGTGCCCAAGCGCGCGCAATTGATCCGCGTCCTCTATTCCGAGATCGGCCGGTTGTTGTCGCATCTGCTCAACATCACCACGCAGGCGCTGGACGTCGGCGCGCTTACCCCGCCGCTGTGGGGTTTCGAGGAGCGCGAGAAGCTGATGGTGTTCTACGAGCGCGCTTCGGGTTCGCGCATGCATGCCGCCTATTTCCGGCCCGGCGGCGTGCACCAGGATCTGCCGCCGAAGCTTATCGACGACATCTATGCGTTCTGCGATCCGTTCCTGAAGGTCGTCGATGATCTCGATGCGCTTCTCACCGGCAACCGCATCTTCAAGCAACGCAATGCCGACATCGGCGTCGTCAAGCTCGCCGACTGTTGGAATTGGGGCTTCTCGGGCGTGATGGTGCGCGGGTCGGGCGCCGCCTGGGATCTGCGCAAGGCGCAGCCGTACGAATGCTATTCCGAGCTCGATTTCGATATTCCGATTGGAAAGAACGGCGACTGCTTCGACCGTTATCTGATTCGCATGGAAGAGATGCGGCAGTCGGCCAAGATCATGAAACAGTGCTGCGAAAAGTTGCGCACGGCGGCCGGCCAGGGACCTGTGACCGTCGAGGACAACAAGATCGTGCCACCCAAGCGCGACGAGATGAAGCGCTCGATGGAAGCGCTCATCCATCACTTCAAGCTCTATACCGAGGGCTACCACGTGCCCGCCGGCGAAGTGTACGCCGCGGTTGAGGCGCCGAAGGGCGAGTTCGGGGTCTATCTGGTCGCCGACGGCACCAACAAGCCGTACAAATGCAAGATCCGCGCGCCGGGCTTTGCGCATCTGCAGGCGATGGACTTCCTCACGCGCGGCCACATGCTCGCCGACGTCTCCGCCATTCTCGGTTCGATCGATATCGTGTTCGGGGAGGTCGATCGATGAGCGTTCGCCGGATCGCGCCGCCCGAAATGCAGCCGAAGGACTTTTCCTTCAGCAAGGACAACCTTGCCTGGGCGAAGAAAGAGATCACCAAATATCCGGAGGGCCGCCAGCAATCGGCGATCATTCCGCTGCTCTGGCGCGCTCAGGAGCAGTCGCGGGGCTGGCTCCCGGAGGCAGCCATCCGGCACGTCGCCGAATTTCTCGGCATGGCGCATATCCGCGCGCTCGAGGTTGCGACCTTCTACACGATGTTCAATCTCTGGCCGGTCGGCAAATTCCACGTACAGCTTTGCGGCACGACGCCGTGCCGGCTGCGCGGCGCCGACGATCTCGAGAAAATCTGCCGCAAGCGGATCGGCGATCAAAGCGAAGTCACCAAGGACGGAAAATTCTCCTGGGTCGAGGTTGAATGCCTGGGCGCCTGCGTCAACGCGCCGATGGCGCAGATCAATTACGACTACTACGAAGACCTGACGGCGGAGAGCTTCAGCAAAATTCTGGACGATCTGTCGGCGGGCAAGAAAGTGAAGCCGGGCCCGCAGATTGACCGGCAACTGTCGGCGCCCATCGGCGGCGCAACCACGCTGAAGGAGAAGGCGTGAGCCATGCTCGCTGACAAAGACCGCGTCTTCAGAAATCTGTACGGCCAGCATGACTGGGGCCTCAAGGGCGCGCGTGCGCGCGGTGCCTGGGACGGCACGAAAGCTCTTCTCGAAAAAGGCCGGGACGCCATCATCGAAGAGGTGAAGACGTCGGGCCTGCGCGGCCGTGGCGGCGCGGGCTTCCCGACTGGCCTCAAATGGTCGTTCATGCCGAAGAAGTCGGACGGACGGCCCCACTATCTCGTGGTCAACGCCGATGAATCCGAGCCGGGCACCTGCAAGGACCGCGAGATCATGCGGCACGATCCGCATCTCCTGGTCGAAGGCTGCCTGATCGCCGGTTTCGCGATGGGTGCCAATGCCGGATACATATACGTACGTGGTGAGTTCATTCGCGAGCGCGAGCGGCTGCAGGCGGCGATCGATGAGGCTTACGAGGCCAAGCTCGTCGGCAAGAACAATGTGCACGGCTGGGATTTCGATCTTTACGTCCACCACGGCGCCGGCGCCTACATCTGCGGCGAGGAGACTGCGCTGCTCGAAAGCCTTGAAGGCAAAAAAGGGCAGCCGCGCCTGAAACCGCCGTTTCCGGCCAATGTGGGCCTCTACGGTTGTCCGACGACCGTGCAAAATGTGGAATTGATTGCGGTCGTGCCGGACATTCTGCGGCGCGGCGCGTCGTGGTTCGCCGGCATCGGCCGGCCGAACAACACCGGCACCAAGCTGTTCTGTATCTCCGGCCACGTCGAGAAGCCCTGCAGCGTGGAAGAGGCCATGGGCATTCCGCTGCGCGAACTCCTCGAGACGCATGCCGGCGGCGTGCGTGGCGGCTGGGACAATCTGCTGGCGGTCATCCCCGGCGGATCGTCGATGCCGCTTGTGCCGGCCGGAAAGGACTGGGCGGATTCACTGGTCATGGATTTTGATGGCTGCCGCGACAAAAAATCTGCGCTCGGCACCGCCGCCGTGATCGTGATGGACAAGTCGACGGATATCGTGCGCGCGATGGCGCGCATCTCGTATTTCTACAAGCATGAGAGTTGCGGGCAGTGCACGCCGTGCCGTGAGGGCATGGGCTGGATGTGGCGCGTACTCACGCGCATGGCCGAAGGCCGCGCGCAGAAGCGCGAGATCGACATGCTGATGCAGGTGACGCAGCAGATCGAGGGTCACACCATCTGCGCTTTTGGCGACGGCGCAGCCTGGCCGGTACAGGGCCTGCTGCGGCATTTCCGGCCGGAGATCGAACGCCGGATCGACGAGTACTCGCGCAATGCCGACAGCCACGGCACGCGTGTGCCGGAGGCGGCGGAGTAGCAGCGATGCAGCAACCGGAAAACCATCATCTTGCGCAACTCAATATCGGGCGGATCCGCTACGAAATCGACGATCCGCGCATGGCGGATTTCACCAACAATCTGGCGATGGTGAACGGCCTGGCCGAGCGCACGCCCGGATTCGTATGGCGCTACATCGATGAAAGCGGCAATTCGACGAGCACGCGGCCCTATTCCGACCCGCGCATCGCGATCAATCTGTCGGTCTGGGAGAGCGTCGAGGCGCTCGAGCGCTTCGTCTATCAGACCATCCACAAGCGCTTCTACGGCCGCCGCGCCGAATGGTTCGAGCACTTCGATGGCCCATATTTCGTGATGTGGTGGGTGCCCGCCGGGCATCGCCCGGGCGTCGAGGAGGCAGTTGCCCGCCTCGAGCATCTCAAGCGGAACGGGCCGAGCGATCACGCCTTCGACTGGCAGGCGACCGCTGTGCAGCTTTGGAAAACGGCGCGCTGTGCGCCGAGCGAGTCGGCAGCATGACGGCAAACGCACGCCATCTCGCCCAGTTCAATATCGCACGGATCCGCTATCCGCTCGACGACCCACGCATGCGCGAGTTCGTTGAGAATGTCGAACGCGTGAACGGGCTTGCTGACAAGATCGAGGGCTTTGTGTGGCGGCTTAAGGACGAAAGCGGCCACGCGATGAACATGCGGGTCTACGACGACCCGACCATCCTGCCGAATTTGACGGTTTGGGAAAATGTCGAGGCGCTGGAACGCTTTGTCTGGCAGACACTGCACCGGCGGTTCTTTTCCCGGCGTGAAGAATGGTTCGCGCCAGTCGAGACCACGCTAGTCTTGTGGCGGATTCCGGCCGGACATCGGCCCGACATGGCTGAAGGCGTTGCGCGGCTTGATCATCTGATCGCGCATGGCCCGAGCGACCATGCGTTCGGGTGGCAGCAGTTTCCCGGTGCGAAATTGTGGAAGGCGGCGCATTCCGAGGCGAAGAGAGAACACGCGGCATGACCAAGATCATTGTCGACGGAAAAGAGATCGACGTCCCGCCGGAGTATACGCTGCTCCAGGCCTGCGAGGCTGCGGGTGCGGAGATTCCGCGCTTCTGCTTCCATGAGCGTCTGTCGATCGCCGGCAATTGCCGCATGTGTCTCGTCGAGGTTGTCGGCATTCCGAAGCCGCAGGCGTCGTGCGCCATGGGCGTGAAGGACCTGCCGCCGAACAAGGATGGATCGCCGAAAATCCTTAACACCAAAACGCCGATGGTGAAAAAGGCGCGCGAAGGCGTGATGGAGTTCCTGCTGATCAACCATCCGCTCGATTGCCCGATCTGCGATCAGGGCGGCGAATGCGATCTGCAGGACCAGGCGATGGCGTATGGAGTCGACGCCAGCCGTTACCAGGAGAACAAGCGCGCGGTCGAGGACAAATATATCGGGCCGCTGGTCAAGACCATCATGACGCGCTGCATCCATTGCACGCGCTGCATTCGTTTCTCGACCGAGGTCGCCGGCGTGCCGGAGCTAGGCGCCATTGGCCGCGGCGAGGACATGGAGATCACGACCTATCTCGAGCATGCGATGACCTCGGAACTGCAGAGCAATGTGGTCGATCTCTGCCCCGTCGGTGCCTTGACGTCGAAACCTTACGCTTTCACCGCGCGGCCGTGGGAACTCGGCAAGACGCAGTCGATCGACGTAATGGACGCGGTCGGCTCGGCTATCCGCATCGATACGCGCGGACGCGAGGTGATGCGAATTTTGCCGCGCACAAACGAGGACGTGAACGAGGAGTGGATCTCCGACAAGACCCGCCATGTCGTCGATGGGTTGCGCACGCAGCGGCTCGACCAGCCTTATGTGCGCGTGAACGGGCGCCTGCAACCTGCATCCTGGCCGGAAGCCTTCTCGAATATCGTTCGCAAGGTAAAGGCGAGCACTGGCAAGCGCATTGGCGCGATTGCCGGCGATCTCGCCGGCGCCGAAGAGATGTTTGCGCTCAAGGATCTGATGGGGCGCCTCGGCAGTCCCAATATCGATGCGCGCCAGGACGGCGCGGCGATCGATCCGAAATGTGGGCCGCGCGTCTTATTTGTTCAATGCAACCATTGCCGGTATCGAGCAAGCGGACGCGCTGCTGATCGTCGGGTCAAATCCGCGCCGGGAGGCGGCCGTCCTTAACGCGCGCATCCGCAAGCGCTGGCGGGCCGGCAATTTCCCGATCGGTCTTATCGGCGAGAAGGCCGATCTTACCTACAATTATGAGTACCTTGGTGCCGGCGCTGAGAGCCTTGCCGGCCTCGCTGACAGCAAGTTCGCGGACACGCTGAAAGCAGCCGAACGTCCTCTCATTCTCGTGGGCGCAGGCGCCCTTGCACGAAAGGACGGCGCGGCCATTTCCTCGCTTGCCGCAAAAGTGGCGGCTGAGTTTGGCGCGATAAAAGAGGGTTGGAACGGGTTTTCCGTGCTGCACAGCGCTGCATCGCGCGTGGCTGCGCTGGACCTCGGTGTGGTGCCGGGCGCCGGCGGTTTTGATGCCGCGCATATGGCGACCGGCGGACTTGATGTTCTGTTCCTGCTCGGCGCAGACGAGATCGAGGTGCAGCCGGGTCCGTTTGTCGTCTACATCGGCACGCACGGCGACCATGGCGCGCATCGCGCCGACGTGATTTTGCCCGGCGCGGCTTACCCCGAAAAATCAGTGATTTATGTCAATACCGAAGGCCGCGTGCAGATGGCCAATCGCGCCGCATTTCCGCCCGGAGACGCGCGAGAGGACTGGGCGATCCTGCGCGCTCTTTCCGATCAGCTCGGCTCCAAATTGCCTTACGACTTACTCGGCGCATTGCGGCAGGCGATGTTCGCTGCGCATCCTCATCTCGCGCGCATCGGACAGATCGCGGCGGGCGACGCCGGCGATATCAAGAAGCTCGCCAAGCTCGGCGGTTCTCCGGATAAGGCGGCACTGACGTCGTCGGTGGCTGATTTCTATTTCACTAATCCGATCGCGCGTGCGTCAGCGATCATGGCCGAATGCTCCGCGCTGGCGCATGCGGCCGCAAAGACTGCGGCGGAGTAGTGCGCATGGATTTCATGGATTTCTTTTGGACGTACCTGTGGCCGCTGATCATCATTTTGGTGGAGTTGGTGGTACTGCTGGTCGTTCTGCTCGTCGCCGTCGCTTACGTGCTACTCGCCGATCGCAAGATCTGGGCGGCGGTACAGATCAGGCGCGGCCCCAACGTCGTCGGACCCTGGGGACTGTTCCAGTCCTTTGCTGACCTGCTGAAATTCGTGTTCAAGGAGCCGGTGATTCCGGCTGGCGCCAACAAGGGCGTATTCTTGCTGGCGCCGCTGATTTCATGCGTGCTGGCGCTTGCGGCCTGGGCGGTGATACCGGTCAACGCCAAATGGGTGATCGCCGACATCAATGTCGGGGTGCTGTACATCTTCGCCATCTCTTCGCTGATGGTCTACGGCATCATCATGGCGGGCTGGGCGTCGAATTCGAAATATCCGTTCCTCGCCGCGCTGCGCTCGGCGGCGCAGATGGTGTCCTACGAAGTCTCCATCGGTTTCGTGATCATTACCGTGCTGCTTTGTGCCGGCTCGCTCAATCTCTCGGCCATCGTGCAGGCGCAGGACAGTCCCTACGGACTGTTTGGCTGGTACTGGCTGCCGCTGTTCCCGATGTTCGTCATCTTCTTCGTCTCGGCGCTGGCGGAAACCAACCGCCCGCCATTCGACCTGGTGGAAGCGGAATCCGAACTGGTCGCCGGCTTCATGGTCGAGTACGGCTCCACGCTCTACATGATGTTTATGCTCGGCGAATACGTGGCGATCTGCACAATGTGCGCCATGGCCACCATCTTCTTCCTGGGTGGGTGGCTGTCGCCAATTCCCTATCCGCCGTTTATCTGGATACCGGGCGTCGTTTGGTTCACGCTCAAGGCGTTGTTGTTCTTCTTCTTGATCTCCATGGCCAAGGCCATGGTTCCACGTTATCGCTACGATCAGCTCATGCGGCTCGGCTGGAAGGTGTTCCTGCCGCTGTCGCTGGCGATGGTGGCGATTGTTGCCGCCGTCATCCAGTACGGCGACCTGGCAAAAGCGGCGATGAGGTAGGATGCAATGAGGCTCGATCGGTTCAGCCAAGGCGCTTTTCTTGTGGGAGTTCGTGACCGGCTTCGTGCTGGCCATGCGTTATTTCTTTCAGGCCGAAGGCGACGACTCAACTATCCGTTTGAGAAGGGCCCGATCTCCCCGCGCTTCCGCGGCGAGCACGCGCTGCGCCGCTATCCCAACGGCGAGGAGCGCTGCATCGCTTGCAAGCTGTGCGAGGCGATATGCCCGGCGCAGGCGATCACCATCGAGGCCGGGCCGCGTCGCAACGACGGCACCCGGCGGACCACGCGCTACGACATCGACATGGTGAAGTGCATTTATTGCGGGCTCTGCCAGGAAGCGTGTCCCGTGGACGCAATTGTCGAAGGGACCGAATTTCGAATTTGCCACCGAGACGCGCGAAGAGCTCTATTACGACAAGGAGCGCCTGCTGGCGAACGGTGACCGCTGGGAGCGCGAGATCGCGAAGAACATCGCGCTCGACGCGCCTTACAGGTAACGCCGATGATTGTCGCCGCGCTGTTCTTTTATCTCTTTGCCGGCATCTGCGTGGCCAGCGCCTTCATGGTGATTGCCGCCCGCAATCCCGTGCACTCCGTGCTCTATCTCATCCTGGCTTTCGTGAACGCGGCAGGCCTGTTCGTGATGATGGGTGCGGAATTTCTCGCGATGATCCTGATCGTCGTGTACGTCGGCGCGGTCGCGGTGCTGTTCCTGTTCGTGGTGATGATGCTCGACGTCGATTTCTCCGAGCTCAAGCAGGGCGTGCTGCAATATCTGCCGATCGGAATGCTGATCGGCGGCATCTTTCTCGCCGAGCTTCTGCTGGTCGTGGGCGCCTGGGCGATCGGCCCGGGCATACCGCAGGCGATCACCGCGCCGATCCCGACAAATGTCACGAACACCGAGGCCATCGGTCTCGTTCTCTATACGCGCTATGTCTATTTCTTCCAGGCCGCCGGAATGATCCTGCTGGTCGCGATGGTCGGCGCCATTGTGCTCACATTGCATCACCGCGCCCGCGTTCGCCGCCAGGACATTGCCGCGCAGGTTGCGCGCACGCCGGCTGCCTCGATTGAAGTCGTCAAAGTCCGTTCGGGGCAGGGGCTGGGGAGCAATACATGACCATCGGCCTCGGCCATTACCTCTCCGTTGCCGCGATCCTGTTCACGCTCGGGATCTTCGGCATTTTCCTCAACCGCAAGAACGTCATCATTATCCTGATGTCGATCGAGCTGATCCTGCTCGCGGTCAACATCAATCTGGTGGCGTTCTCGACGCACCTCGGCGACATCGTCGGCCAAATCTTCGCGCTGCTGGTGCTCACGGTGGCCGCCGCCGAGGCCGCGATCGGTCTTGCCATCCTGGTCGTCTTCTACCGCAACCGCGGCTCGATCGCCGTCGAAGACATCAATTTGATGAAGGGCTAGGGGCGGAATGTATCAGGCGATCGTCTTTCTTCCGCTTCTTGGCGCGATCCTGGCTGGCCTGATCGCGCTGGCCGGCGCGCGCGCCCGTTTCCCAGGCAAGGGCCCGGCTCCGGGTGGTGAAGACCATGCAACCGACCATGGTGCGCACCATGGCGGCACGGTCAGTCACGCCTCGCATCATGCCGAAGAGGGGCATGCGCCAGCGGCGGTGGGCTCGCGTACGGCCGAACTTATCACGACGACGCTGCTGATGATCTCCATGATCCTGTCATGGATCGCATTTGTGGATGTCGGCTTTGCGCACCACGATGCGCGCGTTCCTGTGTTCACGTGGATGGCCGCGGGCGATTTGAAAGTCGAATGGTCGCTGCGCATCGATACGCTCACGGCCGTGATGCTGGTGGTCGTGAATACAATCTCGGCATTCGTGCATCTTTACTCGATCGGCTACATGCACGAAGACCCGTACCGGCCCCGTTTCTTCGGTTATCTGTCGATGTTCACCTTCGCCATGCTGATGCTGGTGACGGCGGACAATCTCGTGCAGCTGTTCTTCGGCTGGGAAGGCGTGGGGCTTGCGAGCTATCTGCTGATCGGCTTCTGGTATCACAAACCGGAAGCGAACGCGGCCGCAATCAAGGCCTTCATCGTCAACCGGGTCGGCGACTTCGGTTTTGCGCTCGGCATTTTCGCCGTGTTCATGCTGACCGGCGCGCTCGATCTCGACACCGTGTTTGCGCAAGCGCCGGCTTTGACCGGCAAAACCATCAACATGTTCGGCTGGCAGGTCGACGCACTCACGATCACCTGCCTGCTCCTGTTCATGGGCGCCATGGGCAAGTCGGCGCAGTTCCTGCTGCACACGTGGCTGCCGGACGCGATGGAAGGGCCGACACCGGTCTCCGCGCTCATCCATGCCGCCACGATGGTGACCGCCGGTGTGTTCATGGTGGCGCGGCTTTCGCCTCTGTTCGAGCTTGCGCCGCATGCGCAAACGTTCGTAACGCTGATCGGGGCCACCACTGCGTTGTTCGCGGCGACGATCGGCCTCGTGCAGAACGACATCAAACGGATCGTCGCCTATTCGACCTGCTCGCAGCTCGGCTACATGTTCGTGGCGATGGGAGTGGGGGCCTACTCGGTCGGCATGTTCCACCTGTTCACGCACGCTTTCTTCAAGGCGCTTCTGTTCCTCGGCTCGGGCTCCGTCATCACTGCCATGCATCACGAGCAGGACATCCGTCACATGGGTGGCCTGAAAGATCGCATTCCCTACACCTACATCGTGATGATCATCGGCACCCTGGCGCTCACGGGCTTTCCGCTGACGGCCGGATATTTCTCAAAGGATGCGATCATCGAGGCGGCGTTCGTCGGAAAAAATCCGATGGCACTTTACGCCTTCATCTGCACGGTTGCGGCGGCCCTGCTGACCTCATTCTATTCATGGCGGCTGATTTTCAAGACGTTCCATGGCGAACCGCACGACCGCATGCATTGGCGCGAAGCGCATGAGAGCCCGATGGCGATGCTGATTCCACTCGGATTCCTGGCCGCCGGCTCTGTTCTCGCGGGGCTGCCGTTCAAGGACATTTTCGCCGGACACGGCGTCGAAGGATTTTTCCGCGAGTCGTTGACCTTCGCGAAAACGAACCATGTATTGGAAGATATGCATCACGTGCCGCTGCAGGTCGGCGTCCTCCCAACCGTGATGATGGTGATCGGCTTTGTGATCGCCTGGCACTTCTATATCCGCCGTCCGGATATTCCGGTCGAGCTCGCGCGCCAGCACGACGTGCTGTACCGGCTTCCTGCTCAACAAGTGGTATTTCGACGAGCTCTATGAGGTAATTTTCGTGCGTCCGACCAAATGGCTCGGCCGGTTGCTGTGGAAGAGCGGCGATGGCTGGCTGATCGATGGCTTTGGGCCGGACGGCGTATCGGCGCGCGTTCTTGACGTCACGCGCAACGTCGTGCGGCTGCAGACGGGCTATCTCTACCACTATGCGTTCGCAATGCTGATCGGCGCCGCGGCCTTCATCACCTGGTTCATGTTCGCGACGGGGGGCCATTAGCATGATCCCGAAAAGTGGGAATCGATTCTCGGAAAAGATCATGCGCAGGGAAAAGCGATGAATTGGCCGATCCTTTCCGTCGTCACCTTCCTGCCGCTGTTCGGCGCGGTGCTCGTCATGGTGCTGGTGCGCGGCAACGAGCGCCTGGCGCGCGGCACCGCACGCTGGATCACGCTATGGGCAACGCTTGTGACGTTTGCGATCTCGCTGGTGATGGTCTGGCGCTTCGATACCAGTTCGGCGGAATTCCAGTTCACCGAGAAACTACAATTGGCTGGGCATTGCCTCCTACCATATGGGCGTCGACGGCATTTCACTGCCGTTCGTCATCCTCACGACGGCGCTGATGCCTCTGTGTATCCTCGCCAGCTGGACGGTCATCCAGACGCGCGTGAAAGAATACATGATCGCCTTCCTGGTGCTGGAGACCCTGATGGTCGGCACCTTCTCGGCGCTCGATCTTGTCCTGTTCTATCTGTTCTTCGAAGGCGGATTGATCCCGATGTTCCTGATTATCGGGATCTGGGGCGGCTCGCGGCGGGTCTATGCGAGCTTCAAGTTCTTCCTCTACACGCTGCTCGGTTCGGTACTGATGCTGCTCGCCATCATGGCGATGTATTGGGAAGCGGGCACGACCGACATCGTAGCGCTGCTGCGCCACGGCTTCCCGGTCGGGCTGCAGAAGTGGGCGTGGCTTGCCTTCTTCGCGTCCTTCGCCGTGAAGATGCCGATGTGGCCCGTTCATACCTGGCTGCCTGATGCGCATGTCGAGGCCCCGACGGCGGGATCCGTCATTCTGGCCGCTATTCTGCTGAAGATGGGCGGCTACGGCTTCCTGCGTTTCTCGCTGCCGATGTTTCCCGCGGCCAGCCACGACTTTGCGCCGCTGATCTTCACGCTTTCCGTTGTCGCCATCATCTACACGTCGCTCGTCGCGCTGATGCAGGAGGACGTGAAGAAGCTGATTGCGTATTCGTCGGTCGCGCACATGGGCTTCGTCACCATGGGTATTTTTGCGGCCACGACGCAGGGTATAGCCGGCGGCATTTTTCAGATGATCTCGCACGGTATCGTGTCAGGCGCGCTCTTCCTCTGCGTCGGCGTGGTCTACGACCGCATGCACACGCGGGAGATCGCGGCCTATGGCGGCTTGGTCAATCGGATGCCGCTCTACGCCTTCGTCTTCATGGTGTTCACGCTGGCCAATGTCGGCCTGCCGGGAACGTCGGGATTTGTCGGTGAATTCCTGTCCCTCATCGGCACTTTCAGGGCCAATACGGCGGTCGCCACGCTCGCCACGTTTGGCGTCATCCTGTCGGCGGCCTATGCGCTGTGGCTCTACCGCAAGATGATCTTTGGGAACCTGAAGCCTTCGCTTGAAGGCATCCGCGATATCGGCTGGCGCGAGGCGGTGATCTTTGCGCCGCTGGTCGTGCTGACAATCCTGTTCGGTGTGGCCCCGAAGCCGGTACTCGATATGTCGGCGGCGTCCGTCGCGCAATTGCTCGAAAATTACAATCACGCTGTTGCGGCGGCCAAGACCGCCGCGCTGGCCGTGCAATAGGGTGTGCCGATGAACCAGCTGCCCACCCTTCATGAATTGATCCCGCTGCTGCCGGAACTTGTGCTTGCTTGTGGCGCCATGGCGATGTTGATGCTCGGCGTTGCGATTGGCGAGCGTAGCGCCGCGGTGGTCAACGGATTCTGCTTCATCGTGCTGCTTCTGGCCGGCGCGGCGCTGAGCTCGGTGCCGCCGGGCACCCACGCGATGTTTGGCGGCAGTTTTCTCGTCGACGACTACGCCCGCTTCCTTAAGCTCTTGACCTTGGTCGGCTCGGGCGGGGCCCTCCTGCTGTCACTCGACTATCTCACTGTCGAAAATCAGCAGAAGTTCGAGTACGGAACGCTCTTCCTGCTGTCGACGCTCGGCATGCTGATGCTGATCTCGGCGTCCGATCTGATCGCACTCTATCTTGGGCTCGAGCTGATGAGCCTGCCACTTTATGTGATCGCGGCCTCCGACCGCGAGAACGTTCGGATCGACCGAAGCAGGGTTGAAATACTTTGTACTCGGCGCGCTGTCGTCGGGGATGTTGCTCTACGGCGCGTCCTTGATCTACGGCTTCACGGGAACGATCAATTTCACCGGTATCGCGAAGGCAACGCAGTCGGGCGCCAGCGTCGGCCTGATCTTCGGCCTGGTGTTCCTTTTCGTCGGCTTTTGCTTCAAGATTTCCGCGGTTCCGTTTCACATGTGGACGCCTGACGTCTACGAGGGCGCGCCGACGCCGGTCACGGCGTTTTTCGCCGCCGCGCCGAAGGTCGCGGGCATTGCGATTTTTGCGCGTGCGACCGTGGTGGCGTTTCCGGGCATCACGCATGAATGGCAGCAGATCGTGGTGTTCGTCTCGATCGCCTCCATGGCGCTCGGCAGCTTTGCCGCGATCGGCCAGCGCAACATCAAGCGGCTGATGGCCTATTCCTCGATCGGTCACATGGGCTACGCGCTTGTGGGTCTTGCTGCTGGCACGCCCGAAGGCGTGCAGGGTGTCCTGGTCTACATGAGCATCTACGTCGCGATGACGCTCGGCACGTTCGCGGTGATCTTGAGCATGCGCCGCGATGGCAAGCTGGTCGAGAACATCAGCGACCTGTCGGGCCTCGCGCGCACGCATCCGACCATGGCGTTTTTCCTGGGCGTGCTCCTGTTTTCGCTCGCGGGAATTCCGCCGCTCGCCGGGTTCTTCGCCAAATTCTACGTATTCCTTGCCGCCATCAAGGCCGGATTGTTCACGCTCGCGGTCATTGGCGTGCTCACAAGCGTCGTGGGCGCTTACTACTATCTGGCGATCGTCAAGATCATGTACTTCGACGAGCCTGCGCGAGGATTCCAGCGAATGCCCGCGCTGCTCCGGCTCGTGCTTGGCGTCTCCGGGCTCGTCAACATCCTGTTCTTTGCCTATCCGGCGCCGCTTGTAAGCGCAGCGACTGCGGCGGCGAAATCACTGTTTTGAATGAACCGCGAAGCCACGGACCTGGCGGGGGTCCGGCACATGAACTACGAGACACTCGGCTCCACAAACGCCGAGGCGCTGGCGCTTGCGCGCGTCGGCGAGCGCGGCCCGTTGTGGATCTCAGCGCGAACGCAGAGCGCGGGCCGCGGGCGGCGCGGCAGTCATTGGGTGTCGCCGACCGGCAATCTTCACGCGACGCTGCTGCTGAGCGATCCGTCGCCCCCGGCGTTGGCACCGCAACTCTCTTTTGTCGCGGCGCTCGCAGTGCATGATGCGATTACCGCCTGCGCGCCACAGCTCGGACCCGACCTGAAAGTGAAGTGGCCGAACGATCTGCTTGTTGAAAAGGCTAAGGTTGCCGGCATTCTGATCGAGGGCGAAAGCGAGCCGACATTCGCCGTCGCGATCGGCATTGGCGTGAATTGTGCCGCCCATCCTGACGACACCGACTATCCCGCGGCGGACCTTGCCGGCCTGGGCGCGCTGGTCGTGCCCGACGCTTTGCTCCAGGAGCTCGCCTGCGCCATGCAGAGGCGTCTGGCACAATGGAAGAGCGGTCTCGGCTTTTCTGCCACGCGGGCGGACTGGCTCAAACGGGCGGCTGGTCTCGGCGAGATTTTGCAGGTGCGATTGCCCGAGCGGGAGCTCTCCGGCCGCTTCAAGGGTCTCGATGATGCCGGACGTCTGCTGCTTGACCAGGCGGGCAGGGTGACCCCGGTAACCGCCGGGGAAGTCTTCGGCTTCGGTGAGCGCTGAGCATGCCTGGGTCGCAGGAACTGGTTTTTGCGCCGCTTGGCGGGGTCGGGGAGATCGGCATGAACCTGTCGATCTATGGCATTGGCGACGAGCGTCGGCGCACGTGGCTGGCCGTCGATCTCGGCGTGTCGTTTGCCTCTGAGGAGCACCTCCCGGGCGTCGACCTGATTCTCCCGGATGTCAGGTACCTGGTTGAAGAGCGAAAAAACATCTCGGGGTTGGTGCTCACGCATGCGCACGAGGACCACTTCGGCGCGCTCATCGATCTGTGGCCGCGCCTGAAGGTGCCAATCTACGCCACGCCTTTCACGGCGGCCTTGCTCGAGGCTAAATGCGCGGGCGAGCCGGGTTCGCCGAAAATTCCCGTAACCGTGGTCGCTCTGGGCAGCCGTTTCGACATCGGCCCGTTCAATATCGAGCTGGTGACGATGGCGCATTCAATTCCGGAATTGAACGCGCTGATCATCCGCACTCCCGGCGGCACCGTGCTTCATACCGGTGACTGGAAGATCGATCCGACACCTATCCTGCGTGATCCGACCGACGAGAAGAAGCTTCGGGCGCTGGGCGAGGAGGGGTGCCTGGCCCTGGTCGGAGATTCGACCAATGCCGTGCGTGACGGGCGCTCGCCATCGGAGGCTGACGTTGCCAAAACAATTGCCGAGCTTGTGAGGACGGCGCGAGGACGCGTCGCGGTGACGACCTTTGCCTCTAACGTCGCCCGCCTGCGCGCGGTCGCAGACGCGGCGAGAGCAGCGGATCGCGAGGTCGTGGTGATCGGCCGCGCCATGGAGCGCGTGGTGCAGATCGCGCGCGAGACCGGCTATCTCGACGGCGTGCAGGATTTCCGGCCAATGGACGCCTACGGCTATCTGCCGCCGAACAAGGTCGTGGCGCTCTGCACCGGCAGCCAGGGCGAGCCGCGCGCCGCGCTCTCACGTATTGCCGAGGATCAGCACCCCGAGGTGACCTTCTCGGCCGGCGACCTGGTCATCTATTCCGCCCGCACCATTCCCGGCAACGAGAAGGCAGTAAACCGGGTAATCAACCTTCTCATTGAGCAAGGCATCGAGGTCATCACCGACCGCACCCAACTTGTGCACGTTTCGGGGCATCCGCGCCGTGCCGAGCTGGAGGAGCTCATTGGCTGGGTCAAGCCGAAGGCGCTTATCCCGGTGCATGGCGAGGCGCTGCATCTGCACGAGCATGCGACGCTGGCCCGCCGTTGCGGCGTGCGCGAGGTCGTGCAATGCCGCAACGGCGATCTGGTGCAGCTCTCGCCGCAGGTCCGGATCGTGGACGAAGTGCCGGCGGGGCGCATCTACAAGGACGGCATGCTGCTGGTCGAGGCCGACGCCCGCACCGTCGCCGATCGCAAGCGGCTGAGCTTTGCAGGGGCGGTTTCGGTGGCGATTGCCATTACGGACAAAGGCGAGTTGGTCGAGGATCCCTCGCTCGATCTTATTGGTATTCCGGAGCGCGACCGTGATGGCGGCCTTTTGCACGAGGCTGCCCACGATGCCGTGCTGGAAACCATCGAGTCTTTGCCGCGTGGACGGCGACGCGATCCCGATGCAGTGGCGGAGGCAGTACGCCGGGCGGTCAGGGCTGCCGTTGCCCAGCGTTGGGGCAAGAAGCCCATGTGTCACGTTCACGTCTTGACGGTATGATGGAGAAAAGAGGGCGAGGAGAATAATGATCGGCCGTCTCAACCATGTTGCAATTGCCGTCCGCGACATCGCCAAGGCATCGAAGGTTTATCGCGACACGCTCGGCGCCGAAGTTTCTGCACAGGTGCCGCAACCCGATCACGGTGTGACGACGGTCTTTATCACCTTGCCGAACACCAAAATCGAGTTGCTCGAGCCGCTCGGCAGCGATTCCCCGATCGCAAAATTTCTCGAGCGCAATCCCGATGGGGGTATCCACCACGTCTGCTATGAGGTTTCAGATATTCGCGTCGCCCGTGACACACTCAAGGCGCAAGGCGCGCGTGTGCTTGGAGACGGCGAGCCGAAGATCGGCGCGCACGGCAAGCCGGTCCTCTTCCTGCATCCCAAGGATTTCTGTGGCACGCTGGTCGAGCTCGAGCAGGCATAAGACCAATGAGCACAAGCACGCTCATTGCCATCTATTTTCTGATCTGGTGGGTGACGCTGTTTGCCATTCTGCCCTGGGGCGTGCGCAACCAGGAGGAAAGCGGAGATGTCATTCCCGGGACCGACCCCGGCGCACCGGCAACGCACCGTGTCTGGCAAAAGCTCGGTTGGACGACCGTGGTCGCAACGGTCATTTTCGGAATTTTGTATACGCTCTATTCGCGCAATCTCATTCCTTACGACTTCCTGATGACGATTTCAGGCCCGCCGCGTCGCTGAGTAGATGTGGGTCGTCGAAAAAAGAGCAGGGCCCGGAGCCCTGCTCGTGAAATTGTTTGGTCCTTTCCCCGCCAGTTGATCGTTGTCGGGGCGGCTGCGTTTGACGCGCCTAGGACTTGCTTCCCTCCCAAGACTTGGACCGCAGGTGAAGCCGGTCTTGCCGCCGGGTTCCTCTCGTACGGATGGCGGGCACGCTAACTGATCGCCATTGTCCTGTCACCAGCATTCGTGCCGATCAGCGTTCGATGACGATGGGGGCGTCGAGCACGATTGTCTCTCCTGATTGAGCGATAACGAGCACCCGAACGGTCCATATCCCCGGCTGCGCCAACGCAATCTCTTTGATCGTCCAGGTTCCGTCCGTCTGCTGTTCTGCGGCCCGGTCGAGGGATTTTCCGGATCCCGCTGGCGGGTCGAGCAGAAGGCGAACTTCCTTTGCCGCGAAGGTGGTGAAGTCTTCACGCGATACGCGAATTGTTACCGCGGAACGCCCGGCGCGCCCCGGGTTGATCGTAACGTCCGCCATGGCCTCGGGCGCGTGGATGTGCGTGAACGCGGCATCGGGGGGGATGGGCGTTGTCGCCGGATGGACATGTGCGGTCGGCTGTAGCCGCCCGAGGTAACCCACGAGAACGAGCACGCAGAGTCCAATTCCTATCTCGGCGAGGCTGTTGCGCTGCAGATTGCGCAAGGCGGCACGCGCCGGCAGGCGAGGCGTGAGGTGGAATTTGTTGACCGTCGCGATTGCGATCATCGCGGCGAGCAGAACGATTTTGAAGGCGACCAGGCGTCCATAATCTGTCGTCCACAAATCGCGCGGACCGCCAAGCAGGTTCCAGCTGTTCACGATGCCGGTTGCGAGCAGGGTGCCAACGGATACGGCCGCGAGCCATGAAAACCGGTGGGTCACCGTGATGGTGAAATCATACCAACCGGGCTTTTGTCGCCGGCGGGCGGTCCAAAGCAGCAACCCGAATGCGGGCAGCCCTCCAAGCCAGCCACCAGCTGAGAGTAGATGGACCGCGTCGGAGACGACATGGACATCGCCCCGCGGGCCCGGTGTTGCGCCTGCATGGCTCGCAAAAGCGGGCAGCGCGAGGAACGCAGCCGCGACAGCAATTGGCCAGGCGCGCTGCGCCGGGTCGAGCACGAGGAGTCCAAGAAGAATCGCAAGCACCAATCGCAGACAGCAAATCCATCCGAAGCGTGTATCGGCAAGCACAGACCACGCTCCGCCATGGAGACAGACTTCGGCGAGTGACTCGCCAAGAATGTTCGCGGCGAGCCAGATGACCCACATCGCACCGGTCAGGACCGACAGCGCGAGTCCGGTCCAGACCAGCATGTTGATGCGTGCGCGCAGGATCGGAAATTTCTGCGGCAAACGAATTGGCCCGACAGCGAGCGCCGCGAAGAAAACCGTTCCCGATGCCAGCAGCGTCGCCGCAAAATGTGCGGCACGAATAAGCGCGAGCGGATCGGTGAGCACCGGGCGACCTCGATGCGCCGGGCCTAAGGCCCGACGCGGAAGGTGAAGTCTCCCTGTGTACGATGAGTGTCAACCGAAAGCACGCGCCAGATCACCTTGTAGGTGCCGGGCGGCAGTGGCTTGAGCGGCACCCGCAACAGAGTGCGGTTGTTCTTGTCGACCGTGGACTTGCCCGATTGCACGGACACGCCCTTTTCGTTGCGCACATCGATGCTGCTGAAGGCCGGCTCAAGTTCGTTGGTGAAGGTCAGCGCGACCTCTTTGGGCGCTTGCGGCAGCGTACTGCCGACCAACGGGCTCGCATGGTCGAGCTGGGCGTGCGCGAGGGCGATGCCAACGGCCGCAACAAGAAATCCGAGGCTTATGATGATGCGCATGACTAACGGCCGAACATTGGCCTCCCTGTATTGATACTGTTCGCGAAGATCGGCCGCCCGAGTGTGCGCGGGAAAATGTCGTCGAGGTAGAAGTGTAATTGTCCGATAATGCCGACGCTGGTGCCGCTTTGTCGGTTAATGGGAATCATCGCCTCGATCGCCACTTGATACGTTTTGCCGACATAGATGATGCCCGGATTGATGGTGCCGGTCGTTACCGTGCCGGAGGACACGGTGTTCGAGACAGGAGTTTGCAACGAAGCCTCGACGATTGGAATCAGCCGATTTACGAAATCGGGTAAGCCGAGGTCGACGACCGCGGATTTCAGATACGGCATGCTGTACTGCAGAGTGCCACCCCAGTTGAAAACGCGTGGAATAAACTCAGTATCTATGTCGGCCTCACCGGTGTCGGGATCGACAGTCGCAGTGGTGACCTTGGATACACCTGGAATTGCGTAGCCAAACTGTCCGGTAATGGCGAATGGCCGCGCCCAGTTCAGGCTCGATGGCAGGTCGCCGAAGCCTTTCCCGAAAAAGAGAGTGGGTGTGTAGACGTTGAAGCGCTCGGCGCCGACGCCTCGTGCGCCACTACCGCCCCATTCGATTTCAAGTCCGGCAGACAGCACGAATTCGTGTTCGTCATTTTTGAACACGCGGTACTTAAAAAGCGTTTCCAGATTTTGGAAGCCGCGCGCTCCTGTCATGGCTGGGCCCCCAGGCGCGTAGAGTCTTGACCATGTCGGCGCAACGGAGATGGCGAAGTCTTCGGTGATCCGCTTGGCGAACTCACCAGAGACGTCGAGTTGTTTGAAGGAGGGATCGTCGCCGGTTTTCGACATTGAAATGGTAGGCAGCGCTACTTCGTCGTTGACGCCGGGGTCGTCGATCGCAAGCGTAGCCGGAAAGAACCGGTTACCGACGATTTCGTGGGCATGCGTAAATGATGTTGACGCGGCGATGCCGGCAGCCAGCACGGCCATAGGCCACGGATTTCTGAACATGGAAGTCTCCAGTATCGCGTTGATGGGTGAATTGGCCGCACCTAACGGGCGGCGATTTCGTCAAGCGAAGGCTGGAGGGCCTCGAGCACCTTTCGAGGCAACTTCAAATCCGGAGGTTGCAACAGGAGATGCCGGCGTGAGCTCGTGCAGTAGCCGCGCCGGGAGCAGCTGAAATCCAACGATGGCAGGGGGAACGACGGGCGAAGCTGCCGTTCCACAGAGATTGCAGTGGTCGCAGGGGCGGCTTGGCGTGGAGGCGGGGTTTGCCGGTGTCTCTTTCGCTGTATCGCCGGCTTCCGCGCCGCTATGGCAAATGACCGAGAATGGATCGACAGCCGAAGCCAGCACGTGCACCGGCGCCACGCCCCATAGGGCGGTATGCAGGGCGATCGCCATGATCGCCACAATGCCCAAGACCTGTCTGACGCCAGTTCGCATGCTTGCCTCGAATGAGGGCTCTAGCAGGATATACACGCCGGGTCCTTCGATAAATTCCCGAAAAATGGCCCGGCCCTTGTGTTTTTGCGGCCGATCCGCTTTCACTCTGACCCTGCCACTTCGAATCTTCCAAGGATTCCATGCGCCTGTCCCGCTATTTCCTGCCCATCCTGCGCGAGACGCCGAAAGAGGCAGAGATCGTGTCGCACCGGCTGATGCTTCGCGCCGGCATGATGCGGCAGGAGGCCGCTGGCATCTACGCCTTCCTGCCGCTGGGCTTTCGGGTACTTCAGAAGATTTGCCAGATCGTGCGCGAGGAGCAGAACCGTTCCGGGGCGGTCGAGCTATTGATGCCGACCATTCAGTCGGCTGACCTTTGGCGCGAGAGCGGACGCTACGACGCTTACGGCAAAGAGATGCTGCGCATCGAAGACCGGCACGAACGTGACATGCTTTACGGCCCGACCAACGAGGAAATGATCACGGAAATCTTCCGTGCCTATGTCCGCTCCTACAAGGATGTGCCGCTCAATCTCTATCACATCCAGTGGAAATTCCGCGATGAGGTGCGCCCGCGCTTCGGTCTGATGCGGGGCCGCGAATTTTTGATGAAGGATGCTTACTCATTCGATGTTGATCAGGCCGGGGCGACGCATTCCTACAACAAGATGTTCGTGGCGTATCTGCGCACGTTCGCACGCCTGGGCCTGAAATCGATTCCGATGCGCGCTGAATCGGGACCGATCGGCGGAAATCTCTCGCACGAGTTCATCATCCTTGCGCAGACCGGTGAATTGGAGGTGTTCTGTCACAAGGACTATCTCGACATGGCGGTGCCGCCCGCGGACGTCAATTTCGACGACGTCGCGGGACTGCAGGCGATCGTGAACAAATGGACGTCGCAATACGCTGCGACCTCCGAAATGCACGATGCGGCGGCTTTCACGAAAGTGCCGGCCGACAAGCAGGTCTCGGCGCGTGGTATCGAGGTAGGTCATATTTTCTATTTCGGCACCAAATATTCGGAGCCGATGAAGGCGGTGGTTGCTACCCACGACGGCAAGGAAGTGCCCGTGCACATGGGCTCATACGGCATTGGCCCGAGCCGCCTGGTCGCAGCCATCATCGAGGCTTCGCACGACGATGCCGGCATCATCTGGCCGGAGCCGGTCGCGCCGTTCAAGGTCGCGATTCTTAACCTCAAGCAAGGCGCGGCCGAGACCGACGGCGCGTGCGAGCAACTCTACCGCGATCTTACGGCGAAAGGGGTTGAGGTGCTCTATCACGATCTCGACGAACGGCCGGGCGCGAAATTCGCGACCGCAGACCTTGTTGGAATTCCCTATCAGGTCTTGGTGGGGCCGCGCGGCCTCGCCGAGGGCAAGGTGGAGATCAAAAAACGGGCCGACGGGAGCCGAGAGAATATCAGTCCCGCCGCGGCCCTCGACCTTCTGGCGCGGTGATTCGTCAGTGCCCCGGAAAGCCCTGAAGAACGCTTCAGCAGTCCAAGAATCCTGTGTGTTGACAAGGGCTTTGGCTGTCTTGGCGAGCACGAATCCGCCAAAATCTGTGTAAACAGTCGAGCGCGGGAACCAGTAAATGACCGAGGCCACCGGGACGCGGCCCTTCTCCCCGTTCGAATGGATGCTGTCGCTGCGCTATCTGCGCGCGCGGCGCAAGGAAGGATTCATTTCCGTCATCGCCGGATTTTCCTTCCTCGGCATCATGCTGGGCGTGGCGACGCTCATCATCGTGATGGCGGTGATGAACGGCTTCCGCAAGGAATTGCTCGACAAGATTCTCGGCCTCAACGGTCATCTGCTGATCCAGCCTCTGGAAAAACCACTGACCGATTGGGAAGAGGTGGCCGCCCGCGTCGCCGGCGTCAAAGGCATCCGCCTCGCTGCGCCAATCGTCGAAGGTCAGGCGCTGGCGTCGTCGCCATTCAATGCTGGCGGCGTGCTCATCCGCGGCATCCGGCTCATGGACCTGGAGAAGCTCCCGTCGATTGCCAACAACATCAAGCAGGGCACGCTCAAGGGCTTCGACGAAGACATGGGTGTTGTCATCGGGCGACGACTTGCTGATCAGCTTTCGCTCCGCTCGGGCGACAACATCACGTTGGTGGCGCCCCGCGGCGCTGTCACGCCCATGGGCACGACGCCGCGCATCAAAGTCTACAAGATCGCTGCGGTGTTCGAGATCGGCATGTCGGAATACGACAGCGCCATGGTCTTTATGCCGTTGAAGGAGGCGCAGGCCTATTTCAATCGCGCCGGCGATGTGACCGCGATTGAGATCTACACAGACAATCCCGACCGCGTAGATCGCTACCGGCAGCCGGTACAGGACGCCGCGCAGCGGCCGGTCTTCATGATTGACTGGCGCCAGCGCAACGCGACCTTCTTCAATGCGCTGCAAGTCGAACGGAACGTAATGTTCCTGATCCTGACCTTGATCGTGCTTGTTGCCGCGCTCAATATCGTTTCCGGCCTGATCATGCTCGTGAAAGACAAGGGTCAGGACATCGCAATTCTGCGCACGATGGGGGCGACGCAGGGAGCGATCATGCGCGTATTTCTCATTACCGGCGCTTCGATCGGTGTCGTCGGGACAATCGTCGGCTTCCTCCTCGGGATCGTGATTTGCCTCAACATTGAGAGCATCCGGCAATTCCTGTCCTGGCTAACCAACACCGAACTGTTTTCGCCCGAGCTTTATTTCCTTTCGCACCTGCCGGCTCAGATGGACTCTGGCGAGACCACGGCTGTCGTGGTGATGGCGCTCGTGCTGTCTTTGCTTGCTACACTCTATCCGTCATGGCGTGCGGCGCGTCTCGATCCCGTGGAGGCGCTGCGCTATGAGTGAGGCCTACAGTATTGCCAGGACGGAAATGGTCCAGGAGCAGGAACAGCCGCCACAAGCTCGGCAGGAAGAGGATGTCCCGATCCTCTTCCTGCACGATGTCGAGCGTCAGTATCGGCAGGGCGACGAGACGGTTCATGTGCTCAACGGCATCGAGCTTGCGCTGTGGCCGGGGCAATCAGTTGCACTGGTTGCTCCGTCGGGCGCCGGCAAGTCGACGCTTCTGCATGTCGCCGGGCTGCTTGAGCATCCCGATCACGGCGACGTCTATATCGACGGCCGGTCGACTTCGATACTGGCCGACCACGAACGGACCCGAATCCGTCGCAACGAGATCGGCTTCATCTACCAGTCCCATCACCTGTTGCCGGAGTTCTCTGCCCTGGAAAATGTCATGCTCCCCCAAATGATCCGCGGCCTGGCGCGGACCGAGGCCAAGACGAGAGGGTCTGAACTGCTCGAATATCTTGGATTGGGCGGCCGTTTAAATCACCGGCCGGCAGAGCTGTCGGGTGGCGAGCAACAGCGTGTCGCGATCGCGCGGGCTGTCGCCAATGCCCCACGTATCCTGTTGGCTGACGAGCCTACTGGAAATCTCGATGTCCATACCGCGGAGCATGTTTTCGACGCGTTGTCGCAGCTCGTGAGGGCGTCCGGTCTTGCCACCATTATCGCCACCCACAACATGGATCTGGCAGCCCGCATGGACCGGCGAGTGACCTTGCGAGAGGGCAGGATCGTCGAGATGGACTGAAAGCGATCCGCTGGCGGTCGGCATTTCGGCTGAGGATAACTCACTAATCGTTTGATTTTACTTGATTTTGTTGCCAAATCCCCGTGGCCTTGACTCAGGAACAAACACTGAACTATGTTCGCTCTCTGTTCTAGGAGAGACGCCATGTTGAAAACCGTAGTTCAGGAAGCCGCCGCTCTGGCCTCGCTGTCGCTGTTTGTCGGAATGATCGCCATCTGGACCCAGGTGCTCGGAAATCTATAGGCGTGCGTTCTCGCATTTCGCCGTGATGGTCGGGCCTCTCCCGGCCATCGCCGTCTTCGGAGCGCGTGCTGCGAAAAGCGGGCATAGCGGGCTTGCGCGCGGCATTCTCAGTGGACGCAGCCGCCGACTGTCCTCACTCTGTGCGGGTTGAAGGAATCAGACAAAGCCACTGACATGGCCGGCCTCGACTTCGTGCACTTGCACGTGCACTCGTCCTATTCCCTGCTGGAAGGCGCGCTCACAATCTCGCGGCTGGCGGAGCTCGCGAAAGCGGACCGGCAGCCGGCGCTCGCGCTGACCGATACCGACAACATGTTCGGCGCGCTGGAATTCTCGGAAAAAATGTCCGGTTACGGCATCCAGCCTATCATCGGCTGTGCGCTTGCCGTCGACTTCGGCGATACCGATCACGGTCCGCGCAATCCCAACGCCCAACCAGAGCGCGCGCGCATTGTGCTGCTTGCCGCGCGGCCCGAGGGTTACCGCAGCCTGATGCGCCTGAATTCGCGCGCTTTCCTGGAAACGCCGGCGAACGAACCGCCGCGCCTGAAGGCCGAATGGCTGGCCGGGGAAACCGCCGGCATCATTGCGCTCACGGGTGGACCAGGCGGGCCACTCGATGGCGCGCTTGCCGCGGGACAAAGCCATCTGGCGACCGGTCGTCTCGACCTATTGCTTGAGCTGTTTGGCGACCGGCTCTATGTCGAATTACAGCGCCATGGGACACCGTCCGAGCGGCGAGCCGAGCCGGGCTTGATTGATCTTGCCTACGCCAAATCAGTGCCGCTGGTCGCCACCAACGAGCCGTATTTTGCGGCCGCGCAGGATTACGAGGCGCATGACGCGCTGATCTGCATCGCCGAAGGCCGACTGCTTGCGGAGACAGAGCGGCGCCAGCTGACGCCGGAGCATCGCTTTAAGTCTCGTGCGGAAATGGTTGAACGCTTTGCCGATCTCCCGGAAGCTGTTGCGTCGACTGTGGAGATAGCGCGACGCTGCGCATTCCGTCCGCGCACGCATCAGCCCATCCTTCCTCGCTTTTCCGTCGGCGATAACGGCAGGGCGCTCGACGAGGCGAGCGAGCTGCGCAAGCGCGCCGAGGCGGGGCTTGAGAGCCGCCTTGCATCCGCCGGCGTTGCGCCTGGCCACACCGTTGATGAATACCGCGAGCGGCTCGACTTCGAGCTGGGCGTCATCGCGGGCATGAAATATCCGGGCTATTTCCTGATCGTCTCGGACTTCATCCAATGGGCGAAGAAACAAGGCATACCCGTTGGTCCCGGTCGTGGTTCGGGCGCAGGGTCGCTCGTTTCTTACGCGCTCACCATCACCGATCTGGATCCGATCCGGTTCGGGTTGCTGTTCGAGCGGTTTCTGAACCCCGAGCGCGTGTCGATGCCCGATTTCGACATCGACTTCTGCCAGGACCGCAGGGACGAGGTGATCCGATACGTCCAGGAGCGCTACGGGCGCGACCAGGTGGCGCAGATCATCACCTTCGGCACGCTGCAGGCGCGCGGCGTTCTCCGTGACGTCGGCCGCGTATTGCAGATGCCTTACGGGCAGGTCGACAAGCTCTGCAAGCTCGTGCCGCAGAACCCCGCGGCGCCTGTTTCGCTAAAGCAGGCGATCGAAGGCGAACCGCGGCTGCAGGCCGAACGCGACAGTGAGCCCGTGGTCAAGCGGGCTTTCGACATCGCGCAGAAGCTCGAGGGCCTCAATCGCCACGCCTCGACCCACGCCGCCGGCATCGTGATCGGTGACCGGCCCTTGTCCGAACTGGTGCCGCTCTACCGCGATCCGAAGTCCGACATGCCGGTCACCCAATTCAACATGAAATGGGTGGAGCAGGCGGGGCTGGTGAAATTCGACTTCCTCGGTCTCAAGACGCTCACGGTGCTGCAGACGGCTGTTGCGCTGGTGAAGCGGCGCGGTATCGATATTGATCTCTCGGCGATCCCGCTGGACGACAAAAACACCTACGATCTTCTGGCCCGCGCCGAAGCGGTTGGCATCTTCCAACTGGAAAGCGCGGGCATGCGCCGCGCGCTGCTCGATATGCGGCCAGACCGTTTCGAGGACATCATCGCGCTCGTCGCGCTCTATCGCCCGGGCCCGATGGCGAACATCCCGACCTACTGCTCGCGCAAGCACGGCATGGAGCGGCCCGACTACATTCACCCGAAGCTTGAGCCGATCCTGCGCGAGACCTTCGGCGTCATCATCTACCAGGAACAGGTGATGCAGGCCGCGCAAATTCTTGCTGGGTTTACGCTCGGCGAAGCCGATCTTCTGCGCCGTGCGATGGGCAAGAAGATAAGAAAAGAAATGCAGGCCCAGCGTGAGCGCTTCGTCTCCGGCGCGGTTGAGCGCGGCGTCGAACGCAATCAGGCGGATGCCATCTTCGACCTGCTCGAGCGCTTCGCCGAATATGGCTTCAATAAAAGTCATGCGGCCGCTTATGCGTTGGTCGCCTACCAGACCGCCTACATGAAGGCGAATTTTCCGGTCGAGTTCCTGGCGGCCAGCATGACGCTCGACATGGGCAATACCGACAAGCTCGCCGAATTCCGTGCCGAAGCCGAACGGCTTGGCATCGCGGTCGATCCGCCGTCGATCAATCGCTCGGCGGTCGAATTCGAGGTCGACGGCAACACGATCATCTACGCGCTCGCCGCACTTAAGGGTGTCGGCAGGCAAGCGGTCGAGGCGATCATGGCCGCGCGCGAGAGCGGGCCATTTGGCGATCTCGCGGATTTTGCCGGGCGGGTGAATCCGCGCGCCGTTAACAAGCGTGTGCTTGAAAGCCTTGCGGCGGCGGGCGCGTTCGATGCTTTCGAGAAAAATCGCGCGCGCGTTTTCGCGGCAGTCGATGCCGTGCTTGGCCGCGCGCAGCGCAGTCACGACACGGCCGCGATCGGGCAAAGTGAATTGTTCGGCGGCGGGCCTGTCCGGGAGCAGATTGCGCTGCCGCAGATCGAACCATGGCTTCCGGCCGAGCGATTGCGCCGCGAGTACGAGGCGGTCGGCTTCTTCCTGTCCGGCCATCCGCTCGACGACTATGCGGCCGTGCTGAAAAAGCTGCGGGTTCAGCCTTGGGCGGAATTCTCGCGCGCGGTCAAAGCCGGGGCGACCGCGGGCCGTGTTGCCGCAACCGTCGTCGCGCGCACGGAGCGCCGGACACGAACGGGCAGCAAGATGGGCATCATCGGGCTGTCCGATCCGACCGGGCATTTCGAGGCCGTGATCTTCTCGGAAGGCTTGGCCGAGCATCGGGACCTGCTTGAACCGGGCAATGCCGTCCTTCTGTTTCTCTCTGCGGAAGTGCAGGGCGATGAGGTGCGCGCAAGGATCCAGTCGGCCGAGCCGCTCGATAGCGCTGCCGCCAATTTGCAAAAAGGTTTGCGCGTATTCCTTCGTGACGAGAAGCCGCTCGATGCGGTGGCAAAGCGTCTCGAGGCTGTCCCGCGATCTGCAAAGCCGAATGGCGACGGCGAGGTCAGCGTTGTCCTGCTGCTGCAGCAAGGGACGGAAGTCGAGGTAAAGCTGCCCGGCCGCTTCAAGGTTTCCCCGCAGATTGCCGGTGCAATCAAGGCTGTGCCGGGCGTCGTGCAGGTCGAGGCGCTGTAACGCTTCGTTCCGGCTTTCGCGGCCGTGAGCGAAGGGTCAATATTCGCCAATAAACACGCGACACCCGTCACGCCGGTACGATCCTCAAATCCGCTGCCGCCTATGTCGCTTGTCTACGCCACGCCTCTGCGCGCGGCTAGACGCCGCACGGCGCATGCCATCACGCCGGCGCTGATCGCCGCTGCAACGAAGGAAGGGCAGGTCACCTGGTACACGTCTGCAGATCTCCAGCTTGCCGAGAAAGTCGGCAAGGCTTTCGAGCAGAAATTTCCACGGCATCCGCGACGCGGGTGGAGCGCGCAGGCGGCGAGCGCATCTTTTCGCGCGTCGCGCAGGAATATGCGGCCGGCCTTCACGTGCCTGATGCGGTGAGCACGGGAGACGCGGCGCAGTTTCTGGTGTGGAAGCGGCAAGGCCTGCTCGCCGCCTATGTCCCGGAAGACGTCGCAAAGCACATCCCGGCCGAGCACCGCGATCCCGACGGCCTCTACGCAACGGTGAGATCGTCATTGTGCGTGATGGCCTACAACACGCAGCTTGTGAGTTCGGCCGAGGCACCAAAAAGTTTCGCCGATCTGCTCGATCCGAAATGGAAAGGCAAAATCGTCAAGGCGCATCCGAGCTACAGCGGCACGATCATGACGTCGACCTACCAGATGGTGCGCGAGCTTGGATGGAGCTATCTCTGACTGAGGCCTACACGCTAAAGTATTGACGTGCCTTGCATTCCGGAAATCAGACCTATATAAGCCCGGCATCACTCACGCGGATGCATGGCTTTAGGCCCCGACAATGGGTCACAAAAGCCGTCCGGTGGCCCAATCGGGCTCACAACCGTCCGCGGCGGATCAACCGGAGAAGATTATGTCGCTTCCTGAATTCTCGATGCGTCAGCTATTGGAAGCTGGCGTGCACTTCGGCCATCAGGCCCACCGCTGGAACCCGAAGATGGGCTCGTACATCTTCGGCACTCGCAACAACATCCATATCGTCGATCTCGCGCAGACGGTGCCGATGCTGCATCGCGCTCTGCAGGCCGTGAGCGACACGGTTGCCAAAGGCGGGCGCATCCTTTTCGTCGGCACTAAGCGGCAGGCGCAGGATTCGATCGCCGACGCAGCCAAGCGTAGCGCACAGTATTACGTAAATTCGCGCTGGCTCGGTGGCACGCTGACGAACTGGAAGACGATCTCGGCCTCGATCGCGCGGTTGCGCAAGCTCGATGAAATGCTGAACTCTGGCGAAGCTGCGGGCTACACCAAGAAAGAGCGCCTGACGATGCAGCGCGAGCGCGACAAGCTCGACCGCTCGCTCGGCGGCATCAAGGACATGGGCGGCGTCCCCGATCTTCTGTTCGTGATCGACACCAACAAGGAAGACATTGCGATCAAGGAGGCTCAGCGCCTCAATATTCCAGTGGCCGCCGTCGTCGATACCAACTGCGATCCAGCAGGCATCACTTATGTCGTTCCGGGGAATGACGATGCGAGCCGCGCGGTATCGCTCTATTGCGATCTCATTGCGAAAGCTGCGATCGACGGAATCTCGCGCGCGCAAGGCGAGATGGGTGTCGATATCGGCGCAGCAGAAAAGCCGGTGGTCGCCGAACAAATTCCGACGGCCCCTGCCGCTGGCGACCTTGGCTTCGAACAGCTGGCTGGCCCGCGCGGTGTTGCCGACGACCTCAAGAAGCTGCCCGGGGTGTCACCGGCGATCGAAAAGCAGCTCAACGATCTCGGGATCTTCCACTATTCGCAGATTGCCGAGCTCAACGACAAGGCTGCGCACAACGTTGGCGAGGAAGTCGGCCTGCCGGGCCGCGTGCCGGGTTGGGTCGCCAAGGCCAAGGAACTGACGGCGGAATAATCCGCAGTCGTCTCTCGTCACAAGTGCCGCCGGCCGCGCACTGCGGCCGGAGCGGATGAAGGATAAGGTTAGATGGCAAATATCAGCGCACAAATGGTCAAGGAGCTGCGCGAGTTGACCGGCGCCGGGATGATGGACTGCAAGGCGGCCCTCACCGAGACGAACGGAGACATGACGGCTGCGCAGGATTGGCTGCGCAAGAAGGGTCTTTCCAAGGCCGCGAAAAAAGCCGGCCGCGTTGCGGCCGAAGGGTTGATCGGTGTCCAGGTGCAAGGCACCAAGGGCGTCGTGGTCGAAGTGAATTCAGAAACCGACTTCGTGGCGCGTAACGACCTCTTCCAAGGTCTCGTGAAGATGATCGCCGGCGTTGCGCTGTCGGCCGGTACCGATGTGGAAAAGATCAAAGCGGCGAAGGCCGGCAGCATCACCGTGGCTGAATCAATCTCCGACACGATCGCCAAGATCGGAGAGAACATGACGCTGCGCCGCGCCGGCGCGCTGTCGGTCGGTAAAGGAGCGATCGGCTCCTACGTCCACAATGCGGTGATCGATGGTTTGGGCAAGATTGGCGTGATCGTCGCGCTTGAATCGGCGGGCAAAAGCGACGAATTGGTGGCCATCGGACGCCAGGTCGCCATGCATGTTGCCTCGGCCAATCCTTTGGCGCTCAACGCTGCGAGCCTCGATCCCGCGGTTGTGGAGCGCGAGAAGAATGTGCTCGCGGACAAGTTCAAGCAGCAGGGCAAACCGGCTAACGTCATAGAGAAGATCGTCGAGTTGGGGCTGAAGACCTTTTACAAGGAAGTTTGCCTGTTGGAGCAGCCGTTTATTTTCGACGACAAGAAGAGCGTCGCGCAGGCGCTGAAGGAAGCCGAAGGCAAGGCGGGCGGACCGATCAAAGTGACCGGGTACGTCCGTTACGCTCTCGGTGAGGGTATCGAAAAGCAGGAAACCGATTTTGCCGCCGAGGTCGCGGCCGCCGCCGGTCAGGCTTGATCGAACGTCGGCCGCCTGCGCTCTCGGCGATCCCACAAAGGATCGCAATGAATGAGTGACCCGGTCTATCGCCGCGCGATCGTCAAACTGTCGGGCGAAGCGCTATCGGCCACCAGCGGTTTCGGAATAGATCAGGCAACCGTCGAACGTCTGGCCACCGACCTCGCGGCGGCAGCCAAACTCGGTGTCGAGCTCGGCGTTGTTGTTGGCGGCGGCAATATCTTTCGCGGCGTCGAAGTATCGGAACGCGGCGTGCCGAGACCTGTCGGCGATACGATGGGCATGCTCGCGACCGTGATGAATTGCCTCGTGCTTGAAGCGGCCATCGAGCGTGCCGGGCGTGAAGCGCGCACATTGTCTGCACTGGCGATGCCCTCGGTCTGTGAGACCTATAACCGCAAACGCGCGATGAAGAACCTCGGCAAGGGACGTGTTGTGTTGCTCGCGGCCGGCACCGGAAATCCGTTCTTCACGACCGATACCACCGCCGTACTGCGCGCGGCGGAACTAGAGGCGCAGGCGGTGCTCAAGGCAACGAACGTCGACGGGGTTTACAGCGCTGATCCGAAAAAGGACCCCAAGGCCAAGCGATACGACAAAATCAGCCATCAGGAAGCGCTCGAGAAGGACCTGAAGGTGATGGATGGCGCGGCTTTCGCGCTTGCCCGTGAAAACCGTATGCCTATCATCGTATTCTCGATCGCCCAGAAGGGCGCCATCGAAGCCGTTCTGCGCGGCAAAGGTCACGCGACGGTTGTCGGATAAGTTGCTGGGCGCGCCGATGTGCGCCTTTTGTAGAAAGGCTCTGACGCAGCTGCTTTGAAAGCCAAGGGAGGCAGTTCCGGGGATCTCAATGACAAACATGACGACGCATGACATCAACGAGATCAAGCGGCGCATGCAGGGCGCAAGCGCTGTGCTGAAAACGGAATTGTCGGGCTTGCGGACCGGCCGCGCGTCCGCGCATCTCCTCGACCCTGTGATGGTCGACGCCTACGGCGCGCAAATGCCGCTCAATCAGGTGGCGACTGTGAGCGTGCCAGAGCCGCGGCTCATTTCGGTGAATGTGTGGGATCGCTCGTTGGTCCACCCGGTGGAAAAGGCGATTGTAAATTCCAATCTCGGGCTTTCACCGGCGACGGAAGGCCAGACGATCCGTCTGCGCATTCCCGAGCTCAACGAGGAACGCCGTAAGGAGTTGGTGAAGCTGGCGCACAAATACGCCGAAACGGCGCGTGTGGCCGTGCGTCATGTCCGGCGCGACGCCATGGATGTCATCAAAAAGCTGGAGAAGGATCACAAGATCAGCAAAGACGATCACGAGCGCTTTTCTACTGAAATTCAGAAGGCGACCGACGCCGGCATCGCGGAAATCGATCACATGCTGGCTGGAAAGGAAAAGGAGATCCTCACGGTCTGAGGTCGCGTTGGATGCCCGAGGCCGAAATTCATCCGGATGCAACGGCATTTGATATGCCGCGTCATGTTGCCATTATAATGGATGGCAACGGCCGTTGGGCGGCGACACGTGGACTACCTCGCGCCGAAGGTCACCGTCGCGGTGTGGAAGCGCTTCGACGCACCGTGCGCGCCGCCGGTGAAATGGGAATCAAGATCCTCACCATATTTTCGTTCAGTGCGGAAAACTGGTCGCGCCCGGCAAGTGAAATCGGCGAATTGATGGGACTGCTGCGCCGTTTCGTGCGCAACGACCTCGCCGAACTGCATCAGAACAACATTCGCGTGCGGGTGATCGGCGAGCGCGCCGGGCTGGACCCTGACATCGGTCGGTTGCTTGTCGAGGCCGAGGATCTGACGAAGAACAACGACGGACTTACATTGGTTGTGGCGTTCAACTACGGCGCCCGCCAGGAAATCGTTCGTGCCGCACGCCGGATCGCGGAAGCAGTGGAGCGTGGCGAGGCGAGGGCGCAGGACATCGACATGGATGCGTTCGGTCGTTTTCTCGACGCGCCCGACATCCCCGATCCGGATCTGATCATCCGCACGAGCGGGGAGCAGCGCCTGTCGAACTTTCTTCTCTGGCAGGCGGCCTATAGCGAACTGGTTTTTGTTCCGACCTATTGGCCAGATTTCGATCGTGCCGCGCTTGAATCCGCGATACGCGAATATCAGCAACGCGAGCGGCGGTTCGGCGGCCTCGTTGCGCAGACCGGATCCTAATCCGTGGTCGGCAGCGAACCCATTTCCAACGCGGAGAAGGCCAGCGCGCCGCTATTCGCGAACAATCTCCTGCTGCGCGTCATATCGGCGGCGGTTCTTGCGCCGCTGGCGCTGGTAGTGGCCTATATCGGAGGCTTGCCGTTTGCGTTGTTCTGGGGGATTGCCGCCCTCGTCGTCCTCTGGGAATGGATGACGTTGGTCGTAGGGCCAAATTATCGGCTGTTGGTGTTGTCGTGCGCCGCAGCGATTGCCGTTGCCGATTTTCTTTCCTGGCTCGGCAGGCCGGTAACAGCGCTCTTTATGGTTGGCCTGGGCGCTCTGGCTGGCGCAATTTTCGCACCGGGCGAGCGGCGGCTCTGGGTGATAGCGGGTACCGGTTATGCAGGCGGCATGGTCTTGGCCCCGGTATTTTTACGAGCGGACGCCGGCTTCGGATTTGCGGTGATCTTGCTGCTCTTTGCGATCGTCTGGACAACCGATGTCCTCGGCTATTTTGCCGGACGGGCTTTCGGTGGCCCGAAACTGTGGCCGGCTGTAAGCCCGAAGAAGACATGGTCAGGGGCGATTGCGGGCACGGTCGGCGCTGTTGTTGTGGCACTATTGGTCGCAGCCCAATTCGGTTCATTCGACAGAATTGCGATTATCACCGGGGCATTGTTACTGTCCGTTGTGGCCCAGGCCGGTGACCTGTTTGAATCCTGGGTGAAACGGCAGTTCGACGCCAAGGACTCAAGCCACATTATTCCGGGCCACGGCGGCGTGATGGATCGGCTCGATGGGTTCTGGGCTGCGGCAGTCGCCGGTTGCGTTGTTGGATTGTTGCGCGGCGGATTCGATGAGCCGGCGCGCGGTGTACTGATTTGGTGAAGATATGAGCGTACCCGGCGTTGCCGTTTCAAAAGTTGAGCCTGCCATCGACGTCCGGTCGATTACCATCCTTGGCGCGACCGGCTCGATCGGCGCAAGCACTGTCGATTTGATCAAACGTGAGCCGGAACGCTATCGCGTGGAGTCGATCAGCGCGCGCCGCAATGCCGCTGCGCTGGCTAAGATCGCACGCGACGTAGGTGCGCGCCATGCAGTGGTCGCTGATCCGGCAGCCTATCGCGATCTCAAGAGCGCGCTTTCCGGCTCCCGGATAGAGGCTGCGGCCGGCGAAGAGGCGTTGATTGAGGCTGCGCAGCGCCCGGCTGATTGGGTGATGGCTTCGATCAGTGGTTCGGTCGGCCTCAAGCCAACGATGGCGGCGATAGAGCGCGGCGCCACAGTGGCTCTCGCGAACAAGGAGTGCCTTGTCTGTGCGGGTAGCCTGTTCATGCGACGCGCTGCGAGCACAGGCGCAACCGTTCTGCCGGTCGATTCCGAACACAATGCGGTGTTTCAGGCGCTTGGGTCCGGACATCGCGCCGACGTGAGGCGCGCAATTCTCACGGCATCGGGCGGTCCGTTCCGGACCTGGTCGAAGGAGGCCATTAAGGCGGCGACACCGGAGCAGGCCTTGCGTCATCCCAACTGGTCGATGGGCCCAAAGGTCACGATCGATTCAGCGACGCTGATGAACAAGGGTCTCGAATTGATCGAGGCGCATCATCTGTTTGCACTCAAACCCGATGAAATCGATGTGCTCGTGCATCCACAATCGGTTGTGCACGGGTTGGTCGAATTCCGCGACGGCTCTGTTGTCGCCCAGCTCGGTTCGCCCGATATGCGTATTCCGATCGCCCACTGTCTTGCCTGGCCGCGGCGCATCGACGGGCCGGCGGCGCGGCTCGACCTTGCCAAGGTGCGCGAACTGACCTTTGAGGCGCCGGATCTCGATCGTTTCCCTGCGCTCGCTCTCGCGCGCCTGGCGATGGAATCTGGCGGCGCGGCGCCGACTGTGCTTAATGCGGCGGATGAGGTGGCAGTCGCGGAATTCATTGCCGGGCGCATCGGATTCACTGCAATTGCAGCGCTCGTGGAGGCAACACTCGATGCTGCTGGAAGGCGCGACTTGTTGGCTGAGCCGACCAGTATCGACGCGGCCATGGCCGTTGACCATATTGCAAGAAGTCTTGCGAAAGACCTCTTGCCCGAAATTGCCGCAAAGGCATCCTAGGGTTGGCTAGCGGGCGGCGTGCCCAGATCAGGGTGTAAAGACATAGAACAGGGATTGAACTTATGGGGAGTTTGAGTGCATTCGGAGGCGGTCTGATTGGCTACGTCGTGCCATTCCTCTTCGTATTGACGATCGTTGTTTTCTTTCACGAACTTGGTCATTTCCTGATGGCCCGCCTATGCGGGATCAAGGTGCTCGTATTTTCGATCGGATTTGGCCCCGAAATCGCCGGCTTCAACGATCGGTACGGAACGCGCTGGAAAATTTCCGCGATCCCGCTCGGCGGCTATGTGAAGTTCTTTGGCGACGACAATGCGGCGAGTGTGCCGGATCAGGCGGCCGCGGCATCGATGTCGGATGCCGATCGGAAAGACAGTTTCATGTTTCAGCCGGTGCGCTCGCGCGCAGCGGTAGTCGCTGCTGGTCCTATCGCGAATTTCATGCTGGCGATCGCCATTTTTGCCGCCATTTTCATGACGGTCGGCAAGCAGACCACGAGCGCACGGGTCGACACGGTGCAACCGGCCAGCGCGGCGGAGGCTGCCGGATTCAAGCCCGGCGATTTGGTAACCGCGATCAATGGTGAAAAAATCGAGAGTTTCTCCGACATGCAGCGCGTCGTCAGCATCAGTGCCGGCGAGACGCTGTCGATTGACGTTGATCGTGGCGGTGCGCCCATCAATCTCAAAGCGACACCTCAACTCAAGGAGCTCAAGGACAATTTTGGCAACGTCCATCGCCTTGGCGTGCTTGGCATCAGCCGGTCGATGTCGCCCGGCGACATCAGGACGGAAAAGGCCGGACCGCTGCGTGCCATCGTCATGGGGGCGCAGGAAACGTGGTTCGTGGTCGACCGGACGCTTGCTTACATCGGTGGGGTCTTTGTGGGCCGAGAGGCGGCCGACCAGCTTGGCGGGCCAATCCGGATTGCCCAGGTTTCGGGACAGGTCGCGACCGCCGGGTTCACGGCACTGATCCATCTCACCGCTGTTCTGTCCGTTTCGATTGGCCTACTGAACCTGTTCCCGATCCCGTTGCTCGACGGCGGTCACCTTTTGTTCTACGCAATCGAGACAATTCGTGGCCGGCCGTTGTCCGAGCGCGCGCAGGAAGTCGGCTTCCGAATTGGCCTGGCCGTCGTCGTGATGTTGATGATTTTTGCAACCTTTAATGACATTCTGCGCCTGGCCACCTCCTGACCGTTGCGGACGGGCAACTTTTTGATGGAAAAGGGAAAGTTCGGGCTGGGTTTCGTTTGCAGCGCCCAGAAAACGCTGTAAAAAGCCCGCATATGCCAGCCCGGACCGTCTGTCGAATCCGCAGTGGGGGCGGCCGCATGGATTATAAGGGCGCGTAGCGCATGGGAATTTGTGTGCGGGGAGTTCGGGGATGGGTGGCTAGCTGCCTTATCCTCGGCGGCATACTTATCGGCGCCGGCGGTGGGACGGTCTTGTCCACGGGCGCCGCCGTGGCCCAAACGGTCAATTCCATCGTGGTCGAGGGTAACCGCCGGGTCGAGGCTGACACCATCCGTTCCTATTTCCGGCCCGGTCCAGGCGGTCGGCTAGGTCCCGAGCAGGAGGACGAAGCGCTCAAGGCCATGGTTGCGACCGGCCTTTTTTCCGATGTCCGCATCAGCCATTCCGGCGGCCGTATCGTGGTGACGGTGGCCGAGAACCCTGTGATCAACCGGGTCGCGTTCGAGGGCAACAAAAAGGCCAAAGACGAGCAGCTCCAGGCGGAAACCCAGTCGAAGCCGCGCGGCACGCTCTCGCGCCCGACTGTGCAGGCCGACGTGCAGCGCATCATCGAAATTTATCACCGCAGCGGCCGCTTCGACGTTTCGGTCAATCCGAAGATCATCGAGTTGCCTAACAACCGCGTCGATCTGGTGTTCGAGATCAAGGAAGGCGACAAAACCGGTATCAAGGAGATCGTGTTTGTCGGCGCAAAGGCGTTTTCGCACGGCCGGTTGAAAGACGTCATCAAGACGTCCTCGAGTAACCTGCTCAGCTTCCTGCAGACGACCGATATTTACGACGCCGACCGCGTCGAGGCTGACCGCGACCTGCTGCGCAGGTTTTATCTGAAGCACGGCTATGCTGACGTGCGGATCATTTCTGCGGTCGGCGAATACGATGCCGCCAAGAAGGGCTTCATCGTCACTTTCACGATTGACGAAGGCAGTCAGTACCGCGTGGGGACAGTGGATGTCGTGTCCAACGTCCGCGCCATCGACCCGGCAATCTTGCGAAATCAGGTCAAGCTCAGCCCGGGCAACGTCTACAACGCGGATCTCGTCGAAAAGAGCGTCGAGTCGATGACGATCCAGGCGGCGCGACAAGGTTATGCCTTCGCCAACGTGCGTCCGCGCGGCGACCGCAATTTTGAAACCAAAACGATCAACCTGGTGTTTGTCGTCGAGGAAGGCGCGCGCGCTTACATCGAGCGCATCAACATCCGCGGCAACACGCGCACGCGCGACTATGTGATCCGCCGCGAATTCGACCTTGGCGAGGGCGATGCCTATAACCGGGCATTGATCGATCGTGCCGAACGTCGCCTGAAGAACCTGAACTACTTTAAGTCCGTCAAGATAACGAACGAGCCCGGCTCGGCGCCCGACCGCGTGGTGGTCAACGTCAATGTTGAAGAGCAGGCGACCGGCGAATTCTCGATCTCCGGCGGCTATTCGACTGCCGACGGCCTGATCGGCGAGGTCAGCGTCGCTGACCGCAACCTCATGGGCCGCGGAAATTATGGAAAGGCGTCGTTCACTTATGGCGAGCGCGTTCGCGGATTCGATTTGTCTTTCGTCGAGCCATTCCTGTTCGGCTATCGAATGGCCGGCGGCATCGACCTCTTTGCCCGGCAGAACCTGGCCTCGAATTACATCTCTTATGACAGCCAGACGATCGGCACCAACCTCCGGCTCGGATTTGCGCTGACGGAAGAAATCGCGTTCCAGCCGCGCTATACGTTCTATCAGCAGAAGATAACGCTGCCGTATCAGTACAATAACTGCCAATTTTCGAACTTCGCCCCGGCAACCGGTCTTTTGCCCGGTACAGGCGTAACCCCAGCAGCTGAAGGCGCCGGTTTAGATACGCAGGTAAACGTTCCATTTGGTTGTTATGCCGACGGCGAAGCATCGCTTGCGGTCCGCAAGGAATTAGCCGCGGGTCCGGTGAACGTTTCGCTACTTGGTTATACGCTTTCGTACAACACCCTCGACAATAACAGACTACCGACCAGCGGCCTCTTTGCCGAGCTCAGGCAGGATTTTGCCGGCGTTGGGGGTGACGTGAATTTCATCAGAACGCAGGTGGAAGCGCGCACATACTACGAAGTCATCAACGACGTTGTCAGCGTTTTCAAACTGCAAGCCGGCAATATTTCCAGCTGGGGTGGCAAAGAGTTGCGCATGCTCGACCACTTCCAGATGGGACCCAATCTCGTGCGCGGCTTCGCGCCGGCAGGCTTGGGGCCGCGCGACCTGACGCCTGGCACGACGAATGACCCGCTCGGCGGATCGCTCTATTGGGGTGCGACCGTGGAAGCCCAGACGCCGTTGTATTTCCTGCCCAAGGATATCGGCATCAAGGTCGCGGTCTTCGCGGACGCCGGCTCGCTGTGGGACTATCAAGGACCGACAAGCTGGAGTGTGACCGGGGAAACGCTCCAGGTCGGCCTCAACAGCCCGTCCATGATCCGCAGTTCGGTCGGTGTCGGCCTGCTCTGGGATTCGCCGCTTGGCCCGCTGCGCTTCGATCTGGCCTATCCGATCACGAAGTACTGTGCGACGCCGGTCGGCGGCGGAGAGATTTGCGATCGGACGCAGGTGTTCCGCTTCAGTGGCGGCACCAAGTTCTGATCTTGGCGACGCCAGGCAGAAGCGACGGGTCGGATTCCGGCGGGATGAACGAACCCTTATTCCTACGACAGTCCGCGGGTCTTACGCTTGACGAGATTGCGAGCGTGACCGGCGCGGCGATCGCCTCTCGGTCGCCGCGGACTGCCCGTATCTCGAATATTGCGCCGCTTGACCGGGCTGGCCCGCGCGACCTCACATTTCTCGAGAGTAGGAATTTTGTGGTGGCGGCGGCCACCACGCACGCCGGTGCGTGCCTGACGACGGCAACGCTTGCGAAAGAACTGCCGAACCAAGTTTCGGTGCTGACCGTCCGAGAACCCTATCGCGCCTTCGTTATGGCCGCGCGCGAATTATTTCCGCACGCTTTGCGGCCGTCATCTTTGTCCAAGCCTGGCGATTTCGCCGGAGCGCACGTCGACACCAATGCGCGCATGGAAGATGGCGTCGGCATCGAACCCGGTGCGGTGATCGGCCCGCAGGTTGAAATCGGCAGCGGGACGGTCGTTGGAGCAAATGCGGTGATCGCCGCCGGAGTGCGGATCGGCCGTGATTGTTCAATCGGCGCCAATACGGTGATCAGCAACGCTCTCATTGGCGATCGGGTCATTGTCCATCCGGGATGCAATATAGGGCAGGACGGGTTCGGCTTTGTGATGGGCGGCAACGGACATCTCAAAGTGCCTCAAGTCGGCCGGGTTATCATTCAGGATGACGTTGAAATTGGAGCCGGGACAACAATAGACCGCGGCGCGATCCGCGACACGATCATCGGCGAGGGTACCAAGATCGACAACCTGGTTCAGGTAGGCCACAATGTGAGCATTGGCAGACATTGCGTTATCGTTGCTCAGACCGGAATTTCGGGCAGTTCAACTCTTGAGGATTTTGTTGTGCTCGGCGCGCGCGTTGGCCTTAACACTAACATCACGATCGGTGAAGGTGCGCAGATTGCGGGTGTCAGCGTGGTTCACGGCGATGTGCCGGCCGGCGCGCGATGGGGCGGAACGCCTGCAAAGCCGGTGAAGCAATGGTTCCGCGAAATGATGATACTTGAGCGGCTGGCGCGCCAGAAGGGCGACGCAGACGCGGGCGACAAATGAGACGCTCGTCATGAACAAACCTGTGATCCAACTCGAGGCGATGGACATCGCAGTAGTGCTCAAGCTGCTGCCGCACCGCTATCCGTTTCTCATGGTGGATCGGATAATCGACATCCGCGGCGACGAGCACGGCATCGGTATCAAGAACGTGACGATCAACGAGCCGCATTTTCAGGGTCACTTTCCGGGCAATCCCGTGTTTCCCGGTGTGCTCATGATCGAGGGCATGGCACAAACGGCCGGAGCGCTCTGCATAGCGGCGACGGGGGCGCAGCCGACCTCGGTCTTTTTTCTCACCATCGACAAGGCAAAATTCCGCAAGCCCGTGCGGCCCGGCGACACCATCGAGTATCACATGGACCGCATTACCCGACGTAAGTCGATGTGGTGGTATCGCGGCGAAGCAAAAGTGGCCGGCCATGTCGTCGCCGAGGCCCAGGTTGGGGCCATGCTGTCCGACGCATGAGCGCGCATATGATCGATCCCACGGCGCGGATCGAAGCCGGGGCCACGATCGGAAAAGACGTCCTGATCGGTCCGTACTGCACGATTGGCGCACACGTAAGTGTTGCTGACGGGTGCCGCCTGATTGCCCACGTCAATCTGACCGGTTACACCACGATAGGGCCACGGACGGTCATTTACCCGTTTGCGTCGCTTGGGTCTCCGCCGCAGTCATTCAGCTACCGAGGGGGGCCGACGCGGCTGATTGTGGGCGCCGATTGCGACATCCGCGAAAACGTAACCATGAGCACGGGCACCGAAGATGATCGTGGCGTTACGGAAGTTGGTGACCGCTGTTTTTTCATGGTGGGCTCGCATGTCGGGCATGACTGCAAGGTCGGAAACCATGTTGTTTTTGCCAACAACACGGTTCTCGGCGGCCACGTGACGATCGGAGATCACGTTGTCTTTGGCGGCGGCGTCGCAGTCCGTCAATTTGTTCGCATCGGTGAGGGCGCGATGATCGTCGGCCTGAGCGGCGTGCGTGCCGACGTCATTCCATTCGGCATGGCGCACGGTCCGTTGGCCGATCTGATCGGCCTCAATGTGATCGGTATGCGCCGGCGCGGTGCGGCGAAGGCCGACGTTCAGCGCGCGCGCTCGGCGTATCAGGCCCTATTTTTTGGCGAGGGAGAGTTTCGTACCCGCGTTGACAGGGTTGCCGGCGAATATTCCGGTGATCCGTTGGTTGCCAAAATCATAGAGTTTATTCGTTCGGCGAAGCGGCCGTTGACCATGGCCATCAAGCGCAACGAGGCGGATCAGGAGACATGAACAACGCCACAGCCGTTGGTCAGGGCGGCCCGCTCGCACTGATTTGCGGTAGCGGCACGTTGCCTCTGGCGGTGGCGGACTCGGCTGCGAAGCGCGGGCGCGATCTTTTGCTGTTTCCGATTTGGGGCCATGCCGAGCCCGCGATGGTTGCGCGTTATCGGCATCATTGGCTTCGGGTCGGGCAATTTGGGGCATTTGCGCGGCTTGCCAGGGCCGCGGGTTGTCGCGACGTCGTGTGGATTGGCGGGCTGGTGAGGCCGTCGTTGTGGTCGCTTCGTCCCGATTTTTTGGCGGTAAAATCGTTGCCGAAGATCATCCGCGCCTATCGTGGTGGCGACAATCACCTACTTACCGGCGTGAGCAAGCTTTTTGAAGAACAGGGATTCCACCTTGTCGGAGCGCACGAGGTGGCACCAGAAATCCTGGTCCCGGAGGGAGCACTCGGTCGGGTCGACGCGTCCGAGAAGGACCGGGAAGACATTGCGTTTGGCTTCGCATATTTGCAGGCAAGCGGCGCTTTTGATATCGGCCAAGCCGCTGTCGTGGCCGGAAGGCGCATATTGGCGGTGGAGGCTGCGGAAGGTACGGATCAAATGCTGGCTCGGGTTGCCGAGCTGCGCGCGAACGGGCGCATTGACGTTGCTTCCGGTGCCGGCGTGCTGGTGAAGGCACCCAAGCCCGGCCAAGACCAGCGATTTGACTTGCCCTCGATTGGCCCGCGGACGGTGACCGGGGTTGCCCGGGCCGGGCTGGCGGGTATTGCAGTCGTCTCGGACAAGACCGTGATCGCCGATGCGGAAAGTGTCGTGCGCGAAGCGGATCGTGCCGGACTCTTTGTTGTAGGCGTGCCGTTCGGGTCGAAAACATGAGCTCGCATGTATTTCTGGTCGCCGGCGAAGAGTTTGGTGACCGGCTGGGCGCGGCGCTGATTTCGGCGATCAGGGATCGTACACAAGGGAAGGCGCACTTTTCTTGTGTCGGTGGCGCGCATATGGCGACCGAAGGCGTTCCGAGTCTGTTTCCGCTTGGGGATCTCGCGATTGTCGGATTTTCTTCGATCCCGGCGATGCTTTCAAAAATCCTGCGGCGCATCCGTGAAGCTGCCGATGCCGTCATCGCGGCAAAACCGGATGTTCTGGTCATCATCGACAGCCCAGAATTCACCCATCGCGTGGCACGCCGCGTGCGTGAGCGTGCCCCGGGCATTCCTATCGTCGATTATGTTTGTCCTTCAGTCTGGGCGTGGCGTCCGGGCAGGGCGCGCGCGATGCGAACATACGTCGATCACGTGCTGGCGCTTCTTCCGTTTGAGCCCAAAGCAATGAACGATCTCGGCGGGCCCCCATGTACGTTTGTCGGGCATCCCTTGAGCGAACGGCTGGTTGATTTAAGGCCAAATGAACTTGAAGCCCGGTTACGGCGAGCGGATCCCCCTCTGGTTCTGGTTTTGCCTGGAAGCCGCAGCGGCGAAATTCGGCGCATGGCGCCGGTATTCGGCCAAGCGATTGCTCGTGTCATCGAACAATATGGCCCGCTCGAGGCAGTCGTGCCGGCTGTGCCGCGGCTTGCCGATGCCGTGCGAACAGCCATTGCGGCTTGGCCCACTCCGGCGCGCGTTACAACCGATCCAGACGAGAAGCACGAGGCATTCAGGACGGCGCGGGCGGCCCTGACAAAATCGGGGACGTCGACACTCGAATTGGCGCTTGCCGGCGTACCGATGGTTGCCGCGTACAAAGTGTCGCTGGTCGAGGCAATGGTTGGCCGTATTTTAATTTATGCTCCGTCAGCGATCCTTGCCAACCTTGTGCTGGGAAAAAACGTTGTCCCGGAATTTCTTCAACGCGATTGTACAGCTGAAAGACTTGCTGCAGCGCTGATGCCACTTCTGGGAGACACGGCGGAGCGCCGCAGGCAAACTGAAGCCTTCAGCCAACTGGACGATATAATGGAAATAGGGAAGGCGACGCCGAGCGCACACGCGGCATCGTTGGTCCTTGAGGCCGTTGGAAGCAGAGGTGGAGCACGACAACAAGCGGCAGTTTTACCACAGCCCCACGGCTAGCTTGCCGCCCAAGGCGGTTGGGCGTATGCCATTCTAACAAATCGGATTCCAGCCTTTGACCCTTTCTCCCCGCGCATCAATCACGGCCGTCCACGGCTATCTGCCGCCGGACTTGCTGACCAATAGTGAGCTTGCGCGGATGGTCGACACGAGCGACGCGTGGATCACCGAGCGCACGGGAATCAAGGAGCGTCATATTCTGAAAGGCGAAGGTCTTGGCACGTCGCACATGGCGGCGGAGGCGGTACGCGGCCTGTTGCAGAAAACAGGAACAAAACCCGAGGAAGTCGACCTTCTGATCTGCGCGACGACGACCCCGGACATGCAGTTCCCGTCGACCGCAAACATGATTTGCGACATGGTTGGCATCCGCAATATTGGCAGCTTCGACGTCCAGGCCGCGTGCTCGGGCTTTCTTTACTCGCTTACAATTGCAACGCAATTCATCGCCACCGGTGCGGCGCGGAAGGTGGTCGTGGTCGGCGCCGACAAGATGTCGTCGATCATCGACTACACCGATCGCGCGACGTGCGTGCTCTTCGGTGACGCTGCCGGCGCGGTGCTCCTGGAGCCCGACACGAACGGTTTCGGCATCATGGACGCACTTGTGCGTTCCGACGGATCCGGAATGATCCATCTTCATCAGAAAGCGGGCGGCAGCCGGATGCCGCCGACGGCAGAAACCGTCGCGAAGCGGTTGCATTACGTACACCAGGAAGGCGCCGCGGTTTACAAGTTCGCGATCGCCAAAATGGCGGAGGTGGCAGGCGAGATCATGTCACGCAACAATTTGCGTGCCAACATGATCGATTGGCTCGTTCCTCATCAGGCCAATAAGCGCATCATCGAGTTGACGGCCGAGCGGATGGGCGTGCCGATGGACAAGGTGATGGTGACGATCCAAAAATACGGCAACACGACCAACGCGACCATCCCGCTGTGCTTGTGGGACTATGAGCCGAAACTGAAGCGCGGCGACCGCATGATACTCGCGGCGTTCGGTGGTGGTTTCACCTGGGCCGGCGTTTACGTGCAGTGGGCCTATGACGGGGCGACCGCTCCGAAACTCAACGGCAAGAGCAACGGCAAAGCAAGCTAGGACAAATTATTTCCGGCGTGAGATCGGGCTGTAATCCCGCCGCGTAGCGCCCGTGTACAGCTGGCGCGGGCGGCCGATCTTCTGCTTCGGGTCTTCGATCATTTCCTTCCACTGCGCGATCCAGCCGACCGTGCGCGCGACCGCGAACAGCACGGTGAACATCGTGGTCGGGAAGCCCATCGCTTTGAGCGTGATGCCCGAATAGAAATCGATATTGGGGTAAAGCTTCTTCTCGATGAAGTACTCGTCGTGCAAGGCGACCTTCTCAAGCTCCATTGCGACGTCGAGCAGCGGGTCGTCCTTCGCCCCGAGCTCGGTCAGAACCTCATGGCAGGTCTTCTGCATGATTTTCGCGCGCGGATCGTAGTTCTTGTAGACGCGATGACCGAAGCCCATCAGCCGATAGGGATCGTTCTTGTCTTTTGCGCGCTTGACGTATTCGGGAATGCGGTCGACTGAACCGATTTCGCGCAGCATGTTGAGCGCGGCTTCATTGGCGCCGCCGTGCGCGGGTCCCCACAGGCAGGCGCATCCGGCGGCGATGCAGGCAAACGGATTGGCGCCGGACGATCCGGCAAGGCGGACCGTTGAGGTCGAGGCATTCTGCTCGTGATCGGCATGCAGAATGAAGATGCGGTCCATTGCGCGCGCCAGCACCGGGTTTGCCTTGTATTCCTCGGTCGGCACCGCAAAGCACATGCGCAGGAAATTGGAAGCGTAGTCGAGATCGTTCTTCGGATAGACGAACGGCTGACCGATTGAATATTTGTACGCCATCGCCGCAAGCGTCGGCACTTTCGCGATCATGCGCACGGAGGCGACCATGCGCTGATGCGGGTCAGAGATGTCGGTCGAGTCGTGATAGAATGCGGACAGCGCGCCGACGCAGCCAGTCATGACCGCCATCGGATGTGCGTCGCGGCGGAAGCCCTGGAAGAAGCGGCTCATCTGCTCGTGGACCATCGTGTGGCGGCTCACGCGATAGTCGAAATCGGCCTTCTGGGCGGGGGTCGGCAATTCGCCGTAGAGCAGGAGATAGCAGGTCTCCAGAAAGTCGCCGTGCTCGGCGAGCTGCTCGATGGGGTAACCACGATAAAGCAGAATGCCTTCGTCGCCGTCGATGTAGGTGATCTTGGATTCGCAGCTTGCGGTCGAGGTGAAGCCGGGGTCGTAGGTAAACATCCCGCTCTGACCGTAGAGCTTGGAGATGTCGACGACCTCGGGCCCGATCGTGCCCGGCAATACCGGCATGTCCCAATTGTTGTTGCCGACCGTCAGGGTGCCGGTCTTGTTTTTGGCGCTGGTCTTGGCGTCCATGGGTCGAGTCCTCGAATTGGCCGCTAGCTTTGTGGGTATCCCATCCAAATGTGCACTGCAAGATAGCCCAATGTTGGCTACACGCCCGCCATATAGGGGTTTAGCGGCCTTTTTGCCCGGTATGAAATCTATGAGGCGGCCTGGTCTCGCAACCGGGCAAGGCTTTCATCGCGGCCGAGAACTGCAAGCACGTCGAATATCGGCGGGGACGTCGTGCGCCCGGTAAGCGCCGCCCGCAACGGCTGTGCAATGGCACCGAGCTTGAGCCCCGCGCGCTCGGCATAGGGCCTCACAACAGCCTCGGCAGCACTCGCGTTCCATTCCGAAACGGCTTCCAGCTCCGGCAGAAGGGCCTTAATCAGCGTCTTTGCCTCGTCGGTCAGCAGGGCTTTCGCCTGGTCATTGATATCGATAGGCCGGTTGGCCCAAAGGAACCGCGAGGCGTCGAACAATTCGACCAAAGTTTTGGCGCGCTCCTTCATGGCGGGCATGGCAGCCAGAAACTTTCCGCGTAGCGCGGGTGTCATTTTGCTGGCGAGTTCCTGTCCACCGGCAATGTGCGGCAAGAGTTGCTCGAGCGCTGCCATAAGCGACGCGTCATCGGTCGACCGAATATAGTGGCCATTGAGGCTTTCGAGCTTCGTGAAGTCGAAACGTGCCGGCGACCGTCCGATCTGCGGAAGATCGAATGCAGCGACCATCTCCTCGGTCGTGAAAATTTCCTGGTCGCCATGCGCCCAGCCGAGCCGCACAAGATAGTTTCTCATTGCGGCCGGCAGATAACCCATGGCCCGGTAGGCATCGATGCCGAGCGCGCCGTGCCGCTTCGACAGCTTTGAGCCATCCGGCCCGTGGATCAGCGGGATGTGTGCCATCATGGGCACCTTCCATCCGAGGGCCTGGTAGATTTGAGTCTGCCGCGCCGCATTGTTGAGGTGATCGTCGCCGCGGATGATGTGGGTAATACCCATGTCATGATCATCGACTACGACCGCGAGCATATAGGTCGGCGTGCCGTCCGAACGCAGCAGGACAAAATCGTCTAGATTTTCGTTCTGCCAGACCACGCGGCCTTGAACCTGGTCTTCGACCACCGTCTCTCCCGTCAACGGTGCCTTGATGCGGATCACCGGGTTGACGCCGGCCGGCACGTCCTTCGGGTCGCGATCGCGGCAACGTCCATCGTAGAGACGTGTGCGGCCTTCAGCTCGCGCCTTCTCGCGCATCGCAGTAAGTTCGTCCTGGCTGCAATAGCAGCGATAGCCGTGGCCCGACGCCAGCAGTTGCTCGGCCACCTGGCGGTGGCGCGCGGCACGCGCAAACTGAAAGACGATTTCCCCGTCCCAGGTAAGCCCAAGCCAGGTCAATCCGTCGATAATGGCGTTTATCGCCGCCGCCGTGGACCGCTCTCGGTCGGTATCCTCGATCCGCAAGTGCATCTTGCCGCCATGCCGGCGGGCGTACAGCCAGTTGAACAAGGCCGTGCGGCCGCCACCGATGTGAAGAAAACCGGTCGGCGAGGGGGCAAAACGGGTGACGACGGGCTCGCTCATTTCGAGCCGTGTATCACAGTTGACGGAAAGAATGTCAGCGCGATTGACATTGAGGCGAGCGCCACGTCATACGGGCCGCGGGATACGGCTCAAGTGATGTTTGAGGAAGCATGGCAACCGATGCAAAGGCAAGAGGCGACGCGGGCGCGATCGAAGCGGGCCGCGATTTCATCCGTGATATCATCAAGGGTGATCTCGATGCTGGCCGCGTCAAGCAGGTCATCACCCGCTTTCCGCCGGAACCAAATGGGTATCTCCACATCGGGCATGCCAAGTCGATTTGCCTGAATTTTGGCGTAGCCGAGGAATTTGGCGGCCGCTGTCACCTGCGGTTCGATGACACGAATCCAGCCAAGGAAGAGCAGGAATATATCGATGCGATTGAGCGCGATGTCCGGTGGCTCGGTTTCGACTGGGGAAAGCACCTCTACCATGCCTCCGACTACTTTGAGCAGCTTTACGCCTGGGCCGAGGATTTGATCCGGGCCGGCAAGGCCTATGTCGACGACCAGACCCCGGAGCAGATGCGGCTCACCCGTGGCACCCTGACCGAACCGGGCAAAAACAGCCCGTTCCGGGATCGCAGCGTCGAGGAAAACCTGGATCTGTTCCGCCGCATGCGGGCCGGCGAATTCTCCAACGGCGCGCGTGTTGTACGAGCCAAGATCGACATGGCGTCGGGCAACATCAATCTTCGTGACCCGGTGCTGTATCGCATTGTGCACGCGCCGCATCCGCGTACCGGCACGGCGTGGAAGATCTATCCAAGCTACGACTTTGCGCACGGCCAGTCCGACGCCATCGAGAACATCACCCACTCCATTTGCACGCTGGAATTCGAGGACCATCGTCCGCTTTACGATTGGTTCATTGCAAACCTTAAGGTGCCCTCGAAACCCCATCAGTATGAATTCGCACGGCTCAATCTGACGTACACGGTGCTGTCAAAGCGCGTCCTCACCGAGCTGGTGCGTGACGGTCACGTCAACGGCTGGAACGACCCGCGGATGCCGACCCTCGCAGGGTTACGTCGCCGCGGCGTTCCGCCCGAAGCAATCCGCGATTTCGTCAAAAGGATCGGCGTGGCCAAGGCGAACAGCGTCGTTGATATGGGCATGTTCGATTTTGCGGTCCGCGAGGTTCTCAATAGGAATGCAATGCGCCGGATGGCGGTCTTGAGGCCCCTGAAGGTCGTTATTGAAAATTATCCGGAAGGGAAAGTGGAGGAGCTGGAGGCGTCCAATCATCCCGACGATCCCGGCGCCGGTGCTCGAAGAATAAAATTCGGCCGCGAGCTTTATATCGAGCAAGATGATTTCATGGAAAATCCGCCGAAAAAATTCTTCCGTCTCTCTCCGGGCGCCGAAGTGCGGCTGCGCTACGCCTATTTCATCACGTGTCGTGAACCGGTGAAAAATGCGAAGGGTGAGGTGACGGAATTGCGCTGCACCTATGATCCGGCAACGCGGGGAGGCAACGCTCCGGATGGGCGCAAGGTCAAGGCAACCATCCATTGGGTATCGGCAGAGCACTCTGTGCCGGCGGAACTGCGACTTTACAATCCGTTGTTCACGCGGCCTGATCCAAAAGGCGGAGAAAATTTCGCAGCCGATCTCAATCCGAACTCGCTTGAGGTTCTGTCGAACGCACGTGTTGAGCCCGCGCTGGCCGAGGGCAACTCTCCTGAACCCGTCCAGTTCGAGCGACAAGGTTATTTTTGTCCCGATCCGGACTCGAAGCCCGGTCGGCCTGTTTTTAATCGCACCGTTGGATTGCGTGACACCTACGCCAAGGAAGTTGGGAAATAGCACGGGACCGCGTCGTTTCCGGAATGCGAGGCGGCCAGTTTTCGTTCGTACGGACGAGAACCGACAGCGACGCCGTTGAATCCGGAGATCCAGTCGTCCGCTGTCGCGCCGACGTTACATGAAATCCACATCCAGCGTTTTCACTGCTGACCACAACCTATGATTGTTCTATTATAAGTCAGGTTGCAGTGCTGGCGTCGGGGAGGCGCATGGCGCCTTGGCCCGGGGAAACAATCCATATGGACGCGCACCGGGTGGCGCCAGGGCCTGGGCGCCGGCGTTTGACGGAACGCGGCGGCCGGCGGGCCTGTCGCTGCCGGACGGCGTTGCCGGAACGGCGGGCCGGCTGCGCGGCCTGCTGTCGCAATGGCTGCTGGCGGAGCTGGCGCCCGGACGATTGATCCCGTGGGTGCCGATCGCGTTCGGCGTCGGCATCGCATGTTATTTCGCCGCGGATCGCGAGCCGCACGTGTGGGCCATTCTACCGCTCGCGATCGGCGCGGTGGCGGTTGCCTTTGCGGCGCGCCGGCGTCCGTTCGGTTTTCCGCTCGCCGTCGGCATCGCCGGTGTGTTTGCGGGACTTGCCATTGCAACACTGCAGACGGCGCGTATTGCTCATCCGATCCTGCAGATCCCGATCGCAAGCGCCGCGCTTTCCGGGTTTGTGGAGGTTCGCGAAGAGCGGGAGCGAAGCGACCGCATCGTGATCCGCGTTGAGCGGTTCGATGCGCTTGGTGCGTCTTCGGTACCTCGCCGGGTGCGCGTCGCGGTGCGCAAGGGCACCGCCCCGCCCGTCGGCAGCTTTGTTGAGCTCAAGGCGCACCTGTCGCCGCCCATGCAGCCGCTCCGGCCCGGAGGCTACGACTTTGCTCGCGATATGTATTTTCAGAAAATCGGCGCCTCCGGCTATGCGCTCGGGGCCATCAGGGTCAAGCCGCCGCCGGCGGCCGCAGGGTTTTGGTTGAGATACGCGACCGTCGTCGACGGAATACGCGAGACGATCGACGATCGCATCCGTGCGGCGCTGCCTGGAGATAAAGGGTCCATCGCCTCGGCGCTGATCACGGGCAAACGCGATGCGATATCGGCGCCGATCAATGATGCGATGTACGTCTCGAGCCTTGCGCACGTGCTGTCGATCTCCGGCTATCACATGGCGGTTGTCTCGGGGATCGTGTTTTTCGTAATCCGCGCAGTTTTGGCATTGATCCCTTCGCTCGCTCATCGAAGGCCGATCAAGAAGTGGGCTGCATCGGGAGCGCTCCTGGCGGCGACCTTTTATCTGTTGCTCTCGGGCGCCGAAGTGGCGACCCAGCGCTCCTACATCATGATCGCGATTGTACTCATCGGCGTTATGCTTGATCGTCCGACACTGACCTTCCGCACGCTCGCGGTGGCGGCGATCGTCGTTTTGCTGCTGGCGCCACAGGCCATTGTGCACCCGGGTTTCCAGATGTCGTTCGCGGCGACGCTTGCCCTGATTGCCGCATATCAGCACGGCCTTCCATGGAGGCCGGACCATGACAGCCAGCTCGGCACGCGTATGGCTTTATGGGGCGTCCGCGAGGTGGCAAGCCTGATCCTCGCTTCGCTGGTGGCTGGCCTCGCGACCACGCCCTACGCCGCGTTCCATTTTCATCGGCTCGCGCCCTATGGCGTGCTGGCCAACCTGCTCGCCATGCCCGTGGTTTCGGCAGTGGTCATGCCGATGGGCATTCTCGGCGTGCTGAGCATGCCCTTCGGCTTCGACGCAGCGTTTTGGCAAATGATGGGGCAGGGGATCGATTGGATGAATGCGGTTGCCCTGTGGGTGGCATCGCTTCCGGGTGCCGTCGGACGCATGCCGGCCTTTGGAATCGGTCCACTCCTTTTGGGGACCGCAGGGCTGCTGTTCGTTTGCCTCTTGCGCACGCCGTTGCGTTGGAGCGGCGCTCTCGTTGCCACAGGCGCGATCGCCTGGGCCCTGGCGACTCCCCAGCCTGACATTCTGGTGGCCGGCGACGGACAAACGGCGGCATTTCGCGGCAAGGATGGCCGGCTCGCTGTCCTGCGCGCCGGGCGCGACACCTTTGCCATCAAGGAATGGTTGGCCGCCGACGCCGATGCGCGGACGCCCAAGGATGGGAGTCTGGGCAACGGCGTCACCTGCGATGCGGTCGGCTGCATCGGCAGGCTCGGCGATAATCGCTTGATATCGATGGCGATGGGAATCGAGGCATTCGCCGAGGACTGCGCGCGAGCGGCAGTAGTGATCTCTGATCGCGAGTTGCCCGCCGACTGCAATGCGATGCTGGTTGATCGCGCGATCTGGCAATCCTACGGCGCGGTCGCGCTACGCTGGACGGGCGACCGTTTTATGCAGACGGTCGCGCTTCCGCGCAGCCAGGACCGGCCATGGACGCATCGCGCGAGAGCCATTTCCGAAAATGCCGAGCCCATGCGTCGTCAGCCGCCGCGCGGGGCCGAGCCGCGTCAAGACGATCTTACGCCGGACGATTAGTAGCGCCGGAAAAGCCCTACGAGCTTGCCCTGAATACGCACGCGGTTCGGCGGCAGAATCCGGACCTCGTAGGCGGTATTGGCCGGCTCGAGTGCAATCGATGCGCCGCGGCGGCGAAAGCGCTTGAGCGTCGCCTCCTCATCGTCGATGAGGGCGACGACGATGTCGCCCGTATCGGCGGCTTCGGATTTGCGGATCAGCGCAATGTCGCCGTCGAGAATGCCCGCTTCGATCATGCTGTCGCCGCGCACTTCAAGCGCGAAATGCTCGCCGGCCGACAACAAATCGGGCGGCATGTTGATGATATGGCTACGGGTCTGGATCGCTTCGATCGGCGTGCCGGCGGCGATGCGGCCCATGACCGGCACGGCGACCGGCCGGCCGCCATCGTCCTCGGACGTCGCGCGCACGCGGCCAAGGTCGCCCTCGATGACGCTCGGCGTGAAGCCGCGCGAGCGGGCGGAGCCAAGGCCGTGGCCGACCGAATCCGGCAGTTTGATCACCTCAATCGCGCGAGCCCGGTTCGGCAGCCTCCGGATGAAGCCGCGCTCTTCCAAGGCCGTAATAAGCCGGTGAATGCCGGATTTTGACCGCAGGTCGAGGGCGTCCTTCATCTCGTCGAAAGAGGGGGGCACGCCGGCCTCGGTCAGCCGCTCGTGGATGAAACGCAGGAGTTCGAACTGCTTGCGGGTCAGCATCTGTCTCTCCCCGTCAGGCCGAACCCCGTAGGGTCCAAGCCAGAAACAAATCATGAACGGACACTATATGTTCGATATGTGTTCCGCAACTGTTTAATTTGGAGTGAAAAACTCGAAAGGCCGCTAAAGGCCTAGCTTAAGGATGACGCAGTCTGAACCGGCTACGGCCGCGGGGGCGTGCGCCTCCCGAATCACCAGGCAGTCGGCCCTGGCGAGTGGCGCCATCAGGGAACTGTCCTGGGACGGCAGCGGGGCGGCCACCAGACCGTCCGGACCATCCGCCAAGGTGGCCCGCAGGTAGTCGGCTCGCTCACCATTGGCCGGGAGGTTGCCCCCAAGGCGCGCCCGCTCGGGCCGCAGTTCAACGTCACTACGGCCGGAAAGGCGTCTGATCAGGGGCACCAGAAACAGGAAGGCGCAGACATACGACGAGACGGGATTTCCCGGAACGCCCAGGACCTGCATCGTGCCCAGCCGGCCGTGCATCATCGGACGGCCCGGACGCAGCGCGACGCGCCAGAACGAGAGGTCGAGACCCTCGGCAGCGAGCGCGCGCTGCACGAGGTCGTGCTCACCGACCGAGGCGCCGCCCGACGTGACGAGAATATCGGCACCCCATTCACGCGCTCGCCTGATCGCCGTGGCGATGTCCTCGACGCGGTCCCGCGCAATGCCGAGATCGTGGGCGTCGGCGCCCTCGTTACGCGCAAGCGCAATGAGCGCAAAGCCGTTGGAATAGACGATCTCACCGAATCGAGGCGTGCCGCCAGGCGGCACCAATTCGTCTCCGGTCCCGAGCACGGCAACTTTCGGCTGACGGTACACGCTGACGTTGGGATGGTTCATGGCCGCTGCAAGCATGACGTCGCGATCGGTCAGCCTCCGGCCTTTCCGAAGCAGCACCTCGCCTTGCGTGAAATCGATGCCCTGGTTGCGGACGTTGCGCCCCTTTGTGGTCGACTTCTGAACGGTGACGTTGTCGCCTTCGCGAGAAGTGAGTTCCTGGATTACTACGGTGTCACTGCCGTCCGGCATGACGCCGCCGGTGAAGATCCGGGCGGCTTGACCTGCCGCGATCTGTTTGGGGAACGGGTGGCCGGCGGCAATTTCGCCAATCACTTTGAGCGTAGCGGGTGCCGTCGCAACATCGCTGGCGCGCACCGCATATCCGTCCATTGCGGAGACTGCAGCTGGCGGCTGCGTCCGCAGCGCGGCCATGTCTTCGGCAAGCACGCGCCCGCGCGCACGATCGAGCGGGACCGTTTCGACCGGCAATGGTTTGGCATCAATGAGGACGAGCCGAAGCGCTTCGGCAACCGGCATCAGGGCCATGATACGCCTAGCCCCCCACGTTCCATTCGCCCGATTTGCCACCGCTCTTGTGCAGAAGCCGGATGCCCTCGATGCGGATGCCGCGTTCCACTGCCTTGACCATGTCGTAAATCGTCAGGCATGCGATCGAGACTGCCGTCAGCGCCTCCATTTCAACGCCAGTCTTCGCGGTTACTTTCACGGTCGACTGGACGAGGAATCCGGGAAGTGAGTGCTCGGGATTGATATCGATTTCGACCTTGGTGAGCGGCAACGGATGACACAACGGGATGAGGCCGTGCGTGCGTTTGGCCGCCATGATGCCGGCGAGCCGCGCGGCGCCCAGCACGTCGCCTTTCATCGCATTGCCCTCAAGGACGATATCGAGCGTTTCTTTGCGCATCAGCACGCGCCCTTCGGCGATCGCGATGCGCTCGGTGGCTCCCTTTTCGGAGACGTCGACCATGCGAGCTTCGCCGCGCTGGTCGATGTGGGTGAGGGGCGTTGGCGCCGGAACGGGCTCGGCTGGCCTTGGCGCCGGTAACGGCTTGGCCACTGCCTTCCGTTTGCGATCGCGTTTAGCGGCCTTCTTCTTGGGGCGCTGAACGGCTCTTTTGCGCCTTGCCATAGCCATCACTCCGCAGCGGCCCGGCGCGGCTCCAGTGCCAGAAGCGCGCGGGTGGCGGCCGCGACGTCGGCCTGCCGCATGAGGCTTTCCCCAATCAGGAACGTCGAAACGCCAATGCGCTTTAGGCGCGCGAGGTCGGCCGGCGTATTGAGCCCGCTTTCGGCAACGACAACGCGGTCACGCGGGATTTTCGGTGCAAGCCGTTCGCTGACCGTGAGCGATGTCTCGAATGTCCGCAAATCGCGGTTATTGATGCCAATCAGCCGGGATTTCAGGTTGAGAGCACGCGCCAGTTCAACTTCATCATGAACTTCAACAAGCACGTCCATTCCATAGGCAAACGCTGCGTCCTCGATTTCATCGGCTGCAGCATCGTCGACGGCCGCTATGATGATCAGAATGCAATCCGCGCCAAGAACACGCGATTCCACCACTTGGTAGGGCTCAAAGATGAAATCCTTGCGCAGTGCGGGTAATGCGGTGGCATCACGTGCAGCGGTAAGGAATTCCGGGCGGCCCTGGAAAGAGGGAGCATCGGTCAAAACTGAAAGGCAGGACGCGCCACCCGCCTCATAGGCCTTGGCGAGCGCCGGCGGATCAAAATCGGCGCGGATCAGCCCCTTCGAAGGACTTGCTTTCTTGATCTCGGCAATCAGCGCGTAATTACCGCCGGAAATCCGTTTTTCGATTGCGCGCAGGAAGCCGCGCGGCGGCGGCGCGGCCTTCGCATCTTTCTCAAGTGCAGCGAGAGGACGCGCGCGTTTGGCAGCGGCAATTTCCTCGCGTTTATACGCTTCGATTTTGGCGAGGATGTCCGACACGCTAGGCCTCCGCTGCGTTCGACACCGCAATGAGGCGGTCGAGCCTGCCTTCGGCTTCGCCGCTCGCGATCGATTTCGCCGCCAGTGTAGCACCTTGCCGGAGATCCTTCGCCTTGCCCGCGACGATAAGCGCCGCGGCGGCATTGAGGATCGATATGTCCCGGAAGGGGCCCGGTTTTCCCTTGAGCACGTCGAACAATGCCTTTGCGTTGTGCTCGGCATCGCCGCCGCGCAGCGCTTCAGGCGTCGACCGCGCAAGCCCGGCGTCTTCTGGAGTAATCTCGAAGGTCCGGATTGTCCCATTCTCAAGGGCCGCAACGGTGGTCGGGCCGGCGGTGGTGATTTCGTCTAGTCCATCCGAACCATGCACTACCCAAATGCTTTCCGAGCCGAGGTTCTTCAGGACCTGCGCCATCGGCTCGACCCATTGCCTGGAAAACGTACCGATCATCTGCCGCTTGACGCTTGCCGGGTTCGACAACGGCCCGAGCAGGTTGAAAATGGTGCGGGTGCCGAGCTCGACCCGCGTCGGACCGACGTTCTTCATCGCCGGATGATGGGCCGGCGCGAACATGAAGCCGATCCCGGCTTCGCGAATGCAAGTACCAACCTGCGCGGCATTGAGGTCGATCTTGACGCCAAGCGCCTGCAGAACGTCGGCCGCGCCAGACTTCGACGATAGCGCGCGGTTGCCATGCTTGGCGACCGGAACGCCGGCACCGGCGACGATAAATGCCGCGCAAGTCGAGATGTTGAACGAGCCGGATGCGTCCCCGCCGGTACCCACCACGTCGACGGCACCCGGCGGCGCCTTAACGCCGAGCATCTTGGAGCGCATGGTCGTGACCGCGCCGGTGATTTCATCGACGGTTTCGCCGCGCACGCGCAGCGCCATCAGCAAGCCGCCCATCTGCGAGGGTGTCGCTTCACCCGACATCATGCTGTCGAAGGCGCCGGCGGCCTCTTCGCGCGTAAGGCTTGCGCCGGTCGCGACTTTGGCGATGAGCGCTTTCAAATCGTTGGCCATGGGGCGTCTCAGGCTCTCGCGTGCATGTCGGCGGGCTTACGCGCGGATACTGGGCTTCGCGCGCGCTTGGCATTCCAGGCGCCGGCAATGTCCAGAAAATTCTTGAGCATCAAATGCCCATGCTCGGACGCAATGCTTTCGGGATGAAATTGCACGCCGTGGACGGGAAGCGTCTCGTGCATGAGCCCCATCACAAGCCGGTCGTCGGTTTCGGCATTCACTTTCAGTGCCGCAGGCATACTTGCCCGTTCAACCACCAGCGAATGATAGCGCGTGGCTTTCAGGGGGCCGTTGATGCCACGGAAGACTCCCGTGCCGGCATGCTTGATCTCCGACACCTTGCCGTGAATCGGCGCTGCGCGCACCACTTTGCCGCCGAAGGCCTGCCCGATGGCCTGATGACCAAGACAGACACCGAGGATCGGAGTAGTCGGCGCTGCTTTTTCGATCAACGCAAGACAGATGCCGGCCTCATTGGGCGTGCATGGACCGGGCGACAGCACAATCGCGTCCGGCTGCGAGGCCATCACGTCGGCAACAGAGATCTTGTCGTTGCGATGCACGGCAACGTCCGCCCCAAGCCCTCCCAAATAGTGGAAGAGATTGAAGGTGAAGCTGTCGTAGTTGTCGATGAGGACGATCATGTTCCACCGTGCTTGCAAGGGTTTACGGTGGGGCTAGAGGGGGGTCAAGGAGCGCGCTGCGGCGGTGGTTACTGGCCGCGTTTGGCCGCGCTGGCAAATCGGCGGGCCTCTTCCGCCGCCCGAAACAAGGCTTTCGCCTTGTTGATGCATTCCTGCTGCTCGAAATCGGGATCGCTGTCGGCAACGATGCCGGCGCCGGCCTGCACGTACATCTTGCCGTCTTTCACCAGCGCTGTACGCAGCACGATACACGTGTCCATTTCACCGGCCGCCGAAAAATAACCAACGCAGCCCGCGTAAAGCCCGCGCTTTTCTTTTTCCAGTTCGTCGATAATCTGCATCGCGCGCACCTTCGGCGCTCCGGAAACTGTACCGGCCGGAAAACCGGCCACCAGGGCATCGAGCGCATCCCGATTGCCTGCGAGCTTGCCCTCGACATTCGACACGATGTGCATGACGTGGCTGTAGCGCTCGATAAAAAATTGATCCGTCACTTTGACGGTGCCAATGGCAGCGACGCGGCCGACATCGTTACGGCCCAGATCGAGCAGCATCAGGTGCTCGGCGCGCTCCTTGGGATCGGCCAGCAGTTCCTCTTCGAGCGCCTTGTCTTCATGCGGAGTGGCGCCGCGCGGCCGCGTGCCGGCGATCGGGCGGATCGTGACGACATCGCGCGAAACCTTGACGAGAATTTCGGGGCTCGATCCCGCAATGGCGAATTTTCCAAAATCAAGGAAATACAAATAAGGCGAAGGATTTGTCCTGCGGAGCGCGCGATAGAGTGAAAACGGTGGCAGCGTAAATGGCGCCTCGAAGCGTTGTGCGAGGACGACTTGGAACGCATCGCCTGCGGCGATGTATTCCTTTGCCTTGTGCACCATCGTCTTAAATTCGTCCGGCGTCGTGTTTGATTTGGCCGGCGCATCGATCGGCCCCGCATCGTGCTCGGACAGAGATTTGTCCAACGGACGATCGAGGCTTTCGACGACACGCGCAAGCCGTTCGACGGCGCGTGCCAACGCCGTTTTGGCGTCGACGTTTTTCTCCGCCCGCACCGGTGTCACGATCGTGATCGAATCCTTCACCGCGTCAAAAACCACGATGATCGTCGGACGGACCAGCACGGCATCGGGAATGCCAATCGGGTCGGGGTTCGGCGCTGCCAATTCCTCCATACGGCGCACAACGTCGTAGCCGAGATAGCCAAATACGCCGGCCGCCATTGGCGGCAGACTATTTGGCAACTCGATCCGGCTCTCCGATATCAACGCGCGCAGAGCCTGCAGTGGTGGCTCGGCGCAAGCGACGAATGCGTCGGCTTTGGTGCGAGCCGAGCGATTGATCTCGGCTTTCGCGCCGTCTGCGCGCCAGATCAGATCCGGCTCGATCCCGATGATCGAATAGCGGCCGCGTACGGCACCGCCTTCCACCGACTCGAGCAGGAAGCTCATTGATTTGCCGCCGCCAAGCTTCAAGAAGGCCGAGACCGGCGTCTCAAGATCGGCTACCAGCGTGGTCCACACCACCTGCGCCTCTCCGCGCCCGTAGTGGTCGGCGAAGATGCTTTTCGGCGGCTCAATCTGCATGAGATCGGTTATTGCTGTGAGCCGCCACCGATGACCTGATTCAGCGCCGACGGATTAACGGTCACACCGAAGTCGTTTTCCAGCCGGGCGACGTATTCACTGAGAAGGTCGTCGGTATAAGAGCTCTGCAAAGTTGTGGTGATTGCCCGGCCTTGCGGTGTGCCCGCTTCGAAAGGCGGATCGACAACGTCGGTCACACGGAAGACGAAGCGTTCGGTTTCTTTTCCGCCTTCCGCGCTAGCCGGCGTACCCTTCGGCGTGCGGAACACCGCCTCGATAGTTTTGGCAGGAATGAATCCGCCGCTTTTGCCGCGTTGAAGATCTTTCGCCGTCTGGACGTTAAGGCCGGCTTCGCTCGCGACCTGGGCAAACGACGTGCCGGCCTTAAGCTTCCCGACAAGATCGTCGGCCTTCGCTTGCAGGCGCTTTGCGACTTCATCATCGCGCCAGCGGGCCGTAACCTGATCCTTCACCTCTTCAAGCGGGCGCTCGCGCGATGGCGTCACACCCGTTACGTCATAATAAAGATATCCGCCGCCAGGGCAGCTGCAGCGGGTCGGTGTCGACGCCGACATCGCTGGCGAATGCGGCGCTGATGACGTTCGGGGTCTGCGGCAATCCGGTGACGGGCTTTCCGTCAAGGCTGCGGCCCGACCGGTCAACAGCTTCGATGGACACGGATTTGAGGCCGAGTTTTTTGGCAGTCTCGGCCAATGTCGAGCCAGCGGCGCGTTCGTCCTCGATCTTGTCACGCAAATTGCCAACTTCCGATTTTGCCCGGCTCTCGGCCATCTCGCGTTTGATTTGCGCCGCGACCTGTTCGTAAGTTTTTTCCTCGCCGGGCTCGATTTTCCCGACCTGCAGCAGCACGGTGCCGAACCGGCCTTTTACCGGCGCGCTCGTCTCGCCAGGTTTGAGGGAAAAGGCTGCATCGGCAACGGCGGGATCAATGATGTCCGACTTTGCAACCATGCCGAGATCGGTGTCGGATTCTTTCAGCTGCCGTTCCTTGGCGATGTCGTCGAACTTCGCGCCCTTTGTGATGCGCTCGCGTGCGTCGGCGGCTTCCTCCGGTTTTTGGAAAACGATCTGGCGGACCTCGCGCTTCTCCAGCTTGCCGTAGCTGTCCTTGTGCTGCTCAAAGTAAGCTTTGGATTCGGCGTCCGTGACGGCATCGGGCTTTGCGAGATCGGACGGGGCGAGGGTAAGCAACGTGATGTTGCGGTATTCGGGCGCGCGAAACAGCGTCTTGCGCTCGTCGAAATATTTGTTCAGGACCTCAGGTGTCGGCGCTGGGACATCGCCAGCTTGTGCAGCCTCCAGGGCAACGTACTCAATCTGCCGCTTTTCGTTCTGGTACTGGTTGAGTGCAGCCAACGCGGTGGCGGGAACCTTCAGATCGCCGGTGATGCTCTGGGCAAGCTGCCTTCGCAGCATTGAACGGCGCTGCTCCTCAATGAAACGGCTTTCGGTGAATCCAGCCTGACGGATGATCTGTTCGAAGCGCTGACGGTCGAACTGTCCGTTGACGCCACGGAACGACGGATCCGATGTAATGCGCTTTGCGATTTCGGCGCTGTCGATGCCAAGCCGCAGCTGCTTGGCCTGCTCGTCGATCGTGGTTTCGGCAACCAATTGAGCGAGCAATTGGCGATCGAGCCCGCGGGCGCGTGCCTCGTCGGGCGTAATCGGCCGCCCGACCTGGCGCCCCAATTGTTGCAAGCGGTCGTTATAGAACTGGCGAAATTGCTCGATCGATATTTCGGTGCCGCCGATCGTGGCCACCGCGTTACGTCCAAAGCCGCGGAATATGTCCCCGATGCCCCAGATCGCGAAACTGACCGCGATGACACCCACCACGGCGGCCATTACGGCCTTGCCGAGCCAGGTCGAGGAGGCTTTGTGAAGACCGCGAAGCATGCGTGCGCTATTTCAGGCCTTTAAGAATGGTTGATCGGGGTGGATGACCGCGCATGTCTAGCCCAAGCGCGCCGCGCGCACCATAGTGACAGGCCCAACTCCTTGCAACTCAAGAAGGATCGCCCCCGAGCCGAACTGCTGGCTTTGCCAAAGCGGGTCTGATAACCGCACGCAGAGAGGGTGATTGGATGGCGGCAGCCAAAATAATCCCGCTCGTCGCGGGCAATTGGAAGATGAACGGGCTGGCGGCGTCGGAAGCTGAGCTGGCCAGGATTATCTCCGGCTCCAAGGATTTTGCCGGCAAGGCTGAACTCATGGTTTGCCCGCCGGCCACCTTGGTAGCGGCATTTGCCGGAGCCGCGCGCGGCTCGCCGGTGCTCATCGGCGCACAAGACTGTCACGCCGAGCCGAAGGGCGCCCACACCGGCGACATTTCCGCGGAGATGCTCGCCGATGCCGGAGCGCGCGCGGTCATCGTCGGCCATTCCGAGCGGCGCGCCGACCATCACGAGACGGATGCGCAGGTCCAGGCCAAAGCGCAGGCGGCCTGGCGCGCGGGGTTGACCGCCATTGTCTGTGTCGGGGAACAGCGCACCGAGCGTGAAGCCGGCAAGACTTTGCAGATTGTCGGTCGTCAGCTCGACGGGTCGCTGCCCGATGGAGCTACCGGGGCCAATCTGGTCGTTGCGTACGAACCCGTTTGGGCGATCGGAACCGGCCTCACGCCGACAGCGGCGGATGTGGCCGAGGTCCACGCGTTCATTCGCGACCGGCTGAACAAGCGCCTTGCCTCGCAGGCGGGAAGCGTACGGATCCTCTATGGCGGTTCGGTCAAGCCTGACAATGCCAAACAGCTTTTGACCGTCGCGAACGTGAACGGGGCCCTGGTGGGCGGGGCAAGCCTGAAAGCGGCTGATTTTCTCGGGATTGCGGCGATTTACCGCTAGCAAGGGCCGGGGTGGAAAAACGCCGGATGATCGTGTAGAGACGCCGGCGAATTCCTATATAGCCGGATGGCGCCGCCGGGCGGGAAGCCCGGATTGGTTCGGTTTGGACGGATTTTGGACTGATGCAACACGTCATCATCATCATCCACCTGATGCTTGTTCTCGCCATGATCGGCGTGGTGCTGCTGCAGCGCTCGGAAGGCGGCGGCCTTGGTATTGGCTCGACCGGCGGTTTTATGACCAGCCGCGGCACGGCGAACGTGCTCACGCGCGCGACGGCGATCCTGGCAGGTCTGTTCTTCTTGACCAGTCTGCTGCTTTCAATTCTTGCAGGCGTCGGCCACAAGCCAACCTCCATCCTGGAGGGTGGCCAGAGCGCGCCGACGGCGCCGGGCGCACCGCCGCCACTTGGTGGCGGCAGCGGCGGCTTGCTCAACCAGTTGCAAGGTGGCCCGCCGCCGGCTGCGCCGGCGACACCAGCGGCCCCGTCGGGGCCGCAGGTGCCGCAGTCAAAGTGAAATCACAACCAAGGGGCCGGGAAATCCGGCCCCTTCAACTTTTGGATCAGGAGTGAGCGAGAAAAGTTGGGGCAAGTTTGAGGAAAGCATGCAAATCGTGTCGCAAGTCCCCGCAAAGCTTATTAGTTATCCAGCTACGCACAGATGCAGAGCGGATTTGAGCAATTCGCGCTCGTCGAATCAATTCGCGGGGGTTAAAGGTTAGGTCCCATGGCGCGGTACATTTTCATCACCGGCGGCGTGGTCTCCTCACTCGGCAAGGGTCTCGCTTCTGCGGCGCTCGGCGCGCTCTTGCAGGCGCGTGGCTACAAAGTTCGCCTGCGCAAGCTCGATCCCTACCTCAACGTCGATCCAGGCACGATGTCGCCGTACCAGCACGGCGAAGTCTTCGTGACCGACGACGGCGCCGAAACCGACCTCGACCTCGGCCACTATGAGCGCTTCACTGGCCGCCCGGCCACGCGGCACGACAACATTACGACCGGCCGTATCTACCAGGACATTCTTACGCGCGAGCGGCGCGGCGATTACCTCGGTGCAACGATCCAGGTCATTCCGCACGTCACCAATGCCATCAAGGATTTCATCCGTGAAGGTAACGATGGTTTCGACTTCGTGCTCTGCGAAATCGGCGGCACGGTCGGCGACATCGAAGGCCTGCCGTATTTCGAGGCGATCCGCCAGCTCGGAAACGATCTGCCCCGCAATCACGCAATCTACATCCATCTCACTTTGATGCCGTTCATCCCGAGTGCGGGTGAACTCAAGACCAAGCCCACCCAGCACTCGGTCAAGGAATTGCGCTCGATCGGCATTCAGCCGGATATCTTGCTGTGCCGGACCGACCGGCCGATCCCGGAAAGCGAGCGGAGGAAGCTCGCGCTGTTTTGTAACGTTCGGGAAAGCGCAGTTATCGAGGCGCGTGACGTCGACAATATCTATGCGGTGCCGGAAGCCTATTCGGCCGAAGGGCTCGATGCCGAGGTGCTGGCCGCGTTCGGTATTGAGCCGCGGCAGTCACCCGATCTTGAGCGCTGGCGCCTGATCAACGAGCGTATCCGCAACCCCGAGGGTGACGTTACCATCGCCATTGTCGGCAAATACACGGGAATGAAGGACGCCTACAAATCGCTGATCGAGGCGCTCTCCCATGGCGGAATTGCCAATAAGGTGAAGGTCAATCTCGACTGGATCGAGTCGGAGGTTTTCGAAAGCGAGGACGCGGCGCCGCTTCTCGAGCACGTCAACGGCATTCTGGTTCCGGGTGGATTCGGTCAGCGCGGCGCGGAAGGAAAAATCCGGGCGGCGCAATTCGCCCGCGAGCGCCACGTACCGTATTTCGGCATTTGCTTCGGAATGCAGATGGCGGTGCTCGAGGCTGCACGCAATCTGTGCGGCATCGAGAATGCCAACTCGACAGAGTTCGGCGCGACAACCGAGCCTGTCGTCGGCCTGATGACGGAGTGGCTCAAGGGTAACGAGTTGCAGAAGCGAAGCGCGAGCGGCGATCTCGGCGGCACCATGCGGCTTGGCGCCTACGATGCAGTGCTCACGCGCGGCAGCCGCGTATCGCAGATATATGGGGCGACCGAAATTTCCGAACGCCATCGTCACCGTTATGAAGTCAACACCGCGTACAAGGGGCGTCTCGAGCAGCGCGGCATGCGTTTCTCCGGAATGTCACCCGATGGCATCCTGCCGGAGATCATCGAGTACGAAGACCATCCCTGGTTTATCGGCGTGCAGTTTCATCCCGAGCTCAAGTCACGGCCGTTCGAGCCGCATCCGTTGTTTTCATCTTTCATCGGTGCTGCGGTCGAGCAGAGCCGGCTGGTGTAAGCGCCCGCGATGCCGCGAGGCCTCGACCATATCGTCCATGCCGTAAGAAACCTCGATGCGGCGGCCGATTTGTACCGCCGGCTCGGTTTCACCGTCGGTGCGCGCAATCGTCACCCTTGGGGCACGCACAATCACATTGTTCAGTTTCCGGGCTGCTTCATCGAGTTGCTGACGCTGGCTGAGCCGGACAAGCTCGGCAGCGATGGCTTTTCAACTTTGTTCGGCGCCTACAACCGCGATTTCATTCAACGCAGTGAGGGTCTGTCTGTTCTGATTTTGGAATTGAAAGACGCTCATGCGGATGAAAGCGAATTTCGCGCGGCGGGTATTTTGACCGCGCCGACGATGCGCTTTGAGCGCGAAGGCAAACGCCCCGATGGCGCGACGGTCAAGGTCGCCTTTTCGCTGACCTTTGCCAACGACAAGGCATCATCCGATATTCGTTTTGTGACGTGCCAGCAGCATTACCCTGAGAATTTCTGGAACCCGGCCTTCCAGCGTCACGCCAATGGCGCAACCGGCATCATCGGCGTTGTTGCCGTGGCGGAACGGCCAGAGCATCACGCGCATTTTTTCGAAACCTTCGCCGGCGGGCCGGCGATTGCGAGCGATGGCGGCTTCGCAATCAAGACTCCACGCGGGACGATCGACATGCTGACGCCTGCCGCCTTCACGCGCCGGTTCGGTGTGAAGGCGCCCGATGTATCCGCCAGCCCCCGGCTGGCTGCCCTTCGCTTTGCGACGGATAACATGAGCGCACTGGAGGCGATGCCTGAGCAGGCCGGAATTGCAGGAATTTTCGCGGGGAATCCGACAGTGGTCGGATCGGGGGATGCCATGGGGGCAGTCCTTATATTCGAAGCCGCCGCGCGCGAGGCCCGTTGACCGGTGCGTTGCGTCCCTTCATGGTCCGCCGCGAGGACGTGAACCCGTGGACCAGAAGCCCAACTCGACCGTGACGATCGGCGCCGTGCGCTTCGGCAATGATTTGCCGTTGTCTTTGATCGCGGGCCCGTGCGCACTGGAAAGCAAGGCGCACGCGCTGGAGATGGCGACCGCTCTGAAGGAGATCGCGGCGCGCGCCGGACTAGGCTTCGTCTACAAGACGTCCTTCGACAAGGCCAACCGCACCTCCGCCAAGTCGGCACGCGGACTCGGTCTCGATCAGGCCCTGCCGATTTTTTCTGAAATCCGCGACAAGCTGAAAGTCCCGGTTCTCACCGATGTGCATGAGGCGGAGCAATGTGCGCGGGTCGCGCCGGCCGTTGATGTGCTCCAGATTCCCGCCTTCCTGTGCCGGCAAACAGATCTGCTGATAGCCGCCGCAAAGACCGGCAAGGTTGTCAACGTCAAGAAAGGGCAATTCCTCGCGCCGTGGGACATGCCGAACGTTGTCGCGAAGATCACCGGCGCGGGCAATCGCAACGTTCTCGTGACCGAGCGCGGCGTCTCGTTCGGTTACAATACGCTCGTGTCTGACATGCGCGCGATTCCTATTCTAAAGCGTGAGACGTTGGCGCCCGTGATCTTCGACGCCACGCATTCGGTGCAGCAGCCGGGCGGGCGGGGCGACAAATCGGGTGGTGAGCGCGAGTTCGTGTCAGTCCTCGCGCGCGCAGCTGTTGCGGTTGGCGTTGCCGGCGTATTTATCGAGACCCATCAGGATCCCGACAGGGCGCCGTCCGATGGACCTAACATGGTGCCCCTGAAGGAGATGGAGCCGCTATTGCGCACGCTCGTCGAGTTCGACCGGCTGGCAAAGCGCTGAAGCGCGCGAAATTGAAATCTTCATGGGCCGTGTCCTCAATCTCATGGCGTTCGTCATTTTTGCGACGACGCTTTTCATGCGGTCGGTCGATCCTGTCATTCCACAAATTGCCAGCGGGCTGAACGTCACGCCGACCACGGCGGCGCTGCTCTCGACCGGGTTCACTCTGCCTTACGCGCTTGTCCAGCCCGTGCTTGGCGCCCTGGCGGACATGTTCAGCAAGACACGGCTCATTGCGGTATGCATGCTCGTCGTCGGCATAGCCACAATTGCCTGTGGCTTGGCCACGAACTTCGAAATGCTCATGATCCTGCGCGTAATCGCGGGCATCGCGGCAGGCGGCGTCTTTCCGATTGCGCTGGCGGTTGCCGGCGACCGCGTGCCTGTGCAGCAGCGGCAGGTCGCGATCGGCCGGCTGCTGTTCGCGGCTATGACGGGCAATCTACTTGGGTGCCTCCGGCGCCGGCGTGATCGGTGACGTCGTCGGCTGGCGTGGCGTGTTCTTCGTGACCGGGGCGATCGATCTCGTCGCGCTCGCGGTTGCGATGCCCGGCTTTCGCAGCATGAATGAATCTCCGGGACGTTTCGACCTGTCGACGTTCATTCCGAACTATCGTGCCGTCTTCAGCAATCCGTTGGCGAAGTATTGCTTCGGTGCGGTGTTCATCGAAGCGCTGTTCCTGTTCGGTGTCTTTCCCTACATGGCGGTCCTGTTGCGCGACGCCGGCGAAACCCATGCATCGATCGCCGGCGTCGTGATCGCGGGCTTCGGCATCGGTGGCGTGATCTACACGTTCATGGTCGCATGGCTTGTCGCGCACGTAAGCGAGCAAAGGTTGATGGCGGCGGGCGGCATGGTGATGGGCGCCTGCCTTTTGGTGATCGCACTTCGCATGCCATGGCCCATCGAGTTCATGAATTTCATACTGATGGGTTTCGGTTTCTACCTGCTGCACGGATGTATCCAGGTTTACGTCACGGAATTGGCACCGTCGGCGCGCGGGTCGGCTACCGCGGGACACTCCATGTTTTTCTTTCTTGGCCAGGCGGCGGGCCCCGTCGTCTATGGCGCCGGCCTGACCAGCGTCGGAATCACGCCCGTGCTCGTGGTCGGAGCGGCTGCATTGGCCGCAACCGGATGGACCTGCGCGCTGTGTCTTCGGCGGAGCGCCCCGAAAGGCTAGCCGCGCCCACGATAGGGGGCGACGCCCTGGTCGGGCACCCACACATCCTTCGGAAGCTTTCCGGCCTGCCAGAACACGTCGATCGGCATTCCACCACGCGGATACCAGTAGCCGCCGATGCGCAGCCATTTCGGCCGCAGCAGCGTGAATAGCTTCTTGCCAATGGCGACCGTGCAGTCTTCGTGGAACGCGCCGTGATTGCGAAAGCTGTTGAGGTAGAGCTTCAGCGACTTCGATTCGACAAGAAAGCGAGCGGGCACGTAATCGATGACCAGATGCGCGAAATCAGGTTGCCCGGTGATGGGGCACAAAGTGGTGAATTCCGGCGCAGTAAATCGCGCCACATAATTTGTCCCGGCATGCGGGTTCGGCACCCGATCAAGGACGGCCTTGTCGGGTGAGGCCGGGATCGGGCTTCGTTGGCCGAGTTGCAACCGTTTCCGTGCCATTGGCATTGACCGCATGGTTTGTGCACCAGTGGATGCACGGTCAGGACGGGGCATGACAAGAGGGTTGTCGATCCTGTAGAAGCCCACGTACCAATTCCGGACACCCCATGACCGCAATTACAGACATTATTGGCCGCGAAATCCTCGATAGCCGCGGCAATCCGACCGTCGAGGTCGACGTCATTCTGGAGGATGGCTCGCGCGGACGCGCCGCCGTTCCATCCGGCGCCTCGACCGGCGCGCACGAGGCGGTCGAACTGCGCGACGGCGACAAGGCCCGTTTCGGCGGCAAAGGGGTGCGTAAGGCGGTCGACGCGGTCAATGGCGAGATATTCGATGCGCTCGGCGGCATGGACGCCGAAGCTCAGACCAAGATCGACGAGACGCTGATTGCACTCGACGGCACGCCGAACAAGGGCCGACTTGGCGCCAACGCGATCCTCGGTGTGTCGCTCGCGACGGCCAAGGCCGCAGCCAGCGCGAAGCGCGCGCCGCTCTATCGCTATGTCGGAGGCACGGCCGCGCGCGTGCTGCCTGTGCCGATGATGAATATCGTCAACGGCGGCGTGCACGCCGACAACCCGATCGATTTCCAGGAATTCATGATCATGCCGGTCGGCGCGCCGACTTTTGCCGAGGCGTTGCGCGCCGGCGCAGAAATTTTCCATACGCTGCGCGGGGCGCTCAAATCGGCCGGCTTGAACACCAACGTCGGCGATGAGGGTGGTTTCGCGCCGAACCTGAAGTCGGCGGAAGCCGCGCTCGATTTTGTCATGCAAGCGATCACCAAGTCCGGATACAAGCCCGGCGGCGACGTGATGCTTGCCCTCGATTGCGCGGCCACCGAGTTTTACAAAGACGGCACGTATGTCTACGAGGGCGAGGGCAAGAAACGCTCGAGGCAGGATCAGGCAAAATATCTCGCAGATCTTGTCGCGAAATATCCGATCATCTCCATCGAGGACGGCATGGCGGAAGATGACTGGGAAGGCTGGAAGAACTCTTACGACGCTGATCGGAAATAAATGCCAGCTCGTGGGCGACGATCTGTTCGTGACGAATGTGACGCGCTTGGCGAAGGGCATCAAGGACGGCGTCGCAAACTCGATTTTGGTGAAGGTCAATCAGATCGGCACGCTTACTGAGACGCTGGCTGCCGTCGAGATGGCTCATAAGGCCGGTTACACGGCGGTGATGTCGCATCGATCGGGCGAAACGGAAGACTCGACCATTGCCGATCTCGCCGTCGCGACCAATTGCGGGCAGATCAAGACCGGCTCGCTGGCGCGGTCCGATCGAACTGCAAAGTACAATCAGCTGCTGCGTATCGAGGAGGAACTCGGTCCGCAGGCGAAATTCGCGGGGCGCGATGTCCTGAAGGCCTGATCGGTGTTGCGGCATTCCGTGTCTTGCCTTTGACGGTGAATTCGACGCAAATTGCTTCCAGGACCAGATTGTGGGTGCGCACGATGGATCAGACGACGAACCTGTCGACCTATGACCGCCGCCGGGCTGCGGATCGCCTGGCCGCATTTATCGTGCAGTCGATTGACGGAGCACGCGCCGTCGAGAAGCCGTTTTTCCATCTCGAATTTGACAGGGTGTTTCCCGACGACATCTACGCGCAGATCCTCGCGCTGATGCCGGAGTCATCCGATTACCGGCCGATGCATGGCCGCAGCAAAGGCCATGATCTCGCGGATGGCACACACACGCGGGTCAAGATCGATCTGTTCCCCGAATACATCCGCAATTTGCCGGCCGAAAAGCGCGCACTGTGGGATATCGTCGGCCGCGCGCTCTGCTCGGAACCTGTCAAGCTGGCCTTCATCCGGCGCCTGGCGCCGGGGTTGTCGAAGCGCTTCGGCAAAAATTTTGCGAAGGTCGGAATGTATCCGATCCCGATTTTGACGCGTGACATCCCGGGCTACCTGATCACGCCGCACACGGACACGCGTTGGAAGGGCATCACCGTGCAGCTCTACCTGCCGAAGGACGATGCCAACACCGACATCGGCACGATTTTCCACGAAAAACTCCCTGACGGTTCCTTGCCGAAGCGGACGCAGATGCGTTTTGCGCCGAATAGCGGCTATGCGTTTGCCGTCGGGAACGACACGTGGCATTCGGCCGATCCGGTCCATAACCGCGTGAAGACGCGCGATTCGATCCTGCTCACATATTTTGTCGATCAGGGCGTGCTGAAGGTCCTGCGCAACCGCGGCAAGCGCGTCGGAAACTTCTTCCTCAACGAGATCCGGCACAGGATCTGACGCCATTAAAGGCGCTTTAACGGCCTTGGCCCATGTTGCGGGCCATGGTTACGCATCGCCGCCGCCGCGCATTCCTGACCGTCCTCGGTCTCTACACCTTTGCGGCGCTGTTCATCGGCTATTTCGCGGCCAACGCCTTCACCGGCAATCACGGACTGCGCGCCCAGCAGGACCTCGAGCAACAGCTCACGGCGATGAAGGGCGATCTGATGCAGCTCAAGGCGGAACGCGCGGTGTGGGAACGCCGGGTATCGCTTTTGCGCGCCGACCGGATCGACCCCGACATGCTGGATGAGCGGGCGCGCGCCCTGATTGGCTACGCCGATCCGCGCGATCTTACCCTGTTGCTCAATCCCCGTTAGCAACCGCGGAAGGCCGGCGGCGTTATCCACCGCTCGCCTTGAAATTTTCAGCCAATTTCCGGGCGTTTTGCGCAATTCCCCGCGGCAGTCTCGCGCTTTCGCCGCCGGGGGATTTAAGCTATTGGGGTTCGGGAAAGCCTACCGACACCCCGTCACAACTGCCGGACGCTTTCGCAGGGAGTGCTAATGGCGGTCGCCCAGAAGAGTCCCAGCACCGACGCCAAACCCGTCGCCGATTTCAGCAAGGAGCAGGAGCTTTCCGCCTACCGCACCATGCTGACCATCCGCCGCTTCGAAGAGAAGGCGGGGCAGATGTACGGCATGGGCCTGATTGGCGGATTCTGCCATCTCTATATCGGCCAGGAAGCTGTCGTCGTCGGCATGCAGATGGTGCTCAAGCCCGGCGACCAGGTCATTACCGGCTATCGCGACCACGGTCACATGATCGCAACCGGCATGGATCCCAAGGGAGTCATGGCCGAGCTCACCGGGCGCGCGCACGGCTATTCCAAAGGCAAGGGCGGCTCCATGCACATGTTCAGCGTGGAGAAAGGTTTCTATCGGCGGGCACGGAATTGTGGGCGCGCAGGTGCCGCTCGGTACCGGTCTCGCCTTCGCCAACAACTACCGCAGCAACGGCAACATCAGCATCACATATTTCGGCGATGGCGCCGCCAATCAGGGCCAGGTCTACGAAAGCTTCAACATGGCGGAGCTGTGGAAGCTGCCCGCGGTCTATGTGATCGAGAATAATCGCTATGCGATGGGGACGGCGATCACGCGCTCTTCGGCCGAGGTCAACCTGTCGCGTCGGGGGTTGTCGTTCAATATTCCCGGTGACCAGGTCGACGGCATGGATGTGCGTGCCGTGAAAGCGGCCGGAGAAAAGGCTGCCGAATGGTGCCGATCCGGCAAGGGCCCCTATATCCTCGAAATGCTGACCTACAGATATCGCGGGCATTCGATGTCGGACCCCGCGAAGTACCGAACGCGCGAAGAAGTGGATGAAGTACGCAGCCATCACGACCCGATCGACATGGCGCGTCACAGAATTCTGGAAAAGAAATTCGCCTCCGAAGATGCACTGAAGAAGATTGACGGCGAAGTTCGCGATCTGATCAATCAGGCGGCGGAATTTGCCACGCACGATCCGGAGCCGGACGTCTCCGAACTTTATACCGATGTGTATCGCTAATTTGTTGCCTGGAAAACAATAAGCCATGCCGATCGAAGTGCTCATGCCCGCGCTCTCTCCCACGATGGAGAAGGGCAATCTGGCCAAGTGGCTCAAGAAAGAGGGCGATGAAGTAAAGTCCGGCGACGTCATCGCCGAGATCGAGACCGACAAGGCCACGATGGAAGTCGAGGCGACCGACGAAGGCACGCTGGGAAAAATTCTGGTCCCGGAGGGGACCGCCGACGTCGCGGTGAACACCCCCATTGCCGTGATCCTCGGCGAAGGCGAGGACAAGGCCGCGATCAAGTCGTCAAAGCCGGCGTCGCAGCCGAAAGCCGCGGAGTTGGCGCCGCCGGCAAAGGCCCAGAGACCGCAAGCAAAGACACAGGATGCGCCCGCGCCAAAGCCGGCAAAGGCGCCCGCGGCACCGGTGCCACAAGCGGCGGACGACCCTGACATCCCGGAAGGCACCGAGATGGTCACCATGACCATGCGCGAGGCGCTGCGTGACGCCATGGCCGAGGAAATGCGCCGCGACAAAGATGTCTTCGTGATGGGCGAGGAGGTCGCCGAGTATCAGGGTGCTTACAAGGTGACGCAGGGGTTACTGCAGGAGTTTGGCGCCAAGCGGGTGATCGATACGCCGATTACCGAACATGGCTTTGCCGGCCTCGGGATCGGCGCGGCGCTCGCTGGCCTTAAGCCGGTCGTCGAGTTCATGACCTTCAATTTCGCCATGCAGGCGATGGATCAGCTCATCAATTCGGCAGCGAAGACTCTCTATATGTCGGGCGGTCAGATGGGCTGCCAGATCGTGTTTCGGGGGCCGAATGGCGCAGCCGCGCGCGTGGCCGCCCAGCACAGCCAGGACTATTCGGCGTGGTACTCGCACATCCCCGGCTTGAAGGTGATTACTCCGTCGACAGCCGCGGATGCGAAGGGGTTGCTGAAGGCGGCGATCCGCGATCCAAATCCGGTGATTTTCCTCGAGAACGAAATTCTCTACGGCCATTCCTCGCCGGTGCCGAAGCTCGACGATTTCGTGCTGCCGATCGGCAAGGCAAAGATCGCGCGTCCGGGCAATGACGTGACAATCATATCCTGGTCAATAGGCATGACCTACGCGCTCAAGGCGGCCGAGGAGCTGGCAGGCGCCGGCATCGACGCCGAGGTGATTGACCTGCGCACGCTCAAGCCGATGGACAGCGAAACCATCGTCGCGTCAGTGCAAAAGACCGGTCGTGCAGTAACTGTAGAGGAGGGCTGGCAACAAAGTGGTGTCGGCGCAGAAATCGCAGCGCGTATCATGGAGCATGCCTTCGATTATCTCGATGCGCCGGTCGCGCGCGTGTCAGGCAAAGATGTGCCGATGCCCTATGCTGCAAATCTCGAAAAGCTCGCGCTGCCCTCGGTTGCCGAAATCGTCGAGGCGGCGAAAGCCGTTTGCTATCGCTGAGGCAGATGATGATTTTGCGCGGCGCATGCCATTGCGGACAGGTTGAGGTGGCGTTCGAGACCGCTATGTCTGCCGCGGATCTGCCGCTGCGCGCCTGCGGCTGCTCGTTCTGCCGCCGTCATGGCACGAAGGCCGTGGCGGATCCGAACGGGCTGCTGACGATTTCCGCGCCACCCAACGGACTAAATCGGTATCGGTTCGGGCTTCGGACTGCCGATTATCTGATCTGCCGGACCTGCGGAGCCTATGTCGCGGCCGTCATCACGGGAAATGGCGAGGAACGGGCCACTTTGAATGTGACCGCGACCGCAATCCCCGAGCTTGCGGACCGCCGGGCGGAACCGGTCGACTATGATCGAGAAACCGTCGAGGGACGAATGGCGCGCCGGCTGACAAGTTGGACCCCGAGCCGGATCGTCCAGCGAGCGCAGGCGGGGGTCGGCTAGGCCGGCGGACGACAGATGCCCACCAACATCCTCATGCCGGCGCTGTCGCCTACGATGGAGAAGGGCAATCTTGCGCGCTGGCTGAAGAAAGAGGGCGACAAGATCAAGTCCGGCGACGTGATCGCCGAGATCGAGACCGACAAGGCCACGATGGAATACGAGGCGGTCGACGAGGGCACGCTCGCCAAGATCGTGGTGCCGGAGGGGACACAGGACGTTGCGGTCAATTCGGTCATCGCCGTGCTTGCCGGCGAAGGCGAGGACGTGAAGGCGGCGGCAGCTGCGGCGAAGACGGCACCGGCCAAGGCACCCGAGAAAAAGCCTGAGTCCGTATCCTCCTCACCCCAGCCCTCTCCCCAACGGGGAGAGGGAGCAGGCCCTGCCGTACCGCAAGCACAGCGCCCTTCACCTCTCCCCAGCGGGGCGAGGTCGCCGCCAAAGGCAGTGGGTGAGGGTGCTCGGACCTCCCCTGGCAATCGCATTTTTTCTTCGCCATTGGCTCGTCGTCTCGCGAAGGAGGCTGGCATTGACCTGGGCCGCGTGCAGGGATCCGGTCCGCATGGCCGCGTGATTGCGCGCGATATCGATGCTGCAAAGTCAGGCAAAGGACTGCGCGCGCCCGCCGGCGGCGCGCCACAGGGGGCCGCAATCGCGCCCGCGATGTCCGATCAGCAAATTCTGTCGCTCTATGAGCCGAACTCGTACGAGCTCGTGCCGCACGATGGCATGCGACGCACGATCGCCCAGCGTTTGACGGCTTCGGTTCAAACGGTTCCGCATTTTTACCTGACGATGGATTGCGACATCGGAAAACTGCTGGCGGCACGCGAGGAGATCAACGGCGCCGCACCGAAGGACAGAGACGGCAAGCCCGCTTACAAGCTCTCGGTCAACGATTTCGTCATCAAAGCACTGGCTCTCGCGCTTCAACGAATACCGGACGCGAACGTGAGCTGGACCGAAGGCGGCATGCTCAAGCACAAGCATTCCGATATCGGCGTTGCCGTAGCGTTGCCCGGCGGGCTGATTACACCGATCGTCCGCAGCGCCGAAAGCAAATCGCTGTCTGCAATTTCGAACGAAATGCGGGATCTTGCGGCGCGCGCCCGTGCCCGCAAGCTCAAGCCGCATGAGTACCAGGGCGGGACGTCGTCGGTCTCAAATCTCGGTATGTATGGGATCAAGGACTTTACGGCGGTGATCAATCCGCCGCAATCGACCATCCTCGCGGTTGGCGCTGCCGAAGAGCGCGCGGTCGCGCGCAACGGCAAGATCGAGGCCGCTCACATCATGAGCGTGACGCTGTCCTGCGATCACCGTTCGGTTGACGGCGCGCTCGGCGCCGAGCTGATCGGCGCGTTCAAGACGCTGATCGAAAATCCCGGTGATGATGGTCGTCTGACTGTCAGGGCGGATCGAAGCCGTGCGCAGTGAACGCCGCCTGTGCTTCCGGCGAGCTTAGGAACTTGACCAACGCCTTGCCTGCCTCGCTGTTCGGTGACGACGCACCGACGCCGGCTGCGAATACAGTCGTGCTGCCGAGATCGCCGGGCAATGGGCCGACGATTTCGACGCCTTCGGTCGAAGCTAGTTCTGGTTTGCTTTGAACGGCAATGTCGACCTCGCCGCTGATCAATAACGTGCCGGCGAAACCGGCCGGCGGCGGAAATTTGCTCTTGGCTTTGATTTCGGCGGCAATTCCCAGACGCTCGAGCACTTTGGCAAAATGCACGCCACTCGCTCCGCCGGCAGCAGGGTCGCTGTAGCCGACGGCGCGGGCCGCAAGCAACGCACTCTTGAGCGCTTCTGCGGAAGAAACGTCCGGCTTGGGCGCGCCGCGTTTGACGGCAATTGCGAACACTGATTTTGCAAGAGTTGCGTCAGAACCCGCTGCGATCTTACCGTCCTTGGTCAGGCTGTCGATGCTGGAGCGCGACACAACCAGAACGTCTGGCACGTCACCCTCCTGAGCCTTTTTTGTAAAGGCTGAAATCAGGCCCCAGGTGATGTTGAGTTTATTGCCGGTCGCTTTCTCAAATTTCGGCGCCAAGTCTTCCAACGCGCTCTTGACGCCGATGGTGCTGTAGACCTTGATCTCGGCACCGGAGACGGCTTGCGCCATCAAACAGATCGCTAGGGTGACGAGTGCGCCAACGGTTCTGGTCATGTCGTTTCCCCCAATGATATAGGCAAGCATTACATGCCCAATCCGGGTTACATTCAATCGGGTCCGGGAGACGAGTAAGCGAATGGCTGATACGAATTTTGACGTTCTCATCATCGGCTCCGGCCCCGGCGGCTACGTGACGGCCATCCGGTCGGCACAGCTCGGCTTCAAGACCGCGATCGTCGAGCGTGACTACCTCGGCGGTATCTGCCTGAACTGGGGCTGTATCCCGACCAAGGCTTTGCTGCGTTCGGCGGAGATCTTTCACTATTTCCAGCATGCCAAGGACTACGGACTGAAGGCCGATAACGTCGGCTACGATCCAAAAGCGGTCGTGGCACGCTCGCGCGCGGTATCGAAGCGGCTCAACGACGGCGTCGGCTTTCTGATGAAGAAAAACAAGGTCTCGGTCATCTGGGGCGAGGCCTCGATCGACGCGCCCGGCAAGGTCGACTGTGAAGGCTTCGAAGAGTGAGGCTCCGAAGGGCGCGCTTGGCCCCGGCAGCTACCAGGCAAAGCACATCATCATTGCGACCGGTGCGCGCCCGCGCGTATTGCCGGGCATCGAGCCGGACAAGAAACTGGTCTGGACCTATTTTGAGGCGATGGTGCCGGATCGCGTTCCGAAATCTTTGCTGGTCATCGGCTCGGGCGCGATTGGAATCGAATTTGCCTCTTTTTTCAGAACCCTCGGCTCCGATGTGACCGTCGTAGAGGTATTGCCGCAAATACTTCCAGTCGAGGATCAGGAGATTCAGGCATTCGCCCGCAAGAGCTTTGAGAAGCAGGGCATAAAGATTCATACCAACGCAAAAGTCACCAAGCTTGATAAGAAAAGCGACAGCGTCACCGCGACAATTGAAGAGGGCGGTAAATCACAGACGTTGACCGTTGAGCGCGTCATCTCCGCCGTCGGCGTTGTCGGCAACATTGAAAATCTTGGCCTTGAGAAAGTCGGCGTGAAAACCGATCGGGGAACCATCGTCGTCGACAAGTTCAACAGGACGAGTGTCCCCGGTATTTACGCCATCGGGGACGTCGCCGGCCCTCCGATGCTTGCGCATAAGGCCGAGCATGAAGGGGTCATTTGCATTGAGGCGATCAAGGGCCTTAACCCGCACCCGATGAACAAGTTGATGATCCCCGGCTGCACGTATTGCTCGCCGCAAATCGCGTCGGTGGGGCTCACCGAGCAGGCAGCGAAAGAGAAAAAACTCGATATCCGGGTCGGTCGCTTTCCTTTCATGGGCAACGGCAAGGCAATTGCGCTCGGTGACGATCAGGGCCTGGTGAAAGTCATTTTCGACAAGAAAACCGGTCAGCTGCTCGGCGCCCATATGGTCGGCGCCGAAGTGACCGAGCTCATCCAGGGTTACGTCGTTGCGATGAACCTTGAGACGACGGAAGAAGAGCTGATGCACACGGTCTTCCCGCATCCGACATTGTCGGAAATGATGAAGGAAGCGGTGCTCGATGCCTACGGGCGCGTGCTCAACGTCTAATGCGACCTTATTTGGCGTATCGGCGCCACAAGGCGCCGGCGATGTTGGAGTAGTCGTCGGTCCAGGTGCGCACGGCCGGATCGGGAGGGGTGAGCACCCACATCTTGCTCCATTTCAGTTCGCCGATGTCGTCAATGTCCTCGGCCACAATCGCAACATCTGATGCAAAAATATAATTGCGGTCGTCGGGTTCTTCCGTGTCGCTGCTCCAGATCCAGGTCTTGAGCCCGTTCGCATCGGCAATTCCTTCGACAACGCTTTTAAGCTCAAGGTGCCTGTTCGAGATGTGCATCAGCACGACGCCGTGCGGGGCGAGCTTTGATTTATAAAGAGCCATTGCTTCGGCGGTCGCAAGATGCACCGGAATGGCGTCAGACGAATAGGCATCGACAATGATGAGGTCGTAAACGCGGTCAGGCTCGTGCGCAAATGTGAGGCGCGCGTCGCCAAGCACAATCGGGAGGTTCGGCGCGCAGGACGACAAGAAAGTAAAATGCGCAGAGTTGCGTGCGATCTCGACCACCGTCGGGTCGATTTCAAAAAACCGCCATGTCTCGCCAGGTTTCATGAGGCAGGCCAGCGTGCCGGAGCCAAGGCCAATCACTGCGACGCGCAGAGGGCCTGCTTTCCGTGCGCGGACAGACCAGATCGCCTGGTTCATCGCCGATCTATCGTGATAGTAGGTGATCGGCTTCGGGCGGCCGCTGACCGGCTCGCCATCTTGGCCAGCGATTATCTGCGCACCATGAATCGTGGAGCCGTGCTTGAGTATGCGAAAGCGCCCATCATCAGTGTCGTAGATCTTGTGCACTCCGAAAAAGCTGCGCAGGGTCACGATGTGATATTCGCCGGTTGGATAGATCCGGATCGCGATGAGCGCGATTGCGACAACAAGCGCGGACTTGGGCGGATCGCGAAAAAGAACAATCGAAATTCCCGCGAGCGCAAGCACGGCAGCTGTGAGGAGAGTGCCGTCATAGTCGAGGGCCGCGCCGCCAAAGCCAGGGGCCAGCAGAAAGATCGCGATCACGGTCGCCGCAGGCCAGAACCAGCTGTCGAACTGCGGCCATTGCGACGGCGACAGCGGCCAGAGCCAGCGATTGAACGGCTTCCATATGTCCTGGGAGAGGGGGCGGCAGAGCACTGCCAGCACGGCAAGGATCGGATATTCGGCGACCCATGAGAACGCGTAAGGCGCGATCAATCCGGCAAATAGGCCGCCGACCATGCCGCCGAAAGACAACGAAACATAAAACGTCGTCAGATCGCGTGGAGGCGGCCGGGTCCGGGCAAGTTCACCGTGACATGCAAGAGCAATGACAAAGAAAGCCAGCAGATGTCCGCCCAGATTGAAAAATATCGGGATCCACGTCGTATAGAAAAGCAGCACCACGATCGTGGCGACCGCAAAAGGTTGCAGGAAAAGGGCGATCCGATGGGGGATCAGAGGCCGACGTTGAAAGACCAGAACCCAGGTCAGCAGATACAGCGAAAGAGGAATAACCCATAGCAGCGGCGCCGCGGCCACATCAGTCGAGACGTAGGCGGTCACCGCGACAAGCAAGCCGGATGGAACGGCCGAAATGAAAACCCAGCGTCCGATCGCCGGCCATGTCGGTTTAAGGGCGGCCTTGCTGCGCCTAGGCTCGGCGGTACGGCGGCGCGGAGCCTTCAACATCAAAACTGCACAGCCGGCGACCAGCAGGATGAGCAGCACAAAGCCGAAGCTCCACATTCGATTTTGCATCTGCAACGTGAATACCGGCTCGAACAGCGCGGGATACGCGAGCAGCGCAAGGAAGCTCCCGACGTTCGATGCCGCATAAAGAAAATACGGATCATGTGCATCGGGATGGCCGGTGCGCACGAACCAGGCCTGCAACAGCGGATTGCTGGCGGACAACGCGAGGAACGGCAGGCCGATCGAGACTGCAAAGAGACCGAGAAGCCAAAGCGCGGCGATGTCGGTTACTGGCGGCGCACCCCAACCCTGCGCAATCCCCAGCGGGAGCGCGAGCGCGGCCACGAGCAGAAGCGCAAGATGAATTGCGACCGGCGCATAGCGCTGCCGAAAGGTTGTCAGCACGTGGGCATAAGCGTAGCCGGCGAGCAGCATCGACTGAAAAAAGACCATCGCAACTGACCACACCGATGGCGAGCCGCCCAGGCGCGGCAGCACCATGCGCGTGAACATCGGCTGCACGCCGAACAGCAGCAGTGCGCTCAAGAAAACCGCGGCGGTGTAAGTGGCGAGTGTGAGAGCGTGCGTCCGTGTCTTCGAGCGTCGCGTTGATCGTCTGGCCATTGCAATCCTGAAGGCGGGGCGGAGGCGAGCTCGCAGAACGCGAATAGTTGTACCGAGTCAGCCGCCGCGCTGCATCCAATATCGGGAAAACAGACGAATTTAGGCAGCCAAAGCGGCCTTGCGGCGGTCACGGCACAGCCGTAAGTAGGAGCCATGGCAGTCGTTCTCGACCTGGTGAAAAATCCGCGCCCGCGTCACCCGGAGAAGGCGCATAGGCCGGATTCGCCGGTCCAGAAAAAGCCCGACTGGATTCGTGTGAAGGCCCCGGTCTCGGCCGGCTATTTCGCCACCCAGAAGATCATGCGTGACAACGGCCTGCACACGGTGTGCGAGGAGGCCGGTTGCCCGAATATCGGCGAATGCTGGGAGAAGAAGCACGCAACCTTCATGATCATGGGTGACACCTGCACCCGTGCCTGCGCTTTCTGCAATGTGAAGACCGGCCTGCCGGGCGCCCTCGACGCAAACGAGCCGGGCCATGTCGCCGACGCGACCGCGAAACTTGGTCTCGCCCATATCGTGGTGACCTCGGTCGATCGCGACGACCTGCCCGATGGCGGCGCGCGGCATTTTGCCGAGACGATCCGGGCCATTCGCGAACGCTGCCCGCAAACCACCATCGAAGTGCTGACGCCGGATTTTTTGCGCAAGGACGGCGCACTGGAGATTGTCGTCGAGGCAAAGCCGGACGTCTTCAACCACAATCTCGAGACAGTCCCGTCGCTTTATCTCACCGTACGTCCCGGCGCGCGCTACTTTCATTCGCTGCGGCTGCTGCAGCGGGTGAAGGAGCTTGATCCGGCCATGTTCACGAAGTCGGGGATCATGGTCGGTCTCGGCGAAGACCGGAACGAAGTGCTGCAGGTGATGGACGATATGCGGTCGGCGCAGGTGGATTTTCTGACGATCGGGCAGTACCTGCAGCCGACCCGCAAGCATCACGAGGTCAAGCGCTTTGTGCCACCGGATGAGTTTAAGTCGCTTGAAGCAATCGCCTATACGAAAGGCTTCCTGATGGTGGCCTCTTCGCCGCTGACGCGCTCGTCGCATCACGCCGGCGACGATTTCGCGCGCCTGAAGGCCGCGCGGGCCGCTGCGCCCTGATGGCCGATGCCTGAGTTTTCAACGAAGCGCAGTGTTCGCCACACCGCGGCGGATATGTTCGACCTGGTCGCGGATGTCAAAAAATATCCCGAATTCGTGCCGCTGTGCAGCGCCCTGACGGTGAAGAGCCGCAACGAGCGGGACGATGGCACCATTGTATTGGTCGCCGATATGACGGTTGCCTACAAGATCATCCGCGAGACATTCACGAGCCGGGTCACTCTTGACCGGCCGAATCTGAAAATCCTTGTCGAATATCTCAATGGACCTTTTAAACGCATGCATAACCGTTGGAGCTTTCAGCCGGCCGGCGAACAGACTTGTGATATCGAATTTTTCATTGCGTACGAGTTCAGAAGCCGCACGCTGGCTATGTTGATGGGCGCGATGTTTGATGCGGCCTTCCGGCGCTTCGCGACTGCCTTCGAAGAGCGGGCCGACGCGGTATATGGACGGAAGAGGTCTAGATCGAATCCAATTCGCGCCTAAAAAGACAAACGGCCCGGCAGCAACCGGCTGCCGGACCGTTCTAGAACGAGATGATCAGGTGCGCGTGCGCATTCTCATCATGAAGCTGTCGAACCCGAGTTCGGCAACTTGCAACCATGCGAAGGAGTCGGCGCGGAAGGGTACGAGGCTGTCATAGAGTTTCTTGAAATGCGGATTGCTCTTTGAGAGACCGTCGTAAGTCTCGTTTGCCGCCTTGTAGCAAGCTTCCAGAACTGGTTGGGGGAAAGCGCGCAACTGCGCGCCAGCCGAGATCAGTCGCCTTAGCGCAACAGGATTTAGGGCATCGTATTTAGACAGCGTCCAGACCCATGCGTCGTTGGACGCCGTAATAATCGCCGATTGATATGCCTTCGGCAATTCGTTCCATTTGGGGAGGTTGATCAGGTTGTGCGCCTGACCGCAACCTTCCCACCAGCCGGGATAATAGTAGTACTTGGCGACCTTGACGAAGCCGAGCTTTTCATCGTCGTGCGGGCCTACCCATTCGCAGGCGTCGAGCGTTCCCTTCTCAAGCGCGGGATAGATATCGCCGGCTGCGAGCTGTTGCGGCACCAATCCGAGCTTCGCCACAATTGTGCCGACGAAGCCGCCGATGCGCATCTTCAAACCCTTGAGGTCGTCGGTCGTGTTGATCTCCTTGCGGAACCAGCCACCCATTTGCGCGCCGGTATTGGCCGCGGCAAAGCCGACGCAGTTGTATTCCTTGAGCAGACCATTGAGCAGCTCCTCGCCGCCAGCGTGCCGCAGCCAGGAAATCATTTGACGGGCATTCAACCCGAACGGCAGGGCCGTTCCGAATGTGAAAGCCGCGTTCTTGCCGAAGTAGTAGTACATTGCCGTATTGCCCATCTCGACGGTGCCGTTCTGGACGGCGTCGAGCACTTGCAGACCGGGAACGATTTCGCCGGCGGCAAATACCTGAATCTGAAATTTATTGTCCGTGATTTCGGCGATCCGCTTCGAGAAATATTCGCAACCGCCGTACAGCGTATCGAGCGACTTTGGCCAGCTTGCAGCCAGCCGCCATTTGACCTCCGGAGATGATTGAGCGATTGCAGGAGCAGCAATAGTCGATGCGGCAAGCCCCACGCCTGCGGCTTGCAGGAATTGACGACGTTTCATGACGTTTCCCCTCGCTTTATTTCGGTCCGCCGACCGGAGGAGATTTCGTATGAGTGTCTAAAGCTCGCCCCTTACCGGCGGCCGATAGATCAATCTTACGCCAATCCGTGCAAAGAAAAAGGCCGATTGTGATCTAGCTTTTACCGGCGGGAGGCTGCGGTTCTTCCTTTTCCGCCAGTTCGCACAGCATATTCAGGGCCTGAAATACGGATTTCTCGCGTACCTTTGCGCGGCCGATATCACCGTATTTCCGATCATGCGCAATGACGCGGCCGCTGCGGGACGCCGCGCAGAAATAGACGAGACCGATTGGCTTGCCGGGCACGGCGCCAGTTGGCCCTGCAATACCTGTAATTGAAACGGCGAGGTCGACCGATGCATGGGCCAGGGCGCCTTTGGCCATTTCCTCAGCGCATTCGGTGCTGACCGCACCATAGACGTCGATGGTGGCCGGCGTGACGCCGAGCATCTGCTGCTTGGCCTCGTTCGAATAGGTGACAAAGCCGCGATCGAGCACCGCCGACGAACCCGGAATTTCACTGATCGTTGCCGCAACCAGGCCGCCGGTGCAGGATTCCGCTGTTGCAAGCGTCAACTTCTTCCGTGAGCAGATATCGAGCAGCGCCTTCGCAGCATCGATGGCGGATTGATCGGCCATACTATTCCCAAGGCAGACGGATCGTTGCCGTCGCGTAGGCTGCGATGCCTTCGCCGCGGCCGGTGAAGCCGAGCTTTTCGCTTGTGGTCGCTTTCACGCCGACGCGCTCGGCGCCGATCCCGGCAAGCCTGGCGATGTTTGCCCGCATCGCGTCGCGGTGCGCGCCGATGCGGGGGGCTTCGCATACAATTGTGAGATCGAGGTGCGCTATGCGGCCTTTCCGGGCGCGCACGCGGTCGACGGCAAAGGCAAGGAAGCGGTCGGACGAGGCGCCGCGCCATTGCGGGTCGCTCGGCGGGAAATGGGCTCCGATATCGCCGTCGGCGAGAGCGCCGAGAATTGCATCTGTCAGTGCATGCAGGGCGACGTCGGCATCCGAATGGCCGGTGAGGGCCTGCGTATGCGCAATGCGGACTCCCCCGAGTGTCACGTGATCGCCCGGACCGAAAGCGTGGACATCAAGACCGGAGCCGGTCCGCACGTCGCCGAGCATGGCGGATTGCGTCGCCTCGGCGCGCGCGAAATCTTCTGGCGTGGTGAGCTTTATGTTGCCGGGCTCGCCGGCGAACACGCTCACGGTCATGCCGGCCCATTCGGCCAGCGCGGCATCGTCGGTGAAATCGTCGCGGCCCTTCTCGGCCGCGCGGCGGTGGGCGTCGAGCAGGGCATCGAAGACGAAGGCTTGCGGGGTCTGCACCAGGCGTAGAGGTCCTCGATCGATCGTTTTTTCGATGGTGCCGTCGGGCCCAACACGTTTGACCGTGTCGGTCACGGGCAGCACCGGGATGGCCGCGCCGGTCTTTTCCGCGGCTGCAATTGCCCGGGCGATCAGGTCTGCGCTGGCGAATGGCCGTGCAGCGTCGTGGACCAGGACGATATCGGGCGAACGCGACGAAAGGGCCTCGAGGCCTGCGCGCACCGACGCCTGTCGCGTCGCGCCGCCGAAGACCGGGGGCAGAATTCGGATGTCACGGGTTTGTTCGCGCACGAGGTCGATGTCGTCCTTGCGGACGACGGGCTGCAGCGCGCTGACAGCCGGGACGCTGGCAAAGCCCAACAATGAGCGGCGGAGCAGGGACGCTCCTCCGATTTCGCGGAACTGTTTGGGCGTGTCGCCACCTGCGCGCAGGCCCTGACCGGCGGCCACCACAACAGCTGCGACTTGCGGCATTTGCGTCTCCAAAGACCGTTGCCTTTACCGCGTTATTTCCATTCCGCAAACGCAGCGATTTTCGACGACCGTGGATGAACAATTTTTTGCAGTGCAACACTTGCTTTGCGATTGCATTTGGCTAAAGTGTGTGCATCGAGACAAGTCGCCTAAATGGTAGGCAATAGGACTAAGACATTGGAATACAAGAAGTTTTCGACTAGGGAACTGGACATCGGCTCGGCGCAAGCGCCGAACCGTGTGATTTTGGCGCCCATGTCCGGAATTACCGATGCGCCATTCCGTCGGCTGGCCGAGGAACTGGGCGCCGGCCTGGTCGTGTCCGAAATGACGGCGTGTGCCGGTCTTGTCCGCGGGGAGCGGGAGGCAACGGTGCGCAGCGACGGCCGGGGCGTCGATATCCACGTCGTCCAGCTTGCCGGATGCGAAGCGCATTGGATGGCTGAGGGGGCCCGGATCGCCGAGGCGCAGGGCGCCGACATCATCGATATCAACATGGGTTGCCCTTCCAAGCAGGTCACCAACGGTGCGTCCGGGTCGGCGCTCATGCGGGACCTGGATCACGCACTCGGTCTGATCGAGGCGACGGTCTCCGCGGTTCAGGTTCCGGTGACCTTGAAAATGCGGCTTGGCTGGGACGCCTCGACCATGAACGCGCCCGATCTCGCGCGCCGCGCCGAGGCTGCGGGGGTCAAGCTCATCACAGTTCATGGACGCACGCGTTGCCAGTTCTACAGCGGCACCGCCGATTGGGTTGCGGTTCGTGCCGTCAAGCAGGCGGTGTCGGTTCCCGTCGTCGTCAATGGGGATATCGAATCCTGCGACGATGCAGTCGAAGCCTTGGCGGTCTCTGGCGCTGACGCTGTCATGATCGGGCGCGGCGCGCAGGGCCGCCCGTGGCTACCGGGCCAGATCGCGCGCTACCTGGCGACGGGCGCGCGCGAGCAAGCGCCATCATTGGTGGATCAGCATCGGCTGATCGATGGCCTCTACGATGAAATGTTGGACCACCACGGCCTGGCGATCGGCCGCCGCCATGCGCGCAAGCACCTTGGCTGGGCGCTCGATCAGGCGGCGGCGACAGCGGCAGCTCCGCCAGAAGTTCTCAAGAATCATCGCGGACGCGTTCTCACGGCCGATGAGCCGTCTCATGCGCGCCGTTATCTCGCGGAAGCGTTCGACGATTTTGCCTGGAGAGCGGCGGCATGACGCGCGCGCAGGCAGTTGCTGCGATGGTGAATACACCGGCGGACGCGATGCTGCACGCATTGCCGCATCCGGTGATCATGGTATCCGCGGACGGCAAGATTGCCGACGCAAATGTCGCGGCAGAGCAATTCTTCGAGGCCTCGACGGCCATGCTGCGCCGGCATCTGCTGCGCGAGCTTGTGCCGTTCGGCTCGCCGCTCCTGACCTTGATAGAGCAGGTGAGGCAGCGCGGAGCGGCGGTCAACGAATACAAGGTCGATCTGGCAACGCCACGCAATCCCGGCGAGCGCCTGGTCGACCTCTACGTCGCGCCTCTGCCTGAATACACCGAGCACGTCGTCGTCATGCTCCAGGAGCGGACGATCGCCGACAAGATGGATCGCCAGCTCACGCATCGGGGCGCCGCGCGCTCGGTGATTGCGCTGGCGGCCATGCTGGCGCACGAGATCAAGAATCCATTGTCGGGCATTCGCGGCGCGGCGCAGCTTCTTGAGCAGTCGGCGGGCGACGAGGACCGGCCGCTCACGAAGCTGATCTGCGATGAGACGGACCGGATCGTGAAGCTCGTCGATCGCATGGAAGTCTTTGCGGACGAGCGGCCGATCGACCGCGAGCCGGTCAACATTCATGTCGTTCTCGATCACGTCAAAAGGCTCGCACAATCTGGTTTCGGCCGGCAGATCAAGTTCATCGAGGAATACGACCCGTCATTGCCGCCGGTTCTCGCCAATCGCGACCAGCTGGTGCAGGTCTTTCTAAATCTCATCAAGAATGCCGCCGAAGCGATCGGCCCGGAGACGGACGAAGGTGAAATTCAGCTGACGACGGCGTTTCGCCCAGGCGTGCGGCTTGCCGTCCCGGGCAGCAAGGCGCGCGTCTCGCTGCCGCTTGAATTCTGCGTCAAGGACAACGGGCCGGGCGTTCCCGAAGACCTGATGCCGCATTTGTTCGACCCGTTTGTCACCACGAAGCCGAGCGGGAGCGGACTTGGCCTTGCGCTGGTCGCGAAAATTGTCGGCGACCACGGCGGCATCATCGAATGTGAATCGCAGCCGCGGCGAACGATCTTCCGCGTCCTGATGCCGATCTACAGCGGCGATGGCGACATCGCCGAGAACGCTTTGCCGGCCCACCCGTGAGACCAAACATGCCAACGGGAAGCATCTTAATAGCCGACGACGACGCAGCGATCCGAACGGTGCTCAACCAGGCCCTGTCACGGGCCGGTTATGAGGTTCGCTCGACCGGGAATGCCGCCACGCTATGGCGCTGGATCACGCAAGGCGACGGCGATCTGGTGATTACCGACGTCGTCATGCCGGATGAAAATGCATTCGACCTCATTCCCCGGATCAGAAAGGCCCGTCCCGATCTTCCGATCGTGGTGATGAGCGCCCAGAACACGTTCATGACAGCGATCCGCGCGTCGGAGCGCGGCGCCTATGAATATCTGCCGAAACCTTTCGATCTCAAGGAGCTGATCTCGATCGTCGGGCGCGCCTTGGCCGAGCCGAAGGAGCCGCGCACGGCGCCGCCGAAGAACGAAGACTTCGAGGGAATTCCTCTCGTCGGCCGCTCGCCGGCGATGCAGGAGATCTATCGTGTCCTCGCGCGGCTGATGCAGACCGACCTCACCGTGATGATCTCGGGTGAATCGGGCACAGGCAAAGAGCTGGTCGCGCGCGCGTTGCACGACTACGGCAAGCGCCGCGCCGGCGCGTTTGTCGCCATCAACATGGCGGCAATCCCGCGCGATCTCATCGAATCGGAACTGTTCGGTCACGAGAAGGGCGCCTTCACGGGCGCCAACAGCCGCAGCGCCGGCCGGTTTGAGCAGGCGGAGGGCGGAACGCTGTTCCTCGATGAAATCGGCGACATGCCGATGGAGGCGCAGACGCGGCTGCTTCGCGTGCTTCAGCAGGGCGAGTACACGACGGTCGGTGGGCGTACGCCGATCAAGAGCGACGTGCGCATCATTGCCGCAACCAACAAGGATCTGCGGATCCTGATTCAGCAGGGCCTGTTCCGGGAGGACTTGTTCTTCCGCCTGAACGTCGTGCCGTTGCGGCTGCCGCCATTGCGCGAGCGCGCCGAGGACATTTCGGATCTGATCCGGCACTTCTTTGCGCAGGCGCAGCGCGAGGGCCTGCCGCCGAAGCAGATCGACCAGGCGGCACTTGAGTTGCTCAAGCATCACCGGTGGCCGGGCAATGTGCGCGAGCTTGAAAATCTCGCGCGCCGGCTGGCGGCGCTCTATCCGCAGGAAACCATCACGGCGGCGGTCATCGAGCAGGAGCTGTCGCAGCCGACGGCGCCGGTCGGAGGGAGCGAACCGCGCGCGGGTGACAGCCTCAGCGGGGCGGTCGAGCGCCACCTTGCCGCGTATTTTGCCGAATTCGAGGACAGTCTGCCGCCGGCAGGGCTGTATCATCGGATTTTGCGCGAGATTGAATTCCCGCTTCTGACGGCCGCGCTCGCCGCTACGCGCGGCAACCAGATCCGCGCTGCCGACCTCCTGGGTGTTAACCGCAACACGTTGCGCAAGAAGATCCGCGATCTCGATATTCAGGTTTTCCGCGGCAGTAGCTAAATCCAAACCTCAAGCTGCCACGGCGGCGCGCACCTTGACGTACGACCCAGGAGCACTCTCGATTGCTGCGAGTTCGCCACAGCCCGGGTCGCGGGATGGAACCTGTCCGCCACCATGATTGGCAATCCAGGCTGCCCAATCGGTCCACCACGAGCCTTGGTGATATGTGGCCGCCTCAAGCCAGGTCTCCGGCCCTGCCGACAGCTTCTCGTTGATCCAATAGCCGTATTTATTAGCCGAAGGCGGATTAATCACGCCGGCGACGTGGCCGGATGCACCAAGTACAAAACGAACCGGACCTGAGACCAACTGTGTTCCCGCAAATGTTGAACGCCACGGAGCAATATGATCTTCGCGTGTCGACAAGAAATAGAGAGGAATATCGATCTTCCGTAGATCGATGGGTACGTTTGCGAGCGTAATTCCGCCGGCGTTTTTCAGCACGTTCCTGTGATACATATTTCGCAGATAATATGACTGCATCGTCGCAGGCATGCGCGTTGCATCCGAATTCCAGTACAGAATGTCGAAGGGAGCCGGACTTCGGCCCAACAGATAGTTGTTCACGACAAAGAACCATATCAGGTCATTTTCGCGCATAAGATTGAATGCATTGGCCATGTGGTGGCCCTCGAGGTAACCGAGGCGATGCATGTGTTCGTCTGCAAGTTGCAGCTGAGGTTCGTCAATGAACACCGAAATGTCGCCGACATCGGCAAAGTCGAGGAGTGTCGTTAGTAACGTGGCCGCGCCGATGCGTGTCCTGTTTGTAGCCGCCAGATAGGCAAGCGTGCTCGCGACCAAGGTGCCACCGATACAGTATCCAAGGGCATTGATCTCGCTCTCCCCGGTCGCCATTTTGATGGCGTCGATGGCCGCGAGGGGGCCTTCAAGCAGGTAATCCGAGAACTGTTTGCCGGCGAGTTCGGGGCCGGGGTTAATCCACGAGATCACAAAAACCGTGTGACCTTGATCCACGACACCACTTGATAAACGAGTTCTTGGGCTTGAGATCCAAAATATAGAATTTGTTGATCCACGGTGGCACGATGAGCAAGGGACGGCGTTGCACGGTCGTCGTCGAAGGCTCGTACTGAATAAGCTGCATAAGCTCGTTCTGGAAAACGACTTTCCCCGGCGTGTTCGCTATGTTTTCGCCAAAACGGAAGGCCTCAACGTCGCTCATCTTCAGACTAAGTCGTCCGCCGCCGCGTTCGAGGTCTTCAACCAGGTTTCTGAAACCCCTGAGAAGATTTTCGCCGCGCGCCTCGATCGTGGCGTTGAGTACAGTCGGATTGGTCATGACAAAGTTGGTGGGTGACAACGCACTGACAAACTGGCGCGTGTAGAATTCTGTCTTGTGCTGGGTATGTGGATCGATGCCTTTGACAGCGTGAACGGACGACTGAAAAAACCGCGACCACAACAGATACCATTGCTTCGCATGATCGAAGAATGGATTTTGCACCCAGAGCTCGTTCCTGAACCGCTTGTCTTGCTTCGCCGGCTCGATGACCGGTTCAGCCGGCGTGTTTGACAGAATGCGGGTCGCCGTTCTTTGCCAGAGCAGCCCCAAATCGGACCAGAGTTCGTACTGCTGCTTGACTATCGATCCCGGGTCCAGGTCGGCTTTCCGGAAAAACTCTTGAAATGTGGAGGCGACGGTCCGCGGGTCCATCACCTGATACCCGTCGTCGCTCTTTAGCCGTTCGGCGTAGATTCTGAAAAAGATTGGTGCTGTGCTTGGCAATGTCAGCCAGGATGTCGATGGCTGCGGCAGAAAACATTTCTGGTGATGCGCCCAAATCCTTGTTTGCTCCGGACTCGGTCTTCGCATCCGGCAGTTTCATTTCAACGTTTTGCCTGGCCTTTTTGTTCATGCCGGGATTCTTGCCTTGTTTGGTGCGGCGCTATCTTTCAGCTCACTCAGATGGGTGCGTGCCTCGACTTCACTCTCGTAAATATGCGGCGCTACCGCGCGTCGATTGAAAGCATCGCCCAGCTTGGTGCGTAGAAAACCGCTCGTCGTGTAGCGGGTCGCACCAGAATAAAATCGATCGGAGAGTTCGCGCACCATTGCCGAGTACTCGTCGACGACGTCTGGGAAAATATTGAAATTATCGTAATTGACGATGACATGGAGCTTTCTCCCCACCGACGAAAGCATGCTTTCGACAATGCGACGGATCTGTTCGATGTCCCGGTGGTTTCGAACCACGTAACCTTCGAAATTGACGAAGAATTGGTTTTCCTGAGGATGAAGGGTGAACCGCTGCTCAAGCGGCATACGCAGCAGGTCATCGCGCAGTCCCATCGGCGCGGGCAGGAATATGCGCTGATCCATGAGTGCCGGGTCACGGCGGATAATCGGCTTGAAATCCATCCGCGCCAGAATTTCGCGCTCGATGTCGATCCCTGGAGCAACTTCGACCAGCGCCAGCCCATCCGGAGTAAGTTCGAATACACAGCGCTCCGTCACGTAAAGCACCGGCTGGTCGCGCTTTACTGCGTAGTCGCCGGAAAATGTCCTGTGCTCGACATCATCAACGAACTTGTGCACGCCGCCATCATTGATGATGCGCAGACGGCCGTCCTCGATCCCAATCTGCAGACGGCCAGCAGTAAAGGTCCCGACGAACACCACCTTCTTCGCGTTCTGGCTGATGTTGATGAAGCCACCGGCGCCCGCAAGACGCGGCCCGAATTTGCTGACGTTCAGATTGCCTTGCCGGTCCGCCTGCGCGAGGCCCAGAAATGCCGCGTCGAGCCCGCCGCCATCATAGAAATCGAACTGGTAAGGCTGGTCGATAATGGCCTGCGCGTTGACCGCGGCGCCAAAATTGAGTCCGCCGGCCGGCACCCCTCCGATCACACCAGGTTCGGCGGTCATCGTCATCAAATCCGCAATTTTTTCCTCATTGGCTACGTTTGCTATGCCTTCGGGCATGCCAATACCGAGATTGACGACGCTGTTGGCCTTAAGTTCGAGCGCCGCGCGCCGCGCAATGATTTTACGTTCGGTCAAATCCATGGGCGGAATTGTTCCTGTGCGTGCCCGGATTTCACCGCTGAAGGTGGGGTCATACTCCACCGCGAACGTCTGCCAATGGTGTTCCGGCTTTGCGAGGACAACACAGTCAACAAGAACCCCTGGTATCTTGACCTGCCTCGGGTTGAGGGAGCCGCGGTCAGCTATTCGCTCGACCTGTGCGATAACCAAGCCGCCCGAGTTGCGCGCGGCCATCGCGATTGCCAGCACTTCGAGTGTAAGCGCCTCCTTTTCCATCGTAATGTTGCCGTCTGGGTCGGCGGTGGTGCCGCGAACGATGCCGACGTTGATCGGGAAGGCGCGATAGAAAAGAAATTCTTCGCCGCCAATCTCAAGAAGGCTGACGAGATCGTCTTTTGTGCATTCATTGATCTTGCCGCCGCCGTGGCGCGGGTCAACGAACGTTCCTAGGCCGACGCGCGTGAGATGCCCTGGACGTTTCGCGGCGATGTCGCGAAACAAATGTGAAATGACGCCTTGAGGAAAGTTATAGGCCTCTATCCGGTTGGCGATAGCGAGGCGCTGCAGTTTGGGTACGAGGCCCCAGTGCCCGCCGATCACGCGCCGCACCAGTCCTTCATGGCCCAAATGGTTGAGCCCGCGCTCCTTACCGTCACCCTGGCCCGCGGCATAGATCAGCGTGAGATTGCGCGGCTTGCCCGTCGCTTCGATCTGCTCGTCTTTCGACAAATAAAGGGCCTCCAGCGCCACCGCGATCTCCTCGGCGAAACCAATGCCCACGAAACCGCCTGTCGCGACCGTGTCACCGTCGCGAACAAGGCGAGCTGCTTCTTCAGCACTGGCGATCTTTCCGCTGTCCGGCGAGCGCAGCGGGATAACCATCGATGGGGTGCTGCTGGCCTGCATGGTCGCCTCCGGAAAATGCCTACCCAATCGCTCAGTAGATGCCGGTCAAATAGTAGAACCCGATTACGAAGAACACCGCCGCGGTCTTTGTCAGAGTGATGACGAAAATATCCTTGTAAGCCTCCCTGTGGGTGAGGCCGGTGACCGCGAGCAAAGTGATGACGGCGCCGTTGTGCGGCAGCGTATCCATGCCGCCACTGGCCATGGACGCGACACGATGCAGAACTTCGAGTGGAATTTTCGCCGCCTCGGCCGCCGCAATGAACGTGTCGGACATTGCGGCAAGCGCGATGCTCATGCCTCCCGACGCCGAGCCGGTGATGCCGGCAAGCACGGTCACGCTGATCGCTTCATTGATAAGCGGGTTGGGGATCGATCGAAGCGCGTCGGCGATCGCCACAAAACCGGGCAGTAGCGCGATCACGCCGCCGAATCCGTATTCTGATGCGGTATTGAGCGAGGCCAACAGGGCTCCGGCGACAGCCGCCTTGCTGCCATCCGCAAATTTCGCAATCACGGGCCGCCACGCAAACGCGAACACCGTCAGGATTCCGAGAAGCAACGCGCCTTCCACTGCCCAGATCGCGGCCACGCTTGAGATCTGTGTAACAATCGGCTTGCCGCCGCCGAGCGTCAGTTCGTGGGTCGCTCCGTAGGCACGAGGCACTGCAGAGGTCAGGACAAAGTTCGCGACCCCCACCACCACCAGAGGTAAAAGCGCGACCCAGGGGTTTGGCAAGTTCTCGGCTTCGAACGGCTCAGGTTCGTTCCGCAGATCAGTCCCGTAGCCCTCGCCTTTCGCCTGAGCGGCTCGCCGCCGGCTCTCAATGTAGGCAAGGCCGATAACCAGAATGAATAGGGCACCGATGATCCCGAGCCATGGGGCAGCCCAGGTCGTTGTCTTGAAGAATGTGGTGGGAATGATGTTCTGGATCTGCGGCGAGCCTGGCAGGGAATCCATCGTGAACGTGAAGGCACCGAGGGCAATTGTGCAAGGAATGAGCCGCTTGGGAATCCCGCTCTGGCGAAACATTTCGGCCGCGAATGGGTAAACCGCAAATACGACAACGAAAAGGGACACACCGCCATAGGTGAGAATTGCGCAAACGATGACGATCGATAAAATTGCGCGTTGCTTGCCAAGGACGCCGATCACTGCCGCGACAATCGACTTGGAAAATCCCGACAGCTCGATGACCTTGCCGAAAACCGCGCCGAGCATAAACACCGGAAAATAGTTCTTTAGGAAGCCGACTGTTTTCTCCATGAAGACGCTGGAGAACATCGGAGCCACCAAGCCCGGGTCAGTCAGTAGGACGGCGCCGAGTGCGGCCACCGGAGCGAACAGGATCACGCTGTAGCCGCGGTAGGCGACGAGCATGAGAAACGCCAGAGCACCCAATACAATCAAGAGGCTCATGCCGTCGCTCCCGTTGATCTCCGGCCAGCGCGCCGCGGAGAAGTTTAGGCGGTTGACGTGAAAATCGTCAGTCGCTCGCGTTCAAGTTCGGACACCAGTTTGTCCTGATGCACGACCGCTTCGTTCAACAAATCCCGGATGGAGATGACGGTGACCGGTTTTCCGCGGTCCATGACCGGCAAATAACGAATGTTGTGTTGTTGCATCAGTTTCATGCAGTCGCGGAAGGTGCCTGAAAGGTCGACAGAGATAACGTTGCGGGCCATGATGTCCGAGACCGTCGTGGTCTCTGGAGACTTTTTGGCCAGGATTACCCGGCCGACAAAATCGCGCTCGGACACAACGCCGACCATCTGACCTTGGTCCAACACTACGAGGAAAGCAGTCTTCTTATCGGCCATGACCTGCAGCGCCGTTAGTGCGCTGTCCGCGGGGCCAACGGCCCAAAGGGTTCTCGGCCTGGCAGCAAGAATTCGTGACAGCGAACGATAGGCTAAAATCTCTTCAGGTCTTCTGATGGGACGATCCATAGACGTTCCCTCGAAAGTGCAAGCCTGCCGCGAAATTCAATCATGGCCGCCCGCAAAGACGACGCTTTGACTTAGGTCAACGTTGCGCAGTGCGAAGAGCGTGATTTCAGCGTGCTAACGGTCGGGCGACTAACGGCATTTGCGGAGACAGCCGCCCCCCAACAAAGTGGAAGTGCTTCCGGCGGCGGCTTCGTTATTGGGGCATTGGCGATGGGGCTGGCGACCGCGCGCTTTTTCAGCCTGAAATGATTTTGACGTCACTCTTTCGCAGATAAACAAACCAATAAACGGCGCCGATCATGATCGACCCGCCAATGATGTTGCCGATCGTAACCGGCAACAGGTTGCCAAGGAAAAAATTGTTCCAGGTCAATCCCGGAAAATCGGATGCGCTCTTCCCAATGGCAGTCCAGAATGATGGCGGAGCGCCGGCCTTGATGAACAGGCCCATTGGAATGAAATAGATATTCGCGATGCAATGTTCGAAGCCGGCTGCGGCAAAGGCAGCGATCGGCGGGACAGCCGTAACGACCCGGTCGATGTTCGTCCGCGCGCTGAAACACATCCATACCGCCAGACAAACCAGGGCATTGCACAAGATCCCGAGCGTCAACGCCGGGATAAATTCCAATGAGGCCTTAGTATTTGCAGTGTTCAATGCAACCAGCCCAACGGCGCCGTCGCCGAACGTGTACTGCGTCGAGTAAAACACGAGCACGGCGGTTGCAATCGCCCCGACAAAATTTCCGGTGAAGGAAAGAACCCAGTTGAGCAACAGCGCTCGCGTTTTAACTTTTCCGCTGGCCCAGGCCATGACGATGAGATTGTTGCCCGTAAAAAGCTCGGCGCCGGCGATGATCACCATGAGAAGGCCGACGGAAAATACCAGCCCCGTGAGCAGGCGCGCGACACCATAAGGCAGGCCCGCACCGGCCGTGACGGTCGTTGCGAAAATTGCGCCGAACGAAATGAAGGCGCCCGCGAGCACGCTCAGCGCAAGTACAGTTACCGGGTCGGTGTTGGCCCTTTTGACACCGCTTTGTTCGGCGCGCACGGCCATGCTCGCCGGCATGATCGCGTCGAAAGTCACCACCTGTGGCGCGGCTCCCTCGTCGGGAGGCGGCTTGTGCTTCATTTGCGCCGCTAACCGCCGGCGCCGGTGGCCGCGAGAATGCCGACGATTTGCACCGCGATGACTTTCACGATCGTCATCGACGGAAAGATCATGGCGTAGCCGATATCCGGCCGCTCGGTCGGCGCCATCTTGGTCGAATAGACAAGGATCGCGGGATTTCCCGTCGCACCCGAGGCGACGCCGACCAGATCGTCGTACGGGATCTTCATCAGGTAATAGCCGACGATCAGGACGATGAACACGGTCGTCAGCAGGACGGCGATCCCGATAAAGAACATCGTGAAGCCGGACTCCGCGATCGTCCGCACAAAGGGCTGGCCGGCATTGACGCCGACCGTCGCGAGGAACATCGCCAGCCCGAAATTGCGGAGCACGATGTTTGCCGGCAGCGGCATCGTCCACAGCATGGGCCCGGTGCGGCGCAATTTACCGAGGATGAGGGCAACGATCAGCGGGCCGCCGCCAATGCCCAGCGTAACGGTTCCGACACCGGGAATAGGAATTGGAATGAGCCCGAGCAATACGCCGAGGACCATGCCAAGCCCGAGCGAGACGTAGCTGAACTCGGCTGCGGCTTTCACCGTGTCGCCGAAATGCTTTCTGACATCGTCGCGCCGATCGGGCGGCATCAGCACGCCCACGCGGTCGCCGAATTCGAGCATCAAGTCGGGGGTCGGCACGAGGTCGGCGTCATACCGCCTCACGTGCAGGATATGGGCCGGAAAGCCGGCAGGCATCGGAAGGCGGGCGAGGGGCACGCCGACCACGTTGGCTTTGCCGACGAAAACGCGGATGTAGTCGAGATCGGCGCGATCCTTGGCCAGGCGGCCGGGTTCGAGTTTGCCAAAGCGCGCGGCCGCTTCCCCGATTGCATCCTGCCGTTCGGCGATGATCATAACGGCATCGCCGGGAGACAGCGCGAGATCCGGAGCGGGGATGACGTTTTGCCCGCTCTGACGAACCATGGTCACCTGGACGCCTTCCGGCAGGTCCTTGGTGAGCTCGTCGAGCCTACGGCCGGAAAATTTGTCTCCAATGGAAATTTCACCCATGTGGAAGCGCTGTGCTTTCGCCGGGAATTTTGGCTGCACGACGCGCGTCATGAAATAGATGCAGAGGATCGGGCCGATGACGCCGAAGGGATAAGCGATCGAGTATCCGATCGAAGGCTCCTTGTTGTTCATGACATCGAGTGCCGCCTGCAGGGTGGCAGTGCTCGTCATTGATCCTGCGTATATACCGAGGGTGTGGCCCAGTTTTATGCCGAAAGCCTGGCCCAAGCCGAGCGCCACCAGAAGACCTGCAAGGCATCCGATCAATGCGAGCAGATTGTATTTCCGGCCGACTCCTCGCATTCCTTCGAAGAACTGCCGCCCATACAGGATGCCGATGCCGTAGAGGAACATGATCAGGCCGGTCAGCCCGATAGGCCCTACGATCTGTGCCTTCGGAGCAAATGCGCCGAGCGCGAGACCGACGAACAGGACGGCGCCGACGCCAAGTGAAAATCCACCGATGTTGATCTGTCCGACCAGGTAACCGAGGCCGATCGCGAGAAATGCGGTCAGAATTGGCTGAGTGCCGATGATCTCGCGGGCAAGATCTAACATGGAAAGCTCCCCTCGGAATTGGACGACGCTTGCTTGCAGGTTGCCGGATCAGCGGGCGCGGCATCCTGCGGCGCGAAATTGTTCGATGACTCGTTGCTTGAGTTCGGGTGTCGGCGGGGCCGTATCAGCGCATTTGTATTCGATGTTCATTGCCTTCCATTTGAAGGCACCAAGTTGATGGAATGGCTGGACCTCAACCCATTCGACGTTCTTCATGGGCGCGACAAATTTGGCGATGCCCTCGACATTCGCCGGATCGTCGGTCTGGCCCGGGCACCAGCGTGAACCGTACCCACGCCGGCTTGCCGATCGACGCGAGGCGCTCGGCAAACCGCAGGGTGGGGGCCAGATCGCGGCTTGTGACCTTGCGATAGGTGTCGGGATTTGAGCTTTTGATGTCGAGCAGAAACAGATCGACGACCGACAGGTATGAATCATCGACCCGGTCGCCCAAAAAGCCCGAGGTCTCGATGGCGGTGTGCAGACCCATCTTCTTGGCGCCGGCAAATATCCGCTTCGTGAAGGCCAGCTGCACCATGGGCTCTCCACCCGAAATGGTCAGGCCGCCGTCAAGCGCCTTGACGGCAGGTGCAAAACCCGCGAGACGATCGAGGACCTGTTGGGCTGAGACATAGGTGCCGTCCTTGAGATGCCATGTGTCCGGGTTGTGGCAATACGTGCATCGCAGCAGGCAACCGGAAGTCCACAACACAACTCGCGCACCAGGACCATCGTACCGGGACGAAGTCTCATAGGAGTGGCAATAGCCAAAGGCGCCTTCGCTATCGTCCTTGAACAGACTCTCGTCCGGAGCGTCGGGTGATTTCCCGACGCGCAAGTCATGTCTGCTGCCGGATTCGAGCGTCTGCAAAGTTGACATCACACATCTCCAGATCAGATCTGGCCGTGGAACGTACGGCTGATCACGTCCCTCTGTTGTTCGGGTGTCAGGCGCACGAAATTGACGGCGTAGCCGGACACGCGAATTGTCAGCTGCGGATATTTGTCCGGATTCTTCATGGCATCTTCGAGCGTGTCCTTGTCGATCACGTTCAGGTTCATGTGGAATCCGCCGTGATCGAAATAGACATCGAAGGCTTTGGTCGCCTCAGTCAGGAGCTGACTTTCGGACAGATGCGCCTTCTGAGGTGCGACGGAGACCGTGTAGCTGATGCCGTCCTGTGAGTCCTTGTAGGGAAGCTTCGCAACCGACAGGCAGGAGGCGAGCCAGCCGTGACTGTCGCGGCCGTGCATCGGATTGGCTCCGGGCCCGAAAGGCTCGCCTTTTCTGCGGCCGTCCGGAGTATTTCCGGTCGCCTTGCCGTATACGACGTTGGACGTAATCGTCAGCACGCTTTGGGTGTGTGTGGCGTTCCTGTACGTCGGATGCTTGCGGATTTTTTCCATGAAACGGGTGACAAGCTCTGATGCGATCTTGTCGACACGATCGTCGTTATTGCCGAATTGCGGTGTCGCCTTATTGCCTTCGTTTTGATAGTCGACGACAAGCCCGGTCTCGTCGCGGGTGACGCGAATCTTGCCGTATTTGATCGCGCTCAGGCTGTCGGCAACGACCGATAGTCCGGCAATACCGAATGCCATGGTCCGCAGAATGTCGCGGTCATGCAGCGCCATCTCGAGGCGTTCATAGAAATACTTGTCGTGCATGTAATGGATGCAGTTCATCGCGTGCACATAGGTCCGTGCCAGCCACTCCATTGTCTCGTCAAACTTGGCCATCACATCGTCGTAGTCGAGGAAGTCGCCAGTGACCGCCGGGGTCCGGGGCGCAACCTGTTCGCCGGACACTTCGTCGCGGCCGCCATTGATTGCGTAAAGCAATGCTTTTGCGAGGTTCACGCGAGCGCCGAAGAACTGCATCTGCTTGCCGAGACGCATCGCCGACACGCAGCAGGCGATGCCATAATCATCACCCCAGAACGGCCGCATGAGGTCGTCATTTTCGTATTGCAACGAGGAGGTGTCGCGACTGACCCTGACGCAGAAACGCTTGAACGTCGCGGGCATGTGCTTCGACCAGAGCACCGTAATGTTCGGTTCCGGAGCAGGCCCAAGGTTGTAAAGCGTGTGCAGCATGCGATAGCTGCTTTTGGTCACCAAGGTACTGCCGTCGAGATCCATGCCGCCGACGCATTCGGTCGCCCAGTAGGGGTCACCGCTGAACAGCGCGTCGTATTCGGGCGTGCGAAGGAACCGGACGATGCGCAGCTTCTGCACCAACTGGTCCCACAGTTCCTGCGCGCCGGCTTCGTCCAGGATGCCTTCCTTCAAATCGCGCTCGATATAGACGTCGAGGAAGCTCGAGATGCGGCCGATCGACATGGCGGCACCATTGGCCTCTTTGATTGCGCCAAGGTACGCCAGATACGTCCACTGGACCGCTTCCCGGGCATCATTTGCCGGCCGCGCGATGTCACAGTTGTAGAGCTTTGCCATCGAGACGAGATCTTTCAACGCACGCGTCTGCTCGGCCAGTTCCTCGCGCACCCTGATGACCTCATCATTCGGCCACATGTCGTTCATTTGTGCGCGTTCTTCGCCCTTGACCTCGAGCAGCCTGTCGACTCCATAGAGAGCAACCCGCCGATAATCGCCGATGATGCGACCGCGGCCATATGCGTCGGGGAGACCGGTGACAATGCCAGACTTGCGGCACTTCATGATCTCGGGTGTGTATGCATCGAACACGCCGTCGTTATGCGATTTCCTGTATTTGGTGAAAGCCTCGTGGACCTGCGGATCCGCTGGGAATCCGGCCGCCTTCAGACCCGCTTCGACCATGCGCAGGCCGCCGTACGGGAAGATTGCGCGCTTGAACGGCTCGTCGGTCTGCAGGCCGACGATGATTTCATTGTCGCGGTCAATGTAACCGGCCTTGTGCGCGAGCAATGTCGATGGATTTTTCGCATCGACTGCAAGCACGCCTTTCTTCCGCTCCGCCTGAAAATAGGGCTGAAGCTTTTCCCAAACCGCTTTGGTCCGTTTTGACGCTGGCGCGAGAAACTTTTCATCGCCGTCGTAGGGCGTCACGTTACGGACGATAAAGTCGCGCACGTTGATCGACCTGCTCCAATCGCCTGGCTTAAAGCCTCGCCAGCAATCCTCGTCTTTTTTCGCTTCCTTCTTTACGGCGGCGGCGCCAGCTTTCATGTTACGTCTCCCTAAACGTCCGATTTGTTTCGATCTTGCCTAGGCTTGGGTCTGTTATCACGTTACGAGCGCCCCGCGCGTCCTTCATTGACCTATGTCAACCGGCCGCTGTCAGGTCGCGCTTTGCGGCTTCTCAAGCATCTGAAAACGGACGCTATTCGCCCGAGCTGGACTGGCCGCCATTGACTTAGGTCAATGCGGGCGCGTCTCGCGTGGTCCCAACTGACAGGCGTTCCGGTCGGTTCGTGCCTTTGCGCCGACCCGACAATTGATTCCTGGGAGATGCCATGCGTGACCATGTCGACACGATCGCGCCGATCAGCGCAGCCGGGCCGGCGCCGGGTTCCAAATACGACCGTCTGATAGCGCGAGCAAAAGAGGCGCGGCCCGCGATCACCATGGTCGTGCATCCATGCGATGAATCCTCGTTGCGTGGCGCTATCGAGGCGGCGGAACTCGGCATCATTGAGCCGGTTCTGGTCGGGCCTGCCGCAAAAATCAGGGCGGTCGCTCGTGAGCACGGCATCGATCTGAAAAATTACCAGATCGTCGATGCACCGCACAGCGAGGCGGCCGCGGCCAAGGCTGTGGAACTCATTCGCGAATCCAAAGGCGAGCTCCTGATGAAGGGGAGCCTGCACACCGACGAACTTATGCGGGCGGTAACGTCTTCCAGCACCGGACTGCGGACGGCGCGCCGTATCAGCCATGTCTTTGTGATGGACGTGCCGACTTACCCGGAGACCCTGTTCATCACCGATGCGGCCATCAATATTTTCCCTGATCTCGAGGTGAAGCGCGACATTATCCAGAACGCAATCGATCTGTTCACCGACGTCGGTCTCGGCACACCGCGCGTTGCCATCTTGTCCGCGGTCGAGACTGTCACGCCGAAAATTCCGTCGACGATCGACGCGGCCGCTTTGTGCAAGATGGCGGATCGCGGACAAATAACCGGCGGCGTGCTCGACGGCCCGCTCGCCTTCGACAATGCGATTGATCCCGAAGCTGCGAAAATAAAGGGCATCAAATCACCAGTCGCCGGGCGCGCCCAGATTCTGGTCGTTCCCGATCTGGAGGCCGGCAACATGCTCGCCAAAAACCTCACGTTCCTTGCGAAGGCAGATGCCGCAGGCCTCGTGCTTGGCGCCCGCGTACCGATCATCCTGACATCGCGGGCCGATTCAGTGCGTAGCCGCATGGCATCCGCTGCGGCCGCCGTGCTTTACGCCGATGCACGCCGAAAGAAGGCGGCGGTTGCCGCCGTGTGAAGGCCATGGACGCAATTCTCGTCGTCAATGCTGGCTCCTCGAGCCTCAAGTTTCAGGTCTTCGCGACCGGCGCGAGCGGCGATCTCGATTGCCTCGTCAAGGGTCAGATGGATGGAATCGGCACCCGGCCGCGGCTGCGCGCTGCCGGGCCTGACAAGAAGCCGCTGATCGACCAGTCCTATCCTGCTGAAAAGGTGCCGGATCTTCCTGCGGCCACCCAGGAAACCGGCGACTGGCTGCGTAAAACCCAGAAAGTCAATCTTGTCGCGGTCGGTCACCGCGTGGTTCACGGCGGGCCTGCATACAGCCGCCCGGTGCGCCTGACAGCAGATGTCGTCGCCAAACTCGAGCGCTATGTATCGCTCGCACCGCTGCATCAGCCCAACAATCTTGCGCCGATCCGAACGCTCTTCGCTCGCCGGCCCGAGCTTGCGCAAGTTGCATGCTTCGACACCGCGTTCCACCGCGACCACGGCGCCTTGGCGGATCATTTCGCGATACCCGAAAAATTCTACGAGGAGGGCGTGCGACGCTATGGCTTCCACGGTCTTTCGTATGAGTACATCGCCGATCGTTTGCGTCAGATCGCGCCGGAAGTTGCTAAAGGTCGCGTAATCGTTGCGCACCTTGGCAGTGGCGCCTCGATGTGTGCGTTGGACAACGGGCGGAGCATCGAAAGCACGCTTGGCTTTACCGCGCTCGACGGATTGCCGATGGGAACGCGGCCCGGGCAGCTCGATCCGGGCGTCGTGCTTTATCTTATCGCGGAGAAGGGAATGAGCGCGGCCGCCGTTCAGGATCTTTTCTACAAGGAATCCGGCTTGAAGGGTCTGTCAGGCGTTAGCAACGACGTGCGCGAACTCGAGGAGAGCGCCGATCCGAAGGCGGCCTTTGCTCTCGAGTACTTCGTCTATCGCGCCGGTCTGTTTGCCGGGATGCTCGCCGCCGCGCTGCGCGGGATCGATGCCTTCGTTTTCACCGCCGGTATCGGCGAAAATTCTCCGACGATGCGCGCACGCATTGCCGAGCGCCTGTCGTGGCTGGGTGTCGCGCTTGATCCGGGCGCCAACAAGGCTTCGGCGCAGGTGATATCGCGCAAGGACAGCCGCGTCACGGTCTACGTCATACCTACCAACGAAGAGCTGATGATTGCGCGACACACATTGGCTCTGATATCGGGGCGGGCGGAGAGGGCCGCAGAATAATTCCGCTTCACAATTGCAGCACGGCGTGAATGCCGTCAGCGGAACGCTTTGAGCTGAACTTCAGTCCGGACCTCTCAAAGACCTTCAGCATTGGGGTGTTGTCGGGGAGAACCTCGGCGGTGAATTCCTTTAGCCCGGCCTCGCGGGCAAGCGCGGCGAGGTGGCGCAATAAGACCGCACCGATACCCTGTCCCTGGTAGTCATCGACAACGGCGAAGGCGACTTCGGCCATCCCGGGTTTTTCGACGATATAGCGGCCGCCGGCGACGATCGAGGCGCGGTCTCCCTCTTTCACCACTGCAACCAACGCAACATGATTGACGAAATCGACATTCAGGAAGAACGCACGCTCTTTGTCTGAAAAGCCGCGCTTGGCGCCCATGAACCGGCGGTAGAGCGACTGCGCGCCGATCCGGCCAACCGCCGCCAACATGTCCGCTTCATCGCTCGGCTTGAGCGCACGTATTTCGCACGTGCGTCCATCGCGCAGGCGTTCCGTCGCAGTATAGGTAGCCGCGTTAAACATGGCAGCGCACGCCAATCGCATAACACAGGGTTCAAAATCGGTTCCATTGACCTAGATCAATGCAGAACTCATCCCAGAATTAATCATAACCAAATGGATTGCTATAGAGGAGTGAACCATGAAGCTCGGTTACATTTCACTGGTTGTGGCTGGCGCGTTTGTAATGAGCTCCGGCCTTGCCGAAACCGCTGTCGCCAAGACGAAAAAGCTCACTTACGAACAGGCCTGGGAAGCTTGCAAGAAAGAGATGGACAAAATGGGAGTTTTTGGAACGTCCACTCAGGCGAACGAGCGCCATACGCGTGGCGCCGGCTGCATGAAAAAGTACGGCTATAAGATCTGACGCAATTTGGATTCAACGGTCGTGATCCACGCCATGTGGTCACGGCCGTTGGTCATTTAGGCTGAGTCTTCAGTAGATCTCCCGCACGAAGCGCCTGCCTTCCATTGGGCGCTTGTCGTCGTAGCTGTTCTTTTCAATTCGTTTGGGCAGCTTGACCTTTTCGGCGCGGACTTTCTTGTGCGGAATTGCCGACAGAATATGCGAAATGCAATTCAGCCGTGCGCGCCGCTTGTCGTCGGAGCGGACAACGTACCAGGGCGCGTCCGGGCTGTCGGTTGCGTCGAGCATCATGTCGCGCGCCTTGGAGTAGCTGTACCAGTGCTTGTATGACTCGGTGTCCATCGGGCTCAGTTTCCACTGGCGCATCGGATCGTTGATGCGGGCATGGAAGCGCCGCTCCTGCTCCTCTTTGCCGACCTCGAGCCAGAATTTTATGAGGATGATCCCGGCATCGACGATGTATTTTTCGATCTTCGGCGCCAGTTTCAGAAAGCGCTCATATCCCTCCTTGCTGACAAATCCCATCACATGTTCGACACCGGCACGGTTGTACCAACTGCGGTCGAAGATCACGACTTCTCCGGCCGCCGGGAAGTGCTCGATGTAGCGTTGCAGAAACAGCTGGCTCTTTTGCCGCTCGGAAGGCGCGGGTAGGGCAACGATCCGGAATACGCTGTGGGCTCACTCTTTCGGTAATCGCCCGAATGGTGCCGCCTTTGCCGGCTGCGTCGCGGCCTTCGAAGGCAATAATGACCCGCAGGCCCTTCTTCTTAACCCACTCCTGCAGATGACATAGCTTGACCTGAAGCTTGCGCATTTCAGCTTCATAGACCTTGCGTTTCATCCGCTCGCCGTCTTGCCCGGCTTTGGAGTGCTTCTTTTTCCCTTTGGCCATCGGTGGGTTCTCGGTTGTAATTGACAGCATATAGAGGCCGATGATCGGTGAGCGCTCGTTGACCTAGGTCAAAACCGGCCCTTGGGCTATTTTATACAAGAGACCATATCCCTGGAGCACTGCCATGAATGTGAAAGTTGACGAACTCCTGCCCTCAGCCGAGGATTGTAGCAAGAAAATGGCCGAAGCCGAGGCCGCAAAAGCCTCCGAATACATACGCAAGCAGGCGGCCGTCGAAGCGGAGAAGACGGCGCTGCTCGACAAGTTGAAGGGCCCTTCGGGCGTCTCCGATGAAGAGCGGTTGAAGCGCGCCGCCGCGATCATAAACAGGGCGGTCAGCAATGGTCTGACTGAAATCGAGGTCGGGCGTTTTCCGAACACCCTTTTCACGGATCGTGGCCGCGCCATCAATCAGCAGGAGCCCGGCTGGGAGGATACGCTCACCGGGTTGCCCAAGGAGCTGTTTGAATTCTGGAAGCAGTATCTGCGGCCAAAGGGATACAAAATAAAATTCCAGATTGCCGATTGGTCCGGCGGAAAGCCGGGCGACATCGGCATCTCGTTGAATTGGAGTGTCAAGTAACGCCGCGGCGAGGCTCCGTCGGCGGCTCCTAGTCGATGATGTGGTAGCCGCCGTCGATGTACAAAGTTTCGCCCGTGATGAGGCGCGCCGCGTCGTGCGCAAGGAAAGCCGTGGCGGCGCCGACGTCATCGATGCTTACCAGGCTGCGTGCCGGCGCTTTTGCCTTCGCCTTGTCAAGTAACGCATCGAATTCGGGAATGCCTGATGCGGCTCGCGTCGCCAGCGGTCCGGGCGAGATTGCGTGCACCCGGATTCCCTTTGGACCCAGCTCCGCCGCGATATAGCGGACCGCGCATTCGAGCGCGGCTTTTGCGACACCCATAATATTATAGTTCTTAACCACCATTTGGCTGCCGTAATACGACATGGTGAAGAGCGTGCCGCCCTTGCGCATGAGCGGCTCCGCCAAGTGCGCCATGCGAATAAAGGTCCAACAGGACACATCCATGGTTGTGGCAAATCCTTCGCGCGACACATCCACGACGCGTCCCTGCAGCGCCTCCTTTGGCGAAAACGCGATCGAGTGGACGACAAAATCGAGCTTGCCCCATTCCTTGGTGATCCGCTCGAAGACAGCTTCCATCTGCCCCGGTTGGTTTACATCGAGGGGCATGACAATCGGCGATTCAAGTGCGCGCGCGAGCGGCTCGACGTATTTCTTTGCCTTGTCGTTCACGTAGGTAACGGCGACCTCGGCGCCGAGCGCCCGGAATGCCTTGGCACAGCCCCAGGCAATCGAATTTTCGTTTGCAATGCCGACAATCAGCCCCCTTTTGCCCTCAAGCAGCTTGGCTTTTACCGTTGGCAAAACCGGTGAGGCGTTCTTGGCTTCTTTGGTCATGTGCGTGTCCACATAGTGATCTGCGATTTTCTTGATCGCCCGGAAGGCCTGGCGTCGATCCTTGGCATCATCAACATGCGCAATTTCACGGCCATTGATCTTCAGGTGGCCTTCACCCCAAGGCGCGACGTCGATTTCCAGTCGGTCATCACCGAGCAGCGCGAAAAATTGCTGAACTGTTGCTCCTTTTCCGACAGACAATGTCTGGTCAGTTCTCCACTCCAACGTTTTTGACGTCATGTAGCTGTCCTTGTGGGAGCACGTCCTGCTGGATACACGGCCTGTGCTGATAATATGGCACAGCCGGCGAGGTCACGAGCAATTGGATGTCTGCCTCAGTCCGTGCTGAAGGGCCCCCGATACCGTTCCTCGTTCATCACGGGGCAAACGGCACGCTGCCAGCTGCAGACGCGAGGCTTCGTCGTCCACCCCATCCAACACAACTGATAGCTGTTACGCGACGCTCACGTGGTCATACCCGGCCGGCCGTTGCCCAGTGACTGCGCGAACTTCTGCGTAAGCTGTTGAGCTTCTTCAGCGAGCCTTCGTCCGTCGTCGGCGGCCATCTGCATCCGCTGCGAAACACACTTGGTATACGCATCGAGTGCTTCTGGAACGCTCTTAGTGCTGCTCAACTTGGTCGCCAAGTCTGACCAAAGCGAAATTTCGGACTGCACACGATCAATCCAGACGCGACTGGCCTGCTCGCATGACTCCAAAATCGTTTTTTGAAAATTGAGCGCGGCTTCTGTCTGGTGCTGTCCCCAATCGACGAATTGCGGAGGAGCACCTGCTTTCGAAGTATTCATTGTCTCTTTAGTAGCCATAGCCTGATACCTCCCAAAAAACGGGTTTCTAGAGTGCACTATGCGGATCAACTTGTCGAAACTCATTGACCTGTATCAAAGACCCATCCTCTTTCGGTGCTACTGAGCAATATCTCCCATGTAATGGCAAAAAAGGCATCGCAAAATGTCAGACCAGAAAAGTTCTTCCTCACCTGAGGCGGCGGTGACGCCTTTTGCGATGTTTGCCGACGCAATGGGGTACGCAATCGATGCCGCCCAGCGCAGCGTACTGTTTTGGGATGTGCTGCGTCAGCGCGGAAATCAGTATCGAGAGCACATTGCCGAAAACGCGCCGCACGTACTCGACTACAAGGTCGAGCTGGTTGTGGACGGCCGCAAGCTGGCCCGGCCCGTAAATTATGCTCTTGTACGGGTCGTCCCGCCCGACGGCACCGACATCAATCCGAAGCTGCGGCCTTTTATCGTCGTCGATCCGCGCGCCGGTCACGGTCCGGGCATTGGCGGCTTCAAGGCCGACAGCGAGATCGGCGTTGCATTCAAGGCCGGTCATCCTTGTTATTTCGTTGGATTTCTCCCCGAACCCGTTCCAGGGCAGACAATCGGCGACATCGCCCGCGCCGAAGCCATCTTCATTGAAAAGGTGATAGCCGCGCACCCGGATGCGAGCGGCAAGCCCTGCGTGATCGGTAACTGCCAGGCCGGCTGGGCGGTCATGATACTGGCGGCGCTGCGCCCGGAGTTGTTCGGTCCCATCATCGTTGCCGGCTCGCCCCTCTCATATTGGGCAGGCGTGCACGGCAAGAACCCGATGCGTTATTCAGGCGGGTTGTTCGGTGGTAGTTGGATGACTGCGCTCGCGAGCGACCTCGGCAACGGCAAGTTCGATGGCGCCTGGCTTGTGCAGAACTTCGAGAACCAAAACCCCGCCAATACGCTGTGGTCCAAGCAATACAACCTCTATTCAAAAATCGACACGGAAGCTCCTCGCTATCTGGGATTCGAGAAGTGGTGGGGCGGCCACGTCAATTTGAATGCGGAAGAAATCCAGTTCATCGTCGACGAATTGTTTGTCGGCAACAATCTCGCGGCCGGACGAATTCAAACACCGGACGGAGAACCGATCGACCTCCGGAATATCCGTTCGCCAATTGTGGTGTTCTGCTCGAAAGGCGATAACATCACGCCGCCGCAGCAGGCGCTTGGATGGATCCTCGACCTATACGACAGCGTCGACGATATCCGTTCCCACGGCCAGACGATCGTCTATACGATCCATGAAACGGTCGGCCATCTTGGTATCTTCGTTTCCGGAGGCGTTGCAAAAAAAGAACACGGCGAATTCTCCAGCAATATTGATTTGATCGATACGCTGCCTCCCGGCCTCTACGAGGCCGTGTTCGAGAGCAAAGGCGAGGACACTGCTAATCCGGATCTCGTCGGCGGAAGCTGGGTTATGCGTTGCGAGGCGAGGACGCTGGATGACATCCGTGCCCTTGGCGGCAATGATGCGGCCGATGAGCGACGCTTTGCGACTGCTGCGCGGGTTTCGGAGATAAATCTGTCGCTCTATCGTACGTTCATGCAGCCGATTGTGCGCGCGATGGTGCCGGCGCCTGTTGCCGACTGGATCCGGCAGTGTCACCCATTGCGCCTGCAGTACGAAATATTCTCAGACCAGAATCCGTTCATGGCGCCGGTGGCCCGGCTCGCGGAGCAAGTTCGCGCCAACCGGAAGAGCATCGACGACAGCAATCCATTTCTTGCAGCGCAGGAAAACACGTCAAAGCGGATCGAGGCGGCGCTCGATTCCTGGCGCGAGGCAAGCGAGACATGGGCCGAGCGGATGTTCCTGGCGATCTACGGCTCGCCGACCCTTCAAACAGCGGTCGGCGTCGACCCATCCGGGACGCAGCGTTTGAGAAAGGCCGCCAAAAATCCGTTGCATCGCGAGCTTCTGCAAAAGCGCATTGCCGAGCTCAAGGCGCTAGTTGCGGCCGGAGGCCTGCGGGCGGCAGTCGTTCGCAGCCTGATCTATGTCGGGATGAATCGCGCTGGCAGTCGACGAGCGAGGCTTTGAGCTGGCGCGCCGCATCCGCGAGGCGCACGGCGATATGCCGGTTGCCGAATTCAAGGAACTGGTGCGCGAGCAATTCAATATCCTGCTGATCGACCAGAAGGCCGCGCTTGAGGCTATTCCATCGATGCTTCCACCTGATCTCGAAAGTCGAGAGAAAGGGTACGAGATAGATCCATCAGGTCCTGCGTGCGCGTAGCGAACTCAGCGCTGAAGAGAATGAACGAATGAAAGAAATCGCGCGACTTTTCGGCGTTGAAGGCGGCGCAGGTAAAAAGCACCTGCGCGAGGTCGGCAAGGAACCGAAGCAAAAAGCCTCATGAAACGCGGACGCGGGTCAGATCACCCGCGTTTGTGCTGCAGGCATTCCTCAATGGTTTGACGGGCGGCAATCGGGCCGAGATCCTGCTCGGCGCCTATTCGCCTAAGGCTCTCGAGGACGTCGTCACGCAACTCCGCGAGAACGATGGCGATGCCTTGCCCTTTGAGCTTTCGCGCCAGGACACGTAAAGCCGTTCCCGCGGTGGTGTCGATATAAGGAACGATGGAGCAGTCGATCACGACAGTCTGGAGCCCGGCCGGAGCTGCTTCGACCAGGTCGCTGATCCGCCGCCGGATATGATCGGCGTTGAAGTAGAACCAGCCACCCGCGCTGCGAACCACCAACGCGCCGGGAGGGTCTCCGGCATCGGGATATCGCTCCCGATTGACGAAACGGCCTGTGGCTGGCTCCCGCCCCAACACAACGACAGTTGGGCGCGAGGCCTGGGCAATCAGCATCACAAGCGAGCCCGCTGCGGCAAGGAGCAGGCCGTTAAGCAGGCCGAAAAACAGGACGCCGGCGAAGGCGAGCATCGCAATGCGAAATTCGGGGCGGGACGCCTCGCGCAACCGTCGCAAGTCGTCGATACGTACGAGGTGCGAGGCCGCCATCAGCACAATGGCGGCAAGCATGGGCTCGGGCAGATTGTGAAAAAACGACGCGAAAAACAGAAGCGTAAGGGCAATCGCGCAAGACGTCACCATCAGGGAGAGGGGTGACGTTGCCCCTCCCAGGTCGTTGACCGCGGTTTGCGACATTCCACCCGCGACGGGGAAGCCATGCGCCAGTCCCGTTGCAATGTTCGCGGCGCCGATGGCCGTGAGCTCCTGCTCCGGGTTGATGTCATAGCCATGCTTTTGCGCAAAGCTGCGAGCGACTGAAATCGTCTCGCCGTAAGCCAGCATGAAGCAGGCGAGCGCTACAGGAACGAGGGCCGCGATGTCGGATGTATGGATTTTCGGGATGGTGATCTCGGGGAGACCGGTCGGAAGCTCACCGACAATCTTGATGCCCTTTTCGCTCAATCCAAACATGCCCATTGTAAATATGGCCGCGGCGACAACGACAAGCATTGTCGGCCGGCCGGGAAACAACCGTGCAAAAAAGACCAAGGCTGCAATTGCCAGCAGTCCGAAAACAAGCGTCGGAAAATGCGTTTCGTGGAGCGACCAGACGACGTGGCCGATGCGCTCGAAGAAATTGCCGGTGATGCCTTCAATGCCGAACAGCTTCGGCAGTTGCGTCGACGCGATGTAAAGCGCGGCGCCGGTCTTGAAGCCGACCAGAATGGGATCCGAGATGAAATAGGCTGCATTGGCGAGGCCGATATAGCGGCCGGCAATGCTGATGACGCCAACCATCAGCGCGACCGCCGACGCGAGCGCCAGGGCGCGGGAGAGATCGCCGTCGGCCATTGTCACGACGCTGGTGGCGATCACGAGCGACATTGCCGACGTGGGTCCGACCGCCAGTTGGCGGCTCGATCCAAATATCGCGTAGGCAATTCCGGCCACGAGATAGCAATAGAGGCCGGTGACCGGCGGGAGCTGCGCCAGCGACGCGTAGGCGAGCGACTCCGGGATGACGAAGGCCGCGAGCGAAAGCCCGGCGATCAGGTCGAGACGCACGCTTTGCCGGGTGTGCGCGCGGATCCAGCGGTACGCCGGAAACCAGGCCAAATCTGCACCGCGTGGTTTTTCGTTCATGCCGCCGACCACATTGTTCCGCGTCTATTGGCCGCGTCTGCCGTTTTTAATTCATTGATTTACATCAATATTTGTTGACCGCTTCCGGCTGCTTGCGTCCGAACTCATTGTGTCAAAGCACACCTCGATGTTGGGCCAAGGTCCACTACCTGACATATCCTGAAGCGCCCTAATCTTTTCACGCCTCGCAAAAACGAGGGCGCTGGCTTTGATCTCGGGAGAGTTCATGGGTGAAATTGAAGTCGTAAAGGACGTCTAAGTCGACTAGGCGACAGCATGTCTTTTGCAAGGTGGTACCCGGATCAAGATCAAGCTTTCCGAGTGCGTTTATCCTCGATGACCGTGAGAAACTAGCGAAGCGCGCCGTTCTTTCGGTGCGGCGCGGCCCGATCCGCTATCGGCGCAACAGCACCATCGTCTGCGAAGGCGATCCTGCCGACTATGTCTTCATGGTCGTCGATGGGGTCGTCCGACGCTGCAAGACCTTCCAGAACGGCACGCGCGCCATTGTGGCTTTTCATACGCCTGGGGAGCTCTTTGGATGGACCGACGAATTGACACACGCGCTGTCGATCGAGGCTGCAACTGACGCATTGGTTTTGTTTTTCAAACGCAATGTCTTGCTTTCGACGGCTGCCCGCGAACACAAGGTTGCAAATTTCCTTTTGACGGCGGCAACAAGCGAGCTGCGGTGCATTCAGGCCCACTCGCTGCGGATCAACCAGAGTGCAAAATGCCGGGTTGCAGGTTTTCTGCTCGATCTGTCCGCCAGAACGGGCGAAACAGCAGACGTTGATCTCCCGATGTCTCACCAGGATGTTGCCGACCATCTCGGTCTGTCGATTGAGACAGTCAGCCGGACCATCACGGACCTGGAGCGGGCCTGCCTGATCGAGCGCGCATCAGCAAGGACGATCAACCTCACAAATCGCGCGGCGCTTGCACGCCTTCTAAACTAGCCGTCGTTTCCGGCCCCGCGCGCAAAAGCGTGATGACCGCGGTCTAGCTTTTGTCGCAATTTGGCAACATTGTTGTATAAAAGCATCAGTTCATAAAAGGGGCCAATCCAAGCCCCTTTTCGGGACGGACGTCATCGTGCTGCCTCCGCAGCCGCTTCCGCGACAGGGACGTATGAGCGTCGAACAGGCTGCAACCGCCGATACCGCGCTCGCCGGCGCACCCGCAAAGCGCGGCGAAATGCGCATCCTTGGTCCGTTGGCCGTCGGGTTGGCGCTGCTGTCGGCGTTCGTGACGTTTATTGTCCTCGCCGATTTTACGCCGCTTTCGCCGACACACGACGTGGTGGTCTCGTTGCTTGCCGCAAACGCGGCCACGGTGGTGCTGCTGCTGGCGGTCATCGTCCGCGACGTCTGGCAGGTCGTGCAGGCACGCCGGACCGGACGGGCGGCCGCACGATTGCACGTCCGGATCGTCGGAATCTTTTCGTTGATCGCTGCGGCACCGGCGATCCTGGTGGCGATCGTCGCCAGCGTGACGCTCGACCGCGGCCTTGATCGCCTGTTTTCCACCCGCACGCGTTCGGCAATCGAGAACTCGCTGATCGTCGCCGAAGCCTACCTGCGCGACCACGCCCAGATCGTGCGGTCGGACATCATGGTGATGGCCTACGACATCGCACGCAACAAGAGTGTCTTCGACCAGGACCCCGACAAACTTCGCCAGTTTCTGACTTTTCAGGCACAGGTCCGGGGCCTTGCCGCAGCCATCGTGCTCGACAAGGAGCTGAAAGTCATTGCGCGTGCCGATCTCAATATCAATCAGACCTTCGCGCTGCCGCCACGCGATGCCCTGCCGCTTATCGGCAGTAAAGAACCGCAAGTCGTTCTGCTGCCGGACGCCAATTACGTCGCGGCCGTCGTCAAATTGGACCAGTATGAGGACTATTATCTTTATCTGACGCGACTGCTCGATCCACGTGTCGTCCCGCAACTTCAGGCAACCCGTGCGAGCGCGACAGAATATGCAGCACTCGAAACGCGCCGAGCCGGCGTGCAAGTGGCGTTCGCGCTGATGTACACCGTGATCGCGCTGACGGTGTTTCTCTCGGCAGTCTGGATCGGACTGAATTTTGCCAACCGGCTGGTTGCGCCGATCCGAAGGCTTATTGGCGCCGCGAATGCCGTTTCGACCGGAAACCTTTATGTGCGCGTTCCCGTGCGCCAGGCGGAAGGGGACCTGGCGCAACTCGGCGAAACGTTTAACCGGATGACGCAAGAGCTGCGGACGCAGCGTGATGACATCATGCAGGCGCACGATCTCATCGACAGCCGCCGGCGATTCACCGAAGCCGTTCTGGCGGGCGCAAGCGCCGGCGTCATTGGCGTCGACGGACACGGCGCGGTCAGTATCCTCAACCGGTCGGCGGAAAAATTGATAGGCTGCACCGAAAGCGAGGCGCTCGGCAGGCCGCTTGCCGAGGCGCTCCCCGAGCTCGCCGACTTCATGGCCGCGGCCCGGTCCGGATCGCGCACGCAGGATCAGATCACGATCAGTCGCAACGGCCGGGAGCGCAATCTTTCCGTCCGCGTGACAAGCGAACAGGCCGGAGACTCCGATCGCGGCTATGTGGTGACGCTGGACGACATTACGGAGCTGGTCGCCGCGCAGCGCACTTCCGCCTGGGCTGATGTCGCCCGTCGCATCGCGCACGAGATCAAGAATCCGCTGACCCCGATTCAGCTTTCGGCCGAACGGCTGCGCCGGAAGTACGGCAAAATGATCGAGGAGGATCGTGGCGTCTTCGAACAATGCACGGACACGATTGTTCGTCAGGTCGAAGACATCCGGCGCATGGTCGACGAGTTCTCGCATTTTGCGCGAATGCCGAAACCCGTTATGGCCACCGAAGACGTCGCCGATGCGGTTCGGCAAACCGTATTCTTGATGCGTGTGGGAAATTCCGAAATCGAAATCGATGCCAAAATCGGCGAGGACCCTATGCCGGCCCGGTTTGACCGGCGGCTGATCTCGCAGGCGCTGACCAACATCATCAAGAATGCGACCGAGGCGATCGCCGCCGTTCCGCACGAGGAACTCGGCAAAGGGACGATCCGCGTATTCGCGGAACGCGAAGGCGACGATGTCGTGATCGACGTCATCGACAACGGTATCGGCCTTCCCAAATCGAACCGCAGCCGGCTGCTCGAGCCTTACGTGACGACGCGGGAAAAGGGCACAGGATTGGGGCTAGCGATCGTCGGGCGCATCATCGAGGAGCATGGCGGCAGCATCGAGCTGCGTGACGCCAGCGAAAAAATACCCGGCCAGCGGGGTGCCTGGGTGCGCATACGATTTGCCGCTGCCGGCAAGGCCGAGCAGCCTCAGTCAGAACAACCAACGTCCGTAAGTGGGAAGTAACATGGCCTCTGAAATTCTGATTGTCGACGACGAGGCCGATATCCGCGATCTGGTGGCGGGTATCCTGCAGGACGAAGGCTATGTCACGCGCACCGCGCGTAACAGCGATGACGCGCTGAACGCGATGGTTGCGCGGCGGCCGAGCCTGATCTTCCTCGATATCTGGCTGCAGGGCAGCAAGCTGGACGGGCTGCAATTGCTCGAAGCCGTCAAGCAGGAGCATGCCGACCTTCCAGTCGTCATGATTTCCGGCCACGGCAACATCGAAACCGCGGTCGCCGCGATCAAATTGGGCGCGTACGACTTTATCGAAAAACCCTTCAAGGCGGACCGGCTGGTCCTGGTCGCCGACCGGGCGTTGGAAAACTCACGGCTCAAGCGCGAGGTCAAGCAGCTCAAGCAACTGGCGCCGGTACCGTCCACGCTTGTCGGCCGGTCGGCCGCCATCGGCCAGTTGCGGCAGGCGATCGAGCGCGTCGCACCGACCAATAGTCGCGTGCTTGTTGTCGGCCCATCCGGTGCAGGCAAGGAACTCGCGGCGCGGACCCTTCATCAGCAGTCTGGACGCGCAAGCGGTCCATTTGTCGTGATCAATGCCGCCGCGATTACGCCGGAGCGCATGGAAATCGAATTGTTCGGTGTCGACCAGTCAAACGCGTCGGAAGGGCGGAAAGCGGGCGCCCTGGAAGAGGCCCACGGCGGCACGCTTTTCGTCGACGATATCGCCGAACTGCCGCGCGAGACCCAGAACAAGATCTTGCGTGTGCTCGTCGACCAGACGTTTCAGCGCGTTGGCGGCAGCACCAAGATTGCCGTCGATGTCAGGATTGTCTCGTCGACAGCGCGGAACCTTGAGGCCCTGATCGCCGAAGGCAAATTCCGCGAAGACCTCTATCACCGTCTGGCAGTGGTGCCGATCCGCGTTCCGCCTTTGGCTGAGCGACGCGAAGATATCCCCGATCTCGTCGAATATTTCATGGATCAGATTTCGCAGGCGACAGGATTGCCCAAGCGCCGGATTGGCGATGACGCCATGGCCGTTCTGCAATCGCATAACTGGCCCGGCAATGTCCGCCAGTTGCGCAACAACATCGAGCGGCTGATGATCCTGGCAGGCGGTGACCCGGAGGCCGTGATGAACGCGAGCATGTTGCCGCCGGATGTCGGCTCGATGGTCCCGAACATGCCGAACGGAAATGGCGGCGAGCATTTGATGGGGCTTCCGCTGCGCGACGCCCGGGAAGTGTTCGAGCGCGAATATCTGGTTGCGCAGATCAGCCGCTTCGGCGGCAATATCTCGCGTACAGCCGAATTCGTCGGCATGGAACGCTCCGCGCTCCACCGCAAGCTCAAGGCCCTTGGGATCGATTAGCCGGCCATGTCACGCATTGCATACGTCAACGGCCGCTATGTGCCGCACGGCCAGGCAAAGGTCGCCGTCGAGGATCGCGGATATCAATTCGCGGATGGCGTTTACGAGGTTTGCGAGGTGAGGGGAGGCCGCATGATCGACGAGAGCCGCCACATGGCGCGGCTCGATCGATCGCTCAAGGAACTACGGATCGCACGGCCGATGTCGCCTCGTGCGCTGGCCGTGGTGCTGCGCGAGACGATCCGGCGAAACCGGGTCCGCGATGGGATCATCTACCTGCAGGTCACCCGCGGCGTTGCGAAACGCGATTTTCCGTTTCCGGCCGAGAACACACGTCCGTCGCTGGTCGTAACCGCGCGCAGCAATGATCTCGACCGTCTCGAGCAGGTGGCCGCCGAAGGCGTCTCCGTCGTTACCGTTCCGGACATTCGATGGAAACGCGTCGACATCAAATCGGTCGCTCTGCTGCCGAACGTGTTGGCCAAGCAGACCGCGCGCGAGCAGGGCGCGCGCGAAGCCTGGCTTGTCGATGCGAAAGGACGCATCACGGAAGGTTCTTCATCGAGCGCGTGGATCGTCAGCCGTGACGGCAAGCTCATCACGCATCCGCTTGGAGAAGACATCCTTCCCGGCATTACGCGATCGGTCGTGATCGACATGATCAAGGCGCAGGGGCTTCCTTTCGAGGAACGCACCTTTACGGTCGAGGAGGCCTATCAGGCGCGCGAAGCATTCATCACGTCGGCGAGTCAGGTCGTGCTGCCCGTGGTGAGAATAGATGGCCATTCGGTCGGAAACGGCGCCCCCGGATTGATCACCACGGCGCTCCGTCGCGATTATCACCGCTACGCCGAAATCGCCGTCTAGGCCGTTCGCACGACGTCGAAAGGCTCGAACATCCTCATAGTTTCAAAGGGTTACGGGCGCTCACATGAACTTGTGCTTGCGCAGGAACACAGCCTGCCATCTAATAGTATTTCCCGGGCCTCGCACCGCTACGCGTGGGGCAGAGTGGCGCATGCGCCTCAGGTCGCATGCGGAAGGACTTGGGCAACGAAAGGTCTCGCGCGTTAGACGCGAGCAAAAATGGAAAAACGGCCATGGCAGCCGATCGTGCGCAAAATCTGCAAGACACTTTTCTCAATCACGTTCGAAAAAGCAAAGTACCCCTCACCATATTTCTGGTGAACGGTGTTAAATTGCAGGGCGTGGTGACTTGGTTCGACAATTTCTGCGTTCTGCTGCGGCGGGACGGGCATTCGCAGCTTGTCTACAAGCATGCGATTTCGACCATCATGCCGGGACACCCGATCCAGCTCTTCGAAGGGGCCGACGAGCCGCCGGCCGGAGACAAAGTCTAGTTGGAATTACGTCGACGTGATCAGGCGAGCGATCTCTTAAGCCCGGTAGCATCGGGCGGCGAGACCGGCCGTGCGATCGTCATTGAACCCTGGGTCAAGGCATCGCCGCGCCGAAACGTCGGCGCGCAACCGAGCCCACGTACGCCCGAAGCGCGCCTCGAGGAGGCCGTCGGTCTTGCGCGCGCCATTGATCTTACAGTCGTGCAGGCGGGGCTTGTCACGCTCAACGACATCCGTCCGGCAACCTACATCGGCAAAGGCAAGGTCGATGAGATTGCCGGGATGGTAAAAAGCCTGTCGGCCTCGATCGTCGTCATGGATTGCCCGATCTCTCCGGTTCAGCAACGCAATCTTGAAAAAGCGTGGAGCGCAAAAGTCATCGATCGAACGGGACTGATCCTCGAAATCTTCGGCCGGCGGGCGCGCACGCGGGAAGGGGCGTTGCAGGTCGAACTGGCGCATCTGACCTATCAGAAGAGCAGGCTGGTGCGGTCGTGGACTCACCTTGAGCGCCAGCGCGGCGGCTTCGGCTTCCTCGGCGGGCCAGGCGAAACCCAGATCGAAGCCGACCGGCGCGTGATCGAAGAGCGGATCGCGCGCATCGAAGCTGAGCTCGATAAGGTTAAGCGCACCCGCAAGCTTCATCGCGACAGCCGCAAGCGCGTGCCCTATCCGATTGTCGCGCTGGTCGGATACACAAACGCAGGGAAATCGACGCTTTTTAACCGGCTGACCGCTGCAACCGTCTTGTCGGCGGATATGCTGTTCGCAACACTCGATCCAACGCTACGCGCCGTGGAACTGCCGCGCGGCGTCAAAGCCATCCTGTCCGACACGGTTGGTTTCATCTCGGATCTACCGACGATGCTGGTGGCGGCGTTCCGCGCGACTCTGGAAGAGGTCATTGAGGCGGACGTGATCCTGCACGTGCGCGACGTGTCGCACGGAGATTCAGAAGCTCAGCTGCATGACGTTGAAAAGGTGCTCGGCGAATTGGGGATCGCCGCCGCCGACAAGCGTCTGATCGAGGTCTGGAACAAGATCGATTGCCTCGATACGGAGGCGCGGGCGAGGGTACTCAATCTGGTGGAACGCAGATCCGCGGACCGCCGTCCGGTTGCCGTATCGGCGTTAACCGGTGAGGGCATGAGCGGCCTTTTGGCCGCCATTGAAGCGCGCCTGGGCGAAAGCCGGCAGACCATCGAGGTGTCGGTCGATCCTGCGGACGGCGCTGGCCTGAGCTGGCTTTACCGTCACTCCGAAGTGCTCGCGAAAGACGTGCATGATGACGGCCGACTGACCGTGACGGTGCGCGCGGATGCCGACAACGCGGCGCGGGTGCGGGCGAAGTTCAATTCCTGAAATTTACTTTTCGGCGGCTTTAGCCTCGTCCCAGAGCGCGTCCATCTCCGACAGGGTTGCCTCCTTCGGCGTCTTTCCGCGCGCAGCCAGCGCCCGCTCGATTGAGGCAAAGCGGCGCTCGAATTTCAGGTTGGTTTCGCGCAAGACGCCTTCAGGATCAGCGCCCAGATGACGGGCGAGGTTGACGACCGCAAACAAAAGGTCGCCGACTTCGGCACCCAGCCGGTTGCCATTGGCTCCAGCAAGCTCGGCCTCGATCTCATCCGCTTCCTCGCGGATCTTCGCGAGCACTGCGCGCGGGTCGTTCCAGTCGAAGCCCACGCGGCCGGCCTTGTCCTGCAGCTTTAAGGCGCGGGTTAACGCGGGCAGGCCGACCGGAACACCGGCCAGGGCGCCATCTGCGCCCTTCTCGCCGCGCTCGGCCTTTTCGTCCGCCTTGATGCGCTCCCACAAACCCTTAACGGCGTCCGCGGTCTTGCCATCGGCGTCCGCGAAGACGTGCGGATGCCGCCGGATCAATTTGGCGGTCAGCGCCTCGACGACGTCGTCGAATGCGAAGGCGCCTTGCTCCTGTGCCATCCGTGCGTGGAAAACGACCTGCAGAAGCAGATCGCCCAGCTCATCCTTCAGGCTTGCCAGATCATCGCGCGCAATGGCGTCCGCAACCTCATAGGCTTCCTCAAGCGTATAGGGAGCGATCGTCCTGAAATTCTGCTCCAGGTCCCACGGGCAACCCGTGCCTGGCGTACGGAGCGCCGCCATGATCTCAAGCAGGCGCGTAATGTCACGGGACGGCTTCACAGGGGCGGACGTCTGGCTGGCGCTCGGCGCGGATCGATCGCCGGACCGTACCAAAGCCCTCGCGCGGCTGCGACCGCATATCCGGGATTCGCATAAGACATATTATGGAATATTTTATATAGGCCCATAATACCAAGGCTAAATGATCTATCGCCGGACCCATGGCGGGATCCAGGGCCGCACCCGATCGATAAAACTCTATCTTTCCAAGGCCGAGCGCGCGGTGGCGGTCATGGCGCTTTAACAGGCAAACGACATCCTGTCGTAGCCCGGCTCGATGCCCGGCGGCAGTTCGGCGCAGAGCGCCGCGTAATCCATGTCCGTGTGAAGGTTCGTCAGGATCGCGCGTTTCGGTTTGATCCTGGCGATCCATTCCAGCGTCTCATCGAGATGGAAATGGCTCGGATGCGGCGTTCGGCGCAGCGCGTCGACGATCCAGACCTCCAGGCCGGCCAATGCCGCAATACTCTCGGGTGGCAGGCTTTTGATATCAGCCGAGTACGCGACATTGCCGAAGCGGAACCCCAGGGAAGGGATGTCGCCGTGATCCTGCAGGACGGGCAGGAGCTCTATCGCGCCGCCCTGCCCCTGGATCGTGACCGGCTTGCCGGCGACCAGACGTTTTTCGGTGGCGATCGGGGGATATTCGCTGCCCGGCGGCGTCATAAAGCAATAGCCGAAGCGGGCGTGCATCGAACGCGATGTCGGCTCATCCAGATAGACATCGACGCGCCGGCGCTTGCTCACAAACAAGGGCCGCAGGTCATCTATGCCGTGCGTATGATCGGCATGTTCGTGGGTCACCAGAACGCCGTCGATCCAGTCGACCTCCGCGTCGAGCAGCTGCATGCGCAGATCGGGCGAACAGTCGACCAGAACGCGTGTGACCTTGCCTTGCCCCTGCACGCGTTCGACCAACAAAGAGCAGCGCCGGCGGCGGTTCTTCGGATTGTTCGGATCGCACGAACCCCAACCGAGAGCCACGCGCGGCACGCCCATTGAGGAGCCGCAGCCGAGGATCGTAAAGGTTAAGCTCATGCGGCGTTCGCCAGCGTGCGCGGGACCTTGTTGAAGAGCCGGAAGAAATTCTCGGTCGTTTGCCGTGCGATTTCGTCAGCCGACACGCCCCGCGCATCAGCTAAAACTTTAGCGGTTTCGACTACGTATGCAGGTTCATTACGTTTTCCGCGATACGGCAGCGGAGCCAGATAGGGCGCGTCTGTCTCCACCATGATGCGGTCGGCCGGCAAGGCAGCGGCGATCGCACGCAGCGCATCGGAATTCTTGAACGTCAGAATGCCCGTAAACGAGACGTAGTGGCCCAATTCGATGGCCGTAAAGGCGAGGTCGCGCCCGCCGGTAAAGCAATGCAGGATCGCGGGGAAGGCGCCCTTCCCGCTCTCTTCCTTCAAAATCTGCGCCATGTCGGCATCGCAGTCGCGCGAGTGGATCACCAGCGGCAGCCCGGTTTCCCGCGCGGCGGCGATATGCTGGCGGAGCCCGGCGGCCTGCGCCTCGCGCGGGCTGGTGTTGCGGAAATAGTCGAGCCCCGCCTCGCCGATCGCCACGACCTTGGGATGCTTGGCGATCACCGTGAGCGCCTTGGCATCGATGTCGGGCTCTTCGTGCGCGTGGTTGGGATGTGTGCCGACCGAGCAGAAGACTTCCGGAAATCTCTCGGCGATCGCCAGGACCTGCGCATGGCGTTTGACCCGCGTCGAGATCGTCACCAGGCGGCCGATGCCGGCCGCGCGGGCACGCGCAACCACCGCGTCCAGCTCGGCCGCAAAGTCCGGAAAATCAAGATGGCAATGGCTGTCCACCAGCATAGTCAGGCCTTCTCCTCGGCTTCGACGTAGCGCGGGAAAACCGGTGAAGGTGGCGGCAGCATGGCGCCGGCCTTGACGCGCCGCTCCGGCGTAAGCGCGGAAAACTCCCGCTCGGCAGCGGGCACCGCGAGCAGGTCGAGCAATTTCGCGGCCGATGTCGGCACAAAAGGCTGCGCAAGGATGCCCACTTGCCGCAGGATTTCAGCCGTCACGTAAAGCACGGTCCCCTGCCGCTCGGGATTGGTCTTGGCCAGAGCCCACGGCGCTTCCGACGCGAAATAGCGGTTGGCATCTGCCACGACCGCCCAGACGCAGTTGAGCACCTGGTGCAGTTGCTGCGTTTTCATGTGCTCGCGGGCCGTACCGATCATCGCGTCGGCGGCCGCAAGAATGGTCTTGTCGGTATCGCTGAACGCGCCCGGCTTCGGCAATTTGCCGCCGAAAGCCTTGCCGATCATCGAGAGCGAGCGCTGTGCCAGGTTGCCGAGGTCGTTCGCCAGATCCGCATTGATGCGGTTGACGATCGCCTCATGGCTGTAATTGCCGTCCTGGCCGAACGGCACCTCGCGCAAGAAGAAGTAGCGGAACTGATCGACGCCGTAGGTGTCGGCCATCGTGAAGGGGTCGATCACGTTGCCGACCGACTTCGACATTTTCTCCCCACGGTTGAACAAGAACCCGTGCGAGAAGATGTGCTTCGGCACGGCGACGCCGGCCGACATCAAAAAGGCCGGCCAGTAGACCGCGTGAAAACGGACTATGTCCTTGCCGATGACGTGCAACGAAGCCGGCCAGTAACGCTTGAATTTCTCGTTGCCGACGTCCGGATAGCCAACGGCCGTAATGTAGTTCGTCAGCGCGTCCACCCAGACATACATGATGTGCTTGGCGTTGGTCTTGGCCGGATCGGCCGGCACCTTCACGCCCCAGTCGAACGTGGTGCGCGAGATCGACAGATCCTGCAGGCCGCCGCGCACGAAGCTCGCGACCTCGTTCAGCCGTTCCTTGGGCAGCACGAAATCCGGCACGCGCTCGTAGAGGTCGAGCAGCTTCTGCTGATAGGCGGAGAGCTTGAAGAAGTAACTCTCCTCCTCCACCCACTCGACCGGCGTGCCGGTCTTGGTCGCGATCCGTTGCTTCTGCTCGTTGAGATGCGTCTCGTCCTCGGCGTAGTAGGCTTCGTCGCGGACCGAGTACCAGCCGGCATATTTGTCGAGATAGATGTCGCCGGCCGCTTCCATGTTTTGCCAAATGGCGATGGACGCGCGGTGGTGACGCTCTTCCGTTGTGTGGATGAAATCGTCGTTCGAGCAATTGAGCAGCTTCACCATGGCTTCGAAGCGCGGCACGTTGCGGTCGCGCAGTTGCCGCGCGGTAAGCCCTCGCGTGCCGCGGTCTGCAGCATCTTCTGACCGTGCTCGTCGGTGCCGGTAAGAAAATAGACGTCGTAGCCGTCAAGCCGCATGAAGCGCGCGATGGCATCGGTCGCGATCGCCTCGTAGGCGTGACCGATATGCGGCGGCCCGTTCGGGTACGAGATCGCTGTGGTGATGTAGAAAGGCGTCTTGGCCGGCATTTGCCCATTCAATTCAAAGACATGGATGGCCGGAAATGCCCGGCCATGACGATTGAGGAGTACGTATCAATCGCAAGCCGCTGGGGCAAGCAACGCAAACCCGGGAGTTGCGGCCAGCGGGCGCCATCCGTAGGACAACGGCATGACACCACGGATCGATTTGCTCGATGCATGCTTCCTGCGCAGGATCGCGGCGCTGGTTACGATTTCAGTTGCCCTGCTCTCTGCCGCGCCGGCTGTTTCCGCACCGATGCGTTGCAGCGGCGAGGAGAAGGTTTGTATCGCCGCCTGCAAAAAGAGCGTTGACCGTTCGTCGATATCGACCTGCCTGACCAATTGCGGGCTGCGCCAGTCGGCCTGCATGAAGTCTGGCTGCTGGGACAGCGGCCCGCAAAGATATTGCGGGCTTCTCAAGCAATAGGACGGCCGTCCTCCCCGCGCCCGAAGCGCCATTTTGGCCGGCATTTTTCCCGCCGCCGGCACTTGGCCTTTACGAATTCCTAAGCCCACTGCGCGTACAATCTAAATGGACGTTAACCAACCGCAGATTCCAGATCCGTGGCCAACCAGAACGGTTTCCCAGGACCTATGGGCGCTCCCCTCGAACTCATCCAGCAGCTCGACAGCTCGATCGCGCACAGCACCGACGAGCGCCGGTCGGCCATGCTACGTCACCTCACCGATCTCTTTCTCGTCGGCTCGGACGCATATTCCGACGACGAGGTCGATCTGATCGACGACGTTTTTGTCCGGCTTGTTGCCACGATCGAGGAATCCTCGCGGGCGCTGCTGGCCATCCGGCTTGGCCCGGTGCCAACCGCCCCTCCCAAGATCCTGCGTTTGCTCGCCTGCGATGACGTCATCGAGGTCGCCTCCCCGGTGCTGACGCAGGCGGAACGGCTTGACACCGAAACTCTGATTCAATGCGCCAAGACCAAAAATCAGGAACACCTGCTGGCAATTTCGCGCCGCAAGTCGTTGCCGGAATCGCTCACAGACGTCCTGGTCGAGCGCGGCGATCAGCAGGTGGTGCTGAGCACCGCCAAAAACATTGGCGCCAGGTTTTCAGGCAGGGGCTTTGCAACGCTGGTCCGGCGCTCACACGGCGACGACCAGCTTGCCGCTTGTGTCGGCGCCCGCCCCGATCTGCCGCCGGAGCTGTTCGAAAAACTGCTCGAGGCCGCCTCCGAAAAAGTGCGCTCGAAGCTCGAGGTCGAACGCAAGTATCTGAAAGGCCGATATCGCCGAGGTTGTCGGCCATGTGTCCGACAGCATCCGGACCGCGGCCAACGATCAGCCGCTCGGTTATGCCGCAGCGCAGGTGCTCGCTGAATCGCTGCACCGCGGCGGGCTGCTCACGCCGATGAAACTCGAGGAATTTGCAGCCGCCGACCGGTTCGAGGAAATGGTCGCGGCGCTGTCCGTCATGTCGGGCGTGCCGACGGCGATCATTGAGCGCAACATGCGCGAGACAAACACGCAATCGTTGCTTGTTTTGGCAAAGGCGATCGGACTCTCGTGGGACACCACGCGCGGCATCATGGCGCTTGCGGCCAAGCGATACCGGCGCTCGATGGCGGGGATCGATCAATCGATGTCGTCGTTCAACCGCCTCCGGCAGTCTACCGCGCAGCAGATCCTCGACTTCCACCGCATGCCGATGCGGCCCACGCGCAGCAACTAATAGCCACCCAAGATTTTGATCAGGCAGTAAGGTCGAACAGCGCCGCGCTCATCTGCGCGTCGGCGCGGATGACCTGCGCGTTGGCGGCGTAGCTGAATTGGGCGATCAGCACCTGCACCAGCTCGTTGGCGAGGTCGACGTTCGGGCTTGCCACCATGCCGCGACCGTCGGCGTATGGCGCGCTCGGGTCGTATATTGCGACAGTGGACGGTGAAACGTTGGTCGCGGTTGCGCTGGTTCCGCCGCCCAAATTATCCACCTGATTGACCCGCAGGGCCGAATAGGCCGGAGGGAAATTCTCCGGATTGGGCGTGCCCGGCAGTGGGCCATCCGACGATGCGTTCGCGATATTGCTGGCAGCGACCTGCAGACGCAGGCTCGCTACGCTCAATCCCGAAACCGCAATCGTGCTGGCAATACTCATGGAGTTCCGTCGTAAGGCCTCTTCAACAGCGAATTATTCTGCAATTCCCTAAAATTTGACCGAATGATCGGGTTGGAAGCCAGTGGCCGGACGTTATGGATTGGTCCGCTCCCGCCCGGCCTCGTGGTAAATTAGATCTCAACAAGCAGCACAACACGAGGAGTTCGAGATGGCAGTGAGCCTCAAGCGGGTCAAAGTCGCGCCCAAGGGCATGGGTCTCAATGATTTCGTCGCGATGCAGGAAGGTTTCTTCGCCGCTGAAGGGCTCGACGTCGAATTTGACTGGAAAACGTTTCGTGGCACGCAATCGAGCTGGAAGGGCCTTGAGTATTTCCAGCGCCCGCAGGACCGCCCCTACACCGAGGACAAACAGGACGTCGTGCAAGGCGCCTGCCTGTGGGGCACGATCTGCAATGCGAGCGCCGGCATGGGCCGTGTCGTTACCGAAGGCTACGGCGATTCACCTTGGGCGATTTTCGTCCGGCCCGATTCCAAGATCCGCAAGCCGGAAGATCTGAAGGACGTGCCGATTTCAGTCGGCATGCGCGCCGGCAGTCATTTCAACGTTCCCTATCGCCTCGAACGCTATCTGCCGCTCGAGCACATCAAGACCGTCAACACCGGCGGATTCGGTGCGCGACTGAGGGCGCTGCTCGACGGCGAGGTCGAAGCCGCGAGCCTGCTGCCGCCGCAGATCGCCATGGCCGAGCAGCTTGGCCTTCGCAAGATCATCGAGGATCGCTTCAAGACGCTGTGGTGGGTCCCCGAGAACGCTACTGCTGACGTCGTGCACGGCTATATGCGTGCGCTCAATCGCGCCGAGCAGGCGATGGACGCGGATCTGGCGAAATACCTGCCGCTCTGGAAACTTGCGGTCCCAGCCGAGTTCGAAAACTACCACGCCTGGGATTTCACCAAATTCGGCCGTGGCGAGCGCTTCGTGAACAAGCCCTTGCCGCGCGGGGAATTCGACGAAGTCTTTGCGCAGGTCGAGCGCTGGGGCCTCGATCAGTATCTCAAGGACCGCAGCCCCGAGACGCTGTCCTATCCGACCTGAAAACCGCTACGGCCGCGCCGCTTCCGCAAGCGCGCCAAACACCGCAAAGACCAGCGGCTTGCGCTCGAGATTGTATGTATCCACGTCACGCGCCGCGCGATTGACCTTCTCCCAGGTTTCCGCGACGCGCGCCATCCGCGCTTTTTCTTGTCCGGCGTCACCAAGGCGCGCCGACAGCCAGCCGTTGATCAGATCCATGAAGGCTTCGAGCACTTTCGGGTCGGTCCCGCCCATCGCATCACCAAGGGCGTGCAAGGCGCGCGCGTCGACTTCGGGCAACTGCGCCAGCAGATCAAGAACGCGCTGGCGCAATGCCAGGGCCTGGCCTTCAAGCAAGGCCAGTGCACGGCCGGCGCTCCCCTCGGCTGCAGCTGCCGCCTCGCGGACATCATCGTCCCGGCGGTCTTTTCCGGCTGCTTCCGCAAGCGCCAGAGTAACGTCGTCGACATCGAGCGGCCGTAGCAGAAGCCGCCGGCAGCGCGAGCGGATGGTCGGTAATTCGCGGCCCGGAGCATGGCTGACGAGCATAATGAGCGACCGTTGCGGCGGCTCTTCCAAAATCTTCAAGAGTGCGTTGGCGCCCTCGCGCTGCAGATCGTCGACGGCGTCGACAATGGCGACACGCCAGCCGCCCTCGCCTGCGGTCGAGCCGAAAAACGCGACAGTCCGGCGGACATCGTCAACACGGATGACGGTATAGAGCTTGCCGGTTTGCTCGTTGATCACGCGTTCGATGACGAGCAGATCGCCCTGCGCTTGTGCGGCGATGCGGCGCGCGACCGGATGGTTAGCCTCCACAGCAAGTGACTTGGCTTTCTGCACCGCCGGTGATTGCGGATCGGGATGAGCCAGCACAAAGCGCGCCATCCGATACGCCAGGGTCGCCTTGCCGATGCCGGGCGGGCCACCAATCAGCCAGGCATGTGCAATTCGTCCGCTCTTGTAGGCGTCGAGCAGTGCTTTTTCCGCATCGGCGTGGCCAAACAGCGCTGTCGTCTCGCGCGGCGATTTTGCGCCGGTGTCTTCATCGTCGGCGGTCATGGCGTCGACGTCTCCGCAATTCCGAGCGTTTCGGGACGCAGCCGGTCCTGGACAATCGACCAGATCCTGTCCGCTACGACGTCGCGCGGCGCGCGGCCATCGATCACGACGCAGCGCTTCGGCTCCGCGGCGGCGAGCGCCCGGTACGCCCCGCGCAACTTCTCATGAAATTCCATCGATTCCGCCTCGAAACGGTCAGCCTCGGTTTGGCCACGCCTGTTTTTCGCGCGCGCCAATCCAATTTGCGCCGGAACATCGAGAATAAATGTCAGTTCGGGCACCGCCGGCCCGACGGTCACGCGCTCAAGGCTGCGGATCAACCGCTGATCGACATTTCCGAGAGCGCCCTGATAGACGCGCGTTGAGTCAATGAAACGGTCGCAGATGACCCAGGTGCCGGATTTCAAGGCCGGCAATATCGTATTGCGCACATGATCGTCGCGTGCGGCGGCGAAAAGGATCGCCTCGGTCTCCGCGCCAAGAGGTTTGGCAATGCCGGACAGCAGGATGTGACGAATGATCTCGGCTCCGGTTGAGCCGCCCGGCTCGCGGGTGAGCACCACGTTCTGGCCAATGGACCTGAGCTTTTGGGCCAGGGTGGCTGCGTGCGTAGATTTTCCGCTGCCTTCGCCACCTTCGAAGGTAATGAAATGTCCGCGCAAAGCCGATCAGCCTTTTCCGGTCACCGCCCACTTGCGGTGGCGTCTGCCATCATAGCCGCTCGGCTCCGGCACGGAACAGCGCGATTATCATTTCAGTCACAGCATCGAAAGCGCGCTGCGGCATGTTTCCTTTACCGACGTTTTCAGCGGCTTTCAGTGGCATCGTCAGGATCAAGTTGTCGTTGCGCCAGACCTTGAGATTTCCGATCGGCGTTCCTTCGGTCACCGGCGCCGGCACGGGCCCGGTGTAGACGATACGAGCAATCAGCCGGTCCGCCCCCGATTTGGGCAGCATCACCTTGACCTCTCCATCGGCCTTCAGCGCGACGCGGCCGCTCGCGCCGCCAAAGACCTTCGCGGTCCCAATCGTCTGGCCTTCGGCAAAGATCGTGCGCTGCTCGAAATTCCGGAAACCCCATTCGAGCGCTTTCTTTGCTTCGTCGGCGCGTTCCTTGGCTGTGTTGACACCCGTGACAGCCACGATCAGGCGCAGATCGTTCTGGACCGCCGACCCGACCAGGCCATAACCCGCCTCTTTTGTGTAACCGGTCTTGAGGCCGTCGGCGCCGTTCATGGCGCCCAGAAGTGGATTGCGATTTTGCTGCCGGATCTTGTTCCAGGTGAAATCGGGCTGCGCAAAGAGCGGGTAGAAATCCGGGTAGGTGCGGATGATGTGCCGCGCAAGCATTGCCAGCTCGCGGGTCGTCACCTTCTCGTTCGGATCAGGCAGACCGTTGGAATTGGTGAAGACTGATTTCTCCAACCCGATTTCGCGCGCGCGCTGGGTCAGCTTATTGCCGAACTCGGCTTCATTTCCGGCAATTCCTTCGGCCAGCACGATGCAAGCGTCGTTGGCGGATTGGATGATCATGCCGCGCAGCAGGTCGTCGACCGAGACCTTGCTGTTAAGCGCCGCGAACATCGTGGAGCCGTGGGACGGTGCGCCACCTTTACGCCAGGCATTTTCGCTCACCATGTATTCGTCGGTGAGCTTGATGCGCCCTTCCTTGATCTCATGAAAAACGTATTCCGCGGTCATCAGCTTGGCGAGGCTGGCCGGAAAGATCAGCCGATCGGCATCGCGCTCGAACAAGACACCGCCGTATTGCGCATCGATCAGGATCGCGTGCGGCGCGCTGATATTCGGTTCGTCTTTCTTCGGCGCCTCTTTTTTTGGCGTATCTTTTTTCTGCGCCGCTCGGCGTGACTTTGTGCGGTGGCGCTGCAATCGCGGCCGCGGAAAGGCCGCAGGCCAGCGCCGCCACCATCAGCCAGTGTCCGAATGCAAACTTCCGCATCGTCATCATCAAGGCTCGTTTGGCGGCACCGCTCAATCCGGTGCAGCCAGATCCGCAACCTTTGGCGGTAAAATACGGCTCAGTAAAGGCCGCGGCCGCTCATGTAACCCGGCCGCATATCATAGGCCCGAGGGGCATTAGGCGAAACCGGTGACCCGGCCGCCTCAACAGGTTCGCGCACTTCGGAGTTTGACGCGCGCGGCCGCGCGGCGAGTTCGGTGGTCGGCGCCTCCGCCGCTGGCAGTTCGCGCGGCGTATCGCCCAGGCTGTAGGGCCGATCGGGCGGCGACGGAATCCGGGCCGTGGCACGCAGCGGCCTGTTGTCAAAGTAAGTCGGCACAAACGGCTTGCCGGATGCGACCTGCACGGGCAGTTGGGCCGGGCCGCCTTCCCGCAACGTCGCGATCAGCTTCCGGTCGTCCGAGCCGGTCAACGGAGCGCGGCCGACATAGTCCACCTTCACGCGGGCAATGCCGTGGCCATAAAAACCCAGCAACTCGGCTGTCTTGACTGAAACGTCGATCAACCGATCGCGTGCATAGGGCCCGCGATCGTTGACGCGAACGACAATTGACCGGTTGTTGGCAAGGTTGGTGACCCGCACATAAGACGGCAGCGGCAGCGTCGGATGCGCCGCCGAAATCGACGTCATGTCGAAGATTTCGCCGTTCGCGGTGTAGCGTCCGTGAAAGTCGTCGCCGTACCACGAGGCCAGGCCGACTGCGCTGTAATTGATGTTTTCCTCGGGCACGTAAACACGGCCGGCGACGGTGTAGGGTTTGCCGACGCGATAGACGCCGCCGCCCTTCGGCACCGGCTGACCCGGCTCGACGACGCGCGGACTGGCGGCAACGCCGTAGCGTGGATCAATCCTGCCGCCGCCCGAGCAGTTGGCGAGCGCGAGGGTTCCTACGCCAAGGACGACAAGGCGCGCGAAACGTCGACTGCCGACGAAAGCCCCCAAGTAACCCATCCCTGCTTGGTCCCCGATCGGAAGCAACCAGTTTACCCCGTCGCCGCACAGGCGGAAACCGAGCAACGGAACGGTGGTAAACGGTTGGTTCCGCGGCAATCTGGCCGGAGCCGCGGGCATAGCCAACGGGCCCCGTCCTTGCAAGCTTGTGGCTGATTTACTGGTCTACCGGCGCGACAAAAGGCCGGCGCCGCTCTTGGGCCGGCTCAGTCCGCCGCTCACAGACGACCGCTGGACGGTGCTGCCTTCGTAGGAAATGCCGATGCGGAAGCCGCGCGACCATGCCAGCGTGCAGTGCCGCTTCGTGGCGCCGTGAAGAAACTCGAAACGCTCCGGTAAGTCATAGACGCGCTGCAACTCAAGCTGCGCGCCGCCCGCGGACATGTCGACGACCTTGCATTCGATCGGCTGCGTATTCGGACCGAGCAAAAGCCGCGCCGCCCGCGGGACCAGCCCCTTCGGCGAGCTCCGGAACCACCGTCGTTTATCCGATCCGCTCATGCGCAGCTTTGTGATAAACCCCGCCGAATGTATATAACCCCTTGATTACCGATCTCTTACGCAGGCGGCGCTAGTATCCTGCTGATATTTCGGAACAATCCCGCTGTAAAAAGTTCCAAGGCAGACTGGAAGGGTGGCCGAGCGGTTTAAGGCACCGGTCTTGAAAACCGGCAGAGGTGCAAGCCTCTCGTGAGTTCGAATCTCACCCCTTCCGCCAGCCTTGCGGAACCCTGTTCGCCGGTCTTGATGTATTGATTGGAAATTGAATTCCAACATAGACATTGCCTTTTTTGACGATCTATCGCCGCGACATTCTTCTTCGGACGTCCGTCGCTGAGATAACCTCAAGCAACTCTGTCGAGATTGATGCGTTCGACTGAATATCCGACATCGCGCCCATAAAATACGTGGCTGATGTTCGGAAGCGGAACGACCGTGAAGCGACCCTCGAATTCCCCGCAGGCCATGCTCGATCCGTGCCTTGACGTATTCAAAGGAGAAGGGATTTTTCTGGTCGATGCCTTCGGTCGTCCGCACCGCGATGCACACCTGCCCGACGCGCTTCAGCCCTTCAACAATCAAAGCTCTGTGCCCGTCGTGAAACGGCTGGTACCGACCAATAAATAGTGCCGTTGGCTTTTTCGGATCGAAAAACACGGGACGCAATCGCAGCATCGCCTGTTCCGCCCAATATTGAGGGGAACCCTCGCGATCGACTCTCAAATCGTATTTTTCAGGCGGCATGAACATCCGGTCGGTGTCTTCAAACGCCCCGGCCCGGATACGATCCACGAAAATTACGAAAGCTTCTCCGTCGGCTTCGAACGCCTCCTGGGTTGCCACTGTGGGGCAAATAAAATCGGCGATAGCAAAACCGCCCACTTTAATCACCCGGTCGCAGAGCCACCCCATGCGCCGAGCATGCTCGACGCGATCTGCCTCCGAGAACCCGAGATCTTTGTTGATGTTGGCGCGAACATCGTCGGCATTGAAATGAACGGCGTTGAGTTGCGGCGCGAGCTCGTTTGCGAACGTGGTTTTGCCTGCACCGGGCAATCCCATAATGAGAATTTTTTTCCTCATCGAAACCTCACGGTCATTTCCGCTAGCCCTACTAACAAAAAACAATCGTGCAATCCTCCAATTCGACGACGCAATTCGGGTGCGCGAAGACGCCGATACCCCGAACGCAATCATTACAGCAACCGAGTAAGCCGGTTCATTCCCACGGAAGCTCGAACGGCAAAAACGGCCCGGCTGCCGTCCTGCATTCGCGCTGACAATAACGGTCGCATCTGTCAGTGAGCTTCAGACAAAGGCCCTGCGAATCCTGCTGCAGGCAGCCCGCCATGCCCCAGGCGCAATACGAACCGCACTCCTTCCAGCAACGGTCGGAGGCCCAGACCGACTGCGCACGTTCGCTACGCGGAAACGGAAGCTCAGAGCTGTGGGCGTTATATCGCCACGTCACCGTTTTGCCTTCGCCGGCATAGGCAGCGCCGGCAATCATCACGATGCCGATCGAAAGCAAGCTGGCGAAGATTCTGAAGTCGCGTCATGGCGATTTGTCCACGTACCGCGCGAGAATAGCGCTACCGGGCGCTCATCGCCAACGTACTGAGGGCGTGATTGTGGAATCACCGGGGACAGTCCCGCTCCGAAGCTTCCGCATCGGTATCGTCACCGAAATCCGGGTTGCTATTCGGCCCGATCGCCATTAGCTCCTTGCCGCCATGGCCAATCCCGAGCCAAAAGCCGATCCAGCGGCGCCGAAAGTGAGTTTCGTCTCGCTCGGCTGCCCGAAGGCGCTCGTCGACAGCGAGCGTATCGTCACGCGCCTGCGCGCGGAGGGCTATGAGCTCTCGCGCGAGCACAAGGGCTCCGACCTCGTCATCGTCAATACCTGCGGCTTCCTCGACAGCGCCAAGGCGGAATTGCTTGCCGCCATCGGCAATGCGCTCAAGGAGAACGGCAAGGTCATCGTCACCGGTTGCATGGGCGCGGAACCGGAGAGCATTTCGTCAGCCTATCCCGACGTCCTCGCGATCACCGGTCCGCAACAATACGAAACGGTCGTCCAGGCAGTACACAAGGCACTGCCGCCGAAGCACGATCCGTATCTCGATCTGGTGCCGCCGGAGGGCATCAAGCTCACGCCGCGGCACTACGCCTATCTGAAGATTTCCGAAGGCTGCAACAATCGCTGCACCTTCTGCATCATTCCGCGCCTGCGCGGCGATCTGGTCTCGCGTCCGGCAGCCGACGTGCTGCGCGAAGCCGAGAAACTGGTGAAAGCCGGCGTGAAGGAACTGCTGGTCATTTCGCAGGATACGTCCGCCTACGGGCTCGACATCAAATACGCGGCGAGCAAGTGGGGCGACAAAGAAGTGCGCGCGAAATTTATCGACCTTGCGGCGGCGCTCGGCGAGCTCGGCGTCTGGGTACGGCTGCACTACGTCTATCCCTATCCGCATGTCGACGAGGTCATCCCGCTGATGGCCGAGCGGAAAGTTCTCCCCTATCTCGATATTCCCTTTCAGCATGCGTCACCCGAGGTGCTGAAGCGCATGAAGCGTCCGGCGGCGCAGGAAAAGACACTGGAGCGTATCGAGCGCTGGCGCCGCGATTGCCCGGACCTCACCTTGCGCTCGACCTTCATCGTCGGCTTTCCCGGCGAGACCGATGCCGATTTCGAAATTCTGCTCGATTGGCTGGAACAGGCATCGCTCGATCGCGTCGGCTGCTTCAAATACGAGCCGGTGCGCGGCGCAGTCGCGAACGATCTCGCCGCGCCGGTTCCCGATGAGGTGAAAGAGCAGCGCTGGCACCGCTTCATGCAGACGCAGCAAAAGATTTCCGCACGCCGGCTCAAGCGCAAGGTCGGCACCCGGCAGAAGGTGATCATCGACGAGGTCGGGCCGACGGTCGCCAAAGGACGTTCAATGGCCGATGCGCCCGAGATCGACGGCGCAGTCTATGCCGCGAGCCGCCGGCCGCTCCGCGTCGGCGAGATCGCCACGGTCAAAATCGAACGTGCCGACGAATACGACCTGCACGGGACCGTGGCGGGCTTTTAAGGATCTCACTCCTGCTTGAGCCCGAGATCCTCGATCAGCTTCTTTTGCTCGACGAGTTGCGCGGCGGCATAGCGGCGGTAGTCGTCGCTGTTCATGTAAGCCGGCTCCTGATCAAGCTTCGCCGTCGCCTCGAGATAGGCGGGATCTTCCGCCCCCTTCTTGAACGCGTCATGGATGATCTTGACCACTGCGGGATCCATTCCCTTCGGCCCGGCAATACCGAACGGAGAGTTTGACACCATATCGATCCCGACCTCGCGCAAGGTTGGCGCATCGGGCCAGTTCTTGCTGCGGGCGGCGGTCCACAGGACCAGCAGCCGGAGTTGCCCCGCATTGACCAGTGACGCCCAGCCGGTGGCATCGGCGACTGCATCGACATGTCCTCCGAGCAAGGCGCCGGTCGTTTCCGACGTCCCCTTGAAGGGCACGTGTGTCCAACGGATGCCTTGCTGTTTTGCGATCTGCTCCATGGTGATGTGCAGGCTGGTGCCGGCGCCCGGCGTTCCATAGTTGATCTTGCCCGGATTGGCGCGCGCGTACTCGATCAACTCCTTGAATGTTTTCCAGGGCGCGTCGTTGCGGACCACGACGCCGAATGTGTAGCCGCTGACGCCGATGATGTAGGTAAAGTCGGCCGCCGGATCCAAGGTGGTCTTGCGCATGAACGGAAAGCGAAAGACCGTTATCGGGATTTGCACCAACGTGTAGCCGTCCGGCGCCGCCTGCTGCGCGACCTGCTGCGGGCCCAACACTCCTCCGGCGCCAGGGCGGTTTTCAATGACGATCTTTTGCTTGAGATATTTTTCAGTCGCCGAGGCCAGTGCGCGCATCCCGATGTCGGTGGTGCCGCCCGCCGGCCACGGCACGATCAAGGTCACGGGCCGGTTGGGATAGTCTTGAGCGAATGATGGCGCCGCGATGAAGGAAAGAATGGCGGCTAATATCAGAACAATGCGCGATTGCATGACACTCGCCCCTCTTACGAATTCTAGAGCCGATAGAAGCTCACCGCATTGTCATGAAAGACCTTGCGTTGGTCAATTTCCGGGTATTCCGACAAGACCGTTCGATAGGTGTCGAAGAAGTCGGCATAACTTGCATGCAGCTTTTCGAGCGGAAAGTTGCTGCCATAAATCGTCCGCTCTGCTCCGAAGATCTGAATGACGTCGCGAATTACCTGTCGCGCCTGCGGCAAGGTGATGCCGCTGCTGTACATCCCGAGTCCGGAAATCTTGACGTGCAGGTTGGGAAAAGCCGCCATCATCATGAGTGCCGCGCGCCACTGGTCGATGGCCGCCTGCGTACGCGCCGTCAGCATGCCGGCGTGCACCAGGATCATCTTCACGCCCGGAAAGGCTTTGATCAGGTCGACGGCGTGAGTTGCCTGCCCGGCGTAGACCTGAAGCTCGAAATGCAGGCCGTGCTTTTCCAGCAGCGCGAAGCCGCGGCGGAAGTCGGGTGAATTGCAGAAGTCGGCGCGCGGCGCGCCCTGCCGGACCGGATCGGTGTCCCAGTAAAGCATCTGGCGCACACCTCGCAGGTTCGGAAACTGCTTCTGCGCCTTGAGCGCTGCCTCGGCCTCCGGATCGGCGAGATCGATATTCGACACGATGCCCTGCGGAAATCCGTGCTTGTCCGCCACCGATTGCAGCCATCGCGTCTCTTCGAGCGCCTTGCCGGGGCCCCACATCGCGGTCACATGCACCGATTTCGTGATGCCCTGCGGCTTCACGTCGTTGATGAACTCCTCAACGGGATAGTCGCGGCGGATTCCGAAATAGTCGCCGAACATGCGCGGTATCGGCGGATCAGCGAGCCAGCCCACATCCTTGCGCAACCAGATGTGATGGTGCGTGTCGATGACCGGTCCGCTGTACGTCATACGTCCCTCTTCAATGTTTCTGTTCCTGAACAACTTTGACTACCGCGCTCATGAGCGTCTCGAGCTCGTCCGTCGATATCGTAAACGCCGGCGTGAGATAGATGACATTGCCGATCGGCCGCACGAACACGCCCAGCTCAATAAATCGCGCGCGCATTGCGTCGAGATTGTCGATCCGGTCCAGTTCAACAACTCCGACCGCACCTTTCACGCGAACGTCCTTGACGCCCGTCAAACCCCGGCACGGATCGAGGCCCCTGGCGAGCATGGCGGCAATATCCGCGACCTGCTGCAGGCGCGGCTCCCGCTCGAACAGATCGAGCGAAGCATTCGCGGCCGCGCAGCCAAGCGCATTCGCCATGTAGGTCGGCCCATGCATCAATGCCTTCTCCGGGTCGTCCGACCAGAAGGCATCGAAGATTTTTGCGGTCGCCACGGTCGCCGCAAGCGGCAGCGTGCCTCCGGTCAGCGCTTTCGAGAGTGCGATGATGTCCGGCGCGATGTTGCGCCTGCTCGGAAGCAAACATGGTCCCGGTGCGACCGAACCCGGTGAACACCTCGTCGAAGATCAGGAGCACGTCGTGCTTGTCCGCGAGCGCTCGCAGATGACGCAGCACGCCGGCGTCGTGGAATTTCATCCCGCCGGCACCCTGCACCAGCGGCTCGACAATAATGGCGGCAATCGAGTCGCTTCGATCCTTCAACAATTTTTCCAGCGCAGAGGCTGTGGCAGGAGTTTCCGGCAGGTCGACGATGTGTTGCGCGGGTAACGTGCCCGCAAACCTGGCATGCATGCCGGTGTCCAGATCGCTGACGGACATCGCGCCGAGCGTGTCGCCGTGATACGCGCCGTGAAAAGCGACAAACTGCTTTTTGCCGCGCACTCCGCGATTGATCCAGTATTGCGTCGCCATCTTCATGGCGATCTCGACCGCCACCGATCCGGAGTCGGAGAAAAATACCCGCTCCAGGCCGCCGGGGAGCAGCCGAGCAAGACGCCCGGCAAGCCGCAGCGCCTGCTCGTGCACAAGTCCGCCGAACATCACGTGCGGCATCGACGCGAGCTGCGTCTCGACTGCTTGCCGGATGTGCGGGTGATTGTAGCCGTGGCAGGCCGTCCACCAGCTTGCGATGCCGTCGATCAGTTCGCGTCCGTCCGCAAGAAAAATGCGGGCGCCTTGCGTCCGCGCGACCGGCAGCGGCGGCGACACGGTTTTCATCTGGGCGTAAGGCAGCCACACATGCGGCAGCTCCGGGTCATACCACCCGGGTGTCACGCCGGTTTTGCTGCTCCGCCCCGCCATTTGACGTTTCCCTGCCCCATTCGTGCTAAGCATCTGATCCATGACCTGGCAAGATTACTGATGCACTCGCTCGACGCCTACGCGCAAGACAAGCTCGCATCGCTCAGGGAACGGCACCTCTACCGCGCGCTGAACGAGACGCTGCGCGAGGACGGCATCTGGGTCGAGCGGCATGACCGCCGGCTCTTGTCGTTTTCCTGCAACGACTATCTCAACCTCACCCAGCACCCCGCAATCAAGAAGGCCGCCATCGCCGCCATCGAGGAATTCGGAGCGGGCTCGGGGGCGTCACGCCTGGTGACCGGCAATCACCCGCTTTACGCAAAGCTCGAGGCGCGCCTGGCCGAATTCAAGCGCACCGAGGCGGCCTGCGTTTTCGGCTCCGGCTATCTCGCCAATACCGGGATCATTCCGGCGCTCATCGGCAGCGATGGTCTCGTGCTGCTGGACGAATTCTCGCACGCATGCATTTACGCCGGTGCGCAATTGTCGCGCGGACAGGTCAAGACCTTCCGCCACAACGACGTCGGCCATGCGCGCGCACTGCTTGATGCGCATCGCACGCAGCATGACCGCGCCCTCATCGTTACTGACGGCGTCTTCTCCATGGACGGTGACATCGCCCCGCTAGAAGACCTGTTGTCGCTTGCCGAGCAATTCGACGCATGGCTGATGTCCGACGATGCCCACGGCATCGGCGTGCTCGGCGGCGGACGTGGATCGAGCTTTTCGGAGAATTCGCACATTGCCGTTCCGCTGCAGATGGGAACCCTGTCGAAGGCAATCGGCTCCTATGGCGGCTATCTCTGTGCGTCAGCGCCCGTCATCGAGCTCATGCGCAACCGCGCACGCACGTTGATCTATTCGACCGGCTTGCCGCCGGCGAGTGTTGCCGCCGCGATCGCCGCGCTTGACCTGATCGAGCGGGAGCCGGCCTATGCGGCCCTGCCGGTCGCCAAGGCGAAGGCATTCACACGCCGCGCGGGACTTCCCGAAGCACAAAGCCCGATCGTCCCGATTGTCATCGGCGACGAAGAGGCGGCGCTGTCCGCTTCACGCGCCCTGGAAGACGAAGGCTTTCTCGTCGTCGCGATCCGCCCGCCGACGGTGCCCGCCGGTACCGCACGCTTGCGCCTCACATTTACAGCGCAGCACCCGGACGATGAGATAGCGCGACTCGCCGATATCGTTCGTGACAGACTGTCGGCTTAGCCGTGGCCGCCTATTTCGTCACCTCGACCGGCACCGATATCGGCAAGACCTTCGTGACCGCCGCGCTCATCCGCTATCTGCGGGAGTTCGAACCAGCCAGTGGCGGCGCTCAAGCCTGTCGTAAGCGGTTATGACTTATCAGTAGTAGATACCAGCGATCCTGCGGTGCTGTTGGATGCGCTCGGACGGCCGGTGACGGCCGACGAAGTGAATCAGATCGCACCATGGCGTTTCCGCGCGCCACTCTCGCCCGATCTTGCAGCGGCACGCGAAGGACGCCGCATCGACTTCGACGAGCTGGTCAAATTCAGCCGCGCGGCGATCGACGGCGCAAAGGGGCCACTTTTCATCGAAGGCGTGGGCGGCATCATGGTTCCCCTCGACGGGCAGCGTACGGTGCTCGACTGGATGTCGGCGCTGAATATTCCGCTGCTTCTTGTGGTCGGCGGCTATCTCGGGACCATCAGCCACACATTGACCGCGCTCGACGTCATCGCGCAGCGCAAACTGTCGATCGCAGCAATCGTCGTATCTGAAAGCGAGCGCGACACCGTCGAGCTCGCCGATACGGTCGCCAGCATCACGCGCTTTGCCGGATCGGTCGGAGTCGTAGGCTTGCCGCGCCTGCCGGCGGGCATCAAACACCATCCGGCCGTCGCGAAGATCGCCTCGTTGCTCTGAGCCGGCCGGTCAGCTGTTGAGGCTCAAAAACGTTTCCAGCATACCTTCCAGGTTGACCACAGCATGCAGCATCATGGTCAGAAGGGTTGATCCGGTCGCCCATCGCGCCCAGCCGAACAGCACGCCGAAACCAAAGACCTGCCCGATCAGGAACCAGTCGTATTGGACGTGAATGATCGCAAACAGCGCCGCCGTGACGAGGATGACGGGCCAGGCCGAGCGGGGCGAACGCAGCCAGCCGCGCATCAGGAAGCCGCGGAACAGGGTCTCCTCGCCGATCGGGATGAGAACCACGACCGCCGCCAGCAGCAATGGCAGCTGACCGACGCTGTTGGCGGCCTGATAGATGTCGGTCTGGAAGCGGTCGACGACGCTGCGGCCCGCCAGCCAGCTCATCGCATCGCCGATCGCGATCATCGCGGCCAGAATTGCCAGGCACAGCACCACTTCGCCGCGGCGCGGCAGCTTGTAACCGAGATAATCGGCAATGTTGCCTTTGTGGCCGGCCGCCAGCGCAAGGATCGCAACTTGCACGGGCGCCGATACAAAGATGAACAGGATGATGGCGCCGCCATGCTGGCTCAGCACGGGCACATTCCGCAGATCGAAACCGTACCAGCCGACCAGTGCCGCCATGCCTGCGAGCTGGCCGGCGAGAAGCGCGATTGCGCCAAGGACGAACGTGACGAAAAAGCCCCAGGGCCTGGTGTCGCCGCTTACTGCTGATTCTTCAGCCATTGAGCGAGCGTAGCACGTTCCTCATCGGTCATGCCGGTCTGATTGCCAAGCGGCATGGCCTTGGTTTGCACCGTCTGCGCGGAAATTGTTGCGGCGTGCTTCCTGATATCGGCGATGGTTTCCAGCGCAATATATTTTGGCGCTTCCTGAAAACTTTCATGCGTCGGTTTCGTCGCGTGGCACATCACGCAGTGTTTTTGCACGAGCGCCAGCGCTTCGGCATCATCAACAGCGAACGCCCGGGAAAAGGGTGCGGCAGCGATGAGAATTGTCACCGCCGCCGCACCCGAACGCATCTGGCAAGCCTACGGCATCAAAATGGTTGAGCCGGTCGTGTCGCGGCCTTCCATTTCCTTGTGCGCCCTGGCCGCGTCCTTGAGCGGATATTTCTGGTTGATCGGGATCTTCACCGCACCGGAGCCGACCACCTTGAACAAGTCGGCTGCGGTCGCGACCAGATCGTCGCGCTTGGCGACGTAATTGTTAAGCGTCGGCCGGGTTGCGAACAGCGACCCCTTGGTCTGGAGAATATTGATGTTGAACGCTTCGATCTGCCCTGACGCGCTGCCGAAGCTCACGAAGTAGCCGAGCGGGCGCAGGCAGTCGAGCGATGCCGGGAATGTCGTCTTGCCGATTCCGTCATAGACGACGTCGCAGAGCTTGCCGCTGGTGATCTCCTTCACCTTCGCAACAAAATCCTCGTCGCGATAAAGGATGGTGTGGTGGCAACCGTTCTTCTTGGCAAGCTCGGCCTTCTCTTTCGAGCCGACAGTGCCGATGACGGTCGCGCCTAGATGATTGGCCCATTGGCACGCGATGAGCCCGACGCCGCCGGCGGCAGCATGGATCAAGCAGACGGTGCCCTTCTCGACCTTGTAGGTGCGGTTGAGCAGATATTGCACGGTCATGCCCTTGAGCATCATGCCGGCCGCCTGCTCATACGAAATATTGGAAGGCAATTTGACTGCGCGATCGGCCGGCACCAGCCGTTCCCCCGCGTAGCCGCCGAGTGGACCGACAAAGGCGACACGGTCGCCGACCTTGACGTCGGTCACGCCGGGACCCACCGCCATGACTTCACCGGCGCTCTCGTTGCCGGCAATGAACGGCAGGCCGACAGGCGACGGATACATGCCCATGCGGAAATAGGCGTCGATGAAATTGACGCCGCAGGCCTGCTGCTTGATCTTGATCTGGCCCTGGCCGGGTGCGGCGATCTGGACGTCCTCGTACGTCAACGCCTCAGGACCGCCGGGTTTGTGTACGCGCACTGCCGCGACCATGTTTCACTCCTTGGAATACGATTGTGTCGTTATCGGATGGAATTCGGCGGCGATCATAGGCGGCCAATCGCCGAGCGCAAGGCGGATCAGCGTGCGCCAGACACGCGCAAGTTTGCGCCATTGATATACGAGGCACCGTCCGAAAGCAGGAAGAGCACGGCTTCTGCAACTTCGTCGGCCTGCCCCGCTCTGCCCATTGGAAGCATGGGCGTGACGCGCTCAACCCGCCCGGGCGGCTGAATATCGGTGTCGATCACGCCCGGCGTTATCGCATTGACACGCATCCCCTCCTTGGCGACCTCCCGCGAAACGCCGATCACCATGGAATCGACCCCCGCTTTGGCAGCCGCATACCACACGCACTCATTGGCGCCGCCCAGCGGGGCCGCCATCGACGACAGCATCACGACCGACCCGCCTTTGCCGCCGTGCTTGGTCGACATGCGCTTGACGCAGGCGCGCAGGCACAGCAGCGCGCCGAAGGTATCGAGGTCGAGCACCTCGCGGATGGTGGCGGAACTGACTTCGTCGAGCCGGGAATTGTCGCCGATGATCCCCGAGCTGTGCACGAAGTGCGTGATCGGCCCGAGACCATCTTTGGTGGCGTCAAACACCCGCTCGATATCCTTCTCGAGTGCCATGTCGCCCTGGATCGCAATCGCCTTGCCGCCGGCCTTCTTCACGGCCTCGACGACGCCGGCCGCGGCATTCGAGTTGCTTTTGTAGTTGATCGCGACATCGTATCCGCGTGCGCCCGCCAATTTCGCAGTAGCAGCGCCTATACCGCGGCTGCCGCCGGCGATCAGCAGAACGGGTCGGGACATGGCTTGCTCCGTAATTTCCGGCGGCGATCGAACACGATCAGGCGGGCGTTCGCAACAATCCGATCAGGAAAAAATAGACCGCGATGAGAGACAGCGGCAGCGTTACATAAAGTCCCGGCGAAAGATCCTGAATGACGGCGATGAACGCCAGAACCGCCCACGCCGCCAAAAGTGCGATGTTGACCGGGCGCCAGCGCTGCACGCGCAGGGGATGAAGAAACTTGATCGGCGCAAAGCTCAGCCCGGCAAGCACAGCGATTGAAATCGCCGCGGCCCATTCCGGCGGCTCGAGCAAATAGAGATAGAAGGCAGCCAAATTCCATACCGCGGGAAAACCGCGGAAGTAGTTGTCGCTGGTCTTCATGTCGCGATCGGCGAAGTAAAGTGCGCCGGTGATCACCACAACAATGCCGGCCGGGATGGCCAAGACATGCGGCAGCAGCCCGCTGGCCGCGATCGCAAAGGCCGGGACGAAGACATAGGTCGTGAAGTCGACGACGAGGTCGAGCGTGTTCCCGGACCAGCGCGGCAACAGCTTTTCCACTTCGAAAGCCCGCGCCATCGGTCCGTCGAGGCCATCCACCACCAATGCCATGCCGAGGCAAAAGAACATCCCGGCCCAATGACCGCCGGTCGCCAGGATCAGCGCCAGCAAGGCGAGCGCTGCACCCATTGCGGTAAAGACGTGAACCGTGAAAGCGCGGATGCGCGCAAAGTCCGTCACTCGTTGCCCCAGTTCAGCTTCACGATCTCAGCCGATTTTCCCGTCAAATTCCAGTTGCGGCCATACCCGCGAAACCGCGATTTGTCAGCGCGCGCGACAATGACATCCGGGCCGATCCAGTAATCGCTGTTCCGGATCATGACGTTCTGTCCCGGTTCCTTGCCGCGCACCGGCGTGATCGCGCCGTCGACATAATCCTTAATGCGCACGATGCGTGTCTCACCCTGGGTCTCGTAGCTGATCGGAATCTGGCGCACGCCGAGAAATTGCCCGACCAGGATCGAGAGCAAATGCGTCGTTCCTCCCACGCGTCCCGTGAAGATCCGCGTCAATCCCTTCACCGCATAAGCGGAAGCGGCATCATCGACAAAGAGCGCGGCCGTCCAGTTGCCGCGCGACATGATGCCGGGCAGATCCATCATCAGCCCGACTTTGATTCCAGACAGGTCCTCGCTGTCGAAATGCCCTTCGTCGACGCGGATGCCGGCCCATGTCTGGCAACGGCTTTCGGTCGGCGGATGGTCGCCGCGCGACAAAACACAAGGGCAAAACACCGTGCAGCTGCACGACAACGCCAACTCGCCTTTCAGACTCCAACTCTCACGCAACGTCCCACTCCCGTTTCTTGTTTTTAGCCTAGTGCCAGTGTGCGGCAAATGCCGACACCGCAATACCCGTTCCAACGACGATCAACGCCGCGCCAACACCGTGTGCGAAGCGCCGTCCCGTCAGCAACTTTTCAATTGTCATCACCGCGGCAAGCCCGGCCATCCAGGCCACATTCATCACCCCAACCGCAAACATCACCAGCATCATCGCCCAGCAGCACCCAAGACAGTAAAGCCCCTGCTTTATCCCGAGGCGGAATACGCCGCCGGGGGTCGTGGCCCAGTTTGTGAAAAAGAACGGGAACGGATTCTGGCAGTGCGTGAGACAAGCATGTTTGAGCGCCGAGAATTGATAGACGCCTGCGCCGATGAAAATGGCCCCTGCCAGAATCTCGCTCGCCGACGCAATGCCGGGATCGAGCATTGCAGCGCGCGTGAGAACAATCTGCATTACAGTCGCAAGGAGTGAAAAGACGAGCCACACGCTTGCGTATCCTGCCGCGATCAAGAGCGGCGATACGATCCGCTCGCTTTTGCGCGCGGCGGTTTCGGCGATCTCCGCATAAGTGAGGATCATGGGGGACGCGCTCGGCAGCATCATTGCCAACGTCATCGCGCCCCACATCGATGCGATGACGGCAGCGGCGGAGAAACTCCAAGCTCCCTCCGGAAGCGTGCGGCAGAGCGCTTGCATCGTGGCGAACCACGAACCGGCCGGAGCGGCGATCAGCAGCGCGAGGTAGAACCAGCCGAGGCCCGCAATAATGATGACGCAGCCGGCCGCGATCGCCTTCGGCCGCGCAAAAATTCGGCCGAGACCCGCTTCGGCAGGCGCCAGATGCGTGAACTGGTAGCCAGTGGTTTCCGTCATTTCGCCTTGGCATAGCGCATTGCGCGACTAGGCGATATCGCAACAAAGCAGCGTGGTTTCCGGGCCTCGCCTGGCCGTGCTACTGCGGTTAATGTTGAACCGGGCCAGACCCCTGAATGCCGCACAAACGCGCCGATAACCCTGCCGCCATCGTGGTCGGAGGCGGACCTGCCGGCCTCACCGCCGCAATTTCGCTGGCCGAAGGCGGCGTCAATACCGCGCTCGTCGGCCTGCGCCCCGCAAAGGCGGACAATCGCACCACGGCTCTGCTTGCCGGTTCCGTCGCGGCGCTCGACACGCTCGGGGTTTGGTCAATGTGCGCGGAGAAGGCCGCCCCGCTGCGCACCATGCGTATCGTCGACGACACCGGTCGCCTGTGGCGCGCCCCTGAGGTGAAATTTTCCGCCGACGAGATCGGACTCGATGCCTTCGGATACAATATCGAAAACCGCCATCTCATCGACGCGCTGGCAAAGCGCGCACGCAACCTGCCCGCATTGTCGATCGTCGAGGATGAAGTTGTCGCCGTGTCATCAGAGGCCGATGCCGTGGTGGTTGCCCTGAAGGGTGACAAACGCTTACGCGCACAGATCGTTGCCGGCGCAGACGGACGTCAATCGCTCTGCCGTACGGCTGCCGGCATCACGACCGATGAGCACCGTTACCCGCAAACCGCGATGACACTGTGTTTGTCCCATTCCCGTCCGCATCACGACACGTCGACAGAATTCCATACCCCGAGCGGGCCGTTCACGCTCGTGCCCCTTCCCGGCAACCGCTCCAGCCTCGTCTGGGTGCTCGACCCCACCGCTGCTGACGAGCTCGCGGCGCTGGACGACCTGGCGCTCGCCGCCGGGATCGAACAGGCATCACATTCGATCCTGGGCAAACTGCAGGTCGAACCCGGGCGCGGCATGTTTCCGCTCAACGTTTCGACCGCGCGACGCTTCGCCGGCGAACGGATCGCGCTTGTCGGAGAAGCAGCGCATGTCTTGCCGCCGATCGGCGCCCAGGGGCTCAATCTCGGCCTGCGCGACGCGGCAACGATCGCCGAGCTTGTGGTCGCCGCACAACGAGCGGGCCGCGACATTGGCGGAGTCGACGTGACGTCCCGCTATGACCGCATGAGACGCGCCGATGTCGGAAGCCGCACGCTCGCGATCGACCTTCTCAACCGCTCGCTGCTGAGTGACTTCCTGCCCGTGCAGGGCGCACGCGGCCTGGGTCTTTATTTGCTCGACCGGATCGGCCCGCTTCGCCGCGCGGTCATGCGGGAAGGCGTTGCGCCGGCCGCGAGCCAGCCGCGCCTGATGCGTGGCGAAGCACTTTAGCCGAGCTTCGGCGCTTTTTTCGTTCCGGGCGCCGTGCGAAATTCTGGCGCAATCGGCAGCGGCAGTGCCGGCAACGTCTTGCCCGAACTCCGTCCCGACCTGATGTGCGAACAGCCCGCGCTCGACAAAATGCGGATCGCGCATCGCCTCTTCGAGCGGAACGATCACCGTTGCGCAGCAATCGGCCGTCGCAAAGATCGGCCGCCACTCGTCCGACGTTTTCGTCAAAATCAGTTTTGCGACCGCATCGCGTGTCGCCTTTGGATCGCGTGCATCGTCGATGAACTCCTTCGGCAGCCCGATTGCCGCGGTGAATGCCGCCCAGAATTTCGGCTCGAGCGCGCCGCAGGCGATCAGCTTGCCGTCCTTCGCCGGATAAATCTGGTACCGCGGCGAACCCCCGACGAGCCACAGGTCGCCCGGTTTCGGAAACCGCCCGGTGGCAACGCCGATCGCCAGCGCCGCCCAGGTGAAGGTGAACATCGCATCGGTCATCGCAATGTCGATGCGACAGCCTTGTCCGCTCTTGTCGCGTGCCCGCAACGCCAGAAGAATGTTGATGACAGCCGGGAAACTCCCGCCGGCGATATCTGCCGCCAGCATTGGCGGCACGACCGGCCGATCGGCCGGACCCGGCTGCAGATCGAGCAGGCCGGTATTGCCAATATAATTGATGTCGTGCCCGGCCTCGTGAACGCGCGCGCCGCTTTGGCCGTAGCCGGAGATCGAGCAGTAGATCAGTTTCGGGTTGATCTTCTTCAATTCGTCGTAGCCGAGACCGAGCCGGTCCATCACGCCCGGACGGAATTGCTCAACCACAATGTCCGCGCGCTTGATCAACGGCATAAGCTTTTCACGGTCAGCGTCGCTCTTCAGATCGAGCGTCATGCTTGTCTTGCCGCGATTGAGCATCGTGAAGGCCGCGCTTTCATTACCAACGAACGGCGGAAAGCGCCGCGCATTCTCGCCTCCCGGTTGCTCGATCTTGAGCACCTCTGCGCCGGCTTCGGCGAGCATCAATGTTGCCAATGGTCCGGGAAGCAGCGTGGTAAAATCGAGGATAAAAAGGCCGGTCAGCGGTTGCATGGCAATTCGACACACCTTGCGAGTGCCGGAGTTTGTCATGCCCCATGGGCGGCGTCACGCATTGCCAGAGCCACCCGCCGCGGGCAAAGTATTATTCGACTGGTCGTGGAGTAGAGTTGAATGAGACAGCTGCCGCACATGGGAATCGTGCTCGGCATGCATGCTCATACATTTCCCGACAAGATCGGCGCGCGCGATCTTGAACGGGCGATGACCTTCCGGGCGTGGCATGAGCGCTCGTGCCGTCTCGCCAACGCGTTGATGGGTCTCGGCCTCTCCAAGGGCGATCGGGTCTGCGTCCTCGCCTATAACTGCGTCGAATGGCTCGAAATTTATGCAGCGACGGCGCTGGCGGGTCTGGTCGCCGTGCCGATCAATTTCCGGCTGGTCGGTCCGGAGATCCGCTACATCGTGGAGAATTGCGAGGCCGGCGCGCTCATCGTTCAGGATCAACTGATCGATGCGATCGAGCCGGTCCGCGATACGCTTCCCGTGGCCCCCGACAAGTTCATCATTTTCGGCACCAAACGCCGGCATGCCGGCTACCGCGCCTACGAGGATCTTATCGCAGCCGCAAGCGATCGCCCGCCAGCTGTGGCCGTGATGCCCGAGGATCCGTGGACGCTGATGTACACGTCGGGCACGACCGGCAAACCGAAGGGCGCCATTCGCTCGCACGGTGGCGGCGCGATGCTGTCGCTCGTGACCGACGTCGAACTTGGCTTCAGCTCACGCGATTCCGGCCTGCTGGTCATGCCGATGTGCCACGCCAACTCCCTGTTCTTCTTCGGCGCCTTTGCCTATTGCGGCGCGGCCTGCACGGTTTACAGCCGAAGGAGCTTTGACCCGGAGCACCTCGTGCGCACGCTCGCAGACGGGCACGCGACGTTCACCTCGCTGGTGCCAACCCACTACATCATGATGCTCGGTCTTTCATCCGAGATCCGCGCAAGGCACGACGTATCGGCCGTCACCAAGCTGATGGTCTCCTCGGCGCCCGCACGGCGCGACACCAAGCTCGCAATCATGGACTATTTCAAAAATTCCGGCCTGTTCGAGCTCTATGGCTCCACGGAAGCCGGATGGGTCACCATGCTTCATCCGGACGAACAGTTCACCAAGCTCGGCTCGGTCGGCCGTGAATGCATCGGCTCGCGGCCGATCCGCCTGCTCGATGCCGACGGCAACGACGTGCGCGACGGCGAGCCGGGCGAGCTTTACTCGTGCAACACCTACACGTTCGACGGCTACTGGAAGCTGCCCGACAAAACCCGCGACGCGTTCCGCGGCGACTACTGCACGGTCGGCGACCTCGCCCGCCGCGACGAGGACGGCTACATTTTCCTGGTCGACCGCAAGAGCAACATGATCATTTCGGGCGGCGAGAACGTTTATCCCTCCGAAGTGGAATCGCTGGTCGGCGGCCATCCCAAGGTGAAGGACGTCGCGGTCATCGGCATTGCGGACGAAAAGTGGGGCGAGCGTGTTCACGCCGTCATCATTGCGCGCGACGGCGAGGCGCCGAGCGCCGAAGAAATCATGGAATGGTGCAAGGACCGTATCGCCGGCTACAAGCGGCCGCGCTCGATATCGTTCATTGCCGAAGAGGACATGCCGCGGACCGCGACCGGAAAGATCCTGCACCGCGTCCTGCGAACGAAATACACGCCAACGGGAGTGAGTTCATGAGCAAGCCCGCAGTCCAGTCGCAAGATCTCAACGCGGATCAGCAGTCCTGCGCGGCCTGGATCGCACGCTTCCTCAAGGCGCGTGGTATCGACCGGATCTTCGGGCTGCAGGGCGGGCATATCCAGCCGATCTGGGATCACGTGGCGCGGCAGGGAATCCGGATCATCGACGTGCGCGACGAAGGCGCCGCGGTCCACATGGCGCACGCCCATGCGGAGCTCACCGGCCAGTTCGGCGTGGCCATGGTGACCGCCGGACCCGGCGTGACGAACACGGTCACAGCGATCGCGAATGCATCGCTTGCCCGCATACCGGTGCTGCTGATCGGCGGCTGCACGTCGCGCCCGCAGGCGAATATGGGTCCGCTGCAGGACATCCCGCATGTCGACATTCTTCGTCCGGTGACACGGACCTCGCGCACCGCGCGCGTTCCGGACCAGGTTATTCGCGAGCTCGACGAGGCCGTGGCGCGCGCCATGGGCGACAACGGCGAGCCGGGGCCGGTCTATCTGGAAGTGCCGACCGATGTGCTGCGCACGCATGTGCCGCCGCAACTGGTGCTCGATGAATGGATCAATCCGAAGCCGCCGCGCGTCATCCCTCCCGATCCCGCCGCGGTGAAAGAGGCGGTGGACGTGTTCTGGTCGGCGAAGCGCCCCGTGGTCATCACCGGCCGCGGCGCACGGCAGGCCGGGTCCGCGCTCGTGCGGCTGCTCGATGCAACCGGCGCGCTTTACCTGGACACGCAGGAGAGCCGCGGTCTTGTCCCGGCCGAGCATCCCTCGACCGCAGCCGCCGTCCGCGCGGCCGCGATGACTGACGCCGACGTCGTCTTGCTGATCGGGCGCAAGCTCGACTACCAGGTCGGCTACGGCTCGCCGGCCGTCTTTCCCAATGCGCGCTTCATTAGGATATCGGATAGCCCCGGTGAGCTGATCGACAATCGGCGCGGCCAGCCGGAGTTACTCGCCTCGCCTCATCTTGCACTTGAAGCCATGGTCACAGCCGCCGGCAATCGCGAAAGCGGCATCGACAAGGCCTGGGCTGATGGCCTGCGCAAGCGCCATCGCGACCGCATTGCCGCCGCCGAGACCGCCAAAGACAGGCCGACGACCGGCAGCGACGGCAAAATTCATCCGCGTGTGATTTTTGACGCCGTCGCCGCCACGGCCCCGAAGGACTACATCGCGATCGCGGATGGCGGTGACCTGTTGAGCTTCGCACGCACCGGACTGGCCGCCAGCACGTACATGGATGCGGGCGCATTCGGCTGCCTTGGCGTCGGCGTTCCTTTCGCAGTCGCCGCAGCCCTTGCCATGCCGGACCGGCAGGTCATTTCGGTCAATGGCGATGGCGCATTCGGCATCAACGCCATGGAAATCGACACCGCCGTCCGGCACGGCGCGAAAGTGGTCTTCATCGTGTCGAACAATGCCGCCTGGAACATCGAGCGCCTCGACCAGGAAATGAATTATGGCGGGCGCGTCGTCGGCACGACCTTGCGCCATTCCGATTACGCGGGCCTCGCCCGCTCCCTTGGAGCGCATGGAGAAAGGGTCGAAAAGCCGTCGGAACTGGAAGGCGCATTGCGTCGCGCGTTGAAGAACGCGCCGGCGCTGGTCGACGTGGTGACGTCCCAGTCCGTGCTGTCGACGGACGCCCAGAAAGGGCTCGGCTTTGTGCCGGATTTCCAGGCTTTGACCGCGTGGGATGACGCCGAAAGGAAGCGTCGCGAGCCTCGTTAACTTAACGGCACTTGGCGTCAGCCTTTGCATTCCTCTAAACGGCAGGCCGGGTTTTGAGGATGCCGATGAAACTTCCGCGCCAGTTCTATGCCCCGCTCGCCATCGGCGCACCAGCGCCGCTGCGCGAATTGCCTGTGCGGCTGGAGCGCATGATTCATTTCGTGCCGCCGCACATCGAGAAAGTGCGGGCGAAAGTGCCGGAACTCGTGCGGCAGGTCGACGTCGTGCTCGGCAATCTCGAAGACGCCATTCCGGTCGACTCCAAAAAAGCGGCGCGCGACGGCTTTATCGCGATGGCGCGGGCAACCGATTTCGGTTCGACCGGGCTGTGGACGCGCATCAACGCGCTCAATTCGCCCTGGGCGCTCGACGACATCACCGAGATCGTCGCGGCGGCCGGCAGCAAGCTTGACGTGATCATGCTGCCCAAGGTCGACGGGCCGTGGGACATCCACTACCTCGACCAGCTGCTGGCGCAGCTCGAGGCGCGGCACCAGCTGAAGAAACCGATCCTGATCCACGCCATCCTGGAGACCGCGCAAGGCGTCAACAATGTCGAGGCGATCGCTTCCGCCTCCCCGCGCATGCACGGCATGAGCCTCGGGCCGGCGGACCTTGCCGCCTCGCGCGCGATGAAGACGACGCGCGTCGGCGGAGGACATCCCGACTACAAGGTGCTCGCGGACGCGCAAGGCGATGCACCGCGTGCGTCATCGCAGCAGGATCTGTGGCACTACACGATTGCGAAGATGGTCGATGCCTGCGCCGCCGCCGGCATCAAGCCGTTCTATGGCCCGTTCGGCGACTTCGGCGATCCGGCCGGCTGCGAGGCACAGTTCCGAAATGCTTTCCTGATGGGTTGCGTCGGCGCCTGGTCGCTCCACCCATCGCAGATCGACATCGCGAAAAAGGTGTTTTCGCCCGATCCCGGCGAAGTGGCGTTTGCCCAGAAGATCGTGGCCGCGATGCCCGACGGCGCCGGCGCCGTCATGATTGACGGCAAGATGCAGGACGACGCGACCTGGAAGCAGGCGAAAGTGCTCCTCGATCTGGCGAAGCTTGTTGCAGCCAAGGATCCCGACGCGAAAAAGCGCTACGCCTTGTGACCGTAACGGAACGCTTGATGGAAAAGATGCGCAGAAGCGAAATTCAAGATCGGTCAGGTGGTGAAGCACCGCGTGCATCCGTTCCGCGGCGTCATCTTCGACATCGATCCGGTGTTCAACAATACCGAGGAATGGCTGCAGTCGATTCCTGCCGAGATACGGCCGCACAAGGATCAGCCGTTCTATCACCTGTTCGCCGAAAATTCGGAAACCGAATACATCGCCTACGTGTCCGAACAGAATCTGCTGCCTGACACGTCAGGCAAGCCGATCCGCCACCCTGATGTTGCCGAAGTCTTCGTGCGCGATGAAAGCGGCACTTACCGTCCGCGCAATTCGCAGGTTCATTAATCGAGCGCTCAAACGAAAAGGCGCGGCTCGAGGCCGCGCCTTTGATCTTTTTACCGGTCGAACGGCTTACTTCTTTTGTGCCGGGGCCGGGGCTGGCGCCGGCGCGCCCGGGGCCTGGCTCTGCTGGCCTTCCAGTTTCTTGCGCGCCTCTTCGGCCTTCTTCTGCAATTCTTCCTGAAGCTTGCGCTGCTGTTCCTCGAAGGCCTTCGGATCCGTCGGCGGGCCGTCATAGGCCTTGGCGAAATCGTTCAATGGCAACGGCAGGCTGATCGGCGTGCCCTGCATGTTGATCGCCTGCACGACGATGTTCTGCCCCTTCTTCATCTTGGTGATCATGTCGTCGGTGACGGGGTAATCCGCCATGCATCCGACAGGGAAACAGATCTTGTAGGGCTGCTGCGAGGGCTGCTGCTGGTCGATGAGCAGCCGCGTGCCATGCGCGAGCTGCATTCCGAGCGGAACGGTGACCCGCAGGACCTTCGGCTCGCCTTCCGGCTCGAACAATTGAACGATGGCGACCGGCATTCCGTTCTCAAGGCGGCCATCTTTGGTGATCACGCAAACCTTCTTGTTGCCCGTGTCCTGTCCCTGGCCGCAGACTTTCATCCATGGCGAGTACATCAGCTGCGGCTGGTCGGCGGCCTGCTGCTGCGGCTGCGCCGGCTGCAGAGGCTGTGCCGGTTGGGCCGGCTGCGCCTTCGGCGCCGCCTTTGGAGCCGCCTTGGGCTGCTGCTGTTGCTGTGCAGAGGCAGTGTTCGCGAACAGCGTTGCTGCCAAAGTCATGACCATGGTGGCGGTCAACGCCCGGCCCCACGGCCGGACCGATACGGTCCGATAATCCATTGTAACTGTTCCCTTGTTATTTCCGTCCGCGGCGAATGACGCCCCCAAAATGCCGCTGGTTGCCCGGCTCTGTCCGGGTCAAATACGGCGGGAGCGTGACGCCTGATAGCCGAATTCCCCTCTGCAATAAAGCCACGAATGCGCTGAAAATGCGGCCCGTCGTGGCCCTGCCGCCTTATGATAAATTCCTGCAAAACCGGACCGAATCGCATTCGCACGACACTCGCGCCGCCCTCGACTGCCCATGCGGGGACCGCTTTGCGCCCATCGCGACGTTTCGTCGTGCTCGGCGCGTTGTCTGCAGCGACCGCGTTCGGTCTGCGGCCGGCGCATGCCCAGCGAGCTGCTCACGCCATCGCAATGCACGGGGAACCGGCATGGGGGCCGGATTTCACCCATCCGACCTACGCCAATCCGCAAGCGCCGAAAGGCGGTCACCTGACGCAAGGCGTGCTTGGCACTTTCGACTGCCTCAACCCCTTCATCGTGAAAGGACTGCCGGCTGCCAATATGAGGGGCTACATCGTCGAAAGCCTGCTCGCCCGCGGCTACGACGAGCCGTTCACGCTCTACGGCCTGCTGGCCGACCGCATCGCGACCGATGCCGCACGCTCCTACGTCAGTTTCAGGATCAATCCGGCGGCGCGCTTCGCCGACGGCAAGCCGGTGACGCCGGCTGACGTGATTTTTTCCTGGGAGCTGTTGCGCGACAAAGGCCGGCCGAATTTCCGCACCTATTACATCAAGGTCACCAAAGCCGAAGCGACCGATGCGCGCACGGTGCGCTTCGACCTTTCCGGCGCTGACGACCGCGAATTGCCGCTCATCATCGGACTGATGCCGGTGCTGGCAAAGCACGCCGTCAACGCCGATACATTCGAGGACACCAGCTTCGACCCGCTGCTTGGCAGCGGGCCCTATACCGTCAGCAATGTGAAACCCGGCGAGAGCGTCACCTTCACACGCGACAAGAACTATTGGGGACGCGATCTCGCCATCAATCGCGGCCTCTGGAATTTCGACACGATCCGTTACGACTACTATCGCGACGGCAACACGCATTTCGAAGCGTTCAAGAAAGGGCTCTACGATCTGCGGGTCGAGACTGATCCGGGGCGCTGGCAGACCGCTTACGACTTTCCTGCAATGCGCGAGGGCCGCGTCGTCAAGGAAGACCTGCCCTACGGATTGCCCAAGGGCATGCAAGGCCTGGTGTTCAATACGCGGCGTGCGGTTTTCTCCGATGTTCGCGTGCGTGAGGCGATCCTGCAGTTGTTCGACTTCGAGTGGCTCAACCGCACCTACTTCTTCAGCCTCTATAAGAGAACCGCGAGTTATTTCGACGGCTGCGATCTGTCGGCGCACGGCGTGCCGGCCAATGCGCGTGAGCGCGAGTTGCTGGCTCCATTCCCGGGCGTCGTGCGGGCGGACATCATGGACGGCGCCTGGTCTCCGCCCGTTACCGACGGCTCAGGACACGACCGTTCTGTGCTCCGCCGCGCCTTCACGCTCTTCAAGGCCGCGGGTTACGAGCTCAAGGGTACCCAACTGTTGCATACCGCGACGGGGCGACCGCTGTCGTTCGAGATCCTCACCACCACGCGCGATCAGGAGCGCGTCGCGCTCGCCTTCGTCCGCAATCTCAAGCGCGCCGGCATCGAGGCGCGCGTGCGCACCGTCGACGCCACCCAGTACGAACGCCGCCGCATTGCTTTCGACTTCGACATGATCGATTACCGATGGGAGCAATCTTTGTCGCCCGGCAACGAGCAGCTGTTCTACTGGGGCTCCGCCGCCGCCGATCAACAGGGCAGCCGCAACTACATGGGCGTCAAATCCAAGGCCGTCGACGCCATGATCGGCGCGATGCTCGGCGCGACAACCCGCGAGAATTTCGTCGCCGCCACCCGCGCGCTCGATCGGGTCCTGCTGTCGGGCTTCTATGTGGTGCCGCTTTATTTCCCGCCCGTGCAATGGGTGGCGCGCTGGGCGCGAATCGCGCATCCCTCACGAACGTCGCTGTTCGGCTATTTGCCGGAAACGTGGTGGCAGAAGGACCTCAGGCCTTGAGGCGCTGGCGATGATCCTCGGCGAAATCAACCGGGCATCTGGCATCACCACAACGCTTGATGATCTCTTTCGCCGTGCCGGCGTCCGGCATCCCGATGCCCCCGCGCTCGTTGACGCGCCGAACCGCCAGAGTTTCACCGACGGCGCGCCGCGCACCCTGAGTTACGCGCAGGCCGATCACGCAATTTCCGCGGTCGCGGCACGCCTGCGTTCGTTCGGTCTGCCGACCGACGCCGTCGTGGCGATGCAATTGCCCAACACGGTCGACAGCATTGTCGCGTTTCTCGGAATCCTGCGCGCCGGCATGATTGCCGCGCCCGTGCCGCTCCTCTGGCGCCGCCGCGACATGGTTGATGCGCTGGGCCGCGTCGGCGCGAAAGCGATCGTGACATGCGCCCGCGCCGGCGGCGTTGCCCATGCGGACATCGCGATGCACACGGCGGCGGCCCTGTTTCCGGTCCGTCATATCTTTGGCTTCGGCCGGGATTTGCCTGATGGGATTGTGTCACTCGACGACGCCTTCGCTCCGGGTGGTGCCGATCTCTCTGCCACGCCTGTCCGCCCGGACGCCGCGGCTGCGCATGTCGCAGCCATCACATTCGGGGTTGATGCGCGCGGTGCAATTCCGATGGCGCGCAATCATATCGAGCTCATCAGCGGCGGACTCGCCATTGTGCTGGAAGGCGGAATTGCGTCCGATGCGCGCCTGCTATCGACGGTCCCGGTTGGTTCATTCGCGGGTCTCGCGCTCACGCTGATGCCCTGGCTTCTGTCAGGCGGCACGTTGCATCTGCATCATGGGTTCGAGCCACTCACGTTTGGCGCGCAGCGCGACGCGACAGACTTTGACGCAATGACGCTGCCTGCGGCTGCATTGCCCGCAATGGCGGCGGCAGGCCTTCTTGGCGGCGAAGCCTGCACGCTTGTTGCGCTGTGGCGCGCGCCAGAACGGATGATGACTGCGAAACCCTATGAGAACGTCCCGACTGTGGTCGATGTGTCGAGTTTCGGAGAAACCGGAATCGTCGCTGCACGGCGAAACGCGAACGGGCCTCCGCTCGCGATCCCGCACGGCGTCATCAGCGTGCCGCGCGGTGCAATTGGCGCGATGACGGTTATCGAGACGGCACGCAGCGGTACGGGCACGCTTTTGCTGCGTGGCCCCATGGTCCCGGCCGCCGCGTTTCCCCCGGGCGCGGACGCGCCGCACCTTTCGCCTGACCGCGCCGGTTACTTTGACACCGGATATGCCTGCCGGCTCGATGCATCGAACCAGACGCTCGCGATCACCGTGCCGCCTCCCAACATCGTCAGCATCGGCGGCTATCGCGTGCGGCAAAACGACCTCGACGCCTGCCTTGAAAAGGCGGCGCCCGACGCAACCGTCGTCGCGTCTTCCCGATCGTACGCTCGGACAGCGGCTCGCCGGCGCCGCTCAGGACAAAAAAGCGGTCGCCGCCGCGCTGGAGGCGCAAGGCGCCAATGCGCTGATATCAGGCGCATTTCGCCAGCGCGGCGGCGCTGACGCCGCGTAGTTTCGACTGTTCGTTGACGGGGTATTAACAGCGCTCGACTGAGATTCGCGCCACCCACAAACTGCGCGTGCGCCCGGATGTCGCTGCAAGGCCCGCTGATCGTGGTCGCCGAACAACCGGCGACCGAGCTGGTGGAAGCGCTGAGCACGGCAGGCGCATTTCCAATCGTCGAATCCAAGTGGGCCGATGCGCCGGCCGCCTTCGTCACCGTGAAGCCCGCCGCAATCGTCATCGCCGAGCCGGGCGCGCCGGCCAATATCGCTTCGGCCCGCATGCTGTGCCTGCAGGTCGCCACCGTGAACGGCCCGATCGTGCCGGTCATCGCCCGCGTGTGCGGCGATGAGGATGCAGCCGTGCCGATCGCGCTGCCGGCCGACGCCACACTGCCTGTCGAGCGTCTGCTTGCGCGCCTGCAGTTCGCGATGCGGGTGCGCGCGCTGCATGCCACCGTTCTGCGCCGGATCGAGCTCTTCACTTCGCATGACGGCAAGTTGCCCGCGCTGCCGGTCGGCGACGCGCTCGTCGATGCGACTGTCCTGATTGCCGGCCGCGGGCCCCTTTACCCGACGCTGAGCGTCGCCATGGGCGAGCGTGTGAAGGTTGCCGGTGCGCTGAGCGTGGAAGCGGCCGCGCGCCATCTCAACATGCGCGACATTGACGGCATCGTCGTCGGCGACGGCTTCTCTCCGCGAATGGTGGAGGCCTTCCTGACCGTGCTGGCGCAGGAGCCGCGTTTCCGTGACATTCCGGTCGCGGTGATCGGCGAAACGCCGCCCGAATTTGCAGATGCCCTGCCGAACATCGAACATGTCGCCGCCGACCCGGCGCGGCTTGTCGCGCGGATCATTCCGCTGGTTCGCCTGCGCGCCTTCGAGGCGCGGCTCAAGCGGATGCTCAAATCGCTCGACACCGATGGCGTATTCGACCCGCAAAGCGGCCTCCTCACACGGGATTTATTTTGGCATGACCTGAAGATGGCGATCAGCGAAGCGGCTGACCGCAGCATGCCGCTTTCTGTTGCGCGCTTTTCATTCGGGAAGGATCTCGACGAGCGCGCCAGTCTCGATGCAGCGCGGCTGATGTCCCGGCTGATCCGCAATATCGACTTTGCGATGCGTGACGAGGAAGGCGCCATTCTGGTCGCCTTCACACAGACCGATCTGCGCAGCACCCACGTGACCGTCCGCCGCCTCGCGACGTCGCTGAAACGGATGATCCTTGCGCCACAAGGCGAGGAACCGCCGGCGGCGAATGTCACCCTGGCGACGCTGAAGGCAGGCGACACCCTCGATACGCTGATGATGCGCGTCGTGGGCAGCCGCATGGTTGCGGCCGAATAGACAGCGGCCTAGGCTCCCGGCAAAGGGAGCCCCCAATGCCCAATCATCAACCGGTCCGTATCGACGTTGTTTCCGACGTGGTCTGCCCGTGGTGCTTTATCGGCAAGCGCCGGCTCGAGAAAGCGATCGCGCTCAACCCCGACATTCCGGTCGAAGTGCATTACCGGCCCTATTTCCTCAATGACTGGATCCCGCGCGAAGGCATCTCGCGCGAGGAGTATCTTAACGACCAAGTTCGGCTCGCCCGAACGCTACAACGGTATCGCGCAGCGCGTGCGCGCGGCGGCGGCGTCCGAAGGGCTGACCTATGCCATCGACAAGATCAGCCGGCAGCCCAACACGCTCGATGCGCATCGCCTGATCCGCTGGGCGGAAGGTATCGGCAAGGCCGCCGAGATGAAGCAAAAGTTGATGGACCTCTACTTTACCGAAGGTGCCGATCTCACCAACCACGCCGTGTTGGTACAGGCCGCGGCCGACGTTGGTCTTGACGCCGAGGATATCCGCGAGGCGCTCGCCAGCGACAAGGACGCCGCCGAGGTCGAGCGCGAGGCGCTCTCCGCCAAGGAGGCCGGGATCCAGGGCGTTCCCTGCTTCATCCTTGGCGGAAAATTCGCGATCTCGGGCGCGCAGGCGCCGGAGGATCTCGCCGAAGCGATTGCGCGCCTGTCGGAGTCGGTCGACGCCGCCGAATAGTCCCCGGACCTTCTCATGAAGATCACCGCTGCCGTGGTGCATGAGCGCTCCGGCCCGTTCATCATCGAGCAACTCGATCTCTGCGATCCGCGCAGCGACGAGCTGCTGGTCGAAGTCGTGGCCAGCGGCATGTGCGCCACCGACCTGCACGGCCGCGACGCCTACTATCCGACCAAGTTTCCCAAGGTTTTCGGTCACGAGGGCGCCGGCATCGTGCGTGCGGTCGGCAATGCGGTCACAAAGTTCAAGCCGGGCGACCACGTTGTCATGGCCTATCCGTGGTGCGGCGAATGTCCGAATTGCAAATCGCAACGGCCGAGCTACTGCCTGCACGCCTTCGATCTGAAGATGAACGGCACCCGTGCCGACGGCTCGACGCTGCATTCGAAGGACGGCAAGCCGGTCTACAGCGCCTTCTTCCAGCAGTCTTCGTTCGGCAATTTCACCATCGCCAACGAACGCTATGCGGTGAAAGTCCGCAACGATGCGCCGATCGAGCACGTTTGCGCGCTCGCCTGCGGCGGACAGACGGGCGCCGGCGCGGTTCTCAACGTGATGAAGCCGCGTGCGGGCGACAGTTTTGTCGTGTTCGGCGTCGGCGCCGTGGGCCTGTCCGGTCTGATGTCAGCCAAGATTGCCGGCTGCGACCCCATCATCGCAGTCGATGTGCACGAGCATCGCCTGGCGCTCGCCCGTACGCTCGGGGCGACGCACACCATCAATCACGCCAACCGCACCGATGTCGTCGACGAGATCCGCAAGATCACCGGGCTTGGCGCACGCTATTCACTGGAGACCTCGGCGCTTCCGTCCGTGTTCCGCGAGGCGGTCGATTGCCTGATGCCGGCCGGCACCTGCGTCCTGCTCGGCAGCGCGCGCAAGGGCACCGAGACATCATTCGAGATGCCGTTCTTGCAGAACGGCCGCACCGTGCGCGGCGTGATCCAGGGCGACAGCGTGCCGCAGGAGTTCATCCCGCTGCTCGTCGACCATATCGTCGCCGGCCGCTTCCCGGTCGAGAAAATGATCACGTTCTATCCGCTCGCCGAGATCAATCGCGCCGCGGAGGAATTGGCTTCCGGCAGGACCATCAAGCCCGTCCTGCGCATGCCGCACTGAGCGTCAGGCGGCCTTGGCCTGCTCGGCGATGCTTGCAAGCCGCCGCAGCACGGCCGTGGTGCCTTTCAGGCGGTCTTCCGGTCGCGGCCATTCGTCGAAGAACACCAGCTGCTGGCCCTTGGGGTTCTTGGGATCGGCGCGCATGCGGACTCCGGAGCCCTGCTCGCGAATGAAGGCAATCAGCCCCTCCGGATTGGCAAAGACATTGTCACGGAACGACAGCACGATGCCTTTCGGTCCCGCCTCCACCTTCTCCACATTGGCGCGCCGGCTGAGCGCCTTGATCGCCACCACCTGCAGCAGATGCTCGACTTCCTGCGGCAATTTGCCGAACCGATCGACAAGTTCCGCTGCAAAACGTCAATGTCGCGTTCGTCGTCGATGTCGGCGAGCCGCCGGTAAAGCGACAACCGCACCGACAGGTCGGCGACATACTCCTCCGGAATGAGCAGAGCCGCACCGATGGTGATTTGCGGTGACCAGCGATCGGCGGCCGGCGCGGTGATCCCGGCCTTGAGGCTCATGACCGCCTCCTCCAGCATCTGCTGGTAAAGCTCGAACCCGACTTCCTTGATATGGCCCGACTGCTCCTCGCCGAGCAGATTGCCGGCGCCGCGAATATCGAGATCGTGCGAGGCGAGCTGGAAGCCCGCGCCGAGCGTGTCGAGCGACTGCAGGACCTTCAGCCGGCGCTCGGCCTGCGGCGTGATTTTCTTTTGCACCGGCAGCGTGAGCAGCGCGTAGGCGCGCAACTTCGCGCGACCCACCCGCCCGCGCAGCTGATAGAGCTGCGCAAGCCCGAACCGGTCGGCACGATGCACGATCAGCGTATTGGCGGTCGGAATATCGAGACCGGATTCGATGATCGTGGTCGAGAGCAACACGTCGTATTTGCCGTCGTAGAAGGCCGACATGATGTCGTCGAGCGCCGTCGGCGGCATCTGCCCGTGCGCGACCGCGACGCGCACTTCCGGCACGGTCTTGTCGAGGAAATCCTTGCCGCCGGCGAGATCCTCGATGCGCGGGCAGACATAGAAGGCCTGCCCGCCGCGATATTTCTCGCGCAGCAGCGCCTCGCGGACCGTGATCGGATCGAATGGCGAGACGAATGTGCGCACGGCGAGACGGTCGACCGGCGGCGACGCAATGATCGAGAGATCCCGCACGCCGGTGAGCGCCAGTTGCAGCGTGCGCGGGATCGGCGTTGCGGTCAGCGTCAGCACGTGCACTTCCGAGCGCAGCGTCTTGAGCTTCTCCTTGTGCGCGACCCCGAAATGCTGCTCCTCGTCGACCACGAGCAGCGCCAGATCCTTGAATTTTATGGTCTTGCCGAGCAGTGCATGCGTGCCGATCACGATATCGATCGTGCCGTCGGCGAGGCCCGCCCTCACCTTGGCTAGCTCAGCCGCCGGAACGAGCCGCGACGCCTGCGCAACGTTCACGGGAAAGCCGCGGAACCGTTCGGAAAATGTCTTGAAGTGCTGGCGCGCCAGGAGCGTCGTCGGCACGATCACCGCGACCTGCTTGCCGCCGAGCGCGGCGATGAAGGCCGCACGCAACGCGACTTCCGTCTTTCCAAACCCGACGTCGCCGCAGATGAGACGGTCCATCGGTCGCCCCGAGCCCAGGTCTTTGATCGTCGCGTCGATGGCCGCCAGTTGGTCGTCGGTTTCCTCGTAGGGAAATCCGGCACAGAACTCGTCATAGGCGCCAGGGCCGACCGTCAAGCGCGGCGCCTCGCGCAGCTGGCGTTCCGCGGCAATCTTGATCAGCTCACCCGCGATCTCGCGGATACGGCTCTTCATGCGCGCCTTGCGCGCCTGCCAGTTGCCGCCGCCGAGCCGGTCCAGGTCGACGGTTGCTTCTTCCGAGCCATAGCGCGACAGCAGGTCGACGTTTTCGACCGGCAGATAGAGCTTGGCGCCTTCGGCGTAATGAATTTCCAGGCAGTCGTGCGGGGCGCCCGCCGCCTCGATCGCCTGCAGCCCCGCAAACCGTCCGATGCCGTGATCGACATGCACCACGAGATCGCCGGGTGCGAGGCTGGTCGCCTCGGCGATGAAATTCTCCGCGCGCCTGGCGGCGCGCCTTGGCCGCACCAGCCGGTCGCCAAGAATGTCCTGTTCGCTGATGATCGCCGCATCGTCGGTCTCGAAACCGGATTCGATGCCGAGGACTGCGAGCGCAACCGACGTCTTCGGCAGAGCCAGCGCCGCGCTCCAATTGGAAACTGGCGTGAGATTGTGGAGCCTGTGATCGGCGAGCACGTGGCTCATGCGCTCGCGCGCACCATCGCTCCACAACGCGATTGCCACGCGTTTGCCCGCCGCCTGCAACGCAAGCACATGGGTGCTCACCGCCTCGAAGACGTTTGCGCCCGGCTCGGCGCGCTCGGCCGCGAAATTGTGCCCGCCCCGCGCACCCACTTCGATTGCATTCTCCTCCGGCACCGCAAATGGCGTGAGCCGCGCCAGCGCGATACCATCGAGGCGCGTTTTCCATTCCTGCTCGCCAAGATAGAGCCGTTCCGCCGGCAACGGCTTGTAGACCGGCGTGACGCCCTGCTTGAGGGCATCGCGGCGCGCATCGTGATAGTCGGTTATTTGTGAAAAACGCTCATGCGCCGCGTCTTCGGCGAGGTGTTCAAGCGCGACAGCGGTCCCCGGGAGAAAATCGAACAACGTCTCGAGCCGGTCGTGAAACAGCGGCAGCCAATGCTCCATGCCGGGATAGCGGCGGCCTTCGCTCACCGATTCATAAAGCAGGTCATCGGGCGTCGCCGCGCCGAACTCGGCAATGTAACCCGTGCGAAAGCGGCGGATCGTCTCGGTGACGAGCTGGAACTCCGCCACCGGCACAAGATCGAGCCGCCGGAGCTGCTCTTCGCTGCGTTGGGTCTGCGCGTCGAAGATGCGTATTGTTTCCAGCGCGTCGCCGAAAAAGTCGAGGCGAACGGGCATGTCCATGCCCGGCGGATAAAGGTCGAGGATGCCGCCGCGCACCGCATACTCGCCCGGCTCCCGCACGGTCGAGGCGCGGACAAATCCATTCAGCTCGAGCCAATCGACGATCCCCTGCATGCCGATGACGTTGCCGGGCGCGACCGACAACGCATGCGTCGACACGAAGTCACGAGCCGGGACGCGCTGGAGCGCGGCGTTGATCGTCGTCAGCAGGATGGACGGCTTGTCGCGCCCCTTCACGCGAACGAGGCGCGACAATGCGGTCATGCGCTGCGCGACCACGGCGGCATTCGGCGAGACACGGTCGTAGGGCAGACAGTCCCATGCCGGGAATTCCATGATCTCGATATCGGGACCGAAAAAGGTCAGCGCGCGCGACAGCGCCGCCATGCGTTGTCCGTCCCGGCAAATGACGGCGAGCGACACGGCCGGCGCATCCTTGCCGGCAGCGATCGCCCGCGCGAGATCGGCGAGCACAAGACCTTCGGCGCCGTCCGCGACTTGCGCCAGGACGAGCGGCTTACCGGGCTTCAGCAACGCTGCAGGTGACTTGCCGCTCGTACTCACGCCTTCTCCTTACGGTGGAAATCGCGCAGACGGCGAAAGAGCGCGGTGTCGAATTCTTGCGGCGTCATTTCCATTCCATTGACCCAGGCGAAAATCTGCTGATCCGGGACCTCAAGCCAGCGCTCGAGCTCGTCGAGCTCCGCCTCGGTCAGGGACGCCAGGTGCGCATCGGCAAACCCGCCGAGCACGAGGTCCATTTCGCGGATACCGCGATGCCAGCAGCGAAAGAGCAGACGGCGTCGGCGTGGATCCAGGCCCTCGCTCGACAGGTTCGTTCCCGTGGTCACCGCATGTCTCCAACGCCAAAAACCCGGACGGGGCCGGGCGGGGTTTTATATAGAGGCCTCGTGCTGCAATGTCAGCCGTTCCTTTGCACAGGGCTGCATTGCGCCGAAATTCCGCACAAGCCAGCATGTCCTCATGCGGCCGCTCGCGCTCAATCCTCTGTTTGCGTCGACTCAGGAGCCTGACCGGCGTCGGGCCGAAGCTTGAGAAGCTCTATGCGCGGCTGCTCGACCGCGAGGCGCCGCGTGTTGTCGATCTTCTGTTCCACATGCCGTCGGGTGTGATCGACAGGCGCGCTCGTCCTAAATTACAGGATGTGCAGCCGGGCCAGGTCGTCACGGTTTCGGTGACGGTCGACAAGCATCGGCCATCGCCGCCGCACCGTTCGCGTGCGCCCTACCGCATCTACGCGCACGATGATACCGGCGACATCACGCTCACTTATTTCAATGCGCGCCGCGACTATCTGGAGAAGCTGCTGCCGGTCGGGGAGACCCGATACGTCTCCGGCACCGCTGAGTTCTACGACGGCACGCTGCAGATGGTTCATCCCGACCGTGTCGTCGATGAAGCCGGCTTTGCCGCGCTTCCACTGGTCGAGCCGGTCTATCCCCTCACCGAAGGGTTAGCGCTGGGCAATGTCCGCCGCGCAATGGACAGCGCGCTCACCCGCCTGCCCACGATCCCCGAATGGCAGGACGAAGCCTGGATCGCGCGCGAGAAATTTCCGGATTTCAATTCGGCCTTGCGGCATCTTCATCGCCCAAATCAGCCCGGGGACATCCTGCCGGAGAACGCGTCCTGGACGCGGCTTGCCTATGACGAATTGCTGGCCGGGCAACTCGCACTTGCCCTCGTCCGGGCACATATGCGCCGTCAGCCCGGCCGCGGCAGCGCCAGCGAAGGACGCCTGCGGGCGCGCATATTGAAGGCGCTGCCGTATACGCTCACGCATTCGCAGCAAAAGGCGCTCGACGACATCACGACCGATCTCGCTTTGCCGCAGCGGATGCTACGTCTGCTGCAAGGCGACGTCGGTTCCGGAAAAACGGTGGTCGCATTTGCCGCGGCGGCGGGCGTCATCGAGGCCGGGCGGCAGGCCGCCATCATGGCGCCGACCGAGATCCTTGCGCGCCAGCATCTGGCAACGATCGCGCCGCTCGCGGAAGCCGCCGGCATTCGCGTTGCCATTCTGACCGGCCGCGAGCGCGGGCCCGCCCGCAAGGAAATTCTCGATCGCCTGGCGCTCGGCGATCTCGACCTTCTTGTCGGAACACATGCGCTGTTT